>CALNYB010000052.1:0-115352 GCA_942490675.1 Cyanobacteriota bacterium | reverse complement strand
CGCTGGTATTGCTTGTGTACCTGAACGAGTATTTATGCTTCTTGCCGCCACCCCAAGCAAGGGCACTAGTTCAATTCCCTCACGAACATATAAAGCTCCAGACATCGCTTGAATACCGTAAATCTTGTGAGAGGGAGACAATAGATCTACTCCAAGCTGATACATCAATCGGTAACCGCCCTGCTACCTGTACTGCATCGGTATGAAGTAAAGCACCATGCTCCTTGGTTATTTTTACTAGTCTTTCTATTGGTTGCAAGGTACCAACTTCGCTGTCCATAGATAACAAGATACTAAAACCGTATTTGGTTGTAGAGAAGTCTGCAAATCTAGGGCATTAACTCTGCCGTATCGATTGACGAGCAATCTTGTTATTTGCCAGCCCCATTATTTCTAATAATCTTGCTAGACTGTTCAATCGCAGAATGCTCGATGCTAGATATGACAATATGTTGGGGAGTAATGATGCTATCTAGCTACCCCCCTAAAATAGCCAAATTATCAGCTTCTGTCCCGCAAGAGGTAAAGATAACAGATTTAGGATTAACAGCATTGAGCAACCCTGCTACCTGGATTCTGGCGGTTTCTAAAGCTGTTGCCGATCTTTGGCCCCAATCGTGGAGACTAGAAGGATTGCCCCATTGTTGTTCAAACACAGCCTCAGCTGCTGCGATCGCTTCTGAACGGGGTTTAGTCATCGCACTATTATCTAAATAAATTTGCATACAGTTATTTTATATAAACTCTTTTTTATTGAGTTAGTTACAAGCACGTTGCAGATCCATAGTCTTATTTTCTCTTAATGAGGATATTTTGACTATTCATTCAGATATATTTTCAGCTAGCTACTAATAAGTATATATACTATATCTGTTCTAACCTATAGCCAATTACCAAGTAATACGTACGGAGCCGAATAGAATGGATGTTTATACAAACGATTGCTTAACAAAGATAATTGTGCCTGGCGTACCGCTTCTGCCTTAGGCAAATGCTTGTCTGATAGCTCTCTTGTAAAAATCACTCATTAGTTCGGCGGTGGCACGATCATTCACTGACCACAAGGTTGCTAAGGTACTCTTCGCCCCTGCGCGCACTGCCATTCCCGCTACTCCTAGTGCCGCTCTTTGATCGCCTGTGGCGGTTTCACAAGCACTCAAAACTAATAGCTACGATCGCATTTTCTTGACCGGGATTTCTGGTTTGCAAGATGCTATCTAACTCGTTGATATTAATGCGATCATCCCAAGCTAAGAGAAACGTATCCTCGATTGAGGAGCTAAACTGTCCATGAGTTGCAATATGAACAATAGGATAATCAGAGAATTTGATTTCTTGTTTGAGAGCTTTGGCAGTGAAGTCTTGGTTGAGTAATACTACGCTGTTAACTCGTGATTCAATCTCTTTTAACTCAGAATTGACATAATCCAAAGCAGAGAAACCTTTTACCTCCTCAGTTAATCCCGCAGCAATTGTTTTTAACTTCTCCTGTTTTAAAGGATGAGGACTAAGTAACTGTAGTCCAGGAGTTAAGGCAATGCTGTAGTCTTCGATTAAATAACGCTGACCATCGTACAGTGCGCTCAGAGGGGCATTACGAAATGCTCCGTCGGGGACAAAGACCAAGGTTTTAATTTGACTCTTGGTTAGGTCATCAAGGGCGGGGCGGACTACTAAATCGTATAGCTTACGTGCTGGACGGTAGAAATTACGGCGACTACGCACCACTATATTGTGGCGAAACTGCTCAATAATTACTTCCAAATGCTTTTGGGAAATTTTAGTTGTGTAATGTTTTAAAGGTTGATTAGGTAGACTGAGAATTACTTCCAAGCGATCGCCTAAAATAATCGGGTAAATTACCGCTGCTTGGCGATCTAGGTTGTCTATCTCAACTACCTGAGCATCTAAACAAGCTTCCCGAAAAAAGTTGTTAAGTTCCGCCAACTGTAACGATTCAATTACCTCTCTGCCCTCTTCTAAGTTAGCTTGACTAATTTCCTCCCCTTGATCAGTTTCTAATAATAAACTGACTAATCCCCGATAAACTGGTTCCACACTGTCTCGAAAAGAATACTGTACGTCGGGATCTATGGCTACTAAGTCCCGACTTAAAGACTTAAGTAATTCTACCGCCTGAGAATAATGAGCGATCGCTTGTTGACGATCTCCTAAAGCCTGATTAATTCTGCCCAATTGCCACTGCCAAAGATAACTAACTTCTGGAGCATTAATACTCTGAGCTAAAATTAAAGCTTGTTTAGTATATTTCTGGGCATTATTCCAGTCCCCTAATTCTTCTCTGATTTGTCCTCGTAAACCCAAACTGTACGACTCAGCTTTTTCATAGCCAGTTGCTTGTGCTTGTTGAATTGTCTCTTCTAAAAATTGCTCAATTTCTGAAATCGGATGAAGATCTGTTGCTCGGTTATGCTTTGTCTTGGGACGGTTAGCTAGCTCTACTAAACTATGAACAAAATTTATTTTGCGGTCAATATTGGCTCTATTAAGTGGTAAATGAGCAAATTCAGTTTTAATTGCGGAAATTAATGCTGTTTCTTGTTGCTTATTAGTAGCTTTCAGCAACAAATTTAATTTAGCAAGATAAATCTGTAGCGGTAAATCAGTTTGTAAACATTTAATTTGCTTCTGACAAGTTTCTAAGCCTTGTTGATAAAGTTCTCGGGCTTTATCTGGGTTATTAGCTTTATAGGTATTGCCTAGTAGTAAATAAATCTTGACCTGTTCTCCAGAAGATTCTAGACGAGAAGCGATAGTCAAACTTTGTTCTAAGATCTTTTGCGATCGCTCTACTTGTCCCATCAGACGTAGGATATCACCATAGCTTCTCAATCCTGCCACTTTAATTAGTGAGTCCGACTGCTGCACCAAACTGCTTTCTACTGCGGTTAGGGTTTTGAGTGCGCGACGATAAAGTCCCAGTTGCTTAAAAGCTCCAGCTTGATTAATCGAAGCCCTAATTACTCCCAGCTCATCCCCTACTTGTTCATAATTATCTCTTGCTTGTGACCAGATAGCGATCGCCTCTTCTCCTCTACCCTGGTTTAGTTTGATGATTCCTTGGTTGTTTAATATCTGTGCCCTAGCACGAATCTTATCACTAGTCCCCAAGCGAGAATCATTACGCAGTAAATCCAAACCAGTATTGATATTTTCCGTGGCTTGTGACCAATGGTTTAGCTGACTCTGAGCTAAAGCTAGATTGCTTAATACTCTTGCCTGACTCAGAGTATCTTGATTGTCATATGCCCCCACCGCTTGCTGCCAAGAATCTGCTGCCTGTTGGAATTGAGCGATTGAGTAGAAATATTTTCCCTGTGCCTCAAGTTCGGCACCACTCCTGGTTGGCATTACCTGCTCAGAAGGTGGAGTTATAGCAACGACAGGGCCTATCCTATAGCTGTTTGAGTAAAAGCTAATCGTTAATCCTACTACTATAAAAACAAATGACAGCAAACAACGTTGCTTGAGCTTGGAAGACATGACAGGAACAAATAATAGTAAAAATCCGAATTACCAATATAGTTCCCAATTCCCAATTTTTAGTTACCAAACAGGCTCATAGTCCTCTGAGGTTAGCTGCCATTGACGACCAAAAACATGAACTTTTTTAGTCACACCCGTCGCGTTAATTAATCTACCTTGAATATGACTCCAGGCGAGTAAACTACCTTCGAGATTTAAAACCTGAACCCCTTGCTGCTGCATTTTTTGGGCATACTTTCCGCTACGATAGCCAATAGTACAGTAGGCAACTATCGTAGAGTCTTGATATTTCTGGAGATCTCGTTCAAATTCTTCGGTAGTAATCGCCCCAGGAATAAATGATACGGCTCTTTCTTCAGGCGATCGCACATCTACTAGGATCAGCTCTTGACCTTGTTGCTGTAGCTGCTGTAATTCTGACACCGTAATTTCCTCAACCTGGGGAAACTCCTGAGCATACTGACGATACATCGTCATAATCCTGTCTTGTTTCCATTCATCAGAGCGCATCTCAACCGCCTGATAACCAAAAGAGATGGTAGATAAAACAAAAACACTAACAGCAATTACAGCAGCTTTTTTAGCAAATAACATTTATTCAGTTAAAAGTTAACAGTAATCAGTAATTAGTTTAACCATCTTCTATTCTCAAGCAACAACTCCGTGGCATCCTCTTTTGATAGAGGCTTGGCAAAGAAATAACCTTGACCATATTCACTGTTAAATTCTTGTAAAATTTCCAGCTCTGCCTCTGTTTCGATTCCTTCGGCAATTACATCCATGTCCAGCCTGTGAGCCAATATTATTATAGTATTGACTATCTCTCTATTTTTTCCCCCTGACTCATATTGCTCACAAAAGAGCGATCAACTTTTAAAGTATCAATGGGAAAACGATGAAGATAGCTAAAGGAAGAAAAACCCGTACCAAAATCGTCCATACTTATTTTGATCTTTAATTCTTTTAGTTGATTGAGGAGCATAATAGTATTTTCTACATCATCCATCACCATACTTTCAGTAATCTCTAGTTTAAGATTAGCTGGATCCAATCCTGTCGTGATCAATGTTTCCTGAATTTGGGCAATGAGATTAGATTGAGCAAACTGTCTACTGGAAAGATTGACGCTGATCATGACAGATTCGGCACTGGGAAATTGTTCGTACCATTCCCGCATTTGGCGACAGGCGGTAGCTAAGATCCATTCTCCCATCGGTACAATTAAACCAGTTTCTTCCGCAATAGGAATAAATGCACCAGGAGATACAAACCCGCGAGTAGGTGAATGCCAGCGTACTAATGCCTCAAACCCTTTGATTACTCCAGTCTTGAGACAAACTATCGGTTGATAATAGAGTTCAAACTCTTGGTCGTTAATGGCTTGGTTTAAATCAGCTTCTAATTGCAGTCGTTTTAATGCCTGTTCGTGCATCTTAGTACCAAAAACTAAAACTTCATGTTGGTTTTTGCCCGATGCTTTGGCTTTTGCCTTATACATTGCTGTATGAGAAGCCTGCAACAATTCTTCTGGTTGAAAGTCTTCATTGAGTTGATTGAGAGCCAAGCCAATGCTAGCGGAGGTAAAAATGTCTTGTTCCCTAAGTT
Source organism: Cyanobacteriota bacterium (assembly GCA_942490675.1). GTDB lineage: Bacteria > Cyanobacteriota > Cyanobacteriia > Cyanobacteriales > Xenococcaceae > Waterburya. The sequence continues at coordinate 110,240 of CALNYB010000052.1, read as the reverse complement.
TATAGGGAGCTGACAATGCTCGATCTAATTTGTTGGCAATTTCAATGGCTTCTGTGGTGTCTTCGGCTGTTTTTAGAGCGATCGCAAATTCATCTGCACCAACTCGGGCAAGAATAGCCTGAGAACTTAAATTATCTTGTAACCGCTGGGCAATATCAATCAAAATCTGATCTCCAGCTTGATAGCCTAAGCCATCATTGATTAACTTGAAACGGTCTAAATCAAGACATATAACCGCAATAAATCCTGGGGATTGCGATCGATTTCTTGATTTTAGTTTTTTTAGTTGTTTGGCAAACAAACTACGATTTGGTAATCCAGTCAGAGCATCATAGAACAGATTATAGAGCGCTTTATAGCCTAAAACACTGGCGATGGTGATAGTAAAAGTGAGAGCAGGGGGGACGAGAGGAATCCACCCTCCGAGGGCAAAGGTAATTGAGCAAAATAGCCACAATCCACCAAGGCTAATTGTGCCGATGGCAATAATTGACAAAGGATGTTTGAGTTTCCAGGCGATAACTACTGCCAACAATGACCACCCCGAAATCCAGATACCTTCAGCCCATTCAGACCAAAACCAAAGCAAAGGCGCATCATCCAAAACTACGCTTAAAATTTGGCTCAGCATTTGAGCATGGGCTACAACTCCTGGCATAAAGCTTTGTGAGCCTTGATGATAAGGAGTGAGATGCATATCTTTAACGCTGGGAGAAGTCGTACCGATTAACACAATCTTGTCTTTAATTAGGCTAGGTGAAATTTTCCCTGCTAATACTTCGGATAGAGTTACCCTTCGCGCAATGTTCGGCGATCGATAATTGATCAAAATTTGTTTTCCTGCGGTTTCGGAAGTTTCCAGCTGATAACCACCGGAATTTGCCTTTAGATCAGGGAATATTGCAGCTCCAATCTGTAAATAATCATCATGAACTTGAAATTTAAGATGACGATTTTCTAGGTATTTAAGACTTAGGCGTAAAGCAAAGGAATACTCTTCTCTAATTTCGTCTGATCCTTCTGACTTTAACATGACATACATTAGGTTGCGTCGAAGTACATCATCTCCTACATCTACTACGATATCATTGAAGCTAATTTGCTCTGGGGCAACTCCTGGTGGTGCAGAAACACTATTCTCTCCATTACCGATTAATTGAATTACAACCATATTGTCTTTTTGTAATTCTTGTCTTAAAGCACTGGTTCCTGGAGGATAAGCTACTTCTCGATAAAGATCAAAACCAATGGCTTTAGGCTGATGTCTTTGGATATTTTTTAGTAACTGGGCTATTGTCTCGTCTTTCAGAGGATAACTATTGTGTTTCTCAATGTCTTTATCCGTAATTTCTACTACCAATAGTCTAGGGTCAATCTCATTCTTATTGTGTAAACTGACCATCCAATCATATGCCAATAGCTCTAGAGCCTGTAAAGCTCCTAGCCGCCTGACTCCCAAAACTATAGTGGTAGCACAAATAGTTAATAATAATAGAGGAAAAGTATAAGCTCCAATCCAGTTTTGAGCTTTCTTAAAGTTTGGATATTTTATTTTCAATCTGTGGTAAGTAAATTTCATTAATTGCCTGTATTAATTACAATAAATAAATATTCAAAGCTGATGAAAATCAGTGCAATTACTTAATAAATTTTTGTTTTTTTGATCTAATATAAGTAAATACTTTTAGGGGATTGAAATAAAAAAATAAAATTAACAATAACTATAGTTGAGATTAACAGATGTGGCATTTATTATCAACAATAGCTAAGATAGTTGACATAATTTACAGCTAATTTCTTGACGAATAGATAATGATAAATTCAAAACATATATCAAGCAAATTTACGATTTTATTGGGCTTATCGCTTGTTTTAAACTTTCTCTTGTTGAGTTTGGCTAATTCAGCTATTGCCGAACAGAAACAAGGAAAATTCAAAACAGTTAATTCTGATTTTGGTCTGCCAACTCATCGTCGAGATGGAGGCAGTAGAGGTAGCAGAGATAATTGTATTGCTGATGCGGAAAACCAAAAATTAATGGCTCTCATTCCTGATAAAACTATCGGAATTAATGCTTCAGCTTCTCCGAAATTGTTCTTCTATGTCCCTCCAGTTAATAACCAAAGAACACTAGAATTTGTACTACGCAATGAACAAGATGAACTGATGTATGAAGCCTTTTTATCTACTGAAGGTGATGGCATTATGAGCGTAGAAGTTCCTACTGATGTTAGCTCAAACTTATTGAAAACCGACGAACATTATCATTGGTATTTATCAATGATTTGCGATCACCAACAACGTTCCCGCGATATTGTTGTCGAGGGCTGGATGCGCCAAGAATCAATCGATCTTGCTACCCAAGAACAGCTAAGTATTGCTAGTTCTACAGAACAAGCAGAGGTCTATAGTGAACAAGGCTTTTGGTACGATGCTCTATCTGTATTAGCAGAAAATCAGGATTCCGTAACCGAACAGCCAATAGTGAGACAGAAGTGGTCAGAAATGCTTAAGTCTGTTGGATTAGAAGAATTGGCATCTGAACCGTTTGTGGAAACCAAATTGATTGAATCTTCCGTTGATTCTTTGTAAAAGAGTAATTATTAGCCGAAAAATATCAATAAAACTAGTTTTAATTAGCCATAGAAAATAAAATTCAACAATAAATAAGTAAAGCTGAAATATTGAAGTTGTTTCCCCAACTAATATTTTGGCTTTTTTATTGCCCAATTTACTTTAGACGATTATTGGTGATTGCTGAAGCAGCAAGACGAGTTTCATAAACGACTCGTAAAACTTTATCAAATATTTTATGGCAAGAGATGAACGGCATGAGAAATCGCTTAGTTCATGAATACGATGACATTAACCTCAATATTGTTTGGGATGTCGTTCAAAAAGAAATACCGATTTTAATTCAGCAGCTAAAGTCGATAGTTCCTCCTGAAAAGTAAACAACGCTGTTTTGAGCTTAATTATTAAATTTCCAGCAGTAAATAGCGATCGCCCGTCCTCCTAAAGCTTTTATCATTATTGCTGCGATCGCAGGCTGGTTAGCTAAAAGTAGCCGATTTTAACTGATTAAATTAATTTTTAATCCTTTGCCTGACGGGATTACAGCATTAAAGTGATAAAAAATATTACAAAAATGACTCGGCTCTATAACAATCCAATTACTCTTACCAGTATATAGTTACCAACTCTCTAATTTTGCTAGTTGGGGTTTAAGGATTAGGACATGACTGAATTTGCGAGAAGTTTAGCCGTTGTCATTGGTATCAACGAATATCACCATGGCATTGCCCAACTAACAACTGCCGTACCCGATGCTATAGCGATCGCAACTATTCTTCAAGATAGTTATCAATATCAGTTAGTTCGTCCCAATTTGGAGACTGGCGTAATTATAAATCGATATGCCACGAGCGATCGCCTCAAAAGTTTATTTACCGATTTTCTGCCGAATCAAATCAAACTGAATAAAAGCGATCGCCTATTAATCTATTTTGCAGGACATGGTATCGCGCGTAGCAGCGACACGGGACCCGAAGGTTATTTAGTCCCGCAAGATGGGGATATTAATCATCCTGATTCTTTGATCAAGATGGGAGACATAAACCATTGGCTATCCCAACTTGAATGCAGACATCTATTGGTAATTCTCGACTGTTGCTTTGCAGGCAGTTTTCGCTGGGCGAGTACTCGTAAGTTAATTCCGATCCCTGAAACCATTCATTGGGAACATTACCATCGTTTTATTAAATATCCTGCATGGCAAGTGATCACCTCTGCGGCACACAATCAAGAAGCTCTAGACTTTCTCAATAATCGCGATCTAGATACAGATAAACAACATTCCCCCTTTGCCACAGGATTAATCAAAGCATTGGGCGATCGCCAGGCAGATTTAACTGCCGATGGAGTGATTACCGCCCCCGAACTCTATTTATACTTGCGAAATTATGTCGAGCAGAATTCCCAGGAAAGACAGACTCCAGGCTTTTTTCCCTTAACCAAACACGACCGTGGGGAATTTATTTTTAAACTTCCAGATATCGAACCACAGTTACAACCCGCCCCCAAACTAGACAAAGAAAATAATCCCTATCGTGGTTTAGAATCCTTTGAATCAAGACATTCCCGTTTCTTTTTTGGCAGACAAGAAGTCATTGAAGATTTATCTACTCAAGTTACCTCACCACAACAGCAATTAACTGTCGTCTTAGGGATCTCTGGTTCGGGGAAATCCAGTTTAGTCAAAGCAGGTTTGATTCCTTATTTACAAGAACACCAAGGAGATACTTGGCAGATTCTCGAACCCATGCGCCCAGGAATTAATCCCTATAGTTCTCTTGCTAGGACTTTAGCTTCCCTCAGTCATAATCTACAATTGCTAGGGAAAGATACCCTAATTCTGGGTCACCAACTCCAAGACAAACCAGATGATTTTATAGCTGCAATCCAAACTTGGAGTCAACAAAATTCCCAGAAAAGATTGTTAATCGCGATCGATCAATTTGAAGAATTAGTAACTCTGGCAAAATCTAATCGTTTGAATACTGGTTCTAGCAAGATGGATGATGCCCAGCCTACTGAAGAACCAACAGAAGAATGGCAGCAATTTATTAATTTATTAGCCGATATTCTTAAAAAATGCCCCCAAGTGAGCTTAATTCTCACTCTGCGCTCCGATTTTGAACCGAGATTTCTCACTTCAGTCTTACAGTCCGACTGGGCAAATTCCCGCTTTGTGGTGCGTGCCATGCGCCCCGATGAATTAAGGGATGTGGTGGAAAAACCCGCTACTGAGATGGCATTGTACTTTGAACCAGCCAATCTAGTCGATCGCTTGGTAGATGAAGTGGCTCAAATGCCTGGTGCTTTACCATTACTCTCTTTTACCCTGAGTGAGATGTATATCAATCTCCATCGCGCTTGGTTAGAAGAGGGACAGGAAGACCGTGCTTTAACGGTAGATGCTAAGTTTGAACAGCAGGGAGGAGTAGCTGGTTCTCTCACTAGAAGAGCTAATCAAGAATATGATCGTTTGCGCGATAATGCCCATCGCTCAACTATGCGCCGAGTCATGTTGCGGATGGTAGAAATTCAAGGAGGAGAGGCAGTTAAGCGCAGGGTATTAAAGCCAGAACTAATCTATCCCAACAAGTTAGAAAATCAGCGAGTTCAGAAAGTGCTAAACAGTCTGATAACAACTCGTTTAATTGTGACGGGGAAAGAAGCCGAATCAGACCTTGTTTACTATGAACCAGCCCACGATTTTCTGGTGCGGGGATGGGATAAACTACAGGATTGGTTGCAACAAGGGGATCAACAGGGTAATTTAATTTTGCAACGTTTTTTAACTCCCGCAGCCTTTGCCTGGCAATCAGAGGCAGAATCAAGGCGCTACCTCTGGAATGCTGATCCTCGCTTAGAGCTACTCAAGCAAATACTTAACTCTGAGGACAATTGGTTTAATCAAGTAGAAACAAAATTTGCGCGCTCTAGTGTCGCTAGGAAAAAATTAAACAGTCGCTTGTACTGGAGTGGGGCGATCGCCGTAATTATACTCTTAAGTACGGGGTTAATCTTTGCCTTGTTAGGACAAAGAAAAGCCAAAATCGGTCAAAGCAAAGCCTTTGAAAAATCAGCTAGAGTTGGTTTAAGCTCCAATCAGTCTTTAGATGCCATGCTGGATAGCTTAAGAGCAGGAAAGACTTTAAAACATCGACTTTTGACATTATTCAAGCCTATAGAGGAGTTAAAGAAGGAAATAGAAGGAACATTACAGTGGTCGATTTATCAAGTTAAAGAAGTTAATCGCATCCAAGATGGTACAGAAAGTACTGTTCCCGTTAGAAGTATTTTTAACCCTGATGGAACTATCTTGGCTAGTGCAGTAGAAGATGGTCGGATTCAGTTATGGAACAAACAAGGAGAAGAATTAGCCGACTGGCAAGCAGATCCTAAACGAGTGAAGAGTATATCTTTTAGTCCCGATCAAGAATTAATTGCCAATGCAGCAGGGAGCGGAAAGATTACTTTATGGAATTTACAGGGTCAAAAATTAGCTGACTGGCAAGGTCATCAAGGTGCAACAAGTAACGTTAGTTTTAGTCAGGATGGTCAAATAATTGCTAGTACTGGAGGGCTAGACGGCACGGTTGCCTTATGGAACCTACAAGGAGAAGAGTTAAAGCGATGGGAAGCACATTCAGAAATGATCAAAGGGATTAGTTTTAGTCCCGACGATCTCCTGATAGCGACTACGGGAAAAGATAAAACTATTCGTATTTGGAATCATTGGGGTAAATTATTACAAGAATTTTCTGTTCATGCCTGGAAAGTAATATTTAGCCCCAATGGTCAGTTAATTGCCAGTGCTGGAGACGACGGTGTGATTCATGTCTGGAATCGACAATATCAGGAAATAGCATCTTGGCAAGCAGATCACAAGCGTCTCTGGAATATAGCCTTTAGTCGCGATAGTCAGTTAATAGCTAGTGCGGGAGAAGATGGTTATGCCAGGGTCTGGAATATACAGGGGCAACAGATCTTTGAATTCAAGGGACATACTGGCCCTGTCAGAAGTGTTAGCTTCAGTAAAGATGGCAAACTACTCGCCAGTTCGGGGGATGATGGCACTACCCGATTATGGACTCTAGAAGAGCGAGAGGTGATCGGTTGGCAAGGGGATAATATTCGCTTAAGAGATATCAGCTTTAGTCCTAATGGTAAATTAATCGCTACTGGAGGAGAGTCAGGAATTATCCGTCTTTGGGATATGCAGGGCAAACAATTAGCAGGATTCCCGAAACAGAATTCTGCAATCAGCAGTATTAGCTTTAGTCCTGATAGCTTGTCCTTATTATCCCGCGAAGACGGGACGAATGGGGGTCAATTAACTGCTAGTGCTAGTAAAGATGGCAATGTCCGCATTTGGAATTTACAGGGAGAATTATTAAAAACTATACCAACTCAAATTGCATCTTTAGAAACCATTATTTTTAGCCCTGATGGTCAGTTAGTAGCTACAGCAGGAGGAAATGGCGCAATCAAATTGTGGACTTTAAAAGGTAAATTAGTCGCTGAATTATCTGAACACGAGGGTTTAGTGCATAGTCTTAGCTTTAGTCCTGATGGCAAATTACTAGCTAGTGCTGGTGAAGATGGCACTGTGATTAGTTGGGATTGGCGAAATCAGCAACCAGACAAAAAATTTCAAGACCATATTGGGGAAGTTTATGCTGTCGCTTTTAGTCCTGATGGCAAGTGGCTAGCTAGTGGTGGTCAAGATAGCACGGTTCGTCGCTGGAATGTGGAAGATAATTCAACCAAATCTCCATTGCACATTTACGAGTCACAAGTGAATTCGGTAACCTATAGCCCTGATGGCAAGACAATTATCAGTAGCGACGATCAAGGTTCAGTAAAACTATGGGATGTAGACAGTGGCAAGTCTCTGGCAACCTGGAAAGCCGATCAATCTAGTATTGAGCGGATCAGCTTAAACCCAGAAGGCAATTTACTAGCTACAGCAGGGTCAGGAGGAGAAATTAAATTATGGCGAATTGATTCTTTTGAACAGTTAATGGCTCAAGTTTGCTCTTTAATGCAGAATTATCTCCAACATAATTCTACCGTTGAGCCCAGCGATCGCAATCTCTGTAATTAACCTCAGTTCGGGTTAAGACAATTAACTAGTCAGGTTCGATATAATTTTTGATATCGGTCATATTCCATAATCGGGAGGGTTTGAATTTTGTTGTTATTTTCATGGATTAACTGAAAATCCATTGTAGCGATTCATGGATTTCTCAATACCTTCTTGAAGACCAAGCTCGATCGCCTTGACCGATACGTACAAAATTTCTTCAATAATCTTAGATTCTTCTGGGGAAAACTTGCCTAAAACGTGGTTGATCGTTCCCTTTTTGCCATCAGATTTACCAATCCCAATTCTCAAGCGAGGGAAGTCTTTGCTCCCCAGATGGGCAATAATCGACTTCATGCCATTATGCCCTCCAGCCGATCCCGAGAGACGCATTCGCAATCTACCCACAGGCAAATCCATATCGTCATAGATAACTAATACAGACTGAGTAGACACTTTATACCAGTCTGTCACTGCTCTTACAGATTGTCCTGAGCGATTCATATAAGTGAGGGGTTTTAGCAGACGGACTTTATGACCTCCTGGTGTAACTCCCTCAGAAAAATGCCCTTGAAAACGCTTGTTTTCTTTTAGGGGCATTCGCCAAATCTTAGCTAGTTCGTCAACTGCGGCAAAACCGATATTATGCCTAGTTCGATCATATTTCGGTTCAGGATTACCCAAACCGACAATTAATTCAGGAATTATTAAAACAGTTGAATCAGAAGTCACAGGATATTAATGAGCAGTGAAGACAGGTAGCTATTTCCAAGTTGCTACTTTGTGAAATAAACTTTAGTTGGATTGAAACAAAGCCTCTAAATATACCTTGGCACAGGCTCGATGACTTTGATCAGCCTCAATAGTTTGCTTACTATTATTCTGCAACAAAAACAAAGACAAAGCAGCCGCAAAAACACGGTCTTGATCCCAACGGGGATGAGTCTCTAAATAACTTTTTAATGAAAAGTGGAGTTCTTCAGGTATATCAGCCAAAATGCTTACGTTTGAGTTCATGGTTGGGTAAATGCTCCTAAATAGATATATTTTTTGGTGTGTGATTTAACACGATGGTTTCCTTCAAATATGCGATCGCCATTGTACTTTTGGCGTACTTTTGGCGCACTTTTGGCGATTAAGAAAACCGCTTATTCATAAGGTGCGAGTCACTGCGGACAAGTTCCTCGCTCCCGAAGTAAGCTCTGGATCGCATCTCGAAGTGAAAACAAAAAACTGGCTGGAAGAGAGAGTTGGTTAACTGCTCTAAAATTTAAGAGTTTATTTGTATTAATGAAATTATGCTCTTACCTTACGTGTTGCTTGCTGATTTATTGTGCTCTTAAAAGGGGGGAGTTTGTCAATACTACGAAATATTAAGGAGTATCCTGAATTTTTAGTTAAGTCACGCAATCAATAGGGTTGAGCCTTATTTTTTGTTACATATCTACATAAAAATCGATTATAAAACGGTTAACAATAGGTAAATATGTAAAATCCACCACTAGATACCTAAGACTTGATTACTGCGTTACTGCCTGTGGAAAAACTTGGGTGAAGTGTGGAAAAACTTGAAAAACCTTGTGGAAACAGTGGGGAATCTATGGGGTAAATTGGCAGTTTAAAATAAGAATTAATAACTTTTACTTGACTTTGGAAAAAAAGTTCAAAAGTACTATTTTTGGGGAGTGAATTATTTCTTATTTACCTCTCATTACTCGCCAGATAACCGTAGGATGATATAGAGATAAAGGCGATCGCAATAAATGAGAAACTTCTAAAAAAAGGAGATGTAGACTAGGTTCGGAGGCAGATTTACTTAATAGTTTATTCATGTAGCCTGTCATTAATTTATCTAGTGCGCCATTTTTACTTTGTTCCAGAATTTTAATTCCAGGCAACCTTAATAACTCTTGGCGAATTGTCCACTCCAAAAGATAGCGACTACATGTAACAGAAACAATACAGCGATCGCAACCTAAATTAAGTTCTCAACTGTCTCATCCGCTGCAAGTTCAACATCGTAATACAAACTGTTAGCCACAAAAAGCCAATTCCGTAACCACCAATAATATCAGTCGGCCAATGCACTCCTAAATACAGACGACTCAAACCAATTGCACCTATCAAAGCAACTGCCAGCAGATAGATCAGCCAGGAAAATTGCGGAAAGCGAGTAGCGAAAAGATACGCTAAAAATCCGTATAAAACCGTTGAACCTAAAGCATGACCGCTAGGATAGCTAAAAGAAACTTCTTCAATGGCTGATTGCCAAAGATCAGGGCGGGTTTTGCTAAATACAGATTTAAGACCATAACTCAGGACAACTCCTCCTGTACAGTCAATAAAAAATATTTTAGCTTCAGGATAGCAACGTTTCCCAATCAACAGAATGAAAGTAACGCCTGCAACTACGGAAACTAGATCTGGATCGTTGAGGCGAGTAATAGCCTGCATGATCTGGTCAAGAGTTGGATTACTAAAAGAATGAATCCACAGCAGAATTGTTTTATCAAAAGCAAATGCATCTTGCTCTAATACCTTATCGGAGATTTGAGCAACGACATAAATAATCAGTAAACAACTGAGCAATCCCACCATTCCAACTGTATCGACTAAAGAAGCTATCTTTGGGTTAACTTTGCTGCGCCAGAATTGGACTGTTTTTTGTAACAGAATTTGCATCATAAAATATGGTCAAGCAGAATCACAATATTACTAAGCTATGTTTGACTGATTTTAATCTAATTAATTTCTATGCCAGATAATTGTAGCTATCACTTCCAGAGCATAGAAACCGCAATATTCGCTCTCAATGATGCGATCGCCTAAAATTCAAAATAAACTTTAGGGCGATCGCCTACCCCCAGATTTTGTGTTTCTGTCCCCGAGTGAGCGAAATTTACGGTGGCAACAATTAATTTTCGCATTTTAAAGTAATGAGTAATGAGTAATAAGTAATGAGTAATAAGTATTTACTCGTTACTCGTTACTCGTTACTCGTTACTCAAAGCTTCTCTATTGTTTAACTGCCACACCTTTTTTCGTTCACCCTCTGTCTCCTATCTACCTAATTATTTTGAGCGTCAAAGTATTTGAATGAAGTCTTCAGATAGAACACAAACTTTAACGATCGCCCAGAGCAATTCTAGCTTGTTCGCGATCGTCAAAATGAATTTTTTCTGTACCCAAAATTTGATAGTCTTCGTGTCCTTTCCCTGCAATTAATACTCCATCTCCTGCTTGAGCATCTCTAATCGCAGTAGCGATCGCCCGGGCGCGATCAACCATCACCATCGGTTCAAAAGTATCAGGAATTCCTGCCACGACATCTTGAAGAATTTGTTCGGGATTTTCGGTACGGGGATTGTCAGAAGTTACCACTGCAACATCTGCAAGTTGCGCTGCAATTTTACCCATCAAAGGACGCTTGGTGCGATCGCGATCGCCGCCACAACCAAAGACACAAATCATTTTGCCACTAATAAAAGGACGTGCAGCTTTAAGCAAGTTCTCCAAGCTATCGGGAGTATGAGCATAGTCCACAATCACATTGATGTCTTGATCGGGGGTTAGCTGTACTCTTTCCATTCTGCCTGGCACTCCTGCAAACTGAGGCAAGGTATCGGCTAATAGTTGTAAATCTACTCCCAAATGCAAAGCTGCACCAACTGCTGCCAGAAGATTTGCTAAATTAAACTGACCAACTAAGGGAGAATTAAATGCCACTTCTCCGACGGGAGTATGTAAGACACCCATCACTCCTGTTGGCTGATAGTCTAAGTTACTGGTATACAAGTCAGCTTCCTGGTTAGTAACGCTATAAGTCCAAACTTTACTGCGATCGAGCTGTTGGAGCAAACGCTTGCCATAAGGATCTTCAAGATTGATAATCCCTTTGCCTGATAAATATTCAGGGCTAAACAATAAAGACTTTGCCTGGAAGTAGTCTTCCATATCCTGATGATAATCCAGATGATCCTGAGTCAGATTAGTAAACACTCCTACCTCAAAGCTACAGCCTTTGACTCTTCCCTGAGCTAGTGCATGAGAACTTACTTCCATCACTGCATACTTGTTTCCCGCCTTGACTGCGGAACCTAACTGAGACTGCAATTCTACGGCAAAGGGAGTGGTATGAGTTGCAGTTTGGCTATAACCCTGCCAACGGGTGTAGAGAGTACCTAGCATTGCCGTAGGCTGTTGCGCCTGGAGCAGGAAATACTCAATTAGATGACTAGTGGTCGTTTTACCGTTTGTCCCTGTAACCCCAACCATACCCAGCTTATTAGAAGGATAATCGTGAAAGGCTGCGGCGATCGCGCTACAGGTACCAGCCATATCCTGGGTTTGGATTACACAAGTATCGGAATTAGGAGGTTGCTTAGTTGCCGCTTGGGGAGTTACCACTGCGGCGATCGCGCCTTGTCCGATAGCACTGCGCCAAAATTCTCCTCCATCTACCCTCGTTCCAGGCATGCCGATAAATAAATCTCCCTCTTGACAGCCATGGGAGTTAGTGCAAACTCGATTCACTTCCAAATCCAGAGCCGAATGTTCTGGTTGTTGAAGGTTTACCTTAGCTAATAATTCGCGCAACTTCATCTTATTTATCTCAGTAAATGCGATTAACGGTACTATATTTTGCACATTTTTTTACTCTAATGTCCTTAAATTTTTCTGTAACATTTGCTCTAATTTTGCTACTGTAGCGCGGGGAGACAGACGAGGCAAGGGTTTTTCACCATCAGACATTTTTTGGCATAGTACTGGAACTTCGTATTGATAAGCGTTAAACCAGTCTTCACGAGTATTGATGTCACGGATTTCCAACTCAAATTTAATATTGCAAATTTGCTCCAGCTTTTCTTGCAATCCTTCACAGAGATGACAACCTGGCTTACTGTATAAAATTAATTGCATAGCTCAACCCTGAATTATATTACGCTTGATGTGCATTAGCTTTGTTTTAATTTACTAGTTTTTAGCTCTTATAAACATTGATTAGCAATCTCAAAATATTTAATTTTTTTATCTTTTGTGAGCGAGAAGACCCACGCCTACAGCTTGCGGAGGCGGTGGGATGAAAGCGAACTTTGAACTAAGCAGGATTAATGGTATACTACTTATGCGCCTTGCAAGCTGCACAGCATTAGACAAGGTTAAGATTGGGGTGTTTCCCCCGACAACTGGAGATGACCGACCCGTAGGGATAAAACCCGTCAAGTCCCCCGCTAGCCAACGTTGAAAGAGAAACAACAATACATACAAATAAGAATTCAAATCCATAGTTTTAACTGTGGTAGTGGCGTTGGGCATCTTCGACACTATAAAATGCTTGAATCCTGCACTCCCAGTACGGAGTTTCGTAGTAGATGTAGCAGGTGGGAGAAGCCCGCACCTATCGCACTGCGAAGGTGTCGGGAGTATGTCACACTATAAACATTGTTATTTGAAGTCTGTGAGTTATACACAATCAAAAATTAACAGCCAACAAAAAGCCACCTTTGGTGCGGGGTGCTTTTGGAAAACAGAAAATGAATTTCTTATGTTACCAGGAATAATTGAAACCTCCGTAGGATACATGGGAGGAGATTTTCCTAACCCTTCCTATCTTGACGTGGTTGCGAGAATTACTGGTCATGCAGAAGTAGCTCAAATTGAATATGATCTAGAAATAATTAGCTATGAAGAATTATTGGCTATATTTTGGCAAATGCACGATCCGACTAGTCTCAATCGACAGGGTGCAGATCGAGGAGAACAATATCGTTCGGTAATTTTTTATCACACACCAGAACAATTACAAATTGCTCGTAAATCTAAACTACTGCAACAGGAGTCTGGTAAATATGACCAAGATATAGTGACAGAAATCGAACCAGCCAAGGATTATTATCTCGCTACCGAAGAACATCAGCAATACTTAAAAAAAAAGAGAAATCAATCAGTAAAAAAGGTATAATTACAAATTGTGTCTAATTACCTATAGTCCATGCCTAAGCTAAAAACCAAAAAGTCCGCTGCCAAGCGCTTTCGTGTTACTGGTAGCGGAAAGAAGATCATGCGTCGCAAAGCATTTAAAAACCACTTGCTTGAACGTAAGAGCAAAGAGCGCACCCGTCGCCGTCTATCAAATATGGCGGTGGTACATGAGGCTGATGAAAAAACAGTACTCGCCATGATGCCTTACAGCTAATTAAAACTGTATTTAACTAAGAGTTACTACTAAGTTTAGTTGTTAACCTCCACAAAACAAGATCCATAAATATTAACTATGAGTAGAGTCAAACGGGGTAATGTTGCCCGCAAACGTCGCAAAAAGATCCTGAAGCTAGCCAAAGGCTTTCGTGGTTCTCATTCCAAGCTATTTCGTATTGCTAACCAGCAGGTAATGAAGGCATTGCGTAATGCTTATCGCGATCGCCGTAAGCGCAAACGTGATTTTCGCCGTCTCTGGATTACTCGTATTAATGCCGCAGCCAGAATGAATGGCTTGAGCTATAGCAAGTTTACTTATCAGCTAAAGAAAGCTGAAGTAGGTTTGAACCGTAAAATGTTGGCACAGCTAGCAATGGTAGATCCACAAGCCTTTGCCAAGGTAGTTGAAGTAGCTAAATCAGCGAATTAGATCTAAAGTAGATTAGTTATTCAGGCATACAGGTATACAGTTTCATTGGATGGCTACAAATTCTTAAAGACTCGGTTTTTGTAACGAAGCCGAGTTTTACGGTTTTTTGAGTAAGAAGTGATTTAATGTATGAAACCAAATCAATTCAAAATTATTTAGTTTCATGAAACAACGGCTTTTAAATTTTCTTAAAGCGATGTCTTCTGATCTCGATCCTGCTCGACAGGACAAAGTTTCCTCAACCCAGGGAAGCAGCGCCATGGAACTTTGTGCTTCGATTAGCTTGGCGATCGCGCTAATCGCAATTACGCCACAATCAATGCTTGCTAGGGAATGGTCAAAAATTAAGTCAAATGAAGAATTGAAAGTCGCTGTCAAAGATGATCTACGTCCTTTGGGTTTTACCGATGAAAATGGTCATTTAATGGGCTTAGAAGTTGATATTGCCCGTAAGCTAGCGATGGAATTATTAGGAAATGAATCCGCAGTCAAATTTTTAGCTGTTGCCAATAAGGAGCGTTTACAGGTAATTTTAGAGGATAAGGTAGATATAGTGATCGCTAGAGTCGCCGTTACTACCTCCCGCAGCAGGATAGTTGATTTTAGTCCTTATTATTATTTAGATGGCACAGGCATAGTTACTAAAAATATCGAAATTAACAATATTCGTGGGTTAAATCGTTCTAGAATAGCTGTACTTAATAATTCTGCTACCATCGCCGTAATTCGCAATCAATTACCCGATGTAACTTTAATTGGTGCCGACTCGTATCAAGCAGCCTTAGAATTACTGGAAACTAATCAGGCTGATGCTTTTGCGAGCGATCGCTCTATCCTGACAGGTTGGATACAAGAATATCCAGCCTATAAATTATTACCAGAAAGATTATCGGGAGCGGCTCTAGCCATAGTAATGCCTAAGGGGTTACAGTACCAAGAATTACGTTCTAACGTCAATCGGGCGATCGCAAATTGGAAAAAGTCTGGTTGGCTAGAAGAAAGGATTGAATATTGGGGGTTATGATTACTCTTCAGAAACTTGACTTTAATAGTTCATAGCCGGTTGGTGAACGATAGTTTATGGCATTTCTTGCATACAGGGGCTGATGACCGTTTTATCGTCTCGCTTTTTCCCTTTGCTCCACTTTTTGTTTCTTCGGAGAGATCAATTGCCTTTGTTTAGCTGGTTTTTGGAATAGAGTACCGTGCATTAACTTAGTTGTATAAGCGATCGCCATTAGAGCAGTAATCAACCCAATTACTGAGGCCATAACCTGTCTAGGATCTTTAGTACCTGACATTAGATTAGTTCCCATCGAGGCTAAATACACATATAGGGCAATTACAGGCAGCATTGCCAACCAAGAAACAAACAAATATTGCCAGAAATTGATCTTTGTTAAACTAAAGCCATAATTCAATACATTGGAAGGAACTATCGGCGACAATCGAGTTAGAAAAACTATTTTCCAGCCTTTTCTGGCTATCACCCGATCAAACTCTCCCCAATGAGGTCTTTGAGAAATCCATTCCCCAACCTTTTTACGAGCCACTGTTCTACCTAAGAGGTAACAGACAGCAACACTTAAGGTATCGGCAAAAGATACTAAAATTAGACCTGGAATAAAGCCAAATAAGCTCCCCGCAGCCAAAAAGAGAAATATTGCAGGCAAACCAACCAGAGTTGCTGAAAGATAAATAGTAATAAAAGTGGGATAAGCTAAGGAACCAAGAGAAATTAACCAGTGGTCGGCTTGAAAAAGCCATTCTTGCCAAAAAAACATAATATATGAAATAAATTACTTCTCGAAAAAGAATAGGAGCAAATAATTAGATTAAAAGGCATTGCTGAAAACGTAAGATACTGACAATTGTAAAATAATAACTAGCAATTAATAAGTTGTTAACATTCGGAGTTTAGCTTAAGAATAAGAATTTCTCAACAACGTTATTAGAGAAGTAGAGGAAACCCTTCCGTTTAAATTTAGCCACATTTTTCTTCTAAATAGCTTAAATATGAATGTCAATCGTCGCAATTTTCTGCTTTTTTTGGGCGCTACCGCTGGTTCATTAGCTTCTATTACGTCTAAAACTGTGGCTGAAACTCCCTTTAAATCATTGACTACAGCTAATGCTAGTCTTGGCTTTCAGCCAATCAAAGTCCCTTTGCCTCTAGAAGTAGAGCAGCTATCCGTTACTCGGCAGATCGAAAGTCTTGCCCGTTATGAAGTTCAAGATGATTTGGTTTTGCCTGAAGGCTTCACCTACGATTTAATTGCTGCTTGGGGCGATCGCGTTGGCGATTCTCGTTTTGGCTACAATAATGATTATTTATCTTTAGTGGAGACTGCTCCCAACGAAGGTTATCTCACGGTTAATTTTGAATATATCAGCGGTGGAACGTGGATGCAGACTTATCCTTTGGTGATTGGCAAACAGCTCCCTTTTGCTGAATTACTTGCTCTGGCTGAACCTACTGAAGAAGAAGAAGTTGCAGTCACAATTGACGCTTTTAGACTCCAAGACAGTGATGCTATTAAAGGAAAAATTACAGAGATTTCCCGAGAAGGCTTAATCGATCAGGGAATAGGGGTAATTTCAGTTAGGCGTAATCAAAATGGTAGGTGGGAGAGGACTTATTCTCAGGTAGATCGTCGAGTTACAGGGATTTCTGGCATGGATAACCCAGAGCAGTCTCTAAAGTCCACTGGTGCTGCGGTGGCAGTATTTAGCAAACCCGACAAGTTAGGTTACGAAGATGGCTTGGGCGATCGCATTATTGGGACATTTCAAAACTGTGCAGGCGGGACAACTCCTTGGGGAACAGTTCTTAGTGCCGAGGAGAATTTTCAAGATCAGGTACCAGAAGCAGTGATGGCAGATGGCTCATCGTTAAATCCTAGTGAGACACCTTTTTTAATCTCCTCCGAAGAGGTGAACGGTAGAGCAAATGTGTTTGGTTTGGCGGGCAATAAATACGGCTGGATGGTAGAAATTGACCCTGCTAACCCTAATGATTACGGTACTAAACATACTTGGCTAGGGCGCTATCGCCACGAAGCCTTCGGTATTCGTGCTGAGGCAGACAAGAACTTAGCGGTATATTCAGGATGCGATCGCCGTGGTGGACATCTATACAAGTTTGTTAGCAGTGGTAAAGTATTTAATCCTAAGGATAAGACAAACTCTAGTTTGTTTGAATCAGGAATTCTCTATGGCGCAAAACTCTATCCTAACGGTATCGGCGAATGGATTCCTCTCCGTCCAGACACTCTGGTTAATCCCGTTTCTCCTAGTCAGGTAGTCGGGGGCATGGTGATTTTGCCCAATAGCGATCGCACTGTTGGGGGAGTGATGGAAGTAGATGCGGATCAACAGATCCAGCCTTTAGTCAACCAATTCAAAACTTTGGGAGATTTATATCAAGGCAATAACTACCAAGAAATCCAGGGAGCAATTTTGATTGATGCTCACTTTGCAGCCAGTGCAGCAGGAATTACCTGTACTGCTCGCCCTGAAGACACGGTTGTTAGCAATGACGGCACTTTATTCATCGCTTTTACTTCTGGTACTGGTGGTGATGATGGTGGTCCGGACAAGAGGATCTTTGTTGCACCTAATGGGGAATCTGACTACGAATATGGTTGGATTATGAAGCTAGAGGAAGATGACAACGATCCTGCCTCTATCAGCTTTACCTGGAGTATCTTGGCTACAGGAGGAGAAGTCGCCAAAGGTGGTGCTGGCTTTGCTAATCCTGATAACCTGACTTTAGATAAATCAGGAAATCTCTGGGTAGTAACAGATATGTCTACCAGCAAACATAATAAATCTGTCCCCACTAGATCTGAAAACGGACAAGCTTTAACAGGGAGTGAACTAACGGGAGTATTCGGTAACAACTCCATCTGGTACATTCCCCTGTCTGGAGATGATACAGGCAAAATCTATCCCTTTGCGATCGGACCTATGGAGTGCGAATGTACTGGTTTGACTTTTGACGACGACAATAGCAGCCTCTTTTTATCGATCCAGCATCCAGGGGAGAAAAACGGTATTCGTCAAAACATGGCAGCAGAATTAAGAGATTTTGAATTACTAGCTACAGACGGCAAAGCCTTTAAACAGCAAAGGCGCGTACCCCTGGGTTCAAATTGGCCCAGTGGCAAAGCCAATCAGCCTCCGTTACCTGGAGTAGTGGTAATTCGTAGGATTAACGGCAGGGAAATAGTTTAGCCTTCTGTAGAACTAGAGTTTCACTGATGGGACAACCAGTAAATAAACAGACAGAGATCGCATTGTGTTATTAATCCATTACTAATGTTTCAGACTCAACAGTACTTAATTCTCCAAAGTTAGTTATACCACCACCGAAAGCACTAGATTGATTATGAGAAATTAAAGTCCGATCTATATTTAAGCTACCAGTATTACTATTTCTAATTGCTCCGCCACCATCGGTTGGCTCTTGACTAGTGTTTTGATTATTGATAATCTGGCTTTGAGAGATTGTCAGATTTTCGGAATTGGCGATCGCGCCACCACCTTCACGAGAGTTTCCTTCAGTTAAAGTTAACTTATCAATACTCACATCTATCTGATTCTCTGCATTAAAATCATCAATTAAAAAGATGCGAGAGGTATCATTTCCACTAATAGTGAGATCATCGGCATTTAGTAATCCCTCAATATTCACACTTTCACTAATTTGCAACTCACCACTAGTAAGTATGATTTCTTGACCACTTAATCCTGGCTCAAATTGAATCCTATCATTTCCAGGAGTGGCATTTGCATCTTCAATAGCTTGTCTAAGAGAACCTGAACCATTGTCATTAGTATTGTCAACCGTGAAAATATTCATCAATCTTTCCTCTATTTTTATTTAATTGACTTTCAGAACAAATTTGAAGAGATAACCAATTTTTGGACTTACGCAAACAAGCTCATTTTAAAAGTTAGAACTGCTATATTTTTCCAAATTTCTTTCAAACTTAATGAATTTATATAAACTCGTGTTTTACACCCATAGTCATAAAACGACAGGTATCTTTATTGCCTGCTATTACTTTGCTTTCTCAAGTGGCATTTGCTGTATTTTATTTTTTGTATTTTAGGGTTATTTCTAGCTTCACCAGTTACTGTAATAGCTCAAGTATGGCTCAAAGAAATAGTTGTCAAAGATATTTTAGATCGCTGGCAAATAGATTGGCATACTTAAAAAATCTCGCTAAATACAAGATAAATTAATTTACCTATTTAGATAGGTTAATCTTTAACTTCGATTAAATAAACTACTAAAAAACAAGTTATTTAATTATTACGGAGACATTAGCAAGATTTGGCTATCTTTCCAAAGGTATGGCATTGGGATTATTATCTTATGCAGTATATTTATTATTGCAAGCTCGTTATCGACGAATTAAAATTAGTTAAATTAAAGTTAAATTAAAAATTAATTAGATAAATCTTTTTGAATTTAATTGTTTATGAATTCGGTAAAAAAAAGGGCTCTTCTAGAGTAGCTATATAATTTAATAAGAAATAAGCTCCAAAAGCCTTTTTGTTTTGTTAAATTTCTTACGATTCAAAAGGTTAAGCGTATTTTGACTACTCGTTTACTATAGCGTTTCTCAGATGAGTGAGGTACAGTTTTTTTTCCTTTAACCTTTTCACCGAACTATGCGGCACAAGCCCTTTACCCAAACACAACCGAGGTGTACCTCATAGATACGAGAAACGCTATATAACCAGTCTAGAAGAGCAAAAAAAAGCAGTAATCAGTTACTCAAAGTATGAACTGATTACTGTTAACAGCTAATCAATCTATTAATTAACGAGCTTCCGTACCTTGATTAGGATCCCCTGGAGTATCAGTGTTTTTATTTCCAGGCGCTTCTGGTTGACTACCATTTCTGACTTCGCTACTTCTAGCATCTGAACCTGTTCTGCGAGCCGAAGGTTCAATGGGAGTCTGTTTTCCACCATCGGTAGTAGGAGTGCTTTGTTCTTTTTCTGTTGAATTATTCATAGTAACTTAACAATTGTTTTTCCACTTAGCATTATCAGAAATATGACAAACTAATTAATCTATCTAGAGAAATAAAAGTCAAAAATACAAAAATTATTGATATCTATCTCCTAAGTTAGATGATCCTCGATCACATAATGAATAACCTGAAGGCAAGAAGTGATACAAATACAAAAAGGAATAATTAATTATGGCTTTGGCAAAAATTGCAGATTTATATCCTGACTATAAGGAAGATATTTTCGGTGGCGATGATATCAAAAGCTTTTCTGTTTATAACTACACTAATGATAAGATTGGCTCTGTTCATGACATCATTGTTGATGAAACTGGTCGATTTCGCTATTTAATCATTGATACTGGTTTCTGGATCTTTGGCAAAAAAGTGCTGTTACCCGTCGGTAGAGCTAGCATCGATTATAGTGACGAGAGAGTATATGCCAATGGTTTAACTAAAGAGCAAGCAGAAAACTTACCTGAATACAACGAAGACATGACCATCGATTATGACTACGAAGAAAGAGTCAGAATGGTCTATAGGGGCGTAGAATACGACAACAACAATACTGTATACGCTGAAGAAGTTGGAGATTATGACAGTGGTGCTTATAATCAAGACAGCGAGTCTTATAATTATGACCGCGAACCCAGTCTCTATGCACATCAAGAAGCTGATGGTCGTCAAAATCTCAAGCTTTACGAGGAACGTCTAATAGCAAATAAAGAACGTTTCCGTACTGGTTCGGTAACAGTAGGCAAAAGAGTCGAAACTGAGACTGCTACTGTCTCTGTCCCCATAGAAAAAGAAAGAGTCATCATCGAACGCAACAATCCTACTAATATTACCTCAGTTACTCCTGGCGAAACTGCCTTTAGAGAAGGAGAAGTAACAAGAGTAGAAGTTTATGAAGAATCAGCCGACATCGAAAAACAGGCTTTTGTTAGAGAAGAAGTTAGTGTTCGCAAGGAAGTAGAAAGAGACACAGTATCTGCTACAGAAACGACTCGTCGAGAAGAATTAGATATCGAAACCGATGGCGAAGTGGTAGTTAATCAGTAATCAAAAGTGCGACTCCCTGGACTGTCTCACCACTCGACGAAAGGAAGAGGCGTTTAAACGCCTCTTTGCAAGGGAACCCGTACTTCCCGAAGGGTAATCAGTTTTTTGATGATTTACTTGACCTGTAGAGACAATGATTATTTTGTTTCTACATGGTTGCATAATTTATTTACAAATCATATTTGAGTAATGACTATGACTATTAGTAAAGATAATCCCATTAATAATAATAGTGATAATAATCAGCAATCTAATTCATCAGAGTCTGAGCGAATTCCTCTACTAGAAGAAAAGTTACAAATTGCTCGTCGCAAGCGGAAAGTAGGAGAAGTTATCGTTCGCAAACAGGTTGAAACGCGAATCATCAAAGTACCGATTAAAAGGGAAAAATTAATCGTAGAAAGAATTGGCTCAAATCCCGAACTATTAACAGAAGTCATCATCGGAGAAGAAAAAGTTAACGGCTTTAAATACGAAGAGTTCAACGATACTGCAAGCCTTCACATCACTAACAGCGAGTTTCTCAAATTGCAAACAGCCCAAGATTTACTAGAAGCTATTGCTCAACTTTCTTCAGTAGTTAATGCTAGGGTACGTTTACAAATAGTAACTAACTGTTTTGAACATCAAATAGAACATCAGAATATTTGCGATCGCTTTCAATAACTGAAAGTCACGAAGGCTTGAGTCACATCTAGTCAAAAATAGTATAATTTTGCCATCCCAATTGATAGTTAATAGTTATAAGTATAAATCCTTATATAATTTTGAACTTCTTACTTTTAACTCTTGACTTTTCACTGACTTCCTATCCTACCAAAGTCGAATGTTGAATCGCTCTTTTCTTGAGTAATTTCATGGCTTTATTTTTAATTTGTCTAACTCTCTCTCGACTGATACCACAGATATTACCAATTTCTTCGTAGGTCATAATTCTACCATCATTTAAACCATAACGTAGAATGATCACATCTCTTTGCTTAGGAGATAAAGTATGTAGTAGACTTTGAATTTGAGTACGAATTTCTTGGCTGGCGACAAAATCCGAGGGAGAAGCAGAATCATCAGCTAAAATTTGTCCTAACTCAGTCTGATTTTCATCAATAGTAACGTTTAAACTTTTTGGCTTAGTAATTCTGGCTGATTGTGCTAAAGACCTTAACTTTTTCAGATCCATATTTAACTCTTCCGCAATCTCGCGATCACTTGGTTTTCTGCCTAACTTTTGTGATAGTAGACGAGTTGTTTTTTTGATTTTATTAAGGTCTTGAGTAATGTGAATTGGTAGACGAATTGTCCGAGCATGATTGGCGATCGCTCTGGTCATTGCTTGTCTAATCCACCAATAGCTATAGGTAGAAAACTTATAACCTTTAGCAGCATCAAATTTTTCTGATGCTCTCATCAAACCAATACTGCCTTCTTGAATTAGATCGAGCATCAATAAACCACGATTTTGGTATTTTTTGGCAATAGAAACTACTAAGCGTAAATTAGCTTTCACAATTTTTTGTTTAGCTATTTGCCCTTGACGGATAATCTTTTTCTCTTCTAAAGTTAAATCTTCTCTATCCAATAGAGGTAGCATTGCTTGAATTTGATTGGCAAGTTTTATTTCTTCTTCCCCACTCAATAAAGGAGTTCGACCAATTTCTTTTAGATAATTTCTGAAGTTGTTATTTGAGTTGTTTACCATGATTAACTTGATAGATCTATTTGTGTGATTATTTATTTTTGATTATTTGCTATTAACAAAATTGAAATTAATTTTTATGGCTCTTCTAGAGTAGCTATTAGAGTAGCTATGATAATTTAATAAAAAATAAGCCCCGAAAACCTTTTTGAGCAAGACTTTCGGCAATTTTCAAAAGCAATTTTAATAAAAAAGGCTTTTTGTTTTGTTAAATTTCTGACGATTCAAGAGGTTAAGCGTATTTTAACTACTCTTTTACTATAACCAGTCTAGAAGAGCCATTTTTATTATCCTCTAAATCACTCTCCCGCAGACCAAGGTTTGAGAAAATCGGGATAGAGAGTCAGACCACCATCAATAAACAAAGTTTGACCAGTAATATATGCAGCATCATCGGAAGCCAAAAAAGCTGTAATTGCTGCCATTTCTTCGGGAGTACCCGCCCTTCCCATCGGGATATGACTTTCCACCTCTTTTCTTTTCTGAGGATCGTCCGTCCAGCCATTAATAGGTGTCGCGGTAGCACCAGGAGCGATCGCATTTACCCGAATACCATGAGGTGCGTATTCTAAAGCTAAGGTTTTGGTCATGTTTTCCATTGCACCTTTACTCATAGAATAGCTCACATAAGTAGGTCTGGGAATAATTTCGTGGACGCTAGAAACGTTAATAATAATGCCACTATTACCTCTGTCTAAAAAGTGTTTTATGGCTTCCCTGGCGCAAAGATAAGCACCGCGCAAATTAACCTGGATTACTTGATCGAAATCTGAAGTTTCTAATTCATGGGAGGGAGAAGCAGTTTGAATACCCGCATTGTTAATTAAAATATCCAAGCTACCCAGTTTTTCTATGACCTCATTACACATGCGAACAATGTCTGCTTCTTCAGAGACATCTCCTTCTAAGGGTAACTCTCTCCCACCACAACCTCTAACTTGAGTACACATTTCATCAATTAATTCTTTTGTATCTTCAAGCTTGTCTGGATCGTTGCGATAGTTGAGGGCTACATTAGCACCTTCTGTAGCAAAGCAAACTGCGATCGCCTGTCCAATTCCCGAAGTCGCCCCTGTAACCAAAACATTTTTGCCCTTTAAGCCTTTCATTTTAATTAAATTCTTTAGGTGTTGAAATTGCCTGTCATTTATCTGTCATTTATATACTTAGCAACTTATAAGGGCAGTACACATCCTTCTAAAGCTATAAAAAAGACTCTATACGAATGTAAGTGAATTTATGACACAAGTACAAATTTTCGAGAATTGAGTAAACTCATATACAAGCAGTCTGTTATCCAGAATTTAATGCAACTCAGTTCTAATTCGACTTCATCATTACCTAAAGCCTTACTGCTAATTGCTCCCTTTTTTCTCTGGGGAACAGCAATGGTAGCTATGAAAGGAGTTATCCCTGACACTACACCCTTTTTTATGGCGGGGTTTAGATTAGTCCCCGCAGGAATTTTGGTGCTAATGGTAGCAGCTATATTAAAATTACCTCAGCCCAAAACTTGGCAAGCTTGGTTATGGATTCTCGCTTTTGCTGTGATTGATGGTGCGATGTTTCAGGGTTTTTTAGCCCAGGGAATTGTCAAAACTGGGGCGGGTTTGGGTTCGGTGATGATTGACTCTCAACCCTTGGCAGTTGCTCTGTTGTCCAGCTTGTTGTTTGGCGAAGTGATTGGCTTATGGGGCTGGTTAGGACTGGGGATTGGCATTTTTGGCATTGGCTTAATTGGGTTACCTGATCGTTGGATCTATAGTCTGTTTGTAGGAGATTTAGCAGCAGTAGATTTAAACTGGCTAAGACTATTTGATAACGGCGAGTGGTTGATGTTGCTGGCTTCCTTATCAATGGCAATCGGGACAGTGATGATTCCCTATGTCAGTCGGCATGCCGATCCTGTGGTGGCTACGGGTTGGCATATGATTATCGGCGGGTTGCCTTTATTTGGCTTGTCTTGGCTAGAGGAATCACAACAGTGGAGCAATATTACCGTAGAAGGATGGCTGGCATTGGGATATGCCACAGTTTTTGGTAGCGCGATCGCCTATGGGATATTCTTTTACTTAGCATCTAAGGGCAACTTGACTAGTTTGAGCGCTCTAACTTTCCTTACCCCAATTTTTGCGCTGCTATTTGGCACTATTCTACTCTCGGAAGTGTTGAGTAGTCTTCAGTCGCTAGGAGTATGTCTAACAATAGTTAGCATTTATTTAATTAATCAACGAGACAAGATAGCGGCAAGGTTTCAAACCAAGGCTACTGCATCAGAAAATCCTGCCTCTACCTTTACCATTGACGCTGACCAAAAAATTCCTCTCCAACTTACCCAGTCAGACAAGATTAAAGAGGAAATAGCTGAAAGCTAAAAGTTAAAAAAAGTATTCTTAATAATTCAAGATATTTCAACAATATTGATACCAGATAAAATGTATAGATATTTTGAGAAGCTTGCCAACATGAACAACGAACAGGCAACGATTGAGTTAAAACAACGACTGCATAATCATTTAACTCAAATTGCTCGAGAAAGAGATCCTTATCTCAATTCTGGAGGACATTTCTTAGTACGGGAATATATTCGTGAGTCTTTCTTGGAGTGGGGAGAAGTGAATGCCCATGAGTTTGAATTTAACGGTAAAACCCATCAAAATCTAATTTTAAATCTTAATTCTGCTTCTAGTTCTAATTTACCCCCAATTCTGATTGGCGCGCACTACGATGCTGTACCTGGAACTCCTGGGGCAGACGATAATGCTACGGGAGTGGCAGTTTTACTGGAGTTAGCAGCGGTATTTTCGGCTGCTCCTTTAATAAAATACCCTGTGCGGTTAGTTGCTTTTGATTTAGAGGAGTATGGCTTACTAGGGAGTGCGGCTTATGCTCAACAGCTTAAACAAGCTAAAGAGAAGTTAAGGCTAATGTTGTCTTTAGAGATGTTGGGATATTGTAATGATGCTCAAGGTTCTCAAACGTATCCTGATATCATTAAGCCATTTTATAGTAGCTGTGCTAACTTTATCGCTTTAGTCGGGAACTTATCTGCAATTCGCGATCTGTTTCGTCTCAGTCGGCAAATGAAAAAGCATGGCACGCTGACTGAAGTATTGCCCGATATTACTAGCGGTAGGTTATTACCGATTACAGGATTTAGCGATCATCGTCCTTTTTGGCAACAAAAATACCGTGCCATTATGGTTACTGACACGGCAATGTTGCGTAATCCTCACTATCATAAAGCTAGTGACACGATTGAAACTCTAGACTTGGATTTTTTAACTAATATCTGTCAAAGCCTAATTGCAGCATTAAGAATAATCAGCTAGCAATTGTCAATTATTTAATCGTCAATGACATAGGACAAATAACAAATAACTAATTTACTTGTATTGAATATACTCATAAACATTGAGATATTGTGTCCCTGCGCTCTTCCAGGAGTAGTCGTATTCCATACCTTGCTGTACCAGTTGCTCAAATTCTTTAGGATATTCATAATATAGTCCGATTGCTCGTGCCATAGCCGATTCTAAAGCACTATTATCCATCTGATAGAATACATAGCCATTACGCTTTTCTGGAGCATGATCTGGATCGTAATCACGGTCAAATACTGTACTAAGTAAACCACCAACACCCCTTACAATAGGCACTGTGCCGTATTTCAAGCTAATTAGTTGAGTTAAGCCACAGGGTTCAAAGTTACTGGGAACAACTATCATGTCTGCCCCCGCATAAATTAAGTGAGCCAGTTCTTCATTAAAACCAACCTCTAAATGTACATCGGGATTGTTGTTGAGGAAATATTTTTCATGGAGGAATTTGTTGTTAACCTCTGGGGAAGTTCCTGAACCTAACATCACAAATTGAGCCTTATGTTGAAGTGCATAGTAAATAGCATGATGTACTAGATGTACTCCCTTTTGATCATCTAAACGACCGATATAGGCAATTATGGGCTTATCAGAATTATGTAGTAGTAATCTTGACCGCAAAGCCTGCTTATTTTTAGCTTTATCTTCAAAAGTGTCTAGATTGTAATTGTGGGGAATTAATTTGTCTGTCTCAGGAGACCAAAAATTATAATCTACTCCGTTGAGAATACCGCTAAATTTTTCTTGATGGATTTCCAGAGTATGACCTAAGCCATAACCAACATCGGTAAAGCGAGCTTCCCAAGCATGGTGTGGAGACACGGTATTAACGTAATTAGAATAAACAATTCCCCCCTTCATTAAGTTCAGGGCAAAGGGGTTAAAGTTATCTTGCAGACGGGAATAATCAAAATAATATTCTGGTCTATTCAACCCTGTAGCTGCCAAAACTTCATTACCACAACTACCTTGATGTCTAAAGTTGTGAATTGTGTAGCAAACTCGCTGACGTTCCATGCCATAGTACTGGTACATCTCGTAGAGCATTACAGGAACCAAGCCAGTTTGCCAATCATGACAATGAATAATATCGGGACGTTTATTGCTTTTTAGCAAAAATTCCATTGCTGCCTTACTAAAGAAAGCAAAGCGCATCGGATCATCATGACCACCATAGACGTAGCCTCGATTGAAAAATTGGTCTTGGCTTTTGGGCTGAATAAAGAAACAAAGCCTGCCATGCACCCAACCACAAAAGATATCGCACTTAATCTCGCCTCCATACCAAGGAACTCCTAGATCAAGATAGGCATCGTGCAACCCCCAGATGTGATCGTATCTCATGCAGTCGTACATGGGCAGGATCAGTTCTACGCAGTGTCCACGATCTTCTAATTCTCTGCTCAATCCATAAACTACATCTCCCAAACCGCCAGCTTTTATTACAGGAGCGCATTCGGAGGCAATCTGCACAATGTACATGTACTAACCCTCTCTTAATAAAACTTTGTATTTGTCTGTTTTATTTAAGATTTTAGATCACAAAGTCAATTTGCGTGAATTTAAAGAACCAAAAAGATCAGAATATTATTGAAATTGACTCAAAACGACACAGATCAATAGATTAGACGATCGCTTGAGAGCTATAAATCATAAGCCTTGAGCTATCAACACAATTTCGATATTAGCTATAAGTAATCATCAATAATATGCCAATCATCAATAGCTAATAACTATTCTTCATCTATACCCAACAATATTTCAGCTCATGAAAAACTGCGACTAATAACCAAATTAATCGCAGCAAGTGAGATGTAAATTCTCAGCAATTTCGCTGAAAGATAGATACGGTTGTAAGTTAAAGAAACCTTAGTTGAAGTAAATTTTAGTTTAACTAAGGGGGTGGAACAATAAATCTGGGTAGAAACGATTGAATTCAATCAAAATCCCTGCTGTGAAAGTCAGCAGAGCCATAATCAAAACTGGGGCAGTGGAAAGAAACTTTTGTAAGTCTCCCATGGTATCCTCCATTGAACAATAAATAATGTGATTTAGCGTGGTGAAACGGTAATTTCCGATTCGTCCGCGAACATTTTGCCACTAGTAATTTCACCAAAGGCAAGTAGAGGCCAAGTAGCAGCAGCTAACATTTTGCTAATAGCTAAGGGAACGTTGATTACGATCTCTTGCATTTCTGCATTCTTATCGTCTCTGACAGCAATGACGTAAGAGCGACCAGCCCAACCAATCCAGCCAGCGATATACAAGAATAAGATACTAGGGATAAAGAAATCTCCCATATGTGACCAGCGACCATCTACGATTAAATGGGGATATCCTTCTGGACCGCAAAGAGCTTCAGCATAACGCTCGGCTCTGATTTGTCCAGAATTAGGATCGTCAGTAGTGTTGCGGAAATTTTTAGCTTTTTGGACGTAAGCAGAATTTTCTCCACAGGGAGTTAAACCCGCTACATCATCAGCATTCGCCGTCGGTGCAAAACCAAACCAAAGCGTAAATACTAATATTAAAGCAAACAACCTTCTCATGAATATGTTTCCTTTTGTGACAGATAATAATTGTGTTTGTACAAAAGCGCCAAGATATTTCTTAAACGCTAACTCATAGATAAATTTATCAAAGGATGGCAACAATTTTAGCGATCGAAACAAGTTGTGACGAAACTGCGGTGGCAATCGTAAAGAATCGTCAAGTTTTAAGTAGTATTGTTTCTTCTCAGATTGAACTGCATCAAACTTATGGGGGTGTTGTCCCAGAATTAGCTTCACGTCAGCATCTTGAAATTATCAATCCCTGCATTAGTCAAGCAATGTCAGAAACAGCTCTAAACTGGCAGAATATAGATGCGATCGCAGCCACCTGTGCTCCAGGCTTAGTTGGTGCTTTGTTAGTAGGCATGGCAGCGGCCAAAACCCTAGCAATGATTCACAGTAAACCATTTTTAGGGGTGCATCATCTGGAAGGGCATATCTATGCTTCTTACTTAACCCAACCAGAATTAGAGCCACCTTTTCTCTGTTTACTGGTTTCTGGGGGACATACCAGCAGTATTCACGTCAAAAATTACGGGGAGTATAAACTGCTAGGCTCAACCAGAGATGATGCAGCAGGAGAGGCATTTGATAAAGTAGCACGGTTATTAGATTTAGGCTATCCAGGAGGACCAATAATTGATCGCCTGGCGCAACAAGGAAACCCCAAGGCATTTCCCTTACCAGAAGGCAGAATTTCTCTACCAGAAGGGGGTTATCATCCCTATGACTTTAGTTTTAGTGGCATGAAAACCGCAGTGTTAAGGTTAACTGAAAAACTGAAAGCACAAGGGGAAATTCCCGTTGAGGATGTGGCAGCAAGCTTTCAAGATACTGTAGCTAAAGTATTAACTAAACGTAGTGTTAAATGCGCTCTCGATCACAATTTAGATACGATTACTATCGGCGGTGGAGTGGCTGCTAATAGTGGTTTAAGAAAGTATTTACAACAAGCAGCCGAGAAACATAACCTAAAAGTATATTTTCCCCCTTTAAAATTCTGTACTGACAATGCAGCGATGATTGGTTGTGCTGCCGCTCAACATTTTAACTTAGGACATACTTCTAAATTAGACTTAAACGTACAGTCACGGATGAGGATTGATCAAGTAATGGATTTATATCAATAACGCCTGCTTTGGATTAGCTTCGTTTAAAATTTATTAGAAAATTTATTAGTTAGTAGCTTTTAGCTTCAAGATTTACAGAGTTTTTTTTGGGTGAATTAAGTTTTTTTCTGACTTGCGATCGCAAGTCAGTAATCAATTAGCTTGAGAATTTCAGCAGAAGACTAACAGGAGTAATAATAGCTTGCTGCTATTTTTATTTCTTAGCAATAATCCAAATTGCATGAACTAATCCAGGAATATAGCCCAGCAAAGTCAATAGAATATTAATCCAAAAGTCTTTACCTAAACCCACCTGAAGAAATACTCCTAATGGTGGCAATAAAATAGCAATGATGATGCGGATTACGTCACTCATAAAGCTTACCTTCCATAATGATCATGATATTTTTTTATTTGAAATCTATTTTATCTAGACTTGGAAGGGACTAGACGTTTTTCCAATGACTCAACGCGCTGTTTCGCAGTTTTATTTTGAGGATCATACTGCAAGGCTGATTTATAAGTTTCCACAGCTTTAACAATCATCTGCTTCTTCTCATAGACATTGCCCAGATTGTTAAAGGCAATTACGTATTCAGGATAGAGCTTCAAAGCATTCTTGTACTGTCTGATGGCGATATCATATTGTTCTTGAGCGAAATAGGCGTAGCCCATCGCATTATGAATCAAAGCCTGATTTTCTTCTGGTAAATTTTTATCAGCTTTTAAAGCTTTTTGCAGCAGTGCAATTGACTGGACAAATAATTTCTTATCCAAATAAAGACTACCCAACTCATAATATTCTTCCGCAGTTCCTTTTTCCTTTTTGAGCTTGTTTTGCAGTCGGGAAAAAGTACTTTCTTGCTTACGAGTTCTAATTACTTCTCGTAGAATATAGATAGCAGCAAAGACTAATATTATCAGTAAAGCAGAAATATACGCTATGGGTAAATTCTCAGTATTCATGGGCGATCGCAGTTTAAATTAAGATTTTGAACTTAGTTTATGATTACCTGTAATTTTCACACATCTACCAAGACGAGATCCTTAATAGTTAACAAAATGTTGGGCGTTGTTTGATTGAAGTTGCTAATTCAAAATATCTCCACCCATCAGACGACGATAACGAATCTCTAACTCTTGTTTAAGGGAAGAAGAATTTTCTAGCATCTTATCCGCAGCAATAATCTTCTCCGCTGCTTCTCTGGCTAAATTCAGCACCTCTTGATCTTCTAGCAGACTTGCTAAGGCAAAATCTGGTAATCCTGACTGACGAGTCCCTAGTACTGCTCCTGGTCCACGAAAACGCATATCTGCCTCGGAGATCAAGAAACCATCTTGGGATTCTTCTAGCACTGCTAAACGCTGTCTAGCTTCAATATTCTTGCTGCTGCTCATGAGGAAGCAATAGGACTTACTGCTGCCTCTGCCCACTCGTCCCCGAAGCTGATGTAGTTGAGATAAACCAAAACGTTCGGCATTTTCGATTACCATTACCGTGGCATTGGGCACATCTACCCCCACTTCAATTACCGTAGTCGAGACAATAATTTGACACTCATTATCACGAAAAGAATTTAAGGCTGCCTCTTTATCTGCCGAACTCAGGCGACCATGCAAGAGAGCAATCTTAAACTCGGGAAATATGACCTCGGATAAGCGTTGGTGTTCTTCTGTGGCAGCTTTAAGATCGAGTTTTTCTGATTCTTCTACTAGGGGAAAAATAATATAAGCTTGTCTACCCTGAGCAATTTCCCGACGGATTAGATCATAGACTTTTTTACGATCCTTCCCCTTTTTCATCATGGTGCTAATTGCCTGTCTCCCAGGAGGTAATTCATCAATCTGACTGACATCTAAATCACCATGGAGAGTTAAAGCTAGGGTACGGGGAATCGGTGTCGCAGTCATGGTTAAGACGTGGGGGGACTTTCCTTTCCCTAATAAACGCGCCCTTTGCTGTACTCCAAAGCGATGTTGCTCATCAATTACAGCCAAGCCTAACTTATGAAACTTAACGGGATCTTGAATTAAGGCATGGGTACCCACCAGTAAAGGTAATTCGCCGTTGGCTAGTTGAGAATGAATTTCTCGGCGTTTGGCGGTTTTAGTCGAACCTGTGAGCAACTCTACTGGTAGATGCAACAGATTAAACCAAGCTACCAACTTCCGATAATGTTGTTCGGCTAATACTTCGGTGGGAGCCATTAATGCAGCTTGATAACCAGACTGAATTGCAGCGAGGATGGCATACACTGCCACAATGGTTTTTCCTGAACCCACATCCCCCTGTACTAAGCGATTCATCGCCGTCTCGGAAGTACCTAAATCCTGAAAGATTTCTCTAACTACCCTCTGCTGGGCATTAGTTAAGGTAAACGGTAGGATCTGATTAAACTGTTCAATTAATTTTCCCTGGGGCGCAAAACTCGCACTTGATTGATTTTGTTTTAATTGTTGACGACGCTGCAAAAAGCCTAACTGGAGATAGAAAAATTCATCAAATACTAGTCTACGTCGGGCATGAGTGAGTTCTTCACTGTTTTCAGGATAATGAATACAGGCGATCGCATTTTTTAATTTAACTAAGCCATACTGATTACGCAGTTCACTAGGTAATGGATCTGGTAACTGTGCAGCAACAGGTAAAGCAGCAATTACTGATTTTCTGACAGTATCAGCTGGTACTCCTTCAGTCAAAGGATATACGGGCAACAGCCGACCAATTTTAATCGATTCAATACTCGCCCCTGCACCATCTAAAACCTCAATTTCAGGCTTATCTAAAGTGATGCCGTACTTATTTTGCTTAACTAGTCCTGAAGCAGCGACAATTGAACCTATGGGATATTGACGTTTATATCTTTCTTGATAACCCCTGTTACTAAATCTCGGACCCATTAAAAAGCGATTGAGCTTTAATCTACCTGAGGCATCCCTCAAGATTAGCTCAAAGATAGTTAAATTCTTATTCTTTGGACTACTAAAACACTTACAGCTTCTAACTGTCCCAATTACTGTAACCGTCTCACCTGGTTCAAGATGGGTAATTTGTACCTGACGGGCATAGTCTAAATGATCCCGGGGATAGTAAAACAAGAGATCGCGAACGGTATATAATCCTAAACGTTCTAGATAATTACTTCTGCGCCCAATATCAATTACCTGACTCAACGGCTGATCTAGAGTAATCTTTTGATTAAAATAAGTCTTTGCTTTAGGGCTACTCAAAGCTGCGGTGCGAGGAGTTTTAGGCTGGGGTGGGGTGTCTGGGGTTTCAGCGATCGCTTTTTGCTTATGTAAAAAATTACGAGTGCTGATAACTAACTGCTTTCTTTGAGCAGAACTTAAACTTTGATAACCAGCAAACTTTTTAGCAAGATCATGGCACTGAATCTTATCCCCAGCGGGAATATTCCTCGGCGGTTTTCCTAAACTCAGACAGAGAAACTCGCTAAAGCGAAATTGATTGCCGACTAAATCAGTGTATCCTCTTTCTGCTTCTACAGATAATGCTTTCTGCAACCTCACCCAATCTAGCGTTTGTTCGCCCATTCCCTATCTTTAGCTGTTGACTTTTGACTATCTTAATCCTCGTACCAACTAGAACGCCAAGCAGATTGAGCCTCAATTACCGCAGCCTCTTGTTCAATTGCTTTGTACTGACTGTTGAGTTTCTTGATTTTGCCCATTAAATTGCGAATCTGACTCTTTGTAGCATTCAATCGATGATCGGAAAATTCAACTTCTGTTAAACGTAAACGCAGTAGACTAATTTGAACAGGTTTTTTAAAAGTCTTAGACTTTTTATTCTTTTCCGTTTCAATTGCCAGATGAAGAATATGAGGAAAACTAGGCGATTTAGAATTGTTTCTAAACTCTGTTGTGGAGTCTGCCTGCATCGCCACATCTATGACTTTATTTGGGATGCGATGGGGAATAATTCTCGAATCTTGAAGACACTTATTGACTTTTCTAGAGGCAACATCCAAAGTTTTTTTGATGCCTCGTTCAATCTGCTTGTGCCACAGAATTAAATGCTCTGGGTTCTCAAAGTCAATCTTTTCTCTCGGTGTTGCTTCTGAGGCAATTTGTTGCTCATCCTCATCTGAGGCAGCAGCATCTATCTCAATAAATTCGATATTCTCTAGCTCAGCCTTAACTAGTTCGAGATCAATTTCGGATTCGCTCTCTTGGTTGATCATCTCTGCTTCTTTTTGGCTTGGGTAGATTTTTGATCAACTCCGCCATCAAATTAAGTTCTAGAGGTTCAGGCTCCAATTCTTTTTGCTTAATGATTTCAGTGAGATCGGGTTCTAATTGAATGCCTATTTGCCTAAGATTTTGCTGTAGGTCTTGCTTTTCATTCAAGGATAAATCTAAAAATGATTGAGGGTAAAGCCGAGTACAAATTTGGTAGCAAGCCAAAATTAGCTGCTGTTTTAGTGACTGACTTAATAAACCTAAGTAGTTAAAATGTAACTCCTCAAATTCAATTGCCGTATTCGCTACCGTTGATTTTAGATTTTCTAGGTCTTGTTTAACTTGCTGAATCGATTTTGTCATTCTATGCTCAGTTATTCCCACGGACAGTCGCTCAAGACTTTTAAAAAACCTCTTGATACGCAGCTAATTCATCTTATTCTATCTTCTATATTATTGGGTATTCTCTCAAAAGCAAAAGCCGTAGATGCATGGATTAAATTTAAGATAGATTCAATCTGTCAAATTTAATACAGCCTACGACTTACTATTGGCAACTTATTACCTAGTATTTATTTAGTTCTGTCTTCCGTGAGAAGACCCACAGCTATGCTGTTGGGATGAATCACGGACAGGGTTTTGAAGTTCACATTTTTGATACATAATCTTTACACAGAAAGGGTTTGAACTGTTGTATCCCTTATGTAGAGGCAAAGGTATTAAACCTCTTTAAAAACCTAGTAGTCGTTAGACTAACGCACCTTGAAAACTCGGCTATAGGGTTCTGTTCAGGAAAGCTTGAACAGGTAAAAGACCGAAGCAACACGCCAGTTCCTTCAACGCGGGGAACCCGCGCAACGGACTGGCTCAAGCACAGAGAAACACAATTTTTCGTATTCTCAGGTAAGGGAGGGCATCCCTGAACCTACTCTGCAATGGGTTAAACGCTTGGGGAGAGAACCATCTCTGGACTAAACACCGCCAGGAGTATAGTTTAAGTGGACTCGCTGAACCAAGAACCTCTTGATTCAACGCGAATCCCTCGGCTATGCCGATGGGAGGATGTCAATTAGTTCTGTCCTGTTTGAGCAGCCACTTCGTCTGCGAAGTTGGATTCTTTTTTCTCAATCCCTTCTCCCAAGACAAAGCGGACAAAGCGACGAATCTGAATATTTTCTCCTAGCTGGGCAATACTTTGTTTAACTAGCTCTTCAACAGTAATGCTCTGGTCACGAATATAAGGTTGAGGTAACAGAGAAATTTCATTTAGACGTTTGTCAATTCTACCAGAAACAATTTTTTCTTTGATATTGTCTGGCTTGCCGTCTAGGTCATCTCGACCCATTTCAATCTCTTTCTCTTTGGTAACGGTTGACTCAGGAATATCTTCTACCTTGACAAATTCAACGTTAGGGCAGGCAGCAATCTGCATTGCAACATTCTTAACTAACTGTTGAAACTCTTCTCGACGAGCTACAAAGTCTGTTTCACAGTTGACTTCAACCAAAACGCCAATGCGTCCTCCAGTGTGGATATAACTTTCAACTAGTCCTTCGGCTGCCACACGACCTTGTTTTTTATCAGCAGAAATAGTTCCTTTTTGGCGCAACCATTCTATGGCTTTAGTCATGTCGCCATCATTTTCTGTCAAGGCTTTTTTGCAATCCATCATCCCCGCGCCAGTTTTTTCTCGGAGTTCTTTAACTGCTTTTGCCGATATGCTTGCCATATTCTTTTTGTTTTAATTTAGTTTTAGTGACGACAAAATAATTTTAAATTATGTTTGCAGGAGCTTAAAGCTTTGCTCCTGCTTATGGTTTAGTAGGGAGACAAGATTTATTCTTCGCTATCAGAATCTGATTCTGATTCAGGAACTTCTACCGCTTCTTCGGCTACAGCTTCTTCTTCAGCATCAGGATAATCGTCCTCTAGATAGATTCCTTCTTCTAGTTCATCATAATCATCTTGATTGTCTGGCTGACCATGATGACCTTCATAAATCGCATCGGCTAACTTACCGACAATTAGCTTGATCGAACGGATAGCATCATCGTTGGCGGGAATTGGTACATCTGCAACCAAAGGATCACAGTTAGTATCTAGGATAGAAACTACAGGAATACCTAACTTTTGACATTCCGCGATCGCATTGTGTTCGCGCTTTTGATCGATAATAACTACAATATCTGGAACTTTACGCATCATTTTGATACCGCCAAGATATTTTTGCAGTTTGCCCATCTCACGACGTAACACCGACCCTTCTTTTTTGGGTCTTTTTTCTAAAGCGCCACTATCTTCTAAATGCTCTAATTCTTTGAGTCTTTCTACTCTAGTTTTGATCGTCTCCCAGTTGGTTAACATTCCCCCTAACCATCTCTGGTTAACGTAGAAAGCTCCACAACGAGATGCTTCTTGAGCAATAATTCCTGCTGCTTGGCGTTTTGTTCCCACAAACAAAACTCGCTTGCCACCCTCAGAAGAGGAACGCATGTACTCGTATGCGGATTCCATTAACTGTGCTGTCTGCACCAGATCAATGATGTGTACGCCATTACGAGCTGTATAGATGTACTGAGACATTCTGGGATTCCAACGACGGGTTTGATGACCGAAGTGAACCCCAGATTCTAAAAGTTCTGCGAGAGAAACTACTGGCATATTATTTTTTACTCCTGTTTCGGGTTAATCCTCCATTCAGGGACATTTTCTTGAGCCAAAAACACCCGAAATCCTGAATGTGTGAATTTTTTATTAAGTGCGTACTTAGTTTAACACTATACGCTTAGTGTAGATTAGCGACTTCAGAATTTAAGTATCTATGCCAAATTAATTACATTTACCGATTCAGATTGTGTCTCTTCTTGCGGCTGAGTTAAAAATAAAAATCCCCACTTTGATAAAAATTTAGCCTTCCCACACCCAAATACATGCCACGAGCTTTTTCTCCTGTAGGATAAGCCGTTACGCCAAATAGATAAACTCCACCAAAATCTGGATTACTTTTCGGTTTTAAGCCAATGGTTAAATTATTTCCTGGAGGTATCGGGCGGCTAAATTCAACTATAATTTCCCCTGTACTTTCATCCCTAGAAGTCCTTAGTTCTAGTGAATCCTGCTTATTACGATGATCCCCAAAGTACGCATTAGTCTTCTCAAGTTTAAATTCAACCTCCTCGCTTCCTGTTCGCTGTTGAATTACGACCTTTTGTAGAGGTTCTCCAATATTATCAGGCAGTTCCAGATCAAAATAATAACGGGCTTGTCTGACTCTAACTCCGCTAAAAGTGGTATAGGCATCCACCAGCAATACAGCTGATTCAAAAGCAACAGTACCATCAGGAGCTTGAACTGCTTGAGACGCAAAACCCAAACTACTAGTATTGGCAACAGTCAGGGCAATTGACCAAAATAGAAATGAACCAACAGAACTTATCTTCCCAATATTCTTATACATTGATCTAAAGTACTTTCTGCGAGAATTACTGCCCAGCAAGAATTTTTGCCTATATATCCCTAAGATATAATAAATCTTTATTTTTCCGCTATTAGCAATCAATTAATCAATAGAAGCAACTGATTACTGATTAATGAGAGCATCTTGATCTCTGTTGCCAATTGATTCTTCAGGATAATCCTGACATTGTTGCTTTGTTGCCTGGGCTTCTGCTTGCATTCTGGCAACTAATTGTGGGTTTTCAGCCAGTAAATTAGACTTATGAACGGTTTCAGAATCAGACGACATGGTAAGGGATTTTAGCTGTGGCTTCAATTCAATACTTTTCTCAATGGGAATTGCTAAACTGGAGCGAGTAATCAATTCTTGTAAAGCTGGACAGGGTTCAGAACCATCTTGATAAATTTCCGGAGATTCCCACAGAGGATAGGCATGTTTGCCATTTATCCCGACGACTTCTCCTTGATAATTCAATAAAGGCCCACCACTCATGCCTTTTTTTACGTCATTAGTGTATCCAATTTGATAGCCTTCTTCAAGAGCTTGATTCAGAATGATCGCTACTCTTCCTCGTTTGATGGATAATCCTCTAGATTTATTGGTGTTGAGTCGCTCAAAGATAGCAGGAGTTCGTTTAATAGGAGATTGATTGTAGGGGAAACCTGCGGCGAATATTGGTTCCCCAACTTCTAGATAGAGTGAATTGCCAATTTTGGCGGTGGGATAAACGGTATTAGCTTGAAATTCTAAGATTGCCAGGTCATAATTATAATCGCCATCAGTCACATCAGAAGCAACTTCTGCTAGATAGGTTTTGCCATCGGAAGTCTCAACAATATAGGGAGCCTCTCCTGCTCTGAGAACGTGCTGATTAGTAATAACGATGTATTTTTGTCCTTTCTGTTGGACAATAAAACCAGAACCAAGGAAGTCTTGAGCTAAAATTTTGACGGTAATATCAGAAGCAATATGATTAATTTTGTTAGACAATTTCTGAGGAGAGACTGAAGCAAAAGATTTTAGTTTAAGATGATCAGCGTCTCCAGATAAAAACATCCCAGCACCGACTAGACAAAACATCAGTTTGATTACCTGGGATGTTGATTTCAAGATCAAACGATCAATATAATTTTTTTCGCGTCTGTTTGGATATTGTGACCCTTTGCTGGGTAGCCAATTCATTCACTTAAAATAAGTATTTATTTACCTGTACCTTTAATTTAATTATCTACGGGTACTGTGTCGAGGAATTTTTCCAGATCGACATAAAACTCTCCGCCAGAGTAAAAGCCAGGGTCATCGGCGCTGAGAGTCAAAGTTTGTCCACTAACGCTACGACGAAAATCTACTAGTCTAATCAATACTTCTTCGGGATCTGTTCCTGGCTTCAGAGTAATTAACACGTTTTCGTCTGGGCAGCTACCACCCTGAGCATTAGCAACGCATAGTACTGGTTGTCGATTTACATTACCTGTACGGATAAATTTTAAATTACCTTGGTCAAGAAACCGTTGAAATCTTTGGGATACCGCTGAACATCTCTTTTGAGGAGTCCAATCTGGAGCAAATTCATTTGCCCAATTGACCAGGG
Source organism: Cyanobacteriota bacterium (assembly GCA_942490675.1). Lineage (GTDB taxonomy): Bacteria > Cyanobacteriota > Cyanobacteriia > Cyanobacteriales > Xenococcaceae > Waterburya. Next base: position 70,882 of record CALNYB010000052.1, on the reverse strand, counting down.
TTACTCTTCCTCTAGGAGTATTAACGAAGGTATTCCAATCGCCATTAAGTTGAGCGCAATAGTATGTATTGCTAGTTTTTGTTTGTGCTGAGGTTGGATTCGCGATCGCGCTGCCAATAACAACGCCTAACCCAGCAACTATACTAGCTAGAGATTTAATCTTCATGGTATTTTCCGAGATATATACGAGCAATCAATGAAGTACACTACATGTTTACTCCACCACAATCTTAGCGGATATTGTTTAATTAAAACTATATTATTTTATTCATTTTGTGCTGAACAGCAATGGCAGGATTTCAAACACAGGCTTTGGGGATACTGGATTAGAAGTAATACCAACTGTCCTGCAAAAGCCCTCTTGACTTATCTATCTCTTCTAAAATATCCATCTCTGGAACTTTGGGGTACGTAATATCGATCATGGTCTTGATCGTATTCTATTTCTTGCCCACGTCTATGAGGTTCTCGATAAATTCTGCCTCGATAATCATCACCGTATTCTCTCCCCCGTTGATATTGGTCGGGTTCTCGATGATACCTATCTCTGTCATCTCTGTTGTCTCTATCTTGATGTCTCAATTCATCTATTTCTCGATCTGCTTCCCTTCTATATCTAGATTCATGGCGTTTTCCCTTGACTAAATATTCTGGTTCTTGGGTAATGTTTTGCTTGATAATACTTGATGTTTCTGCTTTGTTTATTCTAGTTACATCAATTGATTCTGTATTCTGACAAATACTAATCGAGAAAGCTAAAGAACCAGCACAAATTATTTCTAACATAATTTTTTTTGTTTAAATACAGGAATTATAGGCATTATTTATAATGCATTTATAATGCCTGGAAAATATTTCCAGAGAGAAAATAAGCTATAAATATCATCTTAATCTAGACAATATCAATATCTTCAAAGGGGATCAAGTCAACATCATTAGCGATAATTGCAAAAGTCTCTCCATCAAAAGAAACCTCTCCTGAACTTGAATTGAACTCAAAGCGATCGATTTCGTCAGTATCAATATCAAAACCTTCTGCCAGTACTTCTATTTTATCTCCCTCATCAAAAAAGAAGTCTTCGATAATATCTATTCCTGTGCCTAAAATGGTGGAAAAGACAAAAGTATCGGCTCCTTTTCCTCCATTGAGAATGTCTTCTCCCTGTTCTCCTTCGAGGATATCGTCGCCATTATTGCCAGATAAAGTGTCTCTTCCTTCTCCACCTAATAAAGTATCATCTTCCGCTTCGCCAAATAGTTCATCGTCTCCGTTGCCACCGTCGAGAAAATCCTCGCCATCCTCGCCACCAAAGAGAAGGTCATTGTTATTTTCCCCAAAGAGGGTATCATCTCCTATTCCGCCTAACAGAGTATCGAAGCCGTCAAAACCTAGTAAAACATCATCTCCTACTTCACCAGATACATAGTCTTCGTTTTCTCCGCCATTAATTGAGTCGTCACCGTCAAAGCCAAGAAGGGTATCATTGCCTAGAAAGCCATCAATAATATCGTCCCCCTCACGACCATCTATGGTGTCGTTTTCTGGACTTAAAGGAAAAAAGAGACGAAAATCTTCGCTTTCTGGAGTCCCAATATATTCAGCCATGTCAAATATTTATTACTTTTAATTGATATCAAAAAACAGCTTTATGGTGCTAATAAATGTAAAAATATTTAGCACAAGTTAAACATTAGGGAATGAAAATAAAAAACTTGATAAAGTAAAATTTATAATTATTTTTACAAAATTATAAATTTTCGATTATGACAAAATCTTGATATAGACGTATTGAAAAATAAATTGTTCCTGGGTTAGAAAGTTTTTTATAAAAGTACAAAAAAATATCCAAATAAAATCTGTATAGTAAATGTAATGCTTATTTATTACAATATAGTCTGGCTTCTGACTAACCATTAGTAGGTCTTAGAAATCGAAAATCTACATCGTCTACAATTTATCTTGGGTCTAAATCTCGCTTAACAGGACTTCTTCCTAATAATTTATCGCGTAATTTTAAAATGCGATCGCGATATTTGGCTGCTTCTTCAAACTCTAATTCCTTTGCCGCATCTTTCATTTTGGCTTCTAATTGTTCGATTAAAGCAGGAATTTTTTCTAGAGGTAGATCATAAGATTTTTCGTAAACTTCTTCTAGTTGTTCGGAATTTAAACGGCGGGAGATATCTAAGTAAGCCAGGATTGAATTCTCTTCGTTTTTGATAATCGGCTGTGGCTTAATATTGTGGCGTTTATTATAAGCAACTTGAATATTGCGTCGTCTTTCGGTTTCCTCAATCGCCCTTGCCATACTCTTAGTCATATTATCGGCATATAAAATCGCCTGTCCTTGAACGTGTCGCGCAGCCCTACCAATGGTTTGAATGATGGAGCTTTCCGAACGCAAAAAGCCTTCTTTATCGGCATCGAGAATTGCTACTAAGGATACCTCTGGCAGATCCAAACCTTCCCGCAGTAGGTTAACCCCAATTAAGACATCAACTTCTCCTCTACGTAGCGACTGCAAGATTTCAATTCGTTCAATAGACTTAATTTCCGAGTGCAAATATTGAACTTTAAGATCTCGATCAGCAAAATATTCGCTTAAGTCTTCTGACATCTTCTTAGTCAGGGTGGTAATTAAAACCCGTTCACCTTTAGCAATGCGATCGTGAATTTCACCATATAAATCATCAACTTGTCCATCTGTGGGGCGGACTAAAATTTCTGGATCAAGTACCCCTGTCGGACGAATAATTTGCTGTGCTACCCGATCTTCCGACTGTTCTAATTCCCATTTAGCAGGAGTCGCCGAAACAAAGATACACTGATTTACCTTTTCCCAAAACTCATCAGCTTTCAAAGGGCGATTATCCGCAGCCGAGGGCAATCTAAAACCATGTTCAATTAAAACTTTCTTTCTTGCCTGATCACCGTTATACATCCCGCGCAGTTGCGGTACAGTAACGTGGGATTCATCAATTATCAGTAGCCAATCATCAGGAAAATAATCCACCAAACATTCTGGTGGCGCGCCTGGTTGTCTTCCTGCCAAATGCCGAGAATAGTTTTCTACGCCATTACAATAACCAACTTCTTGTAACAGTTCCAAATCATAGCGACAGCGTTGTTCCAATCGTTGCGCTTCCAATAGCCTATTATCAGTTTCTAAATTTATTAAACGGGCTGACAATTCATCCTTAATCTCTTGACAGGCTACTTCTAGTCTCTCCTGGGGGGTAACAAAATGTCGGGCAGGATAAATACTAATACCATTCATACTCTGCAAAATCTCTCCCGTAACAGGATCGATATAACGCAAAGCTTCAATCTCATCGCCAAAAAACTCGATCCGAATTATCCGATCTTCATAGGCAGGAACAATTTCTAAGACATCTCCTTTGACTCTAAACCGCCCTCGTTCAAGTTCAATATCATTACGGGAATACTGGATGGTAACTAAATCCCGTAATAATTCTCTTTGATTTACTTCCATTCCTAACTGTATCGGCACGGCTGCTTTAAAATACTCCGCAGGCATCCCTAAACCATAAATACAGCTAATTGATGCCACCACAATTACATCCTTACGTTCAAAAAGCGATCGCGTTGCGGAGTGACGCAACATATCAATCTCATCGTTAATTGAGGCTGTCTTCTCGATATAAGTATCGCTAACGGGAATATATGCCTCTGGTTGATAGTAATCGTAATAACTGACAAAATATTCTACTGCGTTGTTGGGAAAAAACAAGCGCAACTCATTACATAACTGCGCTGCCAAAGTTTTATTATGCGCCAAGACTAAAGTTGGCTTCTGCACATTGGTAATCAGGTTAGCTACGGAAAAAGTCTTACCCGTACCTGTTGCTCCTAACAAAGTTTGAAAGCGATTGCCCTGCTTTAAAGACTCGGTTAATTGTGCGATCGCATCAGGCTGATCCCCCGCTGGTTCAAAGGGTGCTTGCAGGTTAAATAAGCTCATTTACAATAAGTACATATCTGTTCTCAATCTTTAAAATAGCGCAAATATAGTTAGTCGTTAATTAGTAAATTCTCCAACTAGGAGAAACACCAGGATAACTAGTTATCAATGCCACCTATAGAAAGATCTGGTCGTTTCTCGCTCCCGCAAAACTGTAAGATTTACTTAACACTTGCAGTTTGATTAAAGAAGGACAAATTTATGACCGTTGCCACTAACGTTCCCACTTTCTGTCAGGGAATTCAACATTTCAAAGAGCAATTGCCTGGATTTGAGCAATATGGAAAATCTGTAGCGATCAAAGAGGGACAAACTGCGATCGCTTCTCCCTCAGACCAAAACGCTGTCTATCAAACTATGTTGGCTGCGGATGCTTTGCGTTATTTAACTCTCCAAACTACTGCCAGTAAACAGTCAGGGCATCCAGGAGGGTTTGCCAGTATTGCTGATGCGATCGCATCCTTGGTGATGTTGGGACATAAGAATATCATTACCGAAGTGGGACACCATGCTCCAGGCTTTTATAGCAATGTCTTTCTGGATACATCTCTAGAGGCAATGGGCATTCATAACGTCCAGGACATGTGCGATCGCTTTCGGGAGATGGATGGTCTTTTAGGGCATCTTTCAGGACAAATCCCAGGCTTACTCAACCCCGCAGGACCTTTAGGACAAGGGCAACACTTCGCCATGGCAGGGGCAAAGCTACATCCTGGAGTCTTATTTCCTGTAACGATTGGGGATGGTGGTTTAGGTGAACCCTATATCACGAGTAGTTTTGGTCACTTTAATACCGCATTTCCCCAGGTAACTAACTTTTTGCCAATTTTGGTCTGGAATGGCTTTTCCCAAGAGCATCACAGCATGGTTTCGACTAAAAGCAATGAGGAGATGATTGCTTACTGGAAAGGTAACGGTTTTGCCGAGGTAATTCTCGTCAACGCTAAGGATTATGACGATACTAATCAGCCCGGAGACTATGTAAACAGTACCAAGTTTTCCTTTGAGAAGAGAATGGCTTTTACTCAGGCGGTGTTGTCGGCAACAGATAAAGCTGCTAAATCTGCCTTAGGTGGTAAATTAACAGTCTTAATTGTTAAACAGTTAAAAGGTTCAGGGGTACATAAAGACGGTGCACAGTCTCATAACCTCTATCCAGGAGACAGCGTAGACAAAGACTATATCATTGCTTCCCTCAAAGAAAGAGCTTTAACTCCCGAAGCCTGGCAGCTAGTACGCCAGAACTATTCCCGTTCTAATGGTGGTGCAGCGGTTAAAACAGCCGTTACCGAACAAGAATATGCTATTCCCGACTTAGGTACTATTCCCCTAGAAGAGTATACCCTCGGTGGAGAAAAGAAAGTAGCAACTACAGCTATGGGTGCGATCGCAGCTTACGTGGGGCAACAGGACAAAGACTTCATCGTCACCAATGCCGACGGTAACGCAGCATCAGGCATTAAAAATATCAACACTGCTTTGAAAATCATTCACCCTACCATTGACCCAACCTATTTTCAACAGCCCAAAGGACAGGTATATGAACCCTTAAGTGAAGATGCTTGTGCAGGTTTAGCAGCAGCCCAGGCTTTATTCGGGGCACGTACTCTCTGGTGTTCCTATGAATCTTTTGCCATTAATGGTTTACCTATCTGGCAGACGGTGACACAAGCAATGGCAGAATTAAGGCGATCGACTCCTTCTACTATTACATTATTCACCGCAGGAGCATTAGAACAAGGACGTAATGGTTGGACACACCAGCGTCCAGAAGTGGAAAACTACTTTGCAGGGATGATGCGTAATGGTAATGTATTTCCACTTTTTCCCTGTGATGCTAACAGTATTCAGGCTTGTTATGAATGGGCATTAGGGACAAAAAATCGGGGAATTACGATCACCGCTAGTAAATCTCCGTTAGAAATTCGCACTACTCTCGAACAAACCCGTCAAGGTTTAACAAAAGGTGGCATTGTTTTACAAGAAACCTCCGGAAATAAAACCGTTGTCTTTGCTGTCATCGGCGACATGACTCTGATTCCCGTATTTGCAGCAGCGGAACAGTTAAAATCTCAGGGTATTGGTTCAAAAATTGTCTCCATAATTAATCCCCGTCGTCTATATCGTCCCACTGATGTCGCTTGGGATAGTTGCAGTCGCGAACAAGATGGTCATTTCCTTAGTGATACCGAATTCTCCGCAATGTTTGAGGGGGATGCTTTAATCGGTGTTACTGGTGGCTCAAGTGCGATGCTAGAACCTGTGATGTTGCGTAGTAATAGTAAGCGGGATGTTTTTGCTTGGAAACGAGGTGAAACTACTTCTAGTGCTGGTCAAATTATGGAGTTCAACGGCATTACGGCTGAGAATTTTGTTAAACGGGGAATGGAATTAATTAGCTAAGTTTTTACATTGGAAAGGTGGGCATCTGCCCACCCTACAATGCTCTCTAAAAATTAATCTTGAGACAATTTCTTTTCTTTCTAGAAATGATCCAAGATGAACCTTTTATGATCAAGTTCAAAATCCTGTTCTTTGATCAGTTTCCCAGTTTCGATGCCAGCAGCTAGCTTCCGCACTGGGTTGACTCTACGCAATCCTCCAAAACGCCTTTGAAGCTGATAATAGGCAGAATAGGAAGCCGAAGATGGCAGAAGAGCGATCGCATTTTGAATCTTAGATTTTAGTTTCCAGTGCATCTTACCTATCGATCTTTAATCATAATCAAAATATCATACGTTGGCACTACATCCTAGTCTCTTAACTTGTCACTAATTCCTATTGCTTGTTGCTTAAATCGAATTCTTCAAGGTAATAGGACTCGTCAACTTCTACCAACCGTTTCTCCCCTTTTTTTGACTCCAAAGATTTTCCTGGTTCTGGTGGTTGAGGTGCATCGGGGTCATCTCTACGGAAATCATCACCACCATCAGAAGCATTGAACAACGAAAATAACCAGGCTACTATTAGACCGAATAAATAGGCGATCGCAAACAGGGCAAGAAGTCTTATGGCTATTAAAAACATGGTTTCTTACAGCGTCTCTACTAAAGTTTAGGGAAGCTCATCTGCCTTGATTATAGGATAATTTCCACTGTTTCAGGCTTCTGGGCAACTAAAGTTTGATGTTTTCAGTCTAATTCTGGCTTGTGAAATTATCGGGTGTGGAGGGGGTGAACGAAAAAAGGTGTGGCAGTTAAACAATAGAGAAGCTTTGAGTAACGAGTAACGAGTAACGAGTAACGAGTAACGAGTAACGAGTAACGAGTAACGAGTAACGAGTAACGAGTAACGAGTAACGAGTAAATACTTATTACTCATTACTTATTACTCATTACTTATTACTCATTACTTAAACAACGCGAAAATTAATTGTTGCCACCGTAAATTTCGCTCACCCGTGTGGAGGTAACAATTTTAAGTGACATCCCCCTCATTTTTATACTGCTTAAAAGCTAGTAGCTAATAGCTATTAGCTACTAACAGTAATATCTTGTACGTCCTGACTTAATTCAAAAACACCGATTTAAACTTAAGCAGTCGTCAATAAACCACTATGTCTTAATAATGGTTCAGTTTTTGGTTCTCTACCTCGGAATGACTGAAATACTTCCATGGGGTGTAAGCTACCACCAAGAGAAAGTACAGTCTCCTTAAAGCGTTTACCGACTGAGCGAACTGCTGTTTCATCTTCTAAACCAGCTTCTTCAAAAGCAGCAAAAGCATCGGCACTTAATACTTCTGCCCACTTGTAGCTGTAATATCCCGCAGCATATCCCCCAGCAAAAATATGTCCAAAGGAGCAGAGGAAATTGTCTTCAGGTATGGGTTGCAAGATGCTAGTAGTTTTTGCCAAGCGATCGCGCACATCATTGGGAGTTTCGTCTCCCCCTGGTTGATAATTAGAATGGAGTTCTATGTCTAGCAAGCCGAAATGTAGCTGACGCAGCATTCCTGAACCACTCATATAGTTTTTGGCAGCAACTAGCTTTTGATAATATTCTTCGGGAAGAGTTTCGCCAGTTTGATAGTGTTTCGCCATACCGAAAAGAGTGGGGCGATCATAACACCAGTTTTCCATAAACTGACTTGGTAATTCTACCGCATCCCATTCTACATTGTTAATCCCTGATGCTCCAGCATAGTCAATGGTGGTTAACATGTGTTGTAAACCATGACCAAATTCATGGAATAAAGTAGTTACTTCCACAAAGGTCATTAAACTGGGTTTATCTTCTACGGGAGGAGTTTGGTTACAGGTGAGATATGCCACAGGAAGACGAGTTTCAGTCTTACCTTCAACGGTCATTTTGGCTCGACCAATACAGTCATTCATCCAGGCACCACCACGTTTTTCCGCAGGGCGCGAATAAGGATCGAGATAGAAAAATGCGATCGCATCACCGTTTTCATCAGCAATCTGGAAGTAGCGTACATCTTCATGCCATACAGGTGCTTGTCCATCCGCAGCAGTTATGGTTACGCCAAAGATACGGTTAGCCAGACCAAATAAACCATCTAAAACTTTAGGTAAGGAGAAGTAAGGACGTAATTCTTCCTCATTAAAGTCAAATTTAGCCTCTCGCTGCTTTTCTGCCCAATAACTAATATCCCAATTTTTAAGATCATCTTGTCCAGCAAAGGCTTTTAACTCTTCAAACTCTTTAAGCGCTGCATCATAACTAGCACCGCGCAACTCATTCTGTAGCTGCTGTACCGCTGCCACATCTGGTGCCATCTTACGAGCTAAACTTAACTCAGCAAAGTTAGCAAAACCGAGAATATTCGCTTTTTCCTTTCTTAATTCTAAGATGCGATCGATATTACGGCGATTATCTAATTCACCACTAGAAGCGCGGGAGACAAAAGCCTTATACAGCTTTTCCCGCAATTCTCGATTGGTAGCATACTTCATAAAGGGAACATAGCTAGGATAATCCAAAGTAACTACCCAAGGACCATTTTCAGGAGTCGCCTCTTCGTTGCCTTCCGCCTTGGCAGTTTGCGCCATCAAGCCTAAAGCACTAGGAGGTAAACCGTCTACATCCTGTTTATCAGTCAGCTTAAGTTTAAAAGCCTTAGTAGCATCCAGAACATTATTAGAAAACTTAGTAGATAATTCTGCCAACTCTAATTGAATCTGATTAAACTTCTCTCTGGTTTCACCCTCCAAACCCACTCCAGACAGTTCAAAATCACGTATCGAAGACTCAACAATACGCTGCTGTGCAGATTCCAACTGATCCCATTCTGCACCGTCTTTAATACCTTTAAAAGCCTCGTATAAAGGCTTACTTTGACTCAGCTTATTATAGAACTTAACAATCTCTGGCTGCATTTTCTCGTAAGCTTCTCGCAACTCAGGACTATTCTTAACCCCCATCAAATGTCCGACAATTCCCCAACTCCAGCCTAAACGCTCTTCTAATTCTGTCAGAGGTTCAACTAAACCAGACCAAGTAGGAGTTACATTCTCTTCTAGTTTACTAATCTCCTCGTCTAATTCTTGCAATATTTGAGTCATTGCAGGAACAACCTGTTCCGCTTTGATTTCGTTAAAAGGAGGTAATCCCTTGCCAATTAATAAAGGGTTTTTGGTAATAGTTGCGTCTGTCATGTAAATAGATGCTTGCAGATTATAGTTATATCTATTTACCCTAGCGTTTTCTCTATAGGTGTCGCAGTAGCAGTTCTGACTTTTCACGGCATCTCTGAAAGCCCCTTCAAATAAGGGTTTCTCTCCAAGCCTAATTCTCAATAATCTATAGTTAATGATAATGAATGACGAAAGAATTAGGCTTGGAGAATGGAAATTTGGCGATCGCCTGAGAACCGAAAAAGATCCCGTGAAAAGTCAGAGTAGCAGTTAGGTTGGGATTACCGAAATCTTGATTAAAACAAGCACAACTAGCCTTTAACAGCTTCCGATGACTGATAACTTGTCACAATAGCCTTAAACTTGTCAGCATACTGATAAATTTCATTTAAGTTATTAATAGAAACTCTTTCAGAAATTCTATTTCCCTCATTATCTATTGAAAAAATTTCTAATTTCTTTCTATCTAGGTTATTAAAATACAAGCGTACAATTGGTTTCCAACTATTATTGTCGAAAAGGATATTACAGTAAGTTGCAGTGTCTTTATAAGTGATTTTTGAAGGATCTACTATTGAACTAAGAATTGCTCTGAGAATGTAATATCCCTCTCGCTCATCCTCTGTGAATTCAAGTTCTTTCTCTTCAGTTACTTTTGGTTCTGGTTCTGGAGGATTAACAGCACCATCTAATAGATTTTTCATCTCTTCAGTAATAAACTCTTTAATTCCTCTAAGGGTATATCCCAGAAAATCGCGTTTTAATCCACCTGTATAAATATTTTCGGGACATAATTCTTTGAAAAAATATTTTGCAAACTCATCATCAGGTGTTTTTAATTGTTCTCTCAAAAGAGCTTTGATCCCACCTACATATTTCAACTCTGAAGCAGAATTAATAGCATCACTAACATCAAATGCAGATTTAGTTAATTTGGATAATTCTTTGATTGCTGATTCATTTAAACTTAGTAAATCTATTATTAAAAATGGCTTTTTATCCATTTTGTTATGCTTATCTAAATCAGCAAAAAATTGATAAACAACACCATCCGTTAAAATGCCAATCCTTGCATCAGTAGCAGCAAAATAGCTAAATAACTGAGAATAATGTTTATCATGAGAAATATCCACACCATAGCATTTACATTCAATCAAAATAACTGGTTTATTATCCTGTGGAACTCATACAGGCAAAAAGGCTTTAGATGTCAGAGTTCATCATTGTGATGAATGCGGGTATACAACCACTAGGGACGTAGCAGCTAGCCAAGAAATTAGAAATAGAGGAATACAGGCGGTCGGGCAGATCGTCTTAGAAAATGTCTGCGGACTGGATGCGACGGGGAGCATTGGTAACATTGTTCTAGTTGGCACGGGACGAAACAGAAAACCTAAGTCGTGAGTCTTAGGAATCCCCCACTATAGCGCGACGTTAGGAGCGTTTAGTGGCGGGAGGATGTCAATGAATTGTGGACAAGTAGCTAAAACACAAACGAAAGAAATACTAGCGATCGCAAATATGTAGGTTGGGTAGAGGAACGAAACCCAACACACATTACTCCATACCAACTGAAGAATCAAAAACAATTGACGAAGCACCCCAGTTAAAATCACAAATACCTTGCTTTACATAACGATGAAAACTGGAATATTGCCAATCTTTTGGCGACAATACTAAACCATGTCTGACAGGATTGTAATGAATATAATTAACGTGATTAATAAAATCTTGCTCGTCTCGAATTAAATGTTCCCAAAAGCGTCTTTGCCAAATTGCTTTTTCCTGTTTGCTCTTTCTGGAAGTTGAATTGTGATTCAAAACTAGTACAAAAATCATCGATTTCACAAAATAATGGAATTAAATTCATCTTGAATTTCTCCAAAATACTAATTGGTTAATTCTTGGTATTTTACGCTTGATCAAGAAGAAGAAAATAGCATATTAGTTTAATCTTTAGAAATCGAATTACTTAATTTTTGTTCATTAAAATTTACTATAATTAGTCATCTTCACGGCTTGCCTTGTCAACAGATTAAGATAGTTGACAATACTCAATTGCTCGAAAATCCCTGTAAAGCTCTTGGTCATTTGTTTTTAGCTTATTTTCTTGTGTCGAACTCAGGTTTGTGAAGAAGCGATCGCTCTACTGCGAACAGCCCATGAACAATGGAGATCATGTCAAGATTGAGTTCGGAGTTGGAGCAAGATTATAGTAAAACTGTCTAGCTAAAATCGCTCGATCCAATTGATTGTTTTTACTCAACTTGGACGTAAACCCAAATCTTTTTCAATATCTTCAAGAACGATATCTGTAATTATTTTTTTGGTGTATTTACAATACATGGTTTCCGATGTAGCAAAGGAGCCATTTTCAAAATATTTATTAGAAGGCGCACCACCACCACATAAAGAGAAGTATTGGCAGTTACGCTTACACAGTTCCACCCCTGCTTGAATGTCTCGATTCATTCTTTGGAATTTATCAGTTTTGCAGACAGAATCAAAAGAATCTTGTCGTACGTTGCCGAGAATAAAATTACCATAATGAGAGCTTTTCATCGATAAAAGTTCTGGGGAGAAAGTAGAAAAGTTGCCATTATAAGCAATATTGATCATCGTAAACGGAGTAAACTGCCCTTGGTGCGCATTGCACTTTTCATAGATAAAGTTTTTAGTCTGCTCAAACTCCCGAACTCTTAAATAGCCATTGGTGCTTTTTGCCAGTTGGTAAAACCTCTGCATAAAAGTTCGATACCGTTCTTCTGCGCCATCTTTTGTCAAAGATGATGACTGATTAGCTCCTTCTGTCTCATCAATATTGAACCCGACATTCCTAATCTGATGTTCCATAAAGAAATTGAATATTTCTTCGGGAAAATTGAGCGAATCATTAGTGAGAACAGCAATTACAGAAAAGTCAATCTGATTCGTTTGTAGCAGCGATATTCCTCTCATGGTGCTAGCATGAGTACCTAAACCTTTTCTGGTCTGGCGATGAGCATCATGGATAAAGGCGGGTCCATCCAGACTAACACCTACTTTGACCTGATATTTTTTAATTAGATCGCACCAAGCCTGATTTATTAAAGTCCCATTAGTTTGAACGGAATGGAAAATTCGGCAGCGACTTGGATTAAATTCGCGATTAAGTTGCTCGATCTTGTCAAATGTCGATTCATAAAAGAAAATCGGCATGGTGAGAGGTTCGCCAGCGTGCCAGACAATGGTAAATTCTTTATCGATATATTTACTTGCGAAAAGATTTTTAAATATTGGTTCAATTAAATCGAGGGAAAGTCGATGTTTTGAAAGGCGATCGGGCAGATAGCAGTAATCGCAATCTAAATTGCAGAAGGGAGTTGCTTGAATGACAACTAATTTTACTGAGCCAAATGCAGTTTTTTGTAAGGTAGCTTTGGGAACTTGCTTTGTTTTATTCATAGCTTTATGACCATTACTCGCTAGAAACAACCATTTCTTTTAATTGACTAAGGATTTAGTTTAATAACCGTAATTACTCCAGTTATTCCAGTTATTCCAGTCGCTCCAGTCACTCCAGTTAGACCAAGGTTGGTAGTTAGACCAGTTACTCCAAGGTTGGTAGTTGTACCAATATTGCGCTTGAATAGTTTTGTCTTGCTCAGGCACCAAGTTACTTGGTAGAGACAATAAATTGTCAGATTCGCGATTGATTTGCTTTAATTGTTCTCTAACCTTTGCCAGTCGATTATCTATAGTTGGCTCTAATATCTCTTTTGCTTCAATTAATCTTACTTGAGATAAAGTAGAAGCAAAAAGAGTCGCTATAGCTATTACTGTTAAGAGAGACAAAATATTCGATTCATTGTGTTTTGAATTCATTGGTTATATTTTCTTATATATTTTAATTTTTACTTAAGTATTTTTACTTAGGCAATAGTTTTACATAACTTTTAGCTGTCTCTCTGCTCAAGTAGCCAAGATTATGAGGTATGAAGTAAATGCGGAAACTCTTATTTTTGTATTTAATATTTTATCTTGTAATATAAAGAAAGTGATTACCGAATCGTTGGTGCAGTAAGTCATTAGAATTGTAGTGCAATCACAACCTGAAAATTTCGTCTATTGTAGTAGGAAAAAATTGCTTCCCCTCTGAGCTATAATTGTTGTTCTTTAAGGGAATTTTGTCTGGACTGGCAATTATTTCTCAGCTTGAATCTTTGATAGTATTATTATTCTCAATCTTCCGCAAGGTTACATAAATCTCGATCGCTTTCTGCCTCTTGATTATATTTCAGATATCCATCAATTAGTTGGCATGCTTGGGAAAATAAATAATCAATGTCTAAATTCCACACTTTCGCGGTGTTGTCTGCTGATATGGTGAGAATAGACTTGCCATCGTCACTAAATTGGGCATTTACGATTGCCGATTGCTGACCTTGAAGAGTCGCAACTAGTTTACCCTCTATTGTCCACACTTTAGCTGTCTTGTCATCTGATACAGTAACAATATACTTGCCATCACGGCTAAAATGGGCATTGATAACTGCCAATTGATGACCTTGAAGAGTAGCAACTGCTTCTCCGTCTAAATTGTCTAAATTCCACACTTTAGCTGTCTTGTCTTGTGATACGGTAACAATATATTTGCTATCAGGGCTAAATTGAGCATTTATGACTGCCAATTGATGACCTTGAAGGGTAGTAACTGGTTCTCTAACTGGTTCTCCTGCTTCTCCGTCTATTGTCCACACTTTAGCGGTATTGTCTCTAGGAGTATTGTCTCTAGGAGTATTGTCTCTAGCTGTCTTGTCTCTAGCTGTCTTGTCTTTGTTGTCTGCTGATACGGTAACAATATATTTGCTATCAGGGCTAAATTGGGCATTTATAATATTTTCTTGGGGATCTTCAAGATCTTCAAGAGTAGCAACTAGGTCTCCCTCTATTGTCCACACTTTAGCGGTCTTGTCTGCTGAAGCGGTGACAATATACTCTCCATCATGGCTAAATTGAGCATTTGTAACAGCAGATTTATGACCTTCAAGATTAGCTTTTACTTTACCCTGTTTACCCTCTACTGTCCACACTTTAGCGGTATTGTCTGCTGAAGCGGTAACAATATACTCTCCATCAGGGCTAAATTGGGCATTTGTAACAGCAGATTTATGACCTTGAAGAGTCGCAACTGTTTCTCCCTCTACTGTCCACACTTTAGCGGTCTTGTCTCTAGCTGTCTTGTTTCTGTTGTCTGCTGAAACGGTAACAATATACTTGCCATCACGGCTAAATTCAGCATTTATGACATCTTCTCGGTGATCTTCAAGAGTAGCAACTGGTTCTTCCTCTGGTTTACCCTCTGGTGTCCAGACTTTAGCGGTGTTGTCTGCTGAAACGGTAACAATATACTTGCCATCACGGCTAAATTCAGCATTTATAATATTTTTTTGGGGATCTTCAAGAGTAGCAACTGGTTTTTTACGCTCTGGTTTCCATGTCCAGACTTTAGCTGCGTTGTCTGCTGAAACGGTAACAATATACTTGCTATCATTGTTAAATTGGGCATTTGTGACATCTTCTCGGTGATCTTCAAGAGTAGCAACCGGTTCTTTCTCTATTCGGTGATCTTCAAGAGTAGCAACTTATTCTTCCTCTATTGTCCAGACTTTAGCGGTGTTGTCTGCTGAAGCGGTGACAATATACTTGCTATCAGGGCTAAATTGAGCATTGAGGACAGCAGATTTATGACCTTTAAGAGTAGTAACAACTGGTTCTTCCTCTATTGTCCAGACTTTAGCGGTGTTGTCTGCTGAAGCGGTGACAATATACTTGCTATCGGGGCTAAATTGGGCATTGAGTACAGCAAATTTATGACCTTCAAGAGTAGTAAATGGTTGTTGACTCTCTGGTGTCCACACTTTAACTGTGTCTGCTGAAGCGGTGACAATATACTTTCCATCGGGGCTAAATTCGGCTTTATAGATGCCTTGTTGATGACCTTCAAGAGTAGTAACTGGTTCTCTAACTGGTTCTCCCTCTACTGTCCACACTTTAGCGGTATTGTCTGCTGAAGCGGTAACAATATACTCTCCATCAGGGCTAAATTCGGCTTTATAGATGCCTTGTTGATGACCTTTAAGAGTAGCTTTTAGTTTACCCTCTGGTTTCCATGTCCAGACTTTAGCGGTATTGTCTGCTGAAGCGGTAACAATATACTCTCCATCAGGGCTAAATTCGGCATTTATGACATCTTCTTGGTGACCTTGAAGGGTAGCTTTTAGTTTACCCTCTATTGTCCAGACTTTAGCGGTATTGTCTGCTGATACGGTAACAATATACTCTCCATCAGGGCTAAATTCGGCATTTATGACATCTTCTTGGTGACCTTGAAGACCTTGGAGGGTAGCTTTTAGTTTACCCTCTACTGTCCACACTTTAGCTGTCTTGTCATCTGATACGGTAACAATATACTTGCCATCACGGCTAAATTGGACATTATAGTCAGCAGATCGAATTCCTAAGTTATAGAGTTCTCTAAAATTTTTGGTTATGGCTTGATAAAGTACTTTTTTAATCTTGCCTTCAAAGTCGAATTTTTTTATAGAAGGATTATTTTGATAATTCTTTTGATAACGCTTAGTTGCTTTCACCGCTTCGAGCAATGATTCTAAATCTTGATTTCCATTAAAAGCAGCTTCAGAGGCTAAGATATCTCTTTGGAGCTCGGCTTTATTACGAAACTTTTCGGCTTCATCTTTTTGCTTTTCGGCTTCACCTTTTTGATCCAAGGCATATGAGGTCAAAGCTGCGAGAACTAAAATGATGATTAATAAACTCCCAATAAGCAAATTATTTTGATTTTTTTGTTTGCGGGAACTTCGCCTGACATATTCCCCTAAAATACCTTCTTCATTGCTATATTGCTCGGCATCTTCTAACAAACTGCCTCTTAACAAAGCATCGTTTGTTTTACCTTTGCTTTGCCATTCTTTCGCCTTGGATACCAGTTGCAACTTTTGCCATTTATTTTCTCGCTCATCCTCTATCCATCGAACCAAAGTTCCCCAATTACGAATCAAGGCTTCGTGAGCAACTTCAATTTGGTCATCTTCAGGCTTGTCACCTACAGTCTTTTTTACAAGACCTTCGCTAATTAATTGATTTAATACTTTCTGAGTAATTTCTCGATCTACTTTCGTCGGATAAAGTTCATTAATGCGAATGCGATTACTTGTCACTTCCCACCCAACTATTTTGTTTTTAATAGTGCCTGGAGATTTATCTTTAGTCGATTGATTAGGAATCTCATATTCCTCTATTGTTGGGCGAACCATCTTGAGAAAGATCCGCTTACAAATCACCTGATCTTGAGGAATTAGCTTTTTATAGAATTCATCAGCACTATTGGAGAGAGCGAAATTACAACCTCCAAGTTTTTTGTAGGCTTCGTGAGTAACTCGATTACGTTCCCGTTTGTCCCACAGTTTAAGCAGGGTAAATTGCAGTAAAGGTAAAGCTGCTTCTTGTCCGATAACATCCCCAATGAGCTTATCGACTAATCCTGGCTCAAATTTTAAACCAACTTCAGCCCCTGGTTTTTCAATAGCTTCCCTTAATTCATCGGCATTTAAACCCGAAACTCTGATTTCGCTTTGCTCAAAAATGTTCTGAAACTGAGCAAACTTGGCAACATTACTTTCAAAGTCGGAGCGCATGGTAATGATAACTCGATGTTTGATATCTGGTAACTGGATTAATCTCAAAAGATTAGCAATAAAAGCTTGGCGTTCCTTCTCTCCACAGAGACTAAAAACTTCTTCAAACTGATCGATCATTAAAACCGCCGGTTGTTGATTGGCATTCGTGATTAATTTGACTAAATGTTGAGAATTTCTCACAAAAGCTTGAACTTGTTTAGAGCACCATTGCTCTTGATCAACATCTTCAGGACAAAGGGTTTTCGCCATAGTCAATAGGGGATCGCTACCAGGAACCATAGGCTTGTAGTAATGCCAGTTACGACTATCATGAAGTGCATTAGCTTTTAAACTGGGTATCAAACCACTCCGCACAACTGATGATTTTCCACTCCCAGAAGAACCAACTACTGCTAATAGATTATTTTCTTTGAGTTGATCTAATAGTCTTTCCAGTAAACGACTACGACCAAAAAATAGTTTGCTATCCTTTTCCAGAAAAGCTGCTAAACCTTTATAAGGAAGGTCTTCATCACGTAATTCGGGTGCAAGAGTAATATCAAAATCAGCTAAAGTTGCCTCGGGAGGTTCAACTTCCTCACTGTATAAAACAGATAACCAATAATCTAAAATACCCTGAGCAGCCCAACGATCTTCTTCTCCATCTAAAACCCTCCCAGTGGAAGCTCCTTTAGTCATAAACTTAGCAATTTCTGAAGCTAATTCAGCCGAAAATGCAGCCTGGTTATGACGCAGTAGCAGCTCTTTGTGAGCTGTTCTAAGACTAGTTAAAGAAGGATAAGAACTCTGAAAATCAGTTTGATTTTCTGAAAGATTAGCACTATTCATTATATCTTACTCAATAAATAAGTTAACTGCTTGCGAATTTCCCGTAAATTTTCACAAAATTTTCTTAACTCATAATCAACTTTATAAAAACGTCTACTGGCTAGATTATGATACTTACTAAAATACTGTTTTATCGTAACCGTTCAGGGGGGGGAACGAAATCTGGTAATCTAAGAGGTATGGATGAGAAGCACCTACTAGAGACGGCAGGAATTGGCACCGACGATTGGGAGAAAACTCCCGTCAGTGTCAGAAAGTTAGTGGTGCAGTTAGGCTTGAAGATAGAGCAACTAGAGCAACACCTCAAAGAATTACAAGTTCAGAACCAGCAGCTGAGTGAAAAAAGCAATCGTAACTCACAGAACTCCCATAGCCCTCCCGCTTCAGACTCCCCTAACTTTCAGAACATAAAGAAAAAAAAGAAACCGCGAAAAAAGCGAGAAAGGACTTGTCCGCATCTAGGACAACCAGGTCATCGGGGTCATAGCCGTTCCCTGTATCCAGTAGAAGAGTGTGAGCTCCTCAGAGATTACTATCCCCAGACTTGCGCTTGTTGTGGAGAGAGACTGACAGGATTTATTGGGTCAGGATTTTCGAGGGATTCTCAATAGCGATCGTTATAGTGCCTACAATTGGGTCGATGTTGACCAAAGACAACTATGTTGGGCGCACCTGAAGCGAGAGTTCACCAAAATCTCTGAACGCAATGGTGTATCTCGTCAAATAGGACGAGACCTGCTGGCTCAACAGAAGAAGTTGTTTCGCTCTTTGCATCGAGTAAGAGATGGAACGATCAGCCAGACTCAGTTTCAGTCATTAGTATCGCCGATTCGCTCTTCGTGTGAGAAGTTTACTCTCTTCAGGGGCTGATTATCAGATTGGCTCAAGGGAGAAAACTCCTCTAGCTAAGACTGTGCGTACTTGTCGCCAATTACTGAAAGTGGAACCAGCCCTGTGGCTGTTCGTCACGGTAGAGGGCTTGTCCCCAACCAATAATGCTGCCGAGAGAGCCATTCGTCCAGCAGTGTTGTGGCGGCGCACTAGCTTCGGTTCTCAAAGCTCCGCAGGTAGTGTTTTTGTTGCTCGGATGCTGACGGTGGTGACCAGTCTGCGCTCCCAAAACCGTAATGTCTTGGAATTCATGACCGAGGCAGTGAGGGCATCTCGTGAGGGCACTTTACCACCTTCCCTGCTTCCTCAACCCAGTCAGTCCCATCCCTCAGATTCTATAGGCTTGAGCAGTCTGAATACTGACAAGCTCTCAGAAGTAGCGCACCGCCAAGGGGCTCTTGAAGAGATCGCCTTGCGCTAGGTAGCGATCGCGGCTCTCAAGTTTTGGGAGGGCTGTGAACGGTTATAGATAATGCTCCCATTCATACCAGCAAAGCTTTTCAGAAAAAAATAGCAGAGTGGCGACAGAAAAAATTGGAAATCTTCTGGTTACCCACTTATTCACCCCAACTTAATTTGATTGAAACTCTCTGGCGATTTATGAAATATGAGTGGATTGAAAAAGAGGCATACTCTAGCTGGAAAAATTTAGTTAAGTATGTCGAAAAGGTTTTAAAAGATTTTGGCACAGAATATACAATTAATTTTGCTTAGGTACTTAGATGCTTCACCAAAACCTTTTGCCATTGGGAATCCTGATTATTAAATTGATTCTAGCAGCATATTACAGCTTCATTTTTCGTAACTGCTCAGGGGGGAAACTAAATCTGGTAATCTAATGTGAATACCTCACTTGATTCCTCAAACCTTTCTTTCAAACTTGAAAGTCAAGCTTCCTTGAATACCTGTTTCTACACTCTAACCTAGCAATACCAGTTTTCCATTTGCGGAAACTTCAGCAGATACGGAAAACTCAGTAAATTGAAATGTGCCTACCTCATCCTATGCTTTTTCCAATATGCCTTCGATTTGGGTGAGGAATAAATTGACGTTTTCCGCTAAAACCTCAACCTTGAGTTCCTTGGGACTTCCTCCTCGCCTGACGGTAGCGTCTGTGGTGCGAACTGAGATCGTATCATCACTCATTTGAGCCTCCTGCTTGAACTAAGCGAATGGATGGGGGTGCATACATAGAGTACAGCAATCCCGACGGATTCTTGTAATTTTGCAAAAAGTACCGGCGCGCAGCTAACAATCTTTCCCCTAATGGGTTCCCCGCCAGGAGGTGAATGTACAACTGTTCAGCAAAGTCAGCGGCGAAAGCGTCAGGGACAGTGCATTCAGTCGCCACTATCCCCCGTGCGCCGTACTTGAGAAATGCGGCGGCAAAGTTTGAGGTATAAAGTGGGTTGCAGTTGCCTGTCTCACAGGCATTCATGATAATGAGGGGATGTCCGTCAATTTCGATCTCGTAGGCATCCATTTCTCTAAGGGTGATCGGAAATTCTTCCGAGAGTAATATGTGTGACAGGTTGGGGGAATCAGAGTTATGGGCAGCATGGCAGGCGAAGTGGGCTAAATTAAAGCTATTTTTCCAGAAGTCTCTAAATTCTTGAAATTCTGTTCGCATATTGTCGGGATCGAGGGAACGCAGCCGAAAGAGAGCGAGTTGACCTTGATCTTCTAGTTCTTGGAAGAAATGAAGTTCTTGTTGAAGGACACCAGGCAACCCACTGTAGGTCAGCATTCCCAATGTAGGACAAGTATTGAAACTGATTTCCGGCGAAACAAAGGCTCCGGGATGAGCATCTTGGATAATAGTGCGAGAGATGAGATGGTTCATTCCCCAAAAGTGATCGTAGGAGAATGGCTCATCTAGGGTGGCGGGATAGATCAGTTCCCAAGGTAAGAAAAAATCTTCTGAAACAACCTGGATGGAGACTGCTTGGCTCAAACTAATTAACTCTCTTATAGCAGTCCGTGCGTCGGGGTGGCAGAAAACCTTATTGAAGGCATAGTGACCAACTTGTGCGAAATTTTCCAATTCCCGTCTTGTTGGCAGATCTTGTTGATTATTTCTGGCGATCACATCCATTTCTTGCTGGAGTTGATTGTTCAGTTCCGCCAGATCCAGCGATGTCATCCCCATGGGATAACGTTTCCGTCGTCCCCACGCTAGTATTTGTAGCCAGTATTGCTCTCTCTGTTTGCAAATTTCAAGGTTAACAGCTAAAGGATCGTCTTGGAAAGCAATAGGAGGAATCGGTGTTGTTCTCTGCATGGTTTTTGTGACTCCGGTTTTTTCTTTTGTCTGCATTCCTCTCTTCATGAAGCCAAAACGATTTCCTCTGCTTCAACTACTTCAATTTCAAATTGAATTTTGGCAAGCCAGTGTAGCTGATAGAAAAACTCGACCCGAACCTGCCTGCGTCCTGACTGTGTTGGCTTAATCTGGAATTCTGCCTTGGCAGTCTCCTCAGTTCGACTAAAGAGGTATGGCTGCATCCAGGCTGGCTCAATCTCCATATCTTCCGCCCAGACGACAATTTCCAATTGAATAGGCTCTTGCTTATCGAGAAGTTGGACTGGTTCACCTTTAAAACCTTCGAGAATCTGAGTTCGTATACCTGCCTGAAGTTCGTATGTCCGACCTAGATAGAAGGGTTGCCCTGATTGATGATCTTTGATTTGTGCGATCGCATATGCCTCGGGATCATCATTGTCATTAGTGTCATTTTTCACAGTCATATTCTGGAACAGCACCTGCCGCTTTACCCCCCCCTGAACGGTTACATTTTGAGCATGAGAGGAGGTTGCATTTTCTGAGACAGTTTCATAGATTTCATTTAGTTGTTGTTTGGTCAACAAAGTTAATATTTCCTCTTCTGGTAACCATTCCTCTTCAATTTCAGAAACAACAGGAATTAACTTACGTTTACTATATCCACTATTAACAATATCTAATTGAATCCGATCACGACCATCTTCCATAGCACTAGCAATACTTTCTCCATCTGCTAAAGATTCATAAAATCCTTTAGAAAAAGCGATCGCTGCATCATTCCTGATAGCTCCTTTTGTTCCGATTACATGATTAATATGTTGATTAATTGCTTCTCCTTGAACCTTCGAGTAACAAGCATTCAAAATTACACATTCTATTTTATTGGCATATTTTTTAAATAATCTTGCAATACCCTGATTACTTACTAACTGTTCACTGTCGTTTTCAGAATGAAAAATCAAGCCTGGTTGACCTGCTCCATGCCCACAAAAATGAACTATTCTTGGTTTCTCTCGTCTCAGAAGACTCTGTAATTCGCTGGTTTTTACCGCTACTTTAGAAATTACAGTAAAATTGTCTCTTTTAGTTCCACCCCATACTGCTTCTTCAATTGCTTTAATTTCGCGATCTAGTCGCAACTGATCTGTTCCCTGGGGATTAGCAGCCAAAACTAAAATTTTCTTCTTCTTCATTAAAGAAACTATCCCAAATTAACGGGTTAATAAGAATTAATACAAGATGCTTTTGCAATAAATGTTTTTGTAATAGATGATAATTATACTTCAAGGTGGAGGTAAAAAGGAAAGGATAAGATTTAGTGTAAGAATTCAGCTATCAAATTGAAGAATTAAAGAAGGACACTCGATAACACCAATAGTAGCCATCAGAGCAACGATTTTTGTTTCATTACTCTTTTAATTCAACATAAAAATAGCAATATTAAAGAACTTATGAAGAAAAGATTTATTATATTTTTAACTAAGACATTCGGAGTTACCAAAATCAAGAGATAATAATTATGTCGGCACTTTTGCAACATTTGATAAATGAACCAACAACGTCTCAAAGCTTATCTGGATGTAATTCAAGGATTACTAAGCTGTCCTCAAGGAGAAGAATGGATACTACTGCGTCAGCATCAAGAATTGGTTAATCCTGAATTAATTGAGGTGATGGAACAAGTTGCCAATCACTTTACAGCAGAGGGAGACATCAAAGCAGCAAAATATTTGCACAATTGGGCAGGAAAACTACATCATATTTTGACAGATAGTGTTCCTGTTCCCCAGGATAAGAAAGATAAAACTCAGGCTTATGTAGAACTTATTCAAGCCCTGCTGAGTTGTGCTAATGGTTCTGAATCGGAAATTTTAGCAGCACATCAGGATTTGATCGGACCCGAATTAGTCAAGGTGATGAAAGAAGTTGCCAGTCAGTTAGCAGTTAAAGGAGATCAAGCAACAGCTAATTATTTGCATGGTTTGGCAACAGAGTTAAATCGTACTTGGTTACAGCAGCATGAATTTAAACCAACTCTTAAGAAGGAGATTGCTCCAGATCCCTGGTTAGATGAAAATTCAGATTTACCAGAAACAGCAACAGCAACCAAATCAGATGATTTAGAAACTCCTCCCAGTAAAAAAACTGAAGAACCCCGATCATCGTCTACTCAACCTCAAGTGGAAAGTGAGCCACAACTAGCCCCACAATTAAAAGCGATCGCCGATTCTTTAATTCGATTAGAGACAACTTTGGCTTCGCGGCTACAACCACTAAATCCTTTGTGGTACATGGATGTTCTGGAAAAAGCGACGGCGGCTAACTGGATATTGACGACTGATGAGGTAGAACAGTTAATCGGTATCAAACCTCATTGTCATCACGACGAAACTTCTTACCATCGAGGAAGTTGGCTATTTATCAAATCGGGAAAAATTGGCTCACAATTAGGCTGGCGAGTCGAGAAAAATCAAGATAGTTAGTGGTTTATTGGGGAGTTGACTGTTGTTGCTTTTGTTGTAGTTTTTTCTATGATTATTGAAAAATTGCTAGTGCTAAAGATGTAATGATGAATTGTATGAATTGTAGTGATGTACGAAATACTAGATAGCACCTATGTGATTCTCTACTGACTTAGAATGTGTTACTTGTGTTACCAGTTTCTTTCCCTACCGCTCGATTATTTTATAGCGGTTCCTGACATCAATGAATCGCACCTATACCAATACCAAAGTGACAAAAGGTTCGTCTGGTTTGAATCTTAGCCTTTTATAAATAGTCTAGTTTTAACCCATCCGCAGTATCAGAAAAGCAATTACTCTTCAATTACGAATTGTAATTTTAAAAATACTCTCAGGGGGCTTTGGGGCTATCATTTCCTCCCATTTGATTGATTCGAGGAAAGTTTGCTCATCAGCAGTTTCCACCACATCTACCCCCCATTCTCCTGGTTGTAAGGAAGTGGGAGAGGTTCCCATTGCAGGAGTAGTTTTTTTTCCTCCCAATACTAAGATATCGGGTATTGTATGTGTTACAGGTTTTTGAGACTGTCTGGATCGAAGTAAAATTTGACTGCACTGTTCACCTATTTGTTGGGGAGAAATTTCCTCGGTAGGATAAATAATTTCGACAATCCAATGAGGATTGTCGATCAGGGTGCAGATAATATTTTTTTGCTCTTTTAACCCCTCAATGAATATCTGGGCAAATTGTTCTTTGTTCAGTTTGGGCAATTCGTTGTTGTATAAGTCGAAATTATGGGAAAGTAAAATTCTCCCTGGGGTAGATGAGATCGCCATGTTTAGGTTGAGATTACTAATTGACATCCTCCCATCGGCATAGCCGAGGGATTCGCGTTGAATCAAGAGGTTCTTGGTTCAGCGAGTCCACTTAAACTATACTCCTTACGGTGTTTAGTCCAGAGATGGTTCTCTCCCCAAGCGTTTAACCCATTGCAGAGTAGGTTCAGGGATGCCCTCCCTTACCTGAGAATACGAAAAATTGTGTTTCTCTGTGCTTGAGCCAGTCCGTTGCGCGGGTTCCCCGCGTTGAAGGAACTGGCGTGTTGCTTCGGTCTTTTACCTGTTCAAGCTTTCCTGAACAGAACCCTATAGCCGAGTTTTCAAGGTGCGTTAGTCGTTAGACTACTAGGTTTTTAAAGAGGTTTAATACCTTTGCCTCTACATAAGGGATACAACAGTTCAAACCCTTTCTGTGTAAAGATTATGTATCAAAAATGTGAACTTCAAAACCCTGTCCGTGATTCATCCCAACAGCATAGCTGTGGGTCTTCTCACGGAAGACAGATAAAAACTAATATTGAAGTCGGGTTCAGGATTTTCGCGAAGCAACCAAAACCATCGATGAGTTACGTGAAGATGGATGAGAAATCCCTTGGGAGGATGATTCAGTCGTCACGTTTGTCCGAGACGAAGATGATTCGGTCATAATTAACAATAGTGGTATTGATACTATTATCTCAGATTCTACTGAAGAACAAAAACCAATTGTTAATTAAAAACCTTCGCAAAAAAAGCAAAATGGGTACTTATTTAGTAACTGGAGCAAATCGAGGTATCGGTTTAGAATATTGTCGTCAACTTAAAGAGAGAGGCGATAATGTTATTGCTGTCTGTCGCTCGGCTTCAGACGAATTAGAAAATTTAGGCATATCGGTAGAAACAGATGTAGATATTACCTCCGATGAGGAAGTTGCTAACTTAGTCAAAAGACTTGATGGTCAATCAATTGACGTTTTGATTAACAACGCTGGTATTGTCGAACGAGTTAGTCTTGAGCGTCTAGATACGAATAGCATCCGTAGGCAATTTGAAGTTAATGCGCTCGGTCCACTAATGCTTACTCAAGCTTTGCTGACCAATCTAAAAAAGGCTCAAAAATCATTATGATGACTAGCCGTATGGGTTCAATTGAGGATAATACTTCTGGCGGTTCTTATGGTTATCGAATGTCGAAAGTTGCTTTATCAATGACGGGTAAATCACTGTCTGTGGATTTAAAATCACAAGGAATTGCCGTTGGCATTCTTCATCCAGGGTTGGTAAAGACTCGTATGACTGGTTTTACCAACTCTGGCATTACACCAGAACAATCAGTTAAAGGACTACTGGCTCGCATTGGCGAATTGAATTTAGCAAATACGGGAACTTTCTGGCATTCTAATGGTGAAATTTTGCCTTGGTAAAAATGATCGCAAAGAGTAAATATATTCCTCAGAAGCTGCGGAGTCAGATTCAGAAAATGAATAATGAGAAAGCCCCAGCTGAATAGATATTAATGGTTTTGAGGAATTGAAACAAAAGAGTTAATTCGCTGACAAAGTGAAATAACAATACTCTTTTGTTTCAATCAGATATTTTCAAACTAGCAGACTAAAATTTACGAGCCGCTGGGACTGCAAGTAAAGGACAAGGAGCTCTCCGCAGTACTTGTTCGGTGGTGCTGCCACGCAGCGTATCCAACACACCGTCATGTCCCGCGGTAGGCATCACGATCAGATCCACCATATGCCTATCGACCGCCAACAGGATCTCAGTCAATGGATCACCTTGACGGTTTTCCACTTGCCAAGTCCAGTCGAGACCTGCCTCCAGCGCTGGGATAACTGGTCGAGAACCGCCAACATGGAGCAAAGTGATTGACACTTGACCATCACCGAAATGTTCTGCGGCTCTCCTTGAAAATTCCACTGCGGCAGTGCAATCAGGTTCCCAGTCTACTGGCACGAGAATGCTTTTCAAACTCAATTCACCGTTTTCCAGCGACACGAAGTCTCGTTTCGAATTGGCTGGAACAAAAAGCGTCATTGTCCTGGACCACCTAGCTATTTCCTCTGCTGTGGAATGGTTGACCCAACGTGTCATCTTTCACGTCCCTCCGTAGCAAGCACAATGAGATCGGCAGGTTCGTGGCAAAGAAAATCAGTTGTAGCTATTACTGGAGAGCTATTCCGCAGCGCCATCTTTCTGACTTTGACCTGTAACTGATCGAAGACTGCCGAACGGGAGCTTCCTACTTCCAATAATCCCCATCGCTCCAGGGTTTGGCGCACAGATGGATAACGCTTCCAGTCTACATTAGATTCCTGATGCGGATTGACGTGGAGAATTGTCAACTCGGTTTGCCGAAGTAAAGCAATAGCCAGAGCGTGAGCAAATGCTCGATCGCTAGCTAGAGAAAAATCTGTGGGGTGCAAAATGGATTCCACAAGTGGCATTGCATTTGCAGTGGTATTTTTCATATGCTGATCTTCAATCTTGAGATACTTTATTGCTTTTGACATTTTACTTCTTACTGAAGTGATACCTTGAATAATTCTGGGTAGTCCTGCAAAAGTAATGATGTAGAATAAGCATTGAGATCGAAAAATTTAACGATAATTAAAGACTATATTCTAGCTTTCGATTATGATTGTGTGTATCACAATACAATAACGGAGTTATAAGTACGGTGGTTCAAGTAGATCAGGTTGCTTCTCTTCTCAGTCCTTTTCAGCGTTTTGGGGTCAACCTCGGCTTAGAAAGAATTAAAAAACTACTGAATGACCTAGATAATCCTCAACATCAGGTACCTATCATTCACGTAGCTGGAACCAATGGTAAAGGGTCGGTATGCGCTTATTTATCTTCTATTTTGACAGAAGCAGGTTATCGAGTTGGACGTTATACTTCGCCCCATTTAGTTGATTGGACAGAGCGAATTTATCTTAATGGACAAGCTATTACTGATTCCGCTCTAGTGGAAATATTACAGGATATACATTCAGTCATTGAACCCGATCAAGAAAGCCCGACACAGTTTGAGGTTATCACCGCAGCAGCATGGCTATATTTTGCTCGATCGCAAGTAGATATTGCCGTAATGGAAGTGGGTTTAGGCGGTAGACTTGATGCTACCAACGTTAAGGATAGTTCATTGATGAGCGTAATTACTTCTTTGAGTAAAGAACATTGGCAACGACTTAATCCTACTTTGGCTGATATTGCGGGGGAGAAAGCTGGAGTAATTAAGCCTAGTTGTCCTGTTGTCATTGGTCAATTACCTTCTGAAGCTAGAACAGTTATCCTAACAAAAGCCCAGGAATTAGCTGCACCCATTACCTTAGTTGAACCAGCCACAGAAATAAATATTGCTGCAGCAAACGGCTCTAAATGGGCAAAATATCAAGATTTAGAATACCCTTTACCACTATTGGGAGAGGTACAATTAAGCAATTCGGCAATTGCGATCGCCACAATTAAAAACCTACAGCAACAAGGGTGGAAAATCCCTGAATTAGCAATTCAAACTGGCATCAATAAAACCCGCTGGTTAGGACGATTACAGTGGATAACCTGGCAAAACCATCCTCTACTGATTGATGGAGCCCATAATCCCGCAGCAGCGATCGCTCTAAGACATTATGTAGACAGTCTTGATCATCCCGTAATCTGGATCATGGGAATGTTATCGACTAAAGATCACGAAGATATTTTTGAAGTTTTATTAAAGCCTGGAGATGAACTACACTTAGTCCCAGTGCCAGATCACAGCAGTGCCAAACCAGAAGAACTAGCTACTTTAGCTACTCATGTTTGCCCACGATTAAGCAACTGTCAAACTCACCAAGATGTCTTTATTGCTCTCGATGCAGTTATGGAGTCAGCAAAAGATAAAGATGCGGATACGGAGAAACTGATTGTTCTGTGTGGCTCTTTGTATTTAATTGGGCACTTATTTCAGCACAGTAATATCCCTCACTCTAATCTGCTGAATTAAAGTCAGTTCGGAATTAGGAATTAGAAGTTCGGAGTACTCGCTATCGCCATCAGGAGTGGGAAAGAAACTTGGTTTAGTTTACTGACATACAGATTGTAAAGAGATTCGGCGATATCTGGTGCAGCGGAATTACTAAAATTTCTCCCTGAATATCCATTACAGATTTACTCCAGGGTTTATCCTGGTGGAAATAGGCGTAAGTCAAGACATTTACGAGTCATCCAGTCGAGTTGAGCCTCGGTGTCGGTAGCAGCAATTCCGACTAAGAGATTTAATCCTTGACCTATCTCGCCAATGATTTTGCTATCTACGCTAACAGAAGAAGATTTAACTCGCTGGACAATTACACGCATTTAATCAATTACTAATTATTATTTACTTTCCAAAGCCTTTACCGCGATCGCTTTTTGGTAAACATACACAATTTTCGATCTGTTGACGCAGGGTTGCCTCATCCAGATTTTGACCAATTAGAACTAGTTGATTTTTCTTTTCGCCTCGCCATTCTTCGTCTTCTAAGGTAAAACGCTTACCGCTTAAGTGAAATACATGACGTTGGGGACTTTCCTCAAACCAAAGAATACCTTTAGCGCGGAAAATGCTTTCGTCAAGCTGATTATCTAAGAAATATTGAAATTTGCGAATATTGAACGGTTGGTCATACTGAAACGAAATCGAGGAAAAGCCATCATTTTCTAGGTGATGAGAATGGTCATGGTGGTCATGATCATGATTGTGGTGGTTATGTTCATGCTGATCATGATGTTCATGGTCATGATCGTGATCGTGCTGATGTTCTACTGATTCAGTCTGTTCATAGTACTGATCCGACTCAAACAAACCAACGCTAAGAATTAAGGGAAGAGACACCTGAGACTTTTGTGTCCGCAGAATACGAGCTTCTTTTTTGAGATCTCTGACTTTAACTTCTATCGCGTCGACATCAGTTTCATCTACGAGGTCAGTTTTGTTAAGTACAATCACATCACCATACTGGATCTGACTTAAGGCTGCTTCGCTGTTAAATAGATCTAAGCTGTAGTTAGCACAGTCTACCATGGTAATAATAGAGTCGAGACGAGTCATGTCGCGCAATTCCGTACCTAAGAAAGTCAGGGCTACGGGCAGAGGATCGGCTAACCCAGTTGTTTCTACTACCAGGTAATCAATCTTGTCCTCCCGTTCCAAAATTTTATAAACTGCATTAACTAAATCTTCGTTAATCGTGCAGCAAATACAGCCGTTGTTTAGTTCAACCATGCTTTCGTCGGTGGAGACAATTAGCTCGTTGTCTATGCCAATTTCCCCAAACTCATTAACCAACACTGCGGTTTTGAGTCCTTCTTGATTGGTCAGAATATGGTTAAGTAAAGTAGTTTTACCGCTACCAAGGAAGCCAGTGATGATCGTAACGGGTAACCCTTTTTTAGAAACATCCATTGCTAAAGATGTTGGTGCTTGTTCAACAGTTGTCATAGAGATCGTTTATCCTCCTCTTAGGGGGGCTTTTAGTGATGTTGTCAGACTAAATAATCATTATTCATTTTAGATTTATTATTGCGTAAACAGACCTAACTCAACCAATCAGCAATAGATAGCTTAACAAAGCCAGTCGTTGATTAGTAATCAGTAATTAGTAATCAGTAATTACTAAGCTACGCACTAGACTTGCAAGTCTCTCGGTACTATCAGTAATAGCTAAAGCCTTGGCTTTTTCTGCCATATTCTGTAATTGTTCAGGCGATCGCAACCATTGAGCTACTTGTGTACTTAAAGTCTCTGCGGTAAGTTCTGACTGTTGATAGACTACTCCTGCCCCCGCATCTTTATATTCTTTGGCATTGTAAGTCTGATGATCTTCTGCTGCATAGGGATAGGGAATTAACACCGCAGGAGTGCCAGTAACAGCAAGTTCGGTAATTGTCCCCGCCCCCGCCCGACTAATGACTAGATTCGCTCTTTGTAGTAACCCCGCCATGTTATCTGAAAAAGGCAAGGAGATATACTGATAATGCTCAAGGCTATGGGCATCAGGGTCATTTTTTCCCGTCAGATGAACCACATAAGCACCGAGATCAAACCAATCAGGTGCAGCCTCTCGTACTAGTTTATTGACTGCCACAGCCCCCTGTGAACCTCCTACAATCAAAATCATCACCGCATCATCAGGAATATCGAGATCTAAAGGCTGAGGTGTCAGAAATTGCGATCGCACTGGGGTACCAACATAGACTGTCTCTGTTTGGGGTAAATATTGACTTGTCCCCGCAAATCCTAAGGCTACGACATCACACCAACGACTTAAAAACTTGGTAACTTTTCCAGGAATATAATTAGACTCATGAATTATGGCAGGTATGTTTTGCCAACGGGCAGCCAAAATCGCAGGGGCAGCTATATATCCTCCTGTAGTAAACACCGCATCGATTTGATGTTCTTTAATTAACTTTTGAGTTTGCCAGATCGATGCCATAAAGCCTGAAATAATCTTAAGAGTTTTGAGACTAAATTTCTGCTGAAATCCTTCTAGGGGAATAGTATTAAGAGGATAGTCATCCGGGACGAGATTAGTTTCCATACGGTTTGATGTACCCAACCATTCAATTTCATATTCGGGTAGCTGTTGGGCTAGTGCGATCGCAGGAAACAAATGCCCTCCCGTACCACTGGCTGCAATGAGTAAACGAGTTGGTGATGCCACGAATATTAGCTCCTGATTTTTGTCTAAACTGAATCCCCAATAATATAATTTAAGCCATATCATTACTGTCTAGTTACCAAAGAGTGAAAAATTTTATTAACCAGGATTTTTCTGCAACCTATGCTATTTGTATTTATGGACTTAAACTGAAATAACTTAAACTGTTCGACTACTGATTTTGACTAAAAGTAATATTAGGGGTAATTAGCTAAAATGAATCTGATCGAAATTATTGACAAGGGCGGTATTGCAATGTATCCGCTACTATTCCTTTCAATACTATCTATTTCAACTATCTTAGAGCGGCTTTGGTTTTGGTCAAAAGTACTTTTTAAAGAGAAAAAAATCTTTAATCGTATTATGGAGGCTGCCGATCGCAATTGGAATTTAGTCGCTAAAATTGCTCAAGAACATATTAATCATCCCTTGGGAAATTTTGTTTATTCTCCGTTTAAATTATCTGATCCCGATCCAGAGGTGTTTCATATTGCCTTAGAATCCGCAGCAGAAGAACAGCTAGCACGGATGCGTAAAGGAGACAAAGTTTTAGAGGCAATTATTGCTCTTTCTCCCCTATTAGGCTTATTTGGCACAGTTTGGGGTCTGATTCAAGCATTAAGTTCTATTAAAATTAGCGATTTGGGTACCGCAGACTCTTCTGGAGTAACTCTGGGTATTGGCGAATCGCTAATCTCTACAGCAGTTGGTCTATTAGTAGCTATTATTAGTCTGAGTTTTTATCGCTTGTTTCAGGCTTTTTGGTCAAATCAAATCAGAATCTTACGTCGCACTGGTAGCCGTTTAGAAGTTATGTACCGTGATCGTTGGATGAAATCAGAATCTAACGATACTGATACTGTTGTGAGTAATGATGATTATTCCTTTGTTCAAATTAAGCCACCCCATCAGTAAATAGTGACCAGTTATCAGTTGATCAGTTACCAGTTAACAGAAGAGACGTACTATGTTACGTCCGTATAGTAATCAGTAGTCATTTGTATGAGTCCTAAAAAAAAGTACCAGCCTAGACCGATTAAACCCCTCAATCTTTGGCAGGATGATAGTCAGTCAAGTGGAGCGAATATTGAAATATTGCCGTTAATTGACGTTATTTTTTGCATCTTGACCTTTTTTATCCTGGCAGCGGTTAATTTCTCACGTCAGCAAGCAATCAGCTTAGATTTGCCCCAGGCAAAGACAGGTGCGCCTCAGATGCAGAATATTTTAATTGTAACCATTGATGATATTGGTCAGCTATACGTCGATCAAAACCTAGTTAGCCGTAGCGATTTGACTTGGGAAATCAAAAAATATAAACAGTCTAATCCTGACGGTTTAATGACGCTGTACGCAGCGAAAAACTCAACTTATAGAGAAGTAGTGGAAGTATTAGATATTTTACGGGAAGTTGGCGGTAATCGCGTCGCTCTTGCGACTCTACCCGAAGGATCCCAGCCATCACAGATTCCTGCAACTCGAGGTGTTAATCCTGCCTTACCAGGTTTGCCCAGCAGCATCGATCCTTTCCCCAATCCACCTACGCCACCTAATCCCTAGAGCACCGATTCAGTAATCTATAACTGATTTACGTCTAATGTGAATTAAAAAAGTTAGAGATTACTTTGGTTGGCTATAAGCTATAAGCTATAAGCTATAGGCTATAAGCTTTTTTGATAAACAAGAAGTACAATTATGGTTGATTATAGTAAAGTTACAATTTTGTTTCTTTACTTCCAAATTTGGCTTTTGTACTGATGCCATGCCAATCAAAATTTTAGTCCTTGCATCTAATCCTGCTGGAACTGAGCAACTGCAATTAAATCCTGAGATTCGTTCGATTAAGCATTCTTATGAGCGATCGCAAAAAAGAGCTGAATTTACCCTACAGTTTGAACCAGCAGTTCGCATTAGTGAGCTACAAAGAATTATTCTCAAGGAAAAGCCTAGAATTGTTCATTTTTGTGGGCATGGCACTGGTCATCAAGGTTTAGTTCTAGAAAATGATACGGGACAAATACAATTAGTTAGTACAGAAGCTCTGACTAATCTGCTAAAAATATTCGATCGCCGAATTGAGTGTGTAGTGTTAAACGCCTGACTTTTCCCGCTAAGTCTGAAAACGACGACAGCATAAGGGTTTCAATTTCTCATCTATTTTCAACAAGCCAATCTTAATGACAATAGCCGACGGGAGAATAGGGCTTCGATATAGGGGAAACCCAAGCGAGCGCTCGATTAAAAAGATAACGGGAAAAGTCAGGTGAGCTTTTAAATCAGACACAGACCTAGCACTAGAAACAAAATCATTTTTCATTATTTTTATGATACAATCACTGTATTCTATTTTAAAGACATTGATTGTGCTATACAACTATCAGTATCGACTAAAACCAACTACGGAGCAAAAGCTAATTCTTAATGGCTGGCTTCGTATTTGTCGTTATTGGTACAATCGTCAATTAGGCGAAAGATTTGATTGGTGGGAGAAGAATCGTAGCTACACTGACCGATGTCCACTAGTTTGTCATTTGCCAGAATTAAAAGAAAAGCCTGAGTTTTACGGGCAGAAAAAACAGCTACCAATAATCAAAAAAGATTTGGTTTCTGTAAGCTGGAGTGGTGAATTAATAGACTTTAATTCTGTGCCATCTCAAACTCTTCAGGAGGTGTGCAAACGAGTCAAGCTAGCATTTTCAAGATTTATTGCTGGCGATAGAAACGGCAAGCGTTCGGGTAAGCCAAGATTTAAAAATACTGCGCGTTTCAGGTCAATGGTGTTTGAGGGTGCAAAACTTCACTCTTGCTCTGTTGGTGGAAAATGGCTATATGTTAATTTGCCAAAAATTGGCATAGTTAATGTGCGTCACCATAGACCGTTACCTGATGGGGCAATATTAAAGCAGGTTCAAATAATCAAGAAAAGTGATGGCTGGTATATCAATTTAAGACTCGAAGATAACTCGATACCTGATTTTGCTTCAGATATTACTCCTACTTGGGATAATTCATTGGGTATGGATGCAGTTCTCCATGAAGATGATTATCTGGCTACTAGTGAAGGTATCAAGCTCCCTAGTCTAAAGTCGTTTCGGAAATCTCAAGGCAAGCTAGCTAAGATATCAAATGGCAAATCAAGTAAAAAGAAAGGTAGCAAATCAAGACGCAAGCTAGCCAAAAGAGAAGCAAAGCTACATCAACAGATAGCTCGTGCTAGGAAAGACCATGCCTATAATACTGCCCATGCGCTACTGAATACGGGCAAAAAAGTTTTCTTTCATGAAAAGCTTAACCTAGCTGGTTTGAGCCGAAGGAATAAAGCAAAACAGGATGAAGATGGAAAATACCTGCCTAATGGAAATAGCCGTAAATCAGGACTCAATAAGTCTTGGGCTGACGCTGCGTTTGGCAATTTTTTCAATATACTGAAGTTCAAAGCTGAAAAAGCTGGAGCATTGGTAATACCTGTTAATCCACAATATACCTCTCAATTACTGCCGTATAAAGATGAATTTGTCTTTACTGATTGCAGCATTCGAGAATATTGGGATGAAGAATTAAACCTCTTGATTGACCGAGATATTTCGGCAGGAATTAATGTCAAGAGAGTGGGGCTGGACTTGTTCCCCACTATAAAACGGTGTAAAGGGAATCGGGTTGTGGTTGCTTCCACTACCAATAGTACCTTAAAGCTAGTTCTGCCTGTCCTACAGGGTTTGCAGAAGCCAGCACCTTATCCGTTAGGATAGGTGTCTGGTAAGTCACGCTTCGATCGCTACTCTACCATTAGGTCGAGCAACACAAGTAAGGATATAACCATCTTCGCAATCGACATCGTCGTCGTAGATAACTTCACCTTCAAGTTTCTTGACTTTGCAAGCTCCACAAGCTCCCATACGACAACCGAAAGGCAAGTCTGCGCCTTCGGCTTCCGCTACTTCTAAAATACATTCTTCACCATCACAAGCTATCTCTTGACCTGATTTCGACAGAACCACAACAGGACTAGAGGATGCTGGTGCAGGTTTAGGTGTAGGTGCTGGTGCAGAGGCAGGTACAGATATGGGCTTAGATGCTGGTACAGAAGCTGGTGCAAAGGCAGGTACAGATATGGGCTTAGATGCTGGTGCAGAAGCTGGTGCAAAGGCAGGTACAGATATGGGCTTAGATGCTGGTACAGAGGCAGGTACAGATATGGGCTTAGATGCTGGTGCAAAGGCAGGTACAGAAGCTGGTGCGGATGCTTGAACAATAGATGTTTGATCTGCTTTGGGGATTGTTGGGGCAGGTTTCTTTTTCTTTTTCGCTCCACCAAAACTTTCTTCGTAGTAGTTTTCCATCGGGAAGCTAATTTTTTGTAACAACTCTTTGGTTGCTTCCATGAAGGGATTAGGTCCACAGACATACACAGTGCGCTCTTTATAATCTGAAGCGATCGCAGATAGGATAGTTTCGTTAATTCTGCCTGTATAGCCATACCAGGGTTGACCAAGGACAGGGCGAGTTACGGTAATTGCCAGCTTAAAATTGGGATAGCGAGATGTCATCATTTCCAACTCTTGACGGAATATAATGTCTTCGGGGCTGCGTGCACTATGGAGGAATACAATATCCACATTAGATAAGGTGTCACAGATCCAGCGAGACATGGACATCATGGGAGTTATGCCACTACCAGCAGAAATCAAAAATAGTTTGGACGAAGCATTGGCAAAATTAGTAAATTTGCCCATGGGAGCATCAATTTCAATTTGGCTACCGACTTTCATGTTGTCGTGTAGCCAGTTGCTTACTAATCCAGGAGGCGCGCTTGACTCATCAGAGGGAGCAGGGACTCGCTTGACGGTAATTTCGAGACTGTGAGGACGGGAAGGACTCGAAGAAATTGAATAGGAACGTTTGACGCTCTTACCGTCAATATTTAGATTAAGGGTAACAAACTGTCCTGGTTGGTAGTTAAACTTGACAGGAGGTTCGGAAGCAAAGGTAAAAGTTTTGACATCAACTGTCTCATTAATAATCTGTACACACTTAAGCTGTTTTGTTCCCTGAGTCCAGGTTTCTAAACTAGCAGTATCGATAGAAGCTAGAGGCATATACTGCTCAGGAGTCAAAGACTGAGGCGTGGCAGAAATTTCCTCCTCAGCGATCTCCTTAACCCACAGTAGATGATTGCCTAGGGCAATTGTATCGGAGGGCTTTAGTAAATATTCGTGATTAAGTTGAGCATCTTCATTATTTATTTTCGTGCCATTTGCGCTGCCTAAGTCTGAGTAATAGTAATTACCGTTGCGAAAAGCGATTTTACCGTGGGTGCGACTAACTAAAGTATCATTGAATACAAGACAACAGCGCTCATCTCGACCCAAAAGGCATTCTTGATTAAGTTGATTTTCAGGAGCTAAGTGAACTGTTTTGGGTTCCTGGATTTTTCGGGTATCAATGATGATAATTTCAGGCATTTTTGTTCTTGTTTAAAATAAAATTTTTTGTTAATTCATCTTTATTAAGCTCCTTGCTTCATTGATATGAATTAACTAGCAAAAATATGCAGGTGATCAACCACAAAATTCTTCTTTAAAATTAGTAGCTGAGGGAGAACGAGCAGTAAAGAATTTCTCTTAATTTCTAACCATTGGTGACAAGTTAAGTAAAAGTTTAAATAGTCAACTACTATATATAGCGTTTCTCGTATCTATGAGGTACACCTCGGTTGTGTTTGGGTAAAGGTTAAAGGGAAAAGGGGAAAGATCGTACCTCACTCATCTGAGAAACGCTATATAGTGTTTTATTTAATTTAAGAAAACTATATATGGATTAAAGAAAAATTACTAAGCGATCGCTTTTTGGCTGATTTTGCTATTGACAAATGTCTCAAAAGCTATTGGCTTAGAGCTTAAAGCTTAGAGCTACTAACAGATTGACAAAAAGCGTAGTCCCTTAACTTGTTATGAATGATTTCTAACGATGATCCCGTAGGGAATGGAATCGGATATTTTAACTAGTAGAATAAGTAGAAGTAGTCCTAAAAAGGAAAGGATAGGGGAAAATAGCAAATAGTTTTCCTATTAATTTAATTAATATGACCATATCTAATCCTGTAGATTTTCAAGACGAATTTGACATTATTGTCGTCGGTGGTGGACATTCTGGCTGTGAGGCAGCTTTGGCAACAGCTAGATTGGGTTGTCGGACTCTGATGTTAACCATGAATTTAGATCGCATTGCTTGGCAACCCTGTAACCCTGCGGTGGGTGGTCCTGCCAAATCTCAGTTAACCCATGAAATCGATGCTTTGGGTGGAGAAATTGGCAAAGTAAGCGATCGCACCTATCTCCAGAAACGAGTTCTAAATGCTTCTCGTGGTCCTGCGGTGTGGGCATTACGGGCGCAAACAGATAAGCGGGAATACGCTGCGGTAATGAAGCAGATTGTCGAAAATCAAGAGAATTTAAGCATCCGCGAGGGGATGGTTACAGATTTAGTGCTGGGTAAAAACGATCAGGTAAGGGGCATAGAAACCTATTTCGGCACTTGTTTTGCTGCGAAAGCGGTAATCTTAACTACAGGTACTTTCTTAGGTGGCAGGATTTGGGTTGGCAACAAATCAATGGAAGCGGGACGAGCAGGGGAATTTGCTGCCACAGGGTTGACGGAAACTCTTAATCAATTAGGTTTTGAAACAGGCAGACTGAAAACAGGGACTCCTGCCAGGGTTGATAAGCGGACTGTAGACTATAGAAAAATGCAGCCACAGCCACCCGATGAAAAAATCCGTTGGTTCAGTTTTGACCCCGCAGCCTGGGTACAAAGAGAACAAATGAATTGTTATTTGACTCGTACCACGGCGGAAACTCATAAAATTATTCGGGAAAATCTGCACTTATCCCCTGTCTATGGAGGTTGGGTGGATGCCAAAGGACCCCGTTACTGTCCCAGTATTGAGGATAAAATTGTTCGCTTTGCTGATAAAGAGAGTCATCAAATATTTATTGAGCCAGAAGGTAGAGATATCCCAGAGCTTTATATTCAAGGATTTTCGACGGGATTGCCCGAAAAATTACAGTTAGCAATGTTGAGAACTCTTCCTGGTCTAGAAAACTGTACTATGCTCCGTCCTGCCTATGCAGTTGACTATGATTTTATCCCTGCTACTCAGTGTTATCCCACTCTAATGACGAAGAAAGTGGAGGGGCTATTTAGTGCGGGGCAAATTAACGGCACAACTGGTTATGAAGAAGCAGCGGGACAAGGTTTAGTTGCGGGTATCAATGCGGTCAAATTTGTTAAGAATGAACCCGAAGTAATCTTCTCCAGGGAACAAAGCTATCTGGGTACATTAATCGACGATCTCTGCACTAAAGATCTACGAGAACCCTATCGAATGCTGACTAGTCGCTCAGAATACCGTCTGATACTACGTTCAGATAATGCCGATCGCCGTTTGACTCCTTTGGGTAGAGAAATTGGTTTAATTGACGATCGCCGTTGGCAACTCTATATCGATAAGCAAGAGAAGATTGCAGCAGAAAAAGCAAGGTTACAGACCACTCGGGTTAAAGAAAGAGACGAGGTGGGAATGGCGATCGCTGAGTCAACTAAACAGAAAATTAAAGGCTCAATTACCCTCGCTGAATTGTTGCGTCGTCCGAAGTTTCATTATGCTGACTTGCAAAAACACGGTCTAGATAATTCTGAATTAACTAGCGCTGAGACAGAAGGGGCAGAAATTGATCTTAAATACTCTGGCTATATCAAACGTCAGCAGTTACAGATCGATCAGATTGCCAAACATACCAGACGCAGATTACCCCAAGACTTAGACTACCTAACGGTGGAAACCCTAAGGATGGAAGCGAGGGAAAAACTCAATCAGGTTAAACCATTGACTATTGGTCAAGCAACCCGTATTGGTGGGGTAAATCCTGCTGATATTAATGCTTTATTGGTATTTTTGGCAATAAAGTCCCAGAAGCGAAAAGCTGCTGTTCATTCTTAAGTTTAAAGCGATCGCATTGAAGAATTTCTTGATTGAACCCTGACAACAATATTGCCTAATCCAGTTGCTCGTAATCATTACAGGCTATCTAATTAAGCTTCTGTTGTCAGAGATGCTGAAATTAACTTTGGTTTTGGTTAAAAAAATTTTAGAATTATAAAACAACGTAAACTATTCACTATTAAAGTTAAAACAAAAATATAGTCAGGATAAAAAGATATGACACCTTCATTAGCTAATTTTCTTCTAAGTCTTCTGTTGGGCGCAGTGATTGTGGTTATCCCCGCAACCATTGCATTGATTGTCCTCAGTCAGAGCGACAAAATCGAGCGTGGATAATATTTGTCTGCTTTGACTAACAATCGAAATATAAATAATTGTGCCTGTGTCGCCTTGAGTAGAGTATGAAGATACACTACTTAAGATTGGGTAAAGTATAGAATAGGGATTGTTTGAAACCAAGAGAAGCAGATTAGGAGAGTAGGAATGGTCAATTTTGGGCTAAATGCCGCCGCTATTTTAGGTCTATTCTTAGCAGTAGCAGGGGCTGGGCTGTTTTTTTTACGTTCAATTCGCCCAGAGTTGGCAAGGGATTATGATATCTTTTTTGCTGCGGTAGGTTTACTCTGTGGAATTATCTTGTTGTTCAATGGTTGGCGACTAGATCCTATTTTGCAGTTTGGTCAATTTCTGCTAACAGGTACAGCTATTTTCTTTGCCTTTGAGAGTATCAGAATGCGTGGAGTGGCTACTGAGCAAGCTCGACGTAATACCACAACTGTCGATCGCGATCGCCCTGTAAGCCGAACCAGAGTCTACACGGAAGCGGAATTAGATAAAATCGATCCCTACGACAATGTTTATGAAGGAGCCGAACCCAACTACAGCAGTCCCAGATTAAGAGGCTATGATGATCCCCAACCACGTCCCAGTCGTCGTCCTCCAGTCAAAAAAAGACCTGCACCTGCCGCTGATTTGAGGGATGAACCCAGGCGCAGACCAAGCCGTAACCGTCCTGAACCAGACTATACCGCCCGCCCTCCTCAAGCAGATCAAGGCGATCGCTATGGTTATCGAGAAAGAGATAATCGTCCTCCCCGTCGTCGTCCTGCTGCCCCCACGGTTGATAGTTACGATGAATGGGATGATACTCCCAGAACGGCTTCTCGTCCTCGTCCACGACCACCTATAGAGGAACGTTATTCTGATTCGGCTACTCCCACTGAACCCCGTCGTAGACCAAGCCCTGCTGATTTAGGTAGAAGTTATGAGCCAGAAGATGACCATGGTGATGAATATGGTGCAGATAATTCTGGCGACAATTACGACTCTGATTTAGGTAGAAGTTACGACGAAGAGCCAAAAGAATCTATCCCTGGAGATTATGTAGTTGATTATCAGCCTTTAGAAAATATTGGAACTGATTATTCAGATGATGATTATGATGATTCTGAGCCAGATGGCTATGACGATTACGATCAATCTGATGATAGTAGTTTAACTGATGATTACGATGATTATAAAGATCCCTCAGAACGTCGCAAGCCGATTAACTTCAACAATGATTATGATTAATTAAGGCTTACTGAACTTCCTGAGATATGGGGATTTAACATTAAAACAGCTCTAAGCTCTAAGCTCTAAGCTCTAAGCCTCTTCGTTAATCAGCTATTGGCGATCGCTTTGTGCGACCTGGAATGACAAATGGTAATTGCTAAGTTATCTAATAAAAATCTAATAAAAATCTAATAAAAAATCTTAAAGCCAAAACTTTGCTGTAAATCTACAATAAGCAGAATTTTGGTGTTTTTTATGACCGACAATAAATATATTCTCTCTCTCGATCTAGGAACAACAGGAAATAGAGCTATTTTATTTAATTATCAGGGGAATGTTGTCGGTCAAGTCTATAAAGAATTAACTCAGCACTATCCCCAACCAGGATGGTTAGAACATGATGCCTTAGAAATTTGGCAGGATATTAGTAGCTGTATGCAGCAAGTTATTACTGATAATCAAATCGGATCTCAGGAAATTGCTGCTATTGGTCTAACTGTTCAAAGAGAGACTTGCTTACTGTGGGATAAGACCACAGGCAAACCTTTACACAAGGCAATTGTCTGGCAGGATCGTCGTACTGCGGATATGTGCGATCGCCTAAAAGCAGAAGGGAAGGCGGAAGTTATTGAACAAAAAACAGGTTTAGTTCTCGATGCTTATTTTTCAGCAACTAAGCTGGCATGGCTGATTGACTGGGTGAAGCAAAATCAACCTGATACTAATTGGGATAACGTGATGGCGGGGACGATAGATACCTGGGCATTATGGAATCTAACGGGCAAACAGGTTCATGCTACTGATGTTAGTAATGCTAGTCGTACCATGTTGATGAATTTGGATACGGGAGAATGGGATCAGTCTTTACTCGAACTATTTGGCATTCCTGGTCAGATTATGCCAGAAATTAACCCCAGTATGAGTATATTTGGCAATAGCGATCGCAGTCTACTGGGCGTAGAAATTCCCATTGCTGCTATCTTTGGCGATCAACAGGCAGCTTTATTTGCTCACGGTTGCGATCAACCAGGATTACTCAAGTGTACCTATGGTACTGGGTGTTTCTTGGTGGCTCAGACAGGTACCACAGTCACACGATCAAACAACCGACTCCTCTCTACAGTAGCGTGGAGTACGGATCAGCAAACCAACTATGCTTTAGAAGGAGCAATTTTTACTACAGGGGCATCAATTCAGTGGCTACGGGATGGCTTGAAACTCATTAAAGATGCTGGGTCAACAGAGTCTATCTGTAATCAGGTGGATAGTACCAATGGGGTCTATTTTGTGCCTGCCCTGAGTGGTTTGGGTGCGCCTCACTGGGATATGAAAGCTCGCGGGGCTTTTCTCGGCATTACTGGGGGTGTGCAACGAGAACATATGGTTCGCTCAGTCTTAGAAGCGATCGCCTATCAAGTGAAAGAAGTAGTTGATGCCGTCAATAAAGATAGCCATCATCCTGTATCCTTGCTCAAAATCGACGGCGGGGCTGCTCAAAACAACTTTTTGATGCAATTCCAAGCAGATGCTTTAGGAGTGCCTTTAGAACGCCCTGTAGTGCTAGATGCCACCGCCCAGGGAGCAGCTTTTGGTGCGGGAATAACCGTTGGCTTTTGGGACGATTATCAGAAGCTAATTAGCGATCGCCAAGTAGACCGAGTATTTGAACCAGGAGTGGGACAACCCCAAGCACAAGGAAATTTTGCTATGTGGTCAAAAGCGGTAGCTAGGGCAAAGGATTGGATTGAGTAGGGGCGAATCGCGATTCGCCCCTATATGGATGTGTTGATTATGGATGTGTTGATGGATGTGTTGATTTAACGATGAGGCGATCGATAAAAAGGTTTCTTAACCACCGTCGCGGGATAGGTTTTCCCACGAATTTCCACTTCCAAAGCCTGTCCTACTTTACTTAGGGGTTTAGGTACATAAGCCAGAGCGATCGCTTTTCCGACGGTGGGAGCTAAAGTTCCACTGGTAACTTCCCCGATCACTTCTCCATTAGACATTACTGGATAGCCATGACGAGCGATATATCGTCCTGACATTTCTAATCCCACTAAACGGCGTTCAACTCCTGCTTCTTTTTGCTGTTCTAATACCGAACGCCCAATAAAGTCGCCTTTGTCTTTAAGATGTACTACCCAACCCAAGCCTGCTTCTAGGGGAGTAATTGTATCGTCAATTTCTTGCCCGTATAAACTCATTGCTGCTTCTAGACGCAGGGTATCCCTAGCACCAAGTCCACAGGGAATAACTCCAGCTTGCCAAAGAGACTGCCACAGTTGCTTGGCGGCAACTGGCTCTAGCATAATTTCAAAGCCATCTTCTCCCGTATAGCCTGTGCGGGCAATAAATGCAGATGAGTCATCAAAGGTAAAAGTGACAGTCTGATGAGTAAAAGCCGTCATGGTGCTAATATCTTCGGCAACCAAAGTCTGTAAAATCTTGGC
The DNA here is from genome assembly GCA_942490675.1 of Cyanobacteriota bacterium. Classification (GTDB taxonomy): domain Bacteria; phylum Cyanobacteriota; class Cyanobacteriia; order Cyanobacteriales; family Xenococcaceae; genus Waterburya. The sequence goes on along the minus strand of CALNYB010000052.1, from coordinate 27,615 downwards.
AGCTTTTGGACCCTGAAGCGCGATTAAGGCTTGTTGCTGAGAAAGATCGGACATTTCTACAGAACTATTTTTTAAATGGCTTAAAATCCAGTCTTTGTCTTTATTTGTTGTCCCTGCATTGACAATTACAGTCGCTTTTTGTTCTGTTTCGCTCTCGCCCTGATAGTAAAAAATAATATCGTCAATGATTCCCCCCTGAGGGTTGAGCAACATCGTATACATTGCTTGACCAGGTTGTAGACGGCTTAAATCAGAAGGAACTAAAGTTTGCCACTTATCAATTAATTTGTCTCCTACAAAGATAAATTTACCCATGTGAGAAATATCAAACATTCCTGCTTCATTACGTACTGCCTGATGTTCTAATTTTAATCCAGAAAACTGTACAGGCATTTCCCAGCCAGAAAAAGCTGTGAAGCGTGCTTTTTGTTCTTTAGCAAGTTCATATAAAGGAGTTCGTAACAGTTTAGATGATTGATCCGCCATGTATTTTTATTTTATTCAAAGTATGAGAACTATCCATGAGCTTATCGCGAGCTGCCAAATTCACAGAAATCGCCTAATATTAGATACACGATCTAGCTTCGGTCTTACAGGTAGTGCGGGAGCGAGAAAGCCAACGAGCGAAGCGTCCTTTTAGGCGTTGGACGGCGTCCTAAAGGATACCGCTCCGCATATGGAACATGGTCGGGAAACCCGACCGTTTCCGCCTTATGAATCGCGACACGGGGGCTAAAGCCCCAGTCAAGAATTTATCATAAGTTCAAGAATAAAGCTACGCTCTTGTGCTAGCATAAGAACATGTTAGTTCTAGAGATGAAGATATACGGCAAACAAGCTCAATATGATGCGATGGATGAAGCCATACAAACGGCACAATTCATACGCAACAAAGCACTACGTTATTGGATGGATAACAAAGGTGTAGGGAAATATCAATGTAGTGGCATACGAAGACTTAAGAATTGCCAACATGGTAAAAAATCATAATCTAGCTAAATCCATAACTGACGCGGGATGGTATCAATTTAGAGTGTGGTTAGAGTATTTTGGTTATAAGTTTGGCAAAATAACAGTTGCTGTACCCCCACAATATACATCGGTTAATTGTTCTAGTTGTGGAGCTAAAGTAACCAAAACATTAAGCACTAGGACTCATAAGTGTAAATGTGGCTGTATCTTAGACCGAGATGAGAACGCAGCCCGCAACATACTCTCAATTGGATTAAGTACCGTGGGGGTGAACGAAAAAAGGTGTGGCAGTTAAACAATAGAGAAGCTTTGAGTAACGAGTAACGAGTAACGAGTAACGAGTAACGAGTAACGAGTAACGAGTAAATACTTATGGCTCTTCTAGAGTAGCTATGATAATTTAATAAGAAATAAGCCCCAAAAGCCTTTTTGAGCGAGGCTTTTGGTAATTTAAAAAAGCAATTTTAATAAAAAAGGCTTTTTGTTTTGTTAAATTTCTTACGATTCAAGAGCTTAAGCGTATTTTAACTACTCGTTTACTATAACCAGTCTAGAAGAGCCATACTTATTACTCATTACTTATTACTCATTACTTTAAAATGCGAAAATTAATTGTTGCCACCGTAAATTTCGCTCACCCGTACCGTAGGGCATACGGGATCTCAAGCTTGGGGAGACGAAACCTCTATTTTGGCTGGTGAGAGCCTGTCAGGGTAAGTTTTTTCTGTGAGCCAAGAATCCCACGTCATTTATGCGTGGAAGTGTCAATATTCTGTGAAACAATAAGAAGATGTTAAAAATTATTAAGTAGCGGTAAATAGTTATGGATAAGGGAAAGATTGTGGCGGTGATTACGGGAGTAATTTCGATTTTAATTGCGATCGCCTATCTGGTCATCGTACAATTAATCGACTTTCGAGGTGAAATGATTCCCGCGCCCCTTAGTCAGTTATCAATAATCGGTTATTTTCTACATTTTTCACTATTATATTTTGTCAATAATATATGGATTTAGCCGTAATTTTCAGGGTTTTTATTGGAAGTATCAGCATCACTTTCTTAGCTTGGTTCATTGTTCATTTCAACGGCAAAACCTTACTAGGAATTTTTGATTTAGTTATTTCCTTTGTATTTAATCAGAATAAATTTACTGTAACTACTAAGAATTGGTTATCAGTCGCTACCGAAGCTGAAGTAATTCTTCTGGGACTATCTCCAATTGCGATCGCTGCTTTAATCAGTACGTCTGGAGGTAATTGCCACAATAGTATTCAAAGTATCTTAATTACTGAAGCAGCTATTTTTGGTTTATTTTTAATAATCCCTAATTCCTTGAAAAAAACTAGTAATTTTTTTGGTGAGCAATTTTATCGATCGCGCTGGCTGGTTTTTGTGATGGGGATTATGTGGTGTTTAGCGTTTTCTATTTGGGGATATTTAGCCATCAATCCTGCTGTTAATCAGGGGATAGATCGACTATTAGTTAATGGCAACGGCGATATGTGGTTCTATATTAGAAGATTTGCTGCCTATACTATTAATAATGCCAGTTTCGATAATCAGCCTGCTTGCCAATATTTACAAATGAGTCCCAAAAAGCTTAGTTCTTTTATCGGCTCAATCATTGTTTATGCTTCTCCTAATACAGTATTCGGTATTACCTTGTTTCAAGGATTATTAGGCTGTAGTTTATTTTTGAGCTTGTTTGGTAACTGGGTAAATTTCAACTATCAGGGTAAAAGTTTATCTAAAATAGGAACTAGTTTGGCGCTCATTTGGGCGATCGCTTCTCCAAGCATTTTTTGGCTAATTATTAGCTCTTATTTGTCTAATGCCTTGTTTGTCTCAATTTTTATTTTGGGTTTAACTGCTGCTCGTAGAATTTGTCTGAACTCAAACAAGTATTCTTTCTATAGTTCACCTATTTTATTATTTAGCTTTATTCTTAATGTATTTTCTTTCTATATTGTCTTGTTGCCTGTTGCTCTAATTTTTTATCTTGGTACTTTATTTATTTATCGCTACGAGCAATATTTACGACCCCAGCAAGCAATAAGAAACTTTAGTAAAGTAATGCTCTTTACTGGCATCAGTATTTTAATCTGCTGTACTTTATTCAAACATCAAATAAACCTAACAGAAGTAACAGGAAATTTAAACGCACTTCAAGAACATGGTAAAAATATCGTGCCATTAAATCCGTGGAGTTTGGTTCAAGAAAAACCGAATCCAATGCCAAATATTAAAGATTTTGGAGTCTGGTTTAATGTTGTAGTAGGTACTATTTTTTCTGTTTTTGTCCTGAAAATAATTTATCGCAAATTACTAGATTTAAAGCACGCTAAAAAAACTAAGAGTATTGATTTCAAAGACTTAATTGCTGCTGCATTAGTAATTGGAATTTATGTGCTGTATCTTTTAGCTTATATTCCTTTAGAATATACCTATCGCTTGGGTAAATTTGCCGTTTCGATTCTTTATCCTTTAGCAACAGTCGCCACTTTACCTACAGTACTTTGGTTTCGTGATAAATTCTATAGTCATAAGTCACGTATCTTTCAATTATGTTGTTCAGCTTTATTAGTTCTACATATAATCTTGCATATCGATAAGACATTATATTTAGGTGCGCTGCCAACAGGAAAATATCAAATACTATCTACTAATAATGTAAAAAATATTGATAGCTTGACTATTATTAAATGCTTAAATGTCTCTGTTAGTCAACAATATCAAAAACTCTTAGGTTTAGAGTTGGCTAAAAAGTACCCTGATCTTGCAATTAATGTAATCACCGATGAAAATTTAATGCAAAAATTTCCTGCTTCTGATGTAATTCTTAGAGGAAAAGATGTTGTAGGAAAAGATAAAAATCTATGTATCTTTAACGTTGAACTTTAGTTTGATTGATCCCTCAGCAATATGGAATAGATTGCTGCTATATAGGGTCTATTGAATAAATTAAAACTATTTATTAATAATGGTTTGGAGAGTTATTAGTCTCTTTAAGTGCAAGTTTTCTTAACCAATAGACTTCTTGCAGAAGTCAGGGAAAGGGGGAAAGGGGAAGGGGAAAAGGAGCATTTATTATACCTTTGACCTTTAACCTTTGACCTTTAACCTTTGACCACAACCAAACCAAGGTTTATTGTATTTATGCAAGAGTTCTAATAAGAGAGATTTTATTGCACTTAACATTATAAATAACCCGATTTTCTCAAAAGCTATTGGCTTAGAGCTTAGAGCTTTTTCAGTGTTAAATCCCCATATCTCAGTTTTTCAGTAAGCCCTAATAGCTACACTAACAAAACAAAAGGGATGCGATTGATAACATCCCTACTGAAATATCTATAAAATAATTGAAAAGTAATTTTATATGCCAGCAGTCTTATAAATAGTTTTGCTGGCGACATTTATAACCATATTTATAGTTTAGATAATAATTCGAGTTTATTAGATGATGCTGTGATCTGAGACACATACTCTATAAATAAACAACCAATTGTTCAAGTTGTTTATTTATATTAATGGCAAAAAGACTCTTCGAGATTTGGCGATCGCGCTTCGGGAGCCAACTTGAGAATTGCTATGCCATCCTTTGATTTGGTGCCAGTTCCCTGACCAAAATTCGATGAGAGAATTTTATCGCCCCCCTTGACAAATCATCATGACTGAAAAGTCAGATAAATTATCTGGGACGTTACGTTAGTCAACGTGTGAAGTTAAATGACCAATTACTATTAGAAATTGACGAAGCTTTAAAGATTATTTTTGGTCTGGAGTAGTTTGTGCGATCGCATTTTTAAATACATTAGTCAAAATTTTGTGAAGAATATTTTCAGGAAAGCGACATTTGCGTAAAGGGACACAACATAAGTATGAGCAATTCTTGATACTTGTTTAAGCAAACAAAAAAATCTTTTATTACTATGTCTTTTGATAACGGTACAATGATTCAGTTTTTTCATTGGTACAATCCTTCCGATGGTAGGCTTTGGCAAGAACTGAACAATAAAGCCTTGGAACTTTCTGATGCAGGTATAACAGCAGTCTGGCTTCCTCCTGTATATAAAGGGTCAGCTGGAGTAAATGATGTTGGCTATGGAGTTTACGATTTATTTGATCTCGGCGAATACGATCAAAAAGGAGATATCAGAACCAAATACGGTACTAAAGCAGAATTAATAGATGCCATCAACGCTGTTCAGAGTCAGGGAATGGAAGTCTACGGTGATGTAGTTCTCAATCACAAAGATGGTGGAGATGAAATAGAAAAATTCATGGCGCAAGAAGTTGATTGGAATGACCGCAATCGAATATTGAGCGATTGGTATGAAATCGCAGGATATACCAAATTTACTTTTCCAGGTCGTGGAGATGAACATTCCAAAATGAAATGGCATTGGTGGTGGTTTGATTCCCTGTCTTACAATGCCATCACCAAAAATACCAATAAACTATACCGTCTTAAAGACAAAGGCTTTGAAACTGAAGTCAGCCCTGAAAATGGCAATTATGATTATCTACTGGGTAATGACATCGATACTAGAGAAGAATTGGTCGTTGGAGAATTACGGTATTGGGGTCGTTGGTTTGTCGATCAAACTAATGTCAACGGTTTTCGTATTGATGCAGTCAAGCACGTTCGTTCCAGCTTTTTTAAAGACTGGATTAATCATCTGCGAGTTCATTTTAGCGGAAGAAGTCTTTTTAGTTTTGCTGAATATTGGTCTTGGCGCGATACAGAACCTTTACATCACTACATAGGTCAGACTGAAGGAGTCATGTCCCTATTCGATGTTCCTCTACACATGAAATTTCATGATGCCAGTCGCAGTCGCATTGGCAGTAGTTTTGATATGCGGACAATTCTTGACCACACATTGGTTAAAGAACAACCTGCCCTGGCAGTGACGTTTGTGGAAAACCACGACACCCAACCCTGTCAATCTTTAGAATCTCCTGTTGAACCCTGGTTCAAACCCCTCGCATATGCTTTTATTCTGCTGAGACGAGAAGGGTATCCTTGTATTTTTTATGCTGATTATTACGGAACTCAGTACCCCAACTGTCGGAGTGGCTTTGACGTTATTCTCTACTCCCACCGCTTTCTGATCGATAAGTTTTTAAAGGCTCGCCAAGAATATGGATTTGGAGATCAACACGATTACTTCGATCACCCCAACACCATTGGTTGGAATCGATTAGGAACTAGTCAACATCCAGGCGCGATGGCTGTCGTTATGACTAATGGAGCAGATGGTAACAAGTGGATGAATATGTTCCGTCCCAATAAAGCTTTTTACGACATCACTGAGCATATTTCCGAAAAGATCTATACCAATAATGATGGTTGGGCTAATTTTCGTTGTAAAGGTGGTTCTGTCTCTGTTTGGTTGCAGGAGTGATCCTACAATGACAAGGCTATTTTAGCTTTTCTAGTTATGCGATCGCAGATATATATTTAAAATGCGATCGCCGAAATCACAACAGTCGAGTCTTTAATTTAAAATAAGGGATCAGCAATAGAAATGCACCATGGAAGAATTAATTGAATTAAGGAAAAGTATCGAAAGCCAAAATTATCTCAAAGCCCTGCAAATTGTCGATGAGCTAGAGGAAATGTCGGTAGAAGATAAGCTCAATAAGATCTATAGCTACATGGTTGTGATACTTCTACATCTGATTAAGCAGGAGGCTGAGAAAAAGCTAACTCGATCTTGGGAATTTTCTATTGCTAATTCAGTTAAGCAGATCAATAGAACTAACAAACGGCGCAAAGCTGGTGGATATTATGCCAAACAGGAAGACTTAGAAGAAATAATTAACGATGCTTTTGAAATTGCTTTAAAAGGTGCAGCAATAGAAGTTTTTGGCGGAGACTATAGCCAATCAGAGCTTTTGAAGTTAATCAACCCAGAGAATATTAAAAGTAAAGCACTGGCTCTAATTGATTATTAAATTTAAGATATTTTTAGGTAGAAGAATAGATTAGTGTGATCGCTCTACCAAAAATACAATTACTCAATTCAACATAGATAGTTTCAAACAGTTTTAAAGCGATCGCGTAATATCAATACTAAGGGACTTCCAAAAAATAAATTATCCAAGAAAGACTCAGGAAATCACTTTTTAGAAAATGATAATCATTCTTATAGAGGAAAAGAAAGGTTTGCCGTCGGCAACCCTTTCTTTACCAAAAAACGCAGCACAAATTTTTATACTTCGTGGCTTTTTTCGAGTACAATGATGACAAATAGTAGAATCAATTTATGGATTTCCTAGATTATTTAATTATGATAAAACTAGCTGGCTCCACAACAGATATCAATAAACCACTTCCCTAAATTTGGTAATTCTTGATTTGTAGAATTGGTAAGACGTTGGATTTGTCCCTCAATTTTTGACATAGCTTTTTTGGTAAGCTTGACTCCTGTATCATAAGTTTGAGTAACTAACTTAACAACTGGGTTTTTTCCCTTCCAAGTCATCGTTTGGGCAAATTTTAATGCCGTTTCAACTTCATCTAAAATACTCCCATTCCAATGATTTTCTAAGACCGCCCAAGTTCTTTCAATGGGATTATATTTACTGTGATAAGGAGGGTAGTAAGCTAAACGTATATTGACTTGGTACTTCTGAGAAAATTCAACTATCCGTTTCATAAATTGTGTTCGCCGTGAATGATTCTCTGGTCCATTATCTTGATTAATCACTAGTGTTTTTATTTGGTTAAAGCGAGACTTTTCAGACTGCCAGAAATCCTCTAAGATATCAACAATAAAGTCACTGGTAATTTTTGAATCGGTGAAGTACAAAAATAGCTCATCAAGCTCTGGAATAAATATCCCGTAAGGTGTTAAAGTTGTTTTTGAATTAAAATCATGGTCATTAGTTTCAATAAGGACTCTATTTTTACCTCCGCGGTCAAATAAGCCAATATTTACACGAGCCTTGGCATCTAAACTGAGACGCAAATTATTAGGATCGTCATCAGCTTCCTGATTAACTATTGCTAATTGCTCAAAGATTGCCTCGGTTTCTGGAATTTTTTGAGGTAAAACTTTGGCGACTCTTTTAAGACGATAGCCTAAATTATTTAACTTCACCCGAATCGTTTCTTCTGTCGGTAAATCTTCATCACTATAACCAAATTTCTCAATTAATTGCTTTCTAACTTGAGCAGCACTCAGTCTTGTATAAAGTCTTTGGCTTTTGAAACTTGGGTCGGTTTGACTTTGGGAATCAACTAGGTTTTTGAGATATTCTAAGAGTTTCGGTAAATGTTCTTCCGCTTTCTTTCTACCTTTAGCTGAATGATTATCTACACAAGTAATGCCACTTTTTAACTCTCTAATTCCTTTACGAATCGTCTTTCTATTCCACCCCAATTCTTGTTCGGCAAGAGATTGTCCTCCATATCCTAACTCCAAAACTGTTTGTGCCATAAATCTTCGTCGGGCTGTACCTTTTAATTGAAGAACAGTTTCAGTGAGCAAATTTTTGAGTGAATCGGTTAATTCTATGGACACTTGAAGTCTACTAAAAAATTTCATTGTCAAGATTGATATTACTACAAAATCGGGAAGGAGGGGCAGGCGATGCCTGCCCCTCCTTCCCCCTCATAATGATTATCATTCTTGAAAGATGAGTATTTTATTTTCTGGAAGTCCCTAACCCAATCTAAGAAGTCTCTGAGTTTAGCTTAAGTAGCCAAAATGTAGAGGACTACTAATGATCAACGTATGGGTTAACCAAGACCGTTAAAAAGGCGATCGCTGATTGTCTTTCCTGCTTACTTTTATCGATATTCTGTCAGTTTCTAGATTCTTCTTGTCACCAATATTATCTGCTTTACTAGTCTAAGGTCTCAATCCTACTTAACCTTGGTCGCTTTATTCGCTCCTCTTTCCAATTCCCGCATCTTCTTGCCACGCCAAATTAACTTAACAGGAGTACCTGTAAACCCTAACTGGTCGCGGAATTGACGGTCTATATAACGGCGATAGTTGTCGTTAAAGCGTTTTGGTTCATTGACAAATAAGGCAATAGTCGGGGGTTGAGAGCTTACCTGAGTACCGTAATAAATTCTGCCCTGTTTTCCCTGACGCGTGGTAGGAGGAGAGTGCCAACTTACTGCTTCTTCCAATACTTCATTAATTACTGAGGTAGTAACGCGACGGCGGTGGGATTCCGCTGCGCTATCAACCAGATCAAGGATTTTGTTAACCCGTTGACCAGTCATAGCACTGACAAAAATCATTTGCGCCCATTCCATAAAATAGAGACGAGACATGATTTCTTTTTTGTATTGATTAATTGTGCCAGTGTCTTTTTCCACTGCATCCCATTTATTAATAACTAAGATAACTGCTCTACCTTCATCAATAATCCGTCCCGCCAGTTTTAAATCTTGTTCCGTAACGCCATCAAGGACATCGATCACAAACAGCACCACATCAGAACGACGAATGGCTTTGAAAGCACGGTTGATGCTAAAAAATTCGGCACCATAGTTGACATTTTTCTTCCGTCGAATACCTGCGGTGTCTATCAGGCGATAGGTTTGCTCTCCTCGTTGCACAATCATATCGATCGCATCACGAGTTGTACCAGAAACAGGACTAACAATGGAACGTTGTTCTCCCGTCAAGGCATTGAGCAAGCTGGATTTACCGACATTCGGACGACCAATAATTGCCACTTTAATCTCGTTGTCTTCCACCAACTCATCTACAGGAGGTAAATGAGTTACTAGTTCATCTAATAATTCTCCTGTACCGCTACCGTGGATGGCAGAAATTGGATAGGGTTCACCTAAGCCTAATTCCCAAAACTCTGCAGCCTGAGCCAAACCTTGCTCTACCGACTCACATTTATTAACTGCCAATAATACTGGAACAGATTGACGACGTAACCATTCCGCAATTTCGCGATCTCCTTCTGTTAAACCAAATTGACCATCTACCACAAAAATAGCCGCAGAAGCTTCTACCAGAGCAGCCATCGCCTGCTGACGAATCATGGGAAGGAACTCTGTATCATCATCGAATACTAGTCCTCCTGTATCCACAATCTGAAAATCTCGACCCTGCCAAAATGAAGGGCGGTAAGTGCGATCGCGGGTAATCCCTGGTTGGTCGTGGACAATCGCTTGTTGATCTCCAGCCAAACGATTAACGAAGGTAGATTTCCCAACATTGGGTCTACCAATAACAGCAACAATAGGTAATTTCATGATTCTGTTGAGACGCTACACATTACGCCTGTAAATTGATTTCAAGATGAGGAGGATTATTCGCTTGTTACACAAATTAATACTTACCCAATCATAGTTGATTTCTGCTTTCGTTAAAACAGATTACAGTTATTTGTCATTTGTTATGGCAATACGCAATTACATTAGGATACTTGCTACTTGCTACTTGCTACTTACGAGCAATTGACTAAACTTGTCCTAACCAGCTAACGTACTGAGATATTTTTAGCCGAATGCCCTGGATTAATTTAGGCAAGATAATTACAGTGCAGAAAAAAGCTGCTCCCAATCAATTGTATTTAGTCTTTCACCTGAATTGATAATGGAGAAATCTTTATTGATTGTGTTGTCATAAAACAATGCTTCAACACAAGCATTAGCCACATCAATCCGACTGGTTTCCCCGCTAAGGCGATCGCCTGGCTCAATTTCGACCGCTTTTTTGCCATCGGTTTTAGCTCGCAATAATGTATTCAAATCATAAGAGGTATAAGGACCATCAATCAATCTGGCAGGACGAATAATGGTATAGGGTAAACCTGAAGCAGTTATGGCTTTTTCTCCTGTGAGTTTGGCATCTAGTACACCGAAAGCATTGAGAATATTATAGGGAAGCTCATCTTTACGCAATACACCACAGGAAGAGACAAACACAAACCGCTTTAAATCTTGGGGTGCAGCAGCAATTAGGTTTTTAACTCCTTCACCGTCTACGGCTTCGGGACTATTGGAAGGTTGAAATAAATTAGCAAAGTCCCATCTTAAAGAAGGAAAGGCGGTTGTACCTGTGCAGCAGATAATATATTCCATATCTTCGGTAATCTTGGTAAGAGTATTCGGATAGCGAATATCACCTTCTACCACTTCTACTTTGTTATCGAACATCGATTCAGCTTTGGATCTAGCTCTTGTCAATGCCCGAACATTGAGATCTTTGGCTAACAGCTTGGCGACTACTAACTGTCCTACTCCACCAGTAGCACCAGCGACTAAAATTTTATCTGTGTTAATTATCATGTTCTTTGTTCTTGATACTTGTTGTTAAGATAATCTATTGTTGACTGATAACTGTTGACTGCTTACTGCTCACTGATAAAGCCCTGTGGAAATAACTTTTTTAGGTACAAGTTCTGGAGTACCAACGCGATCGAGAAATGTTTCAAGTGTAGCCCTTCGCCTTCCTCAACGCGCTGAGGTGTGGCTATTTGACTGTGGAGAAGGAACGCAACATCAGCTACAGCGTAGTGACATTAAGAGCTCTCAAATAAGACGTATTTTTATCACCCATATGCACGGCGATCATACTTTTGGCTTGATGGGGTTGATTGCTAGCTGTGGCTTAGCTGGTTCAGCTCAACCAATAGACATTTATGGTCCTGAAGGTTTAAAAGAATATCTCCAAACTTCTGCCAAGTATTCTTATATTAACTTTGGTTCCCGCCTCAAGATCCACACTGTCAAACCAGGCTTACTGTACGAAGACGATGAATTTACCGTCAGCTGCCAGTTATTAAAACATCGTGTTCCCGCTCATGGCTATCGTGTGGCAGAAAAAGACCGTCCAGGGATGTTTAATCTCGACAAAGCAAAGTCTCTGGGTATTCCTCCTGGTCCTATTTATGGCAAATTGAAACAGGGACAGGTTGTTACCCTAGAAGATGGTAGAAAGATTAATGGCAAAGATCTTTGTGGTCAACCAGAAGCAGGTAGAAAAGTAGTTTATTGCACCGATACCGTATTTTGCGACGCAGCAGTAGAGCTAGCTCAAGATGCTGATGTCTTAATTCATGAGGCGACATTTGCTCATCAGGATGCACAGATGGCGTTTGAAAAGATGCATTCCACGACGACAATGGCAGCCCAAGTTGCATTACTCGCTGGAGTAAAACAGTTAATCATGACTCACTTTAGCCCTCGTTATGCCCCAGGAAATCCGATTCAGTTAAATGATTTGAAGCAAGAAGCTAGAGCAATTTTTCCCAATACCAAGTTGGCTTATGATTTCTATTCCTATGAAGTGCCAAGACGCAGGGAAGAGAAGAAGGTGAAAGTCGCTGTTGTGGGGAAGAAGTAATTCCAGGAAATAATCATTAGACTAGCAACTCAAAACAATCCCGAAAGCTTTATCTGATAAGGAATTTCTTCTACGGGTAAACAATTTCCATCCAAATTGTCGTAAATTAATTGAAGTCGCCTTTCTCCTGCATACTTGACCAATCTGCCACCATATAATTCAGCTTTTGTTCCTAAGCTTTGTATCCGTACTTTGCCGTTAAATACTGTTGCTCTTGCTAAATAAATGACCAGATCATCCCTTGATGGACGATTAACAGTAGTGCTGGCGGTAAGATGAGCTACCCCCCGTTCGTCTATTTCTTGGGTCATTGCCATGGCAGTATTGCGGATGCCACGAATAGCAACAATTGCCGCAGCTATAGCCATAGTGATATCTGTACCATCGTCAGTAAAAATCTTGCGGCTAGTGAGATATTGAAAGTTTTTTTCGCCTAAATCATCGCGAATACGACGATGAATGATGTTGTGAGGATGATAGTTAGATAATGCCCCAACAATGGCACCGCAGGCATGACGGGGTTCTCTCCAAGGAGATTCACGGGTTTTACCATAAATACGCTTTTCTCCCTCTTTCAAACGTCCCACATGAGTTTTAAGGTCGATTGCCACCAATACCATGGACTCTGGATTACCTTCGTATAATCTTCTGCGCAATGGTTCGTCCATCTGATGAGCTACAGTCACATGAGCTAAAGTTGCACCGTTGTCGGTACCACCTCCTGCGGGAAAAAATGCCTCCAACTTTAGTTCACCAATTTCTGACAGGGTTGCGAAACGGGATGCTACGACATCCCGATAACGTTTAGTAACTTCTCCCTGGTGAATGCGATCGCCACAGTTGGTATAGGCTAAAGTTGTAACTACGCTGGGTAAGCTTAAATCTGCGCCACAAATGTGTATATCTGTAGAGCTAGAAGCAGCAAACTGTAATTCATCTCGGAGTAACTGCAAGCCCTTGATCAGAGCATAGCGATCGCTTACAATTTCGTTAAGATAATTATGGTAGGCATTCCTTTCCATGCCAAAGCTAGCGGGAAGTTGCCAAAACTGATCGATTCTTTTTTGGGCAGAGACAGCATCAAAAGGAAGAGACATAAATCAGTTACCAATTACCAGTTATCAGTACATGTGGGCAAAGCCCTTTGTCAGTTATCAAACTATATTAGATCTTAAATAATTGCTACATGAATAATGGCATCACCTTGATTAACTAAGGGGTTTTGAATGTGGCTAATGACTATCCCGTCTACATTAGCGCGGACGGGGAGGCGACTTTCTCCAAAAGCATTGGTAATATAGCCTAACTCTTGTTTTTTAAGAACTTTATCCCCCAAATTAACTTCTAAGTGAAAAATACCACCACAGGATGCTCGAATCCATTTGCTTTTTCTACTTTCGAGAGAAGTTCCGACGATTGGTGCAAGTTCATCTTGGTACATCTCTAGATGATTCATTACCCCCAGAATGCCAGCTACCCCAACCTTAATTGCCAGCGGATCAAAACGAAGAGCTTCCCCCGCTTCATAAAGTAAAACTGGGATGCTTTTTTTAGTAGCTGCATGACGTAATGAACCATCTCTAGTAGTAGAATGCATCATCAGGGGTGCACCGAAGGCTTTAGCACAGTGATAAGTAGTTTCATCTTCTAAGTTGGCACGAATCTGCGGTAAATTAATCCGATGAACTGCTGCGGTATGGAGATCGATACCATGGGTACTGCGGTCAACAATTTCTCGCATAAATAAATTGGCTAGCTGTGAGGCCAGAGAGCCACTTTCTGAACCAGGAAAAGAGCGGTTTAGATCTCTTCTATCGGGAAGATAGCGAGACTGTTCAATAAAGCCAAATACATTAACGATGGAAACCGCAATAATTGTTCCCCGTAGCTTTTTTGGATTTGTTCTCCCCAGGATTTGAGCAATAATTTCCACCCCATTTAGCTCGTCGCCATGAATCGCTGCACTTAACCACAATATAGGACCTGGTTCAATCCCGTTAACGATGGTGACAGGAAGAGAAACTAAAGTTTGAGTAGCCAGACGACTAACAGGAAGTTCAAAACGGAGTAATTGTCCTGGTGCTATCCTTTCTTTAGCAATTTCGATTATATTATTCGACACCTGGTTCAAATTACCGTAAATTAATAATTAATATTTATTAGTATCATTGACGAGTTTATCCCAGATCTCAATTCTCTGGGAAGACACAGACTCAGCAAAATTGCTTAAAAAAATTAAAAAATTTAGTTAAACTACTGAAGATATTTTTTGTAATTTTTTTTATAGTACTATTACTCACTATGGATGTTTGTGCATGATAACTTTTATCTTATAGACTCATTTAATAAGAAAAAGGCACCAGTAGAAACTGATACCTTTGGAGTCCCACGAACTGTAATGTACCAAATTTTGGTACATCTACAGGATAGTCCGAATTTTCTCCTGTAATGTATAGAATCATACCATTTTATTTCTTTTTAAGCATTAGTCTTAGACAATTTTATTATTAAATATTGGTTTATTTTATTGACAGACAAAGTTGAGAAGTAACCGTTCACATCCCCCAGTCAAAAATGAGCGCGAGTGAGGAGAATAGTGTATTTTGGAAACATGGCTCAATTAGATAAAGATGACTTAGCACAGATGAACGAAGACTACTTCAAGTCTCTCAAGAATGAGAGATTGGTGGAAGTAGCTAAGAATCTACATCAATTAGCCACGGAACTGTGGGAGAAGCAACAACAGAATTCCGAAAATAGTTCCCAGCCTCCATCAAGTGATAATCCTTACTCTTCAAACCCCACAACAGAAGAGAAAAGTCAGAGCCCAGAGTCAGAATTATCTCAAGAAAAAACCAAAAAGAACAAAGGTTTTGACATCATTCAAAGAGAAAGTAACCAAAACCCCAAAAGAAAGGCAGGGAAACAACCAGGGGCTCCAGGGAAGTGGCGTAACCAACCCCTAAAAGCAGAAATAATCATACCTCACTATCCCGATCAATGTGCTGCGTGTAATCATTCTCTAATCAAATCGGATTGTCAGCTCTACATGGGACATTATGTTCTGGAATTAGAACAAGAAGAATCAGGGTTTCGGATAATCTGTCAATTGCATCATTACTATCGGGCAACTTGTAGCTGTGGTCACTGCACCGAGGAGAAACCAGGAACAGGATATGTTTCTGTGGTAGAAGGGCGGAGCAGAGATTTGAAGCTAACAGAATATGTTTTGGTCGGGCCGATGTTAGCTACATTCATCGCCTCGCTGGGAGTGAGGTATCGGATGAGTCGCTCTAAAATCCAGGAATTTCTAACAGATTGGACTCAAACCGAACTCAGCACGGGAACGATTGACCGTTGTATCCGAGAAGCAGGAATTGCCTGTGTGCCAGTGGTTGAAGAATTGGTCGAACAACTACAACAAGCGGATATCCTGCATCTGGATGAAACTCATTGGTATGAGCAAGGAAAACTACATTGGTTATGGGTCGCTGTCACGACTAAAACCGCAGTTTTTCATATTGGCTCTCGGCGAAAAGAGGAATTATCCCATTTGGTACTTGATGCCTTCATCGGTTGGCTCGTGAGCGATGGTTATGGGGTCTATCGCTCTCATCCCAAGCGACAGAGATGTTTGGCACATCTGATTCGCAAAGCGATCGCCATTACGGGAGCGATTAATCAAAAAGCAGCACAAATCGGGCAATGGATTTTAGATGATTTGAGAGAATTAATTGCCACCATTGCTCACACCAGGGAGGATGCTGTACAGATTCGGAAACTTCTTGCTCGTCTTAGGAGAGCTTGTCATTTAGGGAAAAAAGCCGACCATACTAAGTTGCAGGCTTTAGCCAAAGAAATTTTCAATGATTGGGATGCGGTAGTGGCGTTCGTTTATCACCCTGAATTACCACCAACCAATAATGAAGCTGAACGGGCATTACGTCATGCTGTGATTGCCCGTCGCATTGGCTATGGGACACGCACATCTGAAGGTAGTCAGGCTTACAGTTCATTGTTGAGTGTGATTGAAACTTGTCGTCTGCGACAAGTTAACCCCTGGACTTACATAGCTGAGGTAATCACTTTAGGGAGAAAGGGCATGACTCCACCTTCAGTTCCAGCTGGGAGCTAAAGATAGCGATCGCTCCTTCGGGGGGGAGTGAACGCTTACCTCAAGAGTTTGTCAGAAGTAAAGCCTGGAAAATTAGCAGGAAAAATGGGAGTGGTTATCAATTTAGTGACACGATTGCCCGTAGCAATCTGGTTTAATGAAAATCCCAGTGCTTCAGATACCCATTTTGAAGAGAATTTACTCGATTTAGTTTCAGCCCAGACTTTGCTGTTACTTGATCGGGGATTTTATCACTTTCAGTTTTGGCAACAGTTAATTGAGCGAGGAATTCATTTTATTACTCGCAGGAAGATTAATGCTGCCATTGAGTATCAACAAGTTTTTACAGATGGTTATGCTTTGCGCGATCGCTTGGTCAAAATAGGCTCAGGAACAAAAAAGACTCCCATAGTTACTCTTCGTTTAATTGAAGTCAGAGTCGGTAAAGTCTGGCATTCTTATTTAACTTCAGTGCTTGAGCCATCCGTCTTACCTCCCTATGTAGTCATCGATTTGTATCAAAAACGTTGGCGTATCGAAGATGCTTTTAATACTGTTAAACGACTTTTAGGACTCAGTTATCTTTGGACTGGTTCAATTAATGGCATTAAACTACAGATTTGGGCAACGTGGCTATTTTATGCTGTTTTAGTCGATTTAGGGGATGCCGTAGCCGAAGAACTCTCTCTTCCTTTCGATCGCATCTCTTTAGAAATGATTTACCGTGGTCTTTATTATTTTCATGGTGCTTCAACTCGAGGAGAAGCTCATGACCCAGTTAAATATTTTGCCCATCCTGATATTCAGAAATGTTTAGGGATTGTTAAAAGACAGCGAAAACGAAACCAAAAGTTAATAATTGCTCCCTTTCCAGACAAACAGCGAGGTGATGACCAATTTTTCTTTCGATTTCCGCCCAAACCCTCTTTGACAGCTAGCTTACAAGCTTAACTTGTGACCAATGCAGTCTTAATGACTGCATTATTAACAATTGTTAGTAAAAACATATCGGAAAAGATACTATGAGATGTACATGATCTTTCTCATTCAACTGTAGCAAGTTTTGGTCGTGATGCTAGTTTTTGAATTTAAGCTCAAAGCAACCCCATCCCAAAAGAAATTAATCAATGATGCTATTCGTACCGCGAGGTTCATACGAAACTCTTGTTTAAGGTATTGGATGGATAGCTCTTGCGAAGACAAAATTAATCGCTACTCCCTAAATAAATATACAAAGGTATTAGCAGATAACCCCGATTTTCCTTGGGCTAAGAAGTTAAATTCAATGGCTAGACAGGCATCTGCCGAAAGAGCATGGTTTGCTATATCTCGCTTTTTTGATAACTGTAAAAAAAAGATACCAGGAAAGAAAGGATACCCACGCTTTAAGAAAAACTCTCGCTCTGTCGAATATAAAACTTCAGGTTGGTCATTATCTAATGATAAAAAATATCTCACTATGACCGACAAGTTTAATATTGGGAAAATTAAATTAATTGGCAGTAGAGACTTACATTTATACGACCAAAAGTCAATTAAAAGAGTGAGATTAATTAGACGTGCCGATGGATTTTATGCTCAATTTTCTATTGATGTAGAACGGAATGAGAACATAGTATCTACAGGGAAAACTATTGGAATAGATTTAGGTTTAAACCATTTCTATACTGATTCAAATAATAACAAGCTAGATAATCCGAAGTTCCTGAGAAAGTCCTTAAAACTGCTAAAAAAAAGACAAAGACAGGTATCAAAAAAGAAAAAAGGTAGTGCTAACAGACGTAGAGCTGTAAATAGATTAGCCAGAAAGCATCTCAAGGTTTCTAGACAGAGGAAAGACTTTGTAGTAAAAACTGCAAGAACTCTATGCACATCTAACGATGTGATTGTGTTAGAAAACCTCAATGTTTGTGGTTTAGTTAAAAACCATAAGCTGGCTTTGTCTATTAGTGATGTGAGTTGGTCTATTTTTAGAGAATGGTTAGAGTATTTTGGAACAATATTCGATAGAGAAATAATTGCTGTTGACCCAAAATTTACGAGCCAAGATTGTAGTAATTGTGGCAATCGAATCAAAAGTCTTTGAGTACTCGCACTCATCAATGTAGCTGTGGGACTGTACTTTGTCGTGACCATAATGCTGCAATCAATATTCTCAATAAGGGTACGGGCGGGCAGTCCGAAACCACTCCTATCTATGGAGTAGACGCTTCAGGACAGATGACCCTCTGGTGTGCAGATGAAAGTCTAACCACTAAGGTCGCTGGGTGAATGAAGAACCTAACTCTTTACCTTTGGGGTAGAGGGAATCCCCCGCGTCCCGCGGGCGGGAGGATGTCAATCTGTCCCAGGCTGCTTCAGCGGCTCTCTTCTCTGCTTCCTGTTTGCGGTGAGCTGTGCCAACGCCGTAAACTTGTCTATTAATTGATACTTGAGCCGTAAATTGCTTGGCATGATCTGGCCCAGACTCGTCAATAATCTGATATTCAGGTTTGGTTTTATAATTGGCTAATGCCCACTGTTGGAAGCGATTTTTACTATCAATAAAGCTTTCTTGAAGTTGTTTAACACCTTCTTCTTGTTCTTCTTGACTCCCTTGAAAAGGAAGAGAATCATCAACCAACTGTTTTGCCAGAGGTTGAAAAATATTAAGGATATAGCGGCGAACAGATTCAATTCCTGCATCTAAAAAATACGCACCTAAAATAGCTTCAAAAGTATCATTGAGCAAAGAAGGATTCTTTCTACCCCCGTCTTTAGCTGTTCCTTTTCCCAGATGCATCAGCTCTCCCAAACCATATTCTGCGCCGAGCCTGCCTAACTGTTTTTCGTCAACTAAACGCGATCGCAAATGAGTTAGTTGAGCCTCATTAATCGTAGGATACATCCTGTAGAGCATCTCGGCGACTACAAAGCCTAAAACAGCATCTCCCAGAAATTCTAGCCGTTCATTGTCTCCTGAAATTTCAGGATGTTCATTGGCATAGGAACTATGAGTTAGGGCTAAATCAAACAGGATGGAATTGTTGAATGACGGTAATTTTCGCTTCATTTTTTCCGATATAATTTTGCTAACTAACATTAACGGAATGATAATCGCAGTCTATAGTAGTAGAGCGTCAAGATTGATTTGAGGAATGCGCGAGTCGTGACAGACTAGTAGAGATTAACCAGCAACAACTAATCAAATTAGGCTTATGTTACTTACGGTGATTTTAGTCCTGCTATTAATCGGGAATTGGTTCTTAACGGAAACCTTAGTACTTATTCCTGTAGATTTGATTACTCGTCTTAGCTCTTTTGGTTGGTGGGGAATAAGTTTAGTGATTGTATCATTTCTCGCTTGGTGTATCAGCGACGATTAGAATATGTCTATTGTGCAACCGCTTGCTTCAGGGATTCGAGTAAGCTCAAGGGTAACTTTAGTTGATTTAATCGCCAGGGTTCATTTTCTGGATGCTCTAAATCAGAGCCATGATAATCTGTCCCCCCTGTGATTAATAGATTATGCTCTGCGCACAATTCTTTCAGACGATTTACTTTGTTATTACCGTGGTGGGGATGATACACTTCAATACCCATTAATCCAGCGGCGATTAATTCTGGTAAAATTTCTTCTACTCTGCCACCGCGAAATAAATAAGGATGTGCCCAAACTGGCACACCACCACAGTCAAGAATTAGACTAATTCCTGACTGAATCGAAAACTTTTCGTAGTGGACATAGGCTGGCTGATCTTCTCCTAAAAACCGCTCAAAAGCTTCTTGACTGGAATTTACATAGCCTGCTTTTACCATCGCACTAGCGATATGAGGACGACCTAAAGCCATATCGTGATCAAATCCTTCTAATTCCAGTGGATAGCCCATCTTTGCCAAGTTTTCTATCATTTGCTTGGCTCTCTGCTTTCTACCAGCTAAACGCTCTGCCAGAGGTGCTGCTAATAGTTCTTTTCGGGGATAATAACCTAGAATATGGAGCGATCGCCCATTATGGACAGTACTCAGTTCTACTCCTGGAACTATTTCTAGGTTGTAGGGAATGGCTGCTGCGATCGCCTCATCCCAACCATAGAGCGTATCATGATCAGTGATAGCCAAGGCTTTAACTCCTGCATTTGCAGCTCTGGCTACAAGCTGCTGTGGGGTCAATATTCCATCTGAGTAGGTAGTGTGAGCGTGGAGTTCAATCATTTTATTATAGGTGTGTTTAGAGATAGACAAACAACGGCAGAATTTAAAAAGGAGTATTCTTTGGGTTCAGGAATGGTCAGTATACACGAAACAGCAATTGATTTTATACAACGCTTCACTGGAGAGGATTTAAACAATCGAGAGGTAATCGAAGAATTTTCAGATAAATCAATATTGGATACTTGGATAGGTAAACAATACCCTGACGCTTCACAAGAATTGCACAATGCCATGTCATTGGTTGCACAACCATATTTTGAACACGAAGACACCCCCGTATACGTTGTACCATGGGTCGATACACTTTTCATAACAGGACATAGTGACTCCACCATCAGCTTTATTCGACCTAGCGAGCTAGGCAATCGGAAACAGATAATACTTGACGTACCCCACGCAGGAACAAAACCACCTTCTTGCGTGGATGGACTGTTATCAGATGAAGTAATTGCAGATGAATCCGTATGCTCTAGCAATCCCTACACGATTTGGAATCAAGCAGATGTTGGTGTATTGGAGGTATCTGGAACTATTTGGCAAAATAATAAAAATGTCACCTGTGGTTCAGCGGTATTAACAAATTTGATTATTAGCAATGGTAATCGCGCCCCAGCACAAGAGGGGACGACTAACGAAGTCTATAATACACACACCTATCGCGGGACTCCTCTATACAAAAATCAACAACAGCCTACCGAAGAAACAAAACGAGCATTAAAAAAGAATCATGATTTGAGTATCTCTGCTGCTGGTGCATGTCGTGCTGCTGCGTATATCGCAAATCCTTATAATCCTATTATCTGTTTAGAACCACATAGCTATTCAACGTTTTCCCATGGAATGCTAGATGGGTTGTTCTCCCATACAATAGATGGCATGAACCTGAGGGAATTCGCACCACAGAATGGCGGTGCTGGCACTGAAGCACTATTAAATTATTTAAGTAGTATGTACAATAATGAATCTTATCAAGATTTTATTAGACCACTGGTGTCTGTACTGGATGTCTCAAGCACTGATGATCCACACAAATACAGCACCGTTACTCAGTCTGAGATGAATGCCTTTGTTGATCCTTTTGTCCGCGCATTATATGAAGCTGACAACAGCCTCCCCATTAATCTTGATGATTGGGAAAAATCACGCCCTGACATTTACGGTGCTGCTAATAGCATTCTAGACAGGTTGGACGCAGTAATAAAGAAAGCAGATGATTATCTTGGCGCTAACGATGACAGCGTAATAGCACAAACCATCAACACGGTAACTATTGAATATAACAGAGGGCTTGTAACACCTGACGAAGCCTCTAACACTCAGGCAAATGAAAAAGATTTTCATAAGCGTTGTCAATTGGTGGGTGCGGCATTTGTTGCCGGCTTAAAGAATATGCAAAACCTTATACAAGGGCGCATACAAATGGAAATTATGCAAAAACATAACACTCATAATACCCAAGAACTTTGAAAACATACAAAAACCAACACCCCTGCATCCTTGTCATCTGCTTAGTTTACTTGGATTAAGTACCGTGGGGCACACGGGATCTCAAGTTTGGGGAGAAGAAACCGCTATTTTAGCTGGTGAGAACCTGTCAGGGTAAGTTTTTTCTGTGAGCCAAGAATCCCACGTCATTTATGCGTGGGAGTGTCAAGCCATTACTGACTATTACGTGAGTGGGTTGTCTATTTTTCAGTTTGTTGAGTTTGAATAGCAGTAATCGCCACAGTATTAATAATATCTTCAACAGCACAACCACGGCTCAGATCGTTAACTGGTTTGTTTAGACCTTGAACAATAGGACCGATCGCCATCGCGCCAGTTTCTCTTTGGACGGCTTTATAGGTATTGTTGCCTGTATTTAAGTCGGGGAAAATCAAAACCGAAGCTTGTCCTGCAACTTGAGAACTGGGCATCTTTTGTGAGCCAACGGTGAAATCTACCGCAGCATCATACTGAATTGGTCCTTCAATTTTGAGATCTGGTCGCCGTTGACGAGCGATCGCCGTGGCAACTCGGACTTTTTCTACCTGTTCTCCTTTGCCTGAAGTACCAGAAGAGTAGGATAAGAGAGCAACTTTGGGTTCAATACCAAAAGCAGTAGCTGTATCAGCCGAGGCAATAGCAATTTCTGCTAACTGTTGGGCATCGGGATTGGGATTAATAGCACAATCACCATAGACGAGGACTCGATCTTCCAGACACATAAAAAAGACCGAAGAAACCAGAGAAAAACCAGACCTAGTTTTAATTAACTGTAAACCAGGTCTGAGGGTATGCTGAGTGGTATGAACCGCACCAGATACCATGCCATCTGCGTCTCCAGCGTAAACCATCATCGTGCCAAAGTAAGAGACATCCAGTAAATATTCGCGGGCAAGTTCTGGGGTTGCCCCCTTGTGCTTTCTCAATTGATAAAATTGTTCGGCATAAAACTCAAATTTATCCGCCCTAGCAGGATCGATAATTAGTAG
The DNA here is from genome assembly GCA_942490675.1 of Cyanobacteriota bacterium. Taxonomy (GTDB): domain Bacteria; phylum Cyanobacteriota; class Cyanobacteriia; order Cyanobacteriales; family Xenococcaceae; genus Waterburya. The sequence continues at coordinate 4,528 of CALNYB010000052.1, read as the reverse complement.
CTGACTAATATCTAACGAGATGCCGTTTTGATTAATGATTTGTTTTATTTTCTCTGGCTTGCCCAAAAGAGTAAGATCTACAATATCTCGATTTAAAAGGAAAGCTGCTGCTTTGAGAACTCGGATTTCTTTCCCTTCTGGAAGAACAATATGTCGTTTTTGAGACTTCGCTTGCTGCAATAAATTATAGGTAAACATCTTGGGGGTAATTCCCTTGACTTTGATGTTACTAATTTGCTCTTCTAGTTGGCTCAAATTGACATAATCGTCAAAAAGTTGAATACTCAAAGTGATTTTTTCGCGATCGACTTTGTCCCCATTCGAGGACTTGTCTCGCATAGTTGGAGATAAATCGGTACACCCATTCGAGTGTTTATCCTCATTCGAGGACAAGTCTCCCATAGTTCGAGGCAAGGGCGAAGCGTAATCGCTAGCAACCAGGGAAGTATTAACCTGCTTAATTAGTTCGGAGGTTTCGTAAGTATTAGTGGAGACAGAGAGAATGGGGAGAGGATCGTAAAGACCATCAATTAGTTTTCTAATCGAGTCATCTGGTTGCAAGTCCCCTGTGAGCAACATCCCAGATAAATGAGGATAGTTGACCGATTGATGAGTTTGTAGTAAACCGACGATAATATCGCTGCGATCGCCTGGAGTAATGACTAAACTATTTTCTTTCAGTCTGGTAATAGCGTGTTCCAAACGCATGGCAGCAATTACGTAGCCGAGTACCAAGTTATCTAGTCGCTTCTCTCCATAGAGAACTTCTGCATTTAGCTGTTGGGCAATTTCTCTGACTCTCGGACTACTGAGTTTTGGTTCGTAGGGAATAACTGAAAGTAAATAATTACTATCACCAAATTGATTTTCTAAGTCAATTGTTAGTTGTGCTGACAGTTCAGTATTAGCTTTGTTAAAAACGATGCCGATAACTTGACATTCCTTTGCTAGATAAGATTTGAGAGACATCTTGACAGGCGCGATCGCTTCTTGGATATTTCGGCGATCAGCATTGCCTAAAATGAGAATGGGACAGCCTAAGTTTTTAGCAATTTCTGTATTTAGATTAAATTCAAAAGCAGAGACTTGCCCTAAATAGTCAGAACCCTCACACAAGATAAAGTCATAGTTTTGCTCTAAATTTTTATACTTGGCAATAATTTTGTCTAAAACTTGATCGTAGTTGCTATGACTCATTCGTTCATGAACTTCCTGATCATATATGCCAAAAGCTTGGTCATATGATTGATTTGAAGCAAAATAAGTCAGAATTAGATTTATATCTTCATCTTGCTTACCAAAGGGCTGCTTTCTGATTACTGGTCGAAAAAAAGCCACCTTATTGGTTTTTCTGAGAATTAGCTCGATAATCCCCAAAGAAATCAGAGCTTTTCCACTCCCTGCTTCAGTGGTACTAATGTAGAGAGAACTGGTCATGATCAAGAATTATGAAATTTAACAGGAAATAATGATAATGAAGGGGTGAGACTGAGACTCGGTTCAGACGTGACGCGGTAAAACCCTGGGAAAGAGGGCACAATCTATCGGTCCGCCAGTTTCGAGATTTTGTAGGGAATTGCATTCTGGAATACCAAGTCCCTCAACAACTCTGAGAAACCAAGTATCTGGTAAAAAATGATAAGTAACGTCATCACCTGCCCAAACCGTTGCCAAACCGCGTCTTCTTCGGCTTGAGGTGTTGGAGGAAGAACTATGAAGGGTAAGCATGTGATGTATTAAACAATCGCCAGGTTCTAAATCCCAGGATAACAACTCGTTATCTTTTCGTTGTACTAACTTTGTCGGGTCTGACTGAGCAAGTAACTGTTTACCCCACTTGTGAGAACCTTTAATATACTCGATCGCACCACTTTCTCTAGTCACAGAATCCAGTGCTAGCCAGATTGTACACAATTTTGAGCCGATTACTGGCCAGTAGGGTGCATCATTATGCCACGACACAGGACTGTTGGCGTAAGGTTCTTTGACCAAGAGATTGTCGGCTAAGAAGTTAATTTTCTGTGAGCGCAACACCTGAAGTGCGAGACGGCACGCGGGGGACTCGAAGACAAAAGCCCGAAAATCTTCATCCCTAGTCCACATAAAGTTGTCATTGAGGAAACGACCTCCATTGTAAATATCATCACTATTAGGACCAGGATTAAGTAGCCCTCTTTCCGTTGCTATCCGCATCCTGACCAGCCAAGCATCATCAAATACCCCCCTCAAACAGATAACACCGTCCCGCTCGAATGCTTCAATTTCTTGGTTAGCAGTCTCTAATTTGGCTACTTGGTTCATAGTTTCGCTCTCCAATTATAAAAATCCTAATATCGCACTTTCATCATTAAAACTAACTCGACTGTTGTGATTTGGATTGGCGATCGCAATCTTGATATCCCCTAGTAAAAAATAGCTGACTGTTAATAATGCGATCGCACAATGGGTAATTGCCATCATAGGCGGTAAAGAGTTGAGTTACTTTACCAGTCTGGATTTTGAGAGGGCGATCCGAAGGCTATTTATCCCGTTTACACCGCTTAGTTTGGTGCTTAGTTTGGGACGCGGAGCGTAATCGTCAGTTATTTAGCTCACTAGCGCAGCTTCATATGTAATATATACAAAAAATACAATTACCTGTAAGTTACCTGTAAGCGGGTGAGCGAAATTTACAGTGGCAAAAATTAGTTTTCGTGCTGTTAAGTAATGAGTACCACAAGGGCAGGGTCATTTCATTCTAAATTTCATTAATGATTTCACTAGCTTTCAGATAGCGATAGTTAAACTACCTTACAGTTAAAATCACCTATTTTCGTGAATGCACAAAATGACACGGTTGAGAATGAAATAGCCCTGCCACAAGGGCATAACATAATGAGTAATAAGTAATGAGTAAATACCCATGAGAAAGAGTGAATTATTTTTCTTTCAATTTATTTATTGAAGCGGTTAATATTTTAATAATTCTTTCATTTTCTTCTATCATTTTTTGAAATCTAGTTTTTGATACTAGCTCAGATTTAATCATGATTTTTATCCAATAAAGAGTTTCATTTGCCTCTTTCAAAGCTATAGAATACTTATTGATAAAATCCTTAGTCGATTGTGCGTATTTAGCTTCTGAACAGTTGGCTCCAATTGATGTTCCGCTTCTTAAAAATTGTTTAGACAAAACCTTACCTGCGTCATCAAAATGCCTTTTATTTAGTTCAGAGTAAGCTTTGACAACTCTGATGGCAAAGTTTTCAGTTCTTTCTTGAATACTGATATTTGCGTTATGATTAATCATGAGTAAAAAAAGAATGTGGTAATTCAATTTTACTCTATAAGTAATGGGTATTTACTCATTACTTATTACTTATTATGTTATGCCCTTGTGGTACTCATTACTTAAACAGGTTTATTTTTTAACTCCCACACCTTTTTTCGTTCACCCCCTGTAAGCTTCGTTAATCAATTTTGATAACAGTTTATTTAAAACTTATTACTTGATGGTTAGCCAACTAAAAAATTCAGAAAGACCACTTGCTAAAGATAGACGTTGGCAAATTCCTCCCAAACCCTGGCGATTTTTGATCGTTACTGTATTGGTCATCGGTATTTTTTTTCGCTTTGCTAATCTTGAGAACAAACCCTATTGGTGGGATGAAGTAATCAACTCAATTCACAGTGCTGGTTATTCAAAACAAGATTTTAGCGAGCAGGTAGAAGCTTGGAAAGACAAAGATCTTACCATTGAAGATTTACATAAATATCAATACCCCACCTCGGAAACCACTTCTCTAGATGTAATTAGAGCTTTAGCAGATGGAGAACCTCAGAGTCCACCTGTTTATTACTTACTCTCAAGATGGTGGACACAGTTGTTTGGGTCTTCGGTGACAGTGCAAAGAAGTTTATCTGCTTGCATCAGTTTACTAGCATTTCCTAGTATGTATTGGCTCTGCTTAGAATTATTTGGTTCTTCCGTAGCAGCATGGATAGGGGTAATGCTCATTGCAATCTCTCCTTTCCATCTTCTCTTCGCTCAGGAAGTACGAATGTATGTACTGTGGACGGTGACTATTTTAATTTCTAGTGCTTCCTTATTGCGAGCAATTCGACTGCAAAGAAAACGAGATTGGGGAATTTATGCAGCCAGTTTAACTCTAAGTCTTTATACATTTCCTTTCTCAATTTTAGTGGCGATCGCTCATGGAATCTACGTTGCAATTGCTGAAGTTCCTAAATCTTTCAAGAGTATAGATCGCAGTAGCCAAGCTCAGATTAAAATCAGTAAAACTCTCTCCAATTATCTTATCTCCTCAATAGCTAGTATTATTGCCTATGCCCCTTGGATAGTTCCCTTGATTCAGATTGATGAAACGAAAATGCATACTTGGAGACAAACAACATTGCCATTTTCAGATTTGTTTAAATACTGGCTAATTCAGACATCTCTTATTTTTGCAGATTTAAACCCTAAATATCGCGGTGGTAGTGGTGGTGCTGATAGTAGTCTTGCCAATTTTTACGATCCTTTGTCTTT
>CALNYB010000051.1:0-144635 GCA_942490675.1 Cyanobacteriota bacterium | reverse complement strand
ACAACAGTCTGTGGTTTGAGTTCCAGTCAGTATCAAAATCAATTAAACTTTAAAGAAAAAGCAATTTACTTAGCATAAATATCGAGCAAATATATTTATTGTATCGATAAATATGACTAAAATAATAGACACAAATAAGGTATAATCTAAGAACAAAAGTAATTTTAATTTATTTATTTAATGACTCCTAGTTCGACCCATTATCGCCCCAGTCAATTTAACTTTGGAAGTCTAAAAGGAAGAAAAGTAATAGCTGATTTTACTGGAGGGAGAATTACCTCAGATGCAGGAATTGTCTTACTGGCAGAATTAGATAAAAAGCTGAAAATAACAGAGAAATTTGCTAAATGTTTTCGAGATTATCGCGACTCATCTTATGTAGAATATTCAGTACATCAGTTATTAGCACAAAGAGTTTATGGCATCGGATTGGGCTATGAAGATGTTAATGACCATGATAAATTACGCTACGACCCAGCCTTAGCAATTGCCTTAGATAAGCTAGATTTTATTAATTCAAAAAAAACTGGATTGGCAGGAAAAAGTACAATTAATCGACTAGAATATTGTCCTGAAACAATTATCAATCAGAAAGAAAGTCGTTACCATAGAATAGAACCTAACCCCAAAGCAATTGAAAAAGCTTTTGTTGAGATATTTCTAGCATCTTATAAAAAGCCACCTAGAGAAATTGTTTTAGACATGGATGTAACGGATGACCAAGTACATGGAAATCAAGAAGGAGCGTTTTTTAATCCTTATTATCATGGAGTATGTTATGCCCCTTTATATATTTTCTGTGGTCATCATTTATTAGTGGCAAAGCTTCGTTCTTCTAATGTAGATACAGCAGGAGAAGCCCTACCAGAATTAAAAAGAATAATTGGATTAATTAGAGAAAAATGGTCAGATACTCATATCGCGCATTAGAGAAGATAGTGCTTATTCTCGCGAAGAGATTATGGTCTGGTGCGAAGAACAGCCAAGACTTGATTATATTTTAGCTATGGGAACTAATAATCAATTACAATTAAGAGCTTCCGATATTATTGAGAAAGCTAAGGCTGATTATGAGTCAAGACTTGAACCTGTTACTAAAATAAGGTCGACATTTTTTTCGACCGATGAAGAATTATCAGAAGCGAAAAAATTAGTTCCCGAAGCTACTTGGTATCGTTCCCTTTGCTATAAAACACAAACATCATGGAGTCGAAGTAGAAGAGTTATTACCAAAGTTTGTTATGGTAGTAAAGGCTCACAAAATGGTCAATTTTTCTTAATGACTGAATTTTTAGGTTCTTTTGTCGAATTTTCTCACAATTTAACCTGATTTTTTATCGTCAGTATCTCAAATTTTTCTTGTTAGAAAAAATCTTCAACTTTTAAGCTTTAAATTGGCTTTCAACTTAATTTGTGAGAAATAGCGGTCAGCCCAGTCAAGGTGGCGTGAGCCAAAGACAAGAATTCTCAGGAATAGAGAATTATTCTTAATAAGTTGACTCATCTATCAAGAATCACTGCCTTTCTCTCCGAAGACACAAGAGGGGAAGTGGGAGAACCGAATTAGTTCGCAAACAATTTTCGCGAACTATCTTGTTTTGGGCAGCAGGTTTCTTTTGCCCTCTTGAGGCAGTCCCAAAAAAAACATTAATTCACGAATCCTCCTCCCCTGACTCATTTGTTTGGCGAAGCCCGAGATTTCTGTTTCTCGGCTGCTAGCCGAGCCGTGGAAACATGGGGATGGCGGGGATCATAAGGCGGTTTGGGCTTTTTCTTCTTGGGTTTTCTCTTCGCGGAAGTAAAAGCTGACAGTTTGACTAATCGCGCCCAGTCTTGAAGCAGGGACGACAATGGGTTCAAGCTCATGGAACCCAAGTCTTGCCAGTCGGATGGAGGCAGGGCAATCATCATCCCCCGATAAGTCCCTTCGAGTTCATCGGCCAGGTAATAATAGGACAGTTGTTCTAAGCAGTCGCTACCGTGAACAAAGCGCGAGGACTGCCTTGAGAGTTGAAAACAAGTTGTAAGCAACCAAGGCCATGCAAAAGAAAAGAGAGCCACTCAGGGATAGCCCAAAGTCTTGATTTCACAGTGAAATGTTTCCGTGGCTACCTGAAACAAAGTTTCTACCGTCCAACGCTTTTGATACAATGTTGCTACCAACACAGAAGTCGCATCGGTCTCAGGTAAATTAGTCAACAGAGCGTAAGAAGTCTCCCCATCTCGCGTCGGCTGCTCCAATTGCACCACAATTCGGCGACAACAGCAGGACTGACCTTCGTAACTGATCACTCCCGTCTGAGAAAACACTTCTCCCCCTGAGCTGCTTCGGGTGAACGAAAAAAGGTGTGGCAATTAAACAATAGAGAAGCTTTGAGTAACGAGTAACGAGTAACGAGTAAATACTTATTACTCATTACTTATTACTCATTACTTAAACAACGCGAAAATTAATTGTTGCCACCGTAAATTTCGCTCACCCAGCTGCTTCCTGAGCGCACTAGTTCAGTTTCGGGGGTCCCAGGGAGGTTTTGATGTTGGCGTACTAGGAAGAAAGCCTGTTTGGACTCAATGCCAAAGATGAATCCGGTGGTACAAAAATTGCGATCGCCGATCCATAAGTCCCCCGCTTGGACTGTCTCTAACACCTCTGGCAATAGGGAACGCTCTTGGGCATGACCATCCTCACAGGGAAAAATATCAGTAGCTAGTCCCAGAGCTTGGTCAAGCACGACTAAGGATTTCCCTGGCAAAGCACCAGAGCTGTTATTTCTCAAGACTTTCAGTCGATGCTCTGTGGCTCCAAGACCATTGCCCGATACGAATTTTCACTCGATATCCTGGCAAGAGTTCTGGTCGTGCTCCCCCTAATTGATGAATAATTTCGGACATCGCTTTGTAGACTGCTCCAATACAAGACACGCATACTACAAACGACCTGGGTCATCATCTTAACTAAAGTCGAGAAGAGTAGCTCTCTGGTATAACCTGTTTGTGCCGTGTTCTCAAATAAGTCATCTAGCTTTGAGGAGGCTAGAACGACTTCCATCAGAGCTCTGAGGATGACAGTGACCGGACTCTTTTCGACAAAGCGTTCAAAAATGGGACTGAACCACATGGGGGGAGACTCCTGTTCGAGCTGAGAAGTTAATGATATCAGCTCTCAATAACTTGAGAACACAAGGCTCCGATTTTTTCCAGATTTTCCAGTGATTTAACCCTCAAAAATATCACTTTTTCCCTTCTCCACTCGATTTTTTTGAGGTTTTAGTTAGCAACTTAGACAATTGAACAATCTACTTTTTGCTTCTCCTTGGTCATTACCCCAGTCTGAGCAAGACTTTCAGCTTTTATTAACTTAACCTTGACTGGGCTGCCCCTACCTACTTAAATTTCTTGAGGCACAATCTCAATTGTAATTAAATCATAATCATTGACTGCACCAACTTTAGCTGGGTGCAGTTTTTTTGTAAGCGATCGCCAAAATTCCTGATAAATCGATCTAACTTGGTAAGCTAAAGTTAAGCATAGTAAAGATTAAGATACACAAAAGCTTATGTCTCCTGTCAACAAAGCCAAGGATGTTCAGGTATTTCCCGTAGCTACTAATACCCGTGTACTGCGATCGCGTACTTGGGATCGGCTCAAGTTTGAAATTGAGTATGCTTTACAAAAAGGAACTACCGCTAATTCCTATTTAATAGAAGGGGAGCAAGTAGCTTTATTTGACCCTCCAGGGGAATCTTTTACGACAATTTTTCTCGATGCTCTCCAGGCAAGAATTGATCCCAAACAGATAGATTACGTTATCTTGGGACATATTAATCCTAATCGTGCTAATACCCTCAAGGCTTTATTAGAAATTGCGCCCCAGATTACCGTTATTTGTTCTAACCCTGGAGCGATATCTTTACGTAAGATTTTGACGGATGTAGAATTAAACATTCAGATTATTAAAGGAGAAGACACTCTCGATCTTGGTCAAGGTCATATTTTAGAGTTTATACCGACACCTAATCCCCGTTATCCCGATCATCTCTGCACCTACGATCCTAAGACGGAAGTTTTATATACCGATAAGATTTTTGGTTGCCATGTCTGTGGCGATCGCGTTTTCGATGAAGGCTGGACAGTAGATACCGAAGATCGCCGTTACTATTTTGATTGTTTGATGGCTCCCCATGCCCGCCAAATTATAGCTAGCTTGGATAAACTTGCTGCTAAACCAGCCCGTATCTATGCAACGGGACATGGCTATCTAGTCAGGTACAGCTTAATTGAATTAACTGCTGATTATCGTACCTGGGCGCAGCAGCAGAATGAACGAGAGTCTAACGTGGCTCTGATCTATGCCTCGGCTTATGGCAATACTGCCATTATTGCTCAGGCGATCGCTAGAGGAATTACTAAAGCAGGAGTGGCAGTGGAGTCCATTAATGCCGAATCAGCGAAACCTGAAGAAATCAAAACTGCCATCGATAAATCAGCAGGCTTTATTATGGGTTCGCCAACTTTGGGCGGGCATGCCCCAACTCAAATTCAGTCAGCTTTGGGTATTGTTTTAGCTAATGCAGCCAAAACTCAACTGGCAGGGGCATTTGGTTCTTTTGGCTGGAGTGGGGAAGCTGTAGACTTGCTGGAAAATAAATTTCGCAACGCTGGCTACAAATTTGGTTTTGAACCAATTCGAGTTAAGTTCACCCCTACCGATGCCGTACTAAAAACCTGTGAAGAAGCGGGAACAGACTTTGCTCAGGCTTTGAAAAAAGCCAAACGCGATCGCAAAAAGGTTAGACAGACTCAGGGAATTGATTCTGATGTTGATCGCACCTCCAAAGCTGTTGGTAGGTTAGTAGGTTCGATGTGTATTGTCACTACCAAAAAAGATGCAGTTTCTGGGGCGATGTTAGCTTCCTGGGTATCTCAAGCCACCTTTAATCCTCCAGGTTTAACCGTTGCTGTGGCCAAGGAAAGAGCGATTGAGTCTTTATTATTTCAAGGCAATAGCTTTGTGTTAAATGTTTTGCCAGAAGGCAAGCATATCCCCTTGATGAAGCATTTTCTTAAACCCTTTGCCCCAGGTGAAGATCGCTTTGCAGGAGTAGCGACAGAAGAAGCGGAGAATGGTTCACCGATTTTAAGTGATGCTCTAGCCTACGTAGAATGTCAGGTAGCTAATCGTATGGAGTGTGGCGATCATTGGTTACTATATGCCGTGGCAAAACAAGGCAAAGTATTCCAGTCTGAAGGTGTCACCGCAATTCATTATCGTAAATCGGGAACCCATTATTAATCATTCGTGATGTAGATTCAAAATAAAATTGTCCGCCTGCTTAACAGGATGCTTTATAAGCTATTTTTTGTTGCGGCATTAATTTGTTAATTAACGACATTTAATTATTGAATATACAAATGTTGAATTGAGCTATTTACTCTAGATAGTTGAGATTTCACTGTAATATTAGTCTGGAAAAACTCAGGTTTAGGTCGAATTCTCAAGAGAAAATAACCTGTTGTTTCCTGTGGTGGCAAAACATATTTTGGTTCAGTGATTACGCACCAAGTTAATGGTAGGCTAGAGCGATCATAAAGAGTAAAGTAAATATCAAATTGCTGGATAATTTTAGGCTCAGTTTCTATTTCTAGGCTTTGTTGCGAATCTAAATAATTATAGGCAAAATGAGTTGCAGGCGCGCCAACAGGCAAATATTCGCTACGGACAAAGGATTCTGGCAAATAATTACGCAGCTTGAGAATTGTAAAAATATAGTAATGTAGGCTGGAATAAAACCAGTTTTTAGCCTCGATTAAATTGTGATAATAACTATTAATATCTTGAGGAATATTATATGCTTCTACGAACAAGCGATCGTCAATTTTTATCGCAGGATAGTTAATAGTATCGCTGCGATTATAGTAGCGAACTCCTAAAGAATATTTCCCAGCAGGCAGTTTGAAAGTATACCAAGAGCTTTCTCGATTAATCTGCTCCGATTCAATACTGGTAACTGTCTTATAGCCAGGAAAACTATAAACAACTGCAATCCAAGAACGAGAAGATTTATTGGCAGTTTTCAGGTCAATAGCAATAGTTTCTGCTACTTTAAATGGCCCTAAAGTGCCAATGACTGCATGGGTATTCCAGCGCGGTCCTTTAGTCATCAAAACAGGTAAAACCAAGGGAGCATTAATTATTTTGTCTGATAGTACTCGCCATTGGGAAGTTTTCTGTTTATTGACAGCAAGATAAACGGTAAATATATTACCGATCATCAATTTCATTACTTTATTAAACCCAAAAGATAATAAAGCCAGAGGAATTTCCCACAATAACCAGATTTTGTCCATTAATATTCTCGCGATCGCCCATCTAAAAGCATACTTTAAACCTACTTTCTCATGATTAGACTGCTTGCTACAAGTCTCCAGAAAAATCTTAGAGCTTACTAAAGCGATACGCACCCATCAACGCACCCCAAGTTCCTTGACCAGTTTGCGGGTCAATACCTTTATCATAGGTGAGTAGCTCATTCGCTGTGGCTTTAAATCCTAAAAAGACTTGAAAGGTTGTGCCTTGATATGTAACCTTGCAGGGTTCTTGTGTCATGGGAGTAGTTTCAAAACAGTATGTTCCATTATTTAACTGTTTTGTCTTCACCTTGAGGGTACAGTTAGATAAGAACTTGATTTTTTCTGGAGTTATCTGTTCAATTAAATCTTTATTTTGTCCCGCACCTCTTGCTGTAGCCAGATCTTCAAACATATAAAACTCTACTTCTATTGTTTCTCTTTGTCTCAGGCGAAGAATTCTAGGACGATAAGGTTGATCGAGTTTGTTAACATTAGCCTGTTCCGCGAATAAAGTAATGCTATCATCAGTAAAAATAGGCACAGTGCGTATCCAGAGGCGCAAATTAACATACCAAGCTGGTTCTTCTAAAGCCTGGGATTGATTGCTAAACTCTCCAGCGAGATAGGTAGCCAAGGCAGTTAATTGAGGAGAAAAAAGCATGGAATAAGTTGAATTGTTTGGTGCTAATTATCATAAGACATTTAGTAGCAAGGAAAATCTGGGATCGGAAGAGTGATAATCTTTACTTAGGCTGTGTTCAATATACACAATAGATAAATTTTTCCAGTCTATTTCCTATCGACCAGCTTTTTCCTCTACTAGAGGTATTACTTGTTGGAATTCAATATTAATCAATGTCACAATTAGAGCGTTTAATTTCTCTAGCGGAAGATGAACTAGCCGTATACAGTACCGATGCTCGCAAGATCGAACGACTGCGACGTAAAATTGGTATCTCCGTGACTCCCGCACAACAACAGGAAGTCAAGCAAGAATTATTAGAATTAATGCCCCAAGGTTTTTTGGAGAAGTTAATTGAACAACAGCGTCAAACTGTAGCTTTACCCTTCTGGGGAATTGCGGGATTAGGATTACTGTTTGGCATTTCTCTACGTCAGCCTGTGGATTTTTTGGCTCCTGCAATTGGCATACCTCTGGCGATTAATATTCAAAAATGGGGTTGGAACCTGCAAGCAAAACGTATTTTATTAAAAACCTTAGAAGAGATTGAAGAACGAACAAAACAGCCTGCTAAAGATTAAATGTTGAGGCTATTCAATCTGATTCCAGCGGCTATAAGCACTTAGGTTTTCTCGCTCACACAGGATAAGCTCACCTACACCGAAGATCTAATATTGACAAACATCTTCCATAATTTCAACTTGGGCAGAGGTTTCAGGTTGCTCTTCTTTGCAAAACTCCTCCAGTTCTCCACTCAAATCTTCTAGCTCTTGGCTAACTTCTTCAATTTCTTGATTTACTTCTTTAACAGCATTTTTATCCAGTTGTTCGGTAAGATCATTTAATCCTTTATGAGAAATATCTACGCATTTATTGTCAACACGAAGGTAAGTTTCATAAGGACAACCATTCTCTGCCTTAACATAATTATTGACAAATAAAGGTAAACATAAAGCTATCAAAGGCAAGGTAATTTTTATCTGATTGGTTCTTTCTTTGTTAGCCATTTTCGAGCCTATTTTTATACTATGTTTTATATTCTTCTCTCAATACAATTCTGGTTGATTTAAAGTTATTTTGCCTCAATTTAGATCACAGTTACTTGTGATTAATAAGTCCCATTAGGTCATAAATTTTGGCAAGATAAATATGCTTATTTTTTATATGCTTATTTATTCGACTTGGTTAGCTTGTTGCGAAGTTACATACTCAGCGAAAGCTTGGGGATAAAGAATTAAAAAATAAACCCACCAGGCAACAATAGGTAGAGAGATCGCAACAGTAAGCCAAACACTGTGTAAGATCAGCCAGCTAACAGCGATAATCGCCAGCCCAGTTAAAATAATTGACCAAGGTTGACACCAACCAGGTTTATAATCCCAAATATTTGTTGATTTTGTCTTGGATTCAAGCTTCATAACTTATCTTATTTTGTGCCTATTACTGTTTACCTGATAACACATACTGTTGTGCTTCGAGTAATTTTTTAATTCCCTTCTCTGCTAAATCTAGCATTTTATTTAATTGCGATCGCGTCATACTATTAGACTCAGCCGTCCCTTGAATTTCAATCAGTTCTAGTTTCCCGTTCATCACTACGTTTAAATCTACATCTGCTGCCACATCTTCTGGATAATCGAGATCTAATAATGCTTCTCCATCAATTAAGCCTACCGATACCGCAGCCACAGGTTCAATCAAGGGAGATCTGTTTAACTCTCCTGCTGCAATTAGTTTGTTAATTCCATGAGCTAGAGCGACATAGCTTCCTGTAATTGAGGCGGTACGTGTTCCTGCATCAGCTTGAAGAACATCAGCATCAATCGTAATCGTTTTCTCCCCTAACCCCTTGAGATTAATTGCCGCCCTCAAACTTCGCCCAATCAGCCGTTGAATTTCTTGGGTACGTCCCGAAAGCTTCATTAACTCCCGTGCATGGCGGGTATTCGTCGCTCCTGGTAGCATTCTATATTCTGCCGTAAGCCAAGCTTGACCAGTGTTGAGCAAAAATTTCGGAACTCGATCTTCGATGCTCACCGTACAGAGAACTTTTGTCTTACCACATTCTATAATTACCGAAGACAAAGGGTTTTCGACAAAATCCAATTCAAACCGATGATGGCGAAGCTGACTAGGTTGACGGTTATCTAAACGCTTCCAAGACAAGATGCTACTCCTAAACTTGATTGACTTCAAGTTTGCCAAAAAGTTGCGGAGTTTAAATCAATAGTGTGACAAGTTGAGACAGTTCTTAACTAAATCTTATTTAAGATTATTTTAGTTTTTGAGTAAGACAGATCTCAAGGAAGCTAATCTATAACTCTACAGTACTTCTAGCGATCACCAATCATGTCATACAAATCTTTTGTTTACAGCAGCCTGTTACTATTTTCTCTTGCAGCTTGCTCAAGCAATCAAGTTGGCGATAATTCATCTCAACAGTCTTCTGAGTCAAGTACATCTATAGCAACAATAATAGATCTCACTCAGGTTGGTTGTCAGTTTCTCGAAGTCGAATCCCAGGATTACAAGTATCAACCAAAAAGTGCTGAAGATTGTAAGAAAATAAACTCTGATACTTTAGCCAACAGAGAATCTGGATTCAAACCGCTCAATTTAGCGCCAGGAAAATATATTTTCCGTGTTACCAATGTTAATGTTCCCTATCCTCTCGGTTTTTATCTAAGAGGAGAAGGGATTAAGAAAGTTAGTTTACCTAAAGTTAGTGGGGGAGGTTTAACTCAGGGGACAACGAAGGATTATGAAGTTGAGTTGACTGCGGGTAATTATGTTTTTAGCTGCCCATTAAATCCCACTCCTAATTATCCAGTTGTGGTTAACTGAGGGCAAGAATTACTTGTCGATAATTAATCGAGAAGGATAATCACTCCCTGAATGAATTGATAAAGTGATGATCGACTGATCTATTAAACGTGATTCGTGAGGTAGTTTACCAGTACCAGGATTTACAGGATAGGCAGGAAAACAAGCTCCACTAAGACTTAGACGTAAGCTTTCCCCTGCTACAAGACACATACAGGTAGCCTGTAAAGGAATTTTAACTAGTGCGGCATCTAAGTCGGCGGAAGTTACGCGAATATACCCCTGAGTGAAATTAAACACCTTACTCCCTGAGTTTACCGTAGACAATACAGCACAGAGATCGAAACTGGGTTTGTCTGTAGTGTAATAAACTTCTAGAGTTATTGTCCCAACAATAAGTAAATCTGATTCTAAAGGAGCAGAAGTATAGGTTAAGATATCTGATCGACAGTCTAGGATAGAGCGGTCACAAGATCCTCCAGGATAGCTAGCATGTCCTCCTAATGCAGGTACTGGTCGCCAAGGATCATGGACTAAAACATCCGTATTATTATCAAATTCTGTAATTATTTCACTGAGATCGGTTGCTAACAATTCGCGGGGAGAAGCATCGATCTCCTCTTCATATTCCCACAGGATGCCGCTATCTTCTCTGATACTGGCTTGCCCATCACTAGCTAAATAATAAGTTGTTTGCTTACGGGGTAAATTATCAAATTCTCGCCATTGATTGCTACCCATTTCAAATAGAGAAATTGGAGACTCGTTTAATAGCCCTGTATCATAACCCTTGAGCCAATGATCGAACCAGCGGATCTGAATTTCATCAATCGGATTTTGCCCCTCGATGCCATAGTCCACTGCACTTAGTTTTCTACCCCAAGGAAGATGCGCCCAAGGTCCAACTAAAAGATGCTGGGGTTGCCTACACTGGGCTACCATTGCCTGATACAAGTTTAATGTTCCCCGCAAATAGGGATCAAACCAGCCCCCGACGTGCAGCATCGGAAGATCTATATTGTCTAACAAATGTTTTGGCGATCGCTTTAGCCAATATTCAGCACCAGGATCGGGATTATTTAACCACTGATAATAAAAAGAGTCAGGGGCTAATCTTTGCAAAAGTTCAGGATTAGCAGGAATCGAGCCATTGAAGGGTAAATTACGGGAGGCTGTGTATAATTCTAAATAAGCTGCTTCATCTCCTTTCAGACGTGCCGTTTCCCCTGCTAATTGAATTGCCCAAGCTAAATTAGCATACAAGCAGAATGCACCATTTTCATAAGCCCAATCAGTATAAAGATCATAAGCCACCATGGCTGGGGCGATCGCTTTTAAACAGTCTGGCTGATGTGCTGCGGTATATAGTTGGGTCATTCCCTGATAGGAAAACCCATACATTCCTAACTTTCCCGTACTATCGGGCAACTGTGACACCCAGTTGATTGTATCTAAGCCATCAGCAACTTCGTGGGTAAATAAATCAAACTCCCCTTGAGATGTCCCCCTGCCTCGTACGTCTTGAATCACCACAATATAGCCCTGGGCTGCATACCAGCGGGGATGGGCATAAACTACCGTCGAGGCAATTTCTCTACCGTAAGGCTGACGCATCAACAAAATCGGCAACTTTTCCTCAGTATCGGGACGATAAATATCTGCATCCAATCTTACGCGATCGCGAGTCTGCATTGATACCGTCTGTTTGATGATTTTGACCATTACTAAAGCTAAAGAAAATTATCGTTCATTGATCTGCTTCAATAATTTTCCTACCTCTGGGTTATAAACTAACATCTCTCTCAATTTATTCTCAATTTATTGAAGAGACGGGCGGTTTAAACGACATGCGGCTAACTATGCGCCTTTGTGGCAAAGCGCAGACGACACGCCCTAATGAATAACGGACAGAGTTGATTTTGTCCTATAAATAATTTCCCTTAAACCTCTTCCTGATTGCTTTGTCTTTCTATTGTCGCGATCGCGGCATTGATAGCTGCCAATCGTGTCTCTAGATCGTCGCGCATGAATTTAAGAAATTTTAGTCTACGTTGTCTCCAGGTTGAAGGTGAATTAGATTCGGGATTAAAACAAGACTGGCACAATTGAAAAAACATTTTTGTAATCTCCAGATAAAATGTTTACTGTATTTTTACTTTAAATTAATCACCAAAAATAAGCAGAAAATATCTCTATTTGAGATCTGGCAGTAAGAAAAGTTGATGTGAGATAGGACAAGGAAGCCGAGAAAGACACAGACGTGTTTAATATTTATAATCAACCATGAATTTATGAAAATTTTATTAATTTTGTAGCTTTTGTAACCATCTGGCAGAAAAATTAGAAGGTAAATAAATTAAAGTCTAATTAAATGCCAGAAAGAAAAAGAATTGGTATTTTGACCAGCGGTGGTGACTGCGCGGGTTTAAATGCGGTGATTCGGGCTGTAACTCGCTGTGCCGTAAATGTCTATGGTTGGGAAGTATTAGGAATTTGTAAGGCAACTCATGGCTTGATGAGTCGTCCTCCCGAAGCAATGACCCTAGATGTAACGAAGGTTGATAGCCTCTTAACTATGGGGGGAACAATTTTAGGCACAACTAACAAAGGAGATCCTTTTGCTTTCCCCATGCCTGACGGTGCTTTGATTGATCGCTCATCGGAAATTATCGAAGGATATGGACAGTTAGATTTAGATGCCTTGATTGGCATTGGGGGAGATGGCAGCTTGGCTATTCTCCGCAAGTTGGCACAGCAAGGGGGAATTAATTTAGTCGGTATTCCCAAAACTATTGATAATGATGTGGGAATAACCGAACGTTCCATCGGTTTTGATACGGCGGTTAATATTGCTACTGAAGCGATTGATCGACTTCATTTTACTGCTGCCAGTCATAGCCGAGTCATGATCCTCGAAGTGATGGGTAGAGATGCGGGACATATTGCTCTCAACGCAGGCATTGCTGGAGGGGCAAACATGATTATGATCCCTGAAATTCCCTATAAAATTGAAAATATTTGTCAGCATATCCAGAAAAGGCAAGCTAGAGGACAAGATTATTCTATCGCCGTAGTCTCCGAAGCTGTATGTACCGAGTCGGGAGATGTTTTGCAAAAAGGTCATTTTGCTGATTGTCGCTTAGGCGGAATTGGTCAATACCTAGCCGAACAAATTACTCAAAAAAGCGGTGCTGAGACAAGAGTAACTGTTTTAGGTCATACTCAGCGGGGAGGGATTTCTTCTCCTTTAGATCGGATTCTCGCGTCAGCTTTTGGCGTAGCAGCAGTGGATTTAATTGCCCAAGAAAAATACGATCGCATGGTGGCATGGCAGGATCGACAGGTAACTAGTATTCCCATTGCTGAAGCGATCAAAGACTATCGAGCAGTAGATCCTCAAGACACACTGGTTAAAACTGCGAGGGGTTTGGGTATTTGCTTAGGAGACTGAATCAGTCAATCCAATATCAGGAGTCTACTATCTGCGAAAATTGCGATCGCCCAGCTTTAGTCTCAACAGCAAAAATAACGCGATCGCTAACAGCCTTTATGTATCTTGGAGAGTTAATCGAGTTTGGTCAAACTAAAGATGTCTTTAATCAGCCAGCTAACAAGCAAACGGAAGACTATATTAGTGGCAGAATCGGCTAATCAATCAAAGAAAATCTTAGTCTCAATGCGATCGCCTCAATCCTTGAATCTTCTCGTTCTGCTCTTGGTGCCTTTTATCTACGACTGCGTACTGGAAGAAAGATAAACTGATTTAATTTGTGGTGCGATCGCTGACCAAGCGTAGTTTGCTCTGACATAGGCTTGACAAGCCTTACTGCTTGGCAATTGACGCTTCCCCGATAGTGCTTCCACAATTCCTTGGGCTAATTTGTCGACCGAAGTATCCTCAAACAGTAAATCTGCACAAAAAGGCTTTAAGATTTCGGGTATGCCACCAACGTGTGTTCCTAATATCGGTGTTCCCGCTGCTAAAGATTCAATGACGATTAATCCAAACCCTTCAAAGGAGACAGTGGGTACAATCGAAAAATTAGCTGCCCGATAGGCGATCGGTAATTGTTCTTCAGGTAAATAACCCAACAAACGGACATGGTTAGTTAAATTTAATTCGGTTATCTGTGTCTGCAAAGTCTCAGCTAAAGCACCTTTCCCCGCAATGTATAATAGAACATCTGGATACTGAGTTCTGACAAGAGCGATCGCTGAGAGCAAATTTTCTAATCCCATTCGTTGAGCCAGTCGTCGTACACAAAAGAGAATCGATCGCTCTTGCTCCCAACCAAGTTTACTTCTGGCCTCAGCAGGAGCAATAGAAACTGCAAACTGTTTTAAATCTACCCCTCCAGGAACAATGTGAATTTTTTTAAGTGGTACACCGTATTCTTGATGCAGAATATCTTGGAAGGCTTGAGAAAGGACAATAAAACTACTGGCTCGACGATAGGTAATTTGTTCTAGACTTTTTTTGAACCAAACTGCTAGGGCTTTTTGGCTTTCTGCATCGCTCTCCAATGCCCAAGGACCGTGAAAGTGTATTACTAAAGGAAGATCTCTCAGTAGATCGAGAATCGGAAAAGCATAAAGAGCAAAATGTGCCACAACTAAATCGTATTCTGCTGTTGCCAATTGCTGCCTAACGGACTGTCTGATTCCCCGCCAACGCTTTAACAGTGAAGCTTCAGTGGGTGCAAAAGCCTTTATTTGTTGTTGAGTAACAGTCGCCACTCGCTCAGAACCAGTTACTAATCCCTGTATATCGACACCAGCGTCTGGTAGATAGCGAATACAGTCATAGTAATAGCGGGTTACACCTCCTGACTGTTCGGGAAACCAGCCCATGCCTATTTGTAAAGTCTTCATTATGTAGTTAGCTTAACTTAGTTAGATCAGATTATATAACTGGTTCAATATTTCTGATACGTCTCCAGGGAAGGTGAGCCAACCTAGCCTAGGCTGTTATTTAAGAAAGCGATCGCGCGATTATCAGACTCTCCCGTCAGGCTGTTTATTTTTTACAGACAACTTGGCATAATAAACTATCGATTTGCTGTTCTATATCGGATAAATTAAAACGCTGAGTAGCAGCAATTTTTCCCGCCGTCGCGATCGCATTTGTCGCTTCTGGCTGAGTTGGACACTGATTGATAATTTCCGCTAGCTTCAGCACGTCTCCAGGAGGAGTTAGCCACCCCGTTTGACCATTCTCAACTAGCTCTACAGCGCCTCCTGCTGCTGCTGCAACTATTGGCTTGCCACACAGCATTGCTTCTACAATGACGCGCCCAAAAGGTTCGGGAGCAGTGGAAGTATGAGCAACCAGATCGCACATGGACATCAGTTGCGGAATATCCGAACGAAAGCCTAAAAAACGAACGCGATCACCCAACCCTAATTGCTTAACCTGTTGATGTAGCTGTTCTACATATTCGTATTCGCCAAATAGAGCATCTCCTACCAAAATTGCGATCGCATCTGGACAATGGGTTAAAGCCTCGATTAAGATATGCTGACCCTTCCAGGGGGATAAACGGCTAAAATGACCGACGAC
The DNA here is from genome assembly GCA_942490675.1 of Cyanobacteriota bacterium. Lineage (GTDB taxonomy): Bacteria > Cyanobacteriota > Cyanobacteriia > Cyanobacteriales > Xenococcaceae > Waterburya. Next base: position 129,219 of record CALNYB010000051.1, on the reverse strand, counting down.
AAAATGCCCCTCTAGGTTGAATTTTTGTCTGAGTTGCGTAACATTATTGTCCGAATTGTCTGAGTTTTGATATTGTTCTAGATTAAAACCGTTGTAGACTACTCGAACTCGTTCCTCTTTTCCTCCAGCCTCGATAAATGCTTCTTTTGTCGCCTTTGAGTTAGCAATAATCAAGTCGGCAAAGCGATTTGCTAGTAATACAGCTATTCGACGATTAACACGACTAAAATGCTCTAAAGAGAGAATATCCCGCAGATGATACACTAGCGGTTTTTTAGTCAAGAAACTAGATATTGCCCCTACCACCATTGCTTTTTGGGTGTTGGCGTAGATTAGGTCATAATTATTACTAAGTTGAGCTACTTCACTAATTAGGGGGATCAGTTGTCCTATTTTACTGATACTTTGCCAAAAATTGCTATTTTTACTAATTTTGGGTGAATGGGAGGATAGAATACGAACGCGAATTTGATATTGTTCTAATGCTTCTCTAAATAAACCATCGGCAAATAAACTAACTAAACAAGAATTTTGGTAAAATTTTGCCAAATCTAAAAGACTTAACTCTGCTCCACCTAATTTACCGCTTTGATCTAAAAACAAAATCTTCATATCTATTTTTGTAGTTTGTTTGAAATTTTCGGTTAGATTAGATAATTAGCTTTGAATTCATCTGGATGTACTAAATGCTAAATATTAAATACCGCGAATTAAATAAAATTTCAGTTAAGTCTTATTTTATCGGTTTAGGTGTTTCTATATTCCAATATGGTATCCAAAAGCAGCAGGTTGATTATGGCTCAGTTGGAAAGTCGAACGCTTGGCATAATAAATGATTGATTTGCTGTTGTATATCGGCTAGATTAAAATGTCGAGTAGCCGCAATTTTTCCCGCATCTGCGATCGCTTTGGTTAGTTCTGGTTGTTTTTGACATTGCTTGATAATTTCGACCAGTTGCTGCACATCTCCTGGGGTAGTTAACCAACCCGTTTGACCGTTGGCAATTAACTCTAAAACTCCTCCAGCAGCAGCAGCTATCACGGGTTTACCACACAGCATTCCCTCTACTATGACGCGCCCAAAAGGTTCTGGCGCAGTAGAAGTATGGGCAATTAGATCGCACATGGACATTAGTTGCGGGATATCCGAACGAAAGCCCAAAAAACGAACTCTCTCCTTTAGCCCTAATTGTTCCACCTGCTGATGTAACTCCTCGACATATTCGTGTTCGCCAAATAGAGCGTCTCCTACGAAAATTGCCACCGTATTTGGACAGTAGATCAAAGCCTCAATTAAAACATGTTGCCCTTTCCAGGGAGATAAACGGCTAAAATGACCGACAACAAAATGTCCCTCTAAATTGAGTTGTTGTCTGAGTTGGCTAGCCTTTTGGGGTTGGTATTGATATTGTTTGAAATTAAAACCATTATAGACTACTTGGATTCGTTTGGAGTTGCCCCCTGCGGCGATAAATGCCGATCTAGTGGCTTGAGAATTAGCAATCACTAGATCGGTAAAATTATTGGCTAATAAAATTGCTAGCTGGCGATTAGCTCGACTAAAGTGTTGAGGGCAAAGAATGTCATGCAAATGATACACCAAAGGTTTTCTCGTAAGCAAGCTAACTATGGTTCCCACAACCATTGCTTTCTGAGTATTAGCGTAAATTAAATCATAGGCATGGCTAAGTTTGGCTACTTCTCTAATTAAGGGAATAAGTTGGCTTATGTTACTAACTATCTGCCATGAACTGCTATCTCTATTAATTGGGATGGGTTTAGTTGATAAAATGTGAACTGGAATTTGCTGTTGTTCCAAAGCTTTTCTAAATAAGCCATCAACAAATAAACTAACTAAACAGGAATTTCGGTAAAGTTTTGCCAGATCCAAAAGGCATAATTCTGCTCCTCCTAAATTACCACTTTGATCCAGAAACAAAATCCTCATATCTATTTTTGTAGTTTATTCATTAAAATATTGTCGATGGAGTAGTGACATCCTCCAGACACCGAATCAAAGATTACGGTGCTGGCTTCCATTATCGCTAATGGATCTTGCTCCCCTGACAGCCTTAGCTGAGTTGCGCCACTTATCTACAACCAAGTTGCCCGACAGTACGACTTGAGAGCCAATTTCTTGCTTTTCGGGAGTCCCCCGATACGTTTCTTCGCCTCTATTACAGATCTCTTGCGCTGACACTATGTCGCGGTCTACAGGAGTATCTACTCCATAACCACATTCTCGGCAAAGGTGATATCTATCCGATAGTTTTTTCCTGACTTGAGAGCGACAATTCGAGCAAGTTTGCGATGTTCCACGATGGTCTACTCTGCCCACAAATACATCTCTCTTTCGAGCAACATATTCCAAGATGTCTCTTTGTTTGCCAAAAGCTGCATCAATTGTATGCTTACCCAAGAATCCTTTTGCCATGAGACGAAAGTCACAATCTTCTAAATAAATTGTCTCTGCCATATGGCATAATCTATGGGCGAGTTTGAATTGATAGTCAGTACGCTTGAATTCTATGTGGTTATGTTGCTTGGCTACTTTGATTCGAGCTTTCTCATAGTTCTTCCCTCGCTTCAGTTTTTTAGACAGACGCTTTTGTAGTACTTTCAACCGACTGTGGGCTGTCTTGAAAAACTTAGGTCTAGGTTCGGTATACGAATCTGATGTAGCTACATAAGATAACAAGCCGACATCTATACCGATAGCATGACCATGAGGCACAGGACTAGGAAGGGAACTATCCGATTCTATTGCTACCACTGCAAACCAACCTACTGCTTTTTTCACTACCCTGACTTGCTTAATGACAAAGCCATCAGGTATTGGTCTATGCAAATTTATCGGCACTTTACCTAGTTTTGGTAGTTGAATTTGCCAGCCAGTCAAAGGGTTGGTTTTGAATTGAGGAAACACAATAGACTTCATTCGTCCCAATTTCCGAAACCTTGGAAAACCATATCCTCTGGCTCTAAAAGCATCCCAGCTATCATGCAATCTTCTAATATTGGTTTGTAAAACCTGCGAAGGAACTGATTTGAGCCTGGGAAACTTCTTCTTAGCTTTAGGTAAATTGTTTTGTTGTTGGTGATAGCTGGGGAACGGATAGTCCGCAGCCATAATATATTCTGATTCTAAGCTGCACCGATTGATCGGACACTTACGCGAAGCTATCCAGTCTTTCAATTCTCGAAGCGCATAATTATAAGAGATCCGACAGGTTTCTAACCACTCATTGAGCAGTTCTACTTGTTGCGAATCTGGGTATATGCGGTATCGATAATTTAGAATCATGAAAGTATGCTGCCACAGAATTGCTTTATTGGTAGATTGCCAATTTTCAGGGCATCGAACCCTTAAATTGCCTTGGGGTGTCCATGTATCCCGACGCTCAATCAAAGATTAGAGCGCGGGACTTATCGCCCCCCAAACCCCCCAAAAGTTAAATATAGTCGAAAATCATATCTTTGTATATTAGACTTATCTTGCCTAAATCAAGCGATTGCGCTCCACGTACCAGCACAGCCGATCGCTGTTTTTAGTGCCTCATTATACACCCGAATTCGCGTTCAGGTCGATAGATTTAATGGTAACTTTTGCACTCCAGATGGGCATCTGGTAACAATTCGATAAATATACTCCCATATTGGACTTTTAGCCTTGAGTGACAATATATTTTTTCTTCGGTATCTGTGCCAGCTTTTCGCATCTGCGATCGCTTGCTCGATTATCTTCCCTAATTTTATCCCTCATTCAAGATTGACAGAGTAGTAGATGCGGTTTAATTTTTCAATTAGCCGGTTTAGCAAGCAGAAAAACGCGATTGCCAGAATCATGAGTTGGGTCATCGATAAGCTTCATAAACTTTAGATTTGCTGCTTGACATAATTCTTGAATTTGCTGACTACTTAACCCAGCGCCCCTCCAAGTCGTATCGTAGGTTAAAGAATCAGAAACCCGATCTTGCAATATCGTCTTTGGAATAAGCTTTTTCAATAAGTTTTTGACAGATTTTTCAAAATAATTTCTGGCGAAGGCATGTGTTGAAAGACCTCATAAGAGAAAACAACATCAATGCTGTCAGAAGATATGAAATCCATTGAAATACCATCTGTAGCTTGAAAGTTCAAATTAGAATACACTTTAGACGGATGTAAATCTCTGGCTCGATAAATCATTTCTTCAGAAACATCAATAGCAGTTACCTGCTGAAAACGCTGGGAAAATGCGCGGCTAAAACGACCTACTCCACAACCAATCTCAAGGATATGAGACTTGTGAGTATCGATATTCGCTTCCTTGAGGATGGGATCTAAAATAATTTGAGTTCATTTTTCACCTAGGGTAAAGAACTTTTCAGTATTGCCATCATAGTGTGTTTCAACATAGTAAAATGCGTCTTTTTTTGCGCCAGCGATCGCACTTCCAAATGGTAAAACACGAGTTACAAATATCTACCAACCAATAACTTCTTTTAAACCCACATCCATCAGCCCCACAGATGTAGTTCTTTAGTGTTGCGAAATCAGCGATATTGGCGACCGCAAAAAAAAAGAAAACTTTATAACTTTAACTCCCGCTTTATTTCCGCACTCTACCACTAGGCTGAAGACTTTAGTTAAGTGTCTCTCTTAATTTGACTTGTTTCTGCATGAATCCATTTCTTTCCATAAACACTATCATAGTGTTCAGGTAAAAATTTTTCGTATCCCGCACCATGAGTAAATGAGACTTCTCCAAAAATAGCCCTTCCTTCATACTCGTAAAAATCGACACGAGCATAATCAAATTGACTGCCTATTTTTTCAGCCATTCGTAACATATCATCAAAACAAGTTGGTTTCTCAACTTCTCCTTCATAGTTAGGATACAGCAATGAAAAAGGAAGACGATCCCATGTTTTAGAGTATATTGCGCGTTTTTGCCCCTGAAACCTATCCAAATCAACTTGTATAAACTCTACGCTTCCAGAAAATATATGAAATTTATAATCAATAGGAGGTTGGTTATTGGCGCATAACATCATAGGTTCAACAAAAATTTTCGGAACTATCTTAGTGTATTGGTATTCATGGGTTTTATAACCAAATTTTCTCTTGAAGACAGTTTTATAGTATGAGACTATTGATTCTTTATTATAATTTTTATCTCTTACAAATGTTTGATCGTGAGAACCATTATTAGTTTTTATTACATATGGAGGGATAAGTGATTCAAAAGGAATATTTTCAGGATTAGAGCCTACCCAGAAATTCTCTAAACAATAATTAGAACCAAACATCTCAGAAACTTTCTCCTTAGAATAAAGTTTATCTGACCAATTTACATGGCGCCGATCTTGTTGATATAACTTTCTCCAAGCTATTTTCTCTGTAAAGGTTTTTGGTGAGTTGAGATCGGGAAGTCTCTTGAATTTTCTAAAATACTCTACTTTAACTCCTAATCTAGGTGGCAGCAATGATGTATATAATCTAACAATATTTCCGAGATTTTCCTGAATAAAAGACATATTATTTGTAACCGTTAGTACTCGTTACACTTTCAGCTTTTTTGATTGAGCCAAAATGAAATTCGTTTATAGTAGTTGCTTTTCTTCCACACCTCTTAAACTACCATACTTCGTTTCCCCTTCTGAATGCCTACGACCATCACTCAGAGTTCAGTATCCTGGACTTGAAGGCTTGTGATAGAGCCTTCAAATATTGTTGACGAGGTCATTAAATTACTTCCGCAAAAACCAGAGCCTATTTTAATCTCTCGCATCTTGAATCAGGTGACCAACCTCGGAGCGATTCACTCGGTTTCTGTTACGAGTATTTCACCTAAATAACATCCAAAACGGGCAAAAATTATTCCCCCCTGCTCAAAACCTCTTGACTAGAACACCGATTCAGTAATCGAAAACTAGGCAGTGCCTGATTTTGAAGGAAATAGCTCTGGGTGGTCTTTCAACAGCCTTACCAGTACATGAAGATTATGAACAACTGCTGTGCGACGTAGGTCAAATAAATTTTTTCTCACTCCGATGTAACGGGATTTATCTCCTTGCCAGCGACCGATGTGTGACAAGCTATGTTCCACAGCTACTCGTTCTCGTAATTTAGCCCGCCCCGTGGGAGTTAATTGACGCTCCCGAAGTTCAGCAATAAACTTCTCATCCGGATGAATCGAAATACTACGACCCTTCTTACTTGTAGTACAGTTTTTTCTGAGAGGACAATTGAGACATGTAGTTTCAGGAAACTGTACTTTCCCTCCCTCACGAAAGGGTAAACTGACCTGATTAGGACAGGTGATTGTCCCCGATTCCCAATCTAAAACAAAAGCAGATTTGGCAAATTTACTGCCGTTAGATACCCGCCAAGCTTTACAATAAACCGTCAACTCTGGGTCGCGATTTTTGACCCAGGAACTACTCAGGTAAGCTCGCTCAATGTGTAACTCGCTCAAGGAAGCTTTCTGATGCTCCAAGTCAAGAGAGAGCGCTTCTGTAACTGAAGCCTCTGCATTGTCTTCCGCCAAACTTTTTGGTCTTAAAGGCTAATTCAACAGTTCGTTCTATCAATCGTCGGTCAAGTTGGTGAATGATCAAAGCTTGTCGAAATCTTACCAAAGTCGCCTGAGAAAAGGGAGCTACCTCACAATCAAGACAATCCAACACCAACTGCCACCTTCTATCCATAGTCAGAGCTTCTATTGTTGATGATGAAAAGCTTATTTTAATATCAAACTCTCAAAAGCCTTTACTGGTAAAGCTTTCACTTCACTTTCTCCATTAATTCCGATAAAGTCTATTGTTTTGTATGGATTTTCTCAGTAAAAATACTTACTATAAGTCATGAGTTTTTCTAGAACCTGAAATAAAATTGTGGGAAACCAAAATCTATCACCTCCAAAACATCCTCTGGTCAAAATAGCAGTTAGGCAGACAAAATTTCCCTACATAGCAGCTCTTAGACCGCGCCAGTGGACCAAAAATTTAGTCGTCTTTGCTGCGCCGCTATTTGCTTTTAGCATCAATTGGCAATCTTTTCTAGGCAGTTCTCTGGCGTTTGTCTTGTTCTGCTGTGTTTCTAGTGCCTTCTATCTACTTAACGATATCGCGGATGTCAAATCAGACCGCATGCACCCTGTCAAGTGCCAGCGACCGATTGCTGCTGGATTAGTCAGTGTCCCAGCAGCATTGTTAATGGCAGCCGTTCTATTGAGCAGTGCTCTGATTGTAAGTTGGTTGCGATCTCCTAACCTGGGAGTCATCCTCATTAGCTATGCGATACTGCAAGTTGCCTATAATCTGAAGCTTAAGCGTACAGTCATTTTAGATATTGTGACAATTGCAGCAGGTTTTCTGCTGAGAGCTTTAGCTGGTGCAGCGGCTACCGAGCTGCCTGTATCTCCCTGGTTTTTGGTATGTACGACCATGCTGGCTCTGTTTTTGGGAATTGAAAAGCGCAAAGCAGAACTACGATTATCAAAGATTAGCGATATCAAATCCCGTTCTGTACTCCGACACTACTCTCAGCCACTGTTGATACGTATGGAAAGCACTGTTACCACTGGTGCAGTGATGAGTTATGCCCTTTGGAGTGCTGGTCCCTCTTTCGGCGGAGCATCGACTCGCTGGATGATGCTAACGCTGCCGTTTGTTATGTATGGCATTTTTCGCTACCAACTACTCAGCGATCCTCAAGAGAATATGCGGCGAAACGGCAATGGTTTTGAGCGCGGAGGGAGAACAGAGCGACCAGAGGAAGTTTTGTTAAAGGACTTGCCTATCCTAGCAACAGTGGTGGGTTGGATTCTCACGTGTTTGGCAATTCTTTGGCTCAAACATCAAGGATTTATCCAATGAGTTTTAGTAGTGACTGAACTAGATAATTATCATTTTACATTTTAAGAAAAATCTATATGAATTCAAAGCCTCCAAATGTTCTCAAACACCAACTCTCAGGATGGGGAAGATATCCTGTAATTAAGAGCTATCTCCAGCGCCCAGAAAAACTTTCGTCTTGCAGCAAGCTTCTTCAGGAATCTCCAGATACATCTTTTCTTGCCAGAGGTTTAGGTCGTAGCTATGGCGATGCAGCCCTCAACGCCCAAGGCAATACGGTACTCACCGAACGCTTAAACCGCATGCTTGCCTTCGACGAACAGACGGGTTTACTGCGCTGTGAAGCGGGAGTGACGATGAAGGAGATTTTAGAAACCTTCGTCCCACGGGGCTGGTTTCCAGCGGTCATCCCTGGTACCAAATTTGTCACCGTTGGTGGTGCGGTTGCCTTTGATGTTCATGGCAAAAATCACCATCGGGACAGCTCTTTTTCTCGCCACCTTCATTCCCTGAAATTGATGTTGGCTTCTGGAGAAACCATACAGTGTTACCCCCAGGAGAATAGCGAGCTCTTCTGGGCAACAGTAGGAGGCATGGGTCTGACGGGAATCATTACAGAAGCGGAATTATCCCTGCGCCCGATTCAAACTGCTTACATTAAAACCCACAATATTAAGGCTAATAATTTAGATGAAGCATTTGCTATCTTTGAGGAATTTGAACCACAATATCAATATTCAGTTGCTTGGATAGACTGTCTTGCCTCTGGTAAGTCTCTAGGACGCAGTATTTTAATGTTTGGTAATCATGCTCCGCTGGAAGACCTGCCTTTAAAGCAACAAGCCAAACCCTTACAGCTAAAACCAAAACGCAACTTCAAGGTGCCCTTTGACTTGCCTGCTGGATTGCTCAACCGCTACACTATGAGTGCCTTCAATGGACTCTACTACGCTAAACAGCGCTCCCGACAAGTTAGGTCAATAAGCGATTATGATTCTTTCTTTTATCCCCTGGACTTCCTGTGGGAGTGGAATCGGCTGTATGGCAAGCGAGGATTTGTTCAATATCAATGCGTATTGCCTACTGAAGCGAGCAGAGAGGCACTGACACGCATACTTCAGTTATGCAGTCAGAAGGGTTGGGGCTCTTTCTTAGCCGTACTCAAGCGGTTGGGACCCCAGGAAGGATGGCTATCTTTTCCAAAGCCTGGTTATACCTTGGCACTTGATATGCCAGTTAAACCCGGACTGTGGGAATTTCTCGACCAACTCGATCAATTGGTCATTCAGTATGGAGGGCGGGTTTATCTCGCTAAAGATGCTCGTTTGAGTGCAGAAGCTTTTCGGGCGATGTATCCCAAGTTTCCTCAATGGCTGGAGGTGAAGTCCCGAGTTGACCCTAACAACCGCTTTTCTTCTGCCTTGTCCCAGCGCTTGCAAATTGAGCCAGTTAGGAAGGGAGTAGAGGTATGAAAGGAAAAGCCGTTCTATTGATAGGAGCAACTTCTAGCATTGCTCGGGCATTGGCTCGTCAAATGGCACAGCAGGGAGCAGCACTACACCTAGCGGCTCGGGATGGATTTGAGGTCGAGCGGGTTGCCAAGGATATCGCGATTCGATATCAGGTTCCCATCTCTTGGAGTACCTTTGAGGCGCTCGATTATGACCCTCACCCCGAACTGGTACAGAAAGCCTTAGACCATTTAGGTCGCTTAGATGGCGTGGTAGTGTCCCTGGGAGAATTGGGCGACCAGCAACAGGCTCAGGTGAAATTTGACCATGCACGGCAAATCATTCACTCCAATTACACTGGGGTCGTATCTGTGCTGACTCATGTAGCTAATTATCTGGAACAACAGGGAAGTGGTTTTATCATTGGCATTTCTTCTGTAGCTGGAGACAGAGGTCGCCAGAGCAATTATATCTATGGGTCGGCTAAGGGAGCTTTAAGTCTTTTTCTTCAGGGACTGCGCAACCGTCTATGTAAATCTGGCGTTCATGTCATGACGGTGAAACCTGGTTTTGTAGATACCAAGATGACTTTTGGTAAACCAGGGATGTTTTTAGTAGCCAGTCCCGAGGAGGTTGCAACTGCTGTCATGAAAGCTTTGAAACAGAAAAAGGATATTGTTTACGTACCCTGGTTTTGGTTCTGGATTATGTCGATCATTCGCACGATTCCGGAAACTCTGTTTAAGCGATTGAACTTGTGACTGAAAGTTAAACAAACCAACCCTTCAGATTCCATTTGTAAATAGATATCAAGAACTATAGGGAAATTGTTGGTTAATTTCACAAATTTTCAAGCATGTCTCGAAAAATTATCTCCAATAACATTAAACAAATTAACATGAAAAAAATTAAAAATATTGTAATGTATCGTAAATTTGAACTGGTTTGGTTTCTGGTGATTTTACCTTTTATACTATATCCTTTATTTTTGGACATATATAGAGACATGTTTTTTGATGCGTTACTACGAGATGACTACGCACCATATCTCTTATCTATTTTAGGAGAAGAAGGCGGAAAAATTCCCATCAGTCCATTTGTATATCGACCGTTGTCAGTTATTTTGGCAATTCCTTTCTACTACCTGATTCCAGTATTTAGGTTCTCACATTTAGATGCCTCAATTGAAATTGAATATATTAAAGCTTCACAATCGTTAGCTTTGGTCTCTTACTTATCAATTATCTTGACATCTTATTTTGTGTACAAAATATCTCTTCAATCAAAATTAAATAAAGGAACAGCTCTAGCAGCTTCATTGTTAACTTTGATACTATTTAATTACGTACATGCATACAATGGAATAGATCCTATAGGTATTTTGTTTATAACAGTATTTTTTTACTATTCTCAAAATTTGCTTATTTCAAGCATCCTACTGTTATTTTCAATATTCCTGAATGAGAAAATTATTATTGTTGTTTTCCTCACATTTTTTCTTAGAAGCATATCAGATATATTGGCAAAAAGAATTGATTATAGAAACGTATTTTTATCAGCGACAGCGTTTTGCTGCTTTTTGGTTTACTTGTTGGTTAGAAAATTCGTGGCAGTTCCTGGAAATAGCAATCAGCTAAATGTTTCAACATATATTCCTAGTTTTTTCTACCAAATCGAAATGATGCTTTCTTTGAAGGGGTTACTCACGATAGTATTTCCCACCGTTATTTTAATTTTTATGTTTCTTATTGCTCGGGCTCATTCTAGGCAGATTTATATTTCCGATCCTCTTATTCCAATAGCACTATTTTTAGTCGCTATTGTATCAGCAGTTAGTTTTAACACTGGAAGAATTGTTTTTTATTGCTTTACAATACCGCTTCCTTATTTTGTTGACTGGCTTATTCTTCGTTTACGCAACAACGAATCTGATAATTTAGAAAAAAGCAAGAAGCTAGGAATAGCTGAAATCACCAAAAAATCAAGATAAAAATACTCACCTAGTAAGCTTAATAACCCAGATTCACGTCTTTTTGATAGTAATTTCTGGAAGGGATAATTTTATCTAATAAAGAATGAGTAAGACCCTAAAAACATCTAAACTCCCTGTCGTCGCAGTGTTTGATTTCGACAACACTTTGACTCGGCAAGATTCTTTACTACCTTTTCTCTACATTGTTTCGGGACTGTTGCAGTTTTGGGGAGGACTCTTGTTGATGATTCCAGTATTAGCGGGATATGCTCTCAAATTAATCCCCAATTGGCAAGCCAAGGAAGCGGTAATAGTTCATTTCCTGTCTGGAATGACGGTACAACAGCTATACCGATTCACCGAGAAGTTTGCGGTGAAGAAGATACCAAAGTTGTTGCGTCCTGAAGCTGTGCGGCGTCTGCGATGGCATCAAGAGCAAGGACATTACACTGTTTTGGTCAGTGCTTCTCTAGAAGCTTATTTATCCCCTTGGGCTAAGACCATGGGCTTCGATCACGTCATTGGCACCAAACTAAAAAGTCAGTCTGGTATTCTTACAGGTCGCATTCAAGGCAAGAATTGCTACGGTCAAGAAAAAGTAGATCGCCTGAGAGAAGTTTTGGGGGATTTGAGCCAATACTGTATCTATGCCTACGGTGATAGTCGAGGTGATAAAGAGCTGTTAGATATTGCCACCTTTGCCTACTACCGAAAATTCCATGACGCTCAAGAAGTAGAGCCTGGTAAGGTGAAACCGTATTGGGAGCGGGGATTAATTTTATCTGTGGTTGCAGCAGTTGCTCTCTACTTAGGGATGGTGTTGTGGAGCGGAGCATCCCAATTTTGGGCGGCATTAAATCTTCTCCCAGTTTGGCTCATTCCAGCCTTACTTGTCATTATCTTTTTGGGTTATTGCCTCCGCTTTGTCCGATGGCATTGGTATCTCAATCACATGGGTTATCCCGTACCCTGGAAAAGTAACTTTCAAATCTTCCTGGCCAGTTTTGCCCTCACTGCTTCTCCTGGTAAAGCAGGGGAGTCCATTAAGTCGCTCCTACTCAAACGCCGACATAAGGTTCCCGTACCTCCAACATTGGCAGGCTTGTTTTGCGAACGCTTCACCGATGCCTTATCAGTTGTTTTGCTGGTTTGTTTAGGTCTGGTTTCGATTATGGAAGGAATTCAGGGTCACTGGGCTATTCTGACTCTGGCTGCCGTCCAAGTGGGAATCATTCTCTTGTTGCAGCATCCACGACTGCTACAACGCTATTTTCTCAAACCCCTCAAGCGCATCCAGCAACTTAAAGGACTGGCTCTCAAGCTTGATTCTCTAATTGGCAGTGCCAGTATACTGCTCAAACCCAAGCTACTCATTGGGAGTACCTTCATAGCCCTCATTGCTTGGGGTTTAGAAGGTGTAGCTTTGTACTATATATTTCAATATCTGGGTGCTGAAACCATTACACTCTACCAAGCTGTATTGATTCATACTGCCTCTGGTTTGATTGGTGCTCTGTCTATGTTGCCTGGTGGTATTGGCGGAATGGAAGCTGCTGCCATCAGCCTCTCTCTAGTCTACGGCGCAACTCAAGCCCAAGCTGTTGCGGCGACGTTCTTAATCCGTCTATTAACCCTTTGGTTTGCTGTTGGGATTGGTATGTTGGCTATGCTTTCAGTACACAATCGTATCAGATGAGAATTTGAGCCAAAATTATCTAAATTGTATTACTTTTCTATTTGCTTAAAAACTTCTTTTCACTTTCCTTAACATTATTTTCAATGTCTTAACTTGTTACGAATGATATCAAATCCGTTTAAACAATCGCAGAAAGGTAAGGTGTAATCTTTGTATTTACTAAATCTCATCTATGTGCAATTTGGCGGATTTGATATAACAGTTTGGCGATCGCTTTATTTAATTAGCGATCGCCAAGAGCGGAACAACCTAAAAGGCGAGGAGCGGCAAGAAATGACTTTAAGAATTATTAAACTTTTGTACTACATAGTTGACAAATGGTACGCAATCTAAAATTATAACCAATGAGACATTTGAATTACAGAAATGCTCTCTTAAGGAGAGTCTTGACAGGGGTAGGCATTATTTTTTTGAGCCATATCGTCAAATTGAATAAACTAATCTCAAACTCACTAATATTTCTACAGCGTTTGTCTTTGATTATCGAGTACAGTTGGTAATCATCCAGATTCTTCTCAGAAAAAATCTCTGACTTGTATGCCTTAATAAATACTCCAGGTTCTGAAGGATCGGCTTCAACAACCTCTATAGACAGGTCAGAAAACAGAGCATACATATCTTCTATCTCATATCTCCAGAAATCGAATGGATAACCATGATAGCCGCATCCTTTCGAGCGGGTGGTCAAGAGCAAGACTCCGCCTGGCGCAAGTATATTCTTCAAATTGGATACTGCAATACGCCAGTCTTTCACGTGTTCCATAAGCTCAGTAGTAATAACCACATCAAAACTCTCTTTGCCATACTGGGTGACAATCTCACTTATCTCACAGATGTCATCAACACCAGGCCCTGCGACAATATCAACTCCTAAATAGCTCTGAGGTTGAAAATTTTCGACTAAAGATCTTAGCGAACCATTTACGTCATAAGAACCAACCTCAATTACTTTTTTTCCTTTAATATCCTTCTCTGAAAGAGATTTTTGGCCAAATTCAATACACGCTTTATTACACATAACTTTCTTCTTTAACTGGGTACGAGTCTAAACTGCTGATTGGGGGCATTGACGAATGATTACCGCTAGCTCGGATACCTTTCGAGGGAAGTTGAGCCAACTCTTTCGCTCGTGTTCGATTAGCTCTAAACAAAGCGATCGCTTTCGATTAAATTAACAGGTATTACGCAACATTTACCGCAATTTGTTTTAGATAAATTTTATGGAGGATAGTGTAGGGAATACCTGGTATTTTTAAAAATCATTAAGGCAATTGTTTTTGATTATATTACTGCCTTCATTGTTATCTCCTTTGTAAATGAAAACCATATTGTGATAAAAGTGCATGGCGATAATATGTCTATCATAATAAGAGGGAGAATATCCTGGTTTAATGAATTCTTCATAATTAAGGCAATCAACCAGGCTTTTAAACATACCCATCATTGTAGTTGAATTGTTTAAATTATCGCTGTCTCCACCATGATTAGGCCAATAAGAAGTTTGTGTATCTTCTACTACATAAATTCCCCCATCATTAAGCATAGGAAAAAGAATATTAAACGTTTTGATGACATGCTCATTAATATGACTTCCATCATCAATAATAATATCGAAACCACCACTCAATTCTACAATCTTTTTTAGAAACGATTCGGATTCCTGGCTACCTTGAAATATTTTTATACGACCTTTTTCGAGGGCTTTTTTATCATAAATATCTATTGCATAAATCATACTGTTAGGAAAAAAAGTTTCCCACATTTTTAAAGACTTTCCTCCAGCTTGAGGATCTTCATAACCTCCAACACCAATTTCAAGAATATTTAGTTTTTTTAATCTTAATGGATAAAAGTGCTTTTGGTAATGTTGAGCATACCAATGACTATTCCATTTGTCCGTCCTATATAAGGTCGCTAACTCACATAAATTATTACGATAAATAGGTGCGATGAAGAATTCTAGTTTAGACTTGTTCTTTTTCAAAAATTCAATATTTCTAGATGAAAGCTTGTTTTTTGAAACAGTTGTTATTGATTGTAATAAACTCATTATTATTTTGTTTTTAAATTAAATGATATTTATATATTTTAGTTGCGTTTTTAATTTATTGAATGTTAATTATTATATTTCACTTCATTGACAGAAATCAATAGCTATTATAAAAAAAACTTTTTTTGAATTAAAGATTAATAAGTTTATCTAAACATTATAATATTTATATATTCGTTTCCAATAGTTTCGAAAGTTAACTAAAAATATAGCATAGTGATCGCTTTTTTCGGGGGGGAATGTGAACAATTGAGATGTAATCAAAAGTAGTTGGTGATGGAGAAAAGCGATCGCCTCGAGATTCGTGGTATACTGAGATGACTAATGTTGAGCGCATTATCTAGAAGCCTAAACTATTGATGCTCGGGAAATATTAATATTATTGTTTAATAAAAAACTAGGATGGCGAACAGTATTTTCGTTGTGATTGTCACATACAATGGAAGTCAATGGCTCGAGAGATGTCTAAATTCTATATTAGCCTCTAACACGGCAGTGCAGATTGTCATAGTGGATAATTGCTCGAATGACGAAACTATTGAGATTATAGAAAAATTTGACGATATTCATTTGATTAAAAGTGACAGAAATCTGGGATTCGGTCAAGGAAATAATATTGGAATTAAATACGCTCTTCAAAAAGGGGCTGACTATATTTTTCTGGTAAATCAAGATGTCTATATCCGCAACGATACTGTGGATAGACTCGTACAACTAATGGGAAACAATCCGCTTTATGGTATTATCAGTCCTTTACAGACCTCAAGAAAAGAGCATATTCTCGACCCTAGTATTGCTCACAATATTACTCCGCCACAAGGTTCTATTGAGCTAATTTCTGATGCCCTGCTCCTGGATGAAGTGAAGGAAATTTATGAAGTCAATTTTATAAATGCTGCTTCTTGGTTCATACGTGCGGATGTTTTTGCTAAGGTTGGTTTTTTCGATCCCGTCTTTTTCCATTATGGGGAGGACGATAATTATGCCCAACGAGTCAGGTATCATGGTATGAAAATCGGTATTTGTCCTTTAATGAGTGTAATTCATGACCGCAAGCTGTTTGTTGGTAATGTTGAAATGTATCTAGCTAGTTCGCCCTTACGGGAATTATTGAAATGTAGCTGTGATATTAATAGATCTCCCAGTAAGACTTTACGCGATTTAGCTGTAATATTTAGTGAATCGACATTGAGATGCTTGGCTTATTTAGGTTCTGGTAAGTTTCAGAGGGGTTTTAATATATTGAGTAATTATGCAAAGTTCTTATTTTTAATACCATCAGTCTTGAATAGTAGAGTGGTGAATGCCAGGATAAGTAAAAAGTAGTTTTTAAGGCAGAGTGCAGAATTGATGTCTTCCACCATATAACTATATGTAATCTATAGAATCGTCTTATGATCATCTGTGACAAGTTAAGGGACTACGTTGTTTGTCAACTGGTTTTTAGCTATCAGCTATCAGCTATACCACAAGGGTACAATGTCAGCTATCAGCTTTTAAGACATTTTTTCTGCCCAATAATTTCTTAAGGTGCGATCGCGAATTGAATCAAATTTGATCTACATCTTGTGGTCAATATAAATATTAAGCACCAAATATAGTAGTTGACTAAAAGCAACTAAGCTTAAGTTGTCACCAATGTCTTATGATTAGTTTTGCCTCTCAAGAGTACTACTATAACCATCAAACTGTTACAAAGTAAAACAAATTGAAATCTTTAAAAAGATTAGAAAATAATGTAATAGTTACAGCATGAGCTAGAATAACTACAATAATTTTTTGTTCTCAACAAGATTTGAATTTTTCGCGGTATCCTACTATTTTTGACTATTTTGGTTCTGCTGTAACAACATTTTCAATAGTATCAGCGAAACCTTTCGCTAATGAACTATTAGTGTAATTTTGCACGACGGACTGACGACCTTGTTCCCCAAGACTTAAGCGTAGATTTCGATCTGTAATTAATTTACTCAATTGTTTTGCCAACGCTTGGGGTTCTGCTTCGGGGAAAGTCAAGCCACCACCAGTAGATTCAATAAGATAGGGAATTTCTCCCGAACTCGATCCTATTACTGGCGTATTACAAGCTATTGATTCGATAATTACCCGACCAAACTGTTCCTTCCAATTAGTCTGTGTTTCTGAAGGCAAAACCAATAGATCGAAAGCTGCAAGATAATGAGAAGTTTCCGTATAAGGAAGAAATCCCGTATAACTTATTCTCTGGTTAAGATTCAGCTCGTTTGCAATTTGTTTAAATTCTGTTTCATATTCACCAGTTCCGACCATAACCAAGCGCCAAGGAAGTTCCTGAATTTGGTGTAGAGCTTGTAAAAGTGTTTTGAGACCTTTCGCAGCAATGATACGACCCACGTAGCCAACAACAACTTCATTTTCTGTTGCTCTTAACTTAACTTTTAACTCTTCAGCTTGAGAAGAAATAGTATAAATGTCTAGATCGATTCCTGAAGAAAGCATGGCACAATTTCCCCGATAGCCTTTTTTTCTCAAGACTTCTGCTGCACTATGAGAGCCTGTAAAAGCGATACTACTTTTGTTGTATACTAACTTCTCAATTTGACGGTAAATAAAAGAATTACGCATAACAATATTTTGCCAAGTAAAGAAAGCAATTGGTTTATTAATACTGAGACTGTTTGCCAAGTAAATTTGGGCGGTAGGAATTGCGTAAGGCTCTTGATGAACATAAATAAAATCAGGTTCGATTTCTTGCAAAAGTCTAATAAATATCGAGCGGTAGATGTGTCCTATAACATGACCCGATCGCCAAATTGGAATACCCAAAAGTTTTCCTCGATAATTAGACCAAGGTTCGGGACTTAAAACTTTACCATATTCTGTTTTCCAATAATTGGGAGTTACGATTGTTAACTGCCAATTCGTTTGTCGCTCTAGTTCAGCATAGAATTGTTGGTTGATAGGAAGAACGCAGGAATGACTGATAATTAAAAGTTTCATCGATTTTTCAGGATCTTTTTTGAGCTTGGTGAAGTTGTTCGAGGTAATCTGTATAGCCCTCTTTTATCACTTTTGGAGACTGCGATCACCAAACCCTTTACATTGAGCTAAGTTGACAAAATCGGCTATAATTTTCAATTCTTATCAGAAAGTAATCAAGCGATCTCCGTCTAGACAAGAATTTCAGAATTTAGAAATGGTAAGGGTTTTACCAGACTGACAAAAGCGTTCAACGAGCCGCGATCACTTGTTATCCAAGCAAGAAACATTTTTATTTCTGGAAAGAGTACTAACCACAGCGTTAAATTAAATTTTTCTAAATTTACAATCGATTGTACAAGGTAAAATATTTTGCAACATTGGCATCATGTTTAAAACATAATAATATAAAGTTTCTTTCGGGCCTCTTTCAATCAAACTAGGAGAAAAGATAACTTTTGCCTCTAAACCCACAAATTGGGCAATTGAAGCAATATTTTTGTATACTAAAACATCCTCTGCTACTCCATCTCGCCTGCTATTAGCGCGCTTACTACATTTTTTTAAAATTATTTTACTTAAAACTCGAAAATTGGTGTATTTTAATGTATTTTAAAATACCTTTTTTAAAATTATTTCCGTGTATTGTATCAGCAAATATAGTTACAATTAATTCCTGGAGCTTTTTGCCGTGAATTCTAATACTAAGATGTAGTCGGGAACAGCAAGAGAGAGAGTTGATACATCTGTCCACGTCTTTAAGGGGTCTAGTTCCGCAGATGGATTACTTTCATTGTATAAAAGATACTTATTTGCTTTTTCAATAACTGCTTCCTCTAGCTTCAGTTCAATTGGACGGTCTGGATTTATTATATCTCTACCTTGTCGATCGTCATAGACATAAACTTCCTGCCATAGAAGCAGATAAAAAGTTCCATCGCTTTTTTGCAACAATAGATGTTTGATATCGGTGAGATCGCCTTCGAGGATATATTTAAGGGAATTAGTTTCTACAGCAGGATAGTCCCAAGACTGAGTTTGGCGATCCCAATTTGCTTCCCCTAAAAGTGAAATCATGTTTTTAATTCCATAATATGCGGGGGTTGGTTGGAGATTGGTATCGATAATCCCAAAATGCGTATTATTTCCGCCTGGTGGCATTAATTCATGCAGAAAAGTTTTTTCAATCTGTCCTTGCTGGAAATAGTTGGTATAAATTCGCGGTAAGTATTTGGCTTTAGCCTTGCGCGTCACTAGTTTTTTATTACGCTCGCCTTCACTTTTTTCTTCATATCCAGTTTCTGTAATCCACAGTTTTTTACCAGGGCAGACTCGTTGAACTTCCGCCACTACTTCGTCTATGGGTTTAGGATTACCACCCCCTGATACTTGAGATGGTTTACCCCAAGCACCTGGATAGGGGTGGTCGTTTCCTTTATCACAAATAGCACTTAGAACCTCATCCTCTAATCCTTCGAGACTGTTTAAATATGCCATAGGTCCCATAACTACAGGAAGATGATGCAATTTTGGATCCGCTTTCACTCGATCATATAATCGTTGTTGAAATTCTACATAACTTCTCGGCCAGTTTTGTTCCGACCAGTTGGGGTCGCAGGCTTCGGGATTTTCTTCGCAGGAATTATAGTCAGAGTCATGTTCATTGACACCAACTATGCCCGCAATCATTTTTCCCCAAGATTTAATAGCAATTATTAAAGCGGAGATATTTTCCGAATCTAATGCTTTGCCCGAAGTACGGGCAGTTCCTGCTACCATGCGAATACCAAGATCTTCATATAGATCGGTTCTTATACGCCATGGTTCAGGATAGGCGAAGTCTCTGATGTAGCGGATTCCCAGATCGGCTAACAAATCTTTGACCTCTGGGTAATTGTTGCAAAGATTACCAGGACAAAAACCAAATTTGGTATTGATGCCCATAGACTCAACAAAAATATCTGACTCTTGGGCTCGAACATGATAAGTTGCAGGAGAATTAACAGCTTTGATGTCTTCAATGATTATTGAACCTGCTGCTGTAATTAATAAGATTGTAATTAGAGTTACGATTTTTTTAATTTTCATAATATAAGAAATATATAAACAGCTGCTAAAGTAATAATTTCGAGAATAGAAAATATGATTTTAAAAATTTTTAAGATGATTCTGATTCACATTACTAACCTTATTTCCAATTTATTAGGGGTCGATCCGATAAGTATAATTTTACGAAGATATCTTTTTATTATGATTGGAAATGATTTAGCACACAATTCTAAAATCAGAGGCGGAGGCTATATTTATGGGAACAGCCTTGTTATGGGCGAAGGAAGTACAATCAATAGAAATTGTTATATCGATTTGAGTGGTTCTGTAATTATTGGAAAATATGTCGATATTGGTCACGGAGTAACATTTATTACTTCCTACCATAAGATCGGACCAACTACTAGGAGAGCTAGTAAAGATATCGAAGGGAAAGCTATACATATTAATGATGGGGCATGGATTGCAGCAAATGTGACTATACAACCTGGAGTAACAATAGGTGCGGGAGCAATAGTTTTAGCTGGCGCAGTTGTTACGAAAGACGTGGAGGCTAATTGTGTCTATTCAGGCATCCCCGCCGTAAAAAAATATGAATTACCTGCATAGAGCTAGTGCCGCTATGCGGAAGTAATAAGTAATAAGTAATAAGTAAAAAGTATTGATTTTCAAGCAGGCGAGAGCATTCCTAACTGGTAGGTTATTTTTGCCGTGCTGCACTAGTAGTCTACCAAAAAAAGTTCTCATAGGTTAGACGAGGTATGGGGAATTAGGACGAAGCTTACAAGACGGGGCTTTTAAAGACGCGACGCAGGTTCGTGTCACAGCCGCTCCTTTTGAGGTTTACTCAAAAGACAGCCCCTTGAAATAGGCAGGGCTGTTTCATTCTTGATAAATCATGAGTAATAGGGGCTTAGGGATATAGGGAATTGGGGAAATAACTAGTTCAAAAACAGAATTGAAGTAAATCATTTTTCAAAATCCGCAACTTAAGAGTAGATGCAATCCTTACCCTACTTCTTTGAGGGCGAGGTAGTTGAAGTGACTTCTCCCAAAGGCTAAAGCCGTGTGGGCTTCCAATCTCGCGATTAGAATCTTACTGCCCTACGCCTCTGATCTAGATACACAGCAGCTACCATGCACCGCCGACAGCCCGACTTGACAGTCAATTTCTTTCCCCGAAAGTCCTTCGGTACTAGCGTCTTAGAAAAATACTCATACATCTATATACGCCTGGAATTTTACCGATACAACTCTTGTATCGAACCCCATATTCCAAATTGTCTAGGTGCATCGCTTTGTACCAAGTTACAGCAATTTTTAGCTAGATTTCTGGTAATTGGGAGTATTATACAACGTCTGAAACCCTTGGTATATAAAAATTATGTATCCACAAAGTCAACCCGTGAGCCGAAAAGTTATTGCCCTCGCTTTCATCCCGTCGGGTTCAGCCGACGGGAATTCCCGCTCGGCTCTTTAAGTTCAATTGCTTCTTGAAAAATAGATTCTAAGCGATCGACAATATTAGATACATCAAAATTTTGTTCGGCAGTTTTTCTCGCATCCAAAGCCAGTTTTTCTCGCTCTTGCTCGACGGCTTCAATTGCTTGTAACATAGTTTTCTTCAAAGATTCAGGAGTATAATCTTCAAAAACGAAAGAAGAAGAACTGATAAAGTCTTTAGTTCCATTCGTCGGTCCAACTATGACTGGTAAGCCGCAGCAAAGAGCTTCAGCAACTGACAATCCAAAGTTCTCACCTTCACTCGGCTGGACTAACACATCACACTGTTCCATTAATTCTGGAACTTTATCTCTATCTATAGATGGTTTATATTCCAGGTATTCAGGAAATTCAAAATTGTCAATAAGTTTCTTATAGCCTGGTGCCCAGGCAAATCCACCAATGATTTTTAGTCGAACGTCTTGCCTTTCTTGCAAAAGTAGCGCATAAGCATCTAAGAGTAAATCTAATCTTTTTCGAGGCTCACTGCGACCTAACCAAAGAAAAATCTTACTTTCACTTCGTTTTTTATTAGGACGTGAACCGTTTAATTTAAAAGAATTGAGATCTACTGGATAAGGCAGAACTTTGACAGCTTTTGGTTTAATTCCATATTCGATAAATGCATTTTTTGACCATTGACTGCCACAAATTATAATATCCATATTGGCACATTCTATCTTTGCCGCTCTAGCTTTTAAAAAGCTATAGAAAATCTCCAGCTTGATATAGAGGAGAATTCCACAAAGGGAAATAATTTTTTTTCTTAACTTTCTTATATAATGCAAATTTGTCTGCCGAGGACCTGATTCCCAGGCAATGACGGGTAAACTCTCAATTCTAAATAGTGGGCGTCTTTGTAAACAGAGCAGGACATCGTATTTTTCATTCTGATGGTTGTCAAAAATTTTCTGTCTGAACAATTTAGCCTGTGAAGAATAAACAAATAATAGATTGTTAGCTCCTCTTATGCGTGATAAGTCAGCTAAAGAATTTAATATATGTTTCTCGACATAGAAAATATTAAAATTA
This sequence comes from Cyanobacteriota bacterium, assembly GCA_942490675.1. Classification (GTDB taxonomy): domain Bacteria; phylum Cyanobacteriota; class Cyanobacteriia; order Cyanobacteriales; family Xenococcaceae; genus Waterburya. Next base: position 106,667 of record CALNYB010000051.1, on the reverse strand, counting down.
TTGTATTGGAGAAGCTCATGGGGAGAAGGCGAATTTTTTCTGCCATAGAAATCTATTTTAAAACCCCTTTTCAAAAGTTCTTCAAGTATTAAAAAATTCGCTCCAACACCACTGTTAGCATTTTTTTGGGCAATACCATAGCAAGCAATTCTTAAGTTTTTATTCATATGAATTATTCGCATTTAAAAAATCATTCTAAGAAACATGTTGAGAATTAATCTGAGACAAATAGTAATTCCGAGCTGACATTCCTATGCCTATGAATCCCCATAAAATCGTTGCAAAAACTCCAGTGGTCAAACCTTTGAAGAATATCTGGCTCAGATGTCCCAAAATAATTGCATAAATAGCCTGTAATACAATATCATTGTTTTTCAGACAAGCTTTTTGGATTTGGAAAATTAAAAGTGTGAGACTCAATAGATAAGGCAAGGTTCCCATCCAACCCAGACTAAATAAAATTACTAATACACCATTGTCGCCAATTACAAATGAGCTTTTCATTTTTATTTTTACATCTGGCGTAACAGGATTTTGCAGACCCCCACCGATAAATTCAGTCACAGCCTCACCTAATAGTGTATTGAAGGCTTCTTGCCTTCCTGTAAAGCTGACATCGCTGTCGGTATCGCTCAATGATTCTATACGGTCGCCAATAGTCGTAGAAAATGGCTCTATAGTAGTCACAGGTAAAATAATTAAGATAGTGATTACAATACCAATCATCATCCGAATTTGCAAGTTAGATTTGAGAGAGGGAAAGAAAACCAAGGTACTAAGTAACCAACTCAACCAACCCGAACGAGCTAGGGAAAGTAACAATGACAAGTAACCAGCTCCAGTTGCCCACAACTGCTGTCTGCCTCGAATACAAAATAACAAGATTAACCCCACTCCGATCATGCCAGCAAAACCTTGGGGAGAACCCATTGAACTGAACACTCTAATGCCAAAAGGTTCTGGACTACCAAAGCTACCTACCCTACCTGATGCTTCTTGCATTGATTTCAGATAAAAAGCATCCCATGGCGGTGCGAACACATATTGCACGATACCATAAAATCCCATAAATAATACTCCCCAGAGGAAAGTACGCTGGAGATTTTGGCGGTAACTGGGATAATCTCGCCAATGTATGAATATATGAAAGCCAAAGGCAATTGGAGCTAACCAGTCAAGCAGAATCACGGTACTTCTGTCGATGTCCGTCAAGCCGTTTTGGACTATGACCAATAGAAAACCATATAAACAAAAAGCCGCAGCAATAACAAAGGGTATTCCTCCCTGTTTGTGAGCTTTGGGTAAGTGTTTTAATAGAGTGAGGATTGAAATCGAGTTTACCAGCAATAGTGTGATATGCCATGGTCCTGGAGTCAGATAACCACAGCGAAAATCGATCATACGGCGAACCATAGTACCGACAAAATACATCCACCAGGTAAAACTACAGTAAAACAGGGGATAGCGACGGTAGAGAAACCATCCTACAGCTAGAGAACCCAGAGGAAATGTGATTATGGCAATAGGACCGCCTATTAGCAAACTAATTGCGATCGCCAAGATCAGTCCGAAGATCGCTCTCCAGGCTTTGATTGGCTTGAGTTCAAAGAAAAAATTCTTGCCAGTAATATTGCTTTCAAGTTTTTGTTGCCCGTAAATCAATGTCTTGTACCCTTGCTGAAATTAGTTAACCTCGATTTTGAGCGGACGCTATGTTGAAACTCAACCAGCCCTCTCTACGTCCTTGAATTGAAATCAACCACTTATCAACGGCTAGTTTACCTTCTTGGGGTAAAAATCTGATTAATTGCACCAAGCCAAAAGCCCTTCTCGTACCCACTAATATTGACCAGATGGCGAAGATAATTCGGCGATGAGGAGGAAAATACTCTAATATAGCCAGAGTTTCGTTGTGTACCTCATTAAAAAAAGCAACTGGATTGAAGCGATCGCGCCTATCTTCATCAAATCTTTCTGCCCAATAGTGATCGACAACAATTTGCGGATCGTAAATTAGTTTCAACCCCGCCCGCCTGAGAGGCAAACAAAAAGCTACTTCAAAATGCACCTGTGCCCCCGTCCCCTTCATGCGGTTATCAAAATGTCTATTTTTGATGGCTGCGTGCCGATAGCTCATGTTGACTCCCTTTAAAAAATCCACTTCCCGAGCAGCACCAACGCCTCTTTCATGATTGGCGATCATGCGTCCAAAACACTGTAGTTTCCCAACTACCTGTTTTTCCCCTTCTACAAGCTGTTGTCCTCGATACAGGAGATCGCGTCCCCCCACTCCAGCCAGTTCGGGATCGGCTAGAAAATGAGCCTCAATCTTGGCTAACCAATCATTGTGAGGTACAGCGTCATCATCGATAAAACAAACAATGTCTCCCCGAGAAAAATCTAATCCTAAATTCATGGCAGCAACTACTCCCGTAATCTTTACAGTTAATATTTTTAAAGGCAAAGATTCGGTATTAAATTTTTCTAAGAATTCCCAGGTTAAATTGTCTGTATCCCTAACAATTACTAATATTTCATCAGCCAAACGAAGCTGTTTTTTAAACCCATTTAAGCAATCTTCAAGAGATTCAGGACGACCATAAGTAGGAATAATAACAGTTATATTCACTATTTTTATAAGAATTTATTATGATTAAATTTATTATTTTATAATTTATACAGTCTATTTTAGCCCCCTTACCCCTCCAGAATCCTGGGCTACCGTGTACACATAAGTCATGTATTAAGTTATTTGCTTGATTTGACAATGGATATTGCCCCCTAAATCCCCCAATTCTGGGGGACTTTGAACTCTTGTTACCCCCAAGTTTGGGGGGCTAGGGGGGTAATCTGGGAATCCGCAGATTGTGAAATTAACTTCAAAGTTACGTCTATGAACGCAAGTTGGTATTAGTTTCCGTGCAGCTTGTTCTATTTCTGGAGTTGTACCACGAATTCTGTAGTTATTTTTCACTTCCTGAAATGCTCTCTTTATATCCTGACTGGTAGTTTATCTTGACTTGTATATACACCGTAGCCCCAAATGTTGGCGAGCGACCCCGCGCCGACGAAAGGCGCAAGGGAATGCGCGAGAAGGGACACTGGGACAGAGGATTTAGGGGACTTTAATATAGCTAATAAAAAAGTCCTTAAAGTGAGAATATTTAATAATATCAGACCAAGCTGTAATTGCTTTGTTTCTAAACAAATAAATAGTCATATGTATAAAATAAATCGATAAAAAGGTTGTTAGCTTCAATAGGTTGGGAAAAATATTTTTATAACGTTCTATACCCACGTATAGCCTAGCAGCTTCAACGTAAATATCGTATTGGGTCAACTTGCCTACACCACCAACATTAAGAGTACTTTGACTCGGACGAGTATCAGTTACCTTAAGTTCTGGACAATGCAAAATATTGAAGCCGTTTTTAATCGCTTCTAAACACAATAAAGTATCTTCGTAACCAAAAAAAATCTTTTCGTCCCATTGAGCTAGGTCAAAAAAAGCCACGGGAAAAACAGCAGTATGCAGGTCTACACACTCAGGCTCTTTACTGGGGCGAAAAAAGCCTCGAAATGAAAGTTTGGTTGGCGTTCCCCCCGTCAAAAAAGTGCGTTCCCTTGCTTGGGGAGTAAGAGTTTTATACCTAGCTATGGCTTTGGCAATAAAGTCAGATTCGACAGAGATATCATCATCGATAAAAGCTACAAAATCGGAGGGTGGAAGGTGTTTTAAAGCCCAATTACGATTAGCACAGACTCCTTTATGAGGTCCGATTACATAGTCTGTTCGCGGATATTGGTCTACTATGTGACGATTTTGCTGTTGTATTTCTGGTGCCAAAGAATCGTCTGAGACAATTACATAACTGGGTTTAATGCTAGATTGCCAGAGAGCTTGCAGGCAAGAATTTAGGGCATCCACGGCATTCATGGTGGTGATACAGACAGATAATCGCATGTTAGTAAACTGTCTCCCTGTTCTCTACGATCTTTCCCGCTTTTTTTAGCTGAAGAACTTGTTGATACAATTCCAAGTTTTTTTGAGCAATGTTCGCCCAACTATAATTTTGAGCTGTCTGGTAAGCATTTCGTCTCATACGGTCTAATTGAGAGCGATCTAGAATTAATTCTTCAAGGACATCTTCTATGGCTTGACTATTTCGTGGAGGAATTAAAATACCATTCTGACCATCTTCTAACAATTCCGTTAAACCTAGAGTTGAACAAGTTATTGGTACCAAACCACAAGCCATTGCTTCAATTAGGGCAAGACTAAATCCTTCTGATAGACTAGGAGATAGTTTAATTTGATGATCTTTAAGCAATTCGGGTAAAACTTGATGGTTGTAACTGGGGACAACCGTTATTTTATGCCTGACATCAGGAGGAAAATTCTCCAAAACTGTGCTGTTAGCACAACCAGTGCCCAGAAAACTAACCTTGACATTATCAAAACGTTGCAAAATATTATTCAGGGCTGGAATACTGTATTTAATTCCTTTGCGTTCGATAAAACTACCTACCTGGGCAATACCGATGGTCGAATCGGTAGACTTTGGGGTGCTCGATCGGGGAAGATTAATAAATTCTTCGGGAACACCATTAGGCATAATAGTTAATTTTTCTGGAGCAATTCCCAATTCTTGGCAAGCATAGTTGCGATCGCGACTGTTTGACATCACAGTTAAATCGGCATTTTTAATCGAAGTCTTAACTTCCCAGAGCCGATAACCACCATGATATAAAGGATACTTCCAACTCAAACTTAAATTTCCCCTAGCCGACTCTTGGAGAGTTTCTAAATGCACACTGTGTTCTAAGCCATGACTTCTAGTAATTAGAGCGAAATCGGGGCGAAAACGACGGCATAGTTTTGCCCATAGCCAGGCATCGCCAGTAGAAGCATCGATGACATCAATGTGCTGCTTCTTAGCAAGTAAATGGGCAGCCAAGCAATAAGGAAAAGCGATCGCCTTGATAATTTCTGGCAACTTAGGAGGTAAATTATCGAAGGAAAAATAACTAACCCGATGTCCAGCTTTTTGATATTCTTGCCCCAGTTTTAAAGTGATACCTGAAGCACCAGCATTGGGGCCGAGATGATGGTGAATAGTTAACAAAATTTTCATAAATATAAATTTTGGCTCTCCTAGACTGGTTATAGTAAACGAGTAGTTAAAATACGCTGAACCTCCTGAATAGCAGGAAATTCAACAAAACAAAAAGCCTTTTTTATTAAAATTGCTTTTTTAATTTGCGAAGAAGCTTACCAAAAAAGGCTTTTGGGGCTTATTTCTTATTAAATTATCATAGCTACTCTAGGAGAGCCTAAATTTTTTAGAGCAGATAATACCGATTCTCTAAATTATTGTGTTCAACCTTTATGTAAAATTGTTATTCATCGAATTGAAAATTTGGTGTTAAAGTATTTATTAATTATCTAGATTTTATTAGACCAGCGACTTATATCAAATCCATATTCTCGGTTCAGTTTGTGCAAATCAATTTGTAATTCATTCAAAAGACATTGGCGTTGTTCTGTTGATAATTTTACATATGAGGACATTTTTGGAGGTTTACTATAAAATAATTTAAAAAATATTCGTAGCTTTCTCAACATCGAGTCGGGTATTTGTCTTAATATTAGTTCCATTAATTCACTTTTTCTTATTAAGCTGTACCCAGGCAAAACAATTCGAGTATGCGAATCATAGCAATTATGAATATCTAAATCTTTAAATTCATAATTAGGATCTATTTCTAAGAAGTAACAAATTTTTTTAAGTACGTTTAATGGCTCTGCTTTAAAATCGTCAAAATTCAGTAAGAGAATATTATCAGTATCAAATCTTTTGTAATATTCATCTAGTTGCATAGCATATCTTGATAATGCGATCATATAACTACATTTTGTAACTTCAAAATCAGGTTTGCAGACATCCTCACGTAAATAAGCCAATGAATGATTATAGTGAGATTGTATTCTATCTACAGGATTTCTTATTATATAAATAAATTTAAAATTGACATTTGTATCTTTTTTAACCTTGACAATTGATTCAGCTGCATTTAATTTATAATAAGTAGTTCCACAACCATAACTTGTATAATTAGCATCGACATCAAGCGCGATTTTATGAAGATTGGGATTCCAAGTAAATTGATTTTGATAGTAATCTAAGCCTTTAGAAAAAAAGCGACTATCCCAAAAAAATCCTATTTCTTTTTTTCGACACATAGAAATTTCTGGATGTTGTGCCAAATAATAATATAGACTAGTTGTTCCACATTTCATTGCTCCAATAATTAAAGCAAAGTTTTTAATTTGATTATTCATATTTTATTTTTTTATAAGACACTCAACTGTTAATTTTGTTTATCTTATACCTTTGAAACTACTTAAGTAGGTAGGCAGAATAATTGATAAAACCTAAGTAGATTTTCATCAGCTCTTTTTATGCTCTATAGCTTTTTCGTACCAAGAGATATTGGTCTTGGCTATATTTTGCCAGCTATATTTTTGCGCCGTGTTAAGAGCATTTCGTCGTAACCTATTTAACTCGGCGCGGTCGTTAATTAATTTTTCTAATGCATTTTCTATAGCTTTACTGTCTCGTAGGGGAACGAGCAAACCATCATGACCATCGCTAATAATATCTAGCGGACCACCAGTTGCGGTGGTAATGGGTGCTAACCCACAAGCCATAGCTTCAATTAAAGCCACACCAAAACCTTCAGATAAAGAGGGAAAAAGTTTGATGTGACGACCTTTAAGAATTTCGGGCAATGTTTTGTGATCAAAACGGGGTATTACCGTAATGCGATCGCGAACATCGGGAGCAAAATTTGCATAAACTTGATTGATATCAGTGCATTGCCTGCACTCTGTACCTAAAAAGATCATCTCCACATTAGGATAGCGAGACAATATATTATTCAATGCTGGAACGCTAAATTTAATTCCTTTGCGGAGAATAAAAGTACCTACTTGTGCAATACGGATAATTGTATCATCTTCTGGGATGGATTCAAAGGGAAGATTTAAGAAATAATCGGGAATACCATTGGCTACGGTGTGAACTTTGTCTGGACTGATACCTAAAACTTCCACTGCATATTTATGCTCTTGACTATTGAGCAGAAAAACTAAATCCGCATGACGCAGAGATTGGGTTACTTCCCATAAATGAATACCCCCGCGATATAATCCATATTTCCAGCTTAAGTGCAAGTCGCCCCGAGTTACGTCACCTTTTTTTTGTAGATGACCGATATGATCTAAACCGTGACTCCTAGTAACCAGTAAAGGAGAATTAACCTGCAATTTGGATAACCATTTTGCCCAAATCCAAAGATCGCGAGTGGAAGCATCAACTACATCAAATTTTTTCTTACTGTTTTCGAGCCATAAAAATCTAGCTACCCAAAGGGGAAAGGTTAAAAATTTAACAATAATCGGTAGGTTTTTGGGTAAATCATCAAATGAATAGTAAGTGACCTGATGTCCTAATTTCTGATACTCTTGTCCTAATTTCAAGGTTGCACCAGATGCTCCAGCATTGGGATCGAGATGATAGTGAATAATCAATAGTATATTCATGAACTTGTCTTACGCTTTAGCGCTTCTTTGTATAAAGATATTCTTTCTTTAGCACACAGCGATTCTCATTTTGAAACCAGTCTACGCCATTTCAGCGATCCCCACAATCTTTAAGAATTGTTAAACCCTTGTCGTGCAAGGGTTTAAATGTCATGAAATCTTAAAATGAGAATTACTGCCCAAAAAGGAAAGGTAAGATATTTCAGAATAATCGGTATGTTTTTGGGTAAATTATCAAGTGAATAATAAGTGACCTGGTGTCCTAATTTTTGATATTCTTGCCCTAGTTTTAAGGTACTCCCAGCTGCTCCTGAATTAGGGTCAAGATATGTATGAGTAACAAGTAGTATGTTCATTTATATAGTTTTATGAAATAACCAAATCTCCTCGTCTAGAATTTATTTAACTCCTCATGCTTCAATAATTTTTTCTAAGCTTTTCTTTTGGGATGGCTAGAGTATTAGCAACGCAGGTAGACACGGCTTGTCGATAAGCATCAAATAGCTCGTAGTTTCTCTGATGGAATAGTTGGGTAGCTTCTTCTTTGCATTTATTGCCTACTTCAATATAGAAAGTCGGTCTGACTTCATTCAATATTTTATCGCCCCCATTTAAAACCTCTAGTTCAGCACCTTCAACATCGATCTTTACAAAAGTTGGACTAGTAAAAAAATTAAGAAGAGTATCTAAAGTCAGCGTTGGTACTATTACACGTTGACGTACTCCACCCATTGTTGTACGTCCTCCTCCAGATTCCAAAGTATTAGAGCATCTCCCATTTTGTGCAATTAAAAAAGTTGCAACTCCATTTTGCTTTGATATGGCAGCAGGAAGAATTTGGAGATTTAAGTGCTGATTTTCTTTAAGATTGGCAGACTTTCTAAGAAGTTGTGCCAGCCAAATATCTGCTTCCACAGTAAGCACAGCAACTCGTTTAGCAATGCTGGCTGAGGCAAAGGCAAATGAACCAACATTTGCACCAATATCCCAGACAATCGAGTCAGCCTGAATTTCCTCAGATACAATCCTCAATAGTTCCTGTTCAAAACCCTTGCCTCCAGTTCTGATATGTTGTAGTCGCGCATCTGGTGATACATAGAGAGGGATTTTACCAAATTTTTCAGGAAGCCGTCGCTTAATGATTTTTCCACGGCTAAGTCTTTGAGCTAATGTTTTCAACATCGACATAATTTGCTACTTTAATTAATGAAATTTTCTTAGTTATGTTGCCAATATCAAAGTTTATTTAAAATTCAGCTTGCTTCTGTCGTACTTAATTCATACTGCCTCTGATGATACTCCCAAAGCTCGCCTTGCCTTGCCAATAACTCTTGATAACTTCCTTGTTCGACAATCCTTCCTTGCTCCAGAACTACCACCTTATCTGCCTTAGCGATAGTAGATAATCGGTGGGCGATCGCAATTACGGTTCGGCCTTGAGCTAGGTTTTCCAAAGACTTTTGAATTAGTTGTTCCGTTATGGAATCCAAAGCACTGGTAGCTTCGTCTAAAATCAAAATATCTGGATTACGGAGTAAAGCCCGAGCGATGGCAATGCGTTGTCTTTGACCACCAGATAACCGCACCCCGCGATCGCCCAGAATGGTATCTAAACCATCGGGTAACTCTTCAATAAATTCAACTGCATGGGCAAGTTGAGCTGCTGACCAAATATCTGCTTCGTCAACTTTTTCTAAACCATAAGCAATATTTTCCCTAACTGAAGCATTAAAGATAAAGGTATCTTGGCTGACAATTGCCATCTTTCTACGTACAGAAGCAACATCGAAATTACGCAAATCTTCGCCATCGAATAAAATCGAGCCTGCCGTTGGGTCATAAAAGCGAGGAATTAAATCGGCTAAGGTACTTTTTCCCGCTCCCGATCCACCCACTAATGCCGTAGCTTTACCCTTTTCAATCGCGAGATTGATATCTTGTAAAACCAAATGATTGGGTTCGTAACCAAAACTTACAGATGAAAAATTAATTTCTTGCTTGAGTCCCTTAAATTTCAGATTGCCATTATTTAAATAAGGCTTATTATCACGCTTAAGCAATTCTTGAATATTATCGATCGAACCTTGAAAACGACTGATATTTCCTCTCCCTGCATTTATCTGCGAGACTAAGGGCATGATCCGAAACAGCACGAACATAAAGGTAAGCAGTGAAGAAGCTTGCAAAGCTCCTTTCGAGATAAAAAGATGAAATGCCACAATCACCATAACAATTAGAATACTGCTAGCCGAGCTTTCTGATAGAGGATGTACTAGGGCAGAAAAAGATGCCACTCGATCTTCGGCTTTAAGTACATCAGAGCTAGCACGATAAAATCTTGTCCGCTCAAAATCTTCGGTTGCCGAACCTTTTACCGTGCGAATCCCATTAATAAATTGAATGGTAATAGAAGCTAACTGTCCGTTAGCTGGGGGTACGGCAAAACTCCTTTCCCGAACGCGACGAATTAAGGTTGTTAGACCGACAGAGAGCAGAGTGTATAGGGCAATTGCAGCAATAGAAAGCTGCCAGGAGAGCCAAAACATAGAGACTATATAAGCTCCCAGAGTTAAGCTTCTGGTAATCAAGAAAGAAATTGCTTGAAAAGCTTGCTGGAGCTGATTGATTTCAGTAGTAAAGCTATTGATCAATTCTCCCGAACGGCTAGTGGAATAGTAACTCAAACTCAAGCCCTGAAACTGCTCGAACAATCTCTTCCGCAGGCGATCGCATAAATTATGTTTAGCTATAAAGGAATAATACTGTCCGAGGTAGAACATAGCCGAGCGTACCCAGATAGCGACCAAAATTACCCCAGACAGGCGATAAATACGGGCTGCTGGAGATGCCTTAGTTGCCAAAAAAATAGTATCGAGCCATTCAATTCCAGTTTCTATGGGCGGTTTGTCAGGAGTCGTCAATACTTGCAGGAAAGAGGCAATTAACCCGATTGTTGCCCCTTCAAAAACAGCAGCTAACAGCGTACATATTATGGCAGTAATGGCAATAGTACGAAAGTGCTTGAATTCTCGGAGGATAATATAATTATCTTGCCAAAATCTCGTAGTTTTGATTAATTTGCGCGTAATAATTGGAATTTTAGAACGAATTAGCATTTGTTAATTTGCTATAGTAATTGAGTATGGGATGGGGAGTAGATATTTTTCACTAATTAAGAATTACTATATATAATTTACGATCGTTAAATAAAAAAAAATTAGACTGTAGATTTATAACCGCGAAGAACCTACTCCAACCTTTTTGAGACATAATTTGATTACAGTTTTCAGCCATAACTTGGTTATAGTTTTGATTTTAGATGTGATTCTGTGCTGGCTGCCTGACACATCTATGTCAAACCCATATTTTTCGTGAAAATTTAATTTTGTTAATACAGTAAATCAATGCTTTCAAGCGATCGCTTTATTAGAAAATACCTTTTTAGCAGAAAAAACAAATTCTATACGGAGTAAGGTTTTGAGGCACTTGTGTCAGGCAGCCAGGATTCTGTGTTCCCTAGGTTTGATTGAGGGCACTATTGATCGACAATGATAGATACTGATTGTAATTGTAATTATCAACTAAAATACTAACTAAAGGTTAAGAATACATTAGCTTCGATTGACTAATTGACTACAGAAATGCTCGAAAAATAATTATTTATCTAGTTACAATTCAGATTCTTGATTGATTTGAGATCATAATTAGAACAATAATTGACAAGATAATTGCAACTATATTGATATTGAATTGTACAAATTAAATGACGATTTAAATGTAACTAGATTATCAAGTTAATTTACGATTGTAAATATTATTAAGTTTATCTTCAAATTTATAGCCAAATTGATTCTTCACTTTTTTGTTATTCTAAGGCTTCAAAAAACTGGTTCAGATCCTGTTCAAGGCAAGGATATAGCTGGCAGGATTTGTTCAGGTTGATCTGAAGTTGTTCGTAGTCAATTGGAACTCCATAGGCATGACGGAAAAAATGTCGAAATCCCCTTAGACTGTTTAAAAGTAAATAACTTTCTCGAGAGAGAAAAACGGGGCGAATGCCAGGAATTTCTTGCGACATTCTTTGTAACAATATAGAGTGCCAGCGAGCAGTATCGGAAATCTGATTTTCAAAGTGAGCTGCAACTATTTTTAAGAGGTCTTCTATGGCATTGTAGAAATTATGGATTTGATAAGCCACACTTTCTAAACGAATAGGATCGTCTTTCTGCAATCCTTCAGCCCGCTCTTCGATTAGTAACCAAATTGATTTGACCAACGCCATTTGAGCCGTTAGATCTGCTCTCAGAACAATTAGTGTGTTTTTGTCCACAATATTCCCTCTTGGCGTATCCGATGGGCAAACGGACATTTGCATAACTCAACCAAATCGACCTCTCTTCCTAGTGCTTCTGCTAAAGCAGTCATGGCCATAAACATATGCTCTGCCTCAATCGATTCTACTGCAAGATCGACATCAGATTTTTTCGTAAAGCGATTGGGACGAATCAGCGAACCAAAGATATAAGCCTGTTCGATTCCGTATCTTTTCCCATTGGCTTCTAGCCACTGCTTTACCTGCTTGAATGTTAACTGACGTTCTTCTTCTAAAGCTTTCTTACGCCCGATCAAAGCTCGATCGAGAAGATAAGTTGGAGATTGATTCTTCACTTTTGTTACTGCTGACTAGCCATTCATTAAAAAGAGCGATCGCCTGTTTGACTTTAGGCAAAACTGTTTGTACATTTTGGGCTAAAGCCAACACTCGCTCTGGTTTCAATTCAATGTTATAAATATGACGCGATAAATGTCGGAATTTGCGATATTCATCTAACTCTAGCAGTAAAGAGCCGCTCCACAAAGGAGGACGATTGTCCCCACCTGATTCTGCCATCTGTTTGAGCAGTTCCTGATGCCAGTTTTCCCCAGGAGGTACCCCGCCATCGAGAGTAACAGCTACACGTTCGCTGATGCGTTCGCATCCACTATAAAAATCGGCAATGTAGCTGGCTAAGGCAGGAGTAATAATAATCTCTGCTACTGTTTCTGCTTGTGCTAAGACTGTCTGCAATGTTTCAATATTGCTTTCAAGGGCAATTATTTCGTCTTCAAGGCGAGATTTGAGGGCGAGATACTTATTGTCTGACATAGGCTTGAGGTTGAGAATGCGAGCAGCTACTCGGGGAGGAACGAGCTCTAACGGAACGAGGTCTATCTTTAACCAACTCGGAGCAATTCTTTCGAGTACAGAATAGGCATGCCAAATGGCATCCTCCGACATTCCCCTCACTGCTAAGTCGAGGTCAGATCGCCAATGCCAAGGTCCATCTCCTACGAGCGAACCGAATAAAATCACCTCTGCTGCTCCAAAATCTTGCTTGAGGAGCTGAATACACTGTTGAGCTATGGTAAGAGCTTCTTGTCGCCTCTGTTCGAGATCTTGTTCTTTATGAGTGACTATTTTACTCATAGTTAACTTATATCAATGAATTAGTATTGTACTCGATTCTCCATTTTTTAGGCTGCGGTTCGGTGATTGAGTGATGGTGTTGGTTCTAGTCCTCCTAAATCCTTTCCGCTCATATGTTTACTATTCTCTTTACGCACTTCAGCTTGTAGTTGATAAAAAGTATGAATTTGAATACACTTTTCTCCTCGCTCGATTCCCCTTATTAAAGCGCTCGAAGCGCAATAAAATACTTCGATTTCAAGCCATCGTCATTAACTAGGGCTTATTGAAAATAAGCGAAAGAGCCAATATTTTATTTTTATCTTTTCGGGTTTAAAATATTAAATAAAATTCCGAGCGACTCAGGGCTATTTCATTCTAAAAGGGGAGATAATGTGTTAGTCGTAATACCCTAATCCCCAGTATGTCACAAACTGCTATTCTGGATGTATTTGTAGAGCTGCCAGATTTCCGTCGTCGAGCAGGGCGCCGTCATGACAAGAGTTTATGTTTGGCTCTGTTTACCCTGGCGGTTGCCGCAGGGAATCGAGGTTTTCTGGCTATTGGAGATTGGCTCAAGTCCTATCACAATGAATTGTTGGAGTTATTCAAGCCAGAGAAAAACCCCTTACCATCCTATAGCACAATTGGCCGTGTTCTATTACAGACAGAGCAAAAGAGCTACGCCCAAAGTCTCAGTCGCTTCTTTAAGATCACTCCCCAGCCGGGAGAGACCGTAGCGGCAGATGGCAAAGTCCTCAAGCACTCCTTTATGAGGGAAACTGACAATCCCCATTGTCAGACCCATCCAGCAATCATGATGGTCACAGGTTATCTAGTGGAACGAGGTTTGATCTTGCCTCCCTACGAAGTTGAGAGCAAGACCAATGAGATTAAAGCATTGCCAGAAATGATTGAGCAGCTAGCCCTCAAGGGTGTTGTGTTTGCCTTTGATGCAATCAATACTCAAAAAAAACAGCCGAGCGAGCTGATCATCGAGAGTGAGAACGACTATCTCGGAGCACTCAAAGGAAATCACCGTGGTTTACTCGCTGATGTCAAAGAACATTTTGAGCCACAACAAACCTTTGACAGTCTGGATAAAGGTCATGGTCGCATTGAAAAACGCAGGGTCAGTATTTGTCGTGACCTGAGCAACATTAGAGATTGGCCGGGTCTCAAAACCTTGATTCGAGTCGAATCAGAGCGTGCCGAACTCCGGGCCGACATGATCGTTGTGACACGAGAAACGCGCTATTACATCACCTCGTTGTTGGAAAATGCAAAACCCTTGGCACCAAGAATTCGGGGCTATTGGGGGGTTGAGAATAAAGTCCATTATGTACGTGATGTTACTCAAGGAGAAGATACCTCAAGAATCCGAACGACTCCCTTAGTGGGACTGTTTGTACAAGCACGCAATCTGGCTCTCAATCTTTATCGAGAATCTGGCTGGACTAATATGGCTCAGGCACAACGGCGTTGCTCACAATCCCTAGATCTGCTCATGGACGTTTTTAGAATGAAATAGCCCTGCATTCGTTCTAACTGTGAAATATTTACTCGCATGTTTGGTTAAAGCGCGATCGCTGACTTTCCCTTAGGGAAACTTCACTACAATAATAAGATAATCGGCTGTTATGTAATTCAACTTTCATCAATGAAAACTTTAGCTAAATGGTCAGTTGCTCAATATCATCAAATGATTGAAGCTCAGATATTCAATGATCAATCTGTGGAGTTAATAGCGGGAGAAATAGTTGAGATGAGTCCAGAAACACCGCTACATTACAATACTGCAAAACGGGGAGTGAGATATTTAGAGGAGTTATTGAAAGGAAAAGCGGAAGTGAGATTTAATGGTGCCATAACTTTAGCAGATTCTGAGCCAGAACCAGATATTGCTATTGTTAAACTTCCTGAGTCTAGATACGATGACCATCATCCTTACCCAGAAGATATCTTTTGGTTAGTCGAAGTTGCCAATACTAGCTTGAAAAAGGATTTAGAACTGAAAAAATCAATTTATGCTGCTGCGAATATTCAGGAATATTGGGTCTTGGATTTAGCTAGTAAAAAATTTCATGTTTTCCGTAATCCTCAGGTCAATGATTACTTAAATTATCAGATTTGCGATCAAAGAAAATTAGCATCTTTAGCTTTTCCAGATTTACCAATATCTTTAGAAAAACTTTTTTAGTTTAAGGATTTTAAATTTCAAAATCTGAATGAACGTAATCCTTCGAGCATTTTTTCCTGGTTGCTGAGAGAGGGAAGAAAGTGCATTCAGACCTATACTTTATTTTGACTATCATCTGAAGTGCGTAATGTGAAATAAAAATAATGACCGAATTAGTTATCCAAAATAACCGCGCAGATTCTCAACAAGTACTGATTTCACCTAACCTATCGTCCATAGTATCCTTCTCTCAGCCTTTACAGCTAGGACTCATGGCTTCTGGAAGCGGGACTAATCTGGAGGCGATCGCTTTGGCGATTGCCGATGGTAAACTCAAAGCAGAGATTAAAGTATTAATCTACAACAACCCCCACGCCAAAGTTAAAGAGCGTGCCGAGAAATACAATATTCCCACTGTCTTGGTCGATCATCGCCAATATCAGCAAAGAGAAGCCTTAGATCATAAAATTGTTGCTGTTCTACAAGCCTATGGTGCCGACTGGGTAGTTATGGCAGGATGGATGCGAATTATTACTCAAGTCTTACTCGATGGCTACCCTAACCGAGTGATTAACATTCATCCGAGTCTGTTGCCCAGTTTTAAGGGAATTAGGGCAATTGAACAAGCACTAGCTGCTAAGGTTAAAATTACAGGCTGTACAGCCCATTTAGTTAGTTTAGAAGTCGATAGCGGGGAAATTATTATGCAGGCTGCTGTGCCTATTTTAGCCGATGATACTAGAGATACTCTCCATGCCAGGATACAGCTACAAGAACATCATATACTGCCTCAGGCGATCGCACTTGTTGCCAGCAAATTTCAATAGACTTAATATCAATAACTAGGAGGATGCTTAAAACTTCCAGGGGGAGCGTTTGTAATATTTGATGCCATCTCACAATTAACATTATCTAAAGTCAAGCAACTGGCAAGCAAAAGCGAAAGGTACTACCTTTTCCTAGTTCGCTTGATACCTCAATATGGCCACCTTGCAATTCAACTAGACGACGAGCGATCGCTAAACCAATACCTGTTCCTCCCGAATGACTGGCGCGGGAGGGATCGGCACGCCAAAAACGCTCAAACAGGAAGGGCAAATCTGATTCAGCAATGCCTACTCCTGTATCGGTTACGGAGATCCATACCTGTTGATTTAGCTTGGTTGCTTCGACGGTAATTGAACCTATCTTGGTGTAGCGAATGGCATTACCTAACAGGTTGACTAGAATTTGTTCAGTGCGATCGCGATCGGCCAATACCGCAGGAATATCCTGGGAGCATTTCAATTCTAATTTGGGACCTTCTTCTAACAATTGATCGGCAAAACGTTCTACCAAAGAAGTAAGCAAAGGATACAAGCTGACTGATTGAGAATCAATTGACAAATAGCCTGCCTCTGCCCTGGAAAGTTCTTGTAAATCATGAATTAACCGTTCTAAACGTCTAGTTTCTCGAATTAAGCATAAATAAAGTTCGGGAGTCCCCTCAATTCTGCCCTCGGCAAGTTCTTCTAAATATCCTCGCATCACTGTTAGTGGAGTACGCAATTCATGAGTTAGGTCACTAATTAATTCTCTCCGTCTTTGTTCTACATCACCGAGACTGCTTGCCATCGAGTTAAAACTGAGCCTTAATTGATTTAATTCAGGGATATCGCTTTCAGGAACTCTCTCCGCCAAGTCTCCCGCAGCAAATTTCTGAGTGATCTGCTTCATTTGCTTAACAGGACGAGTAATACGCTTAGAAGAAATATAGCTAACTCCTCCCGCGGCACTTGCTCCAACGGCGATCGAAAGAATTGCGCTGCGATTCCAAGCATTTTGAAATCCTTCCACCAAGTAAGTTCGAGCCGAACGAACCGTAAAAATGCCTCTTTTTTCTAATTGTTCTAAACGTAGGACAAACATCCTGGGAGAGGAAACTTTAGCAATAATGACAAAGCTGCCTAAGCCCACCATCATTACCAATAGATGGGAGATAAACAAACGCGCTCCTAAACTAAGTTTGGGCATTATTGGGTTGAAGATTTAGATTTGGACTGTCGAGCAGTTATTAACGAACTTAAAATTCATCTTACTATTTTTCTTCATTAGTCAGTAATTTTCAGTTCGAATACATATTCAAATACATAATTGAAATATCTAGCTGATTCCGCAATAACACACACAAAAGCTAATCAAAACATGTGCTTGAATTCTTTTAAAACACAATTAAATTTTGGTAAATAAATAATATTTAATATGGTTTCAATATGGTTTGTTTTTGATTGTAAATTAAATAACTAAGATTTTATTTCTTACATCTGTAGTAATTTTACGGAATCGACTGCACTGCTTAAGGGAAAAAATAGAGATTAATACGGGTATTATATTCTGCTCTTCACATTATAATCAAAAACATAATAATAGATAATTCTTAGATTAAATAATAAATGACTTTAGCTGAAAAAATATTAATCTTATTTATTTAAAAAAAAATGAAAGTTACATCTACTACTAAAAATAAACTTCATTGGTTGGAGTATGCAGAAATATTTGCTGTTATTGGCTATATGGGAGGGTCAATTACTGGTGTATTTTTTCAGCAAATTTTATGGGCAACAGCGCCACTTTCTGTTTCCGCAGCATTTGCGGTACTTAATCATCAACGCTTAAAAAGCCTAATTGAAGAAGATCAAAAGGCGATCGCGATCTTGATTGAGAAGAACGAAACTAAGGTGCATGAGCTTAAAATCGAATACGACAAGAATTATCAAGCAAACAAAACTAGCATTAGCAAATTAGAAGAAGAGTTAGGACAGATAAGAAATTTAGCCACCATAAAATTAGGGCAGTTACAGCAAGAAGAGCAAGCCGATTTTAAATCCACCTCTCAAGAGTTAGAGGTTCTCCAGAATTCTGTCGCTAAGTTGGATAGTTTGAGTCAAAAGCTAGAGCAAGACTTGCATACTATTGATAATAAGCAAGAAGAAACTAGCAGCACTTCAGAAACTTGACTTTAATAGTTCATATTTACTATCTAGGCAAGGCTAAATTTCTAACCTTAACTAAATAAATCTAATTCCTATTTTATCATCACTTAAACACACAAAAACAACATCACCCAAAATTGATGTGAAATTACCATTCTCCCCAAATAGCCAGGGTCATCCCTGGATTATAAATATTGACAAACATAGTCTGACCATCTGGCGCAAAGCAAACCCCAGCCAACTCGCTATTATTCAAGGCATTTCGGGCAAATTTATAATATTTACCTTCAGGAGTAATACCAATCAAAAACTGCTCCCCTTTGCCATCCTCACACACGATTAAATCACCAAAAGGAGCTAGGGTTAGATTATCAGGATAGTCCAGTACCCCCCTCCCTGGAGATTCGACGAATAATTCGACGGTTTCTTGGTGCGGGTTGTAGCGGAAGATTTGTCCTGCCTTTGCTATACCACCGTTGGTAGCAGTCCAATATAATTCCTGGTTGGCATAACACATTCCTTCACCCCGCCTAAATACCGCTGCACCTTTTTTCTGTGCCTCGAAGCGGAGGGTGTCATGTTCGGGATCGACATCTTCTAATTGCACCCAGGTTACTTTTAAAGGTTTCCCGATGGGAAAATTAGTCCCTGTATCTACTCTAGGTACATCTTTAATCATTAAGGCTTCTAAAGTCCCACCAGCCAAGAGATTAGCTATTTGATCGGGACGAAAACGATAGATGCAGCTATGAAATTGATCTTCAGTTTGATAAATATAGCCTGTTTTGGGGTCAGTAGCGATCGCCTCATGACGAAATCTACCCATCGCTTTAAGGGGAATAGGTTGAGCTATTCTAGCATTGGCAGGGACTTCAAAGTTATAGCCATGTTTTTGCGAGACGTTACCCCAGTAGGGATAAACCTGTTCCTTCGTATATCCTGGTGGCGGATAGGGAGTAGCAACTTCTTCTTCGCAGCTAATCCATGAACCCCAAGGAGTCTTCCCCCCTGCACAGTTGCGGTTTGTCCCGGCTAGAGAGCGATAATGTTGAGTTAAATTGCGATCGCTATCTACAATCAGCGTCGTTGTCCCTCCAGGGCAATTAAAGTCATATTGAGGAATATTAGCGGTCAGGTTGTTAATTGCATCTAAAGGACTGACTTCGTGATTTCTGACCAGAATAGTTTTCCCGTTTTCTCCAGTAAATGCCGCCATCCCATCGTGTTGATTTGGCACGATATGACCATCATCCATTGTTTCTCCGACACGAGAGAGAACTTTATATTGAAACCCTGCGGGTAGATCTAGAATGCCTTGAGGATCTCTGATCAAAGAGCCAACCTTTTCGGCAAAAGCAGGTTTACCCTGAATTAAGTTGCGATACAAATTCTTAATCGGGGTGGCTAATACAGCACTCCCAACACCAATTCCTGCAAGGGAAACGAACTTTCGTCTAGATAAGGACATGACTTAATCTCATGACTACATTCGCTAATATAGCCTGTGAATGATAACTGATCACTGGTAGGTGATCACTGTTTTAGTGCTAATGTTAGACCGTCAGCGATCGCCAGCATACTAATTTCTACTCTTGAATCTTGATGGAGTTTTTGATTGAATTCTCTGATAGCAACTGTTCTTTTGTCCGTATCTTCAGGATCGGCGACCCTACCAAACCACAAGACATTATCGATCGCAACCATACCCCCAGTATGCAGTAAAGTTAAGACTCTTTCGTAATAATTAGAGTAGTTACTTTTGTCAGCATCAATAAAAGCAAAATCAAAGCTGCCAGACTCTCCTTCAGCAATTAATTGGTCTAAAGTTTCTAATGCTGGTGCCAGGCGAAAATCAATTTTGTGTGCCACTCCTGCCTCTTGCCAGTAACGACGAGCGATCGCTGTTGAGCAAGGATCGCGATCGCACGCTACTACTTTGCCATCTTCAGGCAACGCTAAAGCGACAACTAGGGAACTATACCCCGTAAATACGCCAATATCGAGAGTTTTCTTAGCACCTAAGAGCTTAATGAGCAACGACATCAACTGTCCCTGATCAGGGGATATCTGCATGATGCTAGCGGAATGCTGGTTAGTTTCCTGACGCAATTTGGTTAATACTTCGGCTTCTCTTAGGGACACCGATAATAAGTATTCATATAGTTGATGATCTAATCCTAAACTTTCTTTGCTCATAACTTATTTTATTATTTTATCTCGCTGCGCTCCGAAGGCACAGGGCGAATTGCCATTCGCCCTTACAGGATAGATCTAGATCTAGTACTAACTATGTAAGTTTAAATCTGTCACTGCACCAAGACTACTAGAAGAAACTAATTTGGCGTATTTACCCAAAACTCCTCTCGGATATTTAGGCGGACGTACTTTCCATTGACTATGACGTTGAGCCAATTCTGCTTCATCAACGTTAAGCTGCAACCGTCTTTGAGGAGCATCAATAGTAATACTGTCTCCTTCCTTAACCAGGGCAATTGTTCCCCCTACGGCAGCTTCGGGGGCAACATGACCAACAACCATGCCATAAGTCCCGCCAGAGAAACGACCATCCGTAATCAAGCCTACAGAGTCACCCAATCCTGCACCGATAATGGCGGAGGTAGGAGCTAGCATTTCCCGCATTCCTGGACCACCTTTGGGACCTTCATAGCGCACCACGATGATATCACCAGCTTTAATTTTGCCATCTAAAATTGCCGATAAGCATTCTTCCTCGGATTCAAAAACTCTGGCAGGACCAGTGATTACAGGGTTTTTCACTCCGCTGATTTTCGCTACCGAGCCTTCCCTCGCGAGGTTGCCTTTTAGTATTGCCAAGTGTCCTTCTTGGTAAACAGGATTATCCCATTGGCGAATTACATCTTGATCTGCGGGGGGATTTTCAGGAACATCGGCTAAAACTTCAGTAATGGTTTTTCCTGTAACAGTTAAAGCATCTCCATGGAGTAGATCATGTACCAGAAGCATCTTCATTACTTGAGGAATACCTCCAGCATTATGTAAGTCTACCGTTACATATTTTCCCGATGGTTTAAGGTTGCAAATTACGGGAACTCGCTTACGGATCGTTTCAAAATCATCGAGAGTAAGTTCTACTCCGATAGTATTGGCGATCGCCAAGAGATGTAAGACAGAGTTAGTCGATCCTCCCACCGCCATAATGACAGCGATCGCATTTTCAAAGGCTTTACGGGTGAGAATTTGGCTAGGTAATATTTGTTGTTTAATCGCCTTTACTAAGGCAAAAGCAGACTTTTCAGTACTTTCGGCTTTTTCTTCATCTTCCGCTGCCATTGTTGAAGAATAGGGCAAACTCATCCCCATGGCTTCAAATGCCGAGGACATGGTATTAGCAGTAAACATGCCACCACAGGAACCCGCACCAGGACAGGCTTTATGCTCGATCGCATCTAATTCAGCCTGATCGATCTTCCCTGCACTAAACTTGCCGACAGCTTCAAAAGCACTAACTACAGTTAAGTCTTCGCCTTTGTGTTTCCCAGGTTTGATCGTGCCACCATAGACAAAGATCGCAGGAATATTCATACGGGCGATCGCCAACATAGCACCAGGCATATTTTTATCGCAACCACCAATTGCCAGCACCGCATCCATACTTTGTCCATTACAGGCGGTTTCAATCGAGTCGGCAATCACGTCACGGGATACTAGGGAATACTTCATCCCTTCCGTACCCATTGAAATACCATCACTGATCGTAATTGTACCGAACATTTGAGGCATGGCACCCCCATCTTTTAATGCCGATTCTGCTCGTAGTGCCAGGGTATTAATTCCCATATTGCAGGGAGTGATAGTGCTGTATCCGTTGGCTAAACCGACAATAGGCTTAGTAAAATCATTATCGCCAAACCCTACCGCTCGTAACATAGCACGATTAGGCGATCGCTGGTTACCTTGGGTTACTTCTTGGCTTCTTCGATTGTCAGACATTGATTATATCTCCTTCGGGAATGGCAATCATCTTTGAGAAGCTATAAGTTTCAAGCTGTAAGCTCTAAGCCATTTAACTAAAAGCTTCAACTCAAAGACCATGAGCCTCGGTTGAAAATCCATATAAACGTACCTTACATAAATTCTTGCTGCGCTGACGATCAAATTTACCAATTCCCTCTATAGAAAAGTTCTATAGATTAGACACAGTAAACCCTTGCGGATAGTTTAAGATTTTTCTTGAACTAATTCTTTAAACAGTAATCGGGTCAAATTATAATTTAAAATCTGGAATCGGTAATATTCCCCCCTGATCCAACAAGACTACCGATGAACGTGGGGTAACCAGATAATGATCTTCGTAGATCTTCTTGGCTGTGGAAGAATCGGCAAAATCCTCTGGTGCAGGTAAAGATGTATCTACTATGCGATGCCAAGAGTTCCCTAGCTTGAGTGATGGTAATTCAAATTTAAGTGGTTTCCAATAGGCATTAAAAATTACATGAAGACGTTCTCCACTGGGGGGATGACACAACGAAAAAGCCAAACAGTGAGAATCTTCACTCCAATCAGGCTGTGATAAACGCTGTCCATGCCAGATTATATAAGGCTGGGAACTTACTTTGTTGACCTCTAAAAACTTTTCTTCCCGAAAAATCTCTAGTCCTTGAATAAAGTGAATTAACTTTCGGACAAAACGCAATAAATCACTATGTTGCTCCACTAAACTCCAATCAAACCAACCTAACTCGTTATCCTGACAGTAAGCATTATTGTTTCCCAATTGAGTATGTCTAATCTCATCTCCCATAAGCAACATAGGTGTTCCCTGGGACATAAATAAAACGGTCAAGAAATTTTTGATTTGCTGCCAACGTAGCTGTTTGATGGCGGGATCTTTGGTTGCTCCTTCTTCGCCACAGTTCCAACTAAAATTATGGTTACAGCCATCACGACTATCTTCCTTGTTTGCCTCATTGTGTTTCTTATTGTAAGAAACGAGATCGTTCAGAGTAAAACCATCATGACAGGTAACAAAATTAACGCAGCGGTTAATATCCGTATCTAAGCGAAAGTAAATATCAGGACTAGCTAATAGCCTAGCTGCTAAATTAGGAACTGCCCCGCGATCGCTTTTGACAAAACGGCGTATATCATCCCTAAAGGGTCCATTCCACTCAGAAAACCAGTCTGCCTGATCGACAAACTTGCCGACATGGTATAAACCTGCCGCATCCCAGGCTTCGGCAATTAGTTTACTTCCTGCCAAAACGGGATCGGATTCAATTATTGAAAGAATTTTTAGCGCTCCCGCGTCTTCAATCGGCTCGCCATAAACATCCCTCGACAAAACAGAAGCCAAGTCAAACCGAAAACCATCAACATGCATCTCGGAAACCCAATAACGTAAAGAATCAACGATCAATCTACCGACGACAGGATGATTACCTTTAAAGGTATTGCCACAGCCACTATAGTTTTTGTATTCAGCGAGATTATCTTCCAAGATATAGTAAGTTTGATTATCTAAGCCTCTAAATGAAAGAGTGGGTCCGTTTTCATTGCCCTCGGCGGTATGGTTGAACACCACATCTAAAATAACTTCGATACCCTCTCGGTGTAGGGCTTTAACCATGTCACGAAACTCATCTACTGCTCCTAAAGGGTCTCGTTGCGAACTGTAGCCTCGATGGGGTGCAAAAAAGCCCACGGTACTATAGCCCCAATAGTTTTTTAATCCAGGGCGCACATCTTGAGGATCGAACTGGTGAACAGGGAGTAGTTCAACGGCAGTAATGCCTAAGTCTTTGAGGTAAGGAATTTTTTCAATTAAGCCAGCATAGGTACCTCTTTTAGCAGGAGCAAGACCAGAATTGGGATTGCGGGTGAAACCGCCCACATGCATTTCATAAATTACACTACAAGAGTAAGGAATTCTCGGATGTCGATCTCCTTCCCAGTCATAGGTACTAGAGTCTACTACCACCCCTTTTAAAGCCTGGGCGCAATTATTTCCTTGATGGGAAGCTGCCACACGATCATAAAATTCTTCTCCGACAATTGCTCTGGCATAGGGATCTAGCAGCACCTTAGTTTTGTCGAAGCGATGTCCTGTTTCGGGTGCAAACTCGCCATAGGCTCGATAAGCATAAATTTGCCCTGCCTTAAGATTAGAAACAAAAATGTGCCAGTAATGGTAAGTCCTATTGCGACTCGGATCGAGTTTGATTACATAAGTTGGTTTTGCAGCCTCAGCACTGTTGAACAGCAATAATTCAATTGCTGATGCATTTTGGGAAAAGACGCTGAAGTTTACGCCGTTAGGATAGACAGTTGCCCCCAGGGGAAAACTTTCTCCTGGCAATACCTTTGGTTTCCTAGCCATATTTTATATTTAGCTGTTAGTTATTAGCCCTTCGAGTTGAATAGTTTGCTCAACCCACCTGTCTCACTATTAGCTATCAGCTTGAAGTAGAGGGGTCAATGTGTTTTGACTAACATATCATCGTTAGTCAACAGTCAACAGTAATCATTCAAAAGAAGAGACAAGGCATACCTTGTCTGTACAGTCAGGAGTTAACAGTAATTAGTAGATGCTAATTCTTTATCCTTCTGTTATAAATTGTCGTATGTATTTATTCACTAATGCTGGTTGTTCCTGTTGAACCCAATGGCTACAGTTAGGGATGTATTTAATCTGCCAATCTCTAACATAGGTATCTGTGCCATAGGTTAGTTCTTTGCCTAATGCTGTATCGTTTTCCCCCCAAATAGTTAAGGTGGGAATATCTAAAACTGACCATTGTTGTATTTTACTGTCGAATAGAGATTGAAAAATGCCGCGATAGTAATTAAGCATAGCGGTAAGTGCGCCAGGTTTGGCAGCAGCATCTCTGTAGGCATTTAAGTCTACTTCGCTGAAGGCAGTGTTATCGATCGCCATCTCGGAAAAAGCCTCTTTAATCCCCTGATAATCATTTAACTGGAGTAGTAATTCTGGCAGCCAGGGAAGTTGAAAAGCAAAAATATACCAACTTTTGAGTAACTGTTGGGGAGTTTGTAATCCTTCGACAAACTTAGCAGGGTGCGGAATATTTAGTATAATCAACTTCTCGACCATTTCAGGATAGGCATAGACAAAATTCCAGGCGATCGCACCTCCCCAATCATGAGCTACTAAGATGCAGTCTTCATAGCCCAAACCTTGGATAACTCCCTTAACATCTTTAATTAATTCCGACATGCGGTAAGCCTCTACCCCTTCTGGTTTATCGCTATCGTTATACCCCCGCAGATCAACCGCCACCGTCTGATAATCCGTAGAAAATTCCCTAATCTGATGTCGCCAAGAATACCAAAACTCAGGAAACCCATGCAACATCAACATTAGCTTTCCCGAACCCTGACTAACGTAATGCAGTCTGATTCCGTTAGTGCTAATAAAATTGTGTTCCCAACTGTCGATATTAGACATAATCAAAAGTCCAACCCTATCTTTATCTTTCCAGCTACTCGACTGACTGAATTTGCATCACAATCGAAGTCATATCATCACCACAATTCTGGTTAGCACCGCCAAATTGCTTAACCTGAGCAAAAACATGATCGAGAATTTCATCTGGTGTTTCTAAGTGTTGACAAGCCCATTTAAAACAAAGACAGAGATTTTCTTCATCAAAGCGATCGCCATCTTCATTGGCAGCATCAGTAAAACCGTCTGTATAGTAAATAATCGTATCCCCTGGGGCAAGCTGCACAGTAGCATCTTCGTACTCTGATTCCATGTCCAAACCGATCAGCATTCCCCAACTGTCTAGTTTTTCTAGAGCATTAGTAGCCTTACGCCATAGTAGAGGCGGATTATGAGCAGCATTAGTAAAAGAAAGAGTTTGCTTTTGAGGATCGTATTCTGAATAGAACATACTCACGAAGCGATGGGAATTTTCTAAATCGGCATACATAACCCGATTGAGATGGCGCATGATCTGTGCGGGAGAATGGCGATTAAGCACTTCTGCACGCAGCATCCCTCTAGTCATAGTCATAATCAGCCCAGCGGGGACACCTTTACCCATGACATCCCCAATCACAATACTCCAGGGAACATCAGACCCTATTTCTGGCTGTCTGTTTTCCAGACGGTCATAGTTAGTCGGAATAAAATCGTAGTAGTCTCCTCCAACACGACTAGCGGTTTCACACTTAGCAGCAATAGCTAGCCCTTTGATTTGAGGACATTTGCTGGGCAACAAACGCAACTGAATTTCCGAGGCAATTTCGAGTTCACGGTCTTGTCTTTCCTTAGAACGTAACTCAACCGTTAACTCATGATTGGCGATCGCTACTGCTGTTTGGTCTGCTACTAACTGAGTCAATTTTCTTCTGGTGGGAGTCCAATTATAGTCATCTTCTGCACTGAAAACATAAAGACGACCTTGCTCAATGTTTTTCACCAGAATTGGAGTACCAAAAAACTGAACTTTTGATTCTAATTCTTGACTTATTTTTTTATCAATAATTTCTGACAATTGGGAGGCTTCATTGACGGTTTGATGATAATTAATTGAAGACTGATTGATCTGATAATTTACTCGCTCAAATACACTGCTAACCTCCAAGGCAATTTTGCTGTCTTGGCAATGAACTTGTTCTAAATGTACTTTATTGTTCTTATATAAAACTAATACCCCACCAATAGAATCAGTAACTCTAGCTGCCATTAAGGGAGTCAATTCTAAAAACTGATTCAAATTGCTAAAGCTACGCAGAGCAAAACCCAAAGAGCTGAGCAAATCTTGAATTTTATTTTGTTCCCTTTGGAGGTTAGCCACTAATTCCTTTAGTGCCACAATGGGGTTAGAATTCTTCGCGGAAGGCTTACCAAAGCTATTGTTTTCTTGAGAGGGATGATCATGAGAAGATACGACAGTCATTGCCTCTACAAATTTAGACATTATTTTTTCAGTTCATCAGTCAGAAATAGGTTCAGAGTACAGTAATACTAAAACATTCAATTAGATAATATGAAAGTAACTTTCAGGTTTAGCTAATTGATGACTATCTTGGAGTTATTAATCTAACAGACAGCGCTTATATTTTACTTACCAAAGGATTAGGTTGATTAATGATAACCCGAAATAGCTGATACGCCAATATAATGACGTAAAAATACTTAAGTTCACTATATTAACTAACTATTTGGGAAATATGTAATTTAAATATGTAATTTATTTAACCATTAAGCAAAGCTTCCACAAATTCGTAGCTAGAAAAGGGTCGCAGATCCTCAATTCCCTCCCCTGCACCAATAAAGCGAATGGGTAAATTTAGCTGTTGAGTTACTGCTAATGCCACGCCACCTTTAGCACTGCCATCCAGCTTAGTTAAAACTACTCCGCTCAGGTTTGCTGCTGCTGAAAATACTTGAGCTTGTCTCAAACCATTTTGTCCCAAGGTTGCATCTAAAACTAATAGTGATTCTACTCTGGCATCAGGTGCTTTCTTATCAATAATTCGACGAATTTTTGCCAATTCCGTCATCAAGTTTTGCTTATTTTGTAGTCTTCCTGCGGTATCCACTAACAGCAATTCGATATTTTTCGCCTTAGCAGCGGCGATCGCATCAAATACTACCGCAGCAGGATCGGTATTTTGTCCAGGGTTGGCAATGACTTCGGTATTACTACGTTCTCCCCAGACTTTGACCTGTTGTACCGCCGCCGCACGAAAAGTATCCGCAGCAGCAATTAGACAGCTATAGCCAGATTTCTGTCCTAAGTTCGCTAACTTGCCGATTGTCGTGGTCTTGCCTGCGCCATTTACGCCAGTTAATAGCCAGATATTAAACTGATCTTTTTCGGGAACAAAAGCGTTATCTTCTCTCCCTGCCAGGGGTTTATCCAGAATATCTTGCAGAATAGTTTTTAAATAGGCGATCGCCTGTTCTGGAGGTAAAACTTCTTCTTTTAATTTCCCTTGCAGAGTTTCAATTATATAGTCAGTCGCCTCAATACCCACATCCGCTTGCAGCAAGAGACTTTCAATCTCGATTACCGCATTATCATTAAGCGGACCTTTGCCCACAATAGACTTTAGCTGATTGACCAGACCAATCCGAGTTTTGCCTAGTCCCTGACGTAATTTAGTTAGCCAGCTAATTTCTTCTTCGGAAATATCTTCTGCTGTTCTGCCACTTTTGGCTAATACCTGGGATGACCAGATAAAATCTTCGTCTAATTCTGTTTCTGCTGTCGCAGCTACCAGTTCTTCTTCAGGCAGTTCTTCTTCAGGAGTTTCGATGGCTGTTTCTTTGAGCTTATCTAAACCCTGAGATTTTTGCATCCAAACAGGAACGTTTGACCCTGGTGTAGGAGTTTCTTCAGCTACTGCTTCTACTGCTTCTACTGCTTCTACTGTTTCTACATTTTTTAATTCTAATTCTGCTTCTGCTTCAGTTTTTTTAGCTTCTTGCACCGTAGCTGCTGCTTCGGCCTTACTTTCTTGAATGTTTTTATAGGCAGCTTTAGCAAAAGCAAGGTAATCTGAATCTGGTTCAGCTACTTCGGTCTGGAATGACTCAGCCGACTCTGTACTTACTTCTGTTATTTCTGGCTGAGTTTCTGAGGGTTTTACTTCAGGCTGTTGCTTTGCTTTTTCGTTACGGCGAAACCAATTAAACATGGTGTAAGAGAAAATGAACCTACTTGTATTAGTTTACAGATAATACCAAGGTTCGCTCTAGGTTGATTTTGATTTTGGGTGGTAATTACACTACATTTAACGAAATTGCTCACCATGTTGGTGGTAAGGGCTATATCAAGAAAACAATTTGCCAGGAGATGTAAATATTGATTGTTAGGAATAAACGAAGGCAGAAGAATGAAGGCAGAGGGCAGAAGTTCACTGGTTTGGAAAGGGTTTTTACCCCCACCAAACTCTATTTCTTCTTAAAAGAAGAGGTCTTAAACCAAAGGGATAAGTTAGAAGTAGATCTTCCTTCTGCCCTCTGCCCTCTGCCCTCTGCCTTAAGGGCGAAGCCCGATAAATTCTTCGCCCCTTGTCTTCTCTGCTTCCCGCACTTCCCCTGCCCAAACAAAAAGACTAAACTGCACCATTGTTTCTACTAAAAACCATCACGATAGTTTTCAGGATAAGTTTGAGATCATACTTTAAACTCCAATTGCGCTGATACTTTAAATCCAGCTTAATCACGTCTTCAAAGTTGCGTACTTGAGAGCGACCATTCACCTGCCATTCCCCAGTCATGCCAGGTTTAACATCTAGTCTTTGCCACTCAGGAATTTGATAGGCTTCTACTTCTTCAGGAGTTGGGGGGCGAGTCCCCACTAAACTCATATCTCCTTTAAGAACATTCCAAAATTGAGGTAACTCATCTAGACTGGTGCGTCGCAGAAAACTGCCGATAGGAGTAACCCGCGGATCATTATCATTTTTGAAAAAAGCTCCGTTAGCCTGATTCTCAACCTGTTTTTTCATCGATTCAGCGTTGGCATACATAGAGCGAAACTTCCAGATTTGAAACTTCTGACCCATCCAGCCACAACGAGTTTGATTAAATAGAATTACCCCTTTGCTGTTCGACTTAATTGCGATCGCAATTGGGATAAAAATAATCCCCGTAATAATTAAACCAACGATTGCGCCGACAATATCTATCAACCGCTTGACCACAGACCTTACCGAAGGATGAGTTTCTGGCGACTCTTTAGCTGACCATTTAGCCGATGATTTGATACTCAGAACCTCAGTTAACCCCGTCATAGAAAGAGTTGCCATCACAGGGGGCTGAACCGATTCTAAAATAAGTTCTATATTGTTAGCCCGTGCTGATTTTAAGTTAGCGACTAACGCACCAATCCCGCTACTATCGATAAATCGAGTTTTACTAAAATCAAGAAAAATTTGATGGTGAGGAATATTTTGTTGCAGCAAGTGACTTACAGTTTGTTTGAAGATTAAGGCTTCTAAAACTGTTAAGCGCTCTGGTATCTCTACAACTGGCTTGTCCTGAATAGAGGACAAACTAAACAAGATCTCTGGTGTCTCGTCGATCATTAATTCTCAATTCTAGCTATCAGCATAGTCAAACTGCAATCTCAATCATAAAAGTTGGTTAAGTAGAACCAATAAATTTACCTGCTTTGAATCAGAAAAATAAATATAGCAATCCTAAATCATTCGTGAAAATAACTTCTGCCTTCTGCCTTCTGCCTTCTGCCTTCTCATCTTTTTAAACTTTCATGACTCAAACAGGGTTGCTATATGTTAAGTAGATAACAATCTAAGAACCCATCAATTAACTTACTCAAATAGCTAAATATCTTAAGTATCTATTGAGTTTTGATAATCTAATTTAACACTAAATTTGTAATTATCAAACTTAAAACTTAGTGACCAAAGCTATTAGAGAAGAATATGATCAGTTAATTTTAACCCTAGAGACGATTTTCTCTTCTGCCGATCGGTTCTCTGCCCTCTTTTGTTCTAGCTTTGTCTTTAGATGCACTACGACGCAATGCTTGAAGGCGTTCTTCATATTTCTTTCTTTTGCGGCGACTCGGAGTCATTTCGATTAGAGTTTTTAAGGCACTACCAAGACTTTTATAGGCATTGGGTAAAGAATAACCAAAGCGAGTAGCCAGGGCGATCGCTTTTTCATCTGCTTCAATGGCTTCAGTAATGGTTTTTTCGCTACTATTTTTCTGCCATAGTCGATAACCAGAAATACCGCACAAAGACAGAGCTAATAATAATAACAGGCCATCTTGTACCCAGAGTTCGCCCACAGCACCGCCCAAGCCAATTGCCAAAGCTGCCATTTCCCAGCCTTCCTTGGGTATGGTGTCGTTTTGAACCCGAGCAACCTCATGCCAAAACAATAAATTGCGCTGATCGATCGCCAAACTATCCCATTTAGCTAAATCAATCTGAATTTCAATCTCATCCTTACCAATTTCTTCACTACGCACGAGGGGAGGATTAACTTCAGTGGAACCTTCGACAATTACCCAGCTTTGGAGTTCTGGGGGTAGCAGGGTTTTCAAACGACGCAGTTCATTAATTTCTGCTCTAGCGGAGGAGGTTGCATAACTCATACGTCTAACAAATTAATACTCTGATTATTAGTCATTTCTAAGTGTACTCACTTTCTTATGATATCTAATATTTATTTGCTGATTTAAATTGCTTGGGATCTGGAGAATTCCCAGATAAACTTAAGACTTAATCAATGTTTTAGATTTGGAATCAATATACTATGTTTAGGCAGACCAAAAAATATTTGAGACTAATTTGTTTTCTGAGTTTTGGTCTGATATTTAGCGTTATTCTATCTCAGTTCGGACAAAATACAGTTTGGGCTAGCTCTGCAGGGTTTATTGTTTCAGAAGCCAGTGCTGGAAAGGCGGAGGGTATAAGCCAAGTAAATTTATTCCAGGCAATTGTTTTGGGCTTTGTTCAAGGAGCGACGGAATTTATTCCCATCAGCAGTACGGCACACCTCAAAGCTGTCCCCGTATTTTTTGGCTGGGGAGATCCTGGGGTGTCTTTTACCGCAGTAATCCAGCTTGGTAGTGTTGCTGCGGTTTTATCTTATTTTTGGTCAGATCTAACTCAGATTACCCAAGGCATGATTAAGGCAGTTCGTAACTCTGACTATGACTCCCAAGATTTCTGGTTGGCGGTAGGGATTGGAGTAGGAACAATTCCCATTGTCATTCTTGGTTTGATCTTAAAGGTTTTTGAGCCAGCTTTCTATGAAAATACCCTAAGAAGTATGCCTTCTATTGCTATTGTGTCCATCGTGATGGCTCTGTTATTAGCTTTAGCCGAAAGTGTGGGTTATCAAAAACGCAATTTTAAGGATTTGACAGTCAGAGACGGTATTTTGGTCGGTTTGGCTCAAGCATTGGCAATTATACCTGGAGTATCTCGTTCTGGCTCTACCATAACCGCTGGTTTATTTAATAACTTAGATCGGGCAACCGCAGCTCGATTTTCCTTTCTGTTAGGAATTCCCGCAATTCTGATCTCTGGATTAGTAGAGCTAAAGGAGTTGATCAATCCTGTTGAAGGAACAAGTTTGGCAATATTACCTTTAATCGGCGCGCTAGTATCTTCGGCCGTATTTTCTTATTTGGCGATCGCTTGGTTATTAGAATTTCTTAAAAGAAGAAGTACCTGGGTGTTCGTATGGTATAGATTAGGATTTGGGGTGTTTATCTTGGCTGCTGTGGCTCTGGGGTGGATTAAAGGATAAGGAAAAAGAAGAAATATTGGTTGTTTTTGTCAGTTTAAACAACCAAATACACCTTTAAGTTGGTAACTTTGCCACAAAAAACCCGGAGCATGACCCCGGATTTTTTGTTTTGATCGGCTGGGTTTTGAGTCAGAACTTGTGCGCGTGCAGTACCTCCGCGTCACAGAGATAGGCGATGCCCGAATAATCGTCGAAAAACTGTGCTGCGACCTCATCCGAAATCTTCAGGGCCATATCCCGATCGCGGGTGAGCACCTCGAACTTTATATTTGCCTCGGTGTCGGAAACGGAGGGTTGTCCCGACGAGCGCACGTTGCGACTACCTTTACCGCCAGTGTCCATCACCGTATAACCGGTCGCCCCGGCTTCGGTGATGATCTTGGCGATCTTTTTTAGCAGCAACTTTTCCGTGACGATGACGAGCTTTTTAGCTTGCTGGGTCATGTTGGTTACCTCTCGATGTCTGTATTCATTAAACTATATAGAAACTCAGGAAAATGGCAGCACCCCGTGCGATCGCGCGGATCTAGCTGCCTTGTTGGTCGCTGGGCTAGGGGAGCATCGGCAGACCGCGACCTGCTTGGGATCAGCTGCCGCCCATTAGCGCCTGGGCGAGCCCGATGAAGAGCGGTATTCCTATGGCAAGCGCAACCGGCGTGCCGACAGCTGTGGACGAGCCGATGTAGGCGGAGGGATTGGCCGATGGGATACCAGCTCGTAAAGTGGGTGGCCCTGAGATGTCTGAACTGGAAGAGGCAATGACTGCCAGGATTACAACGCCGCCAAGGCTGAATCCTGTGACGACGTGGGCAATCATGCCAAAACCGAAGGCGATGAGACCATGGAGCAGCGGTGCCACAAAGGCGTACAGGGCGTACCATTGACCCACCTTGCGTAGCTCACCGATCCTTGCCGTGGCTTCCATACCCATTACCAGCATCAGTATCGAAAGCAAGCCGCGGAAGAGAGGATCGAAGAAGCTCTCATAGACACTTTCCGGCCGGGTTAGGATACCTAGAGCGAGACCGAGCAGCAATGCCGATAAGGCAGAGCCCTGGAGACTTTCCTTAACGATGGGCCATATCTTAACCCGCTTGCCTGCGGTACTGCTCTTGGGATACCCGCTTGCGGTAATACCCTGTTCACTGGGATACCCGCCTGCGGTAATGCTCTGCTCACTGGGATACCCGCCTGCGGTAACGCGCTGCTTGCTGACATACTCCTGCTTACTGAGAGCATCTGCGGCATCGCGTTTCTTGCTGATATAAACGCTGGCCAAGACGATCGCAGTCACCAACGCTGGAATGTCCATGAAGGGGTAGAGTGCGGCGGCCCAAGGTTCGTATTCGAGGCCTTCCGTTTCCAGTAGCGTCAAGGCGGCGGCGAGAGTAGAACCACTCACGGCACCGAACAAGCCCGCAGTCGCAATGGCATCTACGGTTTTGACTTTCGGTAGCTTGGCCAATGTGTAGCGCCCGATAAATACGACAAGTATACCTACTACCATGGCGAACACTGCGGGTAACAGCATCTCCACCAGATTAGCATTGCGGATCGCAATGCCGCCGCTCAGACCGACTTTTAGTAGCAGCATGAAGACAATGAACGTGTAGACCGGATCTGGAATTGTCAGTCGGCTATTGACGGCGGCAACAACCATACCACCGATCAGAAAGCCCAGGGTCGGGGACTGCAACTTACCCAGGAAGAGCGTCAAGAAATCGGACAAAAAATCCACGTTGTAATTCCTCCTTAATTAAATCTTAGGGATCGAGAGCCATTAGAATAGATTTATATTAATTACCATCTCATTTAAAATAGATTCATATCAATTACTATCTCATTTCTCATTGATTAAACTCTATCATGTTAGCTGCGCAAAAGTTAACCAAATTCCAAGAATTTAAAACGTATTATTTTATAATATTGATAATTTTAGCTTATACTTTAAGCCTGAATCATATCTAAATCTGACCAATAGTCAATCTATGTCGAAGGGAAATGAACTTGCAGGATCAGGGCGTAAGGCTATTCTAGAGCTTGTTTCAGGAGTTGGCGAAATTTTTTTTTTTTTTAAATAGTTAGTATTGGTTGAGGGACTATGGGACGCGCTATAGAGCCCAGACCACACAATGGCCATTAGAAGACCCCAGCAATTCTCATTTTAAGATTTCATGACATTTAAACCCTTACACGACAAGGGTTTAACAATTCTTAAAGATTATGGGGATCGCTGAAATGGCCTAAACTGGTTTCAAAATGAGAATTGCTGAGAAGACCCAGCCCAATGCCCCAACTGAACGCCCAAATATGTTAAGGCTCTAGGGTGAACCGCAGGTAGCGATCGCTATCGTAAACATGGACAGCCCACCCTTCGCCTGTGGATGGTTTCGCCTTTGCTGAACGCTGCTGAATGCTGTCATAGCAATGACTTGGATCGCAACTTTCGTCAAAAGTTTATTCTTGATATCATTAATCATTATGAGTTTAGCCACTGTTCAACCAGCAAAAATTAGTCGCGTAGTACCAGATTCCATCGCCGCCGAGATTGGGTTTGAGCCTGGTGATGCGATCGTTTCGATTAATCAGACTCAGCCCCGTGACTTGATTGACTATCGTTTTCTCTGTAGCGATGAATATCTGGAATTGGAAGTTTTAGATACTGCGGGAGATATTCATCAAATTGAGATTGAGAAAGATTATGATGACGATCTTGGTCTGGAGTTTGACACGGCTTTATTTGATGGTCTAATTCAATGTAATAACCATTGCCCTTTTTGCTTTATCGATCAGCAACCCCCAGGTAAACGGGAGAGTCTCTACTATAAAGATGACGATTATCGTCTCAGCTTTCTGTACGGTAGTTATCTGACTCTCACCAATCTTACGGAAAAAGAATGGGGGCGGATCGAACAGATGCGTCTTTCTCCCCTCTTCGTCTCGATCCATGCCACTGAACCAGATCTTAGAATCCGTCTACTCAAAAATAATCGTGCTGGGTTGATTATGTCCCAGCTTGAATGGTTTCAGTCACGACGCTTACAGATACATGCCCAAGTTGTTGTTTGTCCTGGAATTAATGACGGAGTGCATTTAACCAGAACCCTCCTAGATTTAGCCTCGTTTCATCAGGGAGAGAATCCTACAGTCGCCTCAACAGCCATTGTGCCTGTTGGTTTGACTCGGTTTCGCCCCGTAGAAGATGAATTAGTCCCTGTCAGTCAAGCAAAAGCCATAGAAGTAATTGAACAGGTACAGCAACTACAAGATAAGTTTAAACAGCAGTTTGGGAGTACTTTCGCTTGGTTAGCCGATGAGTGGTTTTTGATTGCCCGTCAAGATGTTCCGTCAGAATCACATTACGAAAACTATCCGCAAATTGGTAATGGTGTTGGTTCAATTCGCCTCTTCCTCAAACAGTTTCAAGCTACAGCTAAAGAGATGTTACCCCAAACAATAGCTCAACCCCGTCGTTTTACTTGGGTAGTGGGTAATGCCGTCGAACAGGCTTTTCAACCCTTAGTTGCACAATTAAATGAGGTAGCAGGATTAGAAATTAATTTAGTTGCTTTAAACAGCGAATACTGGGGGCAAGAAATCACCGTCACAGGCTTGTTAACAGGGCAAGATTTACTAGCAGGTTTGCCAGGAAAAGATTTAGGAGAGGGAATTTTATTACCTTCTGTAATGCTTAAACATGAAGATACCAAGTTTCTTGATGATCTTACTGTTGCTGATGTCAGTCGTCAGTTGAGAATATTTATCTTCCCTGTGAGTGGTGTCGAAGAATTGATTAATAAGTGTATTGAGTAAGCTTACACCCGACTGAAGCTCGGAGGCTTTTTCCTCGCTGCTAGACTATATAATACGCCTAATGTGAATTGACTTCGTACTAATGTATTAGTTTTTAGCTATTAGCTCTCAGCTATTAGCTCTTAGCTTTTGAAAACTACGTAAAATATAAAATATGCCAAGAAAAGCTACGACTTGACAAAATTATCAAGAGTAAAATATTGACAATAATTGGCGTGGTTCAAATGAGGGTAACACTTTTCAGAAGGCTCAAGGCTTAAAACTCTTGTTGCATTAGGTTTTAAGAGATTTCCCCAGTTCAAAAGTGTTACCCTAATGCTGGGAATTTTGAACCACGCCCAATAATTACCTTGTTAACGTCAGTTCGACAGATTTACTTTGTGGTTGAATTTCCAAAGAATTTCCAAAGTTAGACAACGAAGTAATAGGCTTTTACCTTTTATCTTTTATCTTTTACCTTTTATCTTTTATCTTTTACCTTTTACCTCCCCAAAACTAGTAGATTTTGTACTCATCGAACTCACGTTTGTTAGATTCAACAAAAAAACCAGAAATTAATCTGAAAAGCTTACGGCTTAGAGCTTAAAGCTTAGAGCTTTGAAGGTTGTCTCTGGATTTTTAAATTCACATCAGACGTATAATATAAGTAGAAAGGTCATTCCATGATCATGGGAGGGCAAGATGAAAACTAATACACTAGATTTTATTTCTTTTCTCGGTACTTCTTTAGCGATCGCAATTCTCTTAGTAATTGTGGGGGCGATAGGTACTGCTAAAGCGCAAACTACTGTACCCAATGTTGGTCAATCTGCATTAAATGGGTTGTTTACTCCCACGGCAGCCGATAGATTCTTTGAAGAAGGAAGGCGCAATATGGCAAGAGAAAGGGAAATCTTAGCTCATCCAGAACGTTATTACCGTGAAGATAGTCTTCAGATCAATAGATTTGACATCAAAATAATCGACGAAACTGGCGAAAAACTACCAATTTCCGATTTTCTTGAAGAGGATCCTCAATAAGAACTAGACTAAAGTTCTTGCCTAAGTTATATCAATTGCGGATGAATAATTGTAGGATTTCATTCACTCCAAGAAAAAAAACTCTAAGATTTTGGGGAATTGCTATCTTCACCAGCTTGTTATTAATTGTACTAGCTCAGCTTGGGATGCCTCCAGTCCGCAGCCAAATAATTAATCTGCCAAAGAATCTGCCAACGGCGGTGCAACAAGAGCCTTCACTCGACATCAATCAAGTAGGTAATCTTGACATTGGTAAAGTTCGGCTAGACGGGAAGCTACTGTTTCGGGTGGCAACTCCAACCTCAAACGCTAATCTCAACAGCGAGAGTAGTTCACCGATTACGCGGCGAGTCAAAACAATTGAGTTTCATTTGTCGGATATTGTTAAACGCGGATTCGATCCAGATACGCTAAAAGTTACTTCTTCGCTGGTCAACAACCAAACTATTATCGTTGCTTCTGACAAAGATTGGGGACCCCGAAATATCTTAACGGTAACTCCTTTTGATGTGGAACTTGATGAGCCAGGAAGCATTGAAAAGATTACCAAGAGATGGTCTAAAATAATCGAGCAAGCACTTCTCCTAGCTTGGGAACAGCGGCAACCGAAGTACCAAAAGCAGCAAATTCCCGTGGTACTTCTCAGCCTACTGGCCATGGTGGTAGGAAGTTTTCTGATTAGAAGTCTCCAAAAGTATCGAGATGCCATTCGCCGTAGACTAGAGCAGCGCAAAAAATATCAACTAGAAGCGACAGAGTCTAATCCCAGCGAACCGATTGGCTCCTCCCCTACTGAAGATGAAGTATCATTACAGCTTCCCCAGGGGGAACCTAGATCTGGACTTGACAAGTATTTACCCCAGTTAAACCTAGATCAGCAGATAGGTATCAACTTAATTTTGCGGCGGGTTTTATTTGCCATTCAGTTTGCTATCTGGTTCGGTGGTATGGCGATGATCTTGCAGCGGTTTCCCCAAACCTATGCTTTTGGTACCTGGTTGCTACGAGTTCCTCTGGCGTATATTGGTATTCCTATAGGAGTACAAGTATTAAAGTTAGCTGTCGATACCACAATCAAGTCTAATATAAGGCACATAGCTGATCGGATTAAGGAAAGTGGCGATGCGGATATTCGACTGCGACCCCGTGCCAGGACAATTTTGTCTGTTCTGGAAGAATTAACCAACTACTTAGCTGTGTTGTTGGGTCTTCTGTTGTTTTTTTATATCATCAATGCTATTCACATTATCCTGATTGGGATTGCCGCGATCGCCTTTTTGTCTCAAGATGTGTTGAAGGATTTTCTTCAAACCTACTTCATTCTTCTTGAAGATCAATACGCCCTAGGGGATTGGGTTCAAATTGGAGATGTAAATGGTCAAGTCGAGAAAATCTCATTGCGCTCCAGTCAAGTGCGAGCCAGATGTGGGGATCTATTCACCATTGCCCATGGGAGTTTTACCGAAGTCACGAATTTTAGCCATCGCTCTTCCGGGATTGACTTATATATTGATGTTGCTTATAGCACTGATCTAGATCAGGCTATTGCCGTGGTTGAGCAAGTCGCCAAGCAGATGCAGCAGGATTCTCTTTGGGGACAATACATCATTGATGTGACAACGAAGGGAGTAGAATCTTTTGGTGACAATAGTATTACCATTCGTTTGATTCTCAAGACTGAAGCTGGACAACAGTGGGATGTGGGGCGTGAATACCGCCGACGCTTAAAACCAGCCTTTGATCAAGCGGGTATTAACATTCCATTTCCTCAGCGTTCTATCTGGTTTGAAAATGCTTTAATAACACCTAAGACAGCGGAAAACTAAACCGCGTCCATTCGTGACAAGTTAAGGTAGTGTGTTTTTTGTCAATCGGTTTTAGGGAAGTCCAATTAAATAAACATCCAAGAAAAGTGTAAGGTTAAGAGAAAGAAAAAACGTCGATTGTTTTCCCTGATATGGAATGGACAGAATCATTGAAACAAGTGCTGCAAGAAACGGCTAAGAAACTCAAAGGATCTTCGAGAAGAAAGTTTATGACGCAGATAGTCCTGGAGCTGGTTGACTGACAAAAGATGAGAAGAAAAGCCTTGAAGTAATTATCAATAAAAGACTTAGGGGGTTGACAAAGGGGCGGGGGAGTCAGCATTCTAAAATTAGCTCCCACTCATAATTCCTGAATACTGTGAAAAAACGAAGCAGTGCGGTGGACAGGTTCCCTGGCATAAAGCAACTGCTTCAAGAAAACTCCCGCCTTTACAATGCCTTGAATCAATGGATGAGTCTACCTGATGATTGGTTACATTTATCTCATCTGAAAACCTGTATCTGGATCGTAGTTGGTCTAATACATACTGGCAGTGTCAATCTAGCCAAATGGTCGATGTACATGGACTGTCGAGGTCAATTCGCTCAGAGCCGACAAAGACGTATTCAACGGTGGCTAAACAATCCCCGAATCAATGTCCATCGAATCTACAAATCATTTCATTAATTAAAGCAACTCTTGCTAATTGGTCAGAATCAAGCATTTTTTTAGCATTAGATACCTCACTGTTTTGGGACGAGCATTGGTGACAAGTTAAGGGTTTGTGTCGTTTGTCAAATGCTTACTAGCCAATAGCTCCAAGCTTTAAGCCAATAGCTTTTGAGGTGTTTCTAGAAAACAAACAGAGAAATAAGCGCGATCGCCATCCCCATCGACTCTAATCCATATTTAGTGTTATCTGAGATATAAGACACTATCTGTAGTAGCGGTGCATCGCGGTCTTGTTGGTTCCCGTGCCGTGAGCGAATGCACCAAGAAGTTGACTAAAACTGCTTTTTCTTAACTTGTCACCAATGCTCTTTACGCTATAATCAAACAGTGTTAAGTTGCTGGGAATGCCAGTATA
The DNA here is from genome assembly GCA_942490675.1 of Cyanobacteriota bacterium. Taxonomy (GTDB): domain Bacteria; phylum Cyanobacteriota; class Cyanobacteriia; order Cyanobacteriales; family Xenococcaceae; genus Waterburya. Next base: position 66,487 of record CALNYB010000051.1, on the reverse strand, counting down.
TATAACATCTGCGGGATGTAGCGCAGCCTGGTAGCGCACTGCTTTCGGGAAGCAGGGGTCGAGTGTTCAAATCACTTCATCCCGATACTCTTCTGTACAGTGACTAATTATTTGTCAGTGTAGGCAACGGCGCATTGACGATAGATAGATTGGTGGTAAAGAATCTCATAATTTTCTGGCTGCCTATTCGTCACTCTCGCCAGTTTTTTCCCAAGTATCATACAAAGTTTCATCAATCATACGTATAGTTTTGAAACGAGTTCTTTCCGCATCGCAGCTCTATATTTCTCGAATCAGTCACACTTGTAAATAATTGAGGATCTTCAGGGCGTTCTCTTCCCTTTTCTTGATTTTGACAGATAATCTTCATCAGTTTGTTACTTCCGTCAGGTGGTATAAAGAGCGCCCCAACATGGGGTTTGGGGGAATCGTCCATAGGAATCACGTAGTTATAAGAAGCTTGGCTGGTCGTGCGGATATAGTAATCGCTGTCGGATGGTAACTCCACGCCAAGATCATTCTGAAGATAATTATGAAGATCATTCACTTTCTCAATGAACTTACCGTTCTTTTCATAGTAAGTCATTTGTCCATAAATCATTTTGGCCACAGGTTTAACTGGCAATTGCTGTGGCTTCGAGGGAGTTTCTGCTTGTGCTAGGGTGACAACAGCTAGTCCAAAGGTGGCAATGCCTGGTATTAAAACGCCAAGAGTTGAAGTCATCAATGATTGTATACTTTTCAATCGCTTATTCACGTTCTCTTGTATTAAATTAAAAAACATGTGTATTATATCTCAAGCTTCTTTTTAAGTAAAGTTCCTGTACACCAAATTTCATAGCGTGTCGTGGTCAGTAAAAGGTTGTGTTGTAAAAAGTCGAAACTCTTATGTACTAGTATTTAGTTACTTTTAATAGAGTGAAACCCAAAAAAACCAAAAGTTTGCTCAATACGCCTACTACAGCGACTACACCCCAAAACTTTACCTAGACTTTATTTACTCCGTAGTCACTAGTTTTTGCTTAAGAGACGACAGACTACAAAAAAGAAAGGGATGCTGTCCCAATCTTCTTGTGACCAATCACTTTTTGCTATTCAGCAACTCAGAAACTCAGAGGTTACGCTAGCTCATTGTGAGCGATTTAAAGCCGAGCTAAGTGCCTGTTGCACTGTAGTTTGATATATCTGAGTTAGATATTGCTGCACCGCCTCAACTTCGACGATAGATAGAGGTATTTCTCCCAAAATGTCTAAAACTGTTTTTTGCTCTATTGGTGGCACGATCGCGACTAAACCAGACTCTAAAGGATCGTTATATTGCCAAAAACCTTTGGATTCTGAGGTTGCATCATCTACGGTGGCAACAGCTAGGTGGGCTACGGTTGCTGGTTGAATAGTTACCTGAGTAGTTTTTGCTTTCTGACTACGAATTTGCCTTAGACCCTCAATAATTTGATTTTTAGTTCGTCCTCTTAACTGAAAAATGATGAAAGGATCTTCACTAAAGCGATCGCCTAACTGATAATATACCGCAGCAATATGTTTGCAGGGATTAGCTTTATCGGGACAGCTACAGCGCGATCGCACTTCGTTGAGAGTAAAGGGGAATAAGCTCAAACCACTAGCAGTAAATACGGCTTCGATCGTTTCAGGCATTTCTCCCGCTAGTAATTGAGCGGAAAAAATCGCCTTTTCTGACATTTTGGTAATGACAAAATTCCAATCTTCGTTACTAAAAGAATCTAGAGATAAGGATACGCGATAAGGTTGAGCATCACTTCCCTGCACAGTTGCTTTAGCTTTAGAATTAGCGAATTCCATGCTCAGGACATTGCCCTCTCTAGCATAGCTGCGTCCTCTTTCCAGACGTTTTTTAAAGCGATAAGAGTTAAGTAGATCCAACCATCGCTCTACCCACCACTCTTGCTTTTGTACTTCAAAGTTGGTCATTGTTTTCAATAAATAGCTCTAAGCTCTAAGCTCTAAGCTCTAAGCTTTTAAATAATTTTATACCATCGTTATAAGTGAGATAAATATCTATATTCCTCATCCCTAATTTCTTACCTTATAAAATGTTTCTAAACTATCGCGATCGCCGACAAAACGCCAATGCCAGGGTTCGTAACTAACTCCCTGCTTATTATTAGGAGGAAAAGATAGTTCAAAACTATATTTTAAAGCATTTTGCTCTAGCCAACGAAAAGCAGCAGTATCCGCAAAATCTGTTTCTAAGTTAGTTGCAGGGGCATTCCCATCGCCAATATCAATGGCATACCCCGTATGATGTTCGCTATAGCCTGGAGGCGCACTAACTTCGGCCCTTTTAACCGCATCTTGCCCTCGTTGTTCTTTGACGCTAAAAAATAGCTGTTCTTGGGCTTGGTCATCACGAAAAGCAGAAATGGGAGCTAGAATTATGCCCTCAGCCTTAGCAGCAGCCTGCATTTGCTGAAATTTATGAGCAGCAGATGAACGCATTTTTAAGTTCCCATCAGCCGTAATCGCTATTAATTCTGATTTGGGAGCCACATCATAGGGCAAATGTCCTAAAAGATCTTTTTTACTTACTTTTTCTTGATCTGGCTCTATTTCAGTTATGGGAGTAGTAAGGGATTTTTGAGTTTGCTGCTGCGGTTTAACTTGAGGCTGGGAAGAGATGCTTTTCGGTTCAGTAGTAGGAACACTAACCTTTGGTTGAACAGGTTTGCCTTGAGATGAAAATAACCATAACGATACTAATCCCATAACACCAATACATATTACTATGCCGATAATTAAAGGCATAGACAAAGACAACCCAGATTTTTTCGGTAGCTCTAGGTTTTCTCTGATCGCTTCTGGAATTTCAATTTCATCCATAATCTTAGTCAACAACTAAATGTTTTCTTACTAGTCATTGGTTTTCTGAGCAACATGATCTTGTTGAGCAGCCAGACATACTGCTTGAGCTACTGCTTTTGCTACTCTATGATCGAACACTGAAGGAATGATATGCTCACGATCTAAATCAGCATCATCCACCAGATTGGCGATCGCTTTAGCAGCTTCCAGGTACATATTAGTGGTAATTGCCGAAGCACGACAATCTAATGCGCCACGGAAAACTCCAGGAAAGGCTAACACATTATTGATTTGATTGGGGTAATCACTGCGCCCTGTTGCCATCACTGCTACGTCATCATAAACGAGTTCTGGTTGAATTTCGGGAATCGGATTTGCCATGGCAAAGACAATTGCTTGCTCTGCCATGTTATAGACCATTTCTGGGGTGACAACTCCTGGCGCACTAACGCCTAAAAAAACATCGGCATTTTCCATGGCATCGACTAAACTCCCCTCCTTAGTTACAGCAAATTTTTGCTTGCTTTCGTTTAAATCATCACGCTGCTGCGAAATAATCCCTTTGGAGTCACAAATTATGATATTGTTTGCGCCTGCTTGGCGCAACAGTAGAGCGATCGCAATTCCCGCAGCTCCCGCCCCATTGATCACGATTTTAACTTCCGTTAGATCTTTACCGACTAATTTAAGCGCATTGTACAGGGCTGCCAAGACTACAATAGCTGTGCCATGCTGATCGTCATGAAAAACTGGAATATCGAGTTCTTGTCTTAGTCTCTGTTCGATTTCAAAACAGCGTGGTGCAGCAATATCCTCTAAATTTACTCCGCCAAATACAGGAGCCAATTCTATTACTGCTTTAATTATTTCTTCCGTATCTTGAGTATTAAGAGCGATCGGAAAGGCATCAATTCCCGCAAATCGTTTAAACAGTAATGCTTTACCTTCCATAACAGGCAAAGATGCAGCAGCACCCAAGTTACCCAATCCTAATACGGCACTACCATCCGTCACTACCACCACTGTATTGCCTTTGATCGTCAGATCATAAACTCGTTCAGGGTTTTCGGCGATCGCACGGCAGATTCTACCCACCCCTGGGGTATAAGCCATCGCTAAATCTGACTGAGAATGGAGGGGTAACTTGCTCTCAACAGTAATTTTGCCCCCTTGATGAATCGCAAAAGTGCGATCGCTGTAGCTGATTACTTTAACGCGGGGTAAGCTTTTAATCGCATCGATGATTTGATCTCCCTGTTCGGTACTAGAGGCATCAATCATCAACTCTCGGTGAGTATATTTAAGATTGCGCTGCAACAGTACTATATCCCCTAAGCTACCTCCATGACTGGCAATGGTACTCATAACTGAAGCTAAGGCACCAGGGCGATTGGGAATTTCTAACTCGATCTTTAAACTAAAGCTGGCACTGGGGTTTAAATCTACCATTATGATTACTGATTATATTATTCCGCTTGATGTTATCCCCATTCGAGGATGTTATCCCCATTCGAGGACAAGTCCCCCCATTCGAGGGTTTACACCGCTTAGTTTGGTGCAAGCCACGAAGATGGGACAAGTGCCCTTGTGGTACGGGACTGATTACTGATTACTGATTACTGATTACTAGTTGGTGGGCATTAACCAAATGTTTTGTAGCATTGTAATTTATTTAATTGTCCACCCTACGACTGTTTTTTTAAACAATACTCGATATACAGGTAAATCCTGCCCCAGTACATGTAATTCTCTTGCTGTCGCTACAGGGAAAGGGTTCGCATCGAGCCAAGTTGTAGGGTGCTGCTGAATCAACCAAGGATTAGCTGCGAAGCGATCGCGCATTTCCACTGCCACCTCTTCAATATCTGACTGTACAAAGACTTCTCCCTCTTCTATTAAGTAATCAATCAGAATTGTAACTAAGTCTGGTTGTATCACACGACGTTTATGATGCTTTTTTTTAAACCAAGGATCGGGAAACTGCACCGATATTGTCTTTAAACTGTTCTGTGGTAACGACTCCAGTAATACTGCTGCTGCACTATTTATATTGGCAAACAAATAGTGCAGGTTGGTTAAATTCAGTTGATCTCGATCTTGGTTAGCTAGTTCTACTAGCTGCTGGCGAATTTCAATCCCCAAATAATTTACTGCTGGATTTTGCTGCGCCATCTCTAACAAGAATCTACCCCGCCCACAACCAATGTCTAAATGCCAAGGGTAATCTTTATGGGCATAAATTTCTTGCCAATCTGGTATTGCGATCGGTTGCTGAAACTTTCGATCAAGAGGATTTACGTGCTGTCGAATACGGGTAGACATAGATAGGTAGGGTACGATCTCCCTTAGCAAAATCAAACCAAACCAAATATACAACAACTAAGAAACTTTCGGTTCTATGGAAACGATAGTACCGCTGAAGTCATATACATCACCTTCTAGCTGAATTGATGAACCTATTTTGATCTTCTTACTACCACTCAAGACAATTCCATTATTAGTAACTTCTGCTTTCCCCTCCAGAGTAAGTAGCATATCCCTGATCATAGTTATTTCTGGGCGTGGATCGGGTAATGCCTTTACCGTGCCATCGGGCTGGGGCACAGGAGTAGTTCTCGGCAAAAGTTTACTAGAAATTATGTCTACTTTTCCTGCGGGTTGATTACGAATGATAATATCAGCCTGTTTTTCTCTCTCAAATTCTTGGACTAAACTATCTAAATTAGATACCCCTAGTCCTCTAATTAGGATCTGGACTTCTACGGGCTTCAGCTTGGTTTGAGCAACAAGATTATTAGTAATAGGAGTTCCTGGGAAAAAGAAAACACCGACAATGACCAACAAAATTACGCCAGCAGCAGCCAAGTCAAGTAAGCTCAACTTGCCAAATAGTCTTCCTTTAGAATCAATAATCTTCATAATTAACTGTCGGGATTCTCGATATTCCAGATAATTTCGTCTATATTATGTCACTAGTTAGGATTTGCTGAAAAAGTAATCGAAAAAAATCCCAACAATCATCTTGTTTAAAAGATAAGTTTTTCTGTTGAAAACTAAGCTTTAATATCAAGCGTCAATGTCTATTGACAATATTGCTCTAGTAATGACCTGGCCAACTCATAGCTATCAGGTTGAGTTTGCACCGTGTAAGCTTCTTGTTCTATGGCTTGACTATGGGTATCAACATATCTTTTAAAAAAAGGTTTAGCCTGTTGTATTGGTTCAATGTCTAGTCCGATAGTTTGCAGGTCGCCATTACCAACGCAATATTGAGTGGCATGAACAGTTTCATGAATTAACGTCGCATTGCTATTGCCTAGTTCAAATACAATTGGGTTAATCCAGATTGATTTACTTTGGGGATTGAATAAACCGTAAGGTTTTCTAATTTTTCTTCTTAAGCCTACTTGCTGATTTGGTAGATTAGAATCTGGGGGAATAGCAATGTTCACCTGAAATCCATAGCTTTCTAGTTGACTCTTTAACTGGATAAAATCAGGATTAGTATTGGGTATTTGACTAAGTAGAATTGTAGAGATTAATAACCAGGATTTAAGCATTAAAGTTTTTTTTCTATAAGATGCGGTCGAGACAAACATTTACGTAACTTATGTTTTAGCGATCGCTTTATGAATTAGATTTAATTCCTGCATGCTTTACCCAGTAAAGTTTTTGGAAGAAGTCTGCACTCTATGACATCAATCTTCTATTGAGGACGAATTGCCTACTCAGATTTATTGAGCCGATACAAAATGTCTATAATAAAAATATTATAAATAAAAATATCATAAAAATATTATAAAAATATCAATGTCTATAATAGAAATATCTATGATATTTTCGATCTAAATATATAAAATGAATCAGCAAAAGCAAGAGGTCGATCCAGGAGTTGCTTATATACTCTGGACATTTGGGTTAATGGGATTTTGTGGAATCCACCGTTTTTATTCAGGTAAAATAACTAGTGGTTTGATCTACTTTTTTACTCTGGGTTTCTTCGGCGTAGGTCAATTTATTGACTTATTTCTCATTCCCAGTATGACTAGAGAAAGAAATATGCGACTGCTATATGAAGCAACAATAGAGGCTCGCAACAATAGTCCTAAAGTTACTTTAGTCAAGCAAGAACAGGAGCAAAAAAAGACTGATCCCATGCTAATTTTGTTAAAGGCTGCGGCAACTCACAATAATGCCTTATCAGTTGGTCAGGCAATGCTCGCTACTGAATTACCCATCGATCAGGTAGAAACTTTATTAAACAAAGCCCTTAAGCAAGGTTTAGCTCATATCGACAATGATGAGAAAACAGGAGCAGTCAGATATTACTTTGATGTATGATAATTAGCAGTTAACTGTTAACTGTTAACTATCTACTAAAATGCTAGACTTAGCTAAAATTGCGGGACAAATTCCTGGTATCAGTCAACATCTGCACAAAGAGGCGATCGCTTCGGGTAAAAGATTGGAGTATGCACAGGATTTACAGTTGCAGGCAGCTAATAGACAGGCAGAATTAATTCAGCATCAGACGGATTTCCGCGATCGCCTGTTATTTGCCGCAGCTACTCCCATCGAGCCTTTAGATCAGTGTTTTGATATTGAGCCAGCACCCTATAGTCATAGCGTCTTTGCGACTGATGGTTCGCAGATTTCTCCTTCTCATCATGAGATCGCCTATTGCTATTTAATTAATATCGGTCAGATCATGATCCACTATGGGCAGAGTTTGCACCCTTTGTTAGATAGCATCCCCGAAGTTTTTTATAAAACGGAAGACTTATATATCTCTCGGCAATGGGGTATTCGTCTAGAAGAATGGATGGGCTATCGGCGCACAGTTTCTGAAGCAGAAATGCTGGCAGAAATGGCTTGTAATTGGGTGTTACCACCAGGAGAGCATCATGATGTACCTAACCTAGCTTTGGTTGATGGTTCGCTAATTTACTGGTTTTTAGATGGTTTACCTGTCGAAGCCAGAGATAAAATACTGCCACCTATTTTGGCTTCTGGTGAACGACTTAGAGAAACAAATATCCCGATGATGGGCTATGTCAGTGCTTCTCGCAGTACGGAAGGCTTAAACTTCTTGCGTTTGCATACTTGTGAATACGAACATCCTAACTGTGTCGTTCACTGTGGCGATCTTTTTGAGAAATATCCCTGTCAGAAAATCGATTCTTTAAGGGATTCAACCTTCTGGGCAAATCGACTACAACCAGGACAACGAAGCCCTTTATATCGCAGTAATTTACGTATCTTAGATCTTTACGAAGAACCCCAGCGAGTTCATTTCTGTTATGTTAACGTCGGTGCAGAAGTTGCTCGGATTGAAGTTCCTACTTGGGTAGTCGAAGATCGGTCTTTATTTGACCAGTCTTTAAGTATCGTGCTAGCTCAAGTACAAAAAGGCTATGGTTATCCCGTGGCACTGGCAGAAGCCCACAATCAGGCGGTAGTTCGAGGAGGCGATCGCGCTCGCTTTTTTGGGTTACTAGAACAACAGCTAATCAAAGCAGGTTTACGCAACGTCGGCACTTCCTATAAAGAAGCCCGCAAACGAGGCAGCATTGCCTAGCTAAAAGACTCTAAAACTCGTGTCTCCTGCCCCCTATTTTCTGCCTTTCCCGCGAAGCGAGATAAAGTTTTAACACAAGCTATTGCTTTAGCTGACATTAGCTGACAATCATTTGTTAGAATTACTGGCGTTAAGATTAGATGTAAAATATTTATTCATTGAGCCAACAACCATTAGACACCATAACCGCCAGCGATGTAAGCCTCGACACCTTAACTCAAGAACTAGCAGCCATTCAACAAACTGGTTCTAAGCGAATCGCGCTATTGGGTTCTCGCCATGTACCGCTTATACATCAGCAGCTAATTGAAATGATGAGCTACGCTTTAGTTTTAGGAGGAAATCGATTAGTTACCTCTGGAGCTATTGGAACTAATTCGGCTGCCATTAAGGGTGCAATGCGTGCTGACTCCAATTTATTAACCGTAATTTTGCCTCAGAGCTTATCACGTCAGCCCAGAGAATCGAAAAAACAACTAGAGAAAGTCATCCATTTAATCGAAAATTCTAAAAATGATCATTTGTCTCTAGGAGAGGCTAGCTCGATGTGCAACAGTGAAATTATTTCTCGTTGTCAGCAGTTAATTTGCTTTGCTTTTCATGATAGTGATACTCTCTTGAAAACCTGTCAAGAAGCAGAAGAACAGCGTAAAATAGTTACACTGTTTTATTTTGACTAAAACGTTTACCACACCTGACTAATTGGTTTGTTGATATCTCTCCTGCTTCTGGATAAGTTTCGATATTTTATTTTCTGGAGTTCCCTAAACCAATTCGTTTAGTGCGGATGAGAGTAGCAGCCAAAGCAGTGAGGTTACTCTTTAAAGAGTTGGTCAAAGAAATGACCGATCTGTAGGGCGAATTTATTTCGCCTGACTGAATCACGGTGTTGACCTAAAACACCACAAGGGGTTAGTGTGTCTAATTCCTTGGTAAAGTATCTAGAGGGAACAAGGGAAAAGCAGCTAACAACTCATGTCCGATTTAATACTCTTTTGGCATCGTCGTGATTTAAGAATTTCTGACAACCTGGGATTGTCAGCAGCGAAAGAACAAACTTCTAAGGTGGTTGGTTTATTTTGTTTAGATCTAGGTATTCTTGACGGGGATGATATTGCACCAGCCAGAATTACCTACATGATTGGCTGTTTAGCAGAGTTGCAGCAGAGTTATCAAAGGCTTGGTAGCCAGTTACTAATTATCCAGGGTGAACCTCAAACAGCAATTCCTCAATTAGCAGAAGCACTCAAGGCAAAGGCAATTTTCTGGAATTTGGATGTTGAACCCTATGCCAAAAAACGCGATCGCACTGTCAAATTAGCTCTTTCTGAGAAAGGTATTGATACTCAGAACTTTTGGGATCAGCTATTACATGCCCCAGGAGAGATTCTCACTAAATCTTCTGATTCTCCCTACAAGGTTTATACCCCGTTTTGGCGTAGCTGGAGTCAAGCAGATAAAAAGAGTGTAGCTCAAGAAATTAAACACTTAGAGGGCTTATCTGATGCTGAAATAAAGACGGCAGCCACAGCAGGTGCGATCGCTTTACCCTCGGCAAAAGACTTAGGTTATCAATGGGATTATCGTCTATTATTAGCTCCAGGAGAAACCGCAGCCCGAGAGAGGCTAGAAGAATTTTGTGATCGCACGATCTATTGTTACGACGAAGAGCGTAATTTTCCCTATATTGATGGTACGTCTCAGTTAAGCGCTGCCTTCAAGTTTGGGGCAGTTGGTATTCGCACAGTATGGCAAGCTACTCTAGAGGTGGCGCAAAATTGTCGTAGTGATGAAGCTCAAAATGGGGTCTTAATCTGGCAAAAGGAGTTAGCTTGGAGGGAATTTTATCAACACTGTATGTTTTTCTTCCCTGAGTTAGCCCAGGGTGCATATCGCGATGAATTTAAAGACTTTCCTTGGGAAAACGACGAAACTCAATTTCAGGCTTGGTGCGAAGGCAAAACAGGCTATCCCATAGTTGATGCAGCCATGCGACAGTTAAACGAGACTGGCTGGATGCACAATCGTTGTCGGATGATCGTGGCTAGTTTCTTAACTAAAGATCTGATTATCGACTGGCGTTGGGGGGAGAAATACTTTATGCAGAAACTATTTGACGGCGACTTATCGGCTAATAATGGTGGCTGGCAGTGGAGTGCATCTAGCGGGATGGACCCCAAACCCTTGCGAATCTTCAACCCTGCTTCCCAAGCTGCCAAATTCGATCAGGATGGTGAATATATTCGTCAGTGGGTATCAGAAATAAGCTCTATGGATACAGAGTATTTAGTAACAGGCAAGATTCCCCCCCTAGAAAGAGCTAGCTATGATTATCCTCAGGCGATCGTGGATCACAAAATACAACAACGGAAGTTTAAAGCATTGTACCAGCAACAAAAAAAGGTAGTCCTGTAGAAGTAATGATGTAGAATAATCGTTGATTTTGAGAAACTCCTGTCAATGATCAATTGCCCAAACTGTTCTTCTGAGAAAATCGTCAAAAATGGTCATATTCACGACGGAAAACAGAGGTTCAAATGCAATAAATGTAGTCGTCAGTTTGTTGAAAATCCGCAGAAGATATTGATTGACCAAGAGAAACGAGAACTAATTGATAGATTGCTGTTAGAGAGGATTTCACGCTTCTGGAATTGCCCGTGCAGCAAAGGTTTCTGAAAGATGGCTTCAGACCTACATTAATGACAAATATGCTCTTATACCAAGAGAGATCAGAGTCACACCAAAAAAAAAAGGTAAGTTAACTATGCAGTGTCCTAAAGGATACCGCTCCGCATATGATGAACTATGGTCATTTGTGGATAACAAAGGTAACAAACAGTGGGTCTGGCTAGCTTTAGATGTCAAGACTCGTGAAATTGTGGGAGTGTATATCGGCGATCGCGACGAAAAAGCAGCCAGAAAATTATGGAATTCTTTGCCATCAGTATATCGTCAGTGTGCGGTCGCTTATACTGATTTTTGGGCAGCTTATGGAACAGTATTTCCTAAAAAACGTCATCGAGCTGTAGGGAAAGAAACAGGTAAAACTAGCTATATTGAGAGATTCAACAATACACTAAGACAGAGAGTATCGCGTTTAGTACGAAAAACTTTATCGTTTTCCAAATCGCTAGAAAATCATATCGGTGCTATTTGGTATTTTATTCATTACTATAATGCTTCATTACATCTTTAGCACTACCGGCAAAGTTATGGGTAAAGTCACAACTTAATTATTGAATGTACAGGGTAGAACGATGGGTCGCCTGGGATTCGAACCCAGAACCAATCGGTTAAAAGCCGAGTACTCTACCGTTGAGCTAGCGACCCCCAGAAACTGGCCTATGAACTGCCTTTTTCCACGAATGACTATCATAGCATAAGTTTTTGGCAAAAATCCTAATATTCTAAAATCAAGTTCTTTTTTTTCATCATGACCCCTTTTTGCAGGCTGGAAGACAACCAGGAATAGTATTTAGGATATACAGGAAGTCTTGGTCTTAAGCTCCATCCCGCAGGCTGCAATATTTCTGATAGAGATTTATGGGTAGGATGGGCATAATCTGGATTGACTTCATCTATGGGACTAATTCCACCCAAATCTGTTACCCCAGCATCTAAGCATTCCAGCAAAAAATCAGCTCCAGATACTAAATTAGGTGGAATTTGAATTGCTACGTCATCGGGCAAGATCTGTTTCGTTAGAGCAATAATTCCTGGTAGTTTTTCGAGGTCAAAGCTAGGAAGATCAGCTTCTTGACGACTCCCAACACTATGGGGTTGCAAAATTACTTCTTGAATATGTCCCCATTTTTGGTGAATTTGGGCGATCGCTTTTAAGGACTGTTCTATATCTAATATCGTTTCGCCAATTCCCAAAAGTACCCCTGTGGTGAAGGGAATTTTCAGCTTTCCTGCCCACTCTAACTGTTGTAAACGTAGTTTCGGTTCTTTACTGGGGGCGTGTTTATGAACTGTCTGCATAAATTTAGGATTAAGCTGTTCGAGCATCAAGCCCATAGAGACATTAACTTTCTTTAGCTGCTTCATTTCTTGCCAGCTTAAAGGACCAACATTTGTATGTGGCAAAAAGCCAAATGATAAAAATAGCTCACATATTTCTTGTACTTTTGTAAACCATTCGACTCTTTTATTGGATGCAGGATGAACTTCGCCACTCAAAACCAAAATTTCGGCAATCTTTTCTTTATCTACCTTTTGCAGTATGTTCAACACCTCTGAATGAGTTAGTGAATTGCCTTTATTAGGATCTACACGGAAATTACAGTAACTACATCGATTAAAACACTCATAGGTGGGAACTATCGTATATGCAGGACTATAAGTAATTACATTGTTCATGAGCTTTAGATAAGCAATACTTATTATTAATATAAGATAATACTTTATTAAAATTATTAACATAACTCAAAGAATAGTTTATGATGATAAGTGTCAGTTCAAAAGAACCTCGACAATTAAATAACACGCAATCATATAAAACATGACAACTACTTTACAACAGCGCGAAACTCGCGGTGCTTGGGAGAACTTCTGTCAGTGGATTACTAGCACTAACAACCGCATCTATGTTGGTTGGTTCGGTGTCTTGATGATCCCTACACTCCTAGCAGCAACAACTTGTTTTCTAATCGCCTTTGTCGCAGCACCTCCTGTAGACATAGACGGTATCCGTGAGCCTGTAGCAGGTTCCTTGATTTACGGAAACAACATCATCTCTGGTGCAGTAGTACCTAGCTCCAACGCAATTGGTCTTCACTTTTATCCCATCTGGGAAGCAGCTTCTCTAGATGAGTGGTTGTACAACGGTGGTCCTTACCAATTGGTAATTTTCCACTTCTTGATCGGTGTATTTGCATACCTTGGTCGCCAGTGGGAACTATCATTCCGTCTTGGAATGCGCCCTTGGATCTGTGTAGCATACTCTGCTCCAGTATCCGCAGCAACTGCAGTATTCTTAATCTACCCTCTAGGACAAGGTTCCTTCTCCGATGGTATGCCTTTAGGAATCAGCGGAACATTCAACTTCATGTTGGTATTCCAAGCTGAGCACAACATCTTGATGCACCCCTTCCACATGTTGGGAGTAGCAGGTGTATTCGGTGGTTCATTGTTCTCTGCAATGCACGGTTCACTGGTAACATCTTCCTTAGTTCGTGAAACAACTGAAACTGAATCACAGAACTACGGTTACAAATTCGGACAAGAAGAAGAAACATACAACATTGTGGCAGCACACGGCTACTTCGGTCGTTTGATCTTCCAATACGCATCCTTCAACAACAGTCGTCAATTGCACTTCTTCTTAGGAGCATGGCCTGTAATTGGAATCTGGTTCACAGCAATGGGTATCTCCACGATGGCGTTCAACCTGAATGGATTTAACTTCAACCAGTCAGTAATGGATTCACAAGGAAGAGTAGTAAACACTTGGGCAGACATCTTAAACCGAGCTAACCTTGGTTTTGAAGTAATGCACGAGCGTAATGCACACAACTTCCCTCTTGACTTGGCAAGCGGCGAACAAGCTCCTGTAGCTTTGACTGCTCCTTCCATCAACGGTTAATTAGTTGTATGCTTACTACCTTGTAAGTAATGGATAAATAAAAAAAATGCTCTCCAGCGATGGGGGGCATTTTTTTTGCTCATTTTTATTTAATAAATGAGCGACAGGACAGCTAATTCTTGTAATTCCTGATCTTTGGTCTAAAGCCATAGTTACGATAGTTCCAATAATCCTGCATAATGCGATCATGATCGAAACAAAGATTTTGGGGCAGATTCCATTGATTAAATACTCCTAAGTTTTGAGCATCATCAGCAGCAACAGGCTTACCTTTAGCAGTAGCAATAAAAGCGATCGCCAGAGTATGTTGGCGGGGATCTCGCTGGGGATCTGAATAAACATAAAACTGCTCTACAAGTTCCACTTTCAGGCTTACTTCCTCTGACGCTTCTCTAATCGCTGCGGTTTCAATGGACTCACCATAATCAACAAATCCCCCAGGAATTGCCCAGCCTAAAGGTTCATTCTTTCTTTCAATCAGCACAATTGGTCGCTCAGGGCGATCGATAAGTTCGATAATAATATCTACAGTTGGTGCAGGATTACGATAATTCACTTCAAATTTGATTAAATATTACAATTAAGTTTAATTTAAATTCAGATTTCGCAGAAAAATTTTGTTTATCAGTACAATACCTTCGCCAAATCAAAGAGTAGAATCGGAGGAAGAAACGCGGTGTATAGCCCCTAAATTAGAGACATTGGTAAAAATAGATGCCAGTAAACAATAAAAAGGGATATTCAATCGAATATCCCTTTGGTTCAAATTTGAATTAACTGATCACTTAATTAACTAATTAATTACTAATTACTTAACAGCAACTTTTGCGCCAGCTTCTTCCAGCTTAGTTTTGGTTTCTTCAGCGTCCTCTTTAGGAACACCTTCTTTAATAGCTTTAGGTGTGGATTCGACCATTTCTTTGGCTTCTTTTAGGCCCAAGCCAGTGATGGTACGTACCACTTTAAGAATGGCGATTTTCTTGTCTTTGGGTACTTCTTCGAGAATCACATCAAATTCAGTTTTTTCTTCCTCAGCTTCGCCACCGCCACCTGCACCAGGAGCAGCCATTACTACTCCAGCCGAAGCAGCAGCACTTACGCCGAAAGTTTCTTCAATTTGGGAAACTAGTTCAGAAGCCTCTAAAAGACTTAGAGATTTCAACTTTTCGAGAATTTCATCAGTTGCAGCAGACATATACTTTACTCCGTGATTGATAAATAGTTAATTATGTAATAGATGTGTAGATAGTTTCTGAGAAATCTCTATTCTTCCTTCTCAGAGACTGCTTTGATACCTCTAGCCAGTCCACTAGGAACTTCTTTAATACCCACAGCCAGCTTGGTAGCCAGAGCATTAATCGAGCCAGCAATCTTGGCGTATAGCTCATCTTTGGTAGGCAAGTCCCCTAAAGCTTCAACCTGTTCTTTGCTTAAAGCCTGACCTTCCATTACGCCACCGCGTAATTCAGTCTTTTTAGTTTCCTTCTGGAATCCTTTATAAGCTTTGACTGCTGCGCCTATTTCTTCTCCCGTTAAGAGAAAAGCCGTAGCAGTCCCCAAGAATTCCTGCATCGGTTGCCAATTCTCATCACCATCAATGGCAATATTCATCAGGGTGTTTTTCGTAATCTTGCAGCTAGCACCAATAGGGCGCAAACGATTACGCAGATCAGTGATTTCTGATACTGACAACCCTTCATAATTGATTACAAAAGCTAACTGAGCGTCGCTTAAGCTTTCTTTTAGTTCAGCTACTATTTCTTTTTTATTGGCGAGGGTTCTCCCCATCCTCTGTCACCTCCTTTAAAGTTAGAATCTTTCAGGTCACAAACGACAAAACCTCCAGCTTCTTGCCAGAGGTTGCCTCAGTTTTCAACCGTCTCTAACTCAAGAGAATTGATTCATAAAACTGATAGACATTGACCTCGGCAGGAAATTAAGCACACAAGTGCGCCTGCTGTCTTTGGCACTAGTCGTTTAGTATTTGATATTTAACTGTAGTGTTTTGCGCAAAAATTTTCGTTTAGGCTGCGACCGTTAAACTTAAATCTTGTAAAGCACTGATATCAATCTGAATTGATGGACCCATTGAAGCGGAAACATATACAGTACGCCAATAACGACCTTTTGCTCCTGAGGGGCGATTACGGTCAATGGTTTCTTGTAGAGCTTTGAGATTTGCTAACAAATCTTCCGCAGAAAAAGATGCCTTCCCAAACATAACATGAACGATGCCAGTTTTGTCAGCCCTAAATTCTAGTTTACCAGCTTTAAATGCTTCGACTGCTGGTTTTAGGTCGGCGGTAACGGTTCCTCCTTTCGGAGAAGGCATTAAACCTTTAGGGCCCAAAACACGACCTAGTTTGGCTACTTTAGGCATCATGTCAGGAGTAGCAATCAAGATATCAAAATCCATCATGCCCTTTTGAATATCTTCAATTAATTCTTCTGAACCGTAGATTTCTGCTCCAGCGTCTTCAGCTTCTTTAACTTTCTCGCCACGGGCAATTACCGCTACTCTAACGGTTTGACCAGTCCCTTTAGGCAGACTAACAGTAGTTCTTAATTGTTGGTCAGTATATTTGGGATCTATACCTAACTTGATATGAGCTTCAGCGGTTTCATCAAACTTCGCTGTTGCAGTCTCTTTGAGTAGACTCAATGCTTCAAGAGGCTGGTAGATTTGATCTTCGTCTACTTTTTTGATCAGTTCTCGCATTCGGCGAGATATTTTTTTTGCCATTATTTTCTCCTTGGGTAACTAGCGAAGCAGTTTGCCTCTCCCCAATAAAATGTTTAGTAATATTTTCCGTTTTGGTTTCAGTTTCGGGACAAATTTTAGAACTATTCAGCGATCGCTACACCCATATTTCTCGCTGTGCCCGCCACGATTTTCATTGCCGCTTCAATGTCGTTAGCATTAAGATCGGGTAATTTGGTTTGAGCAATTTCCTTTAGCTGATCGCGAGTGATAGTCGCCACCTTTTGCTTGTTAGGTTCGCTAGCTCCTTTATCAATTCCTGCTGCCTTCTTGATTAAGACAGATGCTGGAGGTGTTTTGAGGATAAAGGTGAAACTTCTATCTTCAAATACAGAAATTTCTACAGGAATTACTAATCCCGCTTTATCTGCTGTTTTGGCATTGTACTCTTTACAAAATGCCATGATATTTACACCGTGTTGACCCAGTGCTGGTCCAACTGGAGGTGCAGGGTTAGCCTTACCCGCAGGTAGAGCTAATTTGATTAAGGCTACAACTTTTCTAGGCATCTTTTAGTTTTGTTTTTCAACTTGATTAAACTCCAATTCTACTGGAGTATCCCGCCCAAAAATAGACAATAAGGCTTTGAGCTTACTTCTTTCTGGGCTTACTTCAATTACTTCCCCTTCAAACTCTTTAAATGGGCCAGAGAGGACGGCAATTTTATCTCCAATCTCCATGTCAATTTTGATGATTGGCTCCTGTTCTTCCGATTGCTTGAAGATACGCTCCACTTCAGCGCGAGATAAAGGTAAAGGCTTCACATGCCCTCTGCCCCTGCCATAACGACGTTTCTGTTCAGCCCCCACAAAGTTAATTACATTTGGGGTATTCTTGACGACCTGCCAAGCATCATCGTCCATCAACATCTTGACTAAAACATAGCCAGGAAATACTTTCTCGTCGCTGGTGTAACGTGAACCGTCTTTACGGATTTTGACGCTTGGCGTTTGTGGAATCTGCACCTGTATGATGCGATCACTTATACCCAGAGTCTGAATCCGCATATCAATATCAGTTTTGACGCGCTTTTCACATCCTGAGGCAACCTGTACTGCATACCAGCGAGGATTACTTTTGGTTCTTACGTTAACCTTGACCTCTTCTGGTTGCTGATTATCATCTTCTTGCATCTCTGCGGTATTGGTCATAATTTAAGAAAATATTAAGAAAATACCCTTTCTGCTCCCCAGGCAAAGAATTTATCAATTAAATAAATAATTGTAGACACTAAAACAACCATCAAAATCACGGCGACGGACTCACTCACCAATTGCTGGCGAGAAGGCCACACAACCTTCCCCAATTCTTCTTTGGTTTGAATTGCGAAGTCAGCTGCGCTATTGCTACCTGTTGCCTCGCTGGTTGCGGTTTTTTCTTTTTTTACTATATCTTTTTTAGCCAAAATTACTGCCTCTTGAGAATAGTTGCTTAAATAATCTAAATGTTACCTTTGTTCAGAATCCCAACTATATATTACTAAGCTTAACTCTTAACTAAATTATTAAGTAAAAAATTAGTTAACATAAGATAGGTTGTGAGATGAGCCATAAGTAAGATGGCGCAACTCGGCTTCTCAATTGGGAAACAACATTATTTTACTAGGAGCATTTTGCTACGATGTGCCTATTGAATCACGCGCCTTGGAGGACTTGAACCCCCGACATCCGGTTTTGGAGACCGACGTTCTACCAACTGAACTAAAGACGCACGTTGACTTCAACTCTCGATAGTTAAAGCTTTCCAATTATATCGCATCGTCGTATTTTTTTCGAAAATAATTATCAGACTATCTGCACTACTTGATAGGTCGATCAAAACGCTGTTTGATTCTAGTTGCTTTACCAACGCGATCACGCAAGTAGTATAGTTTGGCACGACGTACTTTACCACGACGCTCTACTTTGATTTTATCGATCATGGGGGAGTGCAATAAAAATATTCTTTCTACTCCAACCCCTTGGAAAACCTTGCGTACAGTTATGGTTTCGTTAATTCCACCGTTCTGTCTAGCAATAACCGTGCCTTTATAAGGCTGCACACGCTCTTTATTTCCCTCAGTAATTCTGACTCCTACTTCAACGGTGTCCCCAACATAGATATTGGGTAAATCAGACTTAATATATTCTGATTCTATCGAACGTATAATTGCTTCAGCATTCATGGCTATTATCAAAAACTCACGATTTATCATAATAGCTTTTTTTTTAGTCCCTGGGAAGAGGAACTTTCTTCAAGCCATCATTTATCCTTTTTATTCATCTCTCTCGAAATTCAACTACATCCCTTTTAATCGTTATGTCATACTTCCCAAAAAAGCTTTGCCCTAGTAATCCCATATCCATTGATGAAGAAGTAACTACAAAAGCGTTTTTCTGGGTAAGTTCTCCTACTCCAACCGAATACACATAACCAGCAGGCATTTTGAAATAACTACTGCTGGGAGTTGACACCCAAATAGTTTTAGTGTGATTGACCTTTAATTTTTTTGCCATTTGTTGAGTAATAACGACACTACTTGCTCCTGTGTCTAGCATCATTTCAAAAGTATATTTATTATTGAACTTAACGTCGATCACAGGAATACCAGAACGTCTGCCTTTGATGGGAACAATCTGGAGTCCAGTTTTTTCAATTGATTGATTTCTTTGAGGGATGCTTGTTTTAGGACGGCTAGTTTTGAAGGAGTTAGAATTTCGGCAAAGATGACCGAGATCTAGGGAGTTGCCGTTCTCATCTAACATATAACAGGATGAACTATTTTGGGCTTGGACAGCGCTCACTCTAGAATTCAAGATTACTGTCCATAATATGAGATTAAATAATTTTTTCATTTTATAAAAATTATAGATAAAACTAGTTTTTATGCTTAGTTAACCGAATATATGGCTATCATTTATAATCGAACTTACTAGCTAGCTTATCTTTTAGAAAAAAAACAATTGTAGACACGGATCACTTAGTATTTCACTAAATAATCAAAGATTTCATACTTGCTCTTTTAAAATGTTCAGTAAAAGAATGGCTGATCTAAATATTTAATTTACAAGAGTTATTTAGTCAGACTTACAAATATTCAGAGTACTGAAGCTGGCTGCCTGACACAAGTGTCTCAAAACCTTACGCCGTATAGAATTTGTTTTTTCTGCTAAAGGCGATCGCACAATAAAATTCTTCAAACCCCGATCGCTTTGTTAACAAAGCGATCGCCTATAATTTTCCATTTATCTCCTCTCAAACGGCTGAAAGCCTTGTAAAGATTATTGTTTGCTTTGTTTATTAAGCAACTCAATTTTAAAATCAGCGAACGGTGAGTTACTACATCGAGTTTTGACCACAATCGAAGAGGATGATGTATGGGTAGCTGACCGAAATTTTTGTACTTTGAACTTTTTGAGTGGCATTGTTGCTAAAGCTGACTATTTCATTATTCGAGAACATGAATGTTTACCTTGGCATAATGCTTCTGAATTTCGCTCAAGATTTGGCAACTCATGTTGATTTAGCTGTTTTTATTTCCCATTACGCACTTCATTTTGTAGTTTTATCAAAGTATTTACTCTCAGACTTTAGACAGGGGAAGAGTGCTTAGCACCGCGAAGGATAAAATCCTAAAATCTGATAAAAACAACAAACTGTTATCATTAAATATGGCTTATTGAGAATAACTTGACGCTAAAAATAATAATATTTGAAAGCGCGTAAGTTTTTGATAGCAACAGGGATTAATTAACCAGAAAAATATAATATTTTTGGCAATGCTTGGAGAAATAATTAAGAGTTTCAACTCTAGAATCAGTGAGATTGACAATTTGTTTTACCCCATTTAAAACAACTAAGTGAATCCCCTGGAAACATTGAAATATCCAACGTAGAGTCGGTTTATCTGTTAATGAACCTAATTGATTTTTAACCCCTGTATTGTTCTGTTTTAGATTCGCTCTAAGTTGCCGTTGACCAATAGTATAAACTAACAAAGATAATCCCATTAGCATCGCCATAGTTTCCACTCTTGACGGGTATTTTAGGAAAACTGAATCAGCAAAAAATAAAGGATCTTTGAGAAACTTAAATCCTCGTTCACAAGATTGTTGTCCTTTATACGCCGTCAGAATTTCAGAGGGACTTAAATTCTTTAAAACATTAGTGGCTAAAATAAAGCGACCAGCTTTTTTCTTTTCTTCTTCTATTTTTTTAGATTTTTCTCTAAAACTATCGTAGCTTTATAAACTGTCTTCTTGGTTTTTTTATCTGTTGTTTTTGCAACATCTTTTAAGACTAAATTATAATATTTAAGCTTTTTTTGTTCGCACTGAAATACGGCTTTAATTTCCGTTCTATTTTTATATTTCTTCTGGGATAAATTCTTGACTAAAGAATTAGCTTTTAACTCATCTTTAACAATTCTTTTAGATAACTGTTTTAAATCGGATTCTTTTCTGATTTCACTTTCTATTATTATCCATTTTTGTTTTATACCCCCATAATTACTTTCTGCTTGCTCCGTCCTTACGCCGAGGAAACCTCGGCGCGGGCGGTGCGCTTTTTCAACGGCTTTATAACCTTCTATATCTGTTTTAATAAATTCGGAATCAGGCGTTTCTCTTACATAGAATTGAGCAGCTTTAATTGATAATGGTACTCTAGTTATCCAGTTTAAATGCTTGATTAAAAGCAAGTTTGCTTCACTATAAAGCGCGCTATCCGCAACAAATATACTGTCGAAATTTACCTGTTTTTTAAAATTAGATAAAATTATCGCAAATTTAGCTTTATCATTATCATTACCATTTCCACATGACAAAAATAGCGGGACTCCTCCATCTCCACTTGCTATCAAATTAATTAAAAATTGCTTTAAATCTGGTCGTTTATCTTTTGAATACCCATGAACTATTTTAATAGGTACAGGCTCTAAATTTTCTGGCATTACAGTTTGACATCTAGCATAATCTCCTTGGAAAGAGATCGATGTCGAGTCTAAATGGGAATATTTATTATCAATTCCGTATTTCTTAAAGGCTACTAAAGCAATTGATAGAAAGATATTACTTAATCCTATTTTGTAGAGTTTATCCATAACTCTACCAATTTTATCGTCATTAAAATACTCTGGATAAATTCCCTCTCCGAAGAGATGTTCCGTCGCTTTATCGTTAAAAAATTGCGGAAATAAATATAAGGGTCTGGAAACAAAGCCCATGGCATTTAAAATTATACTTTTAACAATTAGTCCGCTATTTAACTTTTCTTGAGGTTTAATACCTAACTGTTCATTTATTATGTCTACTATGACTATTTCATCTATTATCCCTGCTATTATTCCTAAATGATTAAGATTTTGGACTTCAATATTAGCTAATTGACTCATTAAAATAAAGGTTTAACAATTATTTTTATTAAAATCATTTTCTCTTAGTTTTGTCTTTTGTCCCAGGGCAAACGCACCTTATTTTTACAATGCTTACGCCATAAAGGTTTTAGCTATTATTTAGTTTTGTTACTAAAATTTAAAACTCTTGCTACGTAAGGCTTACAGAATTTAGATGCGTTTGCCCTGTCTTTTGTCCAATCAGGTAAATAGCATTGTTTAATCAATAGACCTCTTGCATAAGTCTCATAAACCTTGGTTATGTTGAGGTAATAGGTAATAGCTAATAGGTAATAGGTATAGTTTTTGATTTCATATTTATTTTTGCAAGAGGTCTAAAGCCTATGGGATATTTTCGCCAATTATTTCTTGAGTATTTATACTTAAAGATTTTACTCCTCACGATCGCTTACCTAGGCAGAAAATATAATCTCAATATATTACATTTTGACGTGCGGAAAGAAAATTTTATGTCCCATCCTCGCGGGCCAAAAAAGACAAGAAGGAAATTCAAACGAACTCGTCCTTCTAAACGTCCTCATGTTTCTACTGCTAAAATTCTATCCAAAATTAAGACCGAAAAACAGACACCTTGAAAGGGCTGGTTCTAATTAATTCTCGACCAAGAGAACTTATCTTGTGCTTCATCCCGATACCAACTTAGTAAATTAGCTTTTTGTCCAATAGCAATACCAGATAGCCCAATTGCTTTTCTAGGTGATTCCGTTGCCATGGCGATCGCTTTTTTCACATCGCAACCCCATCTAACTAAATTGACGACACCCACTAATAAAGGTAGAGTTGTTCCCGATAAAGTACCGTCGGCTAACCTGGCAGTGCCTTCAGTGACGGTAATTTTACGCTCATCCCAGGGATAAACTCCGTCAGCTAACCCCATAGGAGATAAAGCATCACTGACTAAGAAGATGCCCTGATCATAATTACTGGCTTTAAGAACAATTTCTAGCATAGTGGGGCAGACATGATTACCATCGGCGATTAAACCGCAGTTAACATTTGGATTTATAATTGCTTCTCCTAATAATCCTGGTTGGCGATGGTGCAGGCTAGGCATAGCATTAAAAGCATGAGTCACCATCGATGCACCCTGATTAAATGCTCGTTTTGCTTCGGTAGCTGTAGCGAGGGAATGTCCTAAACTGACGGTAATATTTTTGTTGCTTAAATAGCTAATTGCCTTCTTGCTGCTATCTAACTCGGGTGCGAGGGTAATCACTTTAACTATCTGGCTGTAGTCGCCTAAAACTTGTTTGATATGATCAATAGTTAAAGGCAATAAATATTGTTCTGGATGTGCGCCTCGCTTCTGAGAGTTTAAAAATGGTCCTTCTAAATGAACACCTAACACTTGGGCTGTATTCTCTGTGTCCTCTTGAGTAGCCATATATTGCGCTATGGTAGCAAGCGATCGCTGAATCTTATCTACCGCAGTGGTTACTATGGTGGGGAGAAAGCCGTCAACTCCTTGTTGCCAAAGGAAATTGCAGATTTGTTTTAGCTGGGGTAAGTCAGCAGAGTCTAAGTCAGGAAAAGCCAAACCCAAACCACCATTGATCTGTAGATCTATTCCGCCTAAAGATAGCCAGTTTCCTTCCAGATCAATTATTTGACTTGCTGATAAATTGACTATAGGTGCAATAGCTGCGATTTTTGAATCGGCGATCGCAACTTGATTTATTCCGTCATATCCTACAATCTGAGCATTCTTGATTAATAAATCTACTATCATCTGCTAAATCTTTTCCCTCTTTGCTATTCCCTATTTCTAAGATAAAGCTAAATTTTACTGGGATAGGTCAACAAACAGGATAGAATGCAGAATCTAGAATTTAAACAAAAACTTTGAGTGAAACTAAACCTTTAATTAGCATTATTATGGGCAGCGACTCTGACTTGCCCACTATGGAGCAAGCGATCGCTGTCTGCGAAGATTTTGCTGTCCCCCATGAGGTAGGGATCATCTCTGCCCACCGTACCCCCGAAAGAATGGTTGATTATGCCCGTAATGCTCATCAAAGGGGCATCAAGGTAATAATTGCGGGTGCAGGAGGTGCAGCACACCTCCCAGGCATGGTAGCTTCTTTAACTCCTCTCCCCGTTATCGGTGTTCCTGTTACAACTCGTCAGCTACAAGGAGTTGATTCTCTCTATTCCATTGTACAGATGCCTAGGGGAATTCCTGTTGCTACTGTAGCGATCGGGAATGGTCAAAATGCAGGTTTGTTGGCAGTACAAATTTTGGGCGCGAGTGATGGACAACTACAAAGTCAGATTGAACAATATCGTCAGAATTTAGCGCAAACAGTGCTTGACAAACAAGAACAGCTTGATAAATTAGGACATCAAGCATATCTAGCTGAGATGTAAACGTTGTATCTATTTGGTACAAAGTCTAGATTGGGCAGTCATTAACCAAATTAATCCTTTATTGATGGTTAAATGAGAAAATACTTGAGTTAACTTTACAATTCTTTACCCAGCCTGGAAATTAGTGTAAACTACCTAAGAAAACCAGTATATCAAAAGTAAGAGGAGCAAAGGTTAAGATGCAGTCGGCTCAGACACTGCGAACGGTACCCAGAGAGTATCTGAAAGCGCCTGGGGGATTCAATCCCAATGTGCTGATGGTGATTGCAGCGATCATATTGCTGGCGATATCGACCATTGGTTATTTTTCGTGGGGATTTCCAGCTTGGTGCTGTTTTATCGCTAACGTTCTGGCATTACATCTGTCAGGAACAGTTATTCATGACGCTTCTCACAATAGTGCCCACAGTAATCGTATAATTAATTCTATCCTGGGGCATTGCAGTGCCCTAATGTTGGGTTTTGCGTTTCCTGTATTTACTAGGGTACATTTGCAGCACCATGCCCATGTCAATGATCCAGAAAATGACCCCGATCATTTTGTCTCTACAGGTGGTCCTTTGTGGCTAATTGCTGCTCGTTTTTTTTACCATGAGTTCTTCTTCTTCAAAAGACGCTTGTGGCGTAAATATGAAATTTTAGAGTGGTTTCTCAGTCGGTTATTTTTAGTCACCATAGTAATGCTAGGTATCCATTACAACTTTATTAGTTATGTGATGAACTTCTGGTTTGTTCCTGCCTTAGTAGTGGGGATGGCATTGGGGCTATTTTTTGATTATCTTCCTCATCGTCCTTTTAAAGAGCGCGATCGCTGGAAAAACTCTAGAGTCTACCCCAGTGCCATCTTGAACCTGTTGATATTAGGGCAAAACTATCATTTAGTGCATCATCTTTGGCCTTCTATTCCCTGGTACAAGTACCAAACAGCTTATTACGAGACTAAACCTCTATTAGATGCTAAAGGTTGTGAACAATCTCTAGGACTTCTAGATGGTAAGAACTTTTTAAACTTTTTATACGATATCTTTTTAGGTATTCGTTTTCATAAGCATTAAGTCGTATCTTAGGAAATTATACTAAATAGCTTAGAGCTTAGAGCTTAAAACTTAGAGCTTATTAAATAATGAACGATGCACTAAAGTTTCAATTTGATATTTATCAACGTCGTTTTAAACAACCCTTACATACCAGCCAAGGTGTATGGCAAATACGTGAGGGTATTATTATTAATCTTACGGATCAAGCAGGTATTGTCAGTCAAGGAGAAATTGCTCCTTTGATTTGGTTTGGCTCAGAAACGATACTTCAAGCCTTAGAATTTTGTCAACAGTTGGGAGAAACTATTAGCCAACAAAATATTGCTGCTATTCCCGATAATCTTCCATGCTGTCAATTTGCTTTAGAATCTGCTTGGCTAAATCTTGATCAGAATTATCCAAAAAATCAAACTAAAGATTTAGATTATTGCTATTTATTACCCGCAGGGAAACAGGCTTTAACTGACTGGAAAAACATATATCAAACTCAAGCAGTGAAAACCTTCAAATGGAAGATTGGCGTTTTACCGTCGGCTACTGAAATTGAGATTTTAAAGCAGTTAACTAGTACTTTTCCTCCAGACATCAAATTGAGACTGGATGCCAATGGAGGATTAGATTTGCCAAAGGCGCAACAATTATTATCCGTGACGGACACATTACAGGCGATCGAATTTGTCGAGCAACCTTTATCCCCTGATAACTTTGCTGGTATTCTGCAACTGAGCCAAGAACATAGTACCCTCTTAGCTTTAGATGAATCTGTTGCTAGTTATAGACAGTTACAGAGGGCTCATCAGCAAGGATGGCAAGGAGTATACGTAATTAAAGCGGCGATTATGGGTTTTCCTAGTAAGTTAAGGCAATTGTGCCAGGATAACTCCTTGGATGTTGTGTTTTCCTCAGTTTTTGAAACCGAAGTTGGTCGTAGTGCAGTCTTAAAAATGGCTCAAGAATTAGCTCATCCCCGTGCTGTTGGTTTTGGGGTGCAGCATTTTTGTTAAGATGCCCGTAATTATTGCTGCACTGATGGCTTTTGGTATCGTGCGCTTTATTGGGATGGGAACGGGTAATAAGGGACTTTATATAACTGGTGGCGTTTGCCTTGTGACGGGAATGGCGTTAAAACAGTTGGGCAGTGTTAAAGGTGCGAGGAAAAGGTTGGGGCAGTGAAACTAAGAAAAGAATTCTTCTACAAAGAACTTTGTTTCCAAGCATTAAATATGCCTTCGCTAGACCAAACCAAATTCGGACAGGAAGTTGAAGTAGAACCTCCCCAATCTCTCCTATGAGGCAAAACCCGACCAACAGATACGTTGTATTCCTGCATCAAGTACTTAATCAATGCAATGCTGGCATTTTCCATTGCAGTAGTGAAGCCTGTGTGACTTAAATCTGCCTCATGTTCGATACCAATAGATCTCCTGTTAACATTACGATTTCCAGCGTGCCAAGCTGTATCTTCATCATTAACCATTTGTACTATTTCACCTTGGCGAGAAATAACATAGTGTGCGGAGACATTTGAACTTGAATTTTTAAACCAATTAATCGCACTATTAAAAGAGCCAACTGTGTTGTGAACAACGATTGTATCTATATCATTGCCAGATCTTCCTCTATTGAAGTTAGTAGAATTTGCACTATCGAATCTCACAGTTGGTTTACGTACTGGTGTTCCATTTGTAGGATCACCAGTTCCTGGATGATCAATTGGCTTGGCTTCAGGTTCAGCTACACTACCAATAGCAATCTTCATCGTTCCAGGCGCAGGATAGAGATCGCTAGTAAACCAATTTTTCATGTTGGTGATGACTAGACTGAATTCGCTACCGTCGCTAACTTTATCCAATTTATCTATGTAGTAACCGCCTTCCATTAAATAAATAGCTTCATCTGTTTCTTTAATCCAAGTTCCCAGAGGTGTAATAATTCCATCGTCGGGTAGATTTAAAAGCTGTTGTGCTTCAGAAAATAAGTTTTTAACCTTAGTAATATAGTTAGGGTCAGTAGCATAAATTGAACCGATGAATTCTATATATGCGGATGGCGAGTCACTGCGATCTTCCCAGCCAGTGTATGGACTCCTGGTGATAAATTTCCAATATCCACGAATAAAATCATTAAGACTCGCAAATTTGCAATAGTAATCTGAACCATCACTAGCATCATATTGAATTCTGGTAGCAAAGTCTTCTAATTCATTACGCCACTTAAGACCTCCAAAATTGAGATGATTGGTGGCTAAAAGACTTGTTCCTCTTGCTGACTCAATTATCCACTGAGATAAACTAGCTATTTTTAAACCTGAATGGTTTGCAGTTGGTACATCTGAGATATTTAAGCTACTAAAAACCGATGCCAGATCAGTAGTATTGTATGCGGTTATGAGATCGTCCCAGAGAGTCATCTTAAATTTTCCCTCGATTTTCTGATATTTATTGGGTATCTAATTGAAAATTAAGTATTAATCTCACAATTTCCCATTAAGAATTTCTCTAAATCAGGTTTTTGGTGAATAAATATGTTCTTACTTACGTGTTTGCGATCTTTTAAATTCTCTGTCGTTCAAGTAAAGAAATTAGATTGGCTGATATCTTGTGTGACTGTAACTCTAGTTGTGGCAATGGCTAGCTGTTCTCCAATAAAGCGTTTAGCCAGTTACCCAACTTCTCAAATAAGTCAAGCTTCAATCCCCAAAAATCAGCTTAAATCTGATGAATGGAGACTGATGACAGCAGAAGAACAAGAACAAGTATGGAGCTATATTTTAAATAGTCCGCTAGGTATTGCCGCTCTAAATCAACTAGCTATTGAGGGTTTTATTAGTCCTAATTGTCCTAAAACCTTTTATGTCAGCCAGCAGTATGGAGGATTCCAAACTTTATTACAGGTTAAGTGTAATGACGCACGGGGGATTTCTATTGCATCTTCTTATAAAGAGGTGCGCGTTACCTTTGAGCGTTTCGAGGATAATATTGAGAATTTTCAGATTGAGCGAATTTATCTTTCAGAGTGATAGTCTTAGTGAGCCAAATAACTGACGATCACCTTAACAAAACTCAAACTGGTAAAAAGTAACTCCACTCTTTACCGCCTATGATGGCAATTACTCACTGCGCGATCGCATCTGCTGGAACATCCTTAATATTAGGAACTACTAGCCCTTTAGCTTTAGGTTTGGCTATCCTTGGCTCACAGCTTCCCGATATCGACACCACCACTAGCACCATTGGCTTGCACTCGAATGGGTGTAAAATCTTCTATCCGATTAGCTCTTGGATTGAGGATAAGCCTTCGGCATGACTTCGTTACGTTTTCCCCATCGCTCAATTACCTGGACTTTAGGAAAAAAGAGAGAGATAATCGCTAAAATCTAAATAGAGCAGTAATTTTACTTGATTTTATCCCCAGACAAATCCCCGATTAGCTTTATGTTCAGCAAATAGTTCCATATTATTTTGTAGCCAGCTAAAGAAATTGTAAGAAATACCAGTTAAAAAGGCTTCTAAAGAAAAGCGCAAAAGTTGTTAAAGGTTTATTAGCATAACGCTTTCTTAGTCCGCCCATTAACTGCTGATAAATAATAAAAGTATAAATAGTAAATACTAAAATAAAGTGACGAATTAGACTTGACTTCTTTCTCATTTGATATTCTTTTAAGCCCAACCAACCTTTTGCTTCCCTATAAAATTTTTCAATATAATTCCTGTTTGAAAATGTTTTAACTATCCATTCTCCTGTTACTTGTTCGCCTTGTTTATTAGTAATTAAATAATCGATTTCAGTCGCTTCATCTGGAGAACTAGCATTCATGACGATCGCTATAGTTCTCTGACCTTCAAGACCATTAGTTTCGGCTTGTATAGTAGCAGGGCTATTTCATTCTCAACCGTGTCATTTTGTGCATTCACGAAAATAGGTGATTTTAACTGTAAGGTAGTTTAACTATCATTATCTGAAAGCTAGTGAAATCATTAATGAAATTTAGAATGAAATGACCCTGGTATAGTAGCTACCCAAACAAGTTTGGGTTTATCAAGTTTTAAAGTAACAGATTGAAAATCTTTTTTAGACAAGGAGAGTATTATTTCATCTAACCTTTTTGCAGAATGTTTTTCTCCTGTTTGAGAATTGATTACAGTAGCAGTCGACGATTCTTAGCTAAACCCCCGATATAATTGAGCTTTAGTGTCTCTAGCTCCTTCAGGAAAGTAGAATTGTTTCCATAACCACCATCCATTAAAACAATCGCTGGATGATATTTTCTTTCAATTGTTTGATTGACTAATTTTAGAGCTATATCTGGCTTTTTGATGAAATCTTTATTCTCTTTTCCTTCAGGGAATGAATCGGCTTTTTGATATAATTCAACGTCTAATGGAAGACTTCTGACTCCATCATATAAATGAGTTGTAACTATCACTATTCCGTTGTCAGTTTTACCGATTTCTCCAATATATTGTCGCCCTACTCCCTCCGTAAAATTTCCACTTTTTCTATGTCCAGAATCGTCAATTATCAGTGCAAAACCATTTCTAATTCTAGTCTGATTGCGACGCGAAGCTAGTCCTTTAGGGCACTTATTCATAAGTTTTAACCGACGTTCATTTATTTCGGATGCTGACCATTTAGATTTGCTAATAAAATGATGAACATTATGATAAGAAGAACCAATTATATTATCGGTCATTTGAGCAATATTTTTGCGTTTACTTTCTCCCAGTAATCCTGCTAAATAATAACGAAATCCCTTTTCTTGGTGCGCGTTCCCTAGCTGCGGAAACCGCAGCGGGGTCGTTTATCCTCGAATGGGGGCACCGCTTTTTGACCTTTAGTTTTCCATAAATCGTCAAATTTGGCGCACCATTTTTCAAAGCATGGTGGCATCGCCGATAGGGTTGTTTCTTTCATTCTGGCGGTTAGAGCTGCTATTCAAGTACAACTATTACTCTATCAGGATTTTGCCTCATTATTTTTACTTTTTTCCTAAAGTCCAGTTACTCATTCTCTGCTGACTACTGCCGTTATTACTGCGGTTAGTTTGGCTGTTAACTATTTATTCCTCCATGGCAGTCTTAAAGCTGCGATCGCATTACCTCTGGGTCATCTATTAGCCTGTTTCTCCGATACCTTCACCAAGCAAGGAGTACGGCTATTTTATCCTGAGCCTGTCTGGGCAATCAGTGTGTCAAATCCAAGGAGAAGGCTTAAGACTGGTGGGGCTGGCGAGTTAGGTGATTTCCATCAAAGAAAGTACCAAGTATTGCTGTCACATCACTAGCTGCTCTGTCGATTTACTGGTATATTTATTTCTAGAAATCACCTTAGCTAGTAAACATTTTTTTGAACTGCTCTACCTTTTCTTTGTAAGGTGCATATCGCCAATTGAGTTCAAAGAAAAAAGATTTTTTTAAAACGCTTTTGTGATGGGAGAATGTATTAAAACTAGCGACCCCATGATAGCTACCAATCCCACTATCGCCTACACCTCCAAAAGGTAATTCATTAATGCTAACTTGCATAACTGTGTCATTGATACAGACACCACCAGAAGAAGTAGCTTGTAAGATTCTTTGTTGTATATCTTTGTTGCGGGAGAAAATGTAAAGGGCAAGCGGTTTAGGACGACTGTTAATAATTGCCAGTGCCTCATCTAAATTCTCATATTCGATAACTGGTAGAATCGGACCAAATATTTCCTCCTGCATAATAGGTGCATCGAGAGCAACATTATCGATCACTGTAGGAGCAAGATAACGTTCGCTCTCGATCGTTTCGCCACCAACCAGAATATCTCCATCTTGCAACAACATAGTTAAGCGGTCGAATTGATTTTGGTTAATAATCCTCGCATAATCGGGACTCAATGCTGGATCATCCCCATAGAAGTTATGTATACATTTTTTAATCTCAGCCAGCAAATCTGATTTAATTGCCGTATCTACCAACAAATAGTCTGGTGCAATGCAAATTTGTCCAGCGTTAATGAACTTACCCCAGGTAATTCGTTTAGCTGCTTCGGTCAGATTAATATTGCGGTCTACAAGACAAGGACTTTTACCTCCTAGTTCTAACGTAACAGGGGTCAAGTGTTTAGCAGCAGCTTCCATGATAATTTTGCCAACTCTTGTTCCACCCGTAAAGAAAATATGGTCAAATTTTTCTTTTAGTAACTGCTGAGAGGTTTCTACTCCTCCCTCCACTACGGCAATGTATTCGGGTTCAAAGGTTGCTGTAACTATGTCGGCTAAAACCTTAGAAGTATGAGGAGCTATTTCTGAAGGTTTTAAAATAGCACAATTGCCCGCTGCGATCGCTCCAATTAAAGGAGAAATCATCAAGGAAAAAGGATAATTCCAAGGTCCGATAATTAATACTATCCCCAAAGGTTCGGGATAAATACTAGCCGATGCGGGAAACTGAGTCAAAGGGGTTTTGACTTTTTTGGGTTTGACCCAGGATTTTATGTGTTTGAGAGCGTAATCAATATCTTGGGTAACTGCCAACTCAAAATAGCCTTCAAATTCTGGCTTATAGAGATCGGCGTAAAGAGCATCTAAAATAGCTCGAGCGCTTTTTTTAATCGCTGCTTTGAGTTTCTGTAATTGTTCGCGACGAAAATTTACTTCTTTGGTTTTACCCGCAGCCAAAAATTGCCGTTGACGAGAGATGATTTCTCTGATGGGTGTAGCAGTTAACATAATATCGATTAGTAGATAGCTTTGCTTACTGTTAAAGATAAAACATTAGCTATGAATAATCATTTATGCTTTCCGAGCGGAAGAAATTAAATTTGCTTGAGCGGTATGGAATCGCACCCAAAACCAACCCAATTAAGACAGAAGAAGATAGCCCGAAGGGCTGGTTAAGGGGCAAAGGGAAAGGGGAAAAGGATTAATTATCAACTTGCGTAGTCCTTTCCCCTTTTACCCTTTTACCTTTTTGCCTTTAACCTTTAACCTTTTACCGACCACAACCAAAAACTTGTGGATAAATTCTGACTAATCAATTGGTAACTGTGATGAAGAGAACTTATAAACTATTGGGATACTTACTCTTAGGCATTGGCGCTTATGCCTTCCTCAATGCCAACAATACCGACTTATATGCGCAGCGGTACCACAAGGGCATAATATATCCTTTAGGACAAGCAAACTCACCAGTCACCGAACAGCAAACTACCTATAAACGCAATCGTCACACCATCACCTTAGTTTTGAGCCAACTGTCAGACTTAAAGGCAGAAGAAGGACAGAGAGTTAATGTTGGGGATATTATTAGCGATCGCACTATCGAAAAAACCAAACTACTAGCCAAAAAGGAAAGGTTGACCACGGCGATCGCCTGAGAACAGAAAAAGATCCCGTGAAAAGTCAGAATGCTGATCAAGACGCTTTGTTCTGATTTACTCGTTGTTAGCTCTTAGCTTTTAGCTTTTTGAATTTAAACATAGTTATTAATGTCTTGTGTAATCCATTCCTCTACTGCCTGACCATCTTTACGACGCAATTTAATTTCGCGCATCACAATTAATCCCGATCCTGGTGGTGCAGGTTTTTCGGCAAAAGAGATTTCGTACTCTTCAGGGTTTTCATTCCTTTCCCTGAGCCAATCTTGCACCTTAATTTCACAAAAGAAAGACTGTCCCTGCTGAAACATCCGACTAATTTGCATTGACAGGCTATGAATATTTAAACGAGGCATGATCTTATATTTTGCGCGCTTGTGAGATATGTGGCTATATCTGATATAGTAGCATTTCCACTTCTGTAGTTAGTAACGGAATGGCTTACACATCAAAATCAGGCAAGATGAGGAAAGTAATACTAACTCGACTGTTGTGATTTGAATTCGGCGATCGCTATGGAGACCGATCAAAAATCCAGAATTATCTGGCAAGCAAGTAACTGATCTGTGTCTATCTGCGTTCATCTGTGAACTTTTGTGAATTTTTTGGCGATCGCCAAAATAACGTAGTTAATCCCCATAATCTTAGTTAATCTTAAAGTCTTAGGTCGATGAGCCTAAAAACTGCTATTAATTTAAAGTAGCATTTAGGGAATGAACCGTTAGTTAATAGCCGTTTAATTGATTACAAAGCTATCATAAAATACCTAATTTTAGATTAAGGAAGAGAATATATGCCTCTGACTCTTTCAGGAGAACAACAGCAACTTTTCGATCACAGCTTAGAAACCATTCAGAAAGTTGAAACTCTTTTTGTGGAGGCAAAGGTGCTTTTTCCCGACTTCCATCCCAATGTAGAAGTTCTTAAACAGCAGTTGGCCAACCCTTTTTCTATTTTTATCTGTGGTGAGTTTAATGCAGGGAAGTCTAGTTTGCTCAATCAGCTTAATAGCCAAGAGATCGCTAGGGTAGGGTTTTTGCCCACAACTCAAGAAATCAATTCCTATAATCCTGAAGGGTTTGGTGGTTTGGCGTTTATCGACAGTCCAGGCACCAACTCGATCATTGAACAACACCAAGAACTTACGGAAAATTATCTCCAGCAGGCAGATATTATCTTGTTTGTCACCTCTGTCGAACGTCCTCTCAGTAAATCTGAACAAGACTTTTTGACTCTAGTCGATCAAACCTGGGCGCGTAAAATTATTGTCACGATCAACAAAATAGATCTGGTGGCAGAAGATGAAGCCAAACAAATTCGCGAATATGTCAGCGAAGGATTAGGTGACATATTGGCAGAAATGCCTCCCGTATTTAATATTTCTGCTAAGACAGGAATCGGCATTGAGGAACTAAAGAGCTTTCTAATAGCGTTTTTAGCAGAAGGAGAAAAAGTCAAACTCAAGCTGCGAGGACCACAAAACTCCTTACTAGTTTACTTGGAACAGTTGGAGAGGCAGAACGAATCGATCAAAGCCAAATTACAGTCTGACAAAATCATATTCGATCGCACTTCCCGAAGAATTGAAGAAAGACTAGAAGAATATAATCTCTTATTTGGCATCTTCCGCGATAATATCGAAGACTTGTTTACTAAATTAATTCAAGAGACAGAAGAGTTGATTGATAATAATACAGGTTTACTAACGATACTAAAAAAGCGCATTACCAAAGAAGACGATTTACTCGAAGAAAAACTAGCTAAAACCATTAAAGAGATTCAGTTAGACAAAAATCTGCAAGAAATATTCCAAGAAGCGATCTCCACTTTTCTCAAATATCGCGAGCGCATTGTCAGAGAAGCCAAGGAAGATCTATCGACGGCAATTACAGTATCCGAGTCAGGACTCATTCTGCCAGCGATCAATACTGAGAAGTTAAAGAGTGATGAGTTTGCGGTCAAAATTACAACGGCAGCCGAAGAAGGACTAGATAGTTTCTGGCGATTAGGCATTACCGCTGCTGCAACTGGTTTTGGCGGACAGTTATTATTCAGTACAGTATCGGCAGATGCCACCGCTTTTTTAATTGCTGGTCTTTTTGGGCTAATGAGTTTTGATGCCGTACCGAGAAGACGCAGAAAAGTCAAAGAGGAATTAGAGCAAGCCTATCGCAACCTTCAAGAAAACTATACTAAAACCTTAAAAGATGCTTTGACAGTCGAACTCAACAAGTGTCTGCAACAATTTGCCGACGTAATCCGACCGAAACAGGAAGAATTAGCCCGCAAAATTGCTACTGCTGAATCAATCAGCCAGGAATCAGCAACTATCAGAGCCGAAATTCTGAACATTACCGCAGAAGTCGAACAGCTAGCGGTACAAAATTAAATTGATATCTCTCTTGAAAAATCTAAGTTCCGTCAAGCGAGATAATAAGCTAAAAGCTAAAATCTAGGAACATTATTACTATCGGTTTCACATTGTGCCCTTGTGGTATACATTAAATCACCAACGCCAAATGAGAGATTTGTACCCACCGATTGAACCTTACCACCAGGGAAAGCTCAAAGTATCTGCCCTGCACACCATTCACTACGAAGAATCGGGTAATCCTGAGGGGAAACCAGTAATTTTTCTTCATGGTGGTCCCGGTGGTGGCATATCCTCCATATATCGACAATACTTCGATCCTCAACTGTGGCGCATTATAATTTTCGACCAGCGAGGTTGCGGACAAAGTACTCCCTATGCCGAGTTAAAAGAAAATACCACCTGGGATCTAGTTAGGGATATTGAACAGCTAAGAGAACATCTTGATGTTGTCAAGTGGGTAGTTTTTGGTGGCAGTTGGGGTAGTACCCTGGCGTTAGCCTATAGTCAAACTCACCCCGATAGCTGTAAAGGTTTGATTCTGCGGGGGATTTTTATGTTGCGTTCCTCAGAAATTCGCTGGTTTTATCAGGAGGGAGCGAATCAGATCTATCCAGATGCTTGGCAAGAGTACCTGAAACCAATTCCCCCCGCAGAACGAAATGATTTACTCTCCGCCTATTATCAGAGATTAACCAGTCAAGACCGTTCAGTCCGCTTAGAAGCTGCCCGCGCTTGGTCAGTATGGGAAGCTAGTACTAGTAAACTAATTCCTTCTGTGGCTAGCAAAGAGGCTTTTGGGCAGGGAGAGTTTGCTGAAGCATTTGCGCGGATTGAATGCCATTATTTCGTTAATCAGGGTTTCTTTGAGGGAGAAAATCAGTTATTAGAAAATATTCCTCGCATTCGCCATTTACCAGGGGTCATCGTTCAGGGTAGATATGACGTAGTATGTCCGATGATTACCGCTTGGGAGCTACATCAGGCTTGGCAGGAGGCTGAATTTATCGTGATTAATGATGCAGGACATTCGGTGTCTGAACCTGGAATAAAAGATGCTTTAATCAGGGCGAGCGATCGCTTTGCTGCGCTATAAATAAGAAAATAGACTGTCTATTTTTATACATATTTTTACTCATAAATGTTTGCTCTAACCAAAAACACCTCTCGCCAGAGAGAAATCGCTGAAGTAGTATTTCGTAACGGTTGGGATTATGCGCGGGGGTTGTTAGCAGGGAACAAAGCCGATGAACCACGTCTTCCTTCTCCTGAAATTTTACGCAACATCCTGATCGAGCTTGGTCCCGTATATGTCAAGCTGGGTCAATTACTGTCAACTCGTCCCGACCTTTTATCTGCGCGCTATGTAGAAACTTTAACTGGTCTTCAGGCAAACGTTCCTCCTGTACCTTGGGAGCAAGTGGAAGTTCTGATTAAACAGGAGCTAGCTCAACCAATAGAGGCTGTTTTTAGTGATATTGACCACAGTGCAATCGCCGCAGGGTCGATTGGTCAAGTATATCGTGCTGTGTTAACCAGTGGACAGCAAGTGGCGCTAAAAGTGCAGCGTCCAGGAATTGATAAGGTCGTTACCCAAGATATCTCTTTGATTAAAAGCCTGGCAGAATTAGTTTCTCTGACTGAATTTGGCAAAAACTTTGACATGGTGGGGTTAGCAGAAGAATTTAGTAATGCTTTAGTGGCGGAGCTAGATTTTAGGACTGAGGCAGAATATACAGAGCAACTGCGTCAGAATTTATCCGATAGTAAATGGTTTGATTCTCAACAGTTGGTAATACCCAAGGTATATAATGACCTAACCAGCACTAAGCTGATGACTATCGAATGGCTGGAAGGAGTCCCTATACTAGAAGCTCGCCTACCTGAAATTAGAGCCGATCAAGACGAAGCTACCCAGCGTCTCGAACTAACTACTGTATTATTTCGAGCTTTCTTTAAACAGGTCTATATCGATGGCTTTTTTCATGCCGATCCCCATCCAGGGAATATTTTTTATCTCCAGGATGGTCGCCTCGCTCTTCTGGATTGTGGCATGGTTGGTCGTCTCGATCCCCGTACCCAACAAATACTGACAGAAATGCTTCTGGCAATTGTTGATCTTGATGGTCGTCGCTGTAGTCAGTTGACTCTTGAACTAGCAGAGGGTGGTCAACAGGTTAATCTAAATCGTTTAACTAGCGACTACGATATCATGTTGCGCAAATATTATAATCGCAGCATTTCTCAGATCAACTTTAGTGAGGTGATCTATGAGATCTTGCAGGTATCCCGCAATAATAAGATTCGGCTACCCAGCAATATGGGACTGTATGCCAAAACCCTTGCCAATTTAGAAGGGGTCGCCCGTAGTTTTTACCCTCAAGTTAATCTTTTGGATCAAATTAGACCTTTGATGACGGATGTATTTCGCCGTCAATTATTGGGAGAAAGACCAGCAGAAACCCTCCTACGCATTGGTTTGGACTTAAAAAGTCTTTCCTTGCGATCGCCCCGTCTGGTAGAATTACTCCTAGATCGTATTACTTCGGAAACCCTGAAGTGGAATCTCAATATTCCTCGATTGGAAACCCTAGCAGTTAGCGTCGAAGATTCCGCTAATCGAATTTCTTTTAGTATTATCGTCGGCTCTTTAATTATGGGTGCGGCAATTATTTCTACGGGATCAGCAACTACTCAAGTCTCAGTTGTCAGTAATGTTCTCTTTGCTGTGGCGAGTCTCCTGGGTTTTTGGTTGATTTTGAGTATATTGCGATCGGGAAAACTCAAGTAAGTATTAGAGGGTCAACTTTATTTTCATCGGTAAGAACTCTCTATACTGGAATCTGCTTTAATATGCGATCGCTGTCCATTTACGACCGTTGATCGTATAACGATGGAGCTTAGCGGCGGTCAGTTTCTTAGGATTAATGCCTGGATTTTTAATCCGTCCGCTCCTGCGTTATGTTAGCTAGCACTCCAATCGTCTGCTAATACCGCTATATGATTCTATTCCAGGGAATGTAGTAAATCTTCTAACTCCCTACAAGTTGATGACTTTTCAGATGCAAATCCTGTCTCTTGAAGCTTTTCGTTCAGTTTTTTCAAGTAACGAACTGCATTTGTCATACTTACTTCAATCTGAATTGGATCTCCGACACTCATAGATTCTTCAATCTCATTAATCATCAGCCCAAGATTACGACTAATTTCACCTACCACCTCAGCAGGTAGCCTCTGATCTCGATTCACACGTTTTCTAAAGAAATCTAACTGTTCAAGAAAACGACGGTAAGCTGAAAATCCAAATCTTCTATTACCTTTCACAAATTCAAGTTCAGATCGAACAACAGATCTTCCTCGCTGAAATTCTTCAAAAAGATAGCTCCTCTCTCGCGTATTTCTACTGGTTGGAGAGTAAGGTTGGATGTCAAGACTAGATGTACATCTCAAAGCATTTCTAAACGCTGGATGGACAATAAATACTCGGTCACTATCCTCTATCGTTCTAAGATTTTGAAGATCTTGATAATAAAAAACCACCTCTCCAACACGTTCTACCCCAATAAATCCTATTCCATAAAGTATATTTAGAATGCTATCAATTCCAAGTAAATTAGCATAAGCAGGATAGCGCTCTTCAAACAGCATTTTTAGTCTGCCGTAAGTATCCTCGAAACGTGCTCTTGGAATGACATAGCTAGTATTACTAAAAATAAGTAGCAAATCATTTAAAAATGGATAATTTACTCGATATTCGCCAAGCAAATCATTGATCTTCCAGCCTGAGTACATGTTTAGGGCCTGTTGTACATGCTTTGACTGAATAGGATTGAAGCTCTCTCTTCTAGCAATATCAACGCATAAATTACACAATTGAATGAGATCTCGTGGTCTCATTAAAGTATGCGAAACTATAAACTCAGGAGTCTTGACTCCTCCGATCATAGGAGGAAAGTAAGTTGACCAAAAATGTTCCTGAGACATTCTAGGTTGATTTGTAGAAACTCTCGCTCTTTCCAGAATAATCTCAGGAAGTGTTTCTAAAGTCCAAAGAACCAGAACTTCGTCCCCACGAAGTTTGTCTTTATCAAAGAACTGAAGCTGTTCGTATATATCCGTTCTAAGAAAAACAGTAGATGAAACTTTGTCGCATACTTGATTAATTTCTTTCGATGCCATAAGCAGACCCGTAGCCATTTCATTAGAGGAAGGATTGCCATCCCAAACCTCATCAACTTTGTCCACTAGCAAAAAAAGTTTATACCCGCTAAGTGACTCTAATGGTTTCTTGAGATAGCTCTCTAGAAATTCCAGCTTCGAACTAAAGTCTAAGCCTTCATTAGGTGCTTGACTTGCCTTCAGTTCTACTGACTGTCCAAAAGCTTTGAAAGATAGTGCAGTTTGAATACGATTAATGATTCTCCAAAAGTTTTCTTGGAAATTTAGATCATCTACTTCACGATTCTCAACAAGAAACTCTCTGATTTTTCTGAGCTCTGGTGAAAAATCTTCGGAATCTGTCCAATCAGAAGATTTTCTCTGCCTAGATTCAAACCCATCTTCCGCACTTCAATATGTAATATAACG
The DNA here is from genome assembly GCA_942490675.1 of Cyanobacteriota bacterium. GTDB lineage: Bacteria > Cyanobacteriota > Cyanobacteriia > Cyanobacteriales > Xenococcaceae > Waterburya. The sequence goes on along the minus strand of CALNYB010000051.1, from coordinate 26,615 downwards.
CAATCAAGACTAAGGGCCGAATCAGAGAGCCGATTGACATACTCCCGTCGCGGGACGCGAGGGATTCTCCTCAACTTAACAGATCTGCTAAGTTTGGGAGCTTTTTATCCTGACTGCTGCCCACAGCCAGCTTTTTAATTAGCAATGCAGAGTTGTAATCTCTGTCGCAACTTAAATTACATACATCGCATGAGTGCCAACGGTCTGATAGAGTTTTACTAACTCGATTTAGGCATCGGCTACAATGCTGTGATGTCCCTTTTGGATTGACCTTAACTATTTTAGTACCGTATTTTTGAGCCACCTGAGATAGTATTTCCAGAAAGTTGGCTACACCATTGTCGCTCCAAGATTTGTTCATCCCAGAAGATGATGCTTGACCATTAGGAACAAATACCCCTTCGATTTTCTTGGGTTTATTCCTTCGTTTCATATTGCGAATTTTCAAGTCTTCAATAGCTAAAACTTCCGAGTTTTTAGCTAATTTGTGTGCTTCGCTATAATGCCAATGTTTTCTCTGTCTTGCTATCTTTTGGTGAAGTCTAGATATTGCTCGTCGCACGAGTCTTTTCGCCTTCTTGCTTCGAGTGTTGTCGTCTAGTTTTCTTTGCAGAAGTGCCAGTTTTGATTCAGATTTTCTCAGATGTTTTTGAGGTAAAGTTTGGTTATTATTTGAGTCTACATATAGTTTTTCTAGTCCAACGTCTATTCCAACAGTATTTAATTCAGTCGGTACAGTATTAATCTCAATATCAGGAACAGATTTGTCCTCAACAGAAAGATTAATGTAGTACCCATCAATTTTTCTGGTAATAGAGACAGTTTTCAGTTTGAAGCCAGATTCAATATTTCTAGATTTACGAAACTTAAACCAACCCAGTTTGGGTAACTTAATAGTACTGCCGACAAGATTTTCATCGGGGATAGTAGGAAATGTAAAGGTGCGATATCTCACTTTATTTTTAAAGCGAGGGCGACCACTTCTGTTACCTTTTGAGTCTCCCTTGACAAATCGCTCAAATGCCAGCTTTACTCTTTTGACACAATCCTGAAGCACCTGTGAGTAGATGTCTTTGTACCAGGGACGTTCTTTTTTAAGTAGAGGTAGGCTAGCTGACTGAGAATGCCAATCTGGATTGTTCCGAAGTTGACCACTCCCTAGCTCGCACCAACGCAAACAATATTCCCCTTGAGGAATAATTAGGTTACAGCGATTCATTTGCCACCAGCGAAATCTATCCGCCAACAAATAGTTGTACTGATACCTGAGCATAGACAACCAGCGTTCAATTTCTTGTCGCTGTGCTGCTGTTGGCATCAATTTATACTGATAGGTTTTCCTCATGAGAGGATTTTACCATTAGCTGTACACATATTCAGTATCTTGAAAAACAATTATCGTAGTACCCGTAGAGCAGTATTTAATCTAACCGTACATATTGTGCTGGTAACTAAATATAGACGAAAAGTGATTGATGGCGAAATGATCGAAGAACTAGCTAGCGTCTTTCAATCTGTACTTGCTTCTTGGGACAGCCAATTGATTGAATTTAATTGCGAAGCAGACCATGCCCATTTGCTCGTTTCATACCCACCCCACAAGTTATTGAGTAGTTTAATAGCTAATTTAAAAGCCACATCATCTAAGACAATGTGGCGTAAGTTCGAGCCGAAACTGAAAGAGATTTATTGGCGCAAGCGAGTGTTTTGGACAGGCGCATATTTCGTTGCCAGTTGCGGAGGGGTTACTATAGATGTCTTGAAAAAATATGTTCAAGAACAAAATTCTCCACCCCTAGACCCTGGCCAAAATTCATCCCATCACTAAAAGTGAGGGTCTTCTTTTGGAAGAAAGATAAACAGTTCCACCAACATCACTAGTAATAAATACTTAGAAAGTCGACCATGTCGTCCAGAAATTAATAATCCGTTTAATTAGTTATTAGGTAGAATTCAAAAAATTGCCCAATAACTGATAAATAAATACAATAAGTGCTAGAAAAACTCGAAATAAAAAATCTTAATCATCTGGGAATAATAGCAGGAATAATAGATGAAATAGGGATAGTAGAAATAGTAGATGAGCAACTAGGAACAGACTCCAGAGAAATTGTCAGTCCAGGAGTAATTATCAAAGCAATTATTATTAATGGATTAGGATTTCTTTCAAGACCGCTTTATTTATTTCCCCAATTTTTTGAAGATAAAGCAACAGAACATTTGTTAGGCCAAGGCATATTGCCTGGACATTTAAACGACGATAAAATTGGTCGAGTAATGGACAAATGTTATGGCTACGGAATCTCAGAATTATTCTTGTTGATAGCTTTAGCTGCTGCGAAGCAGTATCAAATTAATCTGGATTATTCTCACCTGGATTCCAGTTCTTTCTCAGTTCATGGAGAATATAAAGACTTATTACCATTATTAAATAAAACTTCAGAAGCCACAACAAATAAAGTTGATGATTATCAAGAAATCCCCATAAAAATTACTCATGGTTATTCAAGAGATCATAGACCAGACTTGAAGCAATTTCTGCTAAATATGATAGTTTCAGGGGATGGAGATGTCCCAATATTTATAGAGACAGGGTCGGGAAATCAGAGCGACAAAAAGGTATTTGGAGAAATTGCCCGCAAATATAAAAAGCAACTAAAATTCGAGACCACCATCGTATCAGATAGTGCTTTATATACTGAAAATAACTTGAAATTAATGAAGGGAATGTCGTGGGTAACAAGAGTTCCTTTCTCAATAAAACAAGCTCAAGAAATAGTAAGGAATTTATCTACTGAAGATTTTAGCTCTAGTGAATTAGAAGGATATTCTTGGAGAGAAATAGACAATAATTATGCAGAAATAAAGCAAAGATGGTTAGTAGTAGAAAGTCGAGCTAGAAAAGAATCAGATCTCAAAAAATTAGAACAAAAAATAACTAAAGAATGTCAGCTATTCTCTCAAAAATTAGCGCGTTTATCCCAAGAAGATTTTGCCTGTGAAATGGAAGCTAATTTAAGGCTACAACAAATTGCGTCAAAACTCAAATATCATCTCATCTCTCAAATAAAAATTACCGAAAAATTAGCAAAAAATAAACAATCTATATATAAAATAGCTGCTGAATTAAAATTAGATAATCAGGAAATAATCTCCTTAAAAAGAAAGGCAGGAAGATTCATCGTTGCCACCAATAAGTTAGATAATGATTCTTTTACTTCAGATGATATTCTGAAAAAATACAAAGAACAACAAGCACCAGAAAGGGGTTTTGCCTTCCTCAAAGACCCCTTATTTTTTGCTGATAGCATCTTCTTAAAAACGAATCAAAGAGTTGAAACTATGGCTATGTTTATGGGATTATGTCTGATGGTTTATTCTCTTGGTCAGAGACAAATTCGCTCTGCTTTACAAATCGCCAAAACTGGTATCAAAAATCAATTGAATAAATTAACTGAACGACCTACATTACGTTGGATATTTCAATGTTTTCAAGGAATCCACCTAGTAACATTTCCAGGAATAAAACAGGTGGCAGGTGTCACTGATGAGCGTCAGTTTACTTTGAACTTTTTTCCCTTATCCTGTCGAAAATATTATATTTTGTCTGGGTAGTTGCTCAGATTTTAACTAATCTGAAATGAATTCATATCTGTCTTCTAAAAATCCTTTTAACCAAGTTTTTAACGCTTGGTTATTGTCAATAAGCTATGACTAATGATAATTAACTGCTCTTTTTCGACATAGTTCGCGAATGTCATTCGCGAACTATGTCGAATTAATTATTCTGCTCAAATATGAGTGAGGATTAACTGTTTATTTTTGCCGATTGACTTAATGCTACATTTTGAAGTGCGGAAGATGGGATAGTATTACTTTTATTTTTTCAAATTCGTCAAAAGTAAGATTTTGCGGACTCTCTTGTGCTTTTTTCCATAACTTTTCTCTTTTAGTCATGTTCTAATTATAAAACAAGCATCTTATCGTCACATTGGGTATAAAGAGCGATCGCTCTTTTGATCTCAGATTATTCTGAAAGCCAATTCAGAATTTTAGAAGTTTTGAGGCAAGGCGATCGCACTACAAAGGCAAATATTGAATACGACTTGCTAATTCTTCGTAATAAGCAGCTTTAGCAATTATTTCTAGATCGCGAATACAATCACCGACAGAAACTCTAAGTTTATGAGCATAAACAACTCCTGCAAAATTCATTCTCTCTTGTTGACGAAGGGTTGCTTCTGCTAAAAAATCATCATCTTGAGTAAATAAAACTCGCTTAAGTTCTGTAGCTCGGTCAAGTATTACGGGATCTCGGAAACTAGTCCTTCCATCTTCTTGCACCGTCAAGACATCTATATTCCGAATTCGCAATCCATCTGTAATCCCTCGGTGGACGTTTTCATCCATGTAAAAAGCAATACTCATTAAATGAGTCCTTCATGACGCAATCTTTTGGCTAAGGTCGATTCTCCAGCATCTTTGCGTAATTTTTCACTATACTCGAAGCGGCGTTTCATATCTGCGTCAATTTCTGCTTTATGTTCCCAATAATAAGCTAAAGCTGAATAAATCTGGCTCATACTTAGATGAGGATACTGAAAATGCAATTCTTCTGGACTCCAACCATAAGCCTGGACAGAAGTGACTAATTCCACAACCTTCATGGATGTTCCTTTGATGAACGGAACTTGGCGATCATCAAGTAGGATATGTTTATATTCAGTAGTTGTAGATGGAGTCATGATCTTACTTCTTGATCTGTGGCTTATTCTCAGTATACTGCGCTCAGGAAAACTCAAGTAGGCACAGTAAGCCCTACTTAGGGCTTACTGAAAAAGTCTGAGTGGAATTGAATAGAGAGTTAAATTTGAAGTAGTCTTCATTCATTTGTGCCAAGTCGTTTTTATCTAATTCAGCCATGATTAAGAGCATGGCAGATGGTAAACACAACTAGAAAATTGGCAGCCATCAGAGCAATTCTCATTATGAGAATTGCTGTAGCCTAATCTCGTTTCTGTTGCCTTGGGGGTATGTCCAACGTAAGCGATATCTATTGGATTTGAAGTCTAAGTTTACCTTTCCGACTTTAGCTTTTTGATTTTCTGAATCCAGGTACATTTTGGGTTGCCCCAATTTTGCCCCAAATCAGCCCTTATTTTTAACTCTTTACGCTATAATCAAACAGTGTTAAGTTGCTGGGAATGCCAGTATATATAACATTTGCGGGATGTAGCGCAGCTTGGTAGCGCACTGCTTTCGGGAAGCAGGGGTCGAGTGTTCAAATCACTTCATCCCGATACTCTTCTGTACAGTGACTAATTATTTGTCAGTGTAGGCAACGGCGCATTGACGATAGATAGATTGGTGGTAAAGAATCTCATAATTTTCTGGCTGCCTATTCGTCACTCTCGCCAGTTTTTTCCCAAGTATCCTACAAAGTTTCATCAATCATACGTATAATTTTGAAACTTACTTCTGCATGACTACCTCTATAAATTTGCTAATTACTGTTAGCAATAGAGAAAAAGGTACTGACTGTCCCTAATAAGTGAGGTGGGGGGAATTCGCTTGATTTGCGCTAACACCAGAGAAAAGGATGTTGAGTGAGAACGGATCTGGGCGATCGCCATGTACCTCATGAGTCCGAGAAACGCTATAGTATGCAAGAGGCGATATAATTCTAAGAAATCGCGATGACGCTAATCCTGCTTTTCTCATAAAATTCGCGAGCGCTATAGAAGAAGAAGTAGAAGCAGCAGTTACTATGAGGGGAAAAATCGTCACATAATCAGGAAGAAAGTCCAGTGGCTAAACATCAATCCAAACAGCGCTCACAACGACAAGTTTCTAGCACAGGGACAGAACTGACTGACAACTCGTTGGGGATGGAATTACAAGCGTTGCTCAAGCAACAAAAATATCGGCAGGCGTTGGCAAAAGTCCAAAAAATTCAGCGCTCGCATCCTGAAATAAAATTTAGTCCCACTGAATCAGAGATTTGGTTATTGCGGGGGCAGCAGGAATTCCAAAAGCAAAATTTTAAACAGGCCAAAAAATCTTTTGAACGCGCTCTCGAATTGGGTTTGGTGGGAGATGTTCACTACTGGCAAGCTAAATGTCTGCTGTCATTGAATCAATTGGATGCAGCTCGGGAATTACTCCGTGATGCTTTTGAGACAGGCAACCTCATCAAAAACTACAGCATTTGTTATCTCAAACTTCTATTGCTCAAAGGAGATACTGCCACAGTTGAACAGTTAATTAACCAACAATCCCAACGGTTTACTGCTGCACAACTCCACTGGGTACGCGGAGTGTTAGCTCTCCAGCATGGACAACCAGAAGCCGCTTGGACATCTTTTCAGAAAATTAAGCGCCCCGTCACCCCAGGAGACTTGCCGATTGCTTGGATTGTTTACAGCCAGCAAGTGAGCGGTAATTGGAACGCTGCGGCTAATCTTTTGGGGTTGCACTCAGCCAGAAACACATTGGGCAGACCAAAGTATTTGGAACATCCAATCTTAGAGCGATTGGCAACTTTCCAACAAGCCAAGACGGGAGAACCCCCCTTGTCAGCTCGGAATCAGGAACGAGAAGAGCCAGTTATCCAAGATGCACGCTCGGCATTGGCGATTGTACAGCTAATTAGTAATAACAACCATCACGATGCTGCCCATGTGTTGCTACAGATGGAAAAGCGTTCGACTATCTTCTGGGAACTAAAGAACCTGCGGCAATCACTATTTACTCTTGCAGGTCAACAGGCACTTAATCAAGGACAAGCAGAATGTGTCGAACTATTTTGGCAGCCTTTGTTAACAGAGAAACACTTCAATCCCCAGTTGGCAGTCAACCTGTTACAAGTCTTGGACGCTAATGATTCTAACCAAGAACGTCAACGTGTTTTAACCCGGTTTTTACGGTGGTTGGAGCAGGAAAGAAAGCAAAAACCCCAAGAATGGCCAGATACACGCTTAAAACCAACCTTAGCTCATCTGCATTGCTGGATGGCAGATGCTTACATGGCAATAGATCGCGAGCGTGCCGCTTTCGGAGCTTTGCAGCAAGCAGAACGTATCTGTGCCACATCGCCAGAATTGTTGGGGCGCAAGGGACTAATTGCTGCCTCACAGTCAAATTATCCTGAAGCGATCGCACTGATTACCCAAGCCATCGAAGGTGGATGCCGGTATGAAGAAATTTACGCTGGCTTGCTGGCTTGTTGGGACGAACTAGGAGACAAACAAGCACGCAATGAAGCCCGTCGCCGTTTTGGCAAGCATTTTGGCGACCTCAGTATTGAAACTGAAGTAAAAGTCTTACCCTGGATAGATGCTCTATCTACGTTGAGTTATCCCTTGTTTAGTCGTTTGGTGTCAGCAGAAGATGAAAAAGAGCCAGCAATACATGCTTGTCAGATATTCGTAAATGCCGTCGGGAGTCTGCCTAATTCTGGCGGTCGAGTTTCATTAAACCAAAAAGCAGCAACCCAACAGTGGGACACTCTTCTGCCAAAATTATCTGGTAGGGAACAAATTCCTGTCTTGCAGGCGATCGCTCTTTCGATCCATCTCTTCGCCAAACGGGAAAAAGGCATCGCTGCTTTAAAAAGTCAGTACCTACAAAAATTGTTTGACCTATCAACAGAACACCCAGAAGCGAGAGTTGCCCATTTAGTTGTCTTAGCTGTCAAAGAAAAGAGTCCTCAAAAACTAGAGTTTCCTGTAAGAGTTTATCTCGACACCATGCCCCAGCCAGGTAATGCTTTAGCCAACATTCAACTCCAGGCACGGCGTTTTGGCGAGATTACCACTCTGGTACCTGCCCTGGAACAAGCACTACGGCGAGAACCTCAAAACCCCTTGCTGTTATTAGCTAAAGCCACTACCTACCATGTCGAGCACCCAAAATACGAACAATTGAAGCAAGAGGGATTTGAATTAGCCCGTCGCCTACAAGATGCTAAAGCATTACAGGCATTTCGGGAAGAGCAGGCGTTTCTCTCCGCTAAAGAGACTCAGAGCCTAATGCCAGATCTAGAGAAATTTGACCATCTCAATATGTCAAATATTGATGATTTATTATCAGGGATGCTTAAAAAATTATTTGGCAGTAAAATTCCCCAAGCTGAGTTTGAACGGATGCTTCCAGAACTCAAGCAGATGATGTTGAACGAGATGCCTGATTTTTCTGATGATGAGGAAGATGATGATGATGAACTAGATTTAGATTTTATCTTTAGAGACTTACAACCTAAGCAAAAGAAAAGGAAAGGTAAAAGAAAAAAAGGTTTTCGGGAATTATTGTAAACAATGTAAAAACTAATTAATCAGCACTTTTTATGACTGACTACTACGAACAATTAGGAATTTCTGTAGGGGCTACTCCCGCCCAAATTAAAGTGGCATATCATGCCAAACTGCGGGAATTTCCTGCTCATACTCATCCAAAAGAATTTAAGACAATTCGAGCAGCTTACGAAGCACTCCGCAAAGGAGAGACAACTCAATATGAGGAGTTCTTGAAAATTCGTCCCCTAGAAGCAGAACTGAACCCAGAGATCTTAAAACAGGTGGAAGAAAAAGCGATCGCTCAATTAGAAGTTAGTCTGGAAGATTTAATTCGTGCCACATTTTAATTAATCACCGATGACGAACGAACAAGAAGCTTTATTTGCCAAATTTCTCGATTATTTACACTCAGAATCAACACCCCCTGAGTATTTGGGTGAACCACCAGAATCAGCGAATTCCTTCGATCCCTATCAAATGGTGGCAGAATGGACTGCCCTCCGCCATGAACTCAAGCAACAGGGTAAATTATTGCGTTCCACCCAAGATACTCTGGTGCAAGCATTGTCAGTAACTCGCACCGAGCGAGAACAGATGCAAATAGGTCTAGAAGACAGGGAAAAACAAGCGTTAGCTCAATTTGAGCAACAGCAAGAAAAACTATTCCAAGATTTGCTGGGTATTTTGGATGCTTTAGATCGCGCTTGTACTTACTGGCAAGAAGAATTATCTGATACTTCTAATTCAAACCCTACTGCACAAAAAAGCTTCTGGCAAAAGGTAAAAGATTGGTTTGCGGGCAATAATAATGAAACTAATATGTCTGAAAAATCACCAAATTCAGAATCTTTAAACGAAATTTTAACCAGCAATCAACAGGGTGTGGAGTTAATTAGGCGATCGCTTTTAGAAATACTACGACAAAGGCGTGTTGTTCCCATTCTTGCTGAGGGTAAACCATTTGACTCCCAGACAATGTATGCTGTAGGTCGTGAATCAAGGGCAGATGTCACAGATAATACGGTGATTCAGGAAGTAGTACGGGGTTATTTATGGGGTGATAAAGTATTGAGAGAAGCACAGGTGATTGTAGCCACACAAGTGGCTAGTGCAAGAAGGCTTAAATAAGGTAACCATTCAAATGTGTCTAATCAATTCCTAATTAACTTTGCTAATGGTATCCATATTTAGGTGATTTCTAGAAATAAATATACCAGTAAATCGACAGAGCAGCTAGTCTGACTTTTCACGGTATCTTTTTTTCAATAAAAAGCCTAAAACCACAATCTCGGAACATTTTTCAGAGATAAAAGACCCTAGAATAGATAGAAAGAAGCTACATCAATTAATTGATATAATTACTATTACTCTTTGTGCAGTGATAAGTGGAGCAGAAACTTGGTCAGATATAGAATTATTTGGTCAATGTAAATATGATTGGTTTAAATCTTTTTTAGAATTGCCCAATGGAATTCCATCTCATGATACTTTTAATCGAGTTTTTGCTCGTCTAGATCCCAAACAATTAGAAAAATGCTTTGAGAATTGGATTAAGTCAATCAAGAATTTATTATCATCAGAACAAATTGCTATTGATGGTAAAACAGTAAGACATTCCTACGATCATAATTCCGAACAAAAATCTATAGTAATGGTCAGCGCATGGGCGAGAAAAAGTGGATTAGTTTTAGCGATCGTGAAAAGTCGCTAAAAAATCAAATGAAATTACTGCTGTTCCTGAATTACTTAAAGTTTTAGAGTTAGAGGGAGCAATCGTTACTCTAGATGCTATGGGCTGTCAGACCAAAATTGTCAATCAAATTGTCAATCAAAAAGCTGATTATTTAATCACCTTAAAGAAGAATCAAAGTGGATTATATAAGCGAGTATATGAGTTATTTCAAATAGCTTTATCTCAGGATAAAATCAACTCTGAATCTAGCAATTATACTGTATTTGAATCAGGTCATGGTCGTACTGAAAAAAGACATTATCATGTTCTAAATAACGTCTCGGACGTTGTAGATGTAGAACAAAAATGGTCTAATCTTAATTCAGTTGTTCGTGTTGAATATTTACGTCAACTAAAGAATGGTAAAAGCAAACTAGAAACTAGATATTTTATTACCAGTTTATCTCAAAATGCTAAAGAATTAGCTGATTATATTCGAGGACATCATCTGCATAGAAAATCAGCTTCATTGGGTATTAGATGTGACATTTGGCGAAGATAATTCTCGCATTAGAAAAGATAATGCTCCTGAGAACTTAGCTGTTATTAGACATATAGCTCTCAATATATTAAAGCAAGATAAAAGTTCTAAGGGCAGCCTTAAAGGAAAGCGAAATAAAGCAGGATGGGATGATAATTATCTTCTCCAGCTTTTAAAGAATTAAACACTCTTTGCTCACAATTAAATGAAGAAATGAGAAGAAAATAACTCTTCTTTATTTCTTGCATCCTTACTTTTCTATATTCATGCCAAAGTAGAATGTGTTGACTATTTATTAAACTTGAATGCAGATATCAAGTCTTATTTGAGATTTTGATTTAATTTAAAACCTTTCTCTGCTTGGCTTTTGAGATTTTAATGCGTCGCCCCTGCGGTACCTTAGCCTTTGTAACTTCTCCAGTTACTAGTCCACCAGTAACGCCACCAGCAGGAGGCGGGGTACAACCAAACCCAGTATTAATTTACATAGAGGTTTTCAGAAGAGTACTAGATGCGGGTGGTACTGCTCCTAGACATCAAAGTGAAATTAATCCGATTACGGGACAGCCTTATGTAGATGAAGCCGAGTTTGAGCTAATAGATCAGTTGACTCCAAATCAGCAAAGAAGATTCAAAGATATTCTTAACAATCAGGCGATACCTGAAGAGGAAAGATTAAGAAAAGAGGATGTCCGTAGAGGAACAGTAGATGACGATGGATGTTATTACTTGGTAATTGGTAGACAATCAGGAGGTTATGAAGAACACGATCTTTATGCTTACGAGGTAACAGGAGATAAAACAGATCACCTTGTTATGACTTCTAGAGGAAGTTATAGTTTTTATGATGGAAAATTAAATATTGGAGGACTAGCATACAATCAAGAAGGTCAAGCGTTAGATTCCTATGCAGAGGTTAAAACACAGCATGAATATTTTGAAAAAGCAATAGATGGCGATCTTAGCGATATGAACCGAGATCAGCGTAGAGAATATTTAAAAATGAAACGTCAGATAGAAATTGGTAACAGAGTAGCGAATGATTGTAATCTTCAATTTTTCCTTTCATTTGATAACGAAAAGGCTGCAAATGCGATAAGAACCATATTTGGTAATAGATATCCAAAAATGAACATTTATCACATAGAAGGATTTGGATTTTAAATACATAGTTAACAATGTTCAAAGATTATTACAATCATGTTGGGTGCATTAATCACAAAAATTTGTCATTAATTGAAACTTCTTTGACAAGAATTTTAGGTAAAGAAGACTTTAAAAGAGTCAGCCATATTCCAGAAGAGCTATTTACAGAAGAAATTGCATATTCTTACGATTTACTTAGTAGATTGATTAGAGAATTTCTAATAATTGGGCTATTTCCTGGTAATTTGGGTTGGACATTTATAAAAACACTGCCAAGAGAATTTTTCTGCCGCAGAGGTAATAATATTATTCAACCTAGATTAGCTGTACTTGCTTCTCAAATGAATTGTCAAGCTTTTCATTGGAGTGTTTATAGAGAAAGCTTCGGAATGTTGTTAGAAGCAAATGAACAAGGTCAGACTTATGTATCTGGTAGTTATCCTAAAGAATATGAATCAGAAAAAAACTTATTCTATCAAGAAAAAATTCATTATAATTCAGTATGGAAATTTCATTTAATTAAAATGCCAGAAGATATCGAAGAAGCAATTAGACCAGATACGGAAGAAGAATGGAAGGCAAAAGAAGCTAAATTGGATGAATTAGAAAAGTTGTTTGAGCGAGGTGTAAATACTCAATTGGCAGAAGCAGAACTTCTTAGAGGATCTGCAACAATTTCCGATCGGGTTTTGTGGCGGTACATTGGAAATTCTTCTCAATACTGGAGAGGGAATTTCTATTTAGGGTATTCTGAGCAAGAAGAGATTGAGGCTAATGGAGGTAAATTACTGTATTTTAAAACGCCAGGATATTATCAACATATAAAAAATATTGTTTACATAGAGGGAAAATATTAGTCAAAAATAGTATTAAATACCAACAAGTACCTCTTATTAAACCTTCAGAATATTATCAACCTGAGTTCGATGTAAAAAAATAGACTAGAAACAAGTGACCAAAAGATTTACGGCTATTTTTAAGTAACTAGGCATTGTCAACTTTGTTAGTCTATTGAGAAGCCGAGAAGAGAAGATGACGAATACGGTAAAGTTTAATGAATAAAAATAAATTAATTTAACGTATTACTGATTAAGAGAATAGCCTATTTTTAGACCTCTTAATTCCCAGGGCTATTTCATTCTAAAAACGTCCATGAGCAGATCTAGGGATTGTGAGCAACGCCGTTGTGCCTGAGCCATATTAGTCCAGCCAGATTCTCGATAAAGATTGAGAGCCAGATTGCGTGCTTGTACAAACAGTCCCACTAAGGGAGTCGTTCGGATTCTTGAGCTATCTTCTCCTTGAGTAACATCACGTACATAATGGACTTTATTCTCAACCCCCCAATAGCCCCGAATTCTTTGTGCCAAGGGTTTTGCATTTTCCAACAACGAGGTGATGTAATAGCGCGTTTCTCGTGTCACAACGATCATGTCGGCCGGAAGTTCGGCACGCTCTGATTCGACTCGAATCAAGGTTTTGAGACCTTACCAATCTCTAATGTTGCTCAGGTCACGACAAATACTGACCCTGGGTTTTTCAATGCGACCATGACCTTTATCCAGACTGTCAAAGGTTTGTTGTGGCTCAAAATGTTCTTTGACATCAGCGAGTAAACCACGGTGATTTCCTTTGAGTGCTCCGAGATAGTCGTTCTCACTCTCGATGATCAGCTCGGCTGTTTTTTTTGAGTATTGATTGCATCAAAGGCAAACACAACACCCTTGAGGGCTAGCTGCTCAATCATTTCTGGCAAGGCTTTAATCTCATTGGTCTTGCTCTCAACTTCGTAGGGAGGCAAGATCAAACCTCGTTCCACTAGATAACCTGTGACCATCATGATTGCTGGATGGGTCTGACAATGGGGATTGTCAGTTTCCCTCATAAAGGAGTGCTTGAGGACTTTGCCATCTGCCGCTACGGTCTCTCCCGGCTGGGGAGTGATCTTAAAGAAGCGACTGAGACTTTGGGCGTAGCTCTTTTGCTCTGTCTGTAATAGAACACGGCCAATTGTGCTATAGGATGGTAAGGGGTTTTTCTCTGGCTTGAATAACTCCAACAATTCATTGTGATAGGACTTGAGCCAATCTCCAATAGCCAGAAAACCTCGATTCCCTGCGGCAACCGCCAGGGTAAACAGAGCCAAACATAAACTCTTGTCATGACGGCGCCCTGCTCGACGACGGAAATCTGGCAGCTCTACAAATACATCCAGAATAGCGGTTTGTGACATAGTGGGGATTAGGGTATTGGTATTATATGACCAGCACATTATCCCCCTTTTTAGAATGAAATAGCTCTGACTTCTGAGTGCCTATTTAAGATTAACGCAAATATCAATTTGTTGAGAGATTATCTTGAATCATTTTAGCTTCAATTATCCTTATATGATTAGCCAAAAATATTAAGAGAATTTATATTATAGTTGGTTTAAAAATCAGCTTCTCGACTGTAAATCTCATTTTCAAAGGGCTTTTCCTATAGTTGTCACCCCAAAAAATGACATTGTTTAATCAAAGCCTATGGGATATTTTTCCCAATTCTCTCTTGAGTATTTATACTTAAAAAATCTTGGAGAGTGCGATCGCTTTAGGAATAAAACCGAGAAAAGCGCGATCACCAATATATCGTCCTGCGATCGCGCTTTTCAAGAAATATAGGTAATCTTTTAGTACTACATGTTGACGTGCGGAAGGTGAGATGTAAGATGATTAAATTCTGAATAGTCGATCTAGCTTCTGATATATACGCTCACTGCTATAGTGCTGTTGAAAGACAAGATTGGCTGCTGTTGAAAATTCCTGACGAAGTTGCTCATGATTTAGCATAGCCAAGACTTTATTAGCAAACTCTTCTGGTTCATCAGCGATATAAGCGTTTACACCATCTTCCAATTTCAAGCCAGATGCTCCTACGGTAGTGGTGACAATTGGGAGAGCGTAAGCTAAAGCCTCTTGTAGTTTGACTTTTGTTCCTGCACCTTTGAGTAAAGGACAGATATTTACTTTAGTGCGAAGATAAACTGTGGATAAATTTTCTACGTAGCCTAAAGTAATAACGTTATGTGAGAACTTGGCAGGAATTTTGATTACTCGATCAATTGAACCAACCAAAGCTAGAATAACGTCTGGGTTTTGAGCTACAATCTGGGGAAAAATATTTTCTAAGAAAAAATTCATCCCTTTAAGATTGGGACTACGTCCAGTACCGACAAAAAGTAGATCGTAATTGAATTCCCTGTGAAGATAAGGAACTATACTTTGAACGTCTATTTCATTTTCTAATAGGTGAGGAATTAATGCCAGCTTTTCTTCGGCGACATAAGAATTAAGAATCTTTATTTCTTGTATTGAATTAACAATAACTCGGTCAAATTTATTCAATAGTTTTCCTTCTTTTGCCAAGTTTTTTTGATAGTTAAATTTTAATTTTTTTAAATAATCAATGTCATTCATCACCAAACGACTCTGACAACCGAGGTCATGAATATCAATAAAAATTTCTATATCTGAGTATTGTTTAAGCTGTGTGGCTAGAGGAGCATAATCAATATAGTTAAGCCAAAGATAATTATACTTTTCTTTGGCAATTAGTTTTCTAACGAACTGGACATAGCTAGGAGGAGCAAAGTAGTCAGTGTCTATGGGCAGTTGTTGACCAAGTATTTTTTGATAATAAAAGCTTTTGCTGCGAGAATAAAGAAAGTCGAATAAATTAGCTTCTCCTTGATAAACCTGAAAATTGTTCATCAAAGGTTTTACTGCTAAAATATCTTGTTCTGTCCATTCAATTCTTCCCGCAGTATTACCACCAAAACCATCAACCACCAAAAAATCCTGGCGACTACGAAAATAGCTTAAAATCCCCATAACTCTGCGCTTATCTCCACCATCTACAGGTAATGGTGAACGATGTAAATGAACTAAAATTTTGGAACGCTTGGGGGACATTTTTTCTTACTCTATTATTCTTAATGAAAATCCCTCCCCAAATCAAACCAACTCCCCCAAAACTCTGCTATCCTGGCTCCTCCTCGTATTCAGGAGCTTTTTCTTTCTCAGGAATATTTACGGGAGGAGGATTGTAAGGCTCTGGTTTGATGTCGTCACCCCAGACATCTTCATTAGTTACTTCCTCATATTCGTGTTCTTTTGCTGGTGGTGTTTCATATACCTGAGCGTCATAAACTTCGGGGTCAGCATCTTCCCAGTTATTTTCTTCGTATTCTTCCTCATAAGGAATTGCTTCTGCCTGTTGCCTCATCGGTGGCGGTGCAACACGGGCTTCTTGCCATTCATCTTCATCCCAGCGTTCTTCCATTACGGGTTCTCTGGTGTCTACTGGGGTAGAGATTGGCGTGCGAAGAGGAGTTCCCGTTGGTAACTGATTTTCTGCTTTAATGGTTTGAGGATAGTATTCTTCGCGATCGCTTTCCCATGGAGGACGACCAATACCCAAACGTTCCAAAAGTCCCACAGATATCTGTTCAATACGTTCTTCTGAACCCTCAAAAACAATCAGACGATTTGGTCCGCTACTAACAACTTCCTCAATAGATAGTTCGTAGGTACTGATGAACTGTTCGGGAATTTGTGGTATTCCTAAAGAAGCAATAATAATTGAATTAACTGCACCGTTTTCTGCATCAAACTGAAAATCTCTTACCTTGCCCAAAGGCTCCCCCGCTTCGGTAATAACTTCGCAATTAATCAGCTTGCTGTATATTTCAATATCGATATCTTCGATTACATTTTCATCGTCTACCAAAATTACATCTCCAGTTTGGCGGATGCTGTCGAGATACATATATTTTGGTATTCCAGAGACTGAAAGTAAATTATCCCGTAGTCCCAAAGCTAGCACTTCTCTGCGGTCTATATCTACCAAGACCTCTTTTATCACTCCTAACCTCTTGCCACTATTACGGGCAATTACTTGAGTGTTGATAAATTCAGAGCGTAGATGGATGTTTTCAGTTGTCATGTTGCTGTTTGGTTAATGTAAGCTGCTGCTTGCACTCGCTGTTTGTATAGTAGTTTTTTAAATCTCTAACAGATTAAGTCTTTGTTTCAAAATAATGGCATAAAAGCTGTCAAAGTTATTGTTTTACAGTTGTTGAAATTAACCTACCCTAGATTCTTCTATGATCATTCTAGCTAATCCCACAGTATTTGCCCTATTGGAGCATGAATACCATTTTTTGGCAAGAAAGTATTCACAAAGTACATGTACAGTCAAACAAGTACGACATAAATCGTTGAAATTACCAAGAGATGACAGTTAGGCACGAGTCCTCCTTCTCTTACCGTTATCTGAAAGTTAGACATAATTTGACAAAAAAGAGACGCAATAGAACAATACTTAGCCTGACAACAATCTCAAACTAAGTAGTGCGCTTTTACGTCTCCTTCAACAGCCAGAAAATTGAATCTGTCCTAAATTTAGAAACAATGGTTCGGACAAAATTTAATCGATAACGAAAAAATAGGTATCTGAACCTTATTTTAGACTAGAATAATTAACGATAAATTAGGGTTTTCGAGCTTCTTTCAAAAACTGTCCGAACTATTGTAGAAAGTTTATTAGAACAAACCCAATGTTAAAGATTCGTCGATGGGTAAAGTTGCACCAATTCCCAACCAGATAGTTACTAAAGTACCAAATAAGAAAACTGTAGTAGCTACTGGACGACGGAAAGGATTTTGGAATTTGTTAACGTTTTCAATGAAAGGAATTAACATCAAACCTAAAGGCACTGCTGTTTGAGCAGCAATTCCCAATAGTTTGCTAGGAACAACCCTCAGAATTTGAAATACGGGATATAAATACCACTCAGGCAAAATTTCTAGCGGAGTAGCAAAAGGATTAGCAGGCTCGCCTACAATTGCAGGATCTAGTACAGCTAAACTTACAACTAAACCAATAGTTCCTAAAATAACTACGGGGAAGATGTATAACAAATCGTTGGGCCAAGCAGGTTCACCATAGTAATTGTGACCCATACCTTGAGCCAACTTAGCGCGTAAAGCGGGATCGCTTAGATCTGGCTTTTTTAAAGTGGACATAGTTTTTTCTCCTAAATTTACTTGGAATCAGGGATTAATTAATTTACAAGGGACCAGAAATACCTTGTTTGCGAATCATCAAGAAGTGCAACAACATGAATACTGCAATTAACCAAGGCAGAACAAAAGTGTGCAGGCTATAGAAACGAGTCAAAGTAGCTTGACCGACACTAGTACCACCTCTTAAAAGCTCAACCATTTGGTCGCCGACAACAGGAATTGCTGCTGGTACACCAGATACAATTTTCACAGCCCAGTAACCAACCTGATCCCAAGGCAAGGAATAGCCAGTAACACCAAAGCTGACAGTAATTACTGCCATTACTACTCCAGTGATCCAAGTTAACTCACGAGGTTTTTTGAAACCCCCAGTTAGATAAACGCGGAAAGTGTGAAGAATCATCATCAAGACCATCATGCTAGCTGACCAGCGATGGACAGAACGAATCAACCAACCAAAGCTGACTTCGTTCATGATGTACTCAATTGAAGTAAACGCTTCAGCCACGTTGGGCTTGTAGTAGAAAGTCATGCAAAATCCAGTAGCAAACTGAATTAAGAAACAGACCAGTGTAATCCCACCCAAACAGTAAAAAATATTTACATGGGGTGGTACATATTTGCTGCTGATGTCGTCGGAAATTGCTTGAACTTCTAGACGCTCATCAAACCATTGAAAAGTTTTTGAATCCGTTACTTGTTTAGAAAACATGAAGCCTATAAATTAGCTAACAAAAAATAATTATGGATGACTCTACCCGCTAGCTTCCCAGATTCCTACCCAGATTCCTAGCCTATCTCCTTCATTTAAAGGCTTTATGCTTGAAATAAGTGAGCGTGCAGAACTAGTGGTAAAAGCTTGGGGTAGTTGGCGTGTACCTTATTAAAGCTTAAAGCTTATCCGTCCCAGGACAGATAGCACGATTTGTGGATATTTGCTGTTTAAGTCCATAGCAGGTTTGACCATAGAAATAATGGCTTTACCCCACTCAGAAAATGTAACATAACTTAAAGCTATGATGTCTTCGTTTAATATTGTATTATACGTCATATTTATGCTGGGATGACCTAAGTATCCTCAAATAATAATCAATAGAGTCTTTCTAAATAAGTAGAAATATTCTCTGTTTATACGTAACAATTAATTAAGAATCACTAGATTAAAATAACTATCAAGATACCGTCCTATTATTTTCCTCATGGTCAAGAAAGTTTTTTCGATTGCTCTATTGGTAATGTTTTGGTTTGCTTCCCTCTGCTGGTATGCACCTGACGCTCAAGCCTTCACTGAAGAACAAAAGCTGATGCTGCAATCTTGGCGCATTGTCAATCAATCCTATTTAGATGAAACTTTTAATCATCAGAATTGGTGGAAGTTGAGAGAGAAATTCGTCAAAAAACCATTACGTGATCGCGAAGAAACCTATACTGCCATTGAAGAAATGCTGGCTACTCTAGATGATCCTTTTACTAGGCTACTTCGACCAGAGCAATATCACAGCCTACAGGTCAACACTTCGGGGGAACTTTCTGGAGTAGGATTGCAGATTAACGTTAATCCTGAAACCAATCTGATTGAGGTTATTTCGCCTGTAGCTGGCTCACCTGCAGAAGCAGCAGGAATTGAACCCAGAGATAGTATTTTAGAAATTGATGGGATTGATACTAAAACGATTACCCTGGATGAAGCAGCAGCTAAGATGCGTGGCAAAATTGGCACTAAAGTATCTTTGAGAATTCAGTCGGGTCAGGACAAAGCTGCCAAACCTCGTAATGTAGAAATAATGCGCGATCGCATTTCTCTCAATCCTGTCTACACAGCTTTGGATACTAATACCAACAAAAAAGTTGGTTACGTGCGACTAAATCAGTTCAGTGCTAACGCAGCCAAAGAAATCGCTCATGGAGTTAGAGACTTAGAAAAACAGGGAGCGGAAGCTTATATTTTGGATTTACGCAACAATCCAGGAGGTTTATTACAAGCGGGAGTAGAAATTGCGAGGCTGTGGCTGGATGACGGCACAGTTGTCTATACTGTGAATCGACAAGGGGCTTTGGGCAGCTTTGATTCTAATAGTGAAATATTGACGAAAGATCCACTAGTAGTTTTGGTTAACCAAGGAACAGCAAGTGCTAGTGAAATTCTAGCAGGAGCATTACAAGATAACGAAAGAGCTTTGTTAGTCGGCGAGAAAACCTTTGGCAAAGGGTTAATTCAGTCTTTGTTTGAATTACCTGATGGTGCTGGTTTAGCGGTAACAGTCGCTAAATATGAAACTCCTAATCATACAGATATTAATAAACTAGGAATCATGCCCGATGATGTGATTTCCCAGCAACCAATTACTTACGCTCAGATTGCTACAGAAACCGATCAGCAATATCAAGAAGCCTTAAAATTAGTAACCTCTCAAGAGAACATTTTGGCTAAGGCAGGGTAAATGAAGTCAGAAGTAAGAGGTTAGAATTCACCGAGAGCTTGACCCCAGGGACTGAGGATCGACCCGCATGTAGTCAGGAGAAACAATTGAGCATTTCATCTCAATAAGATTTAGTGTGGGATAATTCTGTTAAGAATAAATCCGAGTTTTAACCAGAGATCTAAACAAAATGTTTAACTTTACGGGAGAAAGACCCAGCAATCTAGGGGTTAAGGATGGTAAGCTAGCTACTTGTCCTGGAACTCCTAACTGTGTCAATAGCCAAAGCGATGATACTCAATCAAAAATTGAACCTTTGCCTGCTGTCTCGATCGCTGAGATCAAGAAAGTAGTTGAAGGCATGGAAAGAACTACCATCATTGAAGAGACGGATAGTTATCTCTATGCCGAGTTTAAGAGCAAGCTGATGGGCTATGTTGATGACGTAGAATTTTATCTCGATTCTGCTGCTAATGTAGTGCAAGTACGGTCTGCTTCCCGTTTAGGTAAATCTGATTTGGGAGTTAACCGTAAGCGAGTTGAAGAAATTAGAAGCAAACTAAAATAAGCCGACTAGATATCTGACAATAAATCATAAGAATCATTAGGGTTGAGTTAGCTTAACCCTTTTTTGCTGATTATAAAAAATCAATATTTACTATTTAATGTCCACATCATGCCAACTACAGCCTCTAGTAACAAATCTTCTTTATCTGCTATTATTACTGCCAAACTCCAGTCAGGAGAAAGTTTAGCCAATGCCGACTATAGTAATCAAGATTTATATGCGATCGCTCTTAATCAAGCTAATTTAGAGCAGGTTAACTTGGCTCAGAGTATTTTGACTAACGCGGATTTAGTTGGGGCAAATCTTAAAGGGGCAAATCTTCAGAATACGGATTTAAGAGGAGCAAATTTAAGAGGAGCAAATTTAACAGAGGCGGATTTAACAGGGGCGTATCTGAGTCGTGCTGATTTACGTCAGGCAAACCTGAGGGATGCTAATCTTCAAGACACGCAGTTTCAGGCAACTATCTACGATGGTGGAACTATCTTTCCTGAAGAATTTAACTATAAAAGTTCTGGTGCAGTGGGACCTGGTGCTAATCTGAATGGGGCTTATCTGAATACCGCTAATCTACGGGGAGTAGATCTGACAGGAGCAAAAATGATTGGAGCTTATCTGAGTGGAGTAGATTTTACAGGGGCGATTTTAGATGATGTTTCTTTCAGTGGGGCTAACCTGCAAAAAGCCATCATGACAGGGGCAAGTTTACGCAATGCTCGTTTAACTAACACTGAACTCAAAGGAGTAGATTTTCGAGCTGCGGATCTAACGGGGGCAAACTTAGAAAACCTACAGAACATTGCAGGGGCAGACTTTAGTATGGTTAAAGGCTTAAGCGATCAGGCTCGTTCGGCTATTTTAGGCTTCCCTGCACCAGATATAACTACCTGGAATGCCTATACTCGTTCTAACACTAAAGCTAGTTTGGAAATAAAACCTTAAAAGAGAGAAAACTATGAGCTATCAAATGGATCGGCGAGCATATGCAGATACTTATGGACCTACAGTGGGCGATCGCATTAGGCTAGCAGACACGGAATTACTAATCGAAGTGGAACGAGATTACACTACTTATGGCGATGAGGTTAAATTTGGTGGAGGGAAGGTAATTCGCGACGGGATGGGACAATCACCCATCTCCCGCGCAGATGGGGCGGTAGACATGGTAATTACCAACGCTCTGATTCTCGACTGGTGGGGTATTGTTAAGGCTGATATCGGCATTAAGGACGGCAAGATTCACAAAATAGGTAAGGCGGGAAATCCTTTGATTCAGGACAATATAGATATTATTATTGGACCCGCAACCGAAGCTATGGCAGGGGAAGGACACATAGTTACTGCTGGCGGAATAGATAGCCATATTCACTTTATATGTCCTCAACAGATTGAAACAGCGATCGCCTCTGGGATTACCACAATGATTGGTGGTGGTACAGGACCAGCAACAGGAACAAATGCGACAACTTGTACTCCTGGAGCGTGGAATATCTGGCGGATGCTGCAAGCTGCGGATACTTTTCCGATAAATTTAGGCTTTTTAGGGAAGGGTAATAGTGCCAAACCAGAAGGGCTTGTAGAACAGGTAAAGGCAGGGGCAATGGGGCTAAAGCTTCATGAAGATTGGGGAACTACTCCCAAAGCGATTGATACTTGTTTGAGTGTTGCGGATCAGTATGATGTTCAGGTGGCAATCCATACCGATACTCTCAACGAAGCTGGCTTTGTTGAAAATACCATTGCTGCTTTTAAAGATCGTGTAATCCATACTTACCATACCGAAGGAGCAGGCGGTGGGCACGCTCCTGATATTATTAAAGTCTGTGGTCAGAGTAATGTTTTACCTTCTTCTACTAATCCTACTCGTCCCTTTACTGTTAATACTTTAGAAGAACACTTGGATATGTTGATGGTGTGCCATCATCTCGATAAAAACGTTCCTGAAGATGTAGCATTTGCAGAGTCTCGTATTCGCCAGGAAACGATCGCAGCAGAGGATATTCTGCACGATTTAGGGGCATTTAGTATGATTGCCTCTGATTCTCAAGCGATGGGAAGAGTAGGGGAAACCATTATTCGCACTTGGCAGACGGCACATAAAATGAAGGTACAACGAGGTGTCCTAAAGTCCCCTCTATCAGGGGAAAATGAAGGTTCAGATAACTTTCGAGCCAAACGCTATATCGCTAAATATACGATCAACCCTGCTATCACTCACGGCATAGCCGATCATGTGGGTTCAATTGAAGAGGGCAAACTAGCAGATATCTGTCTTTGGAAACCAGCTATGTTTGGAGCAAAGGCAGAGATTGTAATTAAGGGAGGTGCGATCGCTTATGCTCAAATGGGTGATCCTAATGCGAGTATTCCTACCCCCCAACCTGTGTACATGCGTCCCATGTTTGGTAATTACGGCGGTGCGAGAACTTCTACTTCTCTTTCTTTTGTTTCCCAGGCTGCGATAGATGCAGGTATTGCCGAACAGATTGGATTGCAAAAACAAGCGATCGCTGTAAGCAATACTCGAAACTTAAGTAAAACCGACATGAAACTCAACGAGGCTTTACCTGATATTGAAGTGAATCCCGAAACCTACGCAGTAAGAGCAGAAGGGGAATTGTTAACTTGTGAACCTGCCAAAGTTTTACCAATGGCACAGCGATATTTTTTGTTTTGACGTACCCAACCAACAATGGCACTAAATGAGACTATATTGATCAAACTCTTGTTGGGATTGATTAAAGAAGTATCTTGTCTATATCCCACATTCGGCAGCCACATAGATGTAGCTTTTAAGTATTGCTAAAATCTGCTATTTAGCGATCGCTAATCTCGGTCAATTTCGTAATCTTTTTTATTAAATTAATCTTTTTCTTCAAGCTCAAACCTCGCTTTTTGACTGATTTCTTTTATGTTTCATCTGTGGGGCTACTGAATGTGGGTTAAATTATATCTGCTGCCCAACCTACACCTAGGTCTACGCCATTTCCAGAGTCGCTAAAGGATCAGGAATAGTCTCAGAAGGGGCTTCAAATTCTCCTTTAGCCACATACTCTAGTCTTAGATCTAGCCAGGTAGCTAATTGCTTGCTGGTGGTAACAACTGCTGCGGAGGGTTGCGGAATTTTCGCCTTAGTATCTGCCATTTCAGGAGCTTCTAAGAAAGCGGGTTGTTTAATAAACCAAAAATCAATCTCTTTATTTTGTTCTTGGTAGTTGCGAATTCGCTCTTCTATTACCTCTTCAAAAGGTTCTTCTTCCAGTAAAAACTTTTGGCTAGCAGCAACGTAATAGTAAGTAGTCATGGTCAATTTCGGGTCGATGGTTAAATAAATCTTGATCAAAATCCTGATGGATGGCTTTACTTACCTTTGCTAACTGATTTTGGCAACGGTAATGGGCAGTATGACCTATATTTATTCTTTCATACTCGGGATATAAGGAGGTAGTCAAACGTTTCAATAAGTTAAGCTATGTAATTTACACAAAACGAAAATTAACCGCCATCGAGTCCCGCGAAAAAATTAAAATTGGGTCTTGACTGGGTTTCCGTAGTTTTGGTAAAATTATTTTTATAATGGGAATCTGTGCTTGCATCAATGACTGTCAACACTTCCATTATGAAGAGTATTTTTTGATTTAATCACGAAAAGCGATCGCAAGTCAAGAAAATTAGGTTTTTTTTCAGGGATTTTATTTTTTAAAATTCTGAGAGAAGCAAGTCTAGGCAAAGATCGTAGCTGTTTGCTATTGCTTTAATAATTATTGTATCATCAAAGGCATTCCTAATCTGCTTTATCAATCAACTGAGATTGCGATCGCGGAAGTTGCGAAAATTCTCGATAGCACAGAGGAAGAGTTGCTGGAGTTGTTCGCTAAACTTAATCAAGATGATGTGGAAGAGTAAATATACGCTTTGTGTGAATTAGCGACCTTCAAATGGACTAGTATGTAGCTTTTAGCTTTTAGAATAAAATACTTAGAGCTATTGGCTTAGAGGTCAAAACCGATTGACAAAAAACACACTACCTTAACTTGTCACGAATGATCTACGGTTATCTATAAAGCTTATGTTTAAGTCTATTACTCACATTATTTATGACATGGATGGATTGCTGTTAGATACAGAGTCCCTACATGAACGAGTGAACAGCGAAATTGCTCAACGTTATGGAAAGACTTTTGATACTGAGGTCAAAATGGCGATCGCAGGTAGACCAACTTTAGACTCGGCAAGAATTTTAGTCGATATTCTCCAACTTCCTGTGACGGCTGAAGAATATTTAGTAGAGCGCAATCAGCTACTTTATCCTTTATATAAAACCGCTAAAACTTTACCAGGTACAGTAGAACTAATCGAACATTTGTCTAATTATCATGTTCCTCAGGCGATCGCTTCAAGTTCTTCCCGCCATCATTTTGAGATGAAAACCGTAAGCCATCAGCAGTGGTTAAAACGGATTAAAATAACTACTCTTGGTGATGATCCAGAGATTGAACGAGGAAAACCTGCGCCAGATATATTTTTACTGGCAGCGAAAAGGTTAAATACAACTCCTGAGAAATGTTTAGTGTTTGAAGATTCTCTGGCAGGAATGAAGTCTGCTATTTCCGCTGGGATGTCTGTGGTAGTGATTCCCGATCCTATCTTTAATCGGGAATTATTTAAGGACGCAAATCAGGTACTAGGTTCAATGTGGGAATTTAATCCCCAAGACTGGAATTTGCCAGGGATTGATTATTGATTATTGTTGAGCGTGCTGATATAGCAAGCAATACGCACTCTTTTTTAGGACGCTTGTTACTCATTACTCGTTACTCATTACTCGTTCTTGTATCTAAAGATCAATAGAATCCATTGGTTCACTTAACAGTTGATTATTGGCAAGACGACGGGTTATGCTTCTAGTAGCGTTAAACAGTGAAGATAAGCAACCCTGATAAATATGGTGAACCTTGGTTCTTCCCTTCCTTTAGCTACAGAAACGAACCCCAATGATAGTTTTGCGATTACTATTGCACCTTTGTCACTGGCAGAAGCATATAGTTTAGCCGATGATCCAGCCAACGGTGCGGTGGTGGTGATGAGTGGTACAGTGCGCAATCAAACTGAAGGTAAAGCTGTAGAATATCTAGAATATCAAGCTTATCAACCAATGGCGATCGCCGTTTTTAATTCAATCACGTCTGAGATTCGCCAGCAATGGCAAGATGCTAACCGTGTTGTGATTCATCATCGAATAGGAAAGCTAAAAATCGGTGAGATTAGCGTCATTGTTGCTGTGGGCTGTCCCCATCGTGGGGAGGCGTTTGCTGCTTGTCAATTTGCGATCGATACTCTCAAACATAATGCACCTATCTGGAAGAAAGAATACAATATTGTGCTGGACGAAAAAATAGGGAAGAAGATAGTTTCAGGCTCTTGGGTTTCAATCGGTGCTTGCGAGCAAGATGATAATAACAGTTGCTGATACCAAATAGAGATAAAAAGCTAAGAAAAAACCTCCCATATTATCTATGGAAGGTATAGGGTTTTATTATAATTTTTCATGCAGCATTCTATCTTTTATAAGATTAGTAATTTTTTCTACATTTTTTGCTTTCTCAGAAACCTGAGTACATTTAGAATTTTCATGAAAACTTAGGGCTTTTTCTCGTAAAAACAACCAGAAATTGGCTTTATATGAACCGTTTTTATTTGTCATTTTATAAATAGTTCTAGTATGTTGCACCTTCAGGAAAGAAGATGAGATTGATGAACGAGTCATCGGTTTGAACAGGTACAACACTATTTATTGACTTATATAAAAACGTATTTATAATACAAATATACATCTGTAATTTTTAGATGTCAAGTAGATCTAAATAAACACAGAAAAGAACGCGATTATTGATATTTTCATAAATTGA
>CALNYB010000050.1:0-95851 GCA_942490675.1 Cyanobacteriota bacterium | reverse complement strand
CTCTGACCTTACTTTTCCCGTTAAGTGTTTCGGGCAAGCTGCCAACCTTCACAAAGGTCGTGTAATTTTAACCAACCACGCCAAAGAACTTGGATTCCAATGGGAGTCTTACGACGATGTTCGCTCTGAGCCCCCTAGATAAGCAACAGCTTCAACTGCCCAAGCAACGGTTAAAATGGGAGGTAGTTTTTGGCTGGCCTTGGCTTTTAAGACTTCAAGCTGAACTGAATTGAGAATGGCGATCGCTCTTTGCATCGGGTTGGGTTCGATGGAGATAAGTAAGCTGTAACAGTTCAACAGCGATGACACTTAAAAAGCCCAGTAAGGTCTTCATGCCTACAGCAGCTAGTCGATAGCGTTCACTCCGACAACCAGACTTCAAAATTTGATGATAGTCTTAAACCCGCCAACGATAAGTGTACCAACGCAAGATGGTGGCAGCCATGAGGGCATCTTCAACCATTTCTGTCGTCAGAAGCATCCAAGATAGAGGGATTTCCCCTTCGGGACAACCGATTTCTGTGGCATATACAGCATAAACTTTTAAAGGAGCACGATTGTCGAAGCGATAAGGAGTTCGTAGGTTAACCTCACTAAATCGTACTGCTAGTTTGGTTGTTCGCGCTTTACGGTTAGCCGTGGCAGGTACATCAATTTCTTGCTCAAAACTAATGGGTAAAGATTCCATCTTAGCCCAGAGACGTGAGCTGTTTTGGTCTAAACTACGGTTATGGGCAGCTCTTACTACAACTCCTGTGTGTTTCAGTTGACGCACTTGAGCACGGATTTTCATGGTGAGAAACAGCCCCTAAAGAACCTACATTCAGCAGGTTCTTTAACAGAGGAAATAATATTTTTGACAGGCTGAACCAAGGAAGCGCAAAATGTGTCTTTGTGAATCGTTCGACTTAATCGACCACTTTCGACCATCCAGCCAAACTAAATGCACAGACTGAAAACATTGCAGCACCCAATTGCTCTTCTGCCTCAATCTCCCCCGAGTTCGTCTCTGGCTGGTTATTGATGTATTCACTCTGCACACACATGCTACTGCCATCCAGGTGGGCTTGTTTCATACTTACACCAAACCGTTTCACTGCTGCTAGGGCGATCTCCACGAACACAGAAGTTAGTCCTTTCTTATAGAGCTGGTGGAGGACTCGACCGATGCGACTGTCATTGAGCTGTTCTGGTTTTACTCCTGGAGCAATCAAGTGTTCCGTAGCTTTGCCCACAAAAAATTGGCGCTTATAGGTACAACGGTGCTGTCAGGAAACCTAAGCAGTTGAGAATCAGAGCTTTGACTACATACCCCGCACTGATTTCTTCTAGGGGATGAGTCCCCAGCAAGGGATTAATAATTTCGACAATCCCGATCTCATCTACGATGCCCGCAATTAGTCCCAGATGGTCGATGTCTTGAACATCAATTTCAATAGGTTGGTTCTGGTTCAATGGCTCAAATTGAAAGACTTTCAATAAATATCTCATCTTTTAGCCAACCTGCGGAATGTAGGATTGATGGGAAGCTCAAAGTCATTGGTGATTAAGAGAGCTGGTTTAATACGACCCGTACCAGCGTACGCCAGTTGGCGGATGTCTTTACCATAGCCCTTGAGAGGGATGGTTTGTTCATGGACCTTGAGAGTTCGATTGCGACCATCAGCAGCCTGCACTCGGATAGTTTTCCAAGTTTTTAGCTTGATGGCGCAGAGTGGCATCGCCATAGGTAATCATACCACTGTCAGGGTCTTGAGCTAAAACAGCCAGAATACTGGTAAGTGATTTATTCCGAGTGCCTGACCAACATCTATGTAGAAGGCTCGAAGCGCTTCATACTGTTTCTGAGCTGTGGATTGAGGGATTGTAAAGAAATCTTTCGCTTGCATGGATTAGGGGCTATTGTTACAGTGAAAGCAATTATAAAATCTGCTTAATTTATGGTCAAACATGGTGTTAGGACTGAAAACGGCTGCTAAATAGGGCTTTGAGTCCTACAATTACCTTCAGTATCTCAAAGCTGAGCTTCACAAAATTTCACTTTTTCCAGTAACATCCCCTGTTACTTGCCCTTTGTAAAGTTCCCTTAAGCTGCTACAACTTTTACCCTACATTATCCATAGCTGTATTTCTCTTCAGGTATTCCCAGCAGATTTAGGGGCGTTTTTTAACATGAAAATCCGTGCTTAAGACCCTATGGAGACCGACCTGCCCGAGTAGTAGTCGAATCGATGGTGAAGCTTTCTGTCAAACTGGATGAAGCAGCCCTAGAGCAGCAGAAAAGAATGTTGGGCTGGCGGGTTTACGTGACTAATCAACCTAGCCCAGAATTATCTCTCCGCAGGGCGGTGGTCGCTTACCGCGAAGAATACCTAATTGAGAGAGGGTTTGGGCGATTTAAAGGTTTTCCTCTGTCTCTAACCCCCATCTATCTACAACGAGACGACTACGTCAAGGGACTGATTCGTCTGCTCTCTATTAGAACTCTTGCATAAGTCCCATAAACCTTGGTTAAGTGAGGGGGTAAAGGTTAATGGGTAAGGGGAAAAGGTTATTTTTACGTTCCCGTACCCTTTTCCCTTTCCCCTTTCCCCTGACTTCTGCAAGAAGTCTATTGGATTGAGAGTTTTGACCCTGTTGGAGTTCCAGGTTCGCCGTGGCTTGGCTGTCCAACAAGAGCAATTGTCAGGACTTTATCCCGGTAATCCCCAGCGCGCTACTGCCAGACCAACAGCAGAACAACTGCTGGCAGCTTTTTGTGAAATCACCCTCCTTCTAATTGACAAGACTAACACCACTTAGGTGATTTCCATGAAAGAAAGTACCAAGTATTGCTGTCACATCACTGGCTGCTCTGTCGATTTACTGGTATATTTATTTCTAGAAATCACCTTAAAGGAGCTCCCAAAGCTAATGTAGAATTGCCCGCTATCTTCATCGACCACACCACAAGGAATATACTTTTCTGCACATCCCATATCATGGTCCTCAGCCTGATTATCTCCTCTTGTCTTACCGCCACGAGAATAATTGCCAATCTTAACAGTCGCCTTCGAGTCGAGGCTCAAGCGCTTGACTCGACCTGAGTCAGAGGGACTGTCTTTCCCTTTGATATTGTCAAAGATGGCGTTGGTTTCTGGCAGTTTTTTTTTGGGCTTGGCTTTGACTATTTTGCGGAGGCGATAGCCCATACGGTTTAAAATCTCGGCCATGGTGCTGGGGGCAGGTAATTGGTCTTCCCTAAAGCCCTGGCCCCTCAGTTGAATAATTGCTTCGGCCGCAGTGAGTCGAGTATAAGCAATTGTGCTCTCAAAAGTTGGATCTTGTTGGGCATGAGCTTCAGCTAACTGGCGCAGGGTTTCTGCTGCTGAAGGCTGTTGTTCTTCCCAGCGCTTGCTACCACTCAAGAATGATTGCGCTCCTACACAAGTGAGGCCACTACGTTTTTCGGCTAAACCCAGTACTACGGTTTTACGCTTCCAGCCAAACACTGTTTCACTCAGACGAGCACTCCCTTTACAGTATTTCAGGGCCATTTCCGCCTGAAAAGCTCTCCTCTTTGCTCCCGTCATCAAAGATGATGCCAGACGAATATCTGCAATTTGGTCAGAGTTTAATCTTTGATGGGGTGCAAGGTCTTGACTCAATGGTTGACTCCTAATTTTTCCTTTGAGAAAAGTAACATTTTTTAGAGTGCTAGTGGTACCTTCTTACTCAGAAATCACCTTAATTTAGAAGTTATTTGGTTCTCAATGGTTTTTTTAAATGTTTCCTTCATATTTAATCTTTGAGAAGAAACACGAGTTTTAGCGAAATATTACAGATGGGCGATCGCTATTCTCAAGCCCATAAAGCATAAAGCGATCGCCATTATATTGACTGTTAACTATGAACTGTTAACTGATCCAATAGAGCTTGCACCTCTTCGGTTTTCATTCTCGCACCCAAAGCAGTAACCAATGTTGCTGAAGCTAGGGATGCCAAACGACCTGCTTGTGTATAACTCATGCCGTTAGTAATAGCATAGAGAAAAGCACCTGCATACATGTCCCCTGCACCAACAGTATCGATCGCCTTGACAGGAAACGCTTCGATCTCAATTAGGTTTTCACCATCGAAAACGACTGAACCCGCTGCCCCGCGAGTAACCGCAAATCTTTTAGCTAAAGTTTTAAGATGATCAATTGCTACCTCAAAATCTTCTGTTTCTGCTATCAATAATGCTTCACTCTCATTAGCAAACAACAAGTCAACTCCCGAACCAATTATTTCTAGTAATCCTGGTTTAAAAAATTTCACCATATTAAAATCAGCCAGGGTAAAGGCAACCTTGTTACCCGCAGCCTGAGCAATTTCTCTGGCTTTGATTGCTGCCTGTTTGCTGTTTTCACCACTTACTAAATAGCCTTCAATATAAGTATATTTAGCATTTTCAATTGCTTCTGGTACTAATTCTTGATCACTAAACTCACCCGAAATACCCAGAAAAGTATTCATCGTGCGATCGGCATCGGGAGTGACAAACACCAAGCATTTACCTGTTACACCTGATTCAGGAGCGTGGTTTTCCAGGTTGGTTGCCACACCACAATCAATTAAATCTTGAGTATAAAATTTTCCTGGTTCATCATCTGCTACTTTGCACGAATAAAAAGCTTTACCGCCAAACTGACTAATAGCAATTAAAGTATTGGCTGCTGAACCACCACAGGAGCGTTTTTGATCGTAGTTTGCTAAATGACTCACAATTTTATCCTGGCTGTCTCGATCTAGCAGAGTCATTACTCCTTTATCAATCCCCAAGTTTTGCAACACTTCTGATGATACCTCAAACTCAATATCTAATAGAGCGTTACCCAAAGCGTATACATCATATTTCGTCATGAATTATTGCCTCAAAAAAGCTTAAATATAAATATCTTGCCAATCTTAAATGCGATTAACTTTAAGCAAGATAACATTATTGGAACTTTTATATAAATAGAACAGGAAAATCCAGTCCTTTAAACCACCCTCTAACTGATTGCTGTTCTGTAAGTCGTCCTGGCTCAAGGTCAGATTAAATAAACCTTGCCAAAGATAACTTTTGACCTGTCTTAATCTTTGATTGCTTCCTCCTACTTTATGAACCCACCTTCCGCACGTCATTTTGTAATATGCGAAGTAATATGTTTTTCTGGTTTATAAGCGATCGCAGATTAGCAATTTGGCGATCGCTTTAGAAGTTATACTTAGCACGGTCATAACTTGCGTTTTCGTTCCCAAGGTAATAATCTAGCTAAGAGTCAAAACAAGGAGCAGGCTAAGGCTCAAGCATGATTTACCTTGAATTTACCGAAGAGGAGAAACAGTCTCTCTATGATCAGCGATTTCATCATCCCCATCCGAGAGTGCAGAAAAAGATGGAAGCCCTCTGGTTAAAAAGTCAAAAACTACCTCATCATCAAATTAGTAAATTAGCAGGAATCTCACCTAATACTTTGCGAAGTTATCTCAGAGATTATCAAGAAGGAGGGATAGAAAAATTGAAAGAAATTAATTTCTATCGACCTCAAAGTGAGCTGGAAAATCATCGTTCAACTCTAAAAGCTTATTTTCAAAAGAAGCCTCCCGCCACGGTTAATGAAGCGCTCGCCACCATTGAATTATTAACAGGAATTAAACGCAGTCCAACCCAGGGCTATTTCATTCTCAACCGTGTCATTTTGTGCATTCACGAAAATAGGTGATTTTAACTGTAAGGTAGTTTAACTATCGCTATCTGAAAGCTAGTGAAATCATTAATGAAATTTAGAATGAAATGACCCTGGAGTTGGTGTGAGCTGAAAAAAGAAGAGTTAGTTAGCGGAAAATTTCCGCTAACTGACTGGAGGAGAGAGGACGCGAGGCCTCGCCCTCTCTCCTCTTCATTCCTTCTTCCAACTTGTAATCAAAACTAACCGTCTTTTTTTTAGAAAAGAAATCATTCTCGGCAGCTATCTTCCCTGGCTTCCTTTGTCTAAAGCGCAGGTTATAGCCGTGCAAAGTATAAATTGAGATTCAGCGATCGCTGAATCTGCAAAAATACGTAATCTTTAAATACTACATTTTGACGTGCGGAAGGTGGGTTAATAGTAAAATTGTTATATTGGTTGAATATTTGGGAATTTGGCTCAAAAAAATCAGATTAATGGCAATTTTAGTTTTATTAGATGCTTTTTAACACTTAAGTTTGCTTTTATAATGCATACTTAGATTATCTCCAACTCTTCAGGGATTACTAATATATGAGTTACACAAAATTAACTCTTCGTGGAATTTGAAATTGAACTAGCGATAATTCCGTTTATCTACTCTTTTAGCGATCGCGAAATTATTTGCTAGCCATAATACACAGCAGTGCTAATAATTATTCCAAGATATTTTGATTACTCTACAATCTAGTAATAATTGCCTCTTTGTCGCTTACACGTAAGAAATACATTTGAAATTTATCTATAGAGATTGCTGAGTTCCATGTTAATAAAACCTTGCAATTTAGCTGATAAAAGTTGTAACTTTATTACAAGTAGTTATTAATTTCTTGATCATAAAATTCATCGTGATTTATGCCTCGATCGCCTAAACTCAAATTTGATCGCGGAACTTTGCTGTTGCATCCACCTCCAAGGGGGAAAGCTTGGTTAGACTATGCTACTTGGGACGATCGCGTGGAAAAGTTTCGGATTCCTGCAATTTATTATCGTTCTTTGGTAGAAGCTCTCCAGGCAGATGATAAAGAAATTATTGATGAAGCCAGAGAATTCTATAATCTGGAACTAAAATGCGTATCGCAACTTGAGCCCTATCCCCACCAAGCAGAGGCACTACAGGCATGGAAACGGGCTCACAGGCAGGGCGTAGTAGTTTTGCCTACCGCAGCAGGTAAGACTTATCTGGCAGAGTTAGCAATGCAGGCTACTCCTCGCACAACTTTGATTGTGGTACCAACTTTAGACTTGATGCACCAGTGGTATGCCCAAATTGAATCCGCATTTCCCAATGCAGAGGTGGGTTTATTAGGGGGAGGTTCGCGCGATCGCACACCGATTTTAATTGCCACCTACCACAGTGCCGCAATTCATGCGGAAACCTTGGGCAACCGATATGCCCTGCAAATCTTTGACGAGTGTCATCATCTCCCCACGGACTTTTTTAAAGTAATTGCCGAATATGCGATCGCGCCTTACCGCTTGGGATTAACCGCAACTCCTGAACGCAGCGATGGTACTCATCGCCAGCTAGATGCTCTGATTGGCAAAATTATCTATCGCAAAACTCCTGAAGAACTATCTGGGAGAGCTTTAGCCGAGCATAAAATAGTCCAGATACGGGTCAAATTATCGTCACAGGAACAGCTCAAATACCAATCAGCGATCGCTATTAGAAGTAAATTTCTCCGCGATGCTAATATCTCTTTAGGTAGTCTCCAAGGATGGCAGCTTTTTGTCCAAGCTAGCGCGCGATCGCCCCAAGGCAGAAAAGCGATGTTGGCACACAGGGAAGCGAAAGAGATTGCTTTAGGTACAGATGCTAAATTCCGCGTCTTGATTGATTTAATTACCAAACACCAAACAGAACGTATTTTAATTTTTACTAACGACAACGCCACTGTTTATCGTATCTCGCAGCAGTTTTTGATCCCTGCCATTACTTATCAAACCCCCGTTAAAGAACGCCATGATATCCTAACTAGATTCAAAGCAGGGGAATATAAAACCCTGGTTGCATCCCATGTATTAAATGAAGGGGTAGATGTCCCCGATGCCAGAATTGCTATTATCCTCTCTGGCACAGGTTCGACTAGGGAATATGTTCAAAGACTGGGTAGAGTACTGCGGAAAGGTAATACCAGCAATAAACAAGCGATCCTCTACGAAGTTGTTACCGAAAATACCAGCGAAGAAAGAACCTCTGAACGCCGTCGCGGAGAACAAAGCGATCAGCAGCAACCACAAGCCAGACAGTTAAAGCTAATTCCTGCCAAACCAAAGCCCAAAAAGAAACAAAAGTTTAGAGCAGCAGAAGAATCAAAACATTGGAATCACAGTAGCGAAGAAGAATGATTTTATCTTAATTATCTTTCTGAATGCACATAGTCAACAAAGTAAAACTTAGAAGATAGCATTGCTGATTTAGATACTCCAGAACATATTGATTGATTGTTGAAAACTAAAATTAATCAATTATTTTTTAGGAGAGAACAACAACACAGGAAACCAACTACTACGCATCACATCATTAGCAAAACTGCGAACTGTCCACTGGAGAAGATTATTGCGATAATCCGTGGCGATCGCGATCGCGCTGATATCGAAATCTAAGGCGGCAGTAGCAATTTCTTGCAAAGGATTACCCACTTGCACCAGAGTATTCACCTCAATATCTAAAGCTTCTAACTCTTCTTTCACCGATTTTAAGTTGGTTTTTGCTTCTTCTACTCGCTGTTCTACCAAGAATGATTTTCGACCATAATCGTCTACTACCGTCATTAGCATACACTGCTTCAAGGAATTCTTGGGACGATCCTGAGCATAGTTTTTAATTTCTTCAATCAAATAGCGTGCAGTTTCACTACTGTTATAGGGTATTAACAAGTAACGCCAGAGATGTTGGCAACGCAAAGACAATTCTTCGCGGGTATAGGTAGTAATTAATTCAGGACGAATGATGTTGAGGGGCTGACTAGTGACTTTTGCTAACCCAGTACTGGTGCTACCAAAAAATTTCTCTTGTAATAAACTTTTGATGGGCGTTCCCGTCACAATTACATCAATAGAATGCTTTTTCAGTACTCTAGGAATTGTGTCGAGGGGTTTTCCTGAGAGAACTTCTATCTGAACATCTACGTCTGATGGCGCATTATCTACCGCTTGCTGAAGACGTTTCTTGGCTTGCTCAACTTTTTCATCATCTATTCTGGGAACTTCTCCTTCTTCCCACAGGGGAACACTATGAAAGAAGACAATTTTTTTTAGACCGCACTGAGCCAAGCTCGGTACGCAATCGATCAAACGGTATAAACCATCGGTAAAATCTGTACAGATTAAGCAACTTTGAAACATACGATCTAAATGACAAATGCCTTTTTATTAGACTAGCAAAAAAAGCATTGACCGTTGCCACAATCTTATTTTTCTTATTTTTTCTTGAGTATTTACCCCAGCATCCCCAGCTATTTTCTTAGAAGCTAGCAAGAGAAAGAGGCTTAACCAAGTTATCTTTAAAACTTTTTATATCCTGGGAGGAACGTCTATTTCCCACTGTTGGCGAATAAAGTATTGATACATATTATCTTTAATAATCATCTGTTCATAAAGCTTAACGAGAAATTCTTGAGCTTGTTCATGGCTCATGGCTTTAACTTCTGTTTCAAAAGAGCGAACATTGAATTTTTGTTCTAAAGACAACTTAATTGAATCTGACATAGAAATACACTCCCATTTTTAGGTTAATAATAGATTTGATCACTTTTAATGTAAGCCATTGTAACAATATTTTGACAAAAAGCACTTTTAGTTATACCGATAATGATAATCGATGGTCAATGATTGAGGGAGGTGGTAACTTTTACTCAAGACGGAAATTTAAAAAAAAAGATAAATAAATTGAATATGTTGGTTAATAGAGTAAACATTCTGTAATAATTAGAGGTGTTGCAGAATTTAGAATAAGATTCAGCCTTAAAGTTTGAATAATCGGCTTTTTTTGTTGGTAAGGGTTGGTTAAACTACCTGTAGCAATAATTAAAATTAAGGTCGTGTTTAAGCATCTGTGCATTCCAAAGATGGAATTGCTCACTTTCAACTACACTAAAGTGTGATTAGAGTATTTGTCTTCTGGTGATGAAAAAAGGTTGAGGCAAAATACTGGAAGATACATCTATAAAAAACCTTTGGATAATCTACTATATATTGGCTTAGTCGCCATCAGAAAAGCGTTCACTCTGCACACAATTTTGGAATTTAATCAGCTTGGGAGATTATAGTTTTATGTCTATTCGTTTATATGTGGGTAATTTGCCCAAGGAAGAAATTGATCGCGATGCCTTAGCGGCGATGTTTGCTGACGAAGGAGAACAAGTTTCAACGAAGGTAATCAAAGATCGTAAAACAGGAAAATGCCGTGGCTTTGCTTTTGTAACGGTTCCTACCGATGAAATGGGGGATCAATTTATTGAAAAATATAATGGCAAATCCTTCATGGATAACCCGATAAAGATTGAAAAAGCACTACCTCGTTCTAAAGGAGAAGAAGGTGGAGCAACGGTTGAAGCTAATAATGTTGCTCCCAAGCGGAAAACTGGCAATAAACGTACTGAGAAAAAATCAAATAGTAACCCCAAGCAACAGGGCAGTATTCAACCAGATCCTCGCTGGGCAGATGAATTGACGAAGCTTAAGGAAATGTTAGCTTCTGCTAATAACTAATATCGCAGTACGTTAATCGGTTAGGACGGAAAAGTTAACTGCTCGTAAGTAATGAGTAGCGAGTAATGAGTAATAAGTGTCCTAAAAAAGAGTGCGTATTGCTACTAATAGCTTTAAAACGGTGACAATGACTCTAAAGGAAACCAAGGGTGATTGTACACCGTAATTTTTTTGGTTAGTTGTTTTGAGCTTAATGCCTGTATTTTTTGTCTCTTTGACGGAAGAGAACTTTTTTTTTTTTTGAAACAGATATCTGAGAAAATAAGTCCCAGATAGATAACTGAGGCAATATACGGAGATTAAACAAAATGAGTGATCCTGTCAAAACCATGAAGCAAGAAGTGGGGAGAGCTGCGGCTGCCCGTGTTCAATCAGACTCTATTGTTGGGCTAGGATCAGGATCGACCGCTGCCTATGCAATTGAGTATATCGGCGATCGCTTGGCAAAAGGAGAACTCAAAAACATTGTGGGGGTTCCGACTTCATTTCAGGCCGAAGTATTAGCGAAAGAATTTAAGATCCCTTTGGTTACCTTGGACGCTATAGATCATATTGACATTGCGATCGATGGTGCCGACGAAGTAGATCCTCAGAAAAATCTCATTAAAGGAGGAGGAGCAGCCCATACGCGAGAAAAAGTAGTAGATTGCTTAGCCAACGAATTTATTGTGGTAGTTGATGATGGTAAACTAGTAGATAGACTGGGTTCAACCTTTCTTCTGCCTGTCGAAGTTATCCCCATGGCACTTGCTCCCGTAATGCGCAGTTTAGCAAAATTGGGGGGTCAGCCAGAGCTACGAATGGCAGCCAAAAAAGCAGGTCCTGTAGTCACAGATCAGGGAAACTTAGTTATTGATGTCAAATTTGACCAGATTGACAACCCTGGTGAAATGGAAAAAACCATCAATAATTTTCCAGGAGTGCTAGAAAATGGCTTATTTGTGGATGTGGCTGATATTGTGTTGGTTGGCAGCATCAAAGACGGGAAACCTGAAATTCGTGAGTTTTAGTCAAAGCTTTTAGCTATAAGCCCTAAGCTCTAAGTTTTAAGTGATTGCTTAAGTCGATCATCTGTATTTCCCTTAAATCCCCAAATATGGGGAAATTTGAGCAGTTTTGTGGTCAATAATAACTGAAAAGAGCTTTTATGATGCAGAAAATTATTACCGTAGTTGCCCTCGCCTTCACCATCTTCTTAACCTCGATTACCTCTTTTGTACTAGCAGATACAGTTCCTAATTTAAATAACGGTGCTAAGGTATTCGAAGCCAACTGTGCTGGATGTCATGCTAAAGGAGGTAACATTGTGCGACGAGGCAAAAATCTCAAGTTAAAAGCACTGCGTAAAAATAAAGTAGATACCCAAGATATGATCGCGTCCCTGGTAACTAATGGCAAAAACAATATGTCAGCCTATGGCGAAAAGTTAACTGCTGAACAGATATCAGACGTCAGTGCTTATGTATTGCAAAAAGCAGAGCAAGGCTGGAAGTAATTAATAGAGTAATTAATAGAGTAATTAATAATATTTAGAAGTGGTCTATCAAGCTGAAAGTATAGTTGCTGATATTTTAAACAA
Source organism: Cyanobacteriota bacterium (assembly GCA_942490675.1). Taxonomy (GTDB): domain Bacteria; phylum Cyanobacteriota; class Cyanobacteriia; order Cyanobacteriales; family Xenococcaceae; genus Waterburya. Next base: position 83,824 of record CALNYB010000050.1, on the reverse strand, counting down.
AGCAGAAAAAGGAAGCGATATCTCGGTAAATGAGGGCATTAAGCTAATTGAACAGCAAGATGCCACAATCAGATCAGCGATCGCTAAAACAGCAGATTGTCTCCGTCGGCAACAGGTTGGAGAGACTGTATCGTATATCATTAACCGCAATATTAATTTCACTAATATCTGTGAACAGCACTGTAGTTTTTGTGCCTTTCGTCGTGATGCCGATGAGCCTGGCTCCTTTTGGCTAGATAGTTCGCAAATAATTAGTAAAGCAGAGGAAGCGGTAAAGATTGGGGCTAGTGAAATCTGTATGCAAGGTGGTCTACATCCCCAAGCAAAAATTAATGGAGCCTCTCTACCTTACTATCTTAATTTAGTAACGGAGATCAAAATTAATTTCCCGCAGTTGCATCTCCATGCCTTTTCTCCCCAAGAAATCCAGTTTATCGCCAGAGAAGATCATATTAGCTACGAAAAAGTGCTGTTAGCTCTCCAAGACGCAGGATTAGGCTCGATGCCAGGGACAGCAGCGGAAATCCTCGATGATCGGGTGAGAAATATTATCTGTCCTGAAAAAATTAATAGTTCTACTTGGATCGAGATTATTAGCTTGGCTCATCGCTTAGGAATACCTACCACCAGTACCATGCTTTCTGGACACATAGAAAGTCCTCAACAGCAAATCGAACATTTAGCAAAATTGCGATCGCTCCAGCAAACAGCGGTCGCCCATAAATACCCTGCAAAGATTACCGAATTTATCATTTTACCTTTTGTGGGGCAAGAAGCTCCTGCTCCGATTCGCCATCGCGTTGGTAGAGATCAGCCTGATATAGCAGAGGTACTGCACTTAACCGCCGTCGCTCGCATTTTTTTGGGTAACTGGATTGTCAATCATCAACCAAGCTGGGTCAAAATTGGTTTAGAGGGAGCAAAACAAGCCTTACAATCTGGCTGCAATGATATTGGAGGAACGCTGATGGAAGAACACATTACTACGATGGCAGGAGCCCAGGGAGGAACCTGCATGACCGTAGAAACATTAGAACAGGCGATCTCAACTTTGAGTCGTCCAGCACAGCCAAGAAACACTTTGTATGAGTATGTCACAAAAATAACCAATCAAAATAAGTAGCGAACAGATTCAGTTGCTTTTAGCAGACATCGCAAATATTGAAAGGTTAGTCTAAGATTGTTCTTGAAATAGTTAAAAGTTAAAATTAGATTTACCAATGAGAATATTAGTAACAGGTGGCGCTGGATTTATCGGTTCTCACCTTATTGATCGCCTGATGAAGCAAGGTCATGACGTAATATGTTTAGACAATTTCTTTACTGGTGATAAGCGTAACATTCGACATTGGATCGATAACCCTTACTTTGAATTGATTCGTCATGATATTACGGAACCAATTCGTCTCGAAGTAGATCAAATTTATCATCTAGCCTGTCCCGCCTCTCCAGTTCACTATCAGTACAATCCAGTAAAAACCATTAAGACTAACGTCTTGGGTACATTAAATATGTTGGGGTTGGCTAAACGAGTTAAGGCAAGATTTTTACTGGCTTCAACCTCAGAAGTTTATGGAGATCCTGACGTACATCCTCAACCAGAAGAATATCGCGGCAATGTTAACTGCATTGGTATACGCAGTTGTTATGACGAAGGAAAAAGAGTCGCCGAAACTCTAGCTTTCGACTATCATCGACAAAATAATGTTGATATTCGCATCATGCGAATCTTCAATACTTATGGACCAAGAATGTTTGAGAATGATGGTCGTGTGGTGAGCAATTTTATCGTTCAAGCTCTCAAGGGGATACCTTTGACAATTTACGGTGATGGTTCCCAGACTCGTAGTTTTTGCTACGTGGCAGATTTAGTAGAAGGAATGATGCGCCTCATGAATGGTGACCACATTGGACCTATTAACATTGGTAACCCTGGGGAGTATACTATCTTACAACTTGCCGAAACAATTCAAAAAATGATCAATCCTGATACAGAACTAACATTCAAACCCCTTCCTCAAGACGATCCTAAACAAAGACAACCTGATATTACGAAAGCAAAAAATCTGTTAGGTTGGGAACCTACTATAAATCTTGATCAAGGTCTAAAACTCACCATCGAAGACTTTCGTTCTCGTATCGAAGAAGCAAAATCTTGATCTACAAAATAAAGACAACAAAAAATACAAGAGGTTAATTAGTCATATGCGTGTTTGCGTTATTGGTACTGGATATGTCGGTTTGGTTACTGGTGTTTGCTTATCTCATATCGGGCACGATGTAATCTGTGTTGATAATAACGAGGAAAAAGTTAAATTGATGCAGTCGGGGCAATCCCCTATCTATGAACCTGGCTTGTCTGAACTGATGAAATCCTCTGCTGAATCTGGTAGATTGACCTTTACTTCCGACTTGTCAAAGGGTGTGTCTCATGGAGAAATTTTGTATATTGCAGTGGGAACTCCTCCACTGCCGACAGGGGAAAGCGATACCCGTTACGTCGAAGCGGTAGCTCGCGGTATTGGTACTCACTTAAGCAGCGACTATAAAGTAATTGTTAACAAATCTACTGTACCTATCGGTTCTGGTGATTGGGTTAGAATGATTGTTCTCGATGGCAATAAAGAATCTGGAAACAACATTGAGCCTCACTTTGATGTAGTCAGTAATCCTGAGTTTTTGCGAGAAGGATCGGCAGTATACGATACATTTAATCCAGATCGTATTGTTCTGGGGGGAAATAGCGATAAAGCGATCGCCATGATGCAGGAACTATACAAACCTCTGGTAACTAGAGAATTTGCCGAAGATAAATCTCTGCCTGAGGTGCCAGTCGTCGTGACAGACCTTAGTTCGGCGGAAATGATCAAATATGCTGCCAACTCTTTTCTGGCCACCAAAATCAGCTTTATCAACGAAGTAGCTAATATTTGTGATCGTGTCGGTGCGGACGTGACTCAAGTGGCAAAAGGAATTGGCTTGGATTCTCGTATTGGTGGTAAGTTCCTTGATGCTGGAATTGGTTGGGGTGGCTCTTGTTTCCCTAAGGATGTTTCTGCCTTGGTGCATACTGCCGATGACTATCACTATGAATCCGAGCTATTGAAAGCAGCAATTAACGTCAATCAACGGCAACGCTTATTGGTGTTAGAAAAATTGCAAAATGAGCTTAAAATTCTCAAAGGAAAAACTGTTGGGCTGTTAGGTTTAACCTTTAAACCAGATACCGACGATATGAGAGATGCCCCCTCATTGGATTTAATTGAGCAACTCAACCGTTTAGGAGCAAGGGTAAAAGCTTATGATCCCATTGTTTCCCAATCAGGCTTAAGCCATGGTCTTTCAAATGTGATTATCGAAACTAACGCAGAAATGCTGGCAGATAGCTGTGATGCTTTAGTTTTAGTTACCGATTGGAGGGAATTTCTCAAGCTAGATTTTAGCAAAATGGCTAAATTAATGAGTAACCCTTTAGTAATCGACGGTCGCAACTTTTTAGACCGCGACGCATTACAAGCTGCTGGTATTCGATACATTGGTATGGGTCGATAACCCGATGGATTAATCTGGATTAATCTGGATTAATCATAATCCCTAAGTTAACTAGATCAAGCCATCACTTAAATTAACAGTGCAAAGTAGATATTGTCTGCTTTGCATTTTTTTTTCGAATTGATGAACAGTATTAGCTTTCAGTGTTTTCAAGTCCCTCAAACAAGATTAATTATTAGTATGCGATTAAAGTATTAAAACTATGCACAAAAAACATCAAAATCTATGTTCTGCTTGATTTCAGTATCTAAATATACGATATAAACTTTTATGGAGTGTAAATATGACCTCAAGATAAATCCATCTTAGGAACTATATGCAGTTCATATAGTTTGCTCGATCTTAGAAAAGACAGGCAACGTACTCAACGACTATCACTTGTTTAATAGGCAATTTTAAAGCAGAAAGTATAAATAATACAGTTGTGTCGAGTTTCAATGTTTGCTCTCAAGATTTTGATTATTGTAATTTTAGATTCAGCAGGAAGAGATAAGAGTGTTTTTAACCGAATTCATTAGTAAAGCAACTCAGGGAAGGTACAAAATCCTTCATATGACCTGGTTTGCATTTTTTCTATCGTTTGTCGTCTGGTTCAACTTTGCTCCTTTTTCTACCACTATTGGGCAAGATTTTGGACTAACTAAGCCCCAATTAGGAACAATTGGTTTATGCAACGTTGCTCTAACAGTTCCAGCACGGATCATTATTGGGATGTTGTTAGATAAATATGGTCCTCGTCTGACCTATTCTTTATTATTAATTTATGCATCAATACCCTGTTTGATTTTTGCTACGGCACAAGACTTTAATCAGCTTGTCTTAGGTCGTTTGCTAATGGGTATTGTGGGTGCTGGTTTTGTAATTGGTATTAGGATGGTGGCTGAATGGTTTCCTCCTAAAGATGTGGGAACAGCAGAAGGCATCTATGGTGGCTGGGGTAACTTTGGTTCGGCCTTTTCCGCTTTCACCATGGTTATTTTTGCAGCATTTCTGAGCTTTTTACCAGGAGCATTTAACTTTGGTGAACCTGAAAGCTTCAAAATTCTCTTCTTCCCTGCATTTAATACTGATATTTTAAACTGGCGTGCAGCGATCGCTGGATCAGGAATCATCGCCGCTATCTACGGTGTAATCTACTACTTCAGCGTTAGTAATACTCCTCCTGGAAGAGTTTACCGCCGTCCCCGTAGTGCCAGAGGTATAGAAGTCACAAGTGTAAAAGACTTCTGGTTCCTAATGTTAATGAACCTACCTTTAACTTTGATCTTGGGTGTACTAGCTTGGCGTTTAACGAAAGTAGATTTTCTATCGAATGGTGGAATGTACATTGCTTGGTTGATCTTAGCTGGTTTATATGCATTCCAATCTTATAACTGCTGGGTGGTAAATAAAGACCTCTTAGCTGGACGCAGGCGTTATCCTCCCGAAGATCGTTACCAATTTAAGCAAGTGGCACTGTTAGAATTGACTTACATTGTTAACTTTGGTTCTGAGTTAGCCGTAGTTACCATGCTACCTGCTTTCTTTGAAGGAACATTTGGTTTAGACAAAGCAACGGCAGGGATCATCGCTTCCAGTTATGCCTTCATGAACCTAGTTTCTCGTCCTGGCGGGGGAATTATTTCTGACACTGTGGGTAGCCGTAAGTGGACTATGGTTGTCTTGACTGCGGGAATGGGAATTGGATATTTATTGATGAGTCAGGTTGGTAGTGCCTGGCCTCTACCTCTGGCAGTACTATTAACTATGGCTTGTTCATTTTTTGTACAGGCTGCTGAAGGTTCGACCTTTGCGATCGTACCCTTAATCAAACCGCGAATTACAGGGCAAATCGCTGGGAACGTCGGTGCTTACGGTAATGTTGGTGCAGTTGCATATCTCACCACTCGCCTACTGTTGACTGAAGGATCTGAGGCAGCAAACGGTGGAGAAGCAGTTATGTCAGCCGTAAATGCTAGTTTCTTCCAAGTCTTGGGTGTTGCAGGATTAATCGTTGCTTTTTTATGTCTATTCTTCCTTAAAGAACCGAAAGACTCCTTTGCTGCTCATCACATGGGTGATAGTGAAGATGTGGCTGTATCCGAATCTAATTTAGAACCAGAAAGAATCTAAATTACTTTAACTAAAAATTAATTTGATGCTGGGAATGTCTATAGGTCTTCTCAGCACTTTTTGATTATTAGATTGAGTGTTATTGCTAACAGTAAAAATACTCAATTAGAGATATAAGCAACTTAAAAGGTTATCAGAATCTAGTAAAACATGCCTTTTGTAGCTGAAAACAATTAACTGGAGAAAAGGAAAGTGAACGAACCAATAAAAACCCTGTGTCCTTATTGCGGAGTAGGCTGTGGTTTAGAAGTTCTGCCTCCTGCACAATCAGGTAAAACTACTAATAGAGATAGCCAGGGAAATCCTCTGTGGCAAGTTAGAGGCGATCGCGCTCATCCTTCCAGTAAAGGTAAAATATGCGTTAAAGGTGGCACTGTTGCTGAATCCTTAGATAAAAATCGTCTTAAATATCCGATGATGCGGGACTCTCTGGATCAAGAGTTTCAGCGGGTTAGTTGGGACGAAGCTTTAGGGCGAATTACATCTCGGATTCAAGAAGTTAGGGATACTCAGGGATCAGATGCCATCTGTATGTATGGTTCGGGACAGTTTCAAACCGAAGATTATTACATTGCTCAAAAACTATTAAAAGGTTGTCTCGGTACAAATAATTTTGATGCTAATTCCCGTCTTTGTATGTCTTCAGCGGTGGCAGGTTATATCCAAAGCTTTGGTTCTGACGGTCCTCCCTCTTGTTATGACGATCTCGAATTAACCGACTGTGCCTTTCTCATTGGGACGAATACTGCCGAATGTCACCCCATTGTTTATAATCGTCTGCGGATGCACCACAAGAAAAACCGCAAAGTTAAAATGATTGTTGTCGATCCTCGTGAAACCAAGACAGCAAAGGATGCGGATCTCCATTTAGCGATTCAACCAGGAACAGACATGGATTTGCTCAACGGCATAGCTCATCTCTTGCTCCGTTGGGGAGAATTAGACACCCTATTTATTGATGAATGTACTCAAGGATTTAGTAAATTTGCTCAGGTAATTCAAGACTACAACCCTGAAACAGTTGCGCGCCGTTGCGGTATTTCCATCGAACAGTTGGAACAAGCAGCCCGCTATTGGGCAGAATCAGAAAAAGTACTTTCGTTGTGGTCTATGGGAGTTAATCAGTCTTCTGAGGGGACAGCAAAAGTTCGTACGATTATCAATCTGCATTTGATGACGGGTAACATCGGTAAACCAGGAGCGGGACCATTTTCCCTGACGGGACAGCCTAACGCCATGGGTGGTAGAGAGGCGGGTGGACTGTGTCATATTATTCCTGGTTATCGAGCAGTGAAGAACCCTAGTCATCGTGCCGAGCTAGAACAAGCCTGGCGCTTACCCCCAGGTAGGATTAATTCTGTTCCTGGAAGAGATGCCTGGAGCATGATTACTGGTTTAGAAACAGGCGAAGTAGGAGTTTTCTGGGTTGCCGCTACCAATCCTGCCGTCAGTATGCCTGATTTAGTCAGAACCAAACAAGCCTTGTGGCGATCGCCTTTTACAATTGTGCAAGATGCTTACTATCCGATGGAAACCGCTAGTTTTGCCCATGTAGTTTTGCCCGCAGCCCAATGGGGAGAAAAAACAGGTACGATGACTAATTCCGAACGGGTTGTCACTCTCTGTCCTCAGTTTAGACCAGCCCCAGGTGAGGCTAGACCAGACTGGGAGATCTTTGCCGAAGTTGGTCGTCGCTTAGGCTTCACTAAAGAATTTGACTTTGCTAACTCTGCCGAAGTTTATCAAGAGTTTGTGCAGCTAACTCAAGGTCGTCCCTGCGATATGAGTGGCTTGAGTCATGGGAGATTACGACAACAGGGTTCTATACAATGGCCCTGTACCCTTGAAGAGGTCGAAAACCAAGAAGATTTCAACCCCATTGCTTTAACCTGTAATACAGAGAGAAATGATCCGCAAAACCAAGAAGAAGCAAAAGGTTTATTCTCTAATCTATTTCGAGGTAAAGATGAAACTCTTCCAGTCAAAAGACTTTATACTGACCGCAGGTTTAATACCCCTGATGGTCGAGCAAAATTTGCCGCTTTTCATTCTAAGGGATTAGCCGAACCAATCGATGCGGCTTATCCTTTTGTGTTAACTGTGGGTCGTCTTTATGAACACTGGCATACTATGACCCGCACAGGACGCATCGAGAAAATCATGAAAAGACAGCCCCAACCATTCATCGAAATTCACCCCAAAGATGCTCACAGATTAGGCATTGAGGAGGAAATGATGGTGGAAGTGCGATCACGTCGGGGAATAGCCTGTTTTGTAGCGAGAGTAACTAAAGCAATTGTTCCTGGGACAGTCTTTGTGCCGATGCACTGGGGAGCATTGTGGACTGACAACGGCGAAGCAAATCTACTGACTCATTCCGAAGCCTGTCCGATCTCCCTTCAGCCAGAACTAAAGGCTTGTGCGGTAAATTTAACCCCCGTAAAGATTGAAGAGACTTTTAACACCAGTGAAACCAAAGAAGTTGCACCGAGTCTAGCGGAGGAATCCCTGCCCGTCAGAAGCTAGTTTATATTGTGCGTCTAGTGTGAATAAAGAATAAGAGTGATTTGTTTTTCAGCTGTAAGCTATAAGCCATAAGCTTTTGGTAGTGCTAAAGATGTAATAATTTAAACTCACATTCAGCTCTTAAAATCACCTCGCAGGATAGAATAGTCTTAACCATGGTTGTTAAAAACCAATTAATTCATGCTGATTGTTATTTGTGGGGCGACTGCTACTGGAAAATCGGGGTTGGCCTTAGAGATTGCCCAACGTTTAAATTCCTTAATTATCAGTGCTGATTCTCGTCAGATATATCGAGAGTTTGATATCGGTACGGCAAAACCAACTTTAGCAGAACAAAAATTAGTCCCTCACTATCAAATCGATATTTGTGAACCAACGGAGGTATTAACCCTCGCAGAATATCAGCGGCAGACTCAGGAATTAATTGCCAGCCAGAAAAACACCATTCCCTTGCTAGTTGGTGGCACAGGATTATATCTGGACTCCATTACCAAAGGATTGAAAATTCCTCGGGTATCTCCTCAACCTGAATTGCGATCGCAACTATCTGCTCTCGGACAAACTCAAATTCATGCTTGGCTATCTCAGATTGACCCGATCACTGCCCAAAAAGTCCATTTTAACGACCAATTTAGGACTTTAAGAGCGTTAGAGGTGTTCTACGTCACAGGAGTGCCTATTTCTACTCAGCAGGGTGAAAATTCGCCTAATTATCCGATATTGCAGATTGGCTTGGATTGTTCCGTTGATATTTTAGATCAGCGCATAGCTAATCGTACCCAGCAGATGATTAAGCTGGGACTAGTAGCAGAAGTCGAGTATCTCTCTGGTAAATATGGCGCAGACTTACCGCTACTAAACACCTTGGGATATGCCGAGATGAAACAATATTTGGCAGGGAAACTAAACCTCGAACAGGCGATCGCTCAAACTATAACTCACACTCGTCAATTTGCTAAACGTCAACGTACTTGGTTCAGAAAGAACAAGCAAATTAACTGGTTTGATAACACTAGTCCCGATTTAGTTGAGCAAGTTTGGTGCAGAATTGAAGACTTTATATTTGATTAGCTGATCTAGGAAAAAGTTTATTTATTTGGATGAAGCTAACTAAGATATTAATGGTTCTGTTGCAAAAATCGAAGACAAGAACGTAGGAGTCACCGTTGCTAAAGCAACGGTGAGCGTAAAGAAAAAAGCAGAGGAAAGTTACCTCTACTTGTTTTATGGCTATTTAATTTAATTGTGGGCTATTCAGCTATTTCTTCTGACTCAGCTTCGATGGGCGGGACAGGAGCAACAGCAGCGATCGCATCATCTTTATCTAGCCTCTGAACCCTTACCCCAGTGGCATTACGGGACTGCAAAGAGATTGCTTGGACTGCCTGACGAATCATAATACCTCTATTGGTGACAATCATCAGTTCATCATCGGGGTTAACAATATCAATTGCTACCAGGCGATCGTCTTCAGATTTAAACTTAATCGCTCGTACTCCCATTCCCGCACGATTTTGCAGACGGAATTTAGCAATGGGTACTCTTTTTCCATAGCCATTATTGGTGATAGCTAGTAACCAGGGACCTTGATCTACCTCTTCGTTAACTAATTCTTCGCCATTGTCCTCATCTTCGTTATCTCCCGTCTCATCAATCGTAGCAACAATCTGGGCGGGAATAATGTCCATGCTGATTAATTCATCTTGATCTCTTAACTTCATGGACTTAACACCTTTAGTAGATCTGCCTAAAGGACGTAACTGCTGCTTATTAGTTTTAAAGTGAATTGCTTTTCCCTGTCGCGTACCAATAATTACGCTGTCTTCATCCGTAGCCAAACGCACCCAACGCAGTTCGTCTTCTCCCTGGAGGGAAATTGCAATCAAGCCATTGGAGCGAATATTACCAAAAGCCGACAAAGCGGTTTTCTTGATATTTCCCTTGCGAGTTAACATTACCAGATATTCATCTTCGGTAAACTCACTCACCGCAATCATCGAGGTAATTTTTTCCGACTGGGATACAGGCAACATCTGGACAATGGGAATCCCTCTGGCAGTGCGGGAAGTAGCAGGAATTTGGTAAGCATGGAAAGAATAGACTACTCCACGATCGCTGAAGAACATCACCGTGTCATGATCACAACAGGTCATAAAGTGCTCTATACCGTCGTTTTCCTTCATCTTGGCGGCAGCCTTTCCTCTTGTGGCACGACTTTGAGCCTCAAAGGTACTGACAGGCATCCGTTTGATATAGCCTTGTTCCGTGAGCAAGATGACCGACTGTTCATTAGCAATTAGGTCTTTATCTAATAACTCTCCTTCTCCTTGGATAATTTCGGTACGACGGGGAGTCCCATGAACATTTTTGATTGTCGTTAATTCCGACTCGATAATTTCTTCAATCCGTTCTTTCCGCGCCAAAATGTCGTTGAGATCGGCAATTTGAGTTTGCAAATCTTCGTGTTCTGCCTGGATTTTTTCGGCTTCTAAAGCAGTCAAACGACGTAACTGCATTTGCAGGATGGCATCAGCTTGAGTCTGAGATAAGCCAAACCCTTCTACTAACTCATTTTTAGCCGTAGCGGCATCCGCTGCACCACGGATTAGCTGAATAATGGAGTCGATATTTTCTAGAGCAATCAGTAAGCCCTGTAATAGATGATCTCTTTCTTCTGCTTTACGTAGCTGGTAACGAGTTCGTCTGGTGATCGCTTCCACGCGGAATTCTAGAAATACCTGCAAAAAGCGACGAATAGTTAGTAGTTGAGGGTCATTGTTAACCAAAGCCAACATATTTGCCCCAAAATTAGTCTGTACCGCAGTCTGCTTATACAAGTTATTCAGGACAACACGGGGGTAGGCATCCCGCTTGAGTTCAATTACGATTCGCATTCCTGTGCGATCGCTCTCGTCTCGAATGTCAGAAATTCCGTCAATCCTTTTATCGTTAACCAGATCGGCGATCTTCTCGATCAAGGATGCTTTGTTAGTTTGGTATGGCAGTTGGGTAATAATGATCGCTTCTTTGTCTGCTCTACCACGCTGTTGCAGAGTTTCGATTGACGCGACCCCCCGCATGGTAATTGAACCTCGCCCTGTGGTGTAGGCTTCCTTGATACCTGCTCTACCAATGATCTGTCCCCCAGTGGGAAAATCAGGTCCTTTGATATACTGCATCAATTCCAGATCGGTAGTTTCTGGATTGTGAATCAGGGCGATCGCTCCCTCGATCAATTCACCTAAATTATGGGGGGGAATATTAGTCGCCATTCCCACCGCAATACCTGATGAACCATTGAGCAGCAGTTGAGGAATCCTCGCTGGTAAAACGATTGGTTCTTGCTGCGAACCATCAAAATTATCGGCAAAGTCTACTGTTTCTGCTTCGATATCTCTTAGTAGAGAATCCGTAGCCAAAGCCTGTAAACGACACTCGGTATAACGCATCGCTGCGGGAGGATCGTTATCAATTGAACCAAAGTTGCCATGTCCGTTAATCAAAGGATTTCTCATCGAGAAATCCTGAGCCATCCTCACCAAAGCATCATAAACAGCAGTATCACCATGAGGATGATATTTACCTAATACTTCCCCGACAACACGGGCGCATTTACGAAACGGGCGGTCTGGGGTTAATCCAAGTTCGTACATCGCATACAGAATACGCCGATGGACTGGTTTGAGACCATCCCTAGCATCTGGTAACGCCCTGCCGACAATTACGCTCATGGCATACTCCAGATAGGAGCGCGACATTTCGTTACTTAGATCAGTGGGGATAATCCTTTCCTGGGAAGTGGTCATACTCTGAAAAACTCCAAATATATGCAATAATTTGGATTAATGGCTGATAAACTCTCCTAACTTCTCTTTTATAGCCAATAAAGCCCAATATGGTAGCATTTTATAATTAAATTTTACCATATTTTACCACTTTCTGGTGGCACAAAAACCCTACTACATCTACCACAGAAGTCTCTGGTATCCCCAATAATTCTTAAGGTCTAGTTTCTTTTTAGCTTCTGCCGTAATTTACTCATTATTTTTGCGATTTTTAGTTGACTGATACGTCGTTTATTTAAGCTTTTAATGTTAGCTGAATATTGCGATCGCACATCAAAGAAATGATTAATTTCAGTTAAAATTAGTTCTAATTTGGCAATCAAATGGTCACTACGGTATTGCGCCACTAATGACTCTAAGCTTTTATTCGGTTTATTAGGTGTTTGCAATGCCTGGTGGATTCTTTGTAAATCGTACTCTAGAGAATAGCTAGCAATTTTATAACAATTAAATCCTGGATCTAAATAGTCAGACAGTCCATGATTAAGACTGGAAAATACCTGACAACCACAGGCTAGAGCTTCTAAAGGAGGTAGTCCAAAGCCTTCGGTAACCCTACTAGTCGCCCAATATTCCGCCGAGTCATAAAGATAGATTTTACTGCGGTTAAACAACCCTGCTAGATCACCAACGTAACTAGTGATCATTTCTACTTGATACAAAGATTGTAAAGCGGGAATCAACTGCTTGAGTAGATATGTGGAAGATTTACGAGTCTGTACCAAAATATCAATGTCTCGCGGTTGATCGAGATGGCGAAACTCGTCACTAATTTGGTTGGGTAAATAATAGATTAAGCTATTAGCAGCTTTCTCTCCCCAATAGCCCATTGTGTTACGACTGACGGTAATAATCGGCACTTGAGAAGGTAGGACAAAGCTATAGTTAGTACTATGAGCATGATAAATAACGTTTTGTCTTCGAAGTTGATTAATAATTTTGGGCACATCGAAGCCCCAGCCAATTACAAAAATCACTGATTTAGGATCGCAGGCTAGCAATATATCGGTTAAAAAAGGGTGCTGCTCTTCTCGTTGTCGATAAGTAACTATTTCTGCTTCACAGATCTGCTGTGCCAAATTGCAGGTATTTAATTCTGCCCATAGTCCGCCTCCACCAAACTTACCTGTTGTTCCTGGTAATAAAAAATATAATTTCCGCATCAATAAATTTTCGATTGCTCTCTGGTCACTGCTAACTACTAACTACTAATTGGTCACCGAAAACAGGTAACCAAACAATGAAAGTCGTACCTGGGCTATTTTTTGATAAATTATTGGGACTAATCAATTCAATTTTTCCCCGCATTTTAGTAATTAACTCTTGGGCGATCGCCAATCCTAAACCCGTACCTGGAATGTCTCCTTGAGTCTGTATTCCTCGATAATGTCGTTCAAAAATCCGTTCTTGATCTGCCAAGGGAATGCCGAATCCTGTGTCTTTGATGGCTACGCCCACCATAGCGTTTACCGTCTCCAGCTCAAGCTGGACTTTGCCTCCTGAAGGTGTATATTTCAACGCATTGTCAATTAGGTTATTCAGGATTTCTCTTAGGGCAGCTAAATCCCCCGTTACTTTGGGGATAGCTGTAGGAAGATAATTAATTAACTCGATCTTTCTTTCAACGGCGATCGCACTAGCAGTATTCAATAATGGTTCTAAAATTTGCTTTAGATCAACAGAATGTAATTCAGCAGTAGAGCTTGGTAATAAAAAACTGCTCTGATCGATGGTGTTATCACTGGTTTCCAAGAGAGGAAAAGAACTATTATTCGGAGCAACCTGAGAAGTAAGGGCAGGTAATTTATTCGATTCTGCTTCAAACTGTTCTAGCAATGCCTGAAAGCGATCGCTTTGTGCCAAGATGTTTCGGGCTAACTTGCTGTTGGGATCATTTGGGATCATCCTCTTGAGCAACAATTTACCAAATGTCCGCAGTGCGGTTAGAGGATTACGTAGCTGATGCAGTAAATTGTCTAGGCGCTCGTGTTCAATTCGTCTGAGATTTTCTTGGATAGCTAATTTATTTTGTGTCCAATGATACTGGAATTCTAGGAAACGGGCGATGGCGATTGTACGAGCTATTTCTTCTACCTGCTGAAGTTCACTTGCTTGCCATTCTCTATCCTCACGTCCTGCTACTAATAAACCGATTAATGCCCCTTGATGGATCAAGGGTAATATTAGCTGTTGTGTCTCTGCTGGCTCTGGCTTCCAGGTATCTGCTGAATCAGTTGTGCTTGTGCTTTTACTGGTTAAATAATCATCAGGTAATAATTGAGCTATAGAATGAGACTGTAATGCTTGCCAGATGTCGGATAACTGAATCGGAGGAAGCTCAAAAAATCTTTGAGCTTGAGCTTGGGGATAAATTGCAAAAGGAAACAGTTGAGATTGCCCATCTTCCCCCATTTCGTCTGTCAAATAGATAACACTCCACATCGCTCCCAAACTTTGAGACAGCAAAGCTATCTGGGATTGGCACAAAGTGGCAAATTCAGTACTGGAAATATTATTATTCGACATTAATGCTCCACGGACATGTATTTCCCAAAAATTATACGGTAACTATAAAAATGACCGTCAATTTAACCTACATCTCAAATTTTTGTCTGATTATCTTTTAATATCATCTAATCATAAAACATTAAACAACTCACGATTTGGATCCTATCTAAAACCAATGCTCAACGAAATATTCTTTCGGTAATTACCTCAGTAATCAGTTGATTTTTTTTGTTCATTACGATACAATATTTTTGAAAATAGTAACCGATGACACAATGTTACAGTAAGTAAATCTTAGGAGGTCAAGGGGTTGGCAAGGAAACGCAAACGCAAGAGCCGTCGTCGTCAAGAAGGTCGTAAAATATTAGAACTTATTTCTCAGTATCATATTGAAAGTGGCGAAGATAAGCCAGTAACCGCCGCTCGTAACTATATAGCCTCCCTAGGGATCGAACCTCCAGCAGTTTTGGTGGTTAAGAGAAACGAGCACACTACAGATCGTTACTTCTGGGCAGAAAAAGGTTTGTTTGGGGCTCAGTATGTAGAAGAAAACCATTTTCTTTTCCCCAGTTTGCAATCGATTGATCTTCAAGAATGGGAGAGTGACAAGGCAGTTGCTACAGTCGTGACTCATTGAGGTTTCGCCCACAGCAATTTGTTAAGGCTCAAAAAGGAGATGAACATTAGTTCATCTCCTTTTTGATAAAAGTTTAATTATTGTTTTAACAGGTTCCCCTCAGCTGAAATCGATTTAACTAATCCACTGTTTGCACAGATAGGTTTTCCTTAAGCTGAATTAATTCGTCTCTATGAGCGGTGATAGTGACCAAATTGGTACTGTTTGTTTTGGGTGTGACCTGAAGTAATATTTTTTCCAACCGACCAGCTTTTTGCCAGTAAAAAACACCAGCCAATGGTGCAACTAAAACGAGTAGCCAAAACACATTATTAACCCTGGGAAACAATAAAAATAGAATTAAAGCCAGACAAGATAAACCTACTACTGCCAAAAAACTTAGCAGCATCGCCAGGAAAGGACTAGGTTGCACAAACCCTTCAAAAGCAACTTGTTTATTTTTAGCATCTATGGAAGTTAGTTGATAGGCTCTCGCTTCAAAATATTCCTGCAATTTTTTGATTAAAATGTCTTCTGATTCAGCGGGAATAAGTTGAATTTGCTTGGTGCGGTCTTTAACAGAAGCGCGAATAAAGAAAAATAACCCAATCATCATCAAGAGGGTCAGAAAAAAAGTCGAAGAAATAATTGGCAAATTCACTATATTTAAATTTTATTTAGATATCTTAACAATATCTTCAAATATATAGCAATTTGCACCTGATTAAGAAATAAACTTTCTTAATTCTTCGACCATTCACCGATTGAAATCTACAGCTAAAGCTCTGACAATTTGATAATTAAATCATTTGCGGTCAGCATAATAATGATTGTAATAGTGATAAGAACTAGTTGTACGATTAACCTGGTTAGCAACTACACCCAAAACTGGGACGTTAGACATTTGAATGTTGTCTATATTTTGTTTGAGTAAAGAGCGATCGGTCTTGCCGATCCTCACAACTAATATCACTCCGTCAGTGCGATTTGATAAAATTCTACCGTCAGCAAACCCTAGGATCGGTGGAGTATCGTAGATGATCAAATCATATTTTCGACTGCTTCTAAGGCGTTCCATCAAAGCGTACATTTTTTGAGAAGAAAGCAAGCGAGTGGGATCTGGGGGGATATCACCTGCGGTAATTACAGATAAATTTTCCCATTGAGGGACTTTAACAATAGCATCTTCTACATCTAAACCAGTAGCGAGAACATTGCTCAAGCCTTCATTGTTCTCGATTCCAATCCAGCGATGAACTTGAGGACGTCGTAAATCAGCATCAATTAAAAGTACTTTTTGCTCCATAGCTGCCGCTGCCTGTGCTAAATGGCAAGAAACAGTAGATTTTCCCTCTGAGGGAATTGAGGAACTGATCACGAAAGAGCGGATCGAGGTATCAGAACCCAAAAGCTTGATGTTAGTGTTGAGAGAGCGAAAAGATTCTAGAAAAGGTGAAGCACCGTACCATTTCTGCTTACTATCGGCAGTAGATTTTTTAGGTGACTTTGACTTTAATGATCGATTTAGATTTAGAGTTGTGTTGCCAATTTGTAGCTGAGGTAAACTGACTTTTTCCCTCTTGGGCGCTGCTTCTATCTCATCTACAGGCTTGAGGTCTTTTTGGACAGGAATCAAACCTAAGACGGGCAAATTGATCTGCTCTTTCAACTCTTCTGAAGAGTGGAATACAGGATCAAGACGTTCCGCCAACATTGCAGCAGCAAAACCTAGCATTAAACCAGAAATTAAACCTAAAGCAAGATTACGAGGGGGATTAGGAGATATGGGGTCTTCTAATACTCTTGGTTGAGAAATTGCTTGCCAGGGTAGTGCCTGTTGAGCGCCTTTGAGCTGTAGTTCTTCTTGAGCAGTTAAAAATCGAGTTAAGCTTTCTGTAGCTACGGTTAATTGCCGATTTAAATCAGTGTATTGACGAGCAATTACAGGCATCTGCTTGGTTAGATCATTTAATTCAGCGATCGCAGCTTGCAAAACCTGCTCCCTTAGCTCAAGTATCTCAATTTCGTTAGCAGCTTCGATGTACTTTTGATTGAGTTCTAAACGTAAAGTACTAGGAGAAGTCAAATTTGGCGTATTTTCGACAGTATTTCCGATATTTTGCCCCAAAACTCCACCTGCTTCCTGTTGTAGGAGGGTAAGCAAACGAGCTTTTTCGTCTTCTAAGTTCTTAATTACAGGATTCTGGGACGAAAAGCGGGCAGATTCTTTGGTTAGCTCTACCTCTATTTCCTGTAGCTCATTTAATAAGTTTTGATACTGAGGAGATTCACTCAAGTAGCTAGCAGCCCGAGCCTGTTCTGGTTGCAATCCTAACTGCTGTTTGAGCATTCGATATAAAGATCTGGTTTCTTTCAATTGGGCTTGAGTATCGAAATACTTTTGCTCAAAATCGACATGCTGTTCAGCCAATATCTCTGCTTGTTGTTCTGGATCTAACAGATTATATCGTTGACGAAATTTCTGGACTTTCCCCTGCAATTCATCAACTCGCTCCCTTACTTCTGGTAACTGACTTTCAACAAAATCAATTCCTTGTTTTACCTCAACTCTTCTCTCCTCTAGAGAATAGCGTAAGTAAGCTTCTGCTAAATTGTCTAAAACAAACTGGATTTTATCAGGATCGTTATCCACAAAAGACACTTCTAATATCTTTGTTTTGTCAAGTTGCTCAATTTTTAAAGGAGAATTTCTCTGCTTGATTAGCTCCTCATATTCTATTTCTGCATATTTAGCAGACAAGTCTTCTATTATGGGATTTAATACACGAGGACTTTGCAATACCTCAATCTGGGTTTCATAGTCTAAACCCCCTAAATCCTGCTGTAAAATTGAAAGAGGATCTTCTTGCTCTTCGGTAACTGGTTCTACCAGCAGTTTGAAACTCCCCTTATATTTTGCTTCCTGGTTAAAAGTGATGATTGCTGTCGCCACGGTGAAGCCAGCAACTATGGCACCAATTAAACGAAAACGATGTTTAACTATGCTCGACAACTGACGTAGATCGATACTATCTCCTTCAGCTTCTACTGATTGATTGACCACAGGTAGGGAATGAGCATAGCTATTATTGCCATTTCTGTGACCAATTCTATTGCCGTTTCCATTCTCCAAAGGAAGATAAGTAGAACGATCTGAACTTCTATCGGGCATTATTTTACCAATCCTCACAACACGGATCATTTTAAATTAGTCAGAGATTACCCCGCCTTAACAAGACGGAGCCTGCTCTGACCGTTGGTCATAATAACCCACTACTTCTGCGAAATACAGTAGAGCAATAGGTTAGCTTTTCTAGGAATCTCTAATCTAGAAAATGGCATTAAATAAACCAAACAAATTTTGGAAAGGAGATGTAACCTTGCCGATTCCATCAAAGGTGGCAGTTGAAGCAGAGCGACCAACAATCACAACGTCATCTTTACCAAGAACAGGATTAGTTTCCTCATTGACTTCTGCAGCAAAATCCACTTGAACATTGCGCTTTTCAACAGTACCGTTAGCCTTGAGACTAACTAACTGCACCTGACTGGTTTTAGCACGCTGAGCGTCAAAGCCTCCAGCAGCCAAAATAGCCTGGGTTAGTGGAGTGTTTGGTTTAACCTCCACGGGACCTGGGGTTTTTACTTCTCCCACAACATTGACTGTAATAAACTCTGGAGAAAAGGTTCCAGATGCTGTTCTTTGTCTTTCTTCTTCTGAGACTGTAAGAGGGTCTGCTTCGGGGATAATAACCTTATCACCTTCTTGCAAAATAATATCTTGACTAGTATCGCCCGATTGAAGTACTTCCCACAGATTTACTGCAATAATCTTCTCTCCACCATCCCAAGCAGTGCGTTTAACCTGTATTTGTTTGATATCTGCTAAGGGTTTAATTCCTTGAGCAGCATTTATTGCCTGGGAAAGTCTGGGAGGGGTAGAATCTGGTTTTCCTTGATTCGCCCCACCGTTATTAGAACCTTCACGTAATAGTTCGGACTTAACAAAGTGAGAGCCTGGGCGATACACTTCACCTACCACTGCCACCTTGATCGGCTTGTCAGATATCAAACCAAAGCTTGCCTCAGCCATTCGATCCAATTCAGAAGTATTGATTTTGTCAACTGTCGGGACGAAAACCGTATCACCGTCACGAAGAGAAATATCCTGCCTGATTTGATTTTTAGCCAATAGATCCCAAAGATTGGCATTGTAAATGACTTCTTTGCCCCCAACTTGTCTTGATACTCTAACACTCCGTACATCGGCAATAGTGGTAATACCTCCCGCTTGCTCCAATATATCTGTAACGGTAGGAAATTGAAGACTTTCAGCAGTAAGAGAAACCTCATAGGTACCTGGATTGTCTACTTCTCCCGCAATACCAATTCTTAAGGGGCGAGGCGTAACTAAACCAACGGTAACTATTGGTCTTTTGAGGTAGGTTGCATACTTCTGGGAAACCGCTTCCGAAGTTTCTTTAATACTTAGACCAGATACATTAACTCTACCAACTAAAGGTAAACTGATAGTACCATCAACCAACACAGGATAGTCGCCACTATATTCTTCTACCTGAAAAATATCAAGATTAATATTATCTCCAGCACCTAATGTGTAGTCTGTTTCATCATGGGAAAACTCTGTATTGACTGGGGGAGGAGGAGATGCGGGAGAATTCTTATCCTCTAGTGGCGGTAACTCTCTAAAGTTAACCTTTGGTTGCTCAGTTGAAGATTGTCCTGGACTGGCATCTTGCAATTCAATAGTAGTCTCTTGAGCCATTGCTGGAGCAGAGGCAAGAGTCAAACTTAAGGATAAAACGATCGCACTATAGCTATTAACTCGGTCTAAAAATAATTGATACAAAACAGATGTAGTTTTCATAAAAATATCACAATGAAAAAGATTTAGATTATTGCGACTAGACTATCATTATTCTCTCTTGAGGTTAAAATGTCGAAAAAGCGAAAACAGAAGTTTCCTTATCTAGTTGGTTCGAAATGGACAGCAAAACAGAAATCATGGGGCTGGAGGCATTTCCAAGTAGTCAACCGCAAAAACCAAGGGAAATGGGTGTTTGCGGAAATGATAGCATCCTGCGATCCCCAAACTCGCTTCTGGCTGAATGCCTCTCAGCTTAAGGATGATTCCCTTTGGCTACCAGGATGGAAAACTCTTCAAGAGATAGAAAAAACCTCTAGCTATGATGACGTTAATAATTCTAGCTATTAATCTCGTTTATTTGTTTAAAGATTGCATCAAGTTTTTGCCAACATCGCTCAATAAAATAGCTTGAAAAGATAATAGCATTATCTTTAAGATGTTAGATAATTTTTTTTAGTTTCAAAATTTATTTCAAAATTTAATTTTAAATATCAATCAATTAAGATCGCCGTGGCGTTATCCAATTAATACTTGGCTGAAATATGTGGAGGTGGCGATCGCCAAAACTCCTTAGTCAAAACTTTATATAAAATGTTGTCGCCCATTCCCATTAAAGTTCAAAATTATCGCTCATTTCTAGATATAACTGATATGGTCAAGTGAGAAAGACTAATAGCCTACAAAAACAAAAATTTTAAGTTTTGATCGAGCAATAAATGATTCAAGCATTAAGAGGAACAAGAGATATATTGCCAGAGGAAGTTGGTTACTGGCAGTTAATTGAAGCAACTGTCAGAGAAATCTTGGGTCGGGCGGTATATCAGGAGATTCGTGCGCCAATTTTCGAGCAGACGGCGTTATTTGAGCGTGGCATCGGGGAAGCTACCGACGTGGTAGGAAAAGAGATGTATACCTTTAGTAGCCGAGGTGATAAATCTATTACCCTCCGACCA
Source organism: Cyanobacteriota bacterium (assembly GCA_942490675.1). Taxonomy (GTDB): domain Bacteria; phylum Cyanobacteriota; class Cyanobacteriia; order Cyanobacteriales; family Xenococcaceae; genus Waterburya. The sequence goes on along the minus strand of CALNYB010000050.1, from coordinate 62,824 downwards.
GAAGGTACAGCAGGAGTCGTTCGAGCCTATATTCAAAATAAACTACATGCTCAAGGAGGAGTTCAACGTCTCTGGTATACAGGTCCTATGTTTCGTTACGAACGTCCCCAAGCTGGTCGTCAGCGTCAGTTTCATCAAGTCGGGTTGGAATTATTAGGTTGTGATGCTCCTCGTGCAGACGCGGAAGTAATTGCTTTGGCAATCGATATCCTGCAAACTTTGGGCTTGAAAAATCTGGACTTAGATATTAATTCAGTGGGCAATCGAGAGGATCGCGCGAACTATCGTGATGCTTTGGTTAGCTATCTTGAACCCTATAAAGATGATTTAGACGAAGATAGTAAAAATCGATTGACTCGTAACCCAATGAGAATCTTAGACAGTAAAGATCCTAAGACTCAAGAGATTGCCCAGAATGCGCCGAAAATTACCGAACACCTGAGTGTAGAATCGAAAAAACATCTTAGTAAAGTGTTGCAGTTGCTTACTGACTTAGATATCAAGTATCAAATTAATCACTGTTTAGTTAGGGGCTTGGATTACTATACCCACACTGCTTTTGAAATCAAATCTGATGACTTGGGCGCACAGGCAACTGTATGTGGTGGGGGGCGTTATGACGGCTTAGTCAAAGAATTAGGTGGTCCTGAGACTCAAGCAGTAGGTTGGGCAATCGGCATGGAAAGATTAGTCTTATTACTACAACAACTTGAATCTAACTTTGTGAATACTCCTGATCTATATATCGTTTCTCGCGGAGAAGTAGCGGAAGCACAAGGCTTATTATTGGCGCAGAAGTTGCGTAGTTTCGGTTTAGGCGTAGAACTAGATCTTAGTGGTAGTGCTTTTGGTAAACAGTTTAAAAGAGCCGATCGCAGTGGCGCAGTTGCTTGTCTAGTTTTAGGTGATGCGGAGGCAGAAAATAGGACTGTTAACTTAAAATGGCTAGCATCAGGAGAACAACAGGCGATCGCTCAAGAGGATTTAATCAATATGGCTGACGAATTAAAAACGAAGATTTCAGGATTGAAAAATTCTGGAGTTAGTTTGTTCAATTTGATAAAAACCTAATTCTAAAAACCTGATTAATATTTGCCAAATATATTCTTTAGATTCTTTTAGCTAGATATTTATCGCAACATTGAGCATTAGCATTAGTTATTAATACTTGCAGATAATTGACTCTAGTAATTTCTTAAAATGAAGAATTTTGCTCATGTTTAGCTTTTTAGAAGGCTTAATTTTCTCTAGACAATATATCCCTCATAGACATTCCTATTTTTGGCAACCAGGGTTATTATGGTTGCATCTACTATCTGATGTATTTATTGCTTTGGCATACTATTCTATTGCCCTGGCATTAACTTACTTTATTCGTCAGGGAGAGGATATCCCTTTTAAAGGAATATTTATTCTATTTAGTCTACTTATTTTCAGTTGTGGCACTATCCACATCATGTCAATTTGGACAGTCTGGCATCCTGATTATTGGCTATTAGGACTAATCAAAGCAATTACCGCGATTATTTCTATATTCACAGCTTTGGAGATGATACGGACTATACCCAAAGCTATAGATTATCGCCAAAGAATAGAAGAGACTTTACGTAAAACTAATCAAGAATTACGTTCCTCAAATGAGGAATTAGAAAAGTTTGCCGATCTCGCTTCCCACGATTTACGGGAACCCCTGCGGATGGTTACTAGTTTCACCCAACTTCTGGCTCAAAGATATTCAGGTAAATTAGATGCCGATGCCGATCAGATCATTGGCTTTGCTGTTGATGGTTCAATCCGCATGGAAGAACTTATGCATGATTTATTAGAATATTCGCGAGTTGGCAAACAGGATAAATCTTTTGCCATAGTAGACTGTGAGTCAGTTTTAGATTGTTCTTCCCATAATCTGCAACTTTTAATCCAGGAGACGGATGCCACAATTGCTCGAATGGCTTTACCCACTGTTATAGGAGAGCAAGGGCAATTAATTCAACTGTTTCAGAATTTGATTGAGAATGCAATTGTCTATCGCAGCCAAGAGTCTCCTAGAATTGAAGTTGGAGCAGAAGCTCAAGCCGAACAATGGTTATTTTCGGTTAAAGATAACGGTATCGGTATCGATCCTCAATATCAAGACCGCATTTTCCAAATTTTTCAACGCCTCCATACTAGACAAGAATATCCAGGTACAGGAATCGGCTTGGCTATCTGTCACAAAATTGTAGAACGACATGGGGGCAAGATTTGGGTGGAATCAGCAGCAGGAGAAGGGGCAACCTTTTATTTCACTCTCCCGAAAGCAAAAGACAGATAAGAAATATACTAAATATTATAAATAAGTATCAAGTTGGACTGAAATAATGGAATTCTCAGAAATCCTTGCCAAGATAGCTCTGCGTATTCGTCAGTCTCTACATCTAGAAAAAATTCTCCAGACAACTGTTGCTGAAGTTCGTCAATGGTTAAATTCTGATCGGGTTTTGATCTATCGCTTCCAAGAAGATTGGAGTGGGATGGTGATGGTGGAATCTGTGAATGATTCCCAATGGTCAATTTTGGGTAGAGTGATTACCGATCCCTGTTTTAAAGAAGCTTGGATTGAACCTTTCAGAAATGGCAGAGTGACATCTGTTGAAGATATACACGGAGGTACTGTAACACCTTGTTATGTAGAGTTTTTAGCACAATATTATGTTCGTTCAAATCTAGTTGTTCCCATCTTAATCAGCCAAGAAATTCAAGAAAATTCAGATAATTCATCACCTCCCACGGAGCTTTGGGGATTATTGATTGCCCACGAATGCTCCAAAACGAGAAAGTGGCAGCCTACGGAAGTTGATTTTCTGCAACAATTAGCTAACCAAGTTGCGATCGCCATTAAACAGGCAATTTTGTTTGCACAACTTCAACAGACGAATCAAGCCTTAGTAGAATCAAAAGCAGATTTAGAAATAAAAGTAAGCGATCGCACTAAAGAATTAGAATTAGTCAACCGTCAATTACTCAAACTCAATCAAGAATTAACTTGCTCCAATCAAGAATTAGAAGAATTTGCCTATATTGTCTCCCACGATCTACGTGAGCCTTTGCGGATGGTAACTAGTTTTACTCAACTACTAAAGCAAAAATATTCAGGTCATTTAGATGCTGAAGCCGATCAAATAATTGGCTTTGCGGTGGATGGAGCAACCCGCATGGAAGAATTAATTAACGATTTATTAGCCTATTCTCGGGTTGGTAACAGTGGAAAAACTCTGGAATTGTTAAATACCGAAGCAGTATTAGATCAAGTCTTATCCAACTTACACCTTGCTCTCCAAGAAACTGAGGTTCAGATTATCCGAGAAGCTTTGCCTCCTGTTGTGGGGAATGCAACCCAATTAATTCAACTATGGCAAAATTTGATAGATAATGGCATTAAATATCGGGGAACAGAATCACCCACAATTGAAATTGGGGCAACACCAGAGTTAGAGCAATATTTATTTTGGGTTAAGGATAATGGTATCGGTATCAATCCCAAGTATAGCGATCGCATTTTTCAAATTTTTCAACGTCTCCATACCAGACAAGAATATCCAGGTACTGGTACAGGATTAGCAATTTGTCACAAGATTATTGAACGTCATGGCGGTAAAATTTGGGTAGAATCAGAATTAGGTCAAGGAGCTATTTTCTACTTTACTCTTCCTGTCAAAGATAGCTCAGACTAACATTTAAAATTCCGAAAACTCTTTACCCATAAAATAAATTCCCTCAAGAGTGAATATTTGCTCAAAACCAATGTCCAATAACAAGCAAAAGCAAATTAAAACTCTTTTAATTGAGGATGACGAAAGAGATGCGTTCTTAATAAAAGAAAAATTAGCCTATGCGAAGGAAGCTAAATTTGATTTAACTCATGTAGATAGATTAGCTACAGCAGTTAAACTCTTGCAACGAGAACTTTCCGATGTCATTCTACTCGATCTTAGTTTACCCGATAGTAATGGACTGGAAACTTTTTTAAGTTTACAAACAATAGTGCCAAATTTACCAATCGTACTATTAACAGCTGTAAATGATGAGTCTTTAGCTTTGAAAGCTGTACGAGAAGGAGCGCAAGATTATTTAATTAAAGGACAAACCACCACAGAAGTTCTGATTCGTTCGGTGAATTATGCGATTGAACGGGTGCGCCACTTAGAAAAAATCCATCAGAGCGAAATACGCTTACAACAAGTAAATCAGGAATTAGCCCAACAAATTAAAAATCGTACTTCTGAGCTAGAGTACCGCAATCAGGAATTAAAAAAGCTATTTTTACGTGCCACAACCGATAAAGTTACAGGAATTGCTAATCGCTATCGTTTAGAAGATTTTATGCAGCGGGAATGGGGTAATGCCATCAGACATCAGATTTCTGTATCGGTGATTATGATTGATATTGATCGCTTCAAACTTTATAACGATACCTATGGACATCAAGCGGGCGATCGCTGTTTACGACAAGTGGCTCAAACTATTAATAATAGTGTCAGACGCTCCAAAGATTTAGTTGCTCGCTATGGAGGAGAAGAGTTTATCGTAGTTTTGTCAGATATTAGTCTGGATGGGGCAATAACTGTGGCAGAAAACATTAGTTTTCAGGTTAAAGCTCTATCTATTCCCCATGCCACTGCTGAAATTAGCGACTATGTAACTATTAGTTTGGGGGTTGCTCACACAATTCCCTCAATTAATTCTCAAGCTGACCGTCTAATTCTGGCTGCGGACAAAGCTCTTTACCTAGCGAAACAAAAGGGACGCGATCGCGTAGAAATATATCAAATTCCCCTAAAAAGTTAAATTAACTAGATAAAAGATTATAGGCTTAAGTTATCAGAACTTGATTTTGTCATGAAATTATTAATTAACTTTAATATAGCGTTTCTCAGATGAGTGAGGTACATTTTTTTTTTCCTTTAACCTTTTCCCTTTACCCAAACATAACCGACGTGTACTTCATAGATACGAGAAACGCTATAACCTGGAAATTATTTTCTGAATAACAAAATTTTAATTATCATTCTATATGAGTCTCCTTAAAACTAAACAGTCTATTGATATTCTGATCTGCGAAGATAATTTAGGGGATGTTTATATCATTAACAATGTCCTAGAGAATAGTACATCGAACTATGATTTACATCATGTGACTAACGGTGAAGCAGCTATGAATTATCTCCAAAAAACGGAAGATTATCGTGATGTATCTCGCCCAGATCTGATATTATTAGACTTAAATTTACCCAAAAAACATGGGTTTGAAGTTCTGCAAGAAATTAAAACTCACCCCGATTTAAAAACAATTCCTGTAATAGTCTTAACTTCTTCAAAATCTGATCAAGATATCTTAAAATCTTATGAGCTTTTTGGTAGTTGTTTTGTGACTAAACCTTTTGATTTTGAAGAATTTAGCAATGCTATGCAAGATATTGAAAAATTTTGGCTTAATTTAGTACAATTACCTCCTAAGTTAACAACCAAGAGTTAAACAGGATTTATGATGCAGAAACTATTCAAAGTCTTGTTAGTCGAAGATAATCCTGGGGATGCTTTCTTAATCCAAGAACAATTCAAAACAGCCAAGTCCTATGTATATCATCTGACTCACGTTGAATATTTAGCAAAAGCGATCTCTTCCCTCGCTCAAGATGCTTACGATGTAATCTTACTCGATCTTTCCTTGCCAGATAGCCGAGGATTTGAAACCCTTAAAACTATCAAAGAACATTCTTGGGCAATACCAATTGTAATTCTCTCTGGCATAAATGACGAAGAGTTAGCTATTCAAGCCGTTAGACAAGGAGCGCAGGATTATTTAGTTAAGGGGCAGGTAACAGGGAAGATCTTAGTTCATGCACTCCGCTACGCGATTGAACGCAAACATATTGAAGAACAATTAAAAACTAAAACATCTCAACTTGAGGCTTTAAATCAAGAATTAGAAGCGTTTAGTTATATGGTTTCTCACGATTTGCGAAACCCTTTAACTGTGGTTAAAGGCATGAGTAACTTGTTAAAACAAAAATGGGATACGAAAGAAGGAGATGACCAAGAAAAGGTGTACATCGAGTATATTTGTCAGGCGGGTAATCGTATGGAGCAAATTATCCATGATCTACTGATATTATCCCAGGTCAAACAACAAGATCTTACCGTTGCACCAGTTAATGTCAGTGATCTTGCTCAAAAAATTATTGAACGACTCCAACAGCAGCAACCTTCAAGATCTGTCAATATTATTATTCAGCCTCAGGTAATTGCGATCGCCGATCAAAATCTGCTAAATCATGCCATAGAGAATTTACTGCACAATGCTTGGAAGTATACAGCAGCAGAACAAGATTCTTGTATCGAATTGGGTGTAATTAATTCTAATCCTGTAGAAGTTAATGAAAGTTTATCTAAGTTGAATTTAGAAGAAATTGACGATCTTAATCAGAGAAATCGGATTCGTTCTGCCTATCGGAAGCTAGTTTATTTCATTCGAGATAATGGCATTGGTTTTGACCATACCACAGCTAAACAATTATTCACTCCGTTTCATCGCTTAGATAATGCCAAGAAGTTCCCAGGTACTGGTATTGGCTTGGCAATTGTCCAAAGCATCATTCATCGACACAATGGGAGGGTTTGGGCGAAAGCCGTCGAAAATATGGGGGCTACTTTTTACTTTACCCTGGGACTTTAGTGATTTTTTGGCTATCCCTCGTCTTTAATTATGAGAGAATAATTTTTAGATAATTGGAACTAGATGAGAAAATAATTTTAAGATGCCAGGTTTAACAGAAAAATTAGCCCAAGACGTTGCCGAGATTACTTGGCAAGATTTGCTGCCCCATGCTAAAAGAGATGCCATTATTATTATCCAAGAAGAATTAGAAATCTCTGAAGTAGCAACAGCGATCGCCGAAGATAATACCGCTTCTGTTCAAGGATGGATCGACAGTCAATCTATTTCTAAGCCAACTGCTGACCAACTTACAGCTTGGAATCAGACACCCCAAAAGCTGTTCATCGCTGTAATTGTCCAGCCTTTTGTAATAATTAAAGAAATAAATAAATAAATAAATAAATAAATAAATAAAGAACTAAATTAATTAGCTTGGTTGCTTTGTAGTCCCGATTTTACCCACTCGATACAGTCTAAGGCACTACTAAATATTTTTGGTGCAGCAATATTCACTAATCTAGTCGGTGCATAGTGATCGTAAAAGCATTTATGCCCTGCTTGATGAATAATAATCAGGTTGTGATTATAAGTATAACGCTGTTGAAAATAGCCTGAACCTTCCAAAATCGTTTGGTTATCTAGGTGCTGTTTGGCGATCGCCACAATTCCCTGGGCTTCATGGGAATATAATCGGGCGGGGTTTTCTGTTTGGTGCAAGCTACTGGTATAGCCTTGTTCTGATAGCAAAGAATAAGAATAGATATCCTGACCATCGACACAGCTAAAAATGAAGGGAATGATCAAGCATTCGTGATATGCCACAGATTTTTCATAGAGAAACCGATCTATCATTTGCCATACTAAATCCTGTTCAAATAGATTACTTAAGTATTTTTTGAGTTCGGAGTTCGCTTGCCCTTATTATCCCGCGAAGACGAGACGAATGGGGCGAGTTCGGAGCTTTTAGACATGATGTGTATCTCATAACCAAAAGCATACTTTATGAATCGGATTTAGTATCAGTTGTTATTTGCAATTAAAAACTATGTTGAAGGGAAAAGATACAACAATAGTCTTTTCCCTATTTTAACTAGTAACTAGCATTGCTTTAGATCAAGCTGATAGCTGGTAGCTAAGAGCTAAAAGCTTATAGATTAAAGCGTCAAAGATTGAGCATCAGTTTCAATCAGAGTAGCAAGATCTTTCAAGAAAGCTGCTGCCTGTGCGCCATAGATAATGCGGTGATCGGCAGTAATATTGACCTTCATTTGGCGTTTAACTCCCATCATGCCCGAATCATCAGCCACCAACTGAGGCTTGGAGCCACCTACCGCCAGGATCGAACCTTGTCCTTGAGGCAAGATAGCATCAAAGTTATCTACCCCAAACATACCTAAGTTAGAAAGGGTAAATGTTCCAGTACTGTATTCTTCAGGCTGGAGTTTTTTCTCTCTTGAACGAGCAACTAAATCTTTCCAGGTGCGAGATAGAGAATAAATATCCATTTGATCTGCATGACGCAACACAGGAGTAATTAAACCACCATCGGGCATAGCTACTGCCACTGCAATATTGATTTCAGAATTGTAGCTAATGGCATCTTGAACATAGTTTGCGTTCACTACAGGATGTTTTTGGAGGGTAATGGCGATCGCTTTTGCCAACAAAGCCGTCATCGTTACCCCCTTGGGTTTGATTTGTTGGTAAAGTTTGTCTAAGGCATCAGTGTTAATCGTATATGCTACGTGGAAAGCAGGCACTTGCACGCTGGTCATCATGTTCTGTACCACTGCTTTTTGCAAAGTGTTAAGGGGTACAGTATCGCCAGGAGTTACTTTAGCAGGCACAGCCACTACAGCAGGAGCAGCTAATACAGTAGGAGTTGGAAGTGGAACACCAACAGGAGTCGCAGCAGGGGCAGTTACTGATTTACCAGACGCTTGCTCTACATCACCTGCGGTTATTCTTCCATAAGGACCACTTCCCTTGAGGATTTTTAGATCTACACCTAGCTGTTTTGCCAATTTTTTCGCTCTAGGGGAAGCAACAGTTCTACCTGTGCCATTACCATTGCTAGGTGCGCTGGTAGCGTTATCAGGGCTAACTTCTACAGGGGTGCTAACAGCTACTGAGACTGGTTCTTTTGATGTGCTTGAGCTTCCTGGATGAGATGCTGCTTGCTTTTTCGCTTCGGCAATTTCGGCTTCTGTTTCGGCTATCAGAGCGATCGCACTACCGACAGAGGCTTCTTGCCCTGCTTCCACCATAATCGCTGCCAGGTAGCCTCCGTTAAAGGATTCTACGTCCATGTCGGCTTTGTCCGACTCCACCACTAGAACCGTTTCCCCTTTTTCTACTTTGTCCCCAGGAGATTTAGTCCACTCGACAATCTTACCTGTTTCCATCGTGGAACTAAGGGCGGGCATAAATATATCGTGAATCATAGTATGCGATCTTTGTTTTGTAGTTAGTTACCGATAATTGAAATTGAAGGAAAATAAATTGTCTTTCCTAAACTTTAAGCTGCAACTTCGCGTTGATTACAATCTCTGATGATAACATTCCAGCAGAACGTTAGAAACTCAGCTGGGTTCAGATAGTAAATATGAACTATTGAAATCAAGTTTCTACTCGGTAAACCCAGCATCCCGATACAAATTAATCGCCAAATTACGAGCGATCGCTAAATTTTGTGGGAGAGGAGTATGATGTAGTCTGTTGTAATCCTTGAAAAAAGTGATGCTAATTGCCTCATCCCTGCAATAAGTTGCGAGTTTCCTTAGCAGCATTCTGCATTGCTTGTTCTGGAGTCATTTTCCCTGTAATAGCTGCACTTAGATAACGCTGTAAGATATCTGAGGCTTGGGCGTATTGGGGAATTGGAGGACGCAGAGCGGAACTTTGTACTACTTTTAATAGTTGGGGATAGTAATCGTATTTAGCTACAATGTCGGGGTCATTAAACAAGGCGATACGGCTAGGAACAAAACCCGTGGCTAAAATAAATTCTCGTTGAGATGCTTCGCTGCTGAGAAATTCAATTACTTGCCAAGCTGCATCAGGGTGTTTGCTAGTGGTGGAGATACCTAATCCCCAACCACCGAGAGTTGCACCGCTGCTGTGACCTACGGCATGAACCATTGGCTTAATCTTGTATTTTCCTGCGATCGCCGATTCTGCTGCCAAACTATAAACATAAGGCCAATTCCTTAAGAAGACAGCCTTGCCATTTTGAAACAGTAGACGAGCCTCTTCTTCGGCATAGGTAGTAACGCCAGGGGGAGAAACTTCAAGGGTGATCGCTTCTCGCAAGAATTCTACGGCGGCGATCGCTTCTGGCTGATCTAAACCGACTTCTAACGTCTCTGGATTCACCCAAAAAGCGCCGTTCCCCTGTAATATTTCGACAAACATGGCAGCCAATCCTTCATACTGCTTACCTTGCCAAACGTATCCCCAGTCGACTAATTTCTGCTGCTGTAAATCCTGAGAAATTTCTAGTAACTCAGCAAAAGTTTCTGGGGGTTCATATCCTGATTTTTCTAACAAATCCTGACGATAGTAGAGCATTCCCGCATCAGAACGAAAAGGAAGACGGTATAGCCTATCTTGATACATTCCCCCTGCAATATCACCTTTTAAATATGGTTCTGCCTCGGTTGCCGATAGGCGATCAGAAATATCTCTCAACCATCCCGCAGCAGCAAACTTGGGAGTCCAGACAATATCCATGTAGACCACATCAAAAGGGGAGTTCCCTAATAAAAAAGAAGACGTGTACAGATCTTCGACTTGATTGCTGTCACTAGGCGCTTCGACAATCTCAAATTTAATATCTGGATGCTGTTGATTAAATTTAGTTACTAAAGGCTTTAGCTGTTGAGCTTCATCTGCACGAATTAAAGTCTTGATTGTAATCGGTTGCTGAGTCCAAACGGGCAAGATGGCAAACTGGAGCGTCAAACCAAAAGCAACTAAAAACATAATTAGCCAGCGGTTGAATCTAATAAACTTTAAACCACTCTGGTTAAGTCTTGATAACAAACGAGAAATAAACATTATTTATAAGCGTAAATCCTAAGATTAATACTTTTGCCTACTTTACAACGAAGCTTTACTTGCATGTTGTTAAGAAAGTTTTGTTAGAGAATAATCTCAACTCAACAACGGAGGTTATCTCTTGAACTGCCTGGTTTCTGATGCTTAAGAAAATAAAATCCCAGCTTAGGCTTAAACTTCTTAAACTGCTTACGAAGCGCAAAACTACGTATAAATAACTATCAAGATGTTCAACAAGCAATAGATCTTCAGTATTTATACGAATGCAATCAAGATTTTGAAGAGGTAGTATCTGTTTAATCGAGAAAACGGTCTCTCGAGACTAACAATTTCATAGATATAGATATTTTTAAATTAATTCCTCTTGCTCTATAACCCTGCTTTTACTAAAAAAGCAGGGTTTTTTATCATAAAAAGCTGAATTCAGCTTTCTCTACCAAAACTACACAAGAATACAACAATAACTTACGTTAAATCCCGTAATTAACATTACCCTTAAAAATGGGCTATACTTTACCATTGATAAAGTTAACATTGATACACTGTCTATTGGCATGGTATTTATGGTTAAAAACCATCAAGGTACAGTTGAGGAGGAGAATATTCCTGAGCAGCTAAACCTGACTGTGAGCTTAAGAGGCACCCGCGAAGTCAGGGAAAATCACCAAATATTTCGTCTTACTGGATTGCTAGATGCCTTTTCTGAACCAGCATTTCGTAAAGTCATTGGTAATTGTATAGACGAAGGACCAAGCAACGTAGTTTTAGTTCTGGCACAAATTGATTTTATTGATAGTTCTGGTTTAGGAGCTTTGGTCCAGCTCGTTAAAAAGGCGCAAACTGCTGGCGGAAGCTTGCAGGTTGTTACTAATCCGCGAGTTACGCAAACTGTTAAACTAGTTCGTCTAGAGAAGTTCCTGTCTCTCCAGGATTCTGTAGAAGTAGCACTGGAAAATATCAAAAAATAACGTCCCGTTTGGATGTCACTAGAGCCAGATAAGAACAATAACGCGCCGGCAGAAACGGCTCAAACTTGGGTAGATTGTGGGTATATGCTAGATTCGACTACAGCTAATCAATTAACTCAGATTGAAAGGCTATCGCCGATCGCACTAGCATACATTGGAGATGCTGTATTTGAACTATATGTTCGTACTAAATTTTTAATGCCCCCCAAGCGGATGGCTAATTATCATAGTCAAGTTGTTACCCAAGTAAGAGCCGAAAGTCAGGCGGCACATTTAGCAATACTTCTGCCCTATTTAGTTGATTCAGAAAAAGAAATTTTACGTCGTGGACGCAATGCCTATGTCTCTAAGCCACGTCGTCTATCTCGTCATACATATCAGCAAGCAACTGGCTTGGAAGCTCTAATTGGCTATCTCCACCTGACTAACCCCCAGCGTTTACAGGAATTGTTAGCAAAATTGGATTTTGATTCTATTAGTGATTGATTCCTTTATTTCGTAAGATTAATTTGTTGAGGCTATTGAGTAATCAGCTTTTTGTTTACTAGTGGCTGTCTACTGAGCTTTGTTTAAATTTATTAATTTATTATTTGAGAAAATCTATTCGTGAAACCTAAAATTTCTTCTAAGCAAAGGAAAAGAAGCAAACCGACATCAGTTTCTGCAACCACAACATCATCTCAACCGACATCTCAACCGACAGAAGAAATAGATTTAAGCTATGGTCGTCATGCAGTGTTAGCGGCGTTAAAAGGCGATCGCCAAATCAATCGCATTTGGATCACTGATAAATTAATGGCTCATGGGCAGTTTTATCCCTTGGTTAAAGAGGCAAAAGCTAACGGCACAATTATTGACGAGGTGGATTCCCGTCGTTTATCTCAGTTAACTCAGGGAGGTAATCATCAAGGCATAGCAGCTCAAGTTGCGCCCTATGACTATTGGGACTTATTAGACTTAATTAACCAGGCAAAACAGACTCCTCAGCCTGTAATTGTAATTGCTGATGGGATTGAAGATCCCCACAACCTAGGAGCGATTATTCGCACCGCAGAAGCTTTAGGAGTTCAAGGGCTAGTGATTCCTCAGCGTCGAGCAGTGGGAGTTACTTCTACGGTAATGAAGGTGGCAGCAGGAGCATTGGAAAATATGGCGATCGCTAGAGTCGTAAACTTAAACCAAGCAATTACTAGACTCAAAGAAGCGGGCTTCTGGATCTATGGCACTACAGCCGATACTGATAAGATGCTGCATGAAACCAACTTTAGTGGTGCAGTGGGGCTAGTTGTCGGCTCGGAAGACAAAGGTTTAAGTCAGCTAACCGAGAAAAATTGCGATCAACTAGTAAGGATTCCTTTGGTGGGTAAAACCCCTAGTCTTAACGCTTCTGTGGCAGCCGCGATCGCATTATATGAAGTATTTCGGCAACGTCAATAATTTGATTACTGATAACTGATTACTGATAATGATCTTGAGACGCAGGAGCGGGAGCGAATGGTTTCGGCGATCGCTTTAAGCCAGGTTTCGGTGATCATTTCCTTAGACAATTGAAAGACACAATAGCCGTGTTGCTGTGCTAGATTGAGCTTTTCATAGTCTCGCATCAGGCTTTTACCCGTACTGTGTCCACCTTTATGCCAGATTTGCCCGTTAATTTCAATCGCTACTTTGGCAGGAAAATTTACATAATCGAATTTAAAGCGACGTTTTGGGATTAGCCGTACTTCTGTTTCTAAATCTAAGTCAGGAAATAATTCTTCCCACATCAGATCAAATTCAAATTCTAGGCTACTAATATTCATCGGTTAATTTAACTGCTGATCTTTACAGAAGATAACCTTTATCTTGAAGATTGACTAACTAAAATCAGAAAAATTTGACTTTTTAATCAATTTGATTGTTCAATCCGTTTTATAATATATATGTATTAACAATAATCATGTACTTAAATATAGCTAAGAGCAAGTGATTACAAAGTGAGCGAATCTATCCAATTTACATTTCAACCAGAGAAGGCTATTCAGGCTTCTGCTCTACTGCTTAAGTTAAAGGCTGGAAGAATGGAGTATCTTGGATTGCTCAAAATGCTCTATATTGCTGATCGCATTGCTTTGGAACGTTTAGAAATGCCGATTACTGGTGACTGTTACTTTTCGATGAAATATGGTCCTGTACTTAGTAAACTGTACGATTTGATCAAAGGAAAACCAGTGGGAAATGCCTTGACATTATGGGAAGAATTTATTTCTCTACCGAAAAGTTATAAAGATTATTATGTTTCTCTAAAACGAGATCCTGGTAATGGTGAGCTTTGCCAGGAGGAAGAAGAAATCCTTAGAGAAGTATATCTTCATTTTGGTCGTTTAGATCCATTTACTGTTGCCGAATGGACTCATGGATTACCTGAATGGCAACAACCAGAGCCGATTACTTCGGCTATTCCAATCGTTGTTGAAGATATTTTACATAATGTAGGGAAAAGCGATTCAGAAATAGAAGAAATTAGGCAGCTAACACTACAGGAAGCCTATTTTGATGAGGTTTTGAATGGCTGATTTGTCAATAAACTTGGGAGATATATTTCTAATAAATACTCCCATTAAGCCTCACTATTTTATTGCGATCGCCAAAACTACTAATGACAAATACTTATTTGTTAGTGTTATTACTAGAAAACCAAAATCAGAGCTAGCCTGCGTTTTAAGTCCTAGCTCTGAATCACCAAGTTTTATTATCAAAGAATCTGTAATTGATTATCGCTATGTGTATGAAATGAATCCTAAACAGCTTAAGATTGCAATAGTTTTTAATAGTTTTCGAGAATGCTGCTGTCCTGAAATTCTAAGAAAAATCCAGCAAGGCGGGTTGAAGTCTAAACGTTTAAAGAATAAATATAAAAAGATACTTAAACAATATTATTCATGAGTAAGCTACCTAATAATAATCAACAATCTGATTCAGATTTAGCTTCGATTCAAGAGCCAATTACTAATGCTCCACCAGAAGTAAAGGAAGTAATCGAGCAGGTTTTAAAATTAGAAAAAGACAAGCTCTATTTAAAGACTCCGCGTAATATTAACGATGATATTCTCAATATTATTAAGCAAGTTGTGCAATAAAGTGGCGATACTCAAGAGAAAGTATTCTACATGGTCATACCTCGCTTTGTTCATCTAACTTGCCAAGATGCCTATAGAATATAGATCATAATTTAAGCTTATACGTATATATTCGTAATGCAGGTAAGTCTGCTGATAGAAAAATCTTATGTTTGATTAAAAACTTACCAACTTGTGTAATTGATAATGAGTGATGATAAGAAGCAAAAAGGTAGTTGGCGTTTACTGTTAGTAGCAGTTGCTTTAGGTTCTGTAATTTTTGTTGGATATAAGAATAAAGATCGAGAATGGGCTGAATGGACTGGATTTGGTGAAACTACAGTTACCACGACGAAAAAACTAGAGACAGACAAGAAAGGGAACATTATAAAAAAAACTCCCATAAACGAGCAAATACGCTCTAGAAAAACATTTTGGGATTTGTTAGAGCTAAGTAGCAGATTAGCAGTTCCTATTTTGCTGGCTGTTTTTGGGTATCAGGTTCAAAAGAGAGATAAGGAAAGGGAAAAAGACGAGCAAACCCGAAGGGAAACTGAACAAAAAGAAGAGCAAAACCGACGGGAAAAAGAACAAGAGGCTCAAGCTCAACTTGAAAGAGAAATAGCACAGAATAATTTAGCTGAAGAAGCAATACAAGCCTATCTAGATAATATGGCTAAGTTATTGCTAGATAAGGAACTTAGAAGCGAACTATTTTCTAATGATCAGTCAAACTCTTCAGATAATGATAATAAAGATAATCCTGTAATAAATGTAGCAAGAACGCAAACAATAACAATACTAAGAAGATTAGAAGGTGATACAGACCGTCAGAACAGAATTATAAATTTCTTACGCGATGCCAAGCTTTATGACTTTATCTTAAAGAATGCCAGCCTGTCGGGAATAAACTTGTCGCAAGCAGACCTAAGAAAAGCAAATCTTCAACAAGCAAATCTTCAACAAGCAAATCTTGAAAAAGCAGTTCTAATCACGGCAAATCTCCAAAAAGTAGACCTAAGAAAAGCAAATCTTGAAAAAGCAGTTCTAATCATGGCAAATCTTGAAAAAGCAGTTCTAATCATGGCAAATCTTGAAAAAGCAGACCTAAGAAAAGAAAAGCAAATCTTCAACAAGCAAATCTTCAACAAGCAGACCTAGTTGGCGCAGAAAAACTAACTCCTCAGCAAATCAAAAAAGCCTGTTTCTGGGACAAAGCAATCTATAAAGGCGAATTGAATGACGAAAAAGCATTAAGAGCTGTTAAACCAGATAATACAAACTTTATTGAAGAGTTAAAGAGAGACACATCATCAGATCCAGAAAAACCTGTTGATTGTAGTTTCTGGGAAAAATAGTTATTCCACATTTTACAGATTTTGTATAATGAGCCTATGCAGTAGATATTTAAAAAATATCTGGCTTGCGATCGCTTGATTGATTTGAGTTGTTCACTCACCACTGCTAATATTATCAAAGTTTTCAGGCAATACTACAGGAATTTCTGCATTAACAAATCCAGATAGATCGCGAGTCACGATGGCATCTAAATTATGCACTACTGCACAGGCATACTGTACTGCGTCCTCAAAATCTTCAAAATTCAGCGCAGGAGCTTGTTTCAGTATGTTTAAATCAACAGCACAAATGTTTAAATCCGATAGAATTTGGGCGATCGCATTTTGTGCTACTACTCTTCCTGCTACTTTACGGACGATGTAGTATAGATATTGGTGATTGTCGTAGCTGTAATAAAACCCTCAATCTCTCCAGCGTCAATACGCTCAAATAATCTTGCTGCATTTTCCACAAAAGGCTCTCGCTCCTGCAACAAGTACTGAACTATGTTAGTATCGATGAGAACCCGCATTTATTGATATTTTTCGGTCAAGTAGGTTACGTAATCCTCTTTAGGATCTACCTCTTTTGTAGTTGTCGAAATTTTGGCAATCCCTCGCAACCGAGATAGATTCCCTCTTTTCAACTGGGGATGCGATTCCTGTTTTAGAGAATCTAAAAGAACTTGTACCAACTGCCAGCGATCGCCACTTGACAGTTGTAGTGCCTGTTTTTGTAACTCTTGTAATGTCATCTGTTCAAAGATATATAAGCCTATTCTATTCAGTTGTAAATCTTGGTCAATGATAGTTTTTGATCCCACATTCATCAGGCCCACAGATGAAGTACCTCTGAAATCGTAGTCAAAGCGTGATGAAATGGAGAAGTGAAACCAGAATTTCTTCCAGGGAAAGAAAAGGAGGCATGCATTGTAGTCAAAGTGATGGATTCGACCAAAGCTATTCTCATGAAGCGTTGCTCATTCTCATGAAGCAACGGAATAAGTAACTAATTATCCAGAATGAGCGGGGAAAAATCAAGATATAGTGACGGTCGGGAGTATTAAGACATAGTTTCTAATGTAGGGGTAAATGCCATTCGCCATCAAAATACGTTTTGTCCTAACAGAAGCGTCTGTAACTATAATTGAGAGGGATTAATCCAGGGCTATTTCATTCTAAAAGGGGAGATAATGTGTTAGTCGTAATACCCTAATCCCCAGTATGTCACAAACTGCTATTCTGGATGTATTTGTAGAGCTGCCAGATTTCCGTCGTCGAGCAGGGCGCCGTCATGACAAGAGTTTATGTTTGGCTCTGTTTACCCTGGCGGTTGCTGCAGGGAATCGAGGTTTTCTGGCTATTGGAGATTGGCTCAAGTCCTATCACAATGAATTGTTGGAGTTATTCAAGCCAGAGAAAAACCCCTTACCATCCTATAGCACAATTCGCCGTGTTCTATTACAGACAGAGCAAAAGAGCTACGCCCAAAGTCTCAGTCGCTTCTTTAAGATCACTCCCCAGCCGGGAGAGACCGTAGCGGCAGATGGCAAAGTCCTCAAGCACTCCTTTATGAGAGAAAAGGACAATCCCCATTGTCAGACCCATCCAGCAATCATGATGGTCACAGGTTATCTAGTGGAACGAGGTTTGATCTTGCCTCCCTACGAAGTTGAGAGCAAGACCAATGAGATTAAAGCATTGCCAGAAATGATTGAGCAGCTAGCCCTCAAGGGTGTTGTGTTTGCCTTTGATGCAATCAATACTCAAAAAAAACAGCCGAGCTGATCATCGAGAGTGAGAACGACTATCTCGGAGCACTCAAAGGAAATCACCGTGGTTTACTCGCTGATGTCAAAGAACATTTTGAGCCACAACAAACCTTTGACAGTCTGGATAAAGGTCATGGTCGCATTGAAAAACGCAGGGTCAGTATTTGTCGTGACCTGAGCAACATTAGAGATTGGTAAGGTCTCAAAACCTTGATTCGAGTCGAATCAGAGCGTGCCGAACTTCCGGCCGACATGATCGTTGTGACACGAGAAACGCGCTATTACATCACCTCGTTGTTGGAAAATGCAAAACCCTTGGCACAAAGAATTCGGGGCTATTGGGGGGTTGAGAATAAAGTCCATTATGTACGTGATGTTACTCAAGGAGAAGATACCTCAAGAATCCGAACGACTCCCTTAGTGGGACTGTTTGTACAAGCACGCAATCTGGCTCTCAATCTTTATCGAGAATCTGGCTGGACTAATATGGCTCAGGCACAACGGCGTTGCTCACAATCCCTAGATCTGTTCATGGACGTTTTTAGAATGAAATAGCCCTGATTATTAGACAATCAGTCTATTAATCGAGTTAGGAGACAGTTAAAACTCAATTGAGAACCCTCTTCATCTCTCCAAAGTTATTGATTAAAGATTTAAATGCGATTATGACTAAAGTTTCTGATTTACACCAAAAATGGTTAAACAACCCTGAATACAAAGCTAGCTATGAAGCTCAACGCCTCGAATTTGAAATTGCTTCTGCTATTATTTCTGCTCGTACTCAGGCTAACTTAACTCAGGAGGAGCTTGCCCAGCTTATGTCTACTAAACAATCTTTAATTGCTCGCCTAGAGAGTGGTGAACAAAATACTACCATTAAAACTCTTAATCGTATTGCTCAAGCTACTAATACTCGTCTCCATATTTCCTTTATTCCTCAAGATTGAATAAATATATCAGGATAGTATTGTCAGGCGATCGCAATTATTATGTTCGCTTCTAAAACCCTATCGTCTAATATTTTTGTACTATAGTTCATACCTTGAATATATCTCACACTGATCTCTCAAGAGTGCGATGGGGGTGAGCGAAATTTACGGTGGCAACAATTAATTTTCGCGTTGTTTAAGTAATGAGTAATAAGTAATGAGTAATAAGTATTTACTCGTTACTCTTTACTCTTTACTCAAAGCTTCTCTATTGTTTAACTGCCACACCTTTTTTCGTTCACCCGTGCGATGGTTTGTCACAGCAGTATGCCATACAATAAAATGTGTGGCACAAATAAAAGTGATATTTGATTGTAGCAATCTTATACTGACACTGGCTCTTTCGATTGTGGTGCAGCTTGTTCAGGTTTTTTGGGGCGTTCAATATCAAGCTGTAAAGAAGGCTTTTCGGTAATCAGACGCGCTCCTCTACCCAGGGTAATATAGTTCCATGCCCACTGAATCATTACTACTAGCTTGTTATCAAATTCAATTAGGTAGTAGATATGAGCAAATACCCAAATTATCCAAGCGATAAAGCCAGAAAATCTACCAAAATTGAGGTTAGCAACTGCTTTGTTTTGTCCAATTACTGCCATACTGCCAAAGTCTTGGTAACTAAATGGCTCGACTGTTATACCACTCATTCGTTTCGCAATTAAATTTGCGACATACTCTCCTTCCTTCATAGCGACAGGAGCAACCCCAGGTAACGGACGTTCTCCCTGGTGAGGGAAGTTGGCTAAATCGCCAATTACAAAAATGTCAGAATGTTCTTTGAGGCTTAAATCTGGCTCAACAATTACTCTACCAGCCCGATCTAATTCTGCTCCTGCGCGATCCGCTAGTACCTTACCCATAAAGGATGCACTAACTCCTGCTGCCCAAAGAATTGTATGAGCATCAATAGTTTGAGTCTCATCACCTTGACGGTAAGTTACCGAGTTATCGACAATGTTAGTTACTAGTGTCTTAGTCTGAACCTCTACACCTAATTTCTCCAGAGATTTCTGTGCTTCTGCCGAACATTCTTCAGGGTAGGGAGGCAAAATGCGATCCATCCCTTCAAACAACAATACTTTTGCTTGGGTAGTGTCAATATCGCGGAAGTCATCTTTAACTGATTGATGAGCAATTTCAGCGATCGCACCTGCTAACTCTACACCAGTAGGACCACCACCCACAACTACGAAGGTCAACAAAGCTTTGCGCTTTTTAGGGTCAGTTTCTTTTTCTGCTGCCTCAAACGCCATGAAGATTCGGCGACGCATTTCTAATGCATCTTCTACAGTTTTTAACCCAGGTGCCTCATCCTGCCATTGGTCATTTCCAAAGTAGTGATGACTAACCCCAGTTGCCACAACCAACGCATCATAGTTTAAGGCTTCACGATCTTCTAAATAAACTTTCTTGGCTTCAGGATCGATATCTACAACTTTGTCCAATAAAACCTGGGTATTTTTATGCTTACTCAAAATCACCCTCAAAGGAGAAGCGATATCTGCGGGCGACAGCGTTCCAGTAGCTACTTGATAAAGTAAAGGTTGAAACAAATGGAAATTACGTTTGTCGATTAACGTTACTTTCACTGGAGCATTTTTCAAAGACTTCGCTGCATAAAGTCCACCAAAACCACCTCCAACAATAACTACATGAGGAAGGGCTGTCTGCTTAGTTTGAGTATTTTTCATAATGCAAATATGGGGATTAATTGTAGAAATACTGCTGTGATTAAATTTGCCTGAATACAAAGAACTTCATGAAATGTAGAATTAATTTCTAGAAATTATATACTAATATTAACTTTTATAAACTAATATCAAAAACCCGCTAGAGCATTTTGATTACACACAAGAGCGTAAGATTGTCAATACTATGTATACCTCTTATCTCTCAATAATGATGTAGCAAGGGAAACAAAACTTCCAGATGCGAAGCGGCTTACATCCATTCGGGTACTTGTCCCATCAAGTGGGATAATATCCTCGAATGGGGATAAACCCTCGAATGGGGATAAACCCTCGAATGGGGGTATCCTTTAGGACTAACTTCGAACTCACTTTGTATAAGTAAATTTTGCTATCACACTGAGTAGAAGTAATGTCGGTGTTAACCAGTCTCCCCAACGCACATATAGAGTTTTATGTTGACGACGATAAATCTCATGAGCATGAATTGCATATTGATTAATACCTGAAATCCACAGTGTCTTACCATGAGGATCGACGATCGCCGAATATCCCGTATTGGTGGCTCTGGCTGCCCAGCGATCGCTCTCTATAGCTCGCATTACGTCATGGGCATGGTGTTGAGCTGGCATCGCCGTACTATAATGAGCATTATTGGATGCAGTAATGATCAACTCTCCTCCTGCCTGTGCTTGGCGCAGAAAATGTTGAGGAAAGGCTGATTCATAGCAAATAGCAACAATTGCTCTACCAAAAGGAGTATCAAATATTTGATTGGCTTTTCCTGCTACCAGATGTGCTTCTAAAGGTGATAAACGATTAATGAAATTGCCGATAATAGATTCAAACGGGATATATTCCCCTAAAGGGACTAGCTTATATTTATTGTAGCGACTGTAGGTTTTACCCTCGCCAGTTAAAGTAAACAAACTGTTAGTAAAGCTGCTGCCTTCTTTACCATTGGCACCAACCCAAGCTGGTACTTTTTCTTTAATTACTGCCTGATAAAAACTAGAACCATCAATAATATCTGACCAATCAAAAGGTAGAGCAGTTTCGGGAGTTAACACCACATCAACTCCTTGTTTAGCTAACCTTTGATATCCCGATGTATAGCCTGCGATCGCTTTGCGCCAGCCTTCAGAAAATAGCTTTATTTCATTAGGAATATTGCCTTGAATAATACCAACTTTTAATGGGATTAAATCATCTTGGGCAACAGGAATTTGATAGAGATGATAGCCTATTAAATGACCAGAAAATAAAACTATTAAAGGAGAAGCTCCCAGTAATATTTTGCTCTGGATATTTATGTAATTACGCCAAACTAATAGAGCTTCTGCAACTAGTCCATTGACGGCAATAATCAAGGCTGTAATAGTATGAATTCCAGATATTTTTCCTAACTGTAAAATAATTAAATTATGGGGACTTTGAGTATAGGCGATCACAGACCACCATAAAGGTGTAAAGCTCCATAAGGTTTCTAGTCCGCACCATAAAGCTACACCAATTAGAACACGAATCAAACTACCATAAATGTTTTTATGCTCAATTCTGTTAATAAGAATACTAAATATAATCGACCAGCTAACGACTAATCCTGCCCCCCACAAAGTAATAAAAACCCAACAGAAGATCGCAATGAACAAACTAGCTAACCAAGGTACTCCCATCCAGGTCATGGGATGAACCCCTGTAATCCAAAATAAGGCTAAACCATGATATCCAATTCCCCAAGCTAGAGCGAGAATTACGATTAACTTTAGTGATTTTTGTTGTCTAATTAACAGCCAGAAGGGTGCTAAAGTAATCCAGGCAAAATACCAAGCATTTACTGGTGCTGGTGCCAAACCCATTAAGACTCCACTAAGTAAAGATACGGTGATTAGTTTAGTTTTTTTGGGCATTATAAACTTAGGTGAGGAATGATTTGTTGATTTTTTTTATTAATTATTAGTTATTAGAATTAAGGGTATTTTTTAACCTGTATCGGAAGTTGTTTACAATTCCCTAACTAGAGCTACTTTTCCATAGCGAGAATCTATTTCTAAAGCTCTTATTTCCAAAATGCGATTGTCAGAAGGTAGGTCGTAAGTAACTGTTTGATTGGGTTGTAAAGGCAAACATTGAGTAAAAATATCTGGTCTATATTTTTGAGGAATAAATTTTTCTTCTCCCATCTGCAACACGATCTGATTAAAAAAAGAAAGTTCTCCAGTGTTATTAATAATACCTGCGGGTGTAGAAAGATTATCGCACCATCTTAAAGCTAAAAACCATTTGGCATCACTTAATCTGTGATAAATTTTTTCGGGCTTCGGGTGGGGAAAGACTTTATAACCAGACTCAACAGCAACAATTGTTCCACCTAAAAAACCACAGACCATACCTATGCGATCGCTCATCCAACCTTACTCCCAGGAAACACTATTACCATTTACCATTTAACTATCTTCCTTAAGAAAAAAAAAACAAAAAAAAATCTGAATTGATACCATCCTGCATCAGTTATCGATTTAGCTAAGTTGTGATTTTTCACCATATTGGCAATTCTTAAGTCTTCGTATGCCACTACATCGTTTGATGTGATTACGCATCGTGCCAACTTTAAAGTGCTGATCTATGCAAAAAAAAATTTTTCCCCCTGTCGATAAAACCGAGGATTCTCAACCTTATTATTTTTGTCGTCAGTATAAAAATGATTCAGTCCAACATCTAACCCACACTCTGAATAGGATGGTTCTTTTTCTTCTTTAATCCTTTAACAATATACACAATAATTTTATTTCATATTTTTCTTCTAACTACTTATTTTTGTTCCTTGCGGTATCTGTTTTTTTTCTCTCTCTTTTTTTCTCTCTCTTTTTTTTTTTTTTTGGTTGTTTTTTTCTTTTTTTTTTTTTTTTATTTTTTTTGTTATATTAATATGTATAAAGATACAACATATAATATTTTAGTTTTTTATGTACTTATTCTTATTTCTGCAGAAGAAATGTCATGTTGTGTGTTTGGTTTATTACATTTTATTTTACTAATACACAGGGCCATTTATAAGTCACAGAGAAGGAAAAAAGAAAATATTTTGTTATAATATTTATTTTTTTTATTTATTATTTTAGCCTCTATATTTTTAGAGTGAAAAAGAAAAAAGCGGAGAGTGTGTACATTATAATATGCGTTGTATATAAATTTATATTGGAGTATAATATTTTTTTTAATTTTTATGACTGTTTTTAGAAATAATTAATTTTTTTTTTTTTTTTCCAAAACCTAAACAACTGCGGGTTTATCGGTGTGCCCCCAAGCATATTTCAACACTAAAGCCCTTCTTCCCAATTTCACTCAGCTCTATCCATCTTCTTAAGACAGCCAATATCGAGGACTTGTACTCATCCAGTAAGGGTTACACCCTGATCATATTTGACTATAAAACTATAACATAAACAGTTTTGATGCCTAATCACTATGTATCAATGGTTTCAGGTTTTGAAAAATATATCTGTCTTTTTATTGCTCAAAGAATTGCAGATTAACTCCGTTAGGGGCTTCAACTAAGATCGCCTTGATCTGCTTTTGGTCAAAGGTGGATATCGCTATAGGCTCTGATAAAATCTTGATGTCGTTATTTTGCAACTTCTGGGTTAAGACTGCCAGGTCATCTGTAGCAAAAGCGATCGCCAATAATCCGAGATGGGGAGGCTTGGCTAAATCTGATAGGGATTTTCCCTTCACCGAATACTGAATAAACTCCAGCGCAGCATTATTGCTTCCAGGTTGATTAATGAATGCCATTCTGGATTCTGTACCTTCTGGTAGATTGAGAATATCGTCAATCATTCCTGGTGGTAATACCTGGTCAAAGACTGTGTTTAGCCCCAGAATATCCACATAAAACTTAGTCACTTCTTCGATATCTTCTACTACTTGAGAGGTATCCAGCATAATACCAAAATCACCTTTAATTTCTGGTATCGGTTCGCTTACCCGTTCGATTAAGGCAATAGCAGTTTCGTTGGGGGCTACCATAATCGCCTCTTTGACGGTAACAGGTACCCAACTCGGTGTATAGGTAATGGGAGGACAGATAAATTGATAACCTTTTTGTTTCAGGCTTTCGTAGGCAGCGTCAACATTTTTAGCTCGAAAGGCGATCGTAAATAAACCGTAGTCCGTTGTGTTGCCACCAGTGCGGATAAATTTATCGGAATGGGGTTGAAATTCTATTAGTTCTATTAGGGTTGTCTGTTCGTCATTTTTGAGACAAATTGCTTGACCAGTTGTTTCTGGGGGCAAGTTCCATAGCTGCTCAATTGTTTGAGGAGCGATCGCATATTCCCCGACTACCGACATCTGAAGAATATCCCGATAAAATTTCACAGATTCATTCAGATCGTCAACACCGATCAGAATACGAGCAATTCCATTTTTAATCATTTTCAAACCTCAAAAGCAAAATTGATAACTACTCTGACCTCAGATTTTCGCTCAAACGATGAATGTTCCAAAATAAGGAAAGTTCCAGTCCACCATCAACATAAATGTGTTGACCTGTGATAAATCCGCTCTCCTGTGAACAAAGAAAAGCCACTAGTGGAGCGATATCATCAGGCTGACCCCATCTTCCCATGGGAGTAGCGTTTGGTGGTACCTTGTCAATATAGGGAAGCTTCTCCAAATAACCATCCCATGCCTGAGTTTTGATATAGCCTGGGGTGACAATATTTACCGTAATTCCCCGTGGGGCAATGGATATAGCATAGTGCTTGGCGAGTATTTCCATCCCTGCTTTAGCGGGAGCAGCCATAGCATATACTTTACCTGGGTTGTGGACACCACTAGCAGAGATAACTACCACCCTACCCTGACCGTCAGTCATATAATTCAAAGCTTGCTCCATGCACCTCAGAAAGCTTTTTGGATAAACTTCTTGAGCTTCTTCGTACTGGTCAAAAGTGAATCCTCCAGGGAGGGTAGCAGTGATGGCGTAACCAACGACGTGAACAAAAGCAGTCAATTGGCTGTTGAAGTTTTGTTCTAATGCTGTGAACAGGGCATCAACTGTTTCAGGTTGCTTAATATCTCCTGCTACCGTTACAACTTTAACTTGAAACTTTTCCAATTCCTGCTGGGCTTCGATTGCGGTTTCGTGATTAGAACTGTATCCCAGGACAAGATTAAAGCCATCACTCGCCAGTTTACGGGCGATCGCCAAGCCGATACCGCGAGTTCCTCCAGTTACCAATGCAACTTTCATAAGGTAAAAGTAAACCAAGTTTGTTTACTATTGAGATTAGCAACAAGAATCATCTATTTTGATAACAAAATATTAACTGTACGAGGAGAAGAGAAGCATCATGGGGAAAAACCAAGAAAATTTTCAGGCAAAGCCTCAAGTACAATCGATCAAAGAAGATTGGGGTGGAGATGGTAGGGGACGCATGAACCTATCAGGTAGAAGTACAGCAATTTCTCCAGATTATGTGCCTCGTCAATATCAATTTTTTAACTCCAATACTGCCCCAGAAGTTGCCGAATGGCGCATTAAGGGAATACCAGCAAATGTTCTCCTGGGAACAAAACGATTATTATCTTGGCATCAGTCTGGTGCTTCCACATCAAAAGTTACCCTATCTCCTCAATTTAAAATCCCCGCAGGGATCTTTACGGCTGATTTAGAAATTTTTGTGCTTAAAGGGGCAATCCAAGTGGGAGAATGGCAATTAGATAAGCATGGTTACTCTTTTATCCCTGCTGGAGTTAGGTTTGGCGATTGGCAAGTGTTAGGGGATGAACCAGTAGAAATTCTCTGGATGGAAAATGGACCAGTTCCATTGAAATATGAAGCCTCAAAATGCGATCGCCCTGATACCAGAATCAATGAGTTTATTCCTGCATTAGATAGCAAAATTTTACCTTGGGGAAAAACAAATACAGTACAGTTTGAAGTTTCCAAAAAAAAGTGGTTGAGAAAAGATGAGAATGCCGGGGGAGCATGGTTAATTGCTATCTTGCCCCATTATGATGGTCATCATTCTATGATTCAATGCTACAACGAAGAAGGATATTGCTTAGCTGGATATATTGACCTAGAAGATTACCGAATTGAAAAAGATCACTTTTGGTACTGTCCCAGCTTTGATATTCTTCCTAGACACATAACAGATGACGGCTGTTTAGCCTTCGTGCGAGTTGATAGGGACCTCTCAAAAGTTGGAACCGTCTTGTCCTATGTAGATCGCTTATAAATATCCAGGATCATAAATTCAACATGCTTTCTTGGCATTGCCTTAATCACCTCTTTCGTCTAGAAAATTGACTACTACTTTTGCTATTTCTTCAGGCATCTGGTTCATCATGCAGATGTTCCCGTCTTCAAATTCAACCACCTTGCCATGAGGAATTGCTTTTGTCACCAAAAATCTATCTTTTGCCTGAGATAAACCTAGTCTTTCAAATTGTTCTACATCCTCAAGCCCCCAAAACAGGAGAGTAGGACAATTAATCAAACTAAATCGTGCTTCTGCATCCAGACAGTAGTTTGCCACCGCCCAAACTGCGTACATAGGATAACCAAAGCATTTTAAATCATCTAAAACCCAGCGGTGATTTAACTTAGCAGAACCTACATACTTGCTACGAGCTAACCATCTTGCCATCAGGTGGGAGCCATCTTCTTGAATGTCGTAACCTTTAGCAAATATTTCTAAAAGTTTTGCTTTTCCCTCTGCAACAAAACAGGGGAAATTGCATAGAATTAGTTGGTTAACACGATCACGATAAGCTGCTGCTACTTCTCCAGCAATAAAAGAACCAGTATGATTACCGAGTATACTTGCTTTTTTTATGTCTAATTCATCTAGGAGGGCGATCACAGTTTTTGCGTAGTCTGCAATTGAGTACATTCTGGGTGGCTTATCAGAATCACCAAACCCCATTAAATCCATGGCAATGACTTGTCTATTTTGAGCTAGAATTGGCATCAATTCTCGAAATTCATCACTACTTCTTGGCTGCTGATGAAGTAAAACTAAAGGCTCTCCTTCCCCACCAATACGGTAAAGAATCTGACCATCTTCCGTATCTAAAAATGCTCTTTTGATCATTTGGTTCATTATTTATCTCCCTTGTGCCTTCTTCAACGCTTCCGCTCTTCTTTAATTAGAGTTCTTTGATAAATTTGATTATCCTTGAACCAATGCCAGGTACGGGCGCGATGGTTATTACAGGGACTAAGATGGATCATTTCGTAGATATAGGCATTAGCGATATCTTTGTAACTGAAGTAGAGAATAATGATCGAGTCATCTGCTTCCCAAGCGTGTCCTTCAATACGTTCGGTGTCAAACCAAAGCTTCTTGTCTCGGTACATTCCTGGGAACTGATACTCTTGATGTTTCCCATCAGCCCAGGTATACCGATTGGTTTGCAAGTAGGGATGTTCGGCATCTTCTGGAAACTCGCAAGTTATATGGGATTTATTCTGATCGACGATCTTGCCATCATTGTCAACTGTTGTATAAGTGCCAACCCAGTCACCTTCATGTCTAACGAGTACGGGCATTTCATCTTTGATATTAGGCATAGGAATTTCTCCTGGTTTTGCTAATCTCAAATTAAGTTTATTGCAGATGTCCTTAATTTGCCGTTAAAGATTAACGTAAAGTTAGGAATCGCCCGTTTCAAATCCTGGACAAACAGCGATCGCAATTATTTATCAGCCGAATCTACAAAAGATTTTCTTAAAAATCCTTTTCGCAGGGAAGATCAATTGTAAACACCGTTTTTGCTGATTGACTAGTTAAATAAACATTGCCACCCAGCAGTTCAATTAAGTTTTTAACTAAAGCTAGCCCGATTCCCGTCCCACCAAACTGCCAAGGATCGTGATTAGGAATCCGATAAAACTTATCGAAAACTCGCTGTTGTTCTAAGGGTGATATTTCTGTGCCTGTATTGCACACGCTAAGTCTAATTCCCTGATCTGTTGCTGAAGCAGTAACGCTAATAGTCTCTTCTGCGGGAGTATATTTGCAAGCATTGTTGAGTAACTCAGCCAAAGTACGCTTAATTGTCGAGATATCCGATTTAAACTGCGGTAAATTTTGCTCAATATCAATAATCAAGGCTTGCTGTTGACTCTCCATTCTCTCTTGAAACTGTTCCACAATTTGCGGTAGCCAAACCGACAAATCAATCCACTGCATAGTCATCATTTCTTTTTTGGCGTCGATGTAGCAGAGGGTAAGTAAGTCATCAACTAACTGATTTTGTCTGATACAAGCAGAGCGAAAAATATCCAGAACTTTAGTAAAAGTAGCTGACCTATGAATACCCATTTCCCTTTCTAGCAAAGCTTCCAAGGTTTCAGAAGCCAGTTGAATGCTGCTCATTGGAGCTCGTAATTCATGGGAAATAGTCTTGAGAAAATCATCTTTAAGTAAGTTTAATCGAGCCAGTTCTTGAACCTGGAGCTGCGATTGTTGATATAGTCGAGCTTGTCTAATGGCGATCGCACATTGATTAGCAATCTGCTCTACCAGGGAAATTTCCGATGTCTCAAAAAATTCTTCTTTGGGTCGCAACAGCCAAAGGTTACCCAAAATTCCCTGATCATCAAAGATGGGACAGACTAATCTCGTAGCTTGGGTGCCAAGGGGACTCAGCTCTGGAACTTTTTCGACAAACTGGAGGGACTGTTTTTGTAGTAGTTGACTGTAAAGTTCAGAAAAATCATCGACTTGCCTGATAATTCCCTGGCAGTTTGGCAAGGCACTACTATACTCATAGGCGATCTTAGCCGTAGTGCGATCTCTATCGTATAGTTCTATCTTACAGCGCTCTATTTGTAAAATTCGTCCTATTTCTTGAGTAACCGTTTGCAAAATCTGTGGTTCATCCAGACTATCTCGTATCTTCTCCGTAACTTTGCGAGTTAAAGTTTCAAACTTGACTGAATTTTGTAATTCGGTGGTACGTTGACTAACTTTTTGCTCTAAATAACTATTCAGACTTTGAACCTGATCGTAAAGTTCGGCTTGCTGCACCGCAATTCCGACTTGAGTTGCCAACTGTTTTAAGAGTTCAACTTCTGAAACATGCCATTGACGAGGAGATTCGCAATCATGGGCAATTAAAAGCCCCCACAGTTCACCACTAGCAATAATCGGCACGACTAAGTTGGCTTGTACGTCAAAATCTTGCAGCATATCTTCGTAGCATGGCGATAATTTAACGGTTTTTAGGTTATTTATCATATGAACCTTTCCCTGCTTATATTTTGCGAGATGTTTCTCAGCAAAGCAGGTATCTTTGATTTTTCGACCATATACACTGTAAGCAGCTTTCTTGAATGATTCAACGGCAATAACGCCACTTAAATCTGGCTCAAAACGGTAGATCAGCACCCGATCATTTTGCAAAAACTCTCTGACCTCAGTAACTGTTTGCTCCAGAATTACTGACAAATCTAGAGACTGTCGAATTCGTAAGGCGATCGCCGCTACTAGATTCTCTTGCTCTGGAGAGGATTGCTCTGAATTACGTTCAAAGTTAAGGTCAGGCAAAAAACTTTTCCTATTCAAAGTTATTTCTTACCATTAGATCTTAATGTTTTTTAAAGATTTTTGACATTATATTTACGAATTTTTAAAGATTTTGCCTATTTTGTCCTGTTTGAATCTTAATTCATCATTAATCTGGGTATTTAAAATGAGAAAACCTGTTAATTTTACTAAGAAACATTAAGCAGTTACTCCCAAACCATAGGCGACTAAAATTAATCGGAAGGTATGAATGCAGTAGAACTGTTGAGACAATATCAGGTTGGAATCAAGAACTTTCATGGCATCAATCTTGCTGGAGTAATTTTGAAAAATACTGACCTATGCCACATCGACTTTAGCCAAGCAATACTAACCGAAGCTGACTTTACGGGAGCGAACTTAGAACAAGCCATTCTATACCAAGCATGTTTGGACCTAAGTAATTTGAGTGAAGTTATACTAGCCCGAGCCAATTTAGAATCAGCTTCATTGAAGTCGGCACTATTATATAAAGCATCCTTTGCCAAAGCTAAGTTACAGAAAGCAAATTTGAGTAAGGCTATTCTTAAACGGGCGTTTCTCAGAGAGGCTAATCTCAGCCAAGCTCGTTTAACCTCAGCTGATCTCAGCCAAGCTAATCTAATTGATGCAGATTTAACTGGGGCAGATTTAACGGGCGCCAACCTAGACAAAGCGTTTCTCCAAGGAGCAAATTTATATCAAGCTTCTTTAGCAGGAGTCAATCTAGAACAAGCCGTCCTAACTGGAGCCACGATGCCTGATGGCAAGGTCTTTGCTCACTGATGACAGAAGAAGAAAGCCCCCGAGCGATCGCGTCCTTAAAGATAAGTGAATACAACTGACTATCTGACTTTTCACGGCATCTCTGAAAGCCCCTTCAAATAAGGGTTTCTCTCCAAGCCTAATTCTCAATAATCTATAGTTAATGATAATGAATGACGAAAGAATTAGGCTTGGAGAATGGAAATTTGGCGATCGCCTGAGAACCGAAAAAGATCCCGTGAAAAGTCAGAGCTAGGCGGATTATATCGGCAGGACCAGTGGGCTGGATTGCAATCGGTGGTAATGGTCTATCGCCAACGCTATCTCTCTCTATGGGCTAACCGAAGAAACCCAGTTGTTCTTGACTTCCCTGCCTTGTGATGCTCAACACATTGGTCGAGCGATTCGATTGGATTGTAGGATTGAAAACTTTCTAACTCCATTGGGTTCTGGATGTGACCTTCGGTGAAGACGATTCCCGCATTCGCCAAGGGCACGCTCCTGAAAATTTTACCCTCCTAAGGCGACTGGCCATAAGTGCTTTGAATCCAGGAAAGCTCATCGAAACGCAGTGTACGTCAAAAGTCCAAATTAGCGGCGATGAACCCAGACTACATGATGAAAGTGCTTGCCAGTGTGGCCGCTTAGCAGCAATTCTCCTTGGGAAAAGAAAAGAGAATAAGTTCTCTAGTATTACTAGAGAACTTCATTCTCTACAATTCATGACTTCGACCCCTGAGATTTTCTCACTGTTTTCTCTAACTGCAATGAGGACAATGGATTTTCAACGATGAAAAATACTCTGTTCCCTCAAAAGCTATTAATTCTTCTCCATCTAATGGTTCTTTGCTGTACCCCTCTACTCTCTTCCTTCTTCGTCCCAGCCCCACATCTTCCTCTCCATCTCCCATCCTCTCTACTTCTACTATAATCTTGCCTGGCCCCACGTGGTTTGTTGTTTTGCTGCTTTTTTCCGACCTTCTCCTCGTTGTTCCCTCCGTCTTTTTCTCTCCGCCCCACTTTCTCTCTCTTCCACCCCGCCGGCGTGTGCGGACAGTTTAGACTTGGTCCGGCTTTCCACCGCCGGTGCCCACCAGCCACAACCCCACACCCACACCGATTGCACCACCATGAGGGGGGGGGAGGGCTCCACCTCCGTTGTGTGGCACCCCCACCCCCCCACCTCCTTCTTCTCCCCCCCCCTCTTGACCGCCCACCCCCCCCGCCGGTCGGCGGATGATTGGCCGAACCCCACCTGGGTACCCCAATGTCCCACCGTTGAGGATTGTCTGGACGGGGGGACCGGAAGGATTCCCCTGCCCATTTTTTTAACCGGGGGGGCCATCCCTCCCCCTTGAAAGCCCCGCCCTGCACCGCCTCACATGGTCTGGAGCACTTGGGGGGGGCGCT
Source organism: Cyanobacteriota bacterium (assembly GCA_942490675.1). Classification (GTDB taxonomy): domain Bacteria; phylum Cyanobacteriota; class Cyanobacteriia; order Cyanobacteriales; family Xenococcaceae; genus Waterburya. The sequence goes on along the minus strand of CALNYB010000050.1, from coordinate 30,478 downwards.
TTGGCCGGGGGGCTTTTTTTTTGCTGGGCAGGTTATTTTGCTCTTGGTGGTAGCTAGGAAAGGGATAGTCCGCAGCCATAATGTATTCTGATTCCAAACTGCATCTGGAGATCGGACATTTGCGAGATGCAATCCAATCTTTTAGCTCCCTCAGGGCATAGTTATAAGATAGGCGACAAGTTTCTAACCACTCCGACAGTAGTTCGATTTGCTGCTTATCTGGGTATATCCTGTAGGCGTAATTTAGAATCATCTGCCTATTCTACCATACTAAAGTGCTAATGGTAAAAATTCAGATTGATTCGTCTGCCCTATCGCTTCGACTCACAGGCTTTTCATCCCGACGTTGAATTAGTTTTTCCGCTTTCGCTACAAAATAACTACAGCGCGGGACTTCCCAGCCTAAAAGTTAAATATCCTAATGATGATACAAATAGTTTGGGCAATCATGTAGTTAGATTGATAGCTATCTAACGTAGGGTGGGCAAAAAGCTAAAAGATATAGCAGCAATAGCAATACGCACTCTTTTTTAGAACACTCATTACTCATTACTCATTACTCATTACTCATTACTTACGAGCAGTTAACTTTTCTGTCCTAACCGATTAACATACTGCGATAAAAAGCGTTTCCAGAAAAAGGCTTTGCCCACCAGATTAAAACTGATCATTGGAGCTAGGCAGGATAGATTCTTAGACGGCGATTTGGCTCGTCACCGAAACTATCAGACTGTAAACGGTAGTGTTCGATTAGTTCATGCTGCATTTTGCGTACTTTTGCCGATCGCGGTAGTAATTCTACAGGTTGTCCTTGAGGAATCACAATTTGTTCTACCGCTAGCCTGGCTTCTTCTAACGCTTCGATCTCGTCATCGTTTCCTGCTTTACTAAACAGGCGCAAGTCTATAGGTTCAGGAATATTAGGATCGTCTAGGTTAAGTATTTGCCTAAATATGCGAGTAACTTGAGGAATAGTATTAGATTTAACCGTATAGATCGGAAGATGACGATCTTGGGCTAGGTTTCGGAGTTTGGAATGATGTTTGATTTGCGATCGCAATGCCACTACTGCATCTGCTTCATCTAAGTCCTTAGTTAACACTACGGGCAATTCCAGCACCTCAATCACCTGATCGATCTGAGAACGACCAATACCATAGGCATAGATATATACAGGCCAATCTTCTCCATTGGGCCCAGGAGTCCGTACTTTTTGGCTGTTTGGCTCTTTAGTCTGCCACGAGCGTTCTAACATGGTTTCAAAGTCAGAATTGCCTCGTTTTGATTTACCTCCTGAAAGAGATACAGGGGTCATTTTTCCTGATGCTCTCAATCCTTGGGGATGTAAAGGGGTCACTCCGTTGGCATTTCTCGAAGGCAAGGGTTTAAAAGGCGACTTGGATTCTTCATGAATGATTGTTACTTCACCACTATCATCTACGGTTCTTATCTGGGCTGGTGGCTCAATACCCCGCAATAAACTGTCAATGGTGGCTGACACATCATCGTGAACGACCCAACGTTGGCGTTCTAGCATCTCTACGGCGATCGCAAAGGTGGGTGGTGCTTTTCTTTCTAACACTGTTTTCTGCGTCCTTCTACGCCGTGCCTCGTCGTCTCCCAAGGTGACGCTTTGAATCCCACCGACTAAATCGGATAGGGTAGGGTTTTTGATTAAGTTCTCCACCGTATTACCATGAGCCGTACCGACAAGCTGTACTCCTCGTTCGGCAATCGTTCTGGCTGCTAATGCTTCCAGTTCAGTTCCGATTTCGTCAATCACAATTACTTCAGGCATATGGTTTTCTACCGCCTCAATCATCACCTGATGCTGCAATTCAGGACGGGCTACCTGCATGCGACGGGCGCGACCAATGGCAGGGTGGGGAACATCGCCATCTCCCGCAATTTCGTTGGAAGTATCGATAATTACGACTCGTTTTTCGAAGTCATCAGCTAAAACTCGGGCAATTTCTCTTAAAGCGGTGGTTTTTCCTACGCCAGGACGACCTAGCAGCAGAATAGATTGTCCTGTTTCCACTAAGTCGCGAATCATGACAATCGTACCGAAAATCGCCCGCCCGATCCGACAGGTTAAGCCGATAATATCTCCAGTACGATTGCGAATAGCACTAATACGATGTAGCGTCCGTTCTATCCCTGCACGGTTATCGCTGCTGAACATTCCCACTCGCTCAGTACAGTGCTGAATTTCTTCTTTGGTAACAGGTTGATCGCGGATATAGGTAACGCGATCGCTAAAACGGGCTTCTGGTAGTCTGCCTAAATCTAAAACTACCTCAATTAAATTATCACTGTTCTCCTGGAGTTGTTCATTTAACTTAGAGCGAATTGATTCAGGAAAAATAGTAAGTAATTTGTCTAGGTTATCGGTCACTTGCATCCGATGAGAAGCTATATCTGACTGCATCCTAAAAATATATTTGGTTAATAAAAATTGAATAATTTATCAAATCTGGGAAAGCTTCGTGCAAGAAAATAATGCACCGCGTTTAGCGTTGAGCTTTTTTTATTTGATTCACTAACAGACTAGCTGTATTTACAGCTTGCTCTAATACTTCCTGGTCTTGTTCTAGTTTTAAGTTAAGCTGATTCATTGGCTGATTGGTAATTGAATTAAATTGCTTTGGTTGCAGTTCAGTTGTTTCTAACTTGTTTAATATTGGCGACAAGACTGCCCGAGCATAACTACCATATGCCACACCAGAAACGGAGTTGGCTATTAGTGAATTATGTTGTCGTAACATTTTTGACTGCTTTAGTTTAGCTACCGTATAGTCGTTTGTTCCTCCCGCTAGTTGAATATATCCAGGCAATTCTGCCTGTAATACCTTTTGTGCAAAAGCGATCGCCCCATGAGTAGTTCCTTTGCCAATATCGCCACTCATGGAACGTCCATCCGTTTGCCAAACCAGTAGACAAGGTAACGGACTGATCAATTCATAAAGCGATCGCAAATACTCTATAGCATGGGGTGCATCAGTACAGCTTATAGCTAATAATTTCAGTTGATCAATTACTGGTAAAACTTCCTGCCATACCCGCTTAAAATCATCATAATGACCAACTTGAGTATGAATTTCCAGGGCATCTATCAACCTTGATTCAATCCAAGGTAAGACTTCCTCTAAGCTCGATTTATGAAAATGAGTAGCGATCAATTCTTGAGGACAAATTGGTACACAGCGACCACAACCATAACATAGATAATCTACAACTCCTCCTAAACTGAGTTTTATTGCCTCAGCAGGACATACCTGAACACAGGGTTGGGGGCAATCGGCAGGACATTGAGTGGACTCAAACTTTGCTTTACGAAAATGAGGGTCTTCTCCATCATTAATACTTACCATTAACCAAGGCAAGGTAATTGGTTTTGTTACAGCTTTTGATTCAGCTTTTAATTTTTGTGCTACTGCAATTCCCTCCTGTGCAGCAGAAATTACAGCAGGATCGGCAGCCACGTCAATGCAATCAGCACCAGCTAAACTATATGCTAAAGCCAAGCTGCGAACCGCAGGAAGATGTTGATAGCTAGCTCCACAAATTAACTTGAACCAGTTACCTTCGATTAATGAATGTAAGGGATAAGGTTGCATCACTCTTACATCCTAATAGTTTGTTAATCATTAGTGTTAGGTTTTCTCAAATAAAGCTCTAAACACTGTTAACTGTTGACTGTTGATATTATCCCGCTTGATGTTATCCCACTTGATGGGACAAGTCCTCCCATTCGAGGGTTTACACCGCTTAGTTTGGTGCAAGCCACGAAGATGGGACAAGCGCCCTTGTGGTATGGGACTGTTAACTGAAATCACCCTACAACAGCGTTTAATAAAACTTCCGCCAAAGTTAACCCCTGCATTTCGTCAATGGTAATAGTATCGACAATATCGAATTTTGCGCCGGCAGATTCTAATTGATCGTCCAATGCTTTGAGAAATTGAGTGGCTTTACGATCATTGCCCACCTGAATTAGAGAAATACCTAACTCCTGATCTCGGTCAATCTGGCGAGAGGTATCAATAATTACACGCATTACTGCTTTATAATCATCAGGTTCACCATCGGTAACAACAATAATGGTTTCCCCATTTGCTTTAGCTTGTCCTGCTATCTTGCGCTCAAAGTAATTATTCACGGCATCGCTGAGGACGCTGGCTAAATCTGTCCGTCCCATCGGATCATTTTCAGTGTATATTTTACTTACCTTGTCAGCAGTAACATTGTCGTAGCGACGAAAACGACCAGAGAATAAATAGACCGTTATGCCATCGGGATCTATTTTTTCACATTCATTAGCCAAAGCCAGGGTAGATTCTTGAGCAGATTCCCAACGAGTTTTGCCTCCAGGGCGATCGTTAATTGACATACTGCCACTTTTATCAATGATTAATGTGTAGTCGCGATCCTCAACGATAGAGCTTTCCGCCATGATGTCACAATTTAATTTGTTAATTTGATTCTAGTTTTCTTCATTTCCTTTAGATAAGTTTACCAAGGAAAACTATCAACCTGTTGATTTGATTTCAGGTTTAGTAGAGCGTCAACTCTGTTTTGAGGAATAAATCCTGATAAACAACTCTCCCTGCTTGCCTCTACCCATTTCACCTACGAGCTCGCCTACAGAATGCAGCATTTAACGATGATGTTTATCGAGAGTGATAAGTAATCATTCTTCAGTAGCCTGTATCGCCAAGAAGGCATCTTTAGCCGCAGCTTGTTCTGAGGCTTTTTTGGAACGACCATAACCTTTGCCGAGGTAACGCTCTTTGAGCCAAACTTCTGCTACGAAAAGATTTTCTTGCTGAGATAATCTAGATGATTTAGATGATTTAAGTTTAATTTCTCTTGCTGGAGATGATTCAAGCGGTTTATTTTCCCTTACTTGATACTTTGGTAATATTTTGTATTTTCTCTGAGTCCATTCTTGGAGAGCATCTTTATAATTAAAGCGAGCAGGATCTTTAAGTACCTCTGCGGCTCTGGTGGTTAATGCCCGATCCAACCAGGGACGAATCAAATCCATATTGTGGGTGCTAAGATATAGCGCACCTAAAACTGCTTCAAAAGCATCAGCTAACCAAGATTGCCTGCCTGCGGGATTGCCTGTCGCATTGCTACCAATCAACAGATAAGGCTCAATGCCACAACTTTCAGCTAACTCGGCTAAAACACGATCGCTTACTAGAATAGAACGAATAGCGGCAAATTCACCGACTGGCTCTTGAGGATAAATCTCTAACAGCAACTCGGCAGATATTAGTCGTACCACCGAATCACCAACAAACTCAAGCTGCTCATAATTGTGGGTAGGGGAAATACTAGGGTGGGTTAGTGCCAAGTCGAGCAAAGACCAGTTGACTGGTGCAGTGATAGGCAATCCTAACTTTTGGATTAATATTTTTAATTGTTTTTGTCGTCTAGGGTTTTCAAACATTTAGCTCTGGACAAAATGAGATGGAGAGAGTTAGAACGTAAGCCGGATTCTGTTCTCGAACCAAAGTAACTTTGATTTGAGGGCGGTTATCTATCTAGGATGTCTGTTACCAAACACCTCATGCGGTTCTCCTTAATTGGGATCGGAAAAAGACCAACCATAATCCCTCCGACCTTGCTCCCTACCGGGGTTTACCGAGCCAGTACCTCTCGATACTGCTGGTGCGCTCTTACCGCACCTTTGCACCCTTACCAATTCAGTTACCAGTTATCAGTGACCAGTTACCAGTCTTCACTGTTCATTGGTTACTGTTATTGTTCACTAAAAAGGCGGTATTTTTCTGTGGCACTATCCTCGCGATCGCTCGCACTGGGAATTACCCAGCAAGTCTGGTCTTTCGGGAGTCCGGACTTTCCTCAAATCTGCCTCTAAGGACAGATCTGTAACCACCTCGCTAACTCTCTCATATATCTAGTCTATCTAAGATAACAAAAGAGTACCCCCACTAAAATGCCAAGGATGTAGCATTTAGTCCTAAAGGATACCGCTCCGCATATGGCGGGGTGATGCGGGCGGTCAACATTCTGGGGAGACCCCAGAATTACGCCCTTAGAATTTTGTTCAACAACATAAACATCGCAGCGCGTTCCCTAGCGTCTTAAAAAGACGCGGGGTCGCTGCTCATTGTAGCCATTCTTTACATTTTCTACACGAATAGTTGCACTGTGTAGGCTACAATACAACTATGCTTACTTTGACTTACGAGTACAAACTAGAACCAACTTCTGAACAGATCGAAAGCATTGAGAACACTCTTAATGTATGTCGCTCTGTTTGGAACTTTGCGCTCTCGTATCGTAAAGACTGGTGTAAGTCTCGGAAGTCTCCAATCAACGCTTGCTCAATTGAAGGTGAATACATCATGTCGGTTGATGAGCCATTCCCTAATTACCACGTACAAGCAAAACAACTAACAGAAGCCAAGAAAGATATTGAATTTCTCAAATCTGCCAATGCTCAAGTTTTACAGCAAACATTGAGAACATTAGATAGAGCATGGGACGACATGAAGAATCGCGGCTTTGGGTTTCCGAAGTTTAAAAACAAGTACCGATTGAGGTCATTTGTTTTTCCTCAGTTAAATAAAAACCCAATATCTTTTGACTCGATTAAGTTACCTGGGCTAAAAAGTGTTAAGTGGAGAATGTCTCGTCCAATTCCAGATGGGTTCGTTCCAAAGCAAGCAAGAATAGTAAGAAAAGCATCTGGTTATTTTGTGATGCTGTCACTACAGTTAAATATTGATGTTCCAAATCCATTGCCTCATGGACATCCCAGAGGTTTAGATCTAGGCTTTGACAAATTTATAGCTACCAGTGACGGCAAAGAGATTAAACGACCAAAGTTTCTCAAAACCCTACAATACAAGCTTAAATTGCTGTCCCGTAGACTGAGAAACAAACAAAAAGGCTCGAACAATCGACACAAGTTAAATCAGAAAATAGCTAGACTACATCAACGAATAAGTGATGCTCGTAAAGACTGGCACTTTAAACTAAGCCATCAACTCGTACAAGACACGGGAATGATATTTATTGAAGATCTCAATTTTGTATCTTGGCAAAGAGGAATGCTTTCTAAGGCATCAGCCGATGCTGGTTTTGGTCAATTCGTAAATATTCTTCAGTGGGTGTGCTGGAAGACAGACACTTATTTTGCCAAGGTAAATAAGGACGGCACAAGTCAGACTTGTCCTAACTGTGGCGCACATACGGGCAAGAAAGCTTTAGATGTTCGGGTTCACCACTGCCAAGAATGCGGGTACACAACCACAAGAGATGTAGCAGCTAGCCAAGAAATTAGAAATCGGGGAGGGGAGTACAGGCGGTCGGGCAGATCGTCTTTCAAGCAAGACCTGCGTATGCTGGGGAAACCCCAGCACGCTTCCTTGCTCAAAATGTCTGCGGACTGGATGCGACGGGGAGTATTGGTAACAGTATTCTAGTTGGCACAGGGCGAAACAGAAAGACCAACTTGCGAGAGTTGGAATCCCCCACTATAGGCAATGACGAAGTGAAAACGGAGTCAGTGGTTTAGTGGCGGGAGGATGTCAATATTGATTGATATGTAATCTCAAGTAGGTTGTTAGTTTAATGAATATAAAGTGATAGTTATAATGTTCTTAACTGTTATAAGCTCTAAGCTTTTTCTTATTCCCAGTGAGTCGATAAAATCATAATTTTGGTTATATACCCTAATTAAGCAATGCCTCTCAAATTAATGGCGAACTAAGTTAAATCCATATTTATATTTATCTAGGAAAGTTTAACTATGTCTAAGGAATCTGAAATTACCCCCTTTTCTGGTGATACTAACTCTGCTCCACCACCACTATCAAAATCGTTGCGGATGCGTCGGGTAGCTAATGCTCTAAAATGGGGTGGATTAGCAGGATTTTGGGTACAGTTGGTATTGGGAGTTGTATCTACAGTTACCCTAGCTTTGGCGATCGTAAATAAAACAGAAAGAAGCAGTCCTGGTATTGGATTTAGCTTATTTTGTGCTGTTTGCGGATTAATTTGTCTAGTTGTAGGAATATGTATTGCCTTTCGATACGGCAAAATGGCAGATAAATTTGCTAGACCCAACACTACTCCTCCCAAGAAGTCTACCACTATTAAAATACTTCAAATTGCAATTATCACTAGCATTACTGGCACGATAATTACTATTTTGAGCGGACAAACGATTACGGGTATAGTTCTCTCCAAAACTCTGGCTTTTGATCCTGCTAAAGTTTTCAATAATCAAAGCACCACTGAGTTTGTTAATTCTCTAGACGTATTTATTGTACAAGCATGCTTCAGCATTATTTTAGCTCATTCTACTGGGCTAATAAGTTCTTTATGGATTTACAGCCGTATTGATAAGTAGTTTGTCAGTGAACAATCATAAATCAACAGTTAGAAATTAGTAATTAGTAATGCAACGTACTCGCCTCAATACCCTAGTAGATGTTACTGGCGATCGCCTAGAGTTATTGTTTAGCAATCCTTGGCGGCGTGTTTCTTTGAGTCTGATTAGTATCCTGCTGGGATTCTTTATGGGTTCGGCAATTGTAACGACTACTGGACAGCTTGCGGTTTGGGATATTCCCGCAGCAACTATTTTATTTGCCTTTACAGAATTAATTAATAAGTTGGTCTATACCCGTCGTAACCGCCAGCAAGAAAACTCATTACCTGCAAGGCGATCGCTCTATGTTGATGTGCTTAACTTATTTAAAATTGGTTTAATTTATAGTCTATTTTTAGAAGCCTTCAAGTTGGGGTCATAAATGATAGGGATAAGGGATAAGGGATAAGGGATGAATAGTCAGGACTTATTATCTAAGGTCATAGAATTTTGTGAAAGCTTAGGATTACAAGATCGTCAGAGAACTTTAGATAACTTAGAAAGACTATGGCTACCTTTAGCATCAGATTTAGTTAAAGCGAGGAAAGCCCTAGACAGGACTTTAATTCAGGGAATTCTAGGGGGTCAAGGAACAGGAAAAAGTACTCTCTGCATGGTTCTGAAATTTATTCTTAATCATTGGGGTTTTTCTGTCGCTACCCTGTCGATTGATGATCTGTACCTGACTTATGCAGCAAGACAAACTTTGCAACAACAAGATCCCCGTCTGATCTGGCGTGGTCCCCCAGGGACACATGATGTTCAGTTAGGAATAAAGGTGATTGAGCAATGTTTACAGAAAGATAACACAACGGAGATCTCTCTGCCTCGTTTTGATAAGTCATTGCATGATGGTGCAGGCGATCGCATTGATCCAGAAAATATCCCCCAGCCAGACATTTTATTATTTGAAGGCTGGTTTGTCGGTGTGCAACCCATAGCAGAAAGTTTTTTCGCTGATCCCCCTACACCACTTATCACCTCAGAAGACATACAATTTGCTAAGAATTGTAATCAGCGTTTGCAGGCTTACTTACCTTTATGGGCAAAACTAGACAGTCTTGTTGTGCTATATCCCGAAGATTATCGTCTTAGTCAGCAGTGGCGAAAGGAAGCTGAACATAAGATGATCGCTACAGGGAAAACAGGTATGAGAGATGAGGAGATTAATCGCTTTGTGGAATACTTTTGGAAAGCTCTACATCCAGAGTTATTTATTAAGCCTTTAACTAATACTGCCGATCTGGTTGTTGAGATCAAGCGCGATCGTGGTTTTGGTAGCATTTATCAGCCAGTTGATTCTGCAACATATTAAATGATTGACATCCTCTCCCGATAAATCGGGAGATTCCCAACAAGCAATTTTATTTATCCTGTCGAGCCAAAACCGTCTTTCCCTCTAGCGGTAACATTTAGTTGATCAACGATGGTTACTTTAGCTTGAATAAAAGAACTAATAACCATTTGGGCTATTTTCATCCCTGGAACAACTTGAAATGCTTTTTTTCCATGGTTGATTAAGATAATGCCAATTTCTCCTCGGTACCCTGCATCAATTGTGCCAGGAGAATTTAAGACGGTAATAGAATGTTTCAAAGCCAGTCCACTGCGAGGACGTATCTGCGCTTCGTAGCCTGGAGGGAGTGCGATCGCAATACCAGTCTTAATCAAAAGTGTTTCACCTGGTAATATCTCAGTCTCTTCCAGAGCAAATAGATCTAGTCCTGCATCCCCAAGATGAGCATATTGAGGAATAATCGCAGCTTGATTGAGTTTTAAAATTTTAAGTTCCATATTTGCCCGACGAAATTACGATCCAATGGTTAGAATAATTTTAATGCTGGGTTGTAAAATATCCTGTCTCGCAATATATTTTTGAACAATATTTTTGAACAATATTTTTGAACAAATTCTATCAATCGATACAGCAAATCTAATTGATTCTTGCACTAAATGTTTAAACAGATGTTTAAATAAAGATCAACAAGAGGAGGTTGAGCATGAATGCGTCGGAGAGAGCCAAAGGTTTAGATATTGCTACCAAAATTGCCTCTGTTGTCACTTTATTCAAAGCACAATTTCCCGATGCCAAAGCTGACCTCAAACCCTGGAAAAATGACCCTAATACCCGTGAGCTAGTCGATCCCGACTCGATTGATATTGGATTTCACTTTCCTGGCTGGAGTAGACGTTATCAAAGTAATAGCATTCTGGTGCAAATACGTTTTTACAAAGACCCTTCAGAAAAATCAGAAAAGTTCATCGGTGTCGAAACCTGTGGCTTTAGCCATATTGGTCAGGCTTGGAAATTTTCAACCATAGATAGTTGGCAGTGCGTTGGTCAATGTCAACCAGCGCAAGATGCAGAAAAGCAACTAAAACTATTTTGTCGCCAGGTGTTTGAATTATTTAACTAGATCAATACTTTGTTCTTTTATTCCCAACGAGATTTATGTTGTCTATTCCAAGCAAAAAAATTGTCAGATTTTTATTAATCACGACTATTATTATTAATCTCCTTGGGCTGCTGCGTAACATTTTTGAATATGTTTTCAACTTTGAGTATGGCTCTGAACTTTTGGATGTATTTAATTTAAATGAAGAACAAAATATTCCTGCTGGGTATTCTTCTATAATTTTGTTGCTTTGTAGCGTAATTATTTATTTTATTAGTCTAGAGAAAAAAAATCTCAAAGATAGATATTATCGTCATTGGTTATGGTTGAGTATTATCTTTTCCTATCTTGCTGTAGATGAAGCAATTAGTATCCATGAGGATCTCAAGCTGCGGTTTCTATTCGAGAAGGAGCATATTTTATATAGTGATTCCTGGGTCATTGTTTTTAGCATTCTGGTTGCAATATTTATTTTTACCTATCGTCGATTTTTGCAACATTTACCTCAGGCAACCAGAAAAATGTTTATCATATCAGGTTGCATTTATATCTTTGGCAGCGCAGGAATGGAAATAGTAGGTTCGTTTACTCAAGAGTTTTACGGTAAAGCCAGTATGATTCACGCAATGGCTACTACTATCGAAGAATTTTTAGAAATGATAGGTATTGTTGTTTTTATCAACACTCTACTGTCTTATATTGGGTCTGAACAATAGTCATTCCAAAAAGGCTTAGAGCTTAGAGCTACGAACTAGTAAACTTTATAGGAAGCTAATTAACATCAGGCGTTTAATATATTTATCTTTATTCGATAACATATTGTGAGTGGAATTAGGAGGTAATATATTGCTGATTGCTCATCAATTCTTCTAAAGCTGCTTTTAGGCGATCTCTACTGTCAAGGTTATCCAATTTCTTGATTAGCTTGCCATTATGAAAGAGCATAATCGTGGGTAAATTTCTCAGACGATAGTAGTTGGCTAGTTTAAAATTTTCGTCTGCGTTAATCGAGACTAATTTAATTGATTCGTTGCTGCCTTGTTGAAGTGTCGTTAATGTGGGATTGGTTAAACGGCACAAGCCACACCAAGGAGTCCAAAAATGTACCAATACTGGTCGAGAATCCTCCAGCACCTCTCGCTGAAAATTGGTTTCATTAACTGCGAATAGCATATATAAAAATGTCTGTACAAATCTGTTTTAGATACTTGGAGCTATGCTACATCTAATTGGGATCATCTGAAAGGGTATTATTTGACAGTTTTGGCATAATTTAACCATAAAGTTTAAACATAAAGTTACCAGTATACTCTTGAAGTTGCCTGTATCAGCCAAGGGTGTCCCCACCAAACAAGCATGACAAAAGCAACGATACCAAGATAAGCAGGGCGTAGATATTCCTGTAAATATTCTTGCCACTTGATCCCCTGACGACCATCAATAATAGCTACAAAGGGAATAATCGAAGTACGAGCCTTGACTTGAGCGAAAGCTACGCCATATCTTTTAGCTAAACGGCGATCGCCATGCCAGACGGCAAACAAATGATGGGCAATTAACCCCAAAGATGTAACCAGAGTAAAGGTTGTTCCTAGCCAGAGGGTGTGAGCGATACACCAAATCACCTGTCCTACCATTTGAGGATGACGGGTAATACGAATGATCCCTGTTTCAAACAAGTATACCTGGGGTTTTTGAACCGCAGCAATTTCTAATAAGTTAAAAGTTGCTGGATAGAGAAATACAAAAGAGATCGCCGATAAAATCCAAACTATAGATTTGACTCCTGCGGCTCCTTGCAACTGCCACAATTGCAGTCCATCATAGCGATGGTTAACGAAATAGATGATTAAAATAGTGGCAAAAGGAATGCTTACCAAAGCAAAGAATACTCGGTATAGCCTCGCTCCAATTTTAGTTTCTGCCCAAGGACGAAGAGCAGCCAAACCACTGTGGGCAATAGCAAAACCCAGCAATAAAGCCACCATAATAAAGTGACTAGTTGTTAGCCAGCTCAAATTTGTCATCGAGATATTCATATATGTATTATTAATCAGTTCTGATAATAGCAATAATTAAAAGTTAATTAGATGCCCTAATCGTGATACTGTGCAAATAACGAACACGAAAATTATTAAAGATTAAGCACTATTAATAATACGTTTAAATAACGTTCTGATAACTAACATTTTTTTAAAAATCGCTACTGGAATTTTATGTCTGATATTCCTTTTACCCTTGACCAACTCCGTATACTGAAGGCAATCTCGACAGAGGGGAGCTTTAAACGTGCTGCTGACAGTCTTTATGTATCTCAACCTGCTGTTAGTCTCCAAGTACAAAATTTAGAAAGGCAGTTAAATGTTCCTTTGTTTGATCGTGGTGGGCGCAGAGCACAGTTAACCGAAGCAGGACACTTATTACTAAGCTACGGAGAAAGAGTTATCTCCTTATGCCAAGAAACCTGTCGGGCGATCGAAGATTTACAAAATCTTCAGGGCGGTACTTTAATTGTTGGCGCATCCCAGACTACGGGAACATATTTGATCCCTCGCATGATCGGCTTATTCCGCGAAAAATATTCTGATGTATCGGTACAACTTCAGGTTCATTCAACCAGACGCACTTCTTGGGCTGTAGCTAATGGACAGGTAGATCTAGCAATTATCGGTGGGGAAGTACCGACAGAATTACAGGAGATACTCAATATTATCCCCTATGCCGATGATGAATTCGCTCTGATTTTGCCTCCCAATCACTTACTAGCAAAAGAAGGCTTAATTCAGAAAGAGGATTTGTATAAGCTGAAGTTTATTACCTTAGATTCTCAATCCACAATACGTAAGGTAATAGATAAAGTTCTGAGTTGTTATGAAATTGACCCCAAACGCTTAAAAATTGAAATGGAGCTAAATTCCATTGAGGCAATTAAAAATGCGGTGCAATCAGGTTTAGGGGCAGCTTTTGTCTCCACTACAGCGATCGCCAAGGAGCTGGAAATGGGAATACTGCATCGAGCGAGAATTAAAGAAGTTGATATTAGACGTACCTTGGCAGTAATCGTTAATCCTAATCGCTATTGTTCAAAAGCAGCTGAAGCTTTTAGCAAAGAGATCTTACCCAAATTTTCTACCAGAAGAGAGTTTAAAAATCTTGATAGTCTGTATAAAAACACTTTAGAAATCAAGTGAATTTGTAAGTTCGGAGTTCGCTTGCCATCATATTTAGTATCACAACACTTTAAGGTTATACAGCATAATGAGAACAATTATCAACGGACATAACCAACGAAGAATTAGATGCCATGAATGATATAGCCACTGTATTGATCCGAGCTGGGAACCTGAATTAAATTCCCTTGCTTGTTGCTGACTATTACATTGCCAGCCTACGACAAATAGACTGATGCCAATGCCTCCTAAAGGGAGCAACCAATTACTAGCCAAATAATCGGCAGTATCAAACCAATAGCATTACGGTTTTCTTGATCGTTGCTGTTCACCTTGAATCTCTATGATTAAACTTCCTCCCTTCAAGATCAGGTAAGTTCTATAGGTACTGCTGGCATCAGGATCTTAAAGGTGGTTCCCTTGTTAACTTTGCTACTTACAGAAATAGTGCCTCCACAGCGTTGAATCAATTGTTTTACCAAAGTTAGCCCTAAACCTGCACCCGTTACTTTCTCCTCTGTAGTAGGTTTAGTGCGATAAAATCCCTGGAAAATTTTGTTGATTTCTTGACTAGGAATACCTACCCCCGTATCCATAACCAGTATTTCTATCTGGTCATTTTCTTTCTTAAGTGCTGCTTGCACAAATACTCTTCCTTTTGCGGGAGTAAATTGCAGACTGTTGTTGAGCAGATTAATGATAATTTGTCTGAACCACGGGAGAGGGCAAGAAATTGGCGGTAGATTGGCAGGAATCGTGTATCCTAGCTGAATTTCTTTTTCTTCGGCTAAAGGTTGATAGGTGCTGACTATTCCTGGAACAACATCGTCCAAACGGAGATATTCTGCTTCTATCGGCGTATCTAATTGCAATAATCCTAGTAAACCACTAACTAGAGAGTTTTGCCGATCGCACTGATCACTTACCATTTGTAAGTAACGCTGACGCTGCTCTCCTTTGATCTGTTTCGATTCCAATAGACTTAGTGCTGTTTTCATATGGGTAATCGGCGATCGCAATTCCTGAACTAAATTATCCAGAAAATCTTCCTGTAACCCTAATACAGTTGAGCTTTGTTCGGGAATATGATTTGTCTTAGATATTGAATTTAAAGCAGTTTGTAATATTTCGTTCTGACTTATCTGCTCAATAGTTAGTTTATTCAGTAAGTCGGATTTTACTTCTAAATGAGGGTCAATTGTGAAATTGTCATCTGTCAGACTAGTCCCAGACAGTATATTCTGTCTGATTCCCCAGAGGATCGGCGTAATTGCTTGGGGAGCAAAACTAGAAACCATTTGTAAGTATGGTTGTTGCAATCTTTTCCCCGAAGAATTAATTTGAATTTTGCTTTTTTGCCATTGAGCTAGCACTAGGGAGCAAAAATCTGTTGCTGAGACAATTAAAAAAGACTCTCGTTGTAACGTAGAGCTTTGATTTAGCCTTAGAGAAACAACTGGGGTTTGGGCAGAGGTATCCTTGAGCAAAGATATTGCAGGATGGTTTCTCTGGCTACTACAGATAAAAATGCGCTCTGCATGACCTTCTCTCTGTAATCTCTGAACCTGATTGAGCCAGCTTTTAGTTTGCGGTAACTTAACCCAAACAGTTACTTGAAGCTGCTCTTTAATTAATAACTCAATAACACTACTAACGTAAGATTTAAGAGTTTCTGCCCCAACAGAGAGGGGTATAAGAGGTACATCCAAGCACTGAGTTAACTGGTACAAAGATGGTTCAGAGGTAGCAATATGCATATTATTAATCGCCGAACTATTTTTTTATTTAGCAGAATTACCCAAAACAATGGGTATTTAGGCTTAAGTTTGTTGCAAGAATTTCAATAGGAATGTTGCTAAATAATTAACAACTATTACAGACAAACACTTAAAGTGGCAACTACTGATCGAGCTAAAGCTTCTAAATGATAACCGCCTTCTAGACCAAATAGAGGAAAATTTGTAATTTCTAATACATATTTTGTTAGTAAACCATAATCTTCTGGCTTAAGGGAGATACCAGCTAAGGGATCATCATCATTAGCATCATAACCAGCACTAACAATCAAGATATCTGGTTGCCAATCATGAAAAAAAGGTATTACTTCTTGTTGGAAAACTGATTGATAGTTGGTCAGGATACTGCCTGCATTCAACGGTAGATTCAAAATATTCTGGTACTTCCCGCTTTTTCCTGCATTAGTACCTGTCCCTGGATAGCAAGGATGCTGATGCAAGGAACAGTAAGCAATATTCGGGTTATCCTTGACGATCGCTTCTGTCCCATTGCCATGATGAACATCCCAATCCAAGATTCCAACCCGTTTTACGTTGGGTTTAGTTAAAGCATACTCTGCGGCGATCGCCGCATTCGAGAACAAGCAAAACCCCATCGCCGTATTCCTGGTAGCATGATGTCCTGGGGGACGGGCTAACACCAAGGTAGGCTTATGATCTAAAACTTGGTCAATCCCATCTAACCAGGCACTTACCGCTAACAAAGCAACTTCATAACTGCGTGCCGAAATGGGTGTATCCCCATCTAAATATCCTCCGCCCGTTGCCGAAACTTGCTTAATTCTTTCTATATGTTCTAGAGTATGAACTTTTTGAATATAAGACAGTACGTTTCTGGACATAGCAGGAGTTGGTAACTGCCACTTAATTTGATCTTGCCACTCCACTGCTTTAAGAGCATCGGCGATCGCCGTCAACCTGGTTGCTTTTTCTGGGTGTCCATAGCCCGTGTCATGTTCTAAAAACTCTGGAGAATAGATAACCGAAAGCATAAATATACAAAATGTAAATTATTGATATAGAGATATAGACGGCAATTTATGTTTACTGAATTGAAAAACTCTGATCTTAAGTATAGGGAAAACTAAAGGTGATCGCCTGCAAATTTGGTATGACTATATAGTAATACTCATCATTGTTACTAAATTGTTACTAACATGACGCACAAAATAACGATAAGTTTTTTAGCTTACTAACGGGACTTTGACAATTTTTACCTATCAAAAAGGGGTGAAAGCCTTGCCAGAAGCCGAATTTACCTCGTCGAGGTAAATTCGCCTGAAACCCAGATATATTAAGGATTTAGCTATTTTGAGGTTAAACCATTGATATATCAGGCTTTCACCCCTTTTTGAACCTAGTTTTTTGTCAAAGTCCCGATAGTCAAAACAGCTACTTACATGATGCTGATTAAAATTCAGATTGAATGTGATTTCAGTCTGAATTTACGACTACTTCGCCTTCGATAGATCATTTTTACCCGACTTGGCAAAATTAAAGTAGTGATCAAAACGAATTAGTCTTGTGGTTGATTATTTTGCCGATCTTGGCTGGTTTCGGGAAGACTGACAGCTTCTTTTTGACCGTTGGTTAAGACTTTCCCTTGATTAACTAAAGTAGCAGTTTGAGTTAATACGTCAGAGGTCAAGGCTTCTTCTTCACGAAATAAGGATATCAAACCTTTTTCGTAGTTTGAAGCGATCGCTAAAAAAGCACCACCCAAAATATAAATTGGCAACGGCAACATAAACTGTTTTAGCCAAATACTAAACTCTGCCAACACAAACAAAATAACCACACCAAACAACCAAGCCCTAAGCATAGTTTTTCCCTCTTTTTAACATTCAACTACTCTTACTTCTTGCTCCTCATCCCTTGTCCCTTCAGAGTTACCATCCCTGACTACCAGCCTCCCCCTTAAAGGGTCCTACTATATCTTGAGTAATCCAGCCACCGTATAAGTTTCCTGCTTGTGCCTTAACTAATTCTCCATCGACATAGCAAGCATCCATTTTACTCGGATAAAAGGCAACGTAGTCTTTAATAGGCAAAAATGCTGTGGTTGGTTGAGGATAATACCAAGCTGCGTTGATAACTTTTTGATTTTTAACGTTCAAATTATAATAGGCAGCTAATCCCTTCCATTCGCAAAATGTTCTCCCAAAATTTACTGCTTCAAGATATTCCATTTGAATATCTTCTGGTGGAATATAGTAGACGGGAGGATGACTGGTTTCTAATACTCGATAGGTATTGCAACTATCGGCAATAGTCATCTCATTAAATACAACTTTAATTTGCTTAGGCGATTGCGAAGCTAGCCGCCCTAAAGGATACCGCTTCGCACATTGTACCCTTGTGGTATAAAGGCATCGCTCTAAACGTGGAGGACGAGGATAATCCCAGACGGATTCTTGTCCTGGCTGTGGTTCAATACGCTGTGGATGAATCATTAAATAATTACTGATTATATTATCCCGCTTGATGTTATGCCCTTGTGGTACGGGACTGATTACTGTTGACTGATAAATTACCCTTGAACTACCTGTTTAATGGTCGTAAAAGTCTCTACACTAATTAAACCTTGGCGATATCCTTTCTGATTGGACATTCCTAAAAATACATCTTCGCCCCCTTCTGGATTGCGGGAAAATTTAGGTGAGGTATTAATATAGACTAAGGCGCTGTCAATGCCCTGCACAAACTGACGACTCTCTTGATAGGATTCCGTTACAATACTGTCTGCATGACCACTACTATAACGATTAATCCATGATACGGCTTGGGATAAACTCTCGATGAAGCGAAATGCTACCGTTTTGGCTAGATATGATCTACTCCATTCTTCAGGAGTGACTAATTTTAAAAACTCGGGAAACTGTTCAACCAATATTTCGTCTCCTCGCAAGTTAAACCCCTGTTTTTGTAAACTATTGAACAGAGATCGCATAGTTGAAGACTTGACGTTTTGGTTGACCAGCACTTTTTCGATCGCATTTACAGCATCTGGTTCACTATCGTGACTATCAGTAATCATCTGGCGGGTCAATTCTAAATTTCCACTGAGTGACCAATATAAATAACAGTTGCCAATAGTAGTTTTAAGCACTGTTGCAGTGGCTTTCTCCGCTACCTGATGTACTAAGCTAGGTCGACCATAAGGAATCACCAAATTAAGATAACGATCTTGAGTAACTAGTTCCTGAACTGTAATTCCCAAATCAGGAGAAATATTTGATAAAGAACTTGGGGGTAGATCAGTGGTAGCTAGGGCTTTTTTTACAATAGCAGAGATAGTTTGATTAGAATTACTAGCAGCACTACATCCTCTTGTAATTAGGCTATTTCCAGTTTTTAAACACATGCCTGCGGCGATCGCGGCTAGTTCGGGGAAAGCTTCATAGATTAAAGCAATGGTTCCCAGAGGAATTAACTGACAGTAGGTTTGAGATGGCTCTAGCTGGTATGGAGCATTAATCAATCTTCTGGTAGGATCTGCGGATTTAGACAACTGTTTCAAAATCGAAACTGTCATTTCCAATCTTTCTGGGGTTAGCTTTAACCAGTCTGCAATTGGCTCGGCGATCGCCATTTCGCGGCTTATTTCTAGGTCTAAAGTGTTAGCCTCTAATATTTCATCAAAACTGCTTTCCATTGCTTCCGCTAACGCCAACACCCCCCAATCTTCTTTTTGCTCCAGATACTTGAGCTAATTGAACAGCAGCTTTATGAGATTGTCGAACTATGGTCAGCATTTGGTCTGATGAACTGTGCATTGCTTTGCTATTAATGCCGATATACTAAGAACAGGGATAGGATTAGTAGCATAATTAAAAATAAAAACACCACTATCCAGGAAATGATACTCTGCACATTCAGCCAATGCAATAGGGTCGGTAAGATCACTACCATTAAAATGGTCAAGCTCGACAGCAGTATCAGCATCATCGAGAAATAGCTCTGCGTCCAACGAGCATAGACATTTTTCCAACGGTTTCCTGTCCACCGCCACGACTTCTTTTGATAGAGAGAGGACAATTGTTCAATTACCTGACCATCTTTTTTTACCACAAAAATTTGCTGGCAGCGATCACACCCTAAAGCTTCAGTGAGTACAATTGGCTTTAACTTACCTTTTCTTCTACAAGGACAAGGATACTCACTGCTAAGATCTATTTTTTCTACTTTGTGTGAACGCACTCTTATTGATTAAGATTACTAAGAATTAAATGTAAGATAAACTTTGATAGTCATTTATTAAAGATAAATGTATTATTACATTATCTTCTTTGGCTTTCTCCGCACTCCTAAACCTAATTTTAACGAAGCCACAAGCTTTTAAACCTTTTGATAGGATTCATCTTAATTTAAGCTTTATTAAGCGGGTGACGCGATTCGAACGCGCGACATTCACCTTGGCAAGGTGACGCTCTACCACTGAGCTACACCCGCATTTCATCGAATCTCCCTTTGGGAACTGATGAGACACACAACTTATAGGCTGTGCTATTTCTTTGCCATTTATTAGTATGCCAGAAGTTAAAGATTTTATCAAGTAAATATTCAAATCACTGACATATTGTTTCTAATAAGCGGTCAATGTGAGATTGGGATATATCTGATGAGGTCTTCAAAAACAAAAAGTGGCGCAGAATTGGCGCACGCCAAAACCCAGTATATGCACTGTGATATCAGCCCAAAACCCTTGTCACAAAATGCTCGTAGCCTTTGTCACAGTAAAAACAACCATAGTACTATCAATGTACTAATTCCAGATATTGATTGATGTCATATCAAGATCTGACAGAGTACTACACATCTAGTCACGGTCATTGTCTTGTAAGAGAAATATCTTTTGTATAGCTCTATCTCACGTTAATACAGCTATTTAAAGGGTTAATCTAATGTATATAGATAACGAGAATAAAAAAGCCAAAATTGGAAAGATAAATGTTTATGTTCGTGGCAACTCAGTAAAACTTAGATTTACCTATCCGAAAGGAACGAGAGAAACATTATCTGTTGCTACTAATACCGAAGCTGGTTGGATCAAGGCAATCCAAACGGCACAACTAATTAACAATGATATTGAGTTAAACCAATACGACCCATCTTTAGCTAAGTATTCTGTTAAGAGAGCAGCAATGCTTGAGGTAGCAACTAAAGCACCAAGTCTTCTTGATCTATGGGAATCATACAAACTAGTTAGTAAAGAAAGGGTTGCTGCTACTACTAAGAAAACTCATTGGTATCAATATGAGAACAATTATTTAGGGGACATCTTTAAGAAGGATGCCCAGGGCAAACGCATCTAAATTCTGTAAGCCTTACGTAGCAAGAGTTTTAAATTTTAGTAACAAAACTAAATAATAGCTAAAACCTTTATGGCGTAAGCATTGTAAAAATAAGGTGCGTTTGCCCTGGAAGGATGCCTCACTACTTGAAATAATGAACAGCGATAAGTTTATTGCCTACTTACTTGAGAAATACCAACCAGCAACAATCAAACCAATCTTTAGTAATTGCTTAATGCCTAGTGTTAATTTAGCAGTGAAGAAAGGAACTATAGAACGTAATCCTTATTTAGATGTAGAGCTACCCCAGGGCTATTTCATTCTAAAAAGGGGGATAATGTGCTGGTCATAATACCCTAATCCCCAGTATGTCACAAACTGCTATTCTGGATGTATTTGTAGAGCTGCCAGATTTCCGTCGTCGAGCAGGGCGCCGTCATGACAAGAGTTTATGTTTGGCTCTGTTTACCCTGGCGGTTGCCGCAGGGAATCGAGGTTTTCTGGCTATTGGAGATTGGCTCAAGTCCTATCACAATGAATTGTTGGAGTTATTCAAGCCAGAGAAAAACCCCTTACCATCCTATAGCACAATTGGCCGTGTTCTATTACAGACAGAGCAAAAGAGCTACGCCCAAAGTCTCAGTCGCTTCTTTAAGATCACTCCCCAGCCGGGAGAGACCGTAGCGGCAGATGGCAAAGTGCTCAAGCACTCCTTTATGAGGGAAACTGACAATCCCCATTCCATTGTCAGACCCATCCAGCAATCATGATGGTCACAGGTTATCTAGTGGAACGAGGTTTGATCTTGCCTCCCTACGAAGTTGAGAGCAAGACCAATGAGATTAAAGCCTTGTCAGAAATGATTGAGCAGCTAGCCCTCAAGGGTGTTGTGTTTGCCTTTGATGCAATCAATACTCAAAAAAAACAGCCGAGCTGATCATCGAGAGTGAGAACGACTATCTCGGAGCACTCAAAGGAAATCACCGTGGTTTACTCGCTGATGTCAAAGAACATTTTGAGCCACAACAAACCTTTGACAGTCTGGATAAAGGTCATGGTCGCATTGAAAAACCCAGGGTCAGTATTTGTCGTGACCTGAGCAACATTAGAGATTGGCCGGGTCTCAAAACCTTGATTCGAGTCGAATCAGAGCGTGCCGAACTCCGGGCCGACATGATCGTTGTGACACGAGAAACGCGCTATTACATCACCTCGTTGTTGGAAAATGCAAAACCCTTGGCACAAAGAATTCGGGGCTATTGGGGGGTTGAGAATAAAGTCCATTATGTACGTGATGTTACTCAAGGAGAAGATACCTCAAGAATCCGAACGACTCCCTTAGTGGGACTGTTTGTACAAGCACGCAATCTGGCTCTCAATCTTTATCGAGAATCTGGCTGGACTAATATGGCTCAGGCACAACGGCGTTGCTCACAATCCCTAGATCTGCTCATGGACGTTTTTAGAATGAAATAGCCCTGGAATTGCACCAAGACGGTTTTAGCTATTAATCACATCTTTAATCGCCTGAAGTAAAGCTTGGGTCGTATAGGGTTTAGCTAAAAAACTCTGAATATTCAGATTGCGATCGCTATTTGCTAAATTCAATTTGAGAAACCAAACCATAAACTTCCGATGGCTCTTTTAGAGGAGCATCAGGGGGTTCAATAGATGGCCAGGCGGTTTTTAGTTCAGTTAAGCTATCGGTAATAGTTTGATGACCTTGGGGATCTGTTGCGCTCTTCTCCTCGGCAACAGTTTGATACAGTTCGTCAGCGTACAGCACGAATCCTCTGGAGTCTTGATACTCCACAACTTCCACAAATTGATTATTGATAATCGCTGCTTCATATTCCGCCGCCGCATTTTTTAACATCTCTACCATTACATCCAGTACAAAGTCTGGAGAATTGAGTTGTGATTCAGGAATAGCTGCGATCGCTTCATCGATAGAGACTAGGGATTGATCGAATAATGTTTGTACCTCTGGTGAGTCTGGCGCAGATTGAATGAGATCATGTAACTGAGTTAGGGTTGGCTTAAAATCTTCTACTCCTTTCTCTGGCAAGACGGGTTCGATATCACTATAAAGCTCTTCAACAGGATGTCCAATATGAGGTTCAGCTTGTTCGTAGTTTTGTACTGCAATTAGTTCTTGAGCAGCAATTAAATGACCTTTCATTAAACCAAGTACAGTCATGTAGTCAACTTCAGTATCTCCCGTACTAACTGCACTTTCGCCTCCTTCGCCTTCTTCAGCACCTTCACCTCCTTCGCCTCCTTCAGCACCTTCACCTCCTTCGCCTCCTTCACCTCCTTCGCCTCCTTCGCCTCCTTCAGCACCTTCGCCTCCTTCTCCGCCTTCAGCACTTTCGCCGCCTTCAGTAATCAGCCAGTATGTTTCAGAGGTATTATCTTCAACCATTTCATCGGTTTCGTAGGCGTTGGAGGATAAAGTCTGGGTTCCTACAGCAGTTGCAAAACTTACAGCTAAAAATAATTCTATAGTTTTAATTCTACGAGACATAATTAATAATGTTGAGAATAATTCTTATTTGTTCTGAAATAGTACTTTACTATTGTTGAAAATTAAAGTCAATAATTTTAAAAATTATTGACTTTTTATCCCTGATCGAGCCAAATTATGCATCTTCAGCAATTACGTCAAAAAATCCCATGCAACCGTGTTCGGCAATATAATCCTGATGAGGATGAAACATATATTTCCCAGGATATTTATAGGAAAATTCCAAGATATGACGTTCAGCAGTCCCCATCGTAATCACATCGCTTTCCTCGTTGGATTCTAAGCTGCGACCAGTACGATATAACTGAAACATATTGGCATGAATATGAAACGTAACAGCAGGATCTAACTCAATCATATTGAGTAGATAAAGACGAATTAATTGATTTTGATAGATCGGAATCGGGCGATCGCGAAAATAATTAGGAATACCGTTAAAGGCATATAGTTCATTTTTCCCATCACTATCCAAATCATATGCACCCATTACCATCACCATTTCATCAGCGGGGGGGCGAGCATCTGGCGGGTCGACAATAAGCAAGCCATATAAACCCTTCCCGACGTGACGAGTTACGGGGGAAACGTGACAGTGATAAGGATGAACACCGTAAGGTTCGGCATCAAACTCGTATACATTGGTTTTACCTCGACGGACGGACTTTAAACCATCCTCTGTAGCAGGATGAGTCCCATGAAAGTGCAGACTATGAGAATGTCCATCTTCGTTATGAAAAATAATCCGCACACGATCGCCTTCTGTAGCTCTTAGGGTTGGTCCTGGGACGCGATCATTTAAACTCCAACTAACAAAATCAATGGCGCTATTTAGCTGTATTGGTGTGCTGTGAGCATATATATTAAATTCTCGTATGGTCTGCCCATCTTCTTCCTTGAATGTACCGTAATCAAAATCTCGCAAAATCAACATCGGATCGAAACTTGAATCCAAATTATTATCTAACTCTGGGATAGGAGGGATTCTCACTGAGTCAGCAGGCTGAACTCTTCCTGCACTGAGTCTTAAGGCAGCAGCAGAAATAGTCCCCATTAGCAAAGACCATTGGATAAACTGACGGCGAGTCTGAAATTTTCGCTTTGAATATGATGAATCTGGCATTCAAAGTAAAGGGATTAGAAAATAAGAAACTAATCTATAAGCTCAATATAATAATTGCATATATTTGTCAAAAAGCTAAATACGATATAAACCCTTGCCCCATTGAGGACAAACCAAAGGCATCGCGATTAATATGTAGGGGTTAACAAGGGCGATCGCACTGTTGAAGTGAGACCCATCTTCATGGAAGAGGTTTAATCAAGCTTTTTGCAATATGATCCCAAAGCGATCGATAATGAATAAATACTTAACTTTGCAATTCAAAACTCAAAAGCAAAACTCATAATTTGTGACTGTATTTCAACAAGAACGTCTGCTATTTACCCCAGCAACTCCTGAAACAAATGCCATTCCCACTATTTTTGCTTTTCCTAACGAATACGCTGTCGGTATTACCAGTTTAGGGTTTCAAATTGTTTGGGCAACTTTAGCCCTGCGTTCTGATGTTGATGTCAGTCGCTTGTTTACCGATCTGAGGGAACCGCTACCGAGAAATCCCGAACTGCTAGGATTTTCAGTATCTTGGGAACTTGATTATATTAATATCTTTAATCTATTAGAATCCCTAGATATTCCATTACACAGTATGGAACGACAAGAAGATCATCCTCTGGTGTTTGGTGGTGGAACAGTATTGACGGCTAATCCTGAACCATTGGCAGATTTTTTTGATGTAATTCTGCTAGGGGATGGAGAAGATCTGCTGGATTGTTTTATTAATGCTTATCAGCAGGTACGCAATGCAGATCGCCCTACTAAACTCCGCCATTTAGCGCAAGTTCCTGGAGTTTATGTACCCAGCCTATATGAAGTAACTTACCATAGTCCTGATGGCGAAATTAGCGCGATCACACCTATCGATACAGACATTCCTGCCACAGTTCATAAACAAACCTATCGGGGGAATACTCTCTCTGCTTCTACTGTAGTAACGGAAAAAGCAGCCTGGGAAAATATATTTATGGTAGAGGTTGTACGCAGTTGTCCCGAAATGTGTCGCTTTTGCCTCGCTAGCTATCTTACTTTGCCCTTCCGCACCGCATCTTTATCAGGTTCTTTGATACCTGCGATCGAAAAAGGTTTAAAGGTTACCAACCGTTTAGGTTTACTTGGCGCCTCGGTAACGCAGCATCCTGAGTTTGAAGCAATTCTTGATCATTTATCTCAACCTCAATATCAAGATGTCCGTCTCAGTATTGCATCGGTACGAACGAACACTCTCACCCAGAAGCTTGCCTCAACTCTAGCCAACCGTGACACTCGTTCAATTACTATTGCTGTGGAAAGTGGCTCAGAAAGATTAAGGCAAATAGTTAATAAAAAACTTACTGATGAGGAAATTATCCAAGCAGCAGTCAATGCTAAGGCTGGTGGCTTAAAGGCTTTGAAACTCTATGGTATGGTGGGTATTCCTAGAGAGTCCATCGAAGATGTAGAAGAGACTGTAACGATGATGTCGGTCATTAAACAAGCTGCGCCTGGATTACGCTTAACTTTGGGTTGCAGTACCTTCGTACCTAAGTCTCATACACCGTTTCAATGGTTTGGGGTTAATCCCGATGCTAAAAAACGCTTGATATATCTGGAAAAGAATCTCAGAAAGCAGGGAATCGATTTTCGTCCTGAAAGCTATAATTGGTCTGTGATTCAGGCTTTAATTTCTCGGGGCGATCGCCGTTTAGGAAAATTGCTCCAGCTAACCAGAGAATATGGTGACTCTGTAGGTAGCTATAAAAGAGCCTTCAAGCAGCTACGAGGACAAATACCGACTCTAGATTACTACGTTCATCAGCATTGGACGACAGGGGCACCGATTCTGCCATGGCAGCATATTCAAGGTCCATTACCTCAAAAAACTCTAGTTAAACACCTAGAGGAAGCAATGGCAGTACAAAATTAATTTCCGCTAGTTAGTAATTACGGCTTTGATTGAGAAAATTATTCATTGTCAATTAAATAAATATGCAAACAACTGCCGAATATTTCTGCGCTTTCTGTGGTGAATCTAACAGCACTTTTGTCGATCTTAGTGCAGGAATGCAGCAGTCCTATACTGAAGATTGTCAAGTATGCTGTCGTCCTAATGTTTTATATATTTATTTTGATGAGGATACTTTAGATGTTCAAATTGAAAGTGATTATGAAGAATAAATTGTGAATAGTTTGATTTTGTATTGTGTTTGGATAACTAGTGCTATAAAAACCAATAAAATTACTTAAGTAATAACACTTGATTTATGATGGACTCAAGCAAAAACTAGCATTTGATTCATAATTTAGATTATGTTGGGCATTGAAATTTTGCTTCAAATAATCTAATCAATTAAAAACTATGGTAAGCTGGCTCATCTTGGCTGGGGGTGGTATTGGTGCGGGAATTTTGGCTGGACTACTGGGAATTGGTGGCGGGTTGGTCATCGTATCTTTATTGGTAGCCTTAGGCTATCCTTTTGCTCAGGCTGTTGCCACCAGTAGCTTAGTAATTATTATGAGTTCCAGTACTGGCAGTTTTTATAACTGGAGAATGGGCTACCTAGATTTACAGCGGGTAGTCTATATTGCCATACCAGCTGTTGTTACAGCGCCTCTTGGAGCATATCTGACGGGAGAAATACCTGAGTATATCTTGATGACGATATTTGCCTGCTTTCTACTGGTCAACATTGGTTTAATTAGGTTACGTCAAAAAATAGTTGCTCGCGAACCGAAATCAGCACAGAAGTTTAACCCTGTATTTTCTAAGATTGCTACTGGTGGTATTGCTGGTTTTTTGGCTGGCTTATTAGGAATTGGTGGCGGGGCAATCATGGTTCCGTTGCAAATATTGCTGCTAAACGAAGAAATTAAAGTAGCAGTTCGCACCAGCTTAGGGGTAATTGTCATAGCCACTATTTCCTCTTGTGTACTCCATGCAGTAAACGGCAACGTTCTCTATGTCCCTGGTTTGATTTTGGGTATTGCTGGAATGCTTGGTGCTCAAGTTGGAACTAGAATCTTACCCAATCTACCTAACTCTTTGGTCAGCAAAATTTTTAGTATATTCTTAGCCATGATGGCGATGTTTAATTTTTGTCAAGCTTGGATAAGCTATCAAAGTGCCATTTATGATCTTAATACAGTAATGGTTTGAAGACTTCCGAAAAATGTGCATCTTTTATATATTACTAGGGGCGATTACCCCCATACGAGGGCGACGCGGAGCTAGTGCTTTAGTGCAAGCGCTCCGCGTCCCAAACTAAGCACCAAACTAAGCGGTGTAAACGGGATAAATAGCCGACCGATCGCTGCTAGTTAGAGACTCACATCTTACACGCCTTGCAAAAAAACTTAATAATTAGCCTGGGGTAACCAGCTTTAATAGTGATGCCGCCTAATATCGCTACAATAGTAGACTGCACGTGCGACCTGAAAAGTCGCATCGGAGAGTAAGTCCCTCAGAAAGACTTCAGCCTAATAGTCAAGGCTGTACCCGCCCGAAGGAGCATTTCTGGTAACGGAAATGTTTCACAGCTAGAGGGTTAAATGTCCCAATTGAATCCAAGACATCTGGATAGAGAAGGGCTAGGGTAAGACGCACACGATTAACATTTGTGAACCTGTGTTGAGGCTTCTATATTCAAGACTATCCCAATTTAAAAGTTGACTAGGGGTAGAGAAGTTTAGAAATCCACTCGATAACAGTAGATTTAAATTGACTGTTTCGTGTACAACAATCAATTGGACTATCACGAACTTCGATAAACAGGAGCATAGCAGGAATCTAAATGCGTCGTATCTCAAAGATGCGGAACTGGAAAACCCCTATGAAGTCTCAGACAAATATGTCTGAGTAAGTAAACCGCAAGGAATACCTAATTCTTTAGAGGGAATAGGATAGCTTAAAAAGCAAATGTCGCTACGTCGAAAGACAACAGGAATAGTCACACTTTTGACTCAACTGAGCGAATAAGAGTCCAAATACTCTACCCGAAAGGGTGCTGACGTAAGCACAGGTGATATCAGCTTTATATCACCGTTTTCAAGAAACTTAACTCAAAAGGAAAAGTTAGATGCAAATTTCTGCAAACGTAACTGAGAGAATATCAGATTGGCACAGTATCAACTGGTACAGTGTTTATCGAAATATTAGGAATCTTAGAAGACGTATATTCAAAGCAACTCAAGAAAATAATTGGCGAAAAGTCCGAAATCTACAAAAGCTAATGTTACGCAGTTTTTCTAACGTTTTAGAATCCGTAAGGAGAGTAACGGTAGTAAACAAAGGTAGCAAAACGGCTGGACTAGATAAGGTATTGGTAAAAACCCCAAAACAAAGGTTAGCTTTATCTTACGATTTAGCATTCGACCACAATACTAAGGCAATACCCGCCAAAAGAGTTTACATTCCTAAAAAGAATGGAAAGCTAAGACCTCTGGGAATACCAGTAATTAGAGACAGATGTTTACAAGCAATTGTAAAAAATTCTCTCGAACCTTGCTGGGAAGCCCAATTCGAGGGTATTAGTTACGGTTTTCGTCCTGGCAGAAGCCCCCACGACGCAATCGGTAAAATCTACCAAATTGCCCGTCCTCACAAGACAAAGAAATGGGTGGTTGATGCCGACATCAAAGGATGTTTCGATAATATTAACCACGAAAAATTATTAGATATCATTGGGAATTTCCCTTACAGACATTTAATTAAAAAGTGGCTTAAATCAGGATTCATAGACAGAAATGTTTTCCATCCTCAAAAAAGCGGAACTCCCCAAGGCGGAATCATTTCACCACTTTTAGCCAATATTGCTTTACACGGCATGGAAAAAGCTGTTGGGGTTAAATACAACAACAGAGGAGAAATTCGAGGTGATAGATGCCTCGTTAGATACGCCGACGACTTTGTAATCTTCTGCAAAACCAAGGAAGATGCTGAGATTGCTATGAACGAAGTCAATCAATGGCTTTCAACAAGAGGATTGTCTTTATCCGTTGAAAAAACCAAGATTGTACATCTTCTAGAAGGCTTCAACTTCTTAGGTTTCAATATAAGACACTACAAAGTCAAAAACACGAAAACTGGATTAAAGTTACTAATCAAACCAAGCAAGGACTTTCTCAAGAAGACCCGTAATGATATCAGAGAAGTTTTTCTCAATCATATAGGTAAACCTGTAGATGTTCTCATAGGTAAGATTAATCCCATTATAAGAGGTAAAGCTAACTACTTAAATAAAGCAGTTTCGTCTAAAGCATTCAGAACTTTAGACGACTACATGTTTACCCGCGAGGTTAGATATGTAAAGCGTACCCACCCCAATAAACCAAAATATTGGACTAAGGATAAATACTGGGGCAGATTAAACCTACAAAGACCTAATGAAAAATGGGTCTTTGGAGATAAAAAATCTGGTAACTATATAATCAAATTTGCCTGGACTAAGATTCAAAGACACTCTCTCGTTGTAAAAAGGTCATCTCCTGATGACCCTTCTCTCAGAGAATACTGGGAAAAAAGAAACAAGAAGTCAAACAAATCTGAAGTTGATATTTTCAACAAAAAACAGGCACTTATAGCTGGCAAACAGGACTTCAAATGCCCTGTATGTGGACAAACGCTATTCAATAACGAACCTTTACATCTCCATCATATTGTTCCACGGAGCAAAGGAGGCAAAGACACCGTTAATAACCTTGTTTGGCTACATCTTTACTGCCACCATAAAACTCACTTTGAAAAAGAGTGATATCGCTTGAGCCGAGTGCTTGGAAACTTGCACGCT
>CALNYB010000049.1:0-138944 GCA_942490675.1 Cyanobacteriota bacterium | reverse complement strand
CCTTTGCGCCTTCTGCCTCCTGCCTTCTGCCTTCGTTCAATGTTTAAAGAAGCCTTATTTTGTAGCTTTTCATTAACTCTTAACCGAAAAAACTTCTTTCAACCTTCGTTTGTGCCATAATTCTGGTGTGGGTAAACCATAAAATTCAATACGAAACCGCGCCACCTATCTCGATAGAGAAGGCGGAGGGATTAGGGCAAAGAGCAGTTGTTTAACGATTTGGGTATGTTAAGGGCAACTGTTTTTCGCTTTATATAGGGGTATTGTAGAACGATCACGGTAATTAATTCCAATAAGTCATAGATCTTTTTGGTTTGTAATAGAGAACATATTAAAACCCAATTTAGGCGGTTTGGTTAATTTTGAAAACAGTAAGAATACTGTTCTGCTCGGTTGGTTGAGCGATCGCTATCATAAAGATCGCGATCGCCATAACGAAATAATTAAAATAATTATCTGATAGTTACAGAATATTCATGGGATTCACTCAAGGAAGCCCAACCAATTGCCCCAGTCGCATCAACCTTAAGCAGCTTTCGGATCTTGGTCAAATCGGGCTTGTAGCTGACCTGTACGTATTCAGGAGGCAATTTTTCAGGTGGAACATTTAACAACACAGCAGGCGGTTTTTTCCTTAAACCAAGTTTTACGGTTGTCCCATCGATTTTTTTAACATCAGATCTAATCATCTGATCAATCAGATATTTTCTTAATCTAGCTGCGCCATTCTCGGCTTGTTTAGCGAGGGTTTGAATTCTTCTAGCTTCGGCTTTTCTCGCTTCGGCTAGAGCTTCCTGGTGGCGGATAAATCTTGCTACCTGTTCGGCTTTACTCTTAAATGATTCCCCAGTAGAGAGCCATTGGTTAAAGGTGGATTGTAGTTTGGTTTCTCGTTCCTCCTCGGTTAGAGTTTCATTGTCAATAATTGAGGCGATCGCATTCTCCAGGTTTTGAATTTCGTCGGATAATTCCCAGAGTCTAGTTGTAGTCATAGTTTTAGAGTTTTGTACCACAAGGGCATAACATTGTTGTTGTTAAATAGCGATCGCCAGCTTAGGAGCGATCGCTCTGAGAAAAAAGCTAATAGCTAATAGCTAAAAGCTGAGAGCTTTGATTTACGCAGCAGGTAAGCTAGGGGTTGAGCTGACTTCTAACTGTTGGCGATCGGCAGTAAGACCTTGTAACTGTTGGGCTGACCAACCATCGACACAAGTTAAATCGCGAGTTCCTTCGAGGTCGATCAATTGGTCTTTGTATGCCGACATAAAAGTAGCAATTAGATCGAGTTGTTGTTTCTCTGCTTCTCCTTCACGCGATCGCCAGTCAAAATCGACGGTGTAATAAACTCCGTTTTCTCCTACTTCCCGATTGAAACCGAGGGTAAAAATTCCTAGTCCTGGATCGCCATGTTCCATCACTTCCTGCACTTTATTGAACAGGTGAGCGATCGATTGTTTCTTGATATAGCTACAGCAAACGGTATTTTTAGGCAGAATAGAGGATTCAACGCCAGGAGCAGGGACAAAGAATAGTTGAATCCAGAGAACATTCTCAGTTTTGCCCAAAGTGCCGAAGAATTTAGAGACTTTGATGATGCTGATCTCAATCTTTTGGTCGGGGTTGGTCTTGCGATGAACTGCTTCATTACCACCAACAAATAAACCGCCATCTTTGCAGTTGAGTCTCACTGAATAGGGAACATCGGGAAGACAGATAGCATTCTCAGGTCGAGTGCCAAATACACTGAATTGATTTGATTTCTTAGTTCTAGCCATTGTTTTGATTTTGTTGAATTTACGTTGATAGTTTTTCCCCCAGGGGCGGGGGATGTAGAGATTTACCAGCGTTGCTGAGTTCCTGTGGTGTAGTAATCGTATTCGTCTGAATCGATATAATTGAAGTCATTTTCAGACCAAAGCAAAAAATCTAAGCCATTGGTTTCATCATCTGAGTTTCGCTGCATTCGGAGGATTTTGATTTCAGCTTCAAAATTTTTGAGATACTTTGGCTCACGTATTTCGCACTCTTTACACCCAAGAGCGTTGTTTAAATATCTGATTTTTTCGGCTACTTCTTCTTTTTTGCAGCCAAGATAAACTATAAAAGCTGGCTCGGTTTCGGTGGCATTGCCCCAGTTATGGCGATCGCCTTTTTTAGCTTCGCAGATAGCTACACTTTCAGAAAGTTGTTTTACCTCAAAACTTCCATGAGGTGACACCGCAATAGGTGAATTTATCAAATCAAAATGATACATTAGATAAGTCTCCATACGAGATGACCACCAGATCGACTAAATTCTGAGTTCCATTTCACGAATTACTATCTGGTGGTGTAAACTATAATAATTTTATCATATTTAATTGATAAAATATCATATTTAATTGATAAAATGCCAAGAACCAGTAAGCTACTTACAGACGAACAATTAGCGATCGCCGAAAAGAACGGAATTCCCAAAGTCACCGTTTATAAGCGATTAGAGCGGGGTTGGGATGTCTCAGAAGCGATTACTAAACCTACTCGTAAACCTGGAAATATAAAGCGTAAAGATGGTTTGTTTGTGGATGCTGGCAGGGCAAAAGCGAGATTTTTTAGTCTTCCTCAAGAGTGGGATGATAAGTTAAAAGTTGCGCTCGCTGATTCAGAGATGAGTGAGAAAGAATGGCTCGAACAGACAATTATTGATAGGTTAAAGAGCAAAAAAAAGCAAGCTAAAAAGTAAGCTTGCCGTTAAATTATTTGTTTATTAAATATTCATTCAGCTAAAAAGTTTTCGGCTATTTCTTGCCAGTCAACTTCAGATAAAGCTGAATTTAATAAATCAGTAAATAAGTTGGCACTATCGGCTAATGGATTCTGCGATTCAATCCAATCTTTGTAAACGTTCAGAGGGTTTAGACAGCTAGAGGAGTTGACTTATTTGAAGAATCGGAACCTGATTGGTGTTTTGGGATTAAAGAGGGTGAAGGATTTCCCTGACGAGATGCTTGAATTGCCTCAATCATGAACTGCAAAACATTACGGTTTTGAGAACGCAGACTCGTTACTACCGTGAGCATTCGAGCCACGAAAACACTCCCTGCCTCACTCTGTGAACCAAAGCTGGTACGTTTCCACAATACGGCTGGACGAATCGCTCTCTCAGCAGCATTATTGGTAGGCTCCAATTCTTCGATTTCGACAAATAACCATAGTGCTGGCTCTACCTTCAGCAATTGCCTACAAGTGCGGACAGTTTTAGCCAAGGGAGTTTTCTCTTTCGAGCCAATCTCATAATCTGCCCCTGAAGATAGAATACTGAAAAGACGCTCTCTAATTGGTAAGACTAATGATTGAAATTCTTTCCTACTAATCGTGCCATCTCTAACCCGATGCCACAAGCGGAACAACTTCTTTGACTGAGCCAATAAATCTCTTCCTATTTGACGTGAAATACCACTACGTTCTGAGATTTTGGTAAACTCTCTTTTTAGGTGTGCCCAGCAGACTTGTCTTTGGGACACATTGACCCAGTTATAGGCACCATAACGGTCACTACTTAAAATTCCCCCAAAATTTCTCCCTAACAAAGCGATCGCTGCTTCTGTGGAACGAGACAACATGACTTGGAAAAAACTAACTAGTGGTGTCACCGCCACCCATAGCCATGCTTTTCGATTCTCGGGATTTTTGCCGTCGTTATTCCCCTGTTGGAAACCTGTTTCATCGGCACAGATTGTTGGAGCTGACTGGATATAAGCTTTGGCTTCCTCTACTGCTGCTGATAGAGCCGAACTAGCTTCAGTTCTGAGACGATTAACACTACCCAAAGACAGATAAACTCCAAAGAAGTCAGACATGGCTGAGACAATCATTCGATGAGAGTAGCGATAGACTCCGCTCATCACAGAAACTAAACCTACTACTCTGGCACCATATCCACTTTTTGCCACTTCTAGAGGTAGTCGGGCTCTGGTTTTTTCTCCGCAATGCTGGCAACTGAGTTGGTGCAGGCGATGTTCTTCAATTTGGAGTTGTATGGGGGGGATTTCTACTATTTGATGCCTATAGGGGGATAGATCAAATCCAAAAAGTTCTTCTCCACAACAGGAACAAGTTTTGGGGAGATGCTCATGGACAGTTGTACAGTCTTCCACTGGATACAGAAAACGACTATGACCCTGATGACCAGGCTGTCCTCCTCGTTTTTTTCTTCTTTTCTTTTTATAGTTTTTGCTTTGTGACTTTACTAAATCTGATGAAGGGGGACTATGAGAGTTTTCTGAATTACGGTTGACTTTTTCCTGGAGGTTATTACCTGTAACTTCTAATTCAGTAAGACGCTGTTCTAGTTGCTCTATCTTTTCTCTTTGTTGCACTACTAAATTTCTCACCCTAACTGGGGTCGAATCCCAATCAGTGATGTCAATTCCAACTGTCTTTAGTAGTTGCTTCTCTTTCATGTTCTTAAAACTACCATATTTCGTTCCCCCTCTGAACGCTTACGATATAGGTATCATCCCCACTACCAGCGTAGGCAAGATTGCCACCATCCGCGCCAGTTAGATCGATGAGATCGTCGCTGCCAGCACCATAAATCTCGATGTCACTGCCTTCAATTTCGAATATATCATCGTCGTGGGTGCCGTATAAAGGTTCGGAATTGCTAGTTTCTTCTTCTCCCTCGGGTAAACCATCTATATTGAACTGAAAGATTTGACCGCCCTGGTCTCCCAGGCGTTCCTCAATTATGCCACTAGATTCGCCACGGTGCTGCACCACGCCGATCAGCGTTTGCTCATCTAAAGAGAATTGCTCGATGATTTCTTGTGCGCCAGTTCCAGCGATTTCTTCTTGAGTGTAGAAACTGCCGTCTTCCTTAGTCTGCACCAAGTGAGTCACGTTCCAAGAGCCAGAAAACTCGGAGCTAGTAGCCCGCGTAAAGGTTTCGGGAATTGCTGCAACTTCTCCAATAGCACGAGGATTGAGTTCACCACCAGCTGATGCCAAGAAGTAGCCTGTACCTTCTTCTCTAAGCTGCATGGTCTCGGCATCGATGGGTAAGACGTACTTCCGCTCGCCGTAGTCGTTACCCGAGTCCTCATCCACAACCAGGTAGTCACCCTCAGATGTCTTGATCCATTGCAAACCGTCAGGTTGATCCATCCGAGCTTCATCAACATCTAAATGAGTCGCATGGGTGAGCGTACCATCGGGGTTGTTCGGTCCAATGTGACCGTTACCCTTGCCACCAGTTTCTAGGGTTAGCTCGCCGTCAACACCAGCTAAGATGCGAGTCACATCGGCGGACAAATAATCTGGCAGACCGTTACCGTCGGCATCGTTGTTCTCAAGCTCGTTAAAGATATCGGTGAACTCAATACCCAACTGAGCGCTCGGCACCGTCAGATTCTGGATATAGCGATGCTTGGTGATATCTGGATCTACTGCTGGGTGTTCGGTTTTGCTGTCACCGTTGAAGTACGTATAACCTTCTGGCTGCTCGTTTGCTTCAACAGTTCCATCCTCTAGGGTGTCGCCATCTTGCTCCCACAAGAACACTTCGGTTTCATTAGCGTTCTCAGGGGTGTCAAAGCCATCCCATTGGTAGCTAGTAGGCGTATAGCGCACGCTAAAGTTTTCGGGAGCGTCAGCATCAGTGGCATATTCATCCAGCATGAAGGCATCCGCATCTATTTCCTCGATTCCCAGATCGGCGAGGGTTTCATTAGCTGCTGCCATCCCGTATATCTGACCGTAAAGTAGACCGTTGCGACCTAAGAAAGAATCTCGTTCGCTGGCATCCTCAGCAAGGGGGTTGCCGTGGGCATCTACACCTTTCTTACCAATGTAGATTTTCATTGGTGCTGGCTCAACCTCAAGGTTATAGCCCGCCACCACGAGTACAACATAGTCCTCGTGACCAGAGTTGATCGGTAGGAGTTTTTCATAACCAGACTGACCCAACGCAGGCACTGTATAAGCCGTCTCGTTTTCGACGTCTACAACCATCGAGGCAAGACCCATGGTCTCGGTAAAGAAATCCTCTCCTGGGGACAGGCGCGCTTCCTCTTCAGTCATGCCAGCAGCTAACGCAGCTTCCTCATAGAGTTCCCCTATGTTCCACTCTTCGCCCATCAGCCATACCTTATCTTCAAAGCCGATGCCTTCACCATACTTGTGGGCTTCCTCATAGTAAGCACCGCAGAAAGAATGGAAAAACCAGTCAGCAAAAGAGAGCTGCTGATCTTCGTTAAAATCTACCACTGTTCCGTCCGCCAGGGTTTGATTACCCCACTTGGCCCCCAGATCAGTCGTGTCGTAGTTTTTGCCAGTTACTTCTTCGCCAAAAACATTGTAAACTGTGCTGAATAGTTGTCCCGATCCTTGAAACATTTCACTAGCAGCACTGTCGTTATTGAGAAAATCTGCAAATCCAGCGCGATCGTAGTCGATTGTGTGGATGTGAGAACCCGTAAAGGTCGCCCCGCTTTCCATCACCCAAGGGTAAGTTTCACCTTCAGAACTGCTTAGAGTGGCGTATGACTCAGACTGATAAGCCACGCGCACGGTGTCTTCATCTAGCAGCCAAGCTGCCTGACCGTCTGGATAGCCTGTCAGAGCGAGACCATTATTGGGATCGATCTCGCCCACAGTTGCCAGAGCTTTAAAATTGCCATATGGAAAATCCGTATCACCACTGCCACCGTCTTGCAGATCTTCAGGCGCATATGAGCTACCCGCTTGAGGAATCAGCGCAGTAGTGTCACCAATTGTTATTTCAGGTTCAATGGCAGAAGCATCAACACGAGTATCACCAACGTCTGCACCAGTTAGTTCCGCAGCCTCTAAAGCTGAGGCAAATTCTGGGGCAACTAACAAATCTGCCTCAGCAATTTCTAATGACTCAGCATCAGCGCTAACGCTACCTGGAGTGCCGACATCAAACAAAATTTCTAGCTCAAGATCGTCTTCAGTGGTATCTGCCACAAAAAAGCCGCTAGCTGATTCGGAAACTCTTGCTTGATCGAAACCAATCGAGAAATCGCCTACAGTAACTTCAGTGCCATCTAAGCCCAGAGTAATAGTTCCTGAATGTTTAATAGAACCGCTTACTGGGGCAAAAGGATCGATTTCAAACGTAAAATAAGTATCTTCGACAATGGG
Organism: Cyanobacteriota bacterium; assembly: GCA_942490675.1. Classification (GTDB taxonomy): domain Bacteria; phylum Cyanobacteriota; class Cyanobacteriia; order Cyanobacteriales; family Xenococcaceae; genus Waterburya. Next base: position 131,798 of record CALNYB010000049.1, on the reverse strand, counting down.
AAAACCTACTTGGAAGTTTTCGGAGAAAGGTTCTCCTGTACTATCTGCACCAACCAAGGTAATTCCTGCCGCCGATTCTAATAAAGGTAAATCCAGAAAAACACTAGTAGTTCCTGAATCGACTTGAGCTAAAGTAGTTTCTGATTCGATATCGGGTGTAGATGTATCTGTCAAGGGACTACCTCCTAAAGTGGGGTCTAAATCTAAAGGTGTTTCTAAATCGATTAAAACAACTTCGTTGTTATCGATGTCCTCTTCCCTTCCTTGAGAAAAAGGATAGTTATTGTCGTTAGCAACTAAGATGGTATCTTCATCAACTACCACTACATCTTCGATGGTGACAAAAGGCATATCGTAGGTAGTGTTACCGTCACCGTTAAGATCGTTGGGGTCGTCAATATCGAGTAAGTCTACGACTAATTCTTTTTCGACATAACCATCTTCATCGACTTCGGAAATATCGATTTTGAAGATTTTTTTGATTTCCGCTTCTTCCCCTTGGTTGTTATCCCGTTCGATAACTAAAAATTCTGTATCGTTGATAGGAGTGAAATCCCCAATGGGATTCCCATCAACTTCAGTACGATAGTAACCAACTAAACCTATATATTCGCTACTTTCGACATCAAACTCGTAAATACGAAGTGCATCATCAGGGTCGCCTAAAACTGCACCTTCTAATAAAGGATACAAAGTAGTGCGGTCTGGACTAAATGCCATTCCTTCAAAACCACGAGAGCGGTCTAAGTTGGGTAGTTCGTTTTCTCCTAAGTTGGGGTTTTGAGGAGAAACGACAAACTCGCCGACTACAGCATCTCTGACTAAATCTCCAGTACCAGGAAAGTCGGTAAAGAAACCATCTGCGCCAATTTGAATTAACTGCTCGAATTCTCCTTCTGGAGTTTGAGGATTTCCTTCGGCATCTAGAGTTAAGTAACGTTCTTCGTTACGCAGAGTGTAAGGGTGAACCTGCAATCCAGAATTGTGGGCATAATCGATTAAGGGGAAGATTTCTCCTGTCAGTTGGGTGGTAATTTCTGCATTACCATCGCCATCAGCGTCTACAGGTTCTTCCAGTTCTTCCCTCAACAAGATACTTTCTTTATCGGCACCAATACCACCCGCGTAAATACTGATGATGTCAATTACTTCTTGGTTGGCAAAATCACCGTAGGTAATAGTTGCGCCAACTTCGGGGTTATAACTACCGTCTTCGCCGACAATTCCTAAGACGCTTAGTAATTCTTCTCCGTAAGTTGCTACTGCTTGTTCTTGAGAAAATTCTTCGTCACTAAAATTAGCAACAAAGTCATAGGGTACCGAGAAACCGCCACCACCATCATTGATGTCGTCGTCTTCAGTATTACCAAATAGTTGAACTAAAGGAATATCTCCCAAACCTACTTCGGTTAAGCTGGTGCTGAGTTCGACAAGATTAGCAACTTCAAAAGACTGAATAAAGATACGACTAGGATCGGTAAATCCAGTATCGAGTAAAGTTTGAACTAAAGGTTCTTCTAAAGATAAGCTTTGTTCGTCAAAAAAGGTTGGGTGTTTGGTTTCGGGATAAATGCCAACACTAACTCCTGTTTCGGCTTCTACTTCTTGAACCAGTTCGATCACTTCTTGGAAAGTGGGAATTTCAAAAGCGTTATTAAAGTCTTGAGAACGGAAATCGCGAGATTGAACCGCTCTCAGTTGCTTGATTTCTTCTAAAGTAAAATCCTCGGCAAAGTAAGCGGTAACTTCTTCTCCATCGAGCATTTTGGTAGACATTCTGTCTTCACCAAATACCTCGGCGATATTAGTAGTGTCGTCTAAGATGGGTTCGTGACGAGCAATTAATACTCCATCTTTAGTTGTTACTAAGTCAGGTTCGATGAAATCTGCACCTTGGGCGATCGCAACACGATAAGCTTCTAAGGTATGCTCTGGTAAAACTCCGCTCGCACCGCGATGACCAATAACTAATGGGTCTTGACCATTAAGGGTATTCAAATTAGTAATATTAGGCGTGGGAACTGGTGCTTCGAGTAACGTACCTTCTGAATCGAAGTGTAGTAAAAAAGGTCCAAATTCTTCACCAACCCAAATATCGCCACTGTCATCGATAACAAAAGATTCGACATCAAAGTCGCCGCCAGTTAACAAACGGTCTTCGGTATCTCCATTAATAATATCAAAAGGAATTAAATTATCTGGGTCGGATAGCTGAATAAAATCTTGAATTTCAATACTACCGTCTCCTTTTTCAGCACCAGTAAAACTAGGGTCTGCTTGATATATGCGTAATAAATAATCAGTACTGTTTTCTTGCGTGCCGAAGCCATTATCAGACAAGAACCAAAATGCACCAGTGTTACCAGGAGCAAACTGCACGCCACTGAAACCCTGTACAGGTTGTCCGTCAAAAGGCCCAGTGCGACCGTTAGCTTCTATGGGATTGCCTTCTCCATCATTACCACCCGATTGAGGTCCTTCAGCAAAAGTGTCCGCAGGTAAAATTGAAAAACCAGTTAATTCATTTTTCATAGTAATTGTTTACTTATCTCGATCAAAAAAATAAAAACTGAATTGAATTATTGATTTTGCCGCTAATTTATACAGCTTTCATTTATTAGCTTTAGATGGGGTTTAACAGCAGTAATTTAATTTATAATTAACCATTACTTAACTATCATCTACATCACTTCTCCTTATGATTTCACATTTATATTAAGAAAAAGAGATTAATTAGTTAATAAGCTATCAATAAAAGGTTAGGGATGAAAAATAGATTATTGTTAATTTTAGATAAACATTAGATTAAATAAAGTTTAAATATTTTTTAGTAATTTAGAATTTTTAGATTGCAAGTTGGCATCACAAGTTCTTCAAGTTTTTGCTCCATAATAAAAGACATAAAAGGCAAGTATTCTAGCGAGAGTTTAAACAGTGGTGACTTATCTTGCACCCAATCATAGCTTTAGTATCAATAAACCTACAGAGCCCAAAGTTTTGCTCAATGAATTACAAAGAATTCGTCAAACCATAATTCACGAAGGAGGAAAAATTTTTCATCAATGGCAGCCGTCGATCGCCCGTCAGACATTTAAAGAAAGTGCCTTAAATCTTGCTTATTATTTGGCTTTAAGACATGAGGATTTACGCCAATTACAGCTAGCACTGATGCCCTGGGGCCTATCTTCCCTCGGACGTATCGAAGGGCGAGTTTTACCTAACCTAGATGCTGCGATCGCTACTTTGGGTGCGGTATGTCACCAAGACTCTGCTCTTTTGCCTCAACGTCCATCTTTAGAGGCTTTTTTTGCAGGCGATCGCCTTTTGAATCAACACACAGAAGAAGTTTTTGGTAAGTCCTTAAACCAGCGTCAAGTCAGGATTATGGTGACTCTACCAACTGAGGCTGCCCAAAATTACCAATTGGTACGAGAATTAGTTCAACGAGGAACGGACTGTATTCGTATCAATTGCGCCCATGACAATGCAGAACATTGGTTGGCAATGATTAACAATCTTCGTCAAGCAGAGGTGGAAACAGGACGAGCTTGTAAGGTGTTTATGGATCTCGGCGGACCGAAACCTCGCCTGGGAAATGTCTTGCCAACTAAAAACAAACAACGTGTACATCTAGGAGACAGATTGTTATTAAGCAAAAAAGTACCAATCACTGCCGATCAAAAGGTTTTTCAAGCTAATTGTACTATTCCCGAAATTTTGCCACAACTAGAGATCAATCACTCAGTATGGATTAATGACGGCAAAATTGGCGCGAGAGTAAAATCCTTATTACCCGAAGGGGTTCTGTTAGAAATTACCCATGCTCGAAGTAAAGGTGAAAAACTTCGTCCTGATAAGGGTATAAATTTCCCTGATACTAATCTAAACCTTAGCCCTTTGACTAGTAAAGACCAACAGGATTTAGACTTTATTGCCGACCATGCAGACATTATTGGTTATTCTTTTGTTCAGCAAGCTACTGATATTGAACTGCTACAACTAGAGTTACAAGCACGGTTGGGCGTTAATTGGCGCCAACCAGCTATTGTGGCTAAAATTGAAACTCCCGAAGCAGTTAAAAATCTGCCCGAATTGATCGTCCGTGCTGCAGGGAAACAGCCTTTTGGGGTGATGATCGCCAGAGGAGATTTAGCAGTAGAAATTGGTTATCAACGTTTGGCAGAAATACAAGAAGAAATTCTCTGGCTTTGTCAAGCTGCTCACGTTCCCGTAATTTGGGCAACTCAGGTACTAGAAAATTTAGTCAAAAAAAGAACTCCCTCACGAGCAGAAATGACCGATGCCGCAATGGCTGAACGAGCAGAATGCGTCATGCTTAATAAAGGGGCTTATATTACTGAAGCTGTGACTATTCTGGATGATGTCTTAACCCGTATGGAGGCACATCAATCGAAAAAAACACCCCAGTTAAGAGCTTTACATTCTTGGTAATGGAAAAGGTAGTGGTTAGTAGTAAAGGTTATTGGAATTGAATAGAGGACAAAAAAATGGCAGAAGAATTCAACAAGATCAAAGAAAGCTTTTTATATCCCATTGGTAACTATCAAGGTGAATTTACCCCTCAAAATCTGGCTTTTAATGCCAATTTGCAACAGTTTGCCCAGCAAGTATCTTATCTCTGTGGTTTAGAAGCCAATGGCAAATTAACTCCTAAAGATACTTACGACGAGATTAAAAAGTTTTGGAAACAGCTCAAGCAATCCAAGAAAGAACTGCTGGACAATACAAAATTTACAACCGATGAATAATCGGATATCAAAAATGAGCGATCGAGAGCAAGCTGTGACATTGGGAGAATGGGCTAATATTGCGGTCTCCAAACACAGTCGTAAGATATTTAAGTACGAAGCTGGGGTACTCGAAGATCAAGATCCAGAGGACCTACATCAAATGCGGGTAGGAATGCGACGCTTACGGAGTGCGATCTCTGGTTTGGCTGTTGCTTTAGATTTGCCCAAGACAGTAAATGAGAAAAATATCGCTAAAATTGGACGTTCTTTAGGGACACTTAGAGATTTGGATGTTTTGTTAGCTGCTTTAAAAGATAATTATCGACCCCTACTACCAGCAGGAGAACAAGAGAATTTAAATAAAGTTATAAAATCCCTGAATAAGCAACGCAAACAAGAATTAAAACAGGTTCGCAAGACTCTTAAAAGTAAGCTTTATCTCAATCTCCAGCAAGGACTACAAAATTGGTTAGAACAGCCCAAATATCAAGCTATAGGTGACATTTATATTTATCCCGTGTTGCCAGACTTGCTTTTACCTCAAGTTAGCCAACTGTTGCTTCACCCTGGTTGGTTAGTTGGAGTCGAACTAAAAGAAGGAGCGGTTCAATTTCCTCAAATGCTCCCTCGAGAATCAGTTGAGCAGCTGTTAGAACAAGAAGATCCAATTCTTCACGCTCTGCGTAAATCAGCTAAAAGAACTCGCTACAATTTAGAGCTATTTTCTCAATTTTATGATGATACTTATCAATACTACGTCAAGCAAATTGAGCAAATTCAAGAAGTTCTCGGTCAAATCCAAGATTGTTATGTCTTAAGGCAAATGTTAGAAAAAGTCTTACAATCAGAGATCGCCGAGGGAATGCCTGAACTGGCAGAACTGTTTCTGCAAGCCCGTATCAAAAATGGCTTGAATGGCAAATCTTACAAAAACAGTTTATTGAAGATAAAACTCGTCAAGAACTTAGACAGATAATACAGCAACCTTTAGGTAGTCAAGAGTCAATCACCTGACTGTCAGACTTAGTTCAACAATATTACGCCAATATGTCAGTGTTTTACTATGCCAATAGGATTTTAATCCTCTTTTCTTGCTCGAGCAAAATATTACTAGCTAGCCTCAGCGAGACGAAATGCGGCACCCAGCCCTGCTGCAATCTCTTCTGGTGAAATCTGACCATCTCCATTGGTATCTAAGGCATCAAAGACCACATCAGTACCAGCCCACTCTTCACGAGTAATAAATCCATCTCCATCTAGGTCATAAACTTGGAATACTTCCCGTGCAGCACGACTGACGCTAGATTCTCCCTCAAGACGGGTCAACCGCTCTGCTAGTAGTTTTTCTAAAGCTACCAAGGCCTTGGTAAAGCCTTGAATGCCTTCTGCTAATTTTTCGGATGCCATAAGATCTTCTGAGTGCATTTTGTCGAAGGTCCCTTTATCCATTGGGATCTTTTTCAGCTCAGCTTTGGCAGCTAAATCTGGAGACAGTTTGCGAGGTAATTCGGCGACATTAGATTGTAGTTGTTCTAACAGTTTGGGTGAGATAGTTAACAAGTCGCAACCCGCCAACTCAGTAATTTCGCCGATATTACGAAAACTAGCTCCCATTACTTCGGTTGGGTAGCCAAATTTTTGGTAATAGTTATAAATCTTAGTTACCGATAGCACTCCAGGGTCTTCTGCTGGAGGATAGCTATCTCGTCCCGTGTCTTTTTTGTACCAATCTAAAATTCTGCCCACAAAGGGAGAAATTAAGGTCACTCCTGCTTCAGCACAGGCGATCGCTTGATGAATCCCAAACAGTAAAGTCAAGTTGCAGTGAATCCCCTCTTGTTCGAGGATTTTTGCTGCTTCGATTCCTTCCCAAGTAGAAGCAATTTTAATCAAAACCCGCTCGCGGGATATCCCTGCTGCTTCGTATTGAGAAATCAGATAGCGTGCTTTGGCAATGGTGGCTTCGGTGTCATAGGAAAGTCTGGCATCTACTTCCGTAGACACTCTTCCTGGGACAATTTCTAAGATTTTTAACCCAAAAGCCACCGCCAGACGATCGAAAGCTAGGGTAACAACTTCGCTAGTAGTTGCATTTGAACCCAACTCTTCTCTGGCTTGTTTGAGAGTCAGATCGACAATTTCTTGGTATTGAGGCATCTGGGCTGCCGCCGTAATTAGAGAAGGATTGGTAGTGGCATCTCTGGGGGTAAAGTTTTCAATTGCCTGAATATCCCCCGTATCTGCCACGACGACGGTTACTGCTTTGAGTTGTTCGAGTAAATTACTTGCCATGTCGGATTCCAATTTATGTTTGATGAAGGTTGTTTAACTTGCAGAAACTTGAAGACTGGATAACTTGGTGCGATCGCCTGTAAGGGAGATTCCTCGCTGATTGGCTGCTAAATGACGCACGATCTTATAGACTGCTTCTACCTCCCCAGCTACACCGGCTTGAGTTGCCAAGGTGGCTAAATCCAAGGGTTTTCCTGCTGCTTTGAGGGTTGCTACTACTTGGTTTTGCATTTCCAGAATTGAAGCTGCTGCTTTTTTCCCTGCTTCTACTCCTGGTTGATGGTAGGCATTAATATTAACCAAAGAAGCATAGATACTTACTGCTCGCTCGTAAAGGGCAATCAAAGCTCCCACCGTACGGGGGTTAACTTGAGGAATCGTAATCGTAATTGAATCGCGCTGATTTTCATAGAGAGCCTGCCGCGTACCCTGTAAAAATCCTGAGAGGTAATCACCAGTAGTAATTCCTGGTTCAATTTCCTCTAAGGGTTCGGGAACATCTTCTAACACCTCAATAAAAGTGGCAAAGAAGTTAGGAACTCCTTCTCTCAGCTGTTGAACGTAGGCGTGTTGGTCGGTAGAACCTTTATTGCCGTATACGGCAATTCCCTGATGGACGGTATTGCCATCGAGGTCTTTCTCCTTGCCAATTGACTCCATAACTAGCTGCTGGAGATAGCGACTCAAAAGCAACAAACTATCTTTGTAGGGCAGCATCACCATATCTTTTTCGCCTTGGCCATTACCAGCGTAATACCAACAAAACGCCAATAACGCTGCGGGATTGGTTTTAATGTCAGCTATGCGAGTAGCCTCATCCATTTCTTGAGCCCCAGCCAGCAGGGCGCGAATATCAATCCCCTGTAACGCTGCTGGAAGTAGTCCGACAGTAGACATGACAGAGGTGCGTCCCCCGATCCAATCGTACATGGGGAATTCTGCCAACCAACCTTCGGCTCTGGCCAAGGAGTCCATTTTGCTGCCTTCCATCGTGACAGCTACCGCGTGTTGGGCAAAGTTTAACCCTTGCTGTTCGTAGACTCGTTTGACCTCTAACATGCCGTTACGAGGTTCGGGAGTTCCCCCAGACTTACTGGTGTCAATGATTAAAGTGCTTTTCAGGCGCTCTTGTAGTCTAGTTAAGATTCGTTTAATTCCCGCAGGATCGGTGTTATCGATAAAATGAATATCTAAGGGGGGAAAATCGGGGGATAAGGCTTCCGAGACAAATTGAGGTCCCAAGGCAGAGCCACCAATACCCACCGCCAGAATATCAGTAAATTTTGCTGCTTCGGGAGGATGAATTTTGCCTTGATGAACTTGGTTGGCGAAAGTTTCCACCTTCGCAAGATCTTTCACAATTGCTTGGCGAATTTCTTCTGTCGCTGCTAATTCGGGAGCGCGGAGCCAATAATGCCCCACCATCCGTTGTTCATCTGGATTGGCGATCGCTGGGTCAGAATTGAGAATAATACAGATTAATTGCCGTAAATAAACTGTTTGATCAATGGGTAGATGTTCTGTTGCCTTCCAGTGGGGATGGTAGGATTTGCTGCCACTGTGAATTATGTAGGCAGGTTCTAATCCTGAAATGGTGACGAACTCCTTAATAATTCTTAACTGTTCTTCTGCTGTTCCCTCGTCAAGTTCGGCGGCAATGTCGTCTGATACTGCGATCGCCTCTTTGATTGGATAGCCTTGGGGCTGTGTGGGAATAAAGAATACGCCACCGTCGTTATTTCTTGCCCAATTGCTGACATATGACCAACAGTCGGGAATTAATTGAGTCCTCACTCGATTGCTACCACTGCCCTTAGTATGCCAAGCGCTCATATGACCGTCGGGTGAATAGTTGCCAACAATAAATTTGTTGTGACCGAGTTTTAACCAAAGTTCGTGGCTGCCATCAACAGGTAGGGTTAGCTCTAGAACTTTCTTCCATGCAGGGAATCCAGATAAAGTAAGTTGATTAAGCATCGCTGCCACCTACATCAACTCTTTTCCGAAAATATTTTCTTTCAATCTTCGTTTGTGGCATAATTCAGATGTGGGTTCACCATAAAAATTCACAACAAAACCGCGCCACCTATCTCAATAGAGAAGGCGTTGGGTTTGGGGCAAAAGCAGTTGTTGTTCAACCGGCAAAAGTTAAAATCAACTGTTTTCGCTTTATCTAGGGGTATTGTAGAACGATCGCGGTAATTAAATCGGATTTGTCATAGATCTTTTTGGTTTGTAATAGGCGACAGCTTTTATTAAAACCTAATTTAGGTGGTTTAGGTGAGTTTGAAAACAGTAATCTTACTGTTTTGCTCGATTTACTTTGACGATTTCGCGATCGATGCCTATTCTTCGCGCTGCTCCAGAGCGTTAGCTATACGAGCCACATTTTCAGCAATTGAAGCTAAATTTTCTGATGTTCTGATACGGTCTTCATTTAGTCCTTGAAGGATTTCCAACAAAGCCTAACTATCTCTAATTAGCGCACTGATTTGTCTTTGTGACTCTGCTATCTGTGCGCTCGTTTGCCTTCTCATCTCTTCTACCTGTCTTCTGCCTTCGGCGATCAGCGAAGCTGGCACTGCGTGATCGCGTCGCTGTTTGATGCGATCGCTTTAGCATGTTCTGGCGAGAATTGCTTCTACTTGTTCTGGTGTCATTTTTTTGAAGAGTCCTTATATTTAGTTTAATGTGAAGTGATGAGCGATCGCCCTTAGAAATTAACGAATAGTTACAGAATATTCGTGGTCTTCAGAAAGAGAAGCCCAACCAATCGCACTCCTTGCATCGACTTTAAGCAGCTTTCTGATTTTGGTTAAATCTGGCTTATAGCTGACTTGGACGTATTCTGGTGGCAGGTTTTCAGGTTCGACATTTAACAATACAGCAGGTTGTTTTTTCCTCAAACCAATCTTGACCGCCACGCCATCAATCTTTTTCACATCAGATCTGATCATTTGGTCAATAAGATATTTCCTCAATCTAGCTGCGCCATTCTCGGCTTGTTTGGCTAGGGTTTGAACCCTTCTAGCTTCAGCTTTTCTCGCTTCTGCTAACGCCTCTTGATGTTTGATATATCTTGCGACCTGTTCAGCTTTATTTTTAAATGATTCCCCAGTTTCAAGCCATTGATTAAAGGTGGATTGTAGCTTGGTTTCTCGTTCGTCTTCGGTTAAGTTTTCATCGTCTGCGATAAGTGCGATCGCGGTTTCTAATTGTTGAATTTCGTCGGATAATTCCCAAAGTCTAGTTGTAGTCATAGTTTTAGAGTTATTGTTGTTAATGGGCGATCGCCACTGATAGCGATCGCCTAAGATAATTAAGCAGCAGGAAGACTACGGTTTTGAGTTCCTTCTAACTGTTGACGTTGAGCAGTAAGTGCTTGTAAATCTTGTGCTGTCCAGCCATCAACACAAGTTAAATCGCGAGTTCCTTCGAGGTCAATTAACTGATCTTTGTATGCCGACATAAAAGTAGCGATTAGATCGAGTTGTTGTTGTTCTGCTTCCGATTCACGCGATCGCCAGTCAAAATCAACGGTGTAATAAACTCCGTTTTCTCCTACTTCCCGATTGAAACCGAGGGTAAAAATTCCTAAACCTGGATCGCCATGTTCCATCACTTCTTGAACTTTATTGAACAGGTGAGCGATCGATTGCTTTTTGATATAGCTACAGCAAACGGTATTTTTAGGCAGTATAGAGGAGTCAACGCCAGGAGCAGCGACAAAGAATAGTTGAATCCAGAGAACATTCTCAGTTTTACCCAATGAGCCGTAAAATTTAGACACTTTGATGATGCTGATATCTATCTTTTGGTCAGGGTTAGTTTTGCGGTGAACTGCTTCATTACCACCAACAAATAAACCTCCATCTTTGCAGTTGAGTCTCACTGAATAGGGAACATCGGGCAGACAGATAGCATTCTCAGGGCGAGTGCCAAAGACGCTGAATTGATTTGATTTCTTAGTTCTAGTCATTGTTTGAATTTTGTTGAATTTACGTTGAATATCGAGCGCGAAAGTTTGAATGTGGGGGAGTCATGAGCGCGTTTTTCCCTCTGAGAGTACAGAGTCTTTGCCTCGCACCCATGACTTTTCAATTTATGCTGCTGCTAGATATTTGCTAACAGTTTCATCTAGTTTTTCTCGCAAGCGAGCGCTAATATATTTCTCTGGATTGGTTGAGAATTCGTCAATCAAATCGTTTACCGCTTCAAACATGATGGGAACTAATACGAAGGGCGGAACGTGACTATATTCGCTTTCTGCATAGATAAAGTTTGAGGCGATATCTTCGAGACAATCAGATAGAGAAATGGTGTATCGGTCTGTTTTCTGAGTCATGATGAATTATTGAATTGAATTTATGTAGAGAGGACTGAAGATGAAGTGACTAGCTTTATTAACTAGTCACAAAGCATTCCGTTTTTCTACCAATGGGGCATATAGCCTGTGGTGTAGTAGTTGTACTCGTCAGAATCACAGCCCATATGTTTAGCAGATTCGGATTCGACTAAATAATCCAATCCAAACGCATGGGTGTCTGCTTCGCGTTGCATTCCGCGTACTTTAATCTCGGCTTCAAAGTTTTTGAGATGTTTGGGTTTCCTAATCTCGCTCCAAGAACAGCGATAGAAGGTGTTGATAGTTTTCAGATATCCAGAGATTTCAGCTTCCTTACAGCCCAGGTAAACTAAAAAGGCTGGCTCTGTTTCGGTGGCATTGCCCCAATTGTGGCGATCGCCTTTAATGGCTTCGCAGATAGCCACGCTCTCGCATAGTTGCGTGACTTTGAAGCTTCCGTGTGGGGAAACTTTTAAAATTGAATCGTTTATCATTAATAATTACCTCTTTGTTAGGGGTTGAGCCGAGGTGTAACTTTTCCAGAGATGCCCTCGGCTTTTGAATTTCAATGCTCTAATTATAGCATGTAATACTTACTAAATAAAGAATGGCTTTATATTTTTTAACGTGTCTTACTCGCTATAATCTGGTAAAATAAACAAAAACTGATTAAATAAAAATATGCCGAGACCAGGTGGAAATCCAGGACTAGAAAAATATCAATTTCAGCAAAAGTATGGTTGGGATGAACCTTGTACCGAAGTGATTACTTTGCGAATTCCACCTTCAATGAAAAAAGCTATTAAAGATGGATTAGTTAAAAATTGGGCTGAAGTTTGCCGAAAAGCGATCGCAGCAGCACTTGAAGAAGCCAGGGGCGAAAACCCCCAGCCAAACCAACAAACCCCCTAAAAAAGCGAAAGAGAAACCACACGGGGAGCAGGAACGCCAAGCCACCAACAGCCAGCAGAGCCAAGCGCCCCAGCAGAAGACCAGGACACACCAGCCCACAGGGGAGGACGAGAACCAGAGGGAAGCCACAGCAAAACCCGCCGACCACGACCAAGGGCAAACGCAGCAGAACCCCAAGACCCCGAAGAACGACCCGCAAACACACGCGAAGGACGAACACCAGCAGGACAAGCACCGACGGGGACGACAACCAGCAAACCGCGAGAACCAGCAGCAACGGACAGCACGCAGCGAGAAGAACGACGGGCAAAAGCCGAACGCCCCACGCCAAACCGCCCAGAGGCAACGGAGAACACCAGCAAAGAAGAAGAAGCCCCGAAGAAGGAGCGAACAGCCGAGTCAACGCCCCTCGCGCACCCAACTGAAACTCGCACCCCAGAAGGCGGAACGAGAGGCAACAGGGCAGAGAGAGCAGCCGAAGCAGCAGGAGACGGGGAACGCGAACCCGAAAAACCGACAGAAACCATATGCGGAGCGGTATCCTTTAGGACACCAGAAAACACGGAAGACGAAGCGACAACAGACACGGCACAACCAACGAAACACAACTACAATTATAGCACAGAAAAGGAGAAAAAACTAGCTGAAAGCTAGACGCAGCAAGGAACACAGACAAAAAACCAACCGCCGAGAAGAAGCGGACACCCCCTCACTTTTGTTACTCTTTTTTTCAATCTCTGAGGCTTCACCCATTCACGGTTTTTTGTGCGACGAAGTGTATTTTTTTTTCTTCCAATATTGTTTTTAGGATTTAAACTACGAGTCCTACAAAAGAAAAAAAACGCCAAAAAATTGCCCCACCGATCCATGAGGTATAACTTCTGTGGGGTGGGTTGGGTCGGGTAGCGAGTGCGGAGTGGTAGGGGTTTAGCAACGATTAAATTTAATTAAAAAGAAAAGACCCCCGCTAGGGCGTACGAGCAATCTATCATGAGTGAGCGCTTTGCATGGATGCAAACAAACTTGCTGGCGACGACGAACGACCCAAACTAACAAAAGCGGCTTCCATAAAAATAAAAAAACAGACAGCCGCAACCACACGGCGAGAGAAGGTTTGTGCTATACTTGTCCGCTTTTAGGAGCGCCGAAATAAACTGAACGATTAGTGAATCCTTCTAAGTGTAAGGCACGCTTTGGGCTTCGGGATAATTTGTGTATTGTGATGATGCGATCGCTCTCACCAAAACTAACTAGAAACAGTATTTATTGCCTCTCGTCCTTCACGCTCTGCGCCTTCACTCGTGTAGAAAATGTCATCGGGTTCTAATACTACGCCATACTCATCAATGATCGAGTATTTGTAGCAATCTGCTGAGGTGTAGTAGACAGCCAGGGTGTATTGATTGATGCTGATAAGGCGCGATGATACTCATGGGTTTGGGTGAGAGAATCATCTTTCTATTTTAGTTTGGTTGGGGGAGTTGGCGCGATCGCGCTTTCCCGTAGCCGACCAATCCCTTGTTGGGATTATGTAGTTTGAAAAATATGGTTCTCTCAAGTAGTAACTATTAACGCCTCTAGAAGGGGTCGCGCCGAGATACATGTTGAAACGTGCCACATCGGCTTAAAAGCACTGATATATATGGTTTTCAGAAACAGAACTTTTTACAGGCTCTTTATGTCTGATAAATAGTATTAGCAGAAATAACTCAACGAAAAACTAGGGTTTTAGGTCAGAATCATGCTCCTCATAAGCCCTATTTTTAATGTCAGAATCATGTCTTTGGAGAAAGTTAATACTAAGCAAAATACAGGTTAAAGCTTTATAGAATAAGCCTTTCAAGCTTTTTTTTATCCGATTATTGGCGATCGCAATAGACTACAAAGAATCAAATCCTTACGCCGTAAGGGTTACAGGGAGATGTGGCCTGATTTTACATATACCTCGGCACGACCCCGTTATCAGTGTCAAGTTTAACAATTTTCTTTCCGCACGTCAAAATGTCATACATTGAGATTATATTTCCTGCCTAGGTGAGCGATCGCGCAGCGCCACTTTGCGATCGCCAAAAGCAAGATTTTTTAAGTATAAATACTCAAGAAAGAATTGAAAAAAAGACAAAACTGAGAGAAAATGATTTGAACAAAAATAATTGTTAAAGCTTTATTTTAATGAATCAATTAGCCAATATTGAAGTCCAAACAATTAATCATTTAGGAATAATAGCTGGAATAATAGATGAAATAGGGATAGTAGAGATAATAAATGAACAGTTAGGTATTAAACCCCAAGAAAAGTTAAATAATGGAATAATTGTTAAAAGTATAATTTTAAATGCCCTGGGTTTTGTCTCAAGACCTTTGTATTTATTTACACAGTTTTTTAATGATAAAGCTACAGAACATCTCTTCGGGGAGGGAATAGTTCCAGAGGATTTTAATGATGATAAAATTGGTCGAGTAATGGATAAACTTTACCAATTTGGATTGACCAATATTTTTCTAGTAATTGCTTTAACAGCTTTGAAAAAATATGGAATTAATAATAAATATTTCCATTTAGATTCTACGTCGATTTCTGTAGAAGGAGATTATGCTAGTTGTCAAACTGTAACATCAGAAAATTTAGAACCTACACCTATCAAAATAGTTCATGGATATTCAAAGGATAAACGACCAGATTTAAAGCAATTTTTAATTAATTTGATAGCAAGTAGCGATGGAGGAGTACCCCTATTTTTAGAATGTGGAAATGGTAATGATAACGATAAAGCTAAATTTGCCCAACTATTATCTAATTTTAAAAAACAAGTAGATTTCGAGAGTATATTTGTGGCGGACAGCGCTCTTTATACCGCCGACAACTTATTAGTAATCGAGCATTTAAAATGGATAACTAGAGTCCCACTATCAATAAAAGCAGCTCAATTTTATGTGAGAGAGACCCCAGATTCTGAATTTATTAAAACTGATAGAGAAGGTTATAAAGCAGTAGAGAAGGAGAGTAATTATGCTGGAATAAAACAAAAATGGTTAATAATAGAAAGTGCAGCTAGAAAAGAATCTGATTTAAAACAGTTAGCCAAAAAAATGATTAAAGATGAAGCAAAAGCCAATTCTTTAGTTACTTCTTTATCCCCGAAAAAATATGAAAATAGAACGGAAATAAAAGCGGTATTTAACTGCGAACAAAAAAAGCTAAAATATCATAATTTAGTCTTAAAAGATGTGGCTAAAACAACAGATAAGAAAACTAAGAAGACCGTTTATAAAGCTACGATAATTTTCGAGAAAAAATCTGAAGAAATAGCAGAAGAAAAGAAAAAAGCTGGTCGTTTTATCTTAGCTACTAATGTTTTAGAGAATTTAAGTCCCTCGGAAATTCTGACGGCATATAAAGGACAACAATCTTGTGAAAGAGGATTTAGATTTCTCAAAGATCCTTTATTTTTTGCTGATTCAGTTTTTTTAAAATATCCCTCAAGAATAGAAACTATGGCGATGTTAATGGGGTTATCTTTATTGGTTTATACTATTGGTCAAAGACAACTTAGAGCCAATCTAAAACAGAACAATACAGGGGTGAAAAATCAGTTAGGTAAAATTACAGATCGACCGACACTACGTTGGATATTTCAATGTTTTCAGGGCATTCATGTAGTTGTTTTAAATGGAGTCAAGCAAATTGTCAATCTCACTGATTCTAGAGTTAAAACTATTAATTATTTCTCCAAGCATTGTCAAAAATATTATATTTTATCTGGCTAGTACTCAGAGTTTTACTTAATATTTTAAACCTTAAAAGAGCGAGAAATAATATTCTCTTGCCCAGTTATTCTCAATAATTATTGGTTAATGAGAATGACTTGGAGCAAAATATTTTGTCGCCCAAAAAGCACCTGTTGCTGGTTGCTGAGCGAGAGATAAAAAGTGCATTCAGACCGACACTTTTTACCAACTACAAACTGAAGTGCGGAATGAAAATAACAAAGCTGATTGTCTTGCTTGTGCAGTAAGGAGTGATTGTACTCGTGCCAAAGCAGGAGCGAGAACCGTTACTTTGCGCCCTCAACCTCAACATCAAGCGATACAAGCAGCTAGAGAAAAACAACAAACTCCAGAGTTCAAGAAACAATATGCCCGAAGGGCAGGAGTTGAGGGAACAATCTCTCAAGGCACTCGTACATTTGGGTTACGTCGTTGTCGTTATCGAGGGTCCGCTAAAACTAGATTGCAGAATATTATTACCGCAGCAGCTATCAATCTGGTTCGGGTTTGGGATTGGTGGTGTGGAACTTCGAGTTTAGGAACTGTCCTTTCACGATTTGCTGCTTTAGCTCCTGATTGATGTTTGTTCGCGATTGGAATTCGCGAAAATCTTTCTTTTGTTAACTTCGCCAACAAAGTCGGTTACTATCCAAAGGCCGAACTGAAAATTTGTCGCGACTGAAATCTCCCCAACTTTTTTTCGCTCTCGTTTGTGTCTTTACATGTTAATTACCGAGCCATCGCACATCCGACAACCTGTAACTCTGGGCTGCTTAATCATACTTGCGATCGCTCTCTCCGCTCCAATCTGCATAACTCATATCGATGAAATTTTATCACTCGCTTGTTACCCAGATTGATTGTTTCGAGCTTCATCACTGTGGCACTGCTTTTAAGAGCTAATTTTCCCAACTCTGAATTCTGAATTCTGAATTCAAACAGCTTTTCTTCACTTTTAATCCTTTTTTTCTCTATTTTCCTAGAATACACCCCTTTCAGCAATTGTCCAATTGTTAATAAATATGTGACTAAAGGATAGCATCTTATTTTATTGTCAAAAACTGTTCCATACAGCACAAAATAACATAAGCCAGTACAAAGTTAAAAGACTTTGGAGGAAATATTGTCACTCTTCCCAATAACACAGTTTGGACTAGTGACATTGTCAACTATACCCATCAAGATATTCGTAAAGTCAAACTTAATATCAACGTCAAATTCAGTCAAGATGTAGAACAAATTAAGCAAATCTGGCTTGATCTAGCTTCTGCACATCCCCAAGTATTAGAAACCCCCGCACCTAGTATTTTTCCTTGGAGTGCGGTCTATGACTACCACATTGGGGTTGGTCTAGATGCATGGTCAAAGACCGATGATTACTGGGGCGTATATGTCGATCTGCTAAAGGGACTACAAAAAGAGCTTAAAGAGCAGAATATCGTTCTAGCTGCTCCAGTTCAGGAAATCAAGCTCAATCAATCTGGCGATATGGAAGACATCAAACAACTAACTTCAAATGTTTGAAGCTTCATTCACCTTTGTGAGTAATGCTATTTGTCAATAAAACCGTATACACAGAACTATAGACCAAGACTCTCTCACATTCCGCTCCTTAAATTTAGCTCTTAAGTTGCAATCTTGCCTGGCTAGACTCAGTCTATTGTTGTAAATTACCAAAAGCTTGGCAACAGCCTATTGATATCAAAACAAGATGCAACTATTACATCAAATACATCATAATCAGTAACATTTTGAAGAAAAGTTACTGATTATGATGTGAGTTGGAATTATCAGGGTTTTATAGGATTTCTGAGTCAATTATTAAATAATAATGACTAATTTCAGAGCTTAAAGCTAATTATTGTAGGATGCTTCCGTAGCAATATTCTTAAACATAGGTTTTAGGCTTTAATTTTAAACCGAATAGAGAATGCTACAGATTTAATGTTGGAGTTAATGTTTTTATGTCCCAAGTCTATACCAAAGATTTTGAAATTCAATGTCCGAGCCCACAGCGTACCTGGAGAAAAATTGCCCAAGAAATTGCGGCACTTCCCTTACCAGGTGTTCCCATTCGCTTGATTTTAACCAAGGTTGCAGGAGACACTCTCACTTTTGAATGCAGTTTTTTTGATACGGATCGAGAGCCTGTGTGGTCGTCTTTACTAGATATCAATATTCGTCAACGGGTTTCTACTAAGCCTTTTGTGGCAGTGAGTATTATTCCCACAGGAGTTAGAGCGGAAATCGGTGGTTTTGCAGGGGATGCAACTCCTAGTACTAATCTTTTAGCCTCTGCTTGTGACTATTTGGTCACAAATCCTAATGCCGTAACCGCCTCAGATATCTATTTCGCTCAGGATAATGTTCTTTACTTAGAAGGTAATCTAATTTGTCAGTTGCTACTAGGCAATATTGGAGTAATTCCCGAAAAGCGCAAAAATATTGCCGCAATTATTGAAAAGCCCGAAGACGAGAGATTTTTAAACAATGTCCTCAATGCCCTCAATGGCTTGCGTGCTGTGGGAGGGATTAATATTGATCCTGTAATCGTCACAGGTGGGGCAATTGAAACTGAATGTACCTACTCCCAGTATGGTAATGCTTCTGGGGAATTTAAAGGTATGGAAGAATTGATGAAGGCTTTAGATGTAGTGGAACAATCTGGTGTTGGGGCGGTAGCTTTAATGACTACTTTGCTAGTAGACGATAAAGTACGTCAAGCTTATTATCGAGGGGAGTCTATTGCTAATCCCTGGGGTGGTGCAGAAGCGATTATGACTCACACCACGACTAACTTTTTTCCCCTCACTGCTGCCCATGCACCTTTACTATTAGAGTGGGAACATACGGGGTTTGGCAAGTTGGTTGATCCTAGAGATGGTGCAGAATTAATTTCTAGTGCCTATGTATGTTCACCTCTCAATGGTTTAATCAATTCTCCTCGCCCCGTACAATTTGATACTCCCATAGCACCAGGGGAAACCAGAATCTCGGTCGAGAATGTATCGGCGGTAGTTATGCCAGAAACTACAGTAGGGAATATTCCCTTCTTTGCTGCTCTAGATCAAGGTGTTCCTGTAATTTTGGTCAAAGATAATACCACTAAGTACGATATTACCCCTGAAGCACTGCAAATTGAGACTCAAGGCAGAAAAATATATCGTGTCAATAGTTATATGGAAGCTTCGGGATTACTGCTAGCTTTACGTAATGGTATTATGCCGGAAAGTACAACTCGTCCCATGCCTCAATTGAAGCCGATTTTTCTGTAACTAAACAGGACTTACGCAAAAAATGTCGCAAATAACGATAATCCATTCATTAACACTGCGATAAATCAGGATTCCCAGATGATTATGCGTAAGTCCTAACTAAATATAAAACTTTATCCATTCGTTTGACTTAAACAACTGAAGTAGAGAAATATGATTTACCAACGGCACTTTTTGTATCGTCTCAAGCTAGTATTTGTTTTTCTATTAGTGAAACTTAAATTTCTTCAACCTTTGTTACCTAAAAATTTGAGGGATGAATTGCCTACAGGGTGGAATAATCATATGTTTTGGGTGGCTTTTAAGTCAGGCGGAAAAAAGTTATTTTTCGATTATTACTGTAAGATGCGAGATCCAGCATCTTATGAGCCGAAAGCAATGGTTGATACAGAGTATCAATTAACGGAAGAAGATATTCGCTCTTTTCATGAAAAAGGTTATGTAGGTCCTTTCGATCTGGGTTATTCAAAACAAGAGATGGAAAGTCTCAAAGAATATTTAGTAGACCTAGTTACGAACAAAGAATCAAAGGTATGTTCCTATACTAAAGGAGATTATGAACTTAAAACTCAGCACAAAAGTAATGTAAAAGGTGGCGATATTAACTCTTTAAGTGAAGCAGAAAAAGCAGTGTTCAGTAAATTGAATACGGTAAACCGTCATCTCGAAAGTCCCGTCTTGATGAATTTATTCAAGAATCGAGCTATTACCGAACGTTGCGCTCAAATACTGGGAAAAAATCTGCTTTTATGGCGCTCTAATTTTTTCCATACACCTGCTTTTAGCAGTGGTACACCTTGGCATCAAACTAGTACTTGGCTAAGTAATGATATGAAAGAGTCATTGCTACAACCACCAGACGTAGAAGATATTTTTCAGGTCACTTGTTGGATAGCTCTTACTGATGCACCAAAAGAAAGATCCTGCCTAAAAATGGTTTCCGGTTCTCGAAGAGAAATTTATCCGCTTAAACATCAGAGTCAGGTAGGTAAAGGTGACAGAGCATTCGGTAAATACGCAGTAGAGCTTGATTATCCAATTGACCGGGAAAATATTAATTTGCTTGAAGCAAAAGCCGGACAAGCCGTAATCTTTTGCGAGCGAACAGTTCATGCTTCGACGGATAATATAACAGGCGACGATAGATGGGCTATTGTAGGTCGTATAGTCAGACCTGACACACATGTTTATACTACAAAAATGCGTGATGAGGGCATAGATGTAGAAATTTACGATACTAAAAAAATGAAGTTGGACAAGTGGAAAGCCGTGCTGCTTAGGGGTGAAGATAACTTTGGATATAACAGGGTTGTTAAAGAAACAAATTAATAAGTGGAAAGCCGTGCTGCTTAGAGGTGAAGATAATTTTGGATATAACAGGGTCGTTAAAGAAACAAATGAATAAATTGTAGCTTCTTGCTGATTTCAGTACCATACTCGTGTAATGTAACGTGAGTTCGATAAAAACCTAAATTTTTAGACTTTCTACGAAATCATCATAGTTTCAGCTTACGAAAGAATATGTCTTTGAGCCTCCGTCGAACTCACGTTAATGTAGCAAAATCATTTTTTGTATCTATTACTAAAAAGGCACAATTTTAAACGATGAATCAACTATCTTCTGCTTATAAGCTCATCGCGTCCCATAATAAATATGTTCGAGTTGGTCTTTATACTCCGGCTCATCAAGGAATTTCTGGCGATCGCCATTTGGAAGATATCTATCAATATGATGTACCATTTTTAACGCGCTCTCGCACTGAAAGTATAGAAAAGCATTTTTCTAATTTATACGCTACAAAACATACTTTTTGGCTGACTGGGGGAGGTACTCAAGCTGTTTTAACTACTTGTGTTTTATTAGGAACTCAATACAAACGAGTTGCGATCGCGCTTAACAGTCATATTTCCGTAATTAACGGCATTATCTTGGCAGGATTAGAACCATATTTTATTCCTTCTTGGTCTTTGATGCCGACAACCGAGGAAGTCATTTCTGCATTGGAAACCAGTGACGTATCAGCACTTTTGTTAACTCATCCGAGTTATGAAGGGGTAACTATAGATCTAGAAAAAATAGCTGATTATTGTCGCGATCGCGATATTGCTTTAGTAGTAGATGAAGCCCACGGAAGTCATTTTCCCTTTCTGGATCAAAAATGGCAATCCGCGATCGCTTTTAATGCCGATATAGTCAGCCATAGTATGCACAAATATACAGGCAGCTTAGTCCAAACTGCCTTATTGCATTTACCTGACTCTTCTCGGTTTACGACAGAACAAGTTATGGGGGTATTACCTTTATTTGAAACTACTACTCGTAGTAATCTGTTAATGCTGAGTCTTGAAGATGCAATTAAAAAGGGGTATTCAGAAGATGGTCAAGCTTTATTTGAACAAGCTATTGTCGAATGCGATCGCCTGCGGAGTCAACTTGATAATTACGGCAAGATTTTAACTTACGATGTTCAAGTTAGCGATCCGCTGAAAATCTTTTTAAAGAGCGATCGCGCTACGGGAGAGGAATTAGCAGATCTATTATATGATCACGGTATTGATGGGGAATTTGCTGATGAAGAGGGATTATTATTAATTTTCTCTTTCAATCACAATAAACAAGATTTTCAATTAATAGCAAAAACTTTAGCCGATCTAATGCCAATTCTCAAGGAAAAAACTCCTAAAGAGACTTTTCCTCAAAGCTATTTCTGTCGCAATCCAGTAATAGAAATGTTACCGAAAGATGCTTTCTTCAGTAAAAAAGAACAATTACCTATTGGGCAAGCATTAGGAAAAGTAAGTAGTTGCTGTATTAAAAAAGTTCCGCCAGGAAGTCCGATTTTAATTCCAGGAGAAACAGTTACCAATTGGCATCTGCAACGTTTATCTCCTGATACGGTTGTTCAAGTAGTGGGGAAAGATTAAAGATGGTTCAAGAACAAGCCAAAGATTTTTTAGAAGCTAGACCTTGGTTATCTGGGATTTGTGATACCCAAAGTATCGAGGAATTAGAAACTAAATATGATAGTTGGGCGAATACTTATGATGCAGATCTAAAAGATGATTGGTCTTTTATGCCTGTTGCCATAGAAAAGACAATCGGCAAATTGCTTAATAATAAAAATGCTGCAATTTTAGATGCTGGTGCTGGTACTGGGTTAGTAGGTCAAGCCTTAGCAAAACAGGGATACACCAATCTTACTGCTGTGGATTTGTCAGAAAAAATGTTGAATATAGCCAAAGAAAAACAGGTTTATCATGCTCTTTATCAAGGCAATTTAGAAGATAACTCTGTTTTTAACGATTCAGTAAATTTTGATGCTGTTATTGCCGCAGGTGTTTTTGCTTATGCTCATGCTGGAGTTGAAGTTTTAAACAATCTATTTGGTCTTTTAAAGGAAGAAGGAATTTTTTTGTTGACTATACGAGAAGATTATCGGCGTGAGATGCAAACTACATTAGGTAAATTACCTTGGCAATTAATCAGTGAGGAGAGTTTTTCTATCTATGATGAAGCAAAGTTGATGTATCTTCTTGGGTTTAAAAAAATTGACCCTTAAGCAAGATAGTTTGGTATAAGATTGGAGTGTATTTAAGTATGAAAAAGAATAATTCACAAACAAATATTAGAATAGAAGAATCAAAAAATAGGTGGATCAAAAGAGGATTTAAGGTTGACCTTCTCACAGGTGTGCCAGGAGAGGCATGGCAAAGTAAAGGTCATGAGGCGGATGAGGTATTGATTTTCCTAGAGGGAGAAGCAGACGTATTTTTTCAAGGCAAAACCTACTATCCCAGTATTGGAGAGGAGTTTATTATTCCTGCAAAAGTACCCCATACTTTTAAAGTTAAAACATTTTGTCGTTACTATTTTCTTATGGGATTGGGATGGGAGAAAGGTGATGTTGGCAAACCCTTAGACTTAGAATAGACATCTTCGGAATCTAAGTACAGGACAAAAACTAAAACTGCAACGAGTGCTCTTGCCTCATAGGATTTGAGATCTAAATCAGTAAAAAATGAATAGTCAAAGCATGGATCGATCTACCTCATCTGAATCAGAAAAAACACAAAATAAACGTTTTGTCAAAATATCCGAGCGAGAAGATAGATGCTCCCTTCCCAAGTCGGCTTGGAGACCTTTGACTGATAAATATCATTTACAAACCTGGAAAGGGATACAAATGGACAAAAGTCCTCTGGAAATAGCCCTTTATCCAATGCTGATTTACGAACTTCAACCTAAAACAATTATTGAACTTGGTGCAGATACTGGAGGAAGTGCAGTCTGGTTAGCAGATCAGTTGAAGTTATTTGATATTGAAGGTCTTGTTTACTCTGTTGATATCGATTTATCTTTACTTGATGAAAAAGCCAAATCCCAACCCAAGATAAATTTTTTGGCAGGTGATTGTAACCAGATTAATGAAGTTTTACCGACAACACTACTTTCTACACTTCCTCATCCCTGGTTAATAATAGAAGATACTCATGTTAATTTAGTCGGTATACTAGATTATTTGCACAATAATGGTTTACAAACTGGAGATTATTTAATTATTGAAGATACTAATCAAGATTTGTGGGAGGAATGGTCAGATTGGGATGATGAAGAATTTCTCACACGTATGGGAAATAAACTTGTTTTACTAAGAAACTGGCTGATGAAATATCAAAATGAATATTTGATTGATACTTACTACCTAGATATGTTTGGCTATAACGGCTCGAAGAATTGGAATTCAATATTAAAGAGAAGCTAAATAAAATGATTAATCAATCTAAAATCGAATAAATAATAAACGCTTGGAAAAACAAAGGTTTCAAGTGTGAAGTTTCTATCACTCCACCTGGAGAATCTTGGTCAAGTGATGGTCATGAGACAGACGAAGTAATTATCCCGTTGGAAGGAGAATTAGAATTATCTTTACGAGGTAAAACTTTTCGCTCCACCATTGGGGAAGAAATAATTATTCCTGCTGGTGAATCTCACACATTTAAGAGTGTTGGTAAAGTCGCTAGTCGTGTGTATTGGATATACGGCTACGAACATGAAGAAGGTGTGACTGGGACTCGTGTGAATAATTAAAAAATTTTAACAAACTACATTTAGGAGAATAATTATGGAAAAGAAAAGACCTAATATCCTTATGATCATGGTCGATCAAATGCGCTACCCTTGTTTTGGATACGGCAAGGATGGTGGCTTTTTAGACCCTATTAAGCGAATTCTCGGCTTCCAGGACGGTATTGAGGATGACAATAAATTCAGAGAATTCTTCCCTGGATTCTCTGCTCTAGCCGACAACGCCGTAGTCTTTAATAACCACAAAGCCGCCTCTTCAGCCTGTGTCCCCAGTCGTACCGCACTGTTCACTGGTCAATATGGAACCCGGACGGGGGTATTACAGACCGATGGCATCTTCAAAGACGGTCTTGATGAGAATTTTCCATGGCTTGATCCCAAAGAGTTTCCCACTCTTGGTAACTGGATGCGTGCAAATGGCTATAACACCCATTATTTTGGCAAATGGCATATGGCTGGGGAAAACACCAGCAGTTTAGAAGAGTATGGCTTTTCGGATTGGGAGCTAAGTTACCCAGATCCCCACGGGGCATTGCCCAACAACCTGGGCTACTATCGGGACTATCAATTTGAAGATCTAACAGTATCTTTCCTACGTCGCCAAGGCTTGGGTATTCCTTATGATGTTGCCTATGCCAAGCAGAATGTGGAAGAATATAAGGCAGAAGCTAATGGGAAGGATGAAATCCCACCACTTCCAGAAGAACCCACACCTTGGTTTGCAGTATCCTCCTTTACGAATCCCCATGACATTGGGAGCTACCCAACTCTGCCAAGCAAGGTCTCAGATGACACACTCTCTGATGCTTCCTTCACTCTTGCTGTTCCACCCCAAGGTGCAGAAGGTGAAGTGCCGGAACAAGGCACTATGAAAATTAAGCTCAACAAACTGGGTTTTCCTCAGCACAATGCAAATTTGTCTCCAACCTGGAATGAGGACTTGTTGAACAACAACAAACCTGATTGCCAGTTTGAATATTCTTACAAGGTAGGTCTAGCACTTGCGTCCAACTTTGGTTTCACTGTTGCGGAGAAAGCAGCTGAGATCGCTGCTGTAACGGAACAAGATATCGACCAGATGGACAAAGCCGTTGAGGTAACCCTGGACTCTGACAAGAGAGGCTTCCCCTTCGCACTTACCAGCGACCCAGAGCTTGCAAGTCGTGCCTTTATTCAATACTACGGTTACCTCATATCCGAAGTTGATCAACACATCAGCGCAGTGCTGAATGCTTTGGATGAGTCGGGTCAAGCTGACAATACCATTGTCATTTTCTGCGCTGATCATGGTGAATATGGTGCATCCCACTACATGATGATGGAAAAATGGCATTCTGCCTACGAAGAGTTGTTGCATGTGCCAATGGTAGTTCGTTTCCCTATGTCACTACATCAAGTACCTGGTGGTCTAAAACAAATTACCGATATTGTTACCAGTCATGTCGATATTTTACCCACTGTGCTTGGTCTTACTCGTATCGCTGAAGACGACGAGATGAGTTATATCGACTACATGACTGCCCTTACAACTGAGCTGGAAAAGGAACATACATCTGTTCTAGATCCTGTGGGGAAAGATCTAACTCCATTAATCTACGGTGAATCATCTGAATTAGATGCTTTCAAGCAAGAGCGAGAGGGAGTGTTGTTTATTACCCACGATACAATAACTGAACCTCTTAACCTTGATACGGGAAACTTCTCTACAGAAGAGGAGGATTCCTCAACGGATACAGAAGAAGAAGAGGATTCCTTAACGCCATATCAGGTCTTTAAAGAAGCAGTGGAAACGTTAAGAAATAATGAAGGCGGGAAATATCCTGATGAGGTCAGTTCTCTCGCTTCCGGCTCTGTTAGTCAGCCCAGTCTTGTTAACTGTGTCATGACTAATGACAACTGGAAATTGGTGCGCTATTTCAACCCTACAGATGACCTGAATGACTACAGCAATAACCAGTTTGAACTCTATGATCTCAACACAGATCCCACTGAGCAATGTAACCTCTTAGTCTACAATAAGCCCTTTCCGACCGTTATTCATGGTTATTCAGACGAGATTTCAGACAAGATTAAAACAAAAGCAAAGGACATGAAAGGTTTGCTGAAGGATCTGGAAGAAAAAATGCTCTCCTGGCCAGAAGCTACTATCGAATCTGCTAAACCAACTCCCCGTAGCAGTAAAGGTTAGGACATTTCTGACCAAGAAGCTACTAGTACCGCTTCGCGGAAGTAAGAAGTAAGAAGTTTGATTTTCTAGGCTTTTCAGACATTTTTAATGGTTGCCTTATTTACGCCGCGCTGTACTAGTAATCAAAGCCTCCAAAATGGAAGTTTGGGGGCTTTGAGTCTTGTCCCCCTCAGGATTGGGGATTTGAACACATAAAATCAAACTTTGGTAATAAAATTAATCCTCCTATTTCAGAACTTCCAGAATATCAATAACTGCTGAAACTGCTGTTTGTACTGCTCCTTGAACTGAAGCGTGATTAATCGCTAAATGTTCCCCAGCAAAAAATACACGGGGATTATTTATCGGATAAGGTTGACCGAGAAAAGGTTGATATTTTTCCCTTTCCCCTGGAGCAAAATAAGCATAAGAACCAGTACTAGGCTCATTATCTTCATCCCAAATACTATGAACAATATCATCGGTATATTGTTTAATCTCAGGATGCAGTTGCTCAACTTCTTCTAAAGTCAAATCGATTTTAGCTGTTGATGATAAAGTTCTAAATTTCCTGGAATTATCTTCCCAACGATAAGCGGCAGTTAAGACTGATGGCTGATAGGAAATATCTTTGTCTTTAGCAATAAAATTAGATTGATCCAAGTATTTTGAATTCTTACGAGCATTATCCGTAGGATACCAACATTTTTCGATATTTAAGTCGGTAAAACTGCCACCACCATAGATATTATCTGCAAATTCCCAAGGACGAGCCGTACAATGTAAGAGAGTTTTGCTAGCACTACAATAACCCAAATTGTTAATAGCTTTCTGTTGTTTTTCGGGTAAAATAGGGTCAAAGTTAATCTGTGCTAAAGCAGTCGTAGGAACAGTACATATAACATAGTCAAATTCTGCGTTTTGTTGCTGTTCTAATTTATTCCAGCGAACTTGAACCCTTTCATCTATCATTGCTATACTTGTAACTTTAGCTTCTGTCTCAATTCTTCCTGGTATCCTTTTAACCAAAGCCTCAATCAAAGTTTCCATTCCTCCGATTAACTCGTATTGCTCCACTTGATGCCAAGCGAAGAAATCAATTAAACCATTTAACAGAGAAACCTTATTATAATGAATTGCTCCAGTAGCATGACCAAGTAACTCAAAAGCATCGGCGGAAAGATGATCTCGAAAAAATTCCGTTACTGTTAATTGATCCCATTTTCTAACTCGATCACTGGTAAAAGTTGGCGCAAATAATTCCCATTTCTCTTTTTCAGTAAAAGAATCGATTAACTCTGATAATAACTGATCATAAATTACCCCAGGGTCTTGTTTTTCATCAGGAGTTAAATTATAAACAGAAAACAACTCTTGGTAACTATCCAAACGAGTTTTCTTGCCCCTCAAATAATAAAAGGCTGCGGGATTATAGTTAACAAAAGGTCTTTTTGGTAACTTAAACTTATCTATATAGTGTAAAGTACAACCATGATTGGCAGGAATTCGCATTGCGCCTAATTCCCCATAAGTCCCATCACTAAAATAATGAGTTTTAATTCTTCCTCCCAAACGAGAATCAGCCTCTAATATAGTAACTTGGTGGTTTAATTGACTTAGTTCGTATGCACTAATAAGTCCTGCAACTCCGCCACCGATAATTGCAATTCGTTTGCGAGTACTGCCCTTATCATAGCTACGAAGAGAACCAGGATGACGATACAGGCTCTCAAAAGAAAAAGGACGATCTAACTCTTGTGTATGGCGGTAAGGGTTGAACATTATAAGTGGGGAGGCTTAAGTTACATTTAACGAGGTTTGAGTACCAAATGATACTGCGGCATAAAAACCCGGGTCTGCCAATTCTAGTCCCAAGGCATACTTCCAATCAATACGGGCAGCTATCGCTTCAACTGTTCCTCTCCGCAACGCCAGTTTGCGAATTCAAATCAAATTATATGTTTGATGTTTTGCGCACTGCTTTAGAGCAGCATTATTGCGTTTATTTTCTGATGCTCACTCTGATATCGGATAAATGTCAAACTTGTTTGATTTTTATTAATTTTTATAATAAACTACTGGTTGCGGGTTTTATTGATTGGGTGAATTTGTCTGAAAGGCTATCTATACTTAGAATCTAAGCAATCTAAGTTAAAGTAGCTCAAGTCATTTTAATTGCATGAACGATAGAGAGAAGAATGCCTCAAGCCCAATCCTGGAATTGGATTCCAACTCATTTGACCATCGACCAGTTTGAACGATTTGTCTTGCCTCACTTGTATATCGGGAGTCGTGGCCCTCAGTCCAAGCTCTCTTTACACGTCATTTTTAATTACATTTTGAAGCTGTTGCATCTTGGATGTCAGTGGAAAGAATTGCCCATTGCCAAGGATGAAGATGGACAGCCAGAGATTCACTACACAAGAATCTATCGAGCTTTTCGACGTTTTGAAATTCAAGGATGTTTTGATAATATTTTTGTGGGTTCGGTATCTGTACTTCATCAGGAAGAACTTCTCGATTTGAGCATAATCCATGGTGATGGGACCTGGTTCTAACGGATTTTGTGGTCAATCATTTTGAAGGGTTTGGCGACCATTCATGGAACTAGCAATCAACAAATTATGAAGCCAATTATTATGGTAGCTGAAGCCATTAAGATCGCTAAACGGTGAGATTCGTGTAGAACATTGGGAGCGAGTTCTAGTGCCGTAGGGATGGAAATTCCAGATCAATGCCATCGAACGCAGATATAATTTTGCTGACTTCTTATTACCATGAAAATATTGCATAGTATACAATAAGCGGTCTTGGTGATTCATCAAGCGATCTACCAGATTACTGGTGCGGTGGGCATGAGGAAAACGATAAGCAACCTTGAATTGAGCAGCACGGCGGCATAAATTTCTGATTTTTTGAAGGGTTCGTTTTCTCCTGATGTGTTTTTTGCTCCAGATTAAAGCTAATCGCAATCCTTTCAAAAATTCAGTAGCAGTATTAGCTTGATAAGCTTTCCAGAGCATGCCTTTGAGCTTGGTTCTTAAATTACGATAGGTAGGACTTCCTTTCTGAACTTTCAGTACAGCATGAAGAAAACACAGCACCAGTGTGACCGTGGGAAAGAGGTTGCGCCAAGCCTGTTGTGTTCCATCCCAAGCATCAGTATTGACGGTTACTGGAGTATAATCGGGGTTGAGAAGACGAGCTTCAGTTTTAAATTCTCCGTATCCTTTAGTTAAAGCATTACTACTGGCTGATTCTGTGAAGCTAACTCCTAAAAAACAGCCTTTAGCTACGGTAGTGGGAAGATAAACGCGGTTTTTACCTAACCAAGTATGTTTTTCATCTGCTACCAGGTGTTGAGGCAATTTTTGAGCATCTTTAATTGTTGTTGCGACGATAGAGGCTCGACCCAGAGAGATGTAAATCCGATACCAATACATAGCATTACGACCGAAAACATAAGCCAGAGCCTCAAAAGGCACACCAAATTGACGTAGATACATCGGCTTGTCTATTTCGTCAGTTTTTCCCACCATATAGGGCAGAATGAAGTCAGGACGCAATTGATAAACCTCTGAGTTTTCTTTAAGTTTGATTCGGCGCATCGGTAGTTGCTGTTTACTGGAAACTACCCAATCATGGAAGCAGAAACCTTCGTCCATTCCTGTGGGGAAAATTTCAGGATCTTTGGTATAAATTTGCAGCAGATAAGCTCTAAAATTGGGATTATCTGCGATTAGTTGTCGATATTGCTCTTCACTGTTAACGGGTAAACAAATGCTTTTATCACCTCTGATAGAAACTGCCATGCTTGATTTTAGACTAAACTTTAATTGAGTGCTTGTTGACTTTAGCTCAATTTAATTTACTCTGTCATTTAAGTCCAATTGTCCTGAGTATTTATACTACCCACAAAATCCGTTAGAACCAGGTTTGGTTGAGGGGTGGTTTGTGGATTTGGATCAGGTAGTTTTCCAGCTTAATTAATTCTTGCCAGTCGGATAGATGTTCGTAGTAGCGGATTTCTACTGTTTCCCCAGGATAATGATCTTTAAGTAGGTAACGAATGTGATGGTGTCCGTCAATGCGTTTTTGAATGTCTCTAGGAGTCTGTCGGACTTAGGAATTCTTTGACATTAAAAAGCACTGGAAGTCACCTGGATCAATACAATAGTACTGTTTTGGGGCGATCAAGTGCCATTGCGATCGCTCCAGTTCGGATTTTAGAGGCCAATTTCTGGTTATTTACACACTGATGGTGCAAAGACGCTTCAAATTGAAGGCAATACAGACAAGAGTCCACTCACCTGTCACGGCATTAATCCCCCGCAGTAGGAAACGGCGGAAACCCATCACCTCCTTAATAATGCCGAATACAGGCTCCACTGTCGATTTGCGCTTAGCATAGAATTGTTTACCGACTTCGGTTTTCAGGCGATGCTTCATCGCCGTTATCGTATCAGGGTTCTCTGGTGGGGCTGGTGCTACAGCCAAGCGTTCTTCAAGGGTTAAGTTATGGCAAGCCCTACCGCAGGCGATGTAGGGGTCAATCTCGTTTTCTGACAGTCGCTTGGCATTGTGTTCACTGAAAAACCCCGAATCCAGAGCCGCTCTCTTAACTTGGCCCAGATTTTCAGGTAGTTGATTAAGTTGCTCCAGCGCTGGGTCTACTTCCTGCTTATCGTTGGGGTTTTGACTGATATGGTTTCCTACAATCAGCATCGTGTCCATATCCACAGAAGCGTGGGCATTGTAAGCTTGCTCAAACCCGCCTCCTGAAACTGGCATAATCCGCGACTCGCCGTCCGTGAAATTCACCTGGTCTTTAGCTTTTGGACCTGCCTCAGGAGCTAAGGGTTGCTTGCCTCCCAATTTGCGACCTCGGACCTTTTCTTTAGCCTCCCGCTCTCTTAATTTGGCCTCGTATTCAGCTTTTTCCTGGTCAGCTCTGGCTTGTGCCCGTGCTTCAATCTCTCTCTTGACCTGAGCGATCTTTTCCAGGCGTTCTTGCCGCCTTTGGAGTTCTTGGGGAATGTCTATGTCCCCAAAGCTTTCTCCTGCTTCTGTTTGGGACTTGTGCAACAACGCTGACACTTCTGCAAGTAACTGAACTTCGAGTTTGTTGGCACCCATCCCAACTCATTGCTTTGTGTTTACTGGCATTGGCCTGGATTTTGGTGCCATCGATACTGATGTCCCCCAGCTTAAATATCCCCAGACTGCAGGCATATTCCAATATCTGTACAAACAAGGGTTGTAATTGTGCTAAGAAACGCTTGCGGAATTTATTGATGCTGTCATGGTCAGGGTGAGTGCCACCAG
Organism: Cyanobacteriota bacterium; assembly: GCA_942490675.1. Lineage (GTDB taxonomy): Bacteria > Cyanobacteriota > Cyanobacteriia > Cyanobacteriales > Xenococcaceae > Waterburya. Next base: position 99,877 of record CALNYB010000049.1, on the reverse strand, counting down.
TAATATAGAGCACTGGGATTAGCTCATAGGTTGCTTTCTCTATCTGGCGACTGGCAAATATCCCTTTGGCATAGCAGTAAAACAACAAGACCAACATCATCTTGGGGGGATAAGGGGCACTGCCACCACCTTTATAAGCCCCTTCTATTTCACTGGTATCCAACTGATCGACAATTTCTACCACAAAGCGAGCCAGGCTATTTGTATCCAGCCACCCTTCCATATTACTGGGCAGCTCGATCGCTACAGTCCTATCAATTTCGATAAATTTGTTGCTGATGAGCCTTCTCCCAGTCACTTCTGCCTAATTTACATTTAGCATAGTTTACATCAGCTTTCCATAAGCCCGACAGACTCCTAGGATTATTCCTCTCTCCCGATAGTGAAATTACAGCTAGTTCCCAATTAGGAGTAGACGGAATCGTTGAAGTCAATACTCCTGAAAATGACCCAAGCCGCGGCTTAGTAGACTTGCCAGAAAATGTAGTTAATCCCGAAGACTTAATTAGTCAAAACGCCTGTAGACAAGGAGGTCAAAGTAAATTCACCCTAACGGGAAGAGGCGGTTTACCCGCAACACCAGAACAAGTAAACCATAGCGATGAAGTTGAAGTAGGTTTGGTGGAACCAGCAATGGGTGTAGCTGCTGTGAATAAGGATTTACCTGTTGCCGAGGATTCAACCAAGATTATGCCAGCCAAAGGCTGGATTCGTAATGAAAAAGGAGAAGTATTTTTAGTCGGTTATGACCCGACAGTAAGTAATATTACACCGCAACCAGACAATTTAGATTGGTGTCAGCCACGGGAAGATGATTAATACCAAACTCAAAACTCAATCGCCAAAAGTACCAAAACTATCTGCCCAACCGCTGTTTTGCAAACTGTCCCAATATTGGCCTTCTGCTTCATAACCTCGCATACGGCGTTGGTAAAATAGATCGAGTTGCTGACAAGCATAGTTATTCCCTTGCTGACAGTGGTATTGCCAATAATTTTCTTCTTGTTGTAATTGTTGATTTACCTGATCGAGTAACTGCTGACTGCCTTGAATTTCATTATAAGCTTGATTGAGTAGCTGATTAACATAAGGGTCTGTAGTTTGAGCCACAGTCGCAGTAGTAATCGAGAGAGTACTAACAATCGTTAAAGCAAGACTTAAGAAAAGGGTTTGAGGTTTAAATTTAGGTTTCATAATTTTTTGCCTCTAGTAACTAAAAAAATGAGATATTGCTTTTAGGGTCAGTTTTCTTTTCCCTTTTACTACTTCATATTTCTGACTCGATCTCCCCTATGCATTGATTGAGCGATCGCAGATTTGAATCAAATTTCCAGCAGCAGATTTACAGAGGTTTTAGAAGATGAACGAGAGTACGCCAGCCAAGACAAAAGAACATAACCTAGCATTTCTTTTCACTGCTTATCTGTTAACTAATAACAAGCTCTCCTGGCGATCGCTTTTTGGGGTATTCTCTTTACTGAGCAGTGTGTTTTTCTGCTCTAACACCTCAGCACAAATCGTTCCTGATAATACTTTGGGAACAGAAAATTCTACTGTTCAACAAGATAATCTTAACGGTCTAGCGATCGATCTCATCGAAGGAGGAGCTACTAGAGGCACGAATTTATTTCATAGCTTTGCTGAATTTAATATCGCAGTAGAAAAAGGAGCTTATTTTGCCAACCCCGAAGGAATTAACAACATTTTCAGTCGAGTTACAGGCAGCAATCCCTCTCAAATTCTGGGAACTTTGGGTGTTTTGGGCAATTCTAATCTGTTTTTACTCAATCCCAACGGCATCTTCTTCGGTGAAAATGCCCGTCTGAATGTGGGCGGTTCGTTTTTTGCTAGTACCGCAGATAGTTTGTTGTTTGATAATGGGTTTGAGTTTAGTGGGAGTAATCCCGAAGCACCGCCATTGTTAACGGTTAATATTCCCATTGGCTTGGGATTTAGGGAGAATCCAGGGGAAGTTGTAAATCGTTCATTTGTACGAAATGATGCTGGTGATTTCGTCGGTTTAGAAGTTGCACCAGGAAAAAATCTTACTTTAGTCGGCGGCAATATTAACTTTGAAGCTGGGGAAGCAACAGTAAGGGGTGGGAACATTCAATTAGGTGGTTTATCCACAGCAGGAACAGTTGGCATTAGTGATGACGGTAGTTTGAACTTTCCTGAAGCTGTAGCAAGAGCGGATATCAGCTTGAGTAATGGTGCGGATGTAGATGTTAGGGGTACAGGTGGGGGAAGTATCACCATTAACGCTGGCAATCTAACTCTCGAAGCAGGAGAGTTTGGGAGTAGTTTTTTAAGAGGAGGAATCACAGCAGATTCAACTTCTGCCGATGCTCAAGCTGGAGATATTATTGTTGATGTTGCTGAAAATATAACTCTTAATGATAGCCGTATTATCAATCAAGTAAATTCTGGAGCAGTAGGCAATTCAGGCAACATCACTATTTCTACTACTTCTCTAGATGCGACTAATGGCGGAGATATTGATGCTAGTATATTTGGTCGAGGGGATGCGGGTTCGCTTAAGATTACTGCTACCGATACCATCACTTTTGATGGTAAGGATTCAGATGGCTTTGCTAGTGGTGCTACAAGTCAGGTTGATGAAGAAGCAGTGGGAGATGCAGGGGGGGTTACCATTGACACTGGTTCTCTATTTCTGACTAATGGCGGACGAGTTGGTGCTAACACTTTTGGACAGGGAAATGCAGGTAATATCACTCTTGATGTCGAGGGTGCAGTAGATATCTCTGCTGGAAATATCTTCAGTAATATAGGTTCAGAAGCTGTCGGTAATATAGGTAAGATTTTTATTGAAGCTAAATCAGTTTCCTTAACTGATGGTGCTCAATTACAAGCGGGAGTTTTTTCTGGTGGTCAGGGAGAAGCTGCTGGAATTATATCGATTAAGGCTGAGGACTCCATTTCTTTTGCAGGTACAAACAGTGAAGGCAACCGAAGTGGCATCTTCAGCGATGTAGAATCTCAAGCAATAGGGGATGGTAGCGATATCGAGCTATCAGCTAACTCTGTGTCCTTAATTGATAATGCTATTTTGAAAGCTAGCAATGCAGGTCAAGGCAATGCAGGCAGTGTAATAGTGAAAGCGACAGATAAGATTTCCCTGGCTAACAACAGCGAAATCACCAGCAATGTGGGTAACTCTGACGGGGTATCGGCAGTAGGTAAGGTAGGTAATATTTTCCTTAAAGCCAATGAAATTACTTTAACCGATGGAGCTCAAATAGAAGCTGGATTCTTTTCAAATGCACGGGGAGAAGCGGGAATCATCTCTGTCAAAGCGGAGGATTCTATCTCTTTTGAAGGCATCAACACGGCAATCTTCAGCAATTCAGAAGCTGGGGCAGTAGGAAATGGTAGCGATATTGAGTTATCAGCCACATCGATTTCTTTGAGTGATGGTGCTTTTCTGAACGCTAACAATGGGGGTCAAGGAAATGCAGGAGACATAACCATCACCACTGGCTCTCTTTCTCTCACCAACGGTACTCAACTAAGGAACAGTACTTTTGGGGAAGGGGATGCGGGCAGTGTGGACATTCAGGCAAATGGTACTGTTAAACTTTCAGGTTCTAATAGTTCCATCTTCAGCAATGTGGAACGAGGCGGACAGGGCAATGGAGGTGAAATCAATATCCAAGCTCAGTCTCTCTCCCTAAGCGATGGGGCTCAAATACAATCTGGTCTTCGCGGAAGTTCCGAGGAACTCCCTGGTGGACGCGGTAATGGTGGAAAAGTAAATATCGATGTTCGCGATACCGTTACGCTTATCGGAGTCAGCGAAAGTGGATTATCTAGTGCGATTTTTACTGATGTAGAATCTGGAGCAATCGGTAATGGCGGTGACATTAATATTAAGGCGCGATCGCTTTCTTTAGAAGATGGAGCGCAAATCAATACTAGTACTTTTGGACAGGGAGATGCTGGTAGTATCTCAATTGACATTTCAGAGAAAGTTTTATTTGCCAATGACAGTGGTGCTTTAAGTCAGGTAGGAATAACTCAAGGAGAACAAGGAGAAATAATACCAGGAGAAGGCAATGCTGGGAATATTGAGGTAACTACCGCTAATCTCTCCTTAACTGGGGGTTCGCAACTCACGGCAGGAGTCTTTGGCAATGGGGATGCGGGAAAGGTAATTATTAATGCTACAGAGTCAGTTCTCTTTCAAGGAACGAATGAAAGTACTGGATTATCCAGCGGCGTGGTTAACAATGTTGCTTTTGGAGGTGTAGGGAATGCAGGAGATATTGAAATTACTACTGATTCGCTCACACTCAGAGATGGTGGTGGTATTAGTAGTATCACTCAAGGAACGGGTAACGCAGGCAAGATCGATCTCATCGGGCGATCGCTTTCATTAGAAGATGGAGCGCAAATTAGTACTAGTACTTTCGGTCAGGGAAATGCTGCTCTAGTAACTATTAACGCCAGTAATACTATCACTATTGATGGGGAAGATTCAGAAGGTTTTGTTAGTACTGTTAGCAGTGCAGTTGCTTTAGAAGCAGAAGGAGATGCAGGGGGTGTAATCATTGACACTAGTTCTCTGTCTCTCACTAATGGGGGACGAGTGATTGCTGGTACATTTGGTCAAGGTAATGCAGGTTCGGTGGAGATTACCGCTAGTGATAACATCACCATTGATGGTGAAAATTCAGAAGGCTTTAATAGTGATGTTAGCAGTGATGTCAATTCAGAAGCAGAGGGAGATGCAGGAGGTGTTACCATTACTACTGCCAATCTGACTTTAACTAATGGAGGAACTGTTGGTGCTACTACATTTGGTCGAGGTAATGCAGGTCAAGTAATTATTAATGCCAGTAATACCATCATCATTGATGGGGAAGACCCCAGTGATGATGAAACAGTTGGTGGTATTTTTAGTACTGTCAGTGATGGAGCAATAGGAAATGCTGGAGGAGTTGAGATTACCACAGGAAATTTAACTCTCACTAATGCTGGTACGATAAATGCTAGTACATTTAGTCAAGGAAATGCTGGTCAAGTAAATATTAATGCCAGTGATACCATCTCTATTGATGGGGATGATTTGGAAGGTTTTAATAGTGGTGCTTTCAGTCAGGTCAATTCAGAAGCAGAGGGAGATGCAGGAGGTGTGAATATTGACACTGGTTCTCTGTCTTTGACTAATGGCGGGACTGTTAGTGCCGATACCTTTGGTCGAGGCAATGCGGGTACAGTTAATATTTCCGCCACAGATAAGATCACCATCGATGGTGAGGATTCAGATGGCTTTGTGAGTGAGGCAAGTAGTTCGGTCAATTCAGCAGCAGAGGGAGATGCAGGGGGTGTGACCATTGAGACGGGTTCTCTGTCTCTGACCAATGGCGGAAGAGTGATTGCTAGTACAGTAGGTGAAGGTAATGCGGGAGATGTCACTGTTAATGCCAGAGAATCTATCACCATCAGTGGCACAACAGAAACAGAAAGTTTTCGGAGTGGAATATCTGCTGACGCATTTGTCAGTAGCGGTAATGGAGGTGATGTTAATGTTTTCACCAATCGACTGATTATTAATGATGGTGGAAGTATTCAAGCGGGAAATTTTGATAATGTTGATAGTTTGGATAAATTTAATCCAGGTACGGGACAACCAGGAAATATTAACATCGAAGCTAATTCTCTTAGTTTGAATCGAGGCAGAATTGAGGCGACTACTCAATCTGAAGTTGGCGAAGCAGCAAATATTAACCTCACCATTGCTGAAGATATCTTCTTCAAAAATAACAGTTCGATCTCGGCTCGTGCTTCAGGAAATGCTAATGGTGGTAACGTCACCATTAATGCCAAGGATGGCTCGATAGTTGCTTTCCCCAATCAAAATAACGATATTATTGCCAATGCCCAACAAGGAAACGGAGGCAATATCAAGATCACTACTCAGGCAATTTTTGGACTGGAGGAAAGACGTTCTACACCAGTCAATCAAACCAATGATATCGATGCTAGTTCCCAGTTTGGCTTACAGGGTGATTTCTCCCTCAACACTCCAGAAAATGAACCCAGTCGTGGCTTAGTAGACCTACCAGAAAATGTGGTTAATCCCGAAGATTTAATTAGTCAAAACGCCTGTAAAAAGGGAGGTACAAGTAAATTTACCGTGACAGGTAGAGGTGGTTTACCCGCCACACCAGAACAAATACACCATAGCGACGAAGTGGAAGTGGGTTTGGTTAAACCAGCAATGGGTATGGCTGCTGTGATTAAGGATTTACCTGTTGCCGAAGATTCAACTAAGCTGGTGCCAGCTAAAGGCTGGATTCGCAATGAACAAGGAGAAGTATTTTTAGTCGGTTACGACCCGACAGTAAGTAATATTTTGCCTCAGCCAGAAAATTTAGATTTTTGTCAGCCACGGGGAAATGATTAACATCAAAGAAACTGAGATAGGTTAGCTCTATCTCAGAAAATTTTAATAATATTGGCGATTTGAAAGAAATGACTTCTCTACTACATTCCATAACCTTCTAGATATCTATCTACCTTATCAACTAATTCTTGATGTACACTATGCATTTTTTTGGAGCGATCGCAGATTTGAATTGATTTCAATCAAGCAGATTTACAGAGGTTGGAAAGGATGAACAACAGTACCTCAGCAAAGACAATGGAGTATAATTAATTGATGAAAAAAGAGCTTTCTTTAGTTGTAGCGATCACTCTTTGAAAATTTTCTTTTAAAAAATTCTTTCTTTTCCGTCTCCAATCTAGAAACCACATTGTACCCATCAACTCAATTTGCTAGGAATAATTTATCCAACGAAAACCGAATCATAATCGAGCCAAGAAAAATTAGCAATTGTTGTGATTCTTAATTCAGGATGGTTGTTGATTTCCATGACTTTATATTTGAAAATAAATTCACTGTAATCTGCCATATTATCTAGTCCTAAGAAGCTCAGAAGGATTTCTGTGAAAAGCCAGAAGGTTATTTGAGCCAAGCCTTTTTTCCAGTGTGACTTCATAACTTCTCACCTCCTTTTCGGTTAATGATTTGGGTTTTCACCCTTCTCATTGAATACATAAGTCTGATTGTTGTTGTGCTATGCATTCTTTCGAGGAGGGAAGCTAATACCGTTGTGATGGTTTTTAAGATGTAGCAATCTCGAATAGAAAATCTAAATATGATTTAAGGTCTATTTACCCAAAAAATAAGGTTTCAGAAATATATTGAATCAAGAACCCTAAAGTGCGATTAGTGCAGCAACTGTTCCCCAAAGAGCGAAAGTTTCAGGAGAAGGAATTATTGTTACCAAAATAATTATTTCAAGAACGTATCTAATTATTTTGTGTTTTTTTAAACATTCAAAGCGGTTAAATTGATTATCAACTGCATTAAACCCATGTTTTACATATTTTATTAACATCATCCTCACCTCTTGGATAAATGTTCAGATTGATAAAGTCTTTAGTTGACTGTCAATAGTTTATATGTCTAACTCAATGGGGCCGATGCAGTTTTTTAGACAAAAATCAGCATTAGTCAAAATTCCGATTTGTTGTAAGCTATTTCACATTTAGCCTTCCGATCAGACTGCCAGAAACCATTGAGGATTGGCTTTACTTGATCCAATGTAAATGCGTCTAAGCTTAGTTGTCGCCAAATATTGTCTGCATAATATGTATTAAGAGATTAGTTATCTTGCAGTTTATTTCTAATGCGAGTCCAAATTTGCGCCATAATTACTCCAGGAATAGTGCGGCTATCGCGTCGGGTGCAGTGTCTTAGAGGACGCGAACCAGTAGACAGCAAGGCTTCTTTGGCATCTTCATTTTGAGTAAATTTTGCCCAACAAGCTCGCTCCATCAGTTGCCAGTGTTGCCAAGTACCGACAGGGATTTCTTGCCTTTGATAAATAATATACCTTCCGTAACCTTGTTTGTTTCCTTCAGCTCTGGCATGACGACCATCAAGTAAGGCGACACGCTGACGTTCTAATTCATCAGTAAATTTTAGACCTTGCCAGAAAGATTCTACAGAAGTATAGTTGCGATCGTCTAAAATAAAGGGAGTAGCAGCAAAGTTACTAATTAATCGGGCAGCAGGGTTTGAGCTGTTACTGATAACTTGAAATGGTTCATTGCAAGCATCTTCTTTTGAACCAAGGTCTTTTAGAGTTAATCCAGAACCTTTATTGACTTGCACTAAAAGCACATGGTCTTGATGGATTTTTTTCCAGATTGCTAATTCTGTTTGTTCTGCATCTGTTTCGGGAATTAAAACCAGAACTTTATCTTTAAGTAAAGTCTGCATGATTGATGTTTGAGGATGATAATTGTTTACTTCACCTGATATAAAAGAATTTGAGTACTATAAGCTGAAGTGGTATTGAATCTGGCTGAAGATGAACCAGATACGGCGTTCATCTTCAACACTGGTTGACCGCGACTCCAATCTATTTGTCCGTTTACTATGGCTCTGGCAGAAGAACCAAGCCGACTGCGAAAATCACTTTCGCCACTGAATACTAAACTATTACCCTGAAGTTGGTATGTGCCTTTTAGTGGATATAAATCTTCTCTGGCATTGGCTGGAGCATATGCGAAAGTTCCATTAGGATAGAATCGCCAATAAGCTCCACTTAAATGTTCAATTTTGTCATATTTCCATTCAGGGTTTCCTTGGTGCATTTCAAGACTTAGGATTTGTTTAGTTCCAAAGACAGTTGCTGAGGGATTTAAGACTGTTTCTTTGATTTTTTGCATAGTATGCTGAAACATAACCAACCTCCTTATTTACTGGGATAGCGACTATAAAATTGTTTACCTAGAGCAAGCCTGCTATCCCTAGGAGTCTGTCGGGCTTATGGAAAGCTGATGTAAACTATGCTAAATGTAAATTAGGCAGAAGTGACTGGGAGAAGGCTCATCAGCAACAAATTTATCGAAATTGATAGGACTGTAGCGATCGAGCTGCCCAGTAATATGGAAGGGTGGCTGGATACAAATAGCCTGGCTCGCTTTGTGGTAGAAATTGTCGATCAGTTGGATACCAGTGAAATAGAAGGGGCTTATAAAGGTGGTGGCAGTGCCCCTTATCCCCCCAAGATGATGTTGGTCTTGTTGTTTTACTGCTATGCCAAAGGGATATTTGCCAGTCGCCAGATAGAGAAAGCAACCTATGAGCTAATCCCAGTGCTCTATATTACTGGTGGCACTCACCCTGACCATGACAGCATCAATAAATTCCGCAAGCGTTTCTTAGCACAATTACAACCCTTGTTTGTACAGATATTGGAATATGCCTGCAGTCTGGGGATATTTAAGCTGGGGGACATCAGTATCGATGGCACCAAAATCCAGGCCAATGCCAGTAAACACAAAGCAATGAGTTGGGATGGGTGCCAACAAACTCGAAGTTCAGTTACTTGCAGAAGTGTCAGCGTTGTTGCACAAGTCCCAAACAGAAGCAGGAGAAAGCTTTGGGGACATAGACATTCCCCAAGAACTCCAAAGGCGGCAAGAACGCCTGGAAAAGATCGCTCAGGTCAAGAGAGAGATTGAAGCACGGGCACAAGCCAGAGCTGACCAGGAAAAAGCTGAATACGAGGCCAAATTAAGAGAGCGGGAGGCTAAAGAAAAGGTCCGAGGTCGCAAATTGGGAGGCAAGCAACCCTTAGCTCCTGAGGCAGGTCCAAAAGCTAAAGACCAGGTGAATTTCACGGACGGCGAGTCGCGGATTATGCCAGTTTCAGGAGGCGGGTTTGAGCAAGCTTACAATGCCCACGCTTCTGTGGATATGGACACGATGCTGATTGTAGGAAACCATATCAGTCAAAACCCCAACGATAAGCAGGAAGTAGACCCAGCGCTGGAGCAACTTAATCAACTACCTGAAAATCTGGGCCAAGTTAAGAGAGCGGCTCTGGATTCGGGGTTTTTCAGTGAACACAATGCCAAGCGACTGTCAGAAAACGAGATTGACCCCTACATCGCCTGCGGTAGGGCTTGCCATAACTTAACCCTTGAAGAACGCTTGGCTGTAGCACCAGCCCCACCAGAGAACCCTGATACGATAACGGCGATGAAGCATCGCCTGAAAACCGAAGTCGGTAAACAATTCTATGCTAAGCGCAAATCGACAGTGGAGCCTGTATTCGGCATTATTAAGGAGGTGATGGGTTTCCGCCGTTTCCTACTGCGGGGGATTAATGCCGTGACAGGTGAGTGGACTCTTGTCTGTATTGCCTTCAATTTGAAGCGTCTTTGCACCATCAGTGTGTAAATAACCAGAAATTGGCCTCTAAAATCCGAACTGGAGCGATCGCAATGGCACTTGATCGCCCCAAAACAGTACTATTGTATTGATCCAGGTGACTTCCAGTGCTTTTTAATGTCAAAGAATTCCTAAGTCCGACAGACTCCTAGAGACATTCAAAAACGCATTGACGTATTGATGATAATTACTATTGCGCCCTACTTAACCTGACGTAGACTAATAGTAGTCCGATAAACTGAAGTAACAGTAGAGTCGAAAGATTGACGATTAACTACAGCCCTTGAAGTCATACTGGAACAAGACTCCATAGTTAACACTGGCTGTTTTTCGATAAAATCTATCTTCCCATCAACTATCGCCTTAGCAAAACTTCTTTCTTGAGGATATGGGCTTGTTCCAATTTCAGAAATATTTTTGGCACTAAATACCAAACTATTATTTTGATTGTGCCATGTACCATGAAGTGGATAGAGATCGTCTCTGGCATTAGCTGGAGCATAAACGAAAGTTCCATCAGAACGAACTTCCCAATAAGCACCTTTTAATTGGTCTATTTTACTAGATTTCCATTCTTGGTTTCCCTGGATTATGTCAAGACTCAGTATTTGTTGAGTAGTAAAAACGATAGTTTGTGCAGTTTTCATTGTTATTCTTGTAGCAAGTCTACGCTTTTAAGGCGAATAGAAATGCACGTCCTCCATGTTCATTAAAGATGTGGTTTATAACTGTCAAAAATTATTGAGAGTTTGTTTGGTATTAGTAGAAATAAAGAAAAGCTTGTACTACTATCTTTTTAGTTAGCTTTAATCGACTATTATGTTAGCTAAATAAGTTTATAAACATGTCTAATATTCTCGCTCTTTCTTCATCCTTTCTTTTTTGTATTCTTGCTTTTTCTTCATCCTTTCTTTTTTGTATTTTTATTTCAATGTTTTGCCTATGAAAAGCTTCAATTTTCTTATGATGTTGTACTTGTAAGAATATTCCAAAAGACAATAATGCTATTACAACAATTGAAAAAACCATCCCAATAATAAAAATAGAGCCATTAGTTTCCATTCCCCAGTTAAAAAAAGCCACTATAGATTGATATAGCAAATTTAATTCAATCCAAGTCCAATGCAAAAATTCAACTAGTTGGTTCCTAGTCCATTGAAGTGACTCTAAGAGAAGAAAACATAATGATTTTGCTGATGCCCATAAAAAAGAACCAACAACTGTTATAACACCTAGTATTGCCCAGAAAATCTGCTTTAGAAATTCTGTCATTACCGTGAAGGCATTCGTGATTATGTCAAGGTTTCGTATTTGTTGAATGTAAAAAACAATAGTTTGTGCAGTTTTCATTGTTCTTCATGCAGCAAATCTTCGCTTTTAAGGCGAATAGAAATGCACGTCCTCCATGTTCAATAAAGATATAATTTGTAGCTATCAAAAATACTTGAGAGGAAGTATCCGCTCTTAGCAAAAGATAGTCGCTTTTTACTAAGAGCATTTTAGTTAGTCTTGAAGTTTGTTGAGAAAATCTTGAAAATCTTGGTTGACTACTTGTTCGTGATTAGAAGCTACATCAGAATAATTATCAGGAATTTGAGATAGTTCTGAATATTGATTTTTCATCTGTGCCGATTGATTCATAGACTCTTCTATTTCTTGCATCTTTTTGATTTTTTGTTTTTTTCAGTTTCTATTTTTTTACATAATTGTTGAGTTTCTCCTCTAAATCGACGGCAGTAATTAAGAAATTCTCGATCTGACATCATCTGTAAGTCATAGTCAGATGGTTCGTTAGATTGCGATACGATTTCTTTAATTCGTTTGAAAGGATTAGGAAACATAATAACCTCCTGAATTATTTACAAATCAAATTTTGAATTGGTTTTCGAGCGATTAAAAACAATAGTGATTAACTATGATCGTCGTAATGATGACCGCAATTATCGCAGATATATCCACTACCTTCATATGCTCTGCATCCACATTTCCAGCAATATCCAAATCCATTGCGGACAGGTTTGCTATCAGTTTTTAATTCAAGCTGATTCAGCATAATTTGAGTAAAGATATCTCGGTCAAGTAGCGAAGTTTTTTTTGTTTTTTGTAGAGTTTGCATTTTTAATTCATCCTCCATAAAATACATAAATTGGAATTTTCCGAAGTTACTGAACATTTAAAAAGTTAATGAACAGTAACTTCCTCTCAAATTTTTTCTTTATCTTCCATGTCCAGTTTGAGTTAGAAAATCTTCAAAGTCTTGACTAACAACTTGTCTTTGAGGAGTAGTATCCGTAAATGAGCCGACTACAACATCATGCAAAAGAGAACCTAAAGTATCAAAAAATCCTCGTCTAAATCCTTTTGCAATCTGACTGATCGCACTAGGTTTTTTCTCAGTTAATTCTTGAAAAACCTCTATGCTTTTTTTGAGTATTAGCCCTATAGTTTCTTGAGTTTTTTCACCAACAAGTGACTCTATATCCTCGAAGTCTAAATTACCTGCTACAGAAGCAAGAAACCATTTAGAATCTCCAGTATCGAAATCTTCAAGCTTTATCAAAGCTCCTTCACTGTATTTATCCTTGATTCCATTGGCTATTAATTGAGCCATATCTGACCAAGTTTCACATACTGTTTCCAGAAAATCTTCATCGTCACTATTTTCAAGCACAAAGTCAAAAGTTGTATCCCAACAAGTTGCTACCAGAACAGAATGATTATCTTTTGGAATTAAATAAACGATTACGAAACTTTCGTCTTGAAGTTTGTACTCAAACTCAATGTAACAATTAGTCACTTGATATTTAAATTCATCATCGCCTTCTAGGTTTTTCCCTGAAATATTATCTAAGAAAAATCTCATTGTCTTTCTCCTGTTAATTTCAAAATTATTTAAGAATGTAGAGAGGGGTCGCTACAGGTATCAGCATATTTATGAAGCATTCGATTCTTTTGACAAAATTAACGCTAATTTGCTGACATTTTCAATACAAATATGCTCTTATGTGCTTAAAACTTCTTTTTCTTTCAGCATAGATTTGAGATATCTGTCCCACTTGTCATGATCGTCGTAGAAGACAGAGAAATATACGAAGACCTTTTGGTCATTTATACTGTACTGTAGTATGTAAGTGTACTCTGCACTATCTATGAAAAGTTGCTCGACATTGTTTAGGTCAATCTCAACAAGTGCCCTGCCACTATCATGTAGTTGACTGACTGAATCTATCGCTTCATTGAAACGGTTTAAGCTATCTTGAGCTTTATACTTGGCATAGGGATTGGAACTAAATTTGAAACCAGTTATGATTAATTTACCAATGTTGTTCATTACAGCTCCATAATCACACGGTTCAATAAAAAAGCGTTGATTGGTTAAGTAGAGATATAGATCTAAATCCTCATATAGATTTTCGTATTTAGTTCTTCCAAGACATCCCTGCCAGAATGTACCCCACTCAGTTTTAGGAACACGCCCATCCCATTTTGGATTAGGCTGCTTTAGAAAACCTTGAGTCTTACAATTAACAACTTCACCAGGTTGAAGCTTTACCCATTGTGGTTGTAACTTGGTCATTTTTAATACCTCACTAATAAGAATCTGTTCATTTGATAATGTTTTCTTTGTCAGCATTGACTTAGATATTTATTGCCCGTTTCCAGTTTTGTTGAGAAAATCTTGGAAATCTTGGCTAATTGGTTGTCTTTGACTGGGAGCAAAATCAGCAAGATGTTCGGGATAAGATGATGATTGTTGCTGATAGTTACCTGTACTTTCATTCAAATATTGACTAGCAGTTTGATAACCTCTAATTGCAGAGCCAACAAATTCACCTATAGATTCAAAGAAACTTTTATTCTGTCTAAGTAATTCGCTATCTTTATTAACCGAAGCTAAAGTAGAAGAAACTATTTCTTCAAAAGAATTAATATGCTCGATAAAATTATTAATCCAGGCTTCAATGTTTTTATCACTTATTCCACCTCTTAGTAATAAGTGAGACTCAAGCATAATTTTTGGCTTATCATCAATAGACGCTAAATAAGAAAAGGTATCATGAGCATCTTTTTGCTGATTCCAATTATTTGCAGCTATCAGACTACCGATCTGATATTCATCTGGTATTGGTATAGGTAAAGCAACTATCAACCTTTCTCGATCGACTTCATAGACTAAAGCACCTACAATATCTTGGTCTTTGTCTTTAAATTGGAAAAGTATGTTGTTACTTTCTGTATGAACATTAGCAATGCCTGTAGCATTGTTGATAATAGCTTCTAGATCGGAAAATTCAATTGCGTTGTAAATTTTCATTTGACTTAACTCCTGAAACTTGAATTAAATGAAGATCGATCACCTGTTCTACTGTTTTAGTTAGGAAAAATCTCTAACTTCTTGCTTTTTCACTTAAAGTTATTGTTACTTTGTAGAAGGGGATTGAGATTTCTTTAACTTTCTATTGATTCTTATATCTCAGAAATTTTTGGCTATGCACTTAGTAAATAATATTCACAAATAAATACAAAATTATTACTAAGAAATTTTTAAGCCAACATGGAGAGCGAAAAAAAAGCGTTATACTTTCACCGCATTGAAGCTATTTTTGTAAGAAACTAAAGAAAAGTATTAGCTGACATACAAAAATCGGATAAGCTGACACACATTTCAATTGGGATTTTTGAAGGCTAAACTTCTTGCAGCAGAGCTTTCGGGCGATCAAAATAAATGAATAACAGCTTAATAAATCAGCCTCACTCAAAATACCAACAAGTTTTCGCCTAGCCTTCTTTGAACGCATAGCAATTCCCATTCTCCGCATTTATTTCAAAATGAGAATTGCTGGTTAAATTACCGATTTTTGGCAACTTTTTTTCCTTCTTCGTAAGCGTTTTTAACAAAATCTTTGTCTTTTGAAGTCTTTTCGATTGCTATCTTGATATTATCCTCGGTAAGAGACTCATTGCTATTAATTAGCACCTCCAAGGATTTCAGGTACACGACTCCCGCTACATATAGCACAGCGATATTCGAGGCGGCTCCAACTACCATGCCACCTACAGTTCCGATGCCAGGAATAAACTTCAGTAGAGTAGAGGTCCCCATAGCGATCGCCACCCCAGGAATCACTGATGCCAAATTGGCGATTACACCACTAGCGATGGACTTGAGTACATTGTCGCCAAACGATACACCAACTGCTTCGTTGATGCGGACATACATAGTCCATACAGTCGCCGCCATTGCAGCTAAATCAGCACCAGGTACAGGAATCATTGCAGAACCTGTAGCAAGCAGAGCATGCTGTTTGATTATATTAGACAATTCGTGTGCTTTAGCTCCGTCCCCAAATAATTCTACTTCTTCGCAGACTTCTGCTGCTTTGTGGGCTAATACATGTTCAATACTACTCATCACTGTATCTCCATTTCTATTGCAATAAATGAAGGACAGAACTTACTTACAAACAGATGTTGTTTAATAACCGAAAGATTTAGGGTAACACCTTTAGCCTTAAGCAAACTCTTAAAACCTTCTACTGATTCCTATATCTGAGAGATTCTTAACTATGCACTTGGTTGATAATATCTAATGATTTATATAGAGTTACTAGAAAACGAGGTTGTAACCATCATGTTCCAGTATTAACCTCAATAGCAGGAATCGTTTCAACCTCCTTCGCTGCAATTGTGCGCTCGCTTTGTTTACATTGAATGTTTTAATCCTCACAAAGATCGGTCAAAATTTCGCGAGCGTTGTTAAGAAAATCATCAGAGGGATTGGGAGTAGAATAAATTTGCTGCAAGGCATCAGACCAAAGACCTTGTTGAGCAAAGTAATTAGCTTTTTCTAAGGCAATTTCTGACTCACTAACTTCTTTTGTTGCTAGCTTGTTTTCTAAGGCTAGAAGTTCGGTTGAAATGCGATCGCGTTCTTCAGATGCCATAACCTGAAAGGTATGACGCTGGCGATCATAAGAGAGAGATTGTTCGGGATCGGAATTGGGAATTATTATTTCCCAATCATAGCTTTTACCTGGTTGTAAGGGTTCTCCTGTATAAGCAAGATGATGAAATTTGCTGACGGGAGATTGAGGGGTAAAAGTCTGACTCCATAATAGTTGTTGTTCGCGAGCGGGATTGAAGGAATCATACAGATAGATAGTTAGTTGGGATACTTCACCCTGCCAAATAAACATAGGGCGATCGCTCCAGATAACATTTTTATCCTCTAGTAAACCAGGTGTAATAGGACAAATTAATTGGCGAGAGGACAAAGTAGGCTCTTTTCGTCTTTTCAATAGTTCCCAAATAGCTTCCCAAACAGATTTGTGTTGGCGAGATCTTGTTGGCGTTAAGGACTCAGAGGAAGTCGTTGGTTCGCTTTGTGTAGTTTTTGTAGGGAATTCGGCGTTTTGTTGAGCTAGGGCTGAAGGGAGCAACAGAATAACCGTTATAGTTAGGAATAGGTAAAATACAATCCTGCGAGTATTTTTTCGCGTCCTCGGTGAAAACTCGACCTTATCCATCAGATTTCCTCCTCAAAGTGGGCATAACATAAATCCAAAAAGTTGCTGAAGGTAAAAATACTGGCAGTAATACTGCGGCAGAGAGATAAATTTGCAGTGCAACTAAGGCATAAACTACCGAACAACCAGCTAGTCCAATTGTCCATTTGGATAGCTGACGAGAATGCAAATTCAACCGTAAGCTAATTCCCTTACCTATTAATCCAGCGCTCGCGAGCGTCCAAAGTTCGGGAATATTGACTACCAGCCGTTGAGTCAGTAACTGATAAATCATATAAGCAAGGAATTCAGAACCAGTAAAATTATCTGAACTACTACTTGCTGAACCATAACGTTCCCGCCAGTATTCCACTGCCCAAGGGATGGGAAAATTGTCAGCACCTGGCTTGACACCAGCCTCTTCATATCCTCCTGGAGCAATGATTACTATTTGTTGTTCAAACCAATAGTCTGCCAAAGAATTCTCGGCAGTGCTGTCGAGCAATTGCCAAGCAGCAAGATGGTTATATACCCGCTCGGGAGGAATCGAAAAGTCATTGATTGGTCGTAACCAATGTAGACCGAAATTGGCGGCAAAGTTAGTCAGGGGATGAAGTTTTACTTGCCTTAAGAAATTAACCGTGTCATTTTGGTGTTCTTTCTGGTTGAGATAGTCAAACAATTGAGTTCGACTATCTTTTTGATTAGTTAATTTTGGTTGGAGCAACTCAGCAGCTGGTGATTCCTGATTCAGGATATAAACTACTGACAGTAGATAGGCAAAAGGACAAGTCTGGGAGCAATCAGTTTCAGTGGAGGGAATTTTGACATATTCGGGTAAGGCATTAGTATAGCCTTGAAAACTCCAATTCTGACTGCTAATATAAGTTTCAGGTGCTACGCCAACTTCTCGACCGCTTCGGTCTAATTGAGCGGCAAAGACAAACCAGATGTCCTTATTTTCAACTGCACTTCGCACCGATTTTGCCAGTATAGGATCTCGATCTGGTTGTTGGCGGTCAAGAAGATAATCGATACCGATAATTTTGACATCTCGAGCGACAAGCCGATCGATTAGATTAGCTAAATAGCTTCGATTAATCGGATGGGGATCGCTAATTCCAGCTTTTCGGAGCGATTGCTCATCTATTTGAATTAACAAGACAGGAGGTCTTGCCGATAATGGGATTTGACCAGTGAGATCGCGGTAGATCCCTTGGGCTAAAACTCGCCCCTGTAATAAAAATTGCTGCACCGGTGGTATGAAGCTAAGCAGGATTGAGAACCCTAGAGCGATCGCTTCTCGGCGTTTGGGACGCCAACATTTGAGAGATTCTCGCCAACCATAAGATTTTAGTCTAAATAACTTCCCCTCTGGATGACGAAATAGGGAGGGAACTAGGTAGGC
This sequence comes from Cyanobacteriota bacterium, assembly GCA_942490675.1. Taxonomy (GTDB): domain Bacteria; phylum Cyanobacteriota; class Cyanobacteriia; order Cyanobacteriales; family Xenococcaceae; genus Waterburya. Next base: position 81,687 of record CALNYB010000049.1, on the reverse strand, counting down.
AGAAGGATAGTCGAGGTTATGTTGTTGTTTAAGAAATTGGCAAGCTGCTAAAAGGGCATCGTGTACGTCTTTGTGTTCGGCTAAATGCTGCAAAAACCGCACCAAAAAAACCTGCGCCACTTGGTTGTGGATCGGCTCTCGCATTACCGCTACTTGACTCAATCCCAAGTCAATTAGGGAAGAAGCAATACTCAACCCACTACAAGAATTAAAGATTGCAAATTGCAGCCCCCGTGCCTTTGCTTGCTGTAATTGAGTAGCAATTTCACTGACTGAGATGGACAGGCGTGGAGCGATTGCCAATTGTCCACCAGTAAGACTAGTTTCATTGCTATGTCCAGCAAAAAATAAAATATCCCAACCCCGTTCATCAACGATAGCTTCCCGAATCTGCTTCATTAGTTCTAGTCGCTGTTTTCCAGGTTGCCAGCCAACGAACTCAATTTCGGCGACAGAAGACAGAGAACGTAAAGATGTTTGTTCCCTAGCAAAATTCAGTCCCGTCTCATCTCCTAAAATCGCTAAAATCCGAGCACGGCGATGACTAAACCGCCGAGACTTCGGAGCGGTTTCTGTTCTAATATTCACTGGGGCTCGAACCATACGAATCGTTCCCGTTGCCCCCAAATCCTCCCCAATTTTCCATGCTTCCCAAGGCAATCGCTCTAGCTCAAGGGGAGCGCAGCTAAGGAATACTTCTAGATGAGAATTTTGAGAGTTCGAGCGGGCAGATAATTGTTCTGCTAGACTTTGGGCCGCACGGGCAATGGCAGCACGAATTTCATATAATTCTGGACTCCGAAGCCAACGGTAAAATTCTGAGAGCAACTCCGCCTCTGCCTGCACTAGTTGGGCATGACGATCGACAGGAGTAAGACTGCCAGAACCATGCAAACGACCTCGCAACCTCCTGTTGTCTGCTGCTGGGGAAGATGGGGATGCTGTTTGATTATCTACCTGGTAATGTTTGTAATAGTTAAGATAAGCTTGTTGCCACTGACGGTACAAGCCGGTTAGTTTTTCTGGATAATTTAATTTAGTACAAAGTTGTTGTCCTCCACCCCATGACAATTCAAACAGGCAGGAGCGATTTAGTTGCTGGATATTGAGTCGAAAACGAGATGGAAGTTTCATGGCTCGAACAAAAAGCTAAACTTGATGTTTTCTCCATTGCTTAAAGCTATTGTTGTCAGAAATTGCTCTGACAATTCGCCGATAACACTGGCATATAGATAAGTATCTTCAGTATCAGTTTCTACCTCTTGCTCGAATAAAATATTCTCACGATCGCTAACTTGTAATTTTAGTCCTGAAGGCAATTCCCGACCCGTTTGTAATCCTAGAACTAGTAGTAATGTCCATTCTTCAGGGGAATTCAGCCAAGTAATGGCATAAAGACGGAAAGGATTGTTAGCTAAATTAAAATCGAGATAAGCACCACGAGCTTGCTGAGGAACTTCTAACTCTGTCCCTCGTAGTTCGGCAATAATTGCGGCAAATTCTTCGCTTACAGACTCTGTGGCTGTTACTCTCACCGAACGCAGAGGAACTGTAGCTAAAGCGGGAGGGGGAAGCATTGTCCAAGCAATATTTTGAGCGATCTCATCTAGTTCGCTTTGCAACCATAAGCCTACATTAACCACTTGTTGAGAAAGGTTGCTGAGTACCTGGGATAATTGTTCCAGTAGGGAAGTTCGATCTTTTCCAGTGAATAATTCTGGTTCTGTTTGTAAACGATACAGCCATTTTAAGAGCTTGGGGTTGGTAAGTATTAACTTACCCTGTTCCCAATTAAATAATTGCCACAGGGAATAATCCCCTGACTGTAACTGAGGAATTACCGAGATAATGTCTTCCTGCATTGTCTCGACAGCAATCATTCTGGCGTTGGGGATCGCTGGTAAACTAATGGCTCTAGTTTCTAAACAACGCAAGTATAGTAATAAACGATTTGCATCTGGTTCAAACCAAGCTCTGGGCAGTTCATAAGTCCAATCAGGTTCGGGTGCTAAATTTGCAGACTGTAACTGCGCCATCAAGCGGTCATAAGCAATAAATCCTGTAATTCTAGCTTGTTCCAGCTCTTCCTGGACGGCGATCGCCACATAAAAGTGAGCGGCATATTCTGGTAAATCAATTACGGCTCTCGGTAAGACTACTACATCTTCGATACTACTTCCAGTCGCCAACAAACAAAGCTTAAAATCACCAACTTGAAGATTACAAACCCCTTCAGCGATCGCACTAGCAACAGCAGGCTGCATGACTGAACAATTTTCTAGGTCAATCGGTAATTCGTCAGCTCTCTCCCTCAACCATTGCTCGAAACCGTACAGTGCTAAAGCATTCAGATAAATCTGCCATTGCCCTGCACTCTTAACAATGTGGCTGCTAAGTTCTGCTGCTTGTTGAATCCGCTCTGGTTCTAAAGCGATCGTATCTTCGGCAAGATAGTCATAATCAAGCAATAACTTGTCATAATTACTCATCATCATCATTTTCCCTCCCTACCTTTTTAAGATCGTCACAAAGATGTTGTGCCACAAGACTAGTTGCAGTCTGAGTTTTTACTGTAGTATTTCCTTCGAGATCTTCAATAATCTGTTTTTCCAAAGCCGTGGCGATCTGTTGTTCTTTAGTTTGCAATTCCTGGCGATCGCTTTGCTGGTGCGCGGAGCGCTTAACTTAACTGCCTCGTTTAAAATACAAGGTAGTAAATCTCGTAATATTTGCTGCTGAAGATCGGCACGAAAAGCTTTAAGTTTCAGCAATCGAGTTACTTGAAACTGGGCTTTTAAACCAATAACAGGAGCTATTTCTCCCATGGTTTGTCCTTGACAGTAAAATAGTTCTAGGGCGGTTAAAAACTGTTTGGCTTTGCCCACATCTTTACGCTGTAAATAATTTAAGCGAGCTTGAATTACTTTATTTAGCCCTCGATCTAAACATTTAATGAATTGCTGACGATAAAAAGTAATAAATGGCTCGTCATCATCTTGTGGCTGGGGCTGATATTTCGGCTCAATTACTGAAGATTGTGTAGGTAGTGGACCACCTCTGGCGTGAATGCGATATTGTCGCAGCAGACTCGCCAAAGTTTGAATTCGAGAGAGGGTTTGTTCTGGAGATAATCTCAGATTGGTTCCCTGTGCCAACAAACTAGCAATTTGCTGTAATTGCTTGACAGAAGGAGGGGGACATTTACCGTTAACTCCAGCTTGACGCTGTCTCAGCCGTTCTGGAAGATAAACCTGACGATAACTTTCCAGTAAATCAGTAGCTTGCTCAATTTCAACTTCAGTTAAATTGTGAAACTCACCTAAAATACGCTCTAATTGTTTAGGTCTAGTATCATTGAGTATTGCCCAATCACTGACTAGATAAACACCGTGTTCTAATAAAAAAGCATTAAGTTCCGATTGATGTTTAACTAGCTGATTACTCCAAGTAGATAAACTAGCTTTGTGATCGTCAAAGGTTTGCAGAATTTTAGTCGTCATAGGTTGATATGTCCCTGGATTAGGTTGTCTTGGTTTATTTAACTCAGGCAAAGTATCATCAAGAACCAACACAAACAGATCGTAACGAGTAAAACCATGTGCGCTACCAAAGCACTGTTCCAGTTGAATACAGACTTGTTCGATCTGATAAGAAATAAAACAACGCAAACAGCACTCCGTCATCAGGCGATCTCTATTGCCAATCGAGTTCGCTCGATATATAGTTAATAATCGATTTTGAATAGCTCGATCTGACACTTCGATTTGATTCTTAAGTTCTGGAAACCGTTGGTAGAAAAAAGCTTTAGCTGAAGCAATTTCCTGGATTTGACGCTTTCCTGTAGGATCAAGTCTGATTAATTTCCAGTATCTAGATGCAGTTCCCATGTTCGTTGAACTCAACTTAACTAATTATCATCAAACCTCTTTTCCTGTACTATTAGCTGTAACCGCTTAAGAATCTTTAAATTTCAGTCATCATAACCACCTCAGAACTCTTAGCAATTATATTTGTCTCTGAGCCTAAAGGATGTATGCAGTTTTTGTTGGACTACTTGGAATGAATCTAATCGGGTCAGCCAGCTTCCGAATTAGTATTTTTCGGAGGAAGTTTTTACAAAGTATTCCATCAAATAGACTTGTAATAACCTCAAACCCTAAATTGACTGTCTCCTCTAATAAATCGATCGCAGGTTGAATCTTATCTAAGATGCTTGGTAACTGAATTTCAACCATATTCACCCCCTGCTGTTTATTAGAAATATTAGCTTTTGAGTCGGGGGTGGATATGGAATTGGTCGTCACTCCATAACTCGTCTCCATCATGATCTGATAAAGTCGATTCTCCTCTTGTCTCTGTAACTTCCTCTCCTCTCTCTTAATGCGCTGTTGTTCTCGATACTCCAATACCTGAGTCGCAAAAGTAAGTTCTTCAACCGCCAAACTATAAAACTTAACCTGTTCACCACTACTACCCTTCTTACGAAAAGCAGTCTTTAACCCCAGCTTGCCAATCAACATTCCCAATAACCACGTCGGACTACAATTAGGCGGAATCCAAAAACCTAAAACAGCTTTAATATTATCCCGATAGCGATTCGCTGTCTCAGCCATCCTAATCAAATCAGGATCGCTCGCAGAATACTCCTCACCCGCAAATAAACGCTCTAGAATCCTCGGCAATCCCAAAGTATGCCACATCAGCCAAGTCGCGCAGTGATGCTGTCTATCGGGCAGAAAAGGCAAATTCTCAAGCTCCCACTGATCTTTATCCAAAACTATCTGTGGCGGTACGGGACGTTTTTTATTAGTTTTCGAGTCAACTACTTCTCCTTGTGCAGGAGATAAAACCGCTTCTAAATTAATTAACTGCCCTAATAATGCTCCTCCCTTATCTCGCTTAACCAACTCTTCTGTAACATCTTGACCATAACCAGATTCAATCCTAAACCTCTCAACTTCATACTGCTCAGTCGGAGAGAGATTAGTCAAACTCTTCAGTTGAAGATACTTCTGCTTATCTATCTTCTCGGCTGATGTAACCTGCTGTATATGATGTTCATCAATCTTTTGACCAGCTTCTTTTAATTCCTCTTTAGCTACTGAATCAGTTTCAAACTCAACAGTCATCACGTTGTAACCCATCCTTGCCAACAACCGATGCAGATGATCCCTTAGATTATTCAGAGAGCGATTCCGTTTCGCCTCTACCTGACAGTAAGCATCAAATGCCCAACCATTAATCGGAGTTTTCTCCCCAGTCTCAAAATCTATGCCCATCAAGAAGCCATTAAATTCGGCAATCTCTAACATCTTATTCTTAATGACATTGGCATTAGTATCTTGATAGCCAAAGGAAGGATGGGGGGCTACCCAGATATGTAAAAGGACTTGCTTGCGGTAGCGGTGTAATGCCTGGAGACAATCAGTAGCCGATAAGGAAACAGCATTAAAAAAGCCATAAACCTCATCAAAGTGTTCTCCTTGAATATCCACCCCCGTACACAGACTAGGAGAAGCTAATAAAACATCAACATCTTCTACCGCAGTCGAAATATTTTTGATAAAGTGCTGGTTTTCTTCACTACCACTATTATCAGCATGGATCGTCCAGATCACCTTTTTCTTCTTGTCAGAATTATTAGCAAGCTTCTTATTTAAAACGGATTCCAATTTCAAGATATTCTTCTTCGAGTCAGAAACCACCATCACTTTCTTACCCTGGTTGACGGCAGCAATGAGTTTAGCGACCAAAGCACTATTATCTTTACCTTCGTAGTAGTAAACATCACGACTGGGATTTTTATAATCATTTTTAATAATTAAAGGAGCTTCACCCACAGGGCGCATAGCCAGAAAGAAATCAATGGTATTGTCGTCTAGGTGAGCATCAGCAATTATGACCCGCTTGGCATTACTAATGAAGTACCAGAGAGTCATCAAAATTTCGTGACGATTTGACCTACAGGTTTTAGCAGAGAGGATATGTCTCATCACCTGACGAGCTTCATCGATGAAAATGCAGTCATATTTGTTACCTGCCGTTTTAAGCTTGTAGAGACTATCTACGGTAATGGAAAGAGAATCTACCTTATCTAGTTGTCCTGGGGGTAGATCTGAATACATGGTCGTATTTAACTTACTTGACCCTGAAAGCTCCCTGAGTAAAGTAATCCTGTGACCAATAACCAGAAATCGTTGGTCAGGATGATCCAAATGGAAATCCTTCACTTTGGAGGTTTTGCCCGTCGCCATCTCAGATTTAATGCCGATTACTCCTGGTGCATCCAGGTCAACTGCCTTGGAATCTGGTAGATAAGGAATATTAATAGCAGTATCAGGAGCATATTTAATTAACTCATCATCTAATGGATTAGCCAGCCAACGATACTCTTGAAGGGAGTGGGCATTGTTAATGATTTGGGATAAATAACCCTCTGCTGAATCTCCCCGTGCGGTAATAAAGTCATCAACCCCTTTTTCTGGCCCAGGCAGTAGGGCGACTTTACATTTAGCACCTGTCGCTTCAATTGCTTCTCCAGTGGCTAAAGTAGCCTTGTAAACCGCCTCACGGGTAGATTGCTTCTGGTCGAAGTCAAAGAGAATGATGAAGGTACGCCCTGATTGAGCCAGGGGCAATAAATCGGGATGTAATTCCTTCTCTTCGCTCTTGGCTCTACCACCCCAAATACCAGGCAGAGAAATAGCAGCATAGCCTTGAGAGATCAGCGCCCCAGCTTTTTTTTCTCCTTCGGTGAGGATAACGGGAATTTCAGTTCGACTCCTGACCCACGACCAGAAGTTAACAGATTGTTCTCTATCGGCTAAACGCAGAGCCAAAGGAGAGTGATAGCGTTTAATGCCGTAACGAGATGCTACTTGATTCCAGAGGTGCAGGGGGACGCGAAAATAGGTAACTCGGTTGGGGGTCTTTGGTGGGGATTCGTATTTAACTAGCTTGCCATTGCTGCCTGTACGGGGCTGGTCGGGTTTAAAGCGAACCCATGCCATGACATCTACCCAATTGGTTTCAGGGTCAAGCCCGACGATATACCAGCCCCCATGTTCTAGATGCTGATAGCGTTTGAGTATCTTATCGCGGAGTCGGCCATCATTACGACGATCTTTCTGGGGTAGAGCGTAGAGGAGGTAGTCGTAGGTGGTTAATCCCGATAGGGAAGTTATGTTAAGAGTTGTTAATTTTTGGTCAACTGAACTATCACGCCATTCAGTTAAATGATGGGGCTGAACGCTATCAAGTATATGATTTGATGAGGTTTGAGAGTTTGGGTTTTGTTGTGTACGGTCTGTATCCATGATTTTAGGGTTGAGGATGACAGACAAACGCGGTACAATCAAACTTAAGGACGGGTATCCATCCATAAGAAATTGGCTCAATTCAGTGTTGTCTTCCAAACAATTTGCACTGCTTTGAGGTATCGGACTCGCGTCCGTCCTTTAAATTTAACTACTCATAATATTAACCCCAGAAGGCGTATCTATCTAACTGTTGAGAATGAGTCTTCAAATCTCAATATGTATTTAAGTTTTACGGCAGTAAGATACTGAAGTTGATATTAATTATTAGACTGCTTGTTGGGCTTTAAATACAGAGATTTTACTCTGACGTAACGAGTACACAGCGATCGCCAATCTCGACTATTTTTTTAACAATTCTTCATAGTGAGATGAGTCTATGGGGTCGGTTTGCCAAGATTTTAAAATCTTTTTAGTTGATGAAGCGTCGGCTAATCTTTCGGCAGTTTGGCAGTGTAAAAAACCTCCACTAAAACTAGCTGTGAATTTCCAAAATTGCGATTTTTTGACATTACTGGGACAATCTTTGATTGGTAAATAATTGACACTAGCTTCGACCTGTTCGTCAGTAATTCCTTTCCAATGATTACGCTGCATTCTTACTAAGACTCTTTCAGAAGTGCGTTCGGCAATTATTCCCTGGAAGTAAAACCAATTATCGCCTTTTACCCACTCAGGAAATTGTTCACGAAGTAACCGTAGTTCAAGGCTGTAGTAAGGAGGTTCTAGCTGACCTTTTAGCCAAGCGAGAAATCGCAATCGGGTTTCGTTTTTAGGCTCGGATATAGGATGTCCAGCAAATCTTGGAAACGTTCTCCTAACCTGTTTAGATGTCTCTGCGGGAAAAATCCCATAATCAGTTAGTAGTGTTCCATATTTAGGATTTTCTTGACTGGGCAAATAAATTCCTTCTACCCCTCCAATACTTTGGAAGGCAATTTTATCTACCATGTCTGCGATCGCCCCTTGTTGATTTCAATACCTTATATATCTCTAGTTTAAGGTTCTATTTGACTTTGTTTCCTCCGTTTTGTTTTTTGTTTAGACTGCTGGAGTGAAGACTGATTGAAGTGTTGTTGTCTTTGTAAATCCTCATTCCAACTCATAGCGTTTGATGGTACATGACGCTTCACCTGAGTACCATCAGGAGCTAAAGATACAAGGGTAGAAGCTAGCTGCTCATCCGCTTCATCATTACCTGTGGCGATAATTATCTCATTCCCAGCATCTAGACGCTCTGCCATCGCCTCTACGATTAATTCTCTTTGATAATTAGATGGCGTACCCTCTGTCGAAATATAGCGAGTCTGTTCGTGAGGAAATAATTGATGATAAGACAGTGCGTCAATGGCACGAGCCGTAATTACCAAGCGAGTATCATCTTGATTCGGGTTTGATTTCCATAAAGCTTTTTTTCCTCCACTGTTGAAACTGGTAAAGCCATCGTTATAGATCTCATATCCAGTCAGCCCATCGTTATCATAGTGAGGAAAAATTACATTCTCCTTACTGTCTATGGCAATACGACCGATAAAGCGATCGCTCTCTAATGTAGAGTCAGAAATTTCCCGTTTTGTTAAATAAGGATGGGAATTTGGAGCAGAAAATCTTGAACACTCTTTGATTAGAGATATTCTGTCTCTACTGGTAGGTTGTGGTTTGGCAATATCCTCAACCCCATGGTGTACGCCCCTATTAAGCCAAGGACGTAACTCTTTTCTCACCTCACCCAAACTCAAATTACTACGATTCTGCACAAAATCAATAATCGTACCGTTGTCCTTATCATCCCCAACCGAAAAATAAATACCGCGATTTTCGGTGTCAGTAGCAACTATTATCTTATCCCCTGAGTTATGACGCAGCACTGCACTAATGCGACTAGACTCTTGTTGAAGATACTCATACCCCATACTAGTCGCATAATCAACCAGATTAATCTCAATTTTAAACCGCTCTAACTGTTTGACCCTTTTTTTCTTCAAAGATCCTCTGATTCTTGAAAGATTGAGATCAGTTTGTTGTTGGATAAATTCAACTTCTCGATTTGCCCGTTCAAGCCCTTGACTTGTTTGTTCAAGTCCATCACTTGAGTTTGAAGCTGCTTGTTCTGCTTCTCTAACCGATTCATGTCCTCGTAGTATTTGCTCGACAGATTCCTCATATCCTGCTTGTACTGCTGTGCTAGCTCTGAGAGTGCGGTCATCAGTCTGTTTTCCAGTTCGCTCATTGTCTACTCCAATTTCATACAGGGTTTTCCCTGGCATTGCCAACCAGGGTTCAGAGTTGAGTAGGGAGGAAGAGTCAGAAATGTTCCATTGTCCGTTTGGCTGATAGTTATCCCCCCTGTTGACTCTTGTAGTAAATCCAGAGTCTGTTGTTGCTGTCTCAACTCGATTACCTGGGAATTGATTTTCTTGTCCAGATAATCCAATGTCTCCTGTCTCTCGGTTATCCGACTCGATAAATATTGCGTCATCCCCCAACTGCCGACGAAGATACCCAGACAAAGGCTCAACCCTACTATCGCTGGAGTGAGCCAATACTTGCCCAGCATCAAGGTCAGAACCAAGTTTTGACGCTCCATATCTTTTTTGATGGTATTGAGTGCGGTACTGGTAATTGCTTCTAATTCTTTCTCTAACTTCAAGTAACTCTTTTGAGTCAACTTTTGAATTATTTGTTGCTCCTGATCTAATTTCCGCTGTAACCTCTGATTGAGGTCTAAATTCTCTTTCATAAAGTTTTCCTTTTAAACGATATCTTTTTGCTGTTTCAGGGTCTAGTACAGTTATGTAATCAAAACCAGCTCTGGTAATCTCCAGATTCAATTCTTCTTGAAACAGATTGATAATTTCATCGCGATCGCTAATCAAACCTGCTGTGACTCTTTCTAGTACATACTCTGTGAGGAGTTTTCTCGTATCAGTCAGGACTTCTAGTCCTTTAGCTTCTCTGTCAGCATTAATCAAAGCCTGAAAACCAGGTTCTACGGTTCTTTTACGGGCAGGGTCATCGGGCCTGGCCCATCCTTGTTTAATGTTCCAACTTGTCTGCCAGGGTTTGAAATAACCATGCCAGCCTGGAGGCGCAATATTAAGGCTCTTACCCGTATATAGTTCCACTCTGGGAGTGACAAAGTGTAATTCGACTCGGTTGTTCTCCGTATGAGTATGTTTGACCCAAAGGATGTTGTAGGCATCCTTAGAAAGTCCAGCAAAAGCGTACTTCTCAAAAGAATCAATTACTGCTTCAATTTCCTTTTCAGTCGGTGCATCTCTAGGAGCAAAGCTGAGTACGCCACTGCGATACTTGTGTTTAAATTCCAGCCCATCAATTAATCTACGAGTAATAACTGGATTACCTCTCAAGATTTCTGGGGCAGGAGAGCGCAGCTTTCCCGTACTTGGATCGTCAAGTCGAGTAATATACTCCACTGGCCCACGACCGCCACCTTGACCTCTGGCAAAAAACTTAATCAGCACGATGGTTAAGAGCAAGCAAAGCTGATTCAATTCTGGTTAAAGAAGCAATCACCTGAGTTGCTTCTGCTGCTCCCTTGTAGGTATTAGCCCAACGAGCAATCTGATTTAGATTATTCCCAATACGAGCAACCTGTAAATTAAATTCTTGTCGCGATCGTTTATCCGAGGCATAACCAGTAGAATATTTATTCAACAAGTATCTAGCGAGCTGAGACGTTTTTAGACCGCAGGCATGGGCTTTTAACTCCCAATTGAGCTTTTCTGAATCAGTTGCTCTGATACCTATATGATTGGTTTTATTGACTTTAGTAGACATAACAAATAAGTTTTTTAATCAATAAATTGACGGAATAAACCATGTTTTGACGCTTTTTTCCCTGGCTCTTGCCAGAAGGGGTCGAGGGGAATCCTTTCCCCCGCCAGCCAGACCTTTTATTCGGCAACGAAGTAACATAATTGTTGTACAAAAGGGTCGGCTGGCTTAGACAATTAAAAAAGCATATTTAATGCTAATTAAATCGAGGCTAACATCGGCAATAACTAATTAGTTAAAGCAAAAAAAAAGATTTTAATCGGTTTATAAAGTTTTGATTTTCAGAAAAAATACCTAGCTAGATCGCTTTAGTTTTAATTGAGATTATTTATTCGCTGTGTTCATTCAATTCAATAGCTAAAGATTGAGGTAAATTAGATATTTTTTACTGGCTTTGGTTGAACAGTTCGTTACCTTACGTCGTGCAGCCGTGCTAAACGTTATCGCTGATTGGCAAATTTTCAGCTATATCGGGCTATTAAATCAAGTTATTTGTCGTATTCAACACAGTTCAACAACGTAAAGTAACGAAAAAAAACAATGAATACGCTTCAATTGCAGTTTACGTTTATAGGTGTTTTTGGGCAATCTAAGATTGTAATTTAAAAATCTTTTATTAGATGAGTGTTGATCGTATCGAGCAAGATAATTTAACTGGGTCAAAACCAAAAGCTAAATCAAAACCAAAACCGAATCTCAAGTTAGTCGTCGATCCTGGTACTTCACTGTCGAAAATTCTCTACGTTGTCGATGAGGGTACGGTGAAGTGGATGACGATGGGAGCGGAGCATCTAACTTTACCGCCACAGAGTGCTAAATCCTTACCGATTGATTCGGGTATGGGTCAACCTGAAGATAATGCCTGGGTGAGATTATCTTTATCAGATGAATGTCAAGCTGTGGGTTTTGTGGCGAGTAATTATCGGGCTGACGTTAGCATTAAAAAACTCAAGCATGAATCTCTGCCGTTTAAGATCCTGGCTGCGGTAGGAGCAATCGCATCAAGAGAAAAGTTAGGCAACAACTTTAAATTAAAATTGGGAATCTTACTTCCCTACAGTGAATATCGCTCTTCACACGATTGGTCGAGTGAATTGAAAACTGCTCTGTCGAGCTTTTATTTTCAAGATCGATTATTCAAAGTTAAGCTTTCCAGTTTTTCATGTAAGCCTGAAGGGTATGGCATTGCTAAATTTACCTCCAGATGTGAGTCGGCTGATTATTTTCACCAAGGCAATACGGCGGTAGTTATGCTCGGCTATCGTAATACTAGCTGTTTGTTTTTCCGTCGAGGAACGGTCAGTAAACTAGAGAGTGGGACGACGGATCTGGGTTTTTATACTTTGCTCGATAAATTAATTGAGAAAGTTCCCTATCTTACACGGTCAGATATCTTAAGGGAGATCTACTGTGAATTTGAGGAGACTTACGGAAGAGTTGGTAATAATCAAACTTATTTTAGTTATAAAGAATCGACCGCCACGATTAATTTTGCGAATTTAGTTAAATCTGCTCCTTCTGAGTCAATGGAAAAAGACCTGGAAAAAATTAAGCACAACTATGATGTCAGTCTAATTGAGTACGGTCGTCTGTTGAAGAATTGGTTAGAAGAAACTCTACCGCGAACATCTGAAATTGATGCGTTTGTCTTGGGGGGTGGCAGTTACGATCTGCTATCCGCTCATTTTTCTAGCTACGTTAGTTCTCTGTCGGCTAAATGTTTTTCTACTGACTCGGCTAACGAACTCAAGAAATACTTACTGTACGGCAAAGATCCAAGAAAGGAAAGATTTATGAAAGAGTCTTTGGCGGTTCGTTTTGCCGACGTTTGGGGATTTTTCGTGCCGTTTGTTAAATATGACCTCAATCTGATTTTAGACCGTAATACAGGAGAGGTGATAAAAGATGGGAAATGATAAACATTTAAAACTCCGTGCGGCATCTACTAGTGGTCTGGGACGAGTAATTACTCATCTTCAACAAGGTTCTAATAATCAACAGGAGTTGGCATCAACGACTTTACAGAGCCGTTTTCTACCTTTTGCGATGGCTAAAGATGAACCTGAATTTCGCTCCGTGGCGATTCGCTGTGCGACAGAATGTGAGGCATGGGCCAGAGCGATTCGTGAATATGCTGAATTGGGGGAGATTCCTGCCTTGCCTGGCGTGGTCAGCAGGGGTCAAGATGAAGAGATAACTCATGACTCTATGGACGAGCCAGATGAAGTTGATGGGGCAGAGGACGAAGATGATGAGGTTGAGATGGATGAAGTTGACGATTTGGGATTTTAAGTGAATATTAGGTGCGCTGTATCTAGTCACTTGTGCAGTCTATTTCGAGCATTCTTAATTCCATCCTAATTAATGTAAACTGTTTACAGTAGAGAAATTTGTTTGGTTCGGGCAGTCCCATTAAGCCAAGCAAATATTGACTGTGACGGCTGTTTTGCAGCCGAAAATCTAGCTGAGCAGAGTCAATACATCTAATTATCAGTTTAATTATTTTAGTCAGATTCTCAATTGAGTACGCATGATCGCGCTGGTAAATATTCATTCAATCTGTGTGATCGCTTCTTTTCTTTCCCATACGCGATCGAGCTACTAGTAGATGCTCCAATAATTCTTCAATAAGTACTTCCCTCTTATCTAAACCTGGATTTAATCGAAAACTTTCTGGCATTGGCTATCAGTAGATTAATAGTGATTCAGCTCGATAGAGAGCGAAATAAATAATTTAAGACCAAACCGTGGGACAGATAATTTGTGCGGATTCATCCGTCAAATAAAAGTTGGTAACTGGATTATTGGATTTTTCACAACGCAAAGGCTCGACTTGTTTCTGATAAGGATTCCAAACCGCCACTACGGAGCGCTTCTGCTTTTTGCGAATTAGTTGGCAATTAATATGAACTGTTTGCAACCAGACAATCAAAGCACTGTGTAACTGTGCTGTGACTGAAATACGAGAACGCTCGTGTAAATCAAAAAGTTTGCGCTTCAATTCAAGTTTAGTAGCTTCAATACGATTCTTTTCTTGCTCTTTCTCTTCTCCCTCTAGCTTTCTTTTTTTGATTTTGACTTTGATTTCCCTGATAATGTCTTGATAATACTCGGTAATCCGCTTCTCATCTCGTTGCAGTTGGCGTTGATTTTTTTGTCGCCAGGGAATTAATTCCCTCTCAATCAGTTGCTCGGAGTGCTGCGAGCCAATTTGGAGTAATTGTTCATAATTAAGAGCCGTAGCCGTCTGTTCTTCAATTGACGGAGAGGCGATGCGGTCAACCGTCCACAATAAAGCATCACCAAGGTCAACTCCTGTGACCCCTGTAATCCCATTGACCCAATTTGAAACCATTCCCAAGCGTTTTTCCGAAGCTTCGGCGGTATAGTCAACATTAAACAAGACATAGGGAGTAATGGCAGGCACGGCATTCTGTATCCGAATCAAGCCATTTTGAGGACGTAAGGTCTCGGCTACCAGTTTGTCAAAACCGCTCTGTTTCAAATAGCCGTCATATTTAATCCCATAACTTGCCACATAACCACTGTTGTCCAATAACTCCTCAAATCGTGACAGAATATCCGAATTGTAGGTCACAAAATAACTGCTGCTATTTGTATCAGCACTAGTAGTAAAAGTGACTAATTCCCCTACCTTTAAAGCCCTGGCAATTTTTTTAGGTAACAAAACCGACAGACTTTGATCCTCCGTCCACTCAGCTACTCCACCCTGTTGAGCAACCATTTGGTTAATTGTATCGAGTACTTTATTATCCATTTCAGTAAGCAGTGACCAGTGACCAGTGACCAGTTTTAAGAGTGAGTATTTATTCTTTGTTGGTCGGCTTGTTCGTAGTTTTGAGTATTTTCCACAGCATTTTACTGATTTCTTCAGCATCTCCATAAATACGCTTCAAAAGCATTCTGGCTAATATATCCTGTATCTTTCAGCAGTGAAAGCCAGTATTTTACCTCCAGGCATTCCTTATAGGCGATCGACATTTTGGCTCGAAAATCGGCTCTAGATATTGCTCCATTAGCTTCTGCTATATTCGCTCCGATGGAAGTACCGCTTCTCAACAATTGTTTAGATAAGACAAATTCTTTTTTCTCCTTAGACAAATGTTTATAGGCATTAACAATTCTGATAGCGAATTGAAAGGCTTTATCATAAACTTTACTATTCATTACTCACTGAACGCTCTTTCTAAAACACTGGTCACTGATAACTGGTCACTGGTAACTGCTTACTGAATTAGGCTTCAAATTCATCGCCAAACAACTTTTCGTCAAATTCCTGTATTTCTTGATAGCTGTGCTTGGCATCTAGCAATTGCTGACCTAAATTACCAAAAGCTGTGTTGAGTTGTTTTGGCTTTTCGTTGGCTAACCAGAGGTCAATAACGGTTTCGCTAAAGTCAAATTCATCTCCCATATTGCCTAAAATAGTTTCAATTTCTCCGACCACCAACTCAAACATATTGATTTTATCGTGGAGTATTTTGAGGATATAGGCTTCAATACTTCCCGCCAGACAAAAGTTAAAGATAAATACATCCTGGGTTTGCCCAATACGATGGAGACGACCAATGCGCTGCTCGATTTTCATGGGATTCCAGGGCAGGTCGTAATTGACAATGGTGTTGGCAAACTGTAGATTGCGTCCTTCTCCTCCAGTTTCCGAAGCCAACATTACGGGAACTGATTCTCTAAAACTATCAATAGCTGCATCTTTCGCCTTTAAGGACATCGAACCGCGAAAACAAGTATGATTAATGCCCTGCTTTTCTAAATATTTAGATAAATAGGACATGGTTGCCTTGTAGTTAATAAACACCAGAGTCTTTTGGGTCGATTTTTGGAGTAAATCCACCAATTGCTTGGCTTTCTCAAAATTTCTCATGCCCGATGCTCGCGCTCGTAGAAATCCGAGTTCATCGTGGTCAAATCTTTTTTGCAGTCCTTTAAGAGTTTCCGTTAAGGCAATGGGACTACTCCCAGAACGCATCAGCAAATTATTACGAGTTAATTTATCAATGCCCCCAGGATGTTGACGCAGATATTGATTAATCGCTTCATACAACTCCAGTTCTTTTGCTTGGGGCTGGACGGTAATGGTGGAAGCAAAACGCTTGGGGAGTTTCACATCTACTACCGAGCGGGTATTCCTCACCATCACTTCCCGCATCAGTTGGCGCAGTTTAGCGGGGTTTTTTGGCACTCGTCCGTTCTTTGAACCGACATATTCTTTTTTAAACTGAGCTTCGGTATGGAGCAGTCCTGGTTTGAGGAGGGTCAGGAGATTAAACAGTTCTACTAGATTGTTTTGGACTGGGGTGGCGGTCAACATCAGGATAAATCGCTTTTTAATGGCATCGACCAGCTTCCAGTTGAGGGTACGGCGGTTTTTCAGGTGGTGGGCTTCATCAACGATGACCAAATCCCAGTCACGAGCGGTGACGTGTTGAAAATGACTTTTGTGCTTGGCGGTATTAATCGATGCTACGATGCGGTCATTGAGATGCCAGAATTCTTCGGGACTTGAATCCCGTTCGTCGGTCGTAATGGTAGGAATGGCAAATTTTTCATCCAGTTCCATCTGCCATTGAGATACCAGGGTAGCTGGAGTTAGTACCAACAGGGATTTGATTTGACCCCTAGCTAAATATTCTTTACAGATGAGAGCAGCTTCGATGGTTTTGCCCAATCCTACCTCGTCCGATAACATAGCTCGACCGCCAAACTGTTTGATTACTTTTTTGGCAGTTTCGATTTGATACCAATGTTTGTCGATGTGGTGTAGGGCAGGCAGACAAACTAATTGGTCGTAATCGGCGAGAACTTTGAGTTGAAACAGAGAACAACGAGCTTCGTAGTGAGAAAGCTCGCCCTGTTGCTGGTTTTTAAAAGCACGGCACGCGGCACTTTCGACAAAATGGAAGGAGTAGAGATCTGACATTAGGGGTGATACGCGCATCTTGAACAGTCATCGGTTATTAGTTATCACCATAGCGACTATTTTCCCCCTTAATTCAATATTTAAACAAAAATAAGCGTTCGCTTAAATCCCGACAATCCATCGGTTAATTCATCAAGCTTTCACTTACAATATCAATGATTGAATTGATAAATGTACCTCCCGCCTTCATGCTCGACCCTACCAAAATTCAATCCATTGCTCAATCTTATTCGGCCCAAGAACTCTTTGCTGCCTTGGTTTGGCAAAGGAACTTTAATGAGTTTAATGGTGAAGAGGTAATTACCGACCTCTGTAACCACCCTAATTTATGGGCAAGTTTTCTATTTACTAAACCGATTTTTGCTTCAGATAAAGATGGACTGAGTTTTGGCGGCGCGCTTGATACTCTGCTGGCAATGGCTAATTATCGTCCTATGCCATCTAGCAGCATTATTCATTTCGTTGCTTATCCTGCTGATACTCTATACATTCTGACAGAAAACCAAGACACAACTGTATCTCAGCTAATGGACTTAGGCAAAAAATGGCAAGCTGACTCGGTTGAGGTGACAGATGGATTGAATGAAGATTATGGTTGGAAACTCCAGCGTCGATTGAGGACTCGATTGGAAGGAGCGTTATCTGGTGAGTCAATTCAGTCGAGTCGCGATGCAGTAGTTATTTCCTATTGGTGGGATTGAACCAGTGCAAAATGGTAGAGTATAAGCTTTGAGTGGAAAAATATAGTTTACCTAGATCTTCAATTCTCTAGTTGATATATAGGTCAATTTTTACAGTTTTACGGCTTTACAGTTTTACGGCTTTACAGTTTTACGGCTTACCGTATTTTTCAGCTAGCATCTCTGTAACTACTTCCTTAAGAGTTTGACCCTCTCGCTTACACTCAGCTACCCAGTGCTGTCTCCATGATATCGGGACTTTAATGGTTAGACTGACTTCTTTCTCTTTAACTGTTTCTGTCTCATCAGCGTTATCTGTATTTACAGCTTGCTGTGTTTCTGGTTTAGCGGTTTGCTGTTTAGCTGTACCTAAAAACGTAGATTCATTTTGGTTATCCGCTTCACTGTTTTCTCCCCTGGCTTTTTTCAACAAATCACCGTACTTACCATTCATGTCAAAATCTCCAAAATCTCTTTTCCTAGCTCTTTATAATCGCGCCATGCCTTGCGCATATCTGCATTTTTCAAGTCTCTAATCGGTACACCAGCCAATGCTGCTTTTTGATAACCAGCAGTTCGGCGAATTAAGGTTTCAAATATAGGGACATCCGACTGCTTGAGTTCTTGTTTCATTACCTCTCCTTCCTTACTTGGATAAGGCGGGACGATCGTAATCAAAAATCGAAAAGTAGCCGTTTCTCCCAGATCTTCTGCTGTCTGTAACATTGGTTCTAAACTCACCACATCGGGAGTAGTAGGCAGAATTAGCAAATCGCAGCCTGTGGCTAACTCTTGCAAGTCGCTGGTGTCTGGACGAGCTGGAGTATCGATGACAACATAATCGTTACCGCCGATACTCTTCATGGCTTGTTTTTCTGAGACTACAGAGAAAGGAAAAGAACCTCGTTCTGCCCACGATAAAGATGTTCGATTGGGGTCGCCATCAACCAAGATGGTTTTTCCTAATTCGCTGAAGAAGGTAGCGACATGAATAGCAGTAGTGCTTTTAGCTACTCCTCCTTTATATCCAGTGACAGTAACGATTTTCATGTTCTGATACTGCTTTACATATTTATGTCAACACAGTTTTACAGCTCTCCTACTAGATGTCAATACGGCTTTGTGTAAAGTAGGTTAGCTGGTTAACTGTAAAACCATAAATACAGCTAACCTACTTTATTTTTAAATTTAAAACAACCAGTTTAAAATCGTAGCGAAGCATAGCTGAGGTTAGGTTTTAAACTGGTCACTTTTATCTCGATAGTAGTAAATACGGGTTTATGTAAAGCTGGCTAGATGTATTTACATAAACCCGTATAGCAGTGAAAAGATAGAGCGATCGCAAATACAAATAAGTATCAATCCAAGACTATGAGTTGAGTGACAAGTTAATTGATGCACTCAAAATTACTTTTTACGCTCTCCCAGGTGGATCTCTTGTTATTTTCGTTATACTATGTACAGGTATCATGTACAGGTATTATGAACGAAATAACTACTAGTTATACTCATGCCAGGCAAAACTTAGCAAGTTTGTTAGATAAGGTAGAGATGACAGACGCGATCGCAGTCATTACCAGAAAAGGTCACAAGGATATCGCTTTGTTACCAGCCGACGAGTTGAGTTCCATTTTGGAGACGTTACACTTATTGCGTTCTCCAAAGAATGCTCAAAGGCTATTTGAGGCAATTGCTGAATCAGAAGCAAGAAACGAAAATGAAATTCGGGGCGAAACTTTGGAGGATTTGATTGAACAATCGCAAAATAATCTTTAACCAAAAGTTTCGTGAAGATTTGCGCTGGTGGTTTAGAAAGGATAAGACTAAAGCAGAAAAAGTATTAAATCTAATTGAATCGGTAACTGAAAATCCCTTTAAAGGATTGGGGAAACCAGAACCTCTCAAGCATTTTAAATCTTCTGTTTGGTCGCGAAGAATTACTCAAGAGCATCGATTAGTTTATCGCGTAACGGATGTTTTGATTGAGTTTTTACAATGTCGATATCATTATTGACGATTTTTTGGTGCGACGTACAGCAAAGGAGCAAACATCGGATGTCGGTGCAGTATTGACACACCCTGATTAAAATTTATTAATTCCGTGTTATCTTTGAGGTCGCCAACCCCATCCAAACTAGTATTTCCGAACTAATATAAACCCTGCTTATAAATGGACGAAATAATAGGTATTTCAGCCCCAATAACCCCATAAGCAAAACTTAATCGTACAAACCTACCAAATTCCACAACACGCCATACCAATATTTCCAGAGATAATTCCCCGAAATCGATATTTTGTAGAATTTCTCGTTTCTGGGTACAATTTTTCTATGAAAGTATCGGGAAATGGACAAGGCAAAGTGTTAACCGCAGCAGAATTGAAGCGGTTATTTAGTGATGGGTTTGTTAGAGAGCGCGATCGCACTCTATTTGCTATCTGTCTTTTTACTGGCTGCCGCATCTCCGAAGCCCTAGCTCTACAAGTGACGGACATTAAAAATAAAACTATTACCTTCCGCAAATCTACCACGAAAGGGAAGCTGAAAACCCGTACTATCGATATTCCGACTCCTTTAAAGGAGTATTTGGCTGAATATCATCCGTCACCTAATCCTTATAATCTTTATTTGTTTCCTAGTAGGCTGGGTAAGGCGTTAAGTCGTTCGATGGCGGATAAGATTCTGCGGGCTGCCTCAGGACGGATTGGCGTGGAAGGGGTTAGCACCCATAGTTTTAGAAGAACGGCTCTGACACAGATGCACAATGCAGGTATTCCTCTTCGGCATATTCAGGAGATATCGGGGCATAATGATTTGGGAACTTTGCAGCGTTATCTGGAAGTGTCTCCTGAGCAGAGGAAGCAGGCGGTATCGGTGATTGGTTGGTAGTAAGCCGATCCACATAAACTTGCATAATTGAGGGACCGAAATCCTTAACTGAAGCGCGATTGGGGCACTCGTCATGGCGGTCACAGCCAATTGCCCACCAAAACATAGGAAGCCCAAAAATGCGGACGCTCGAACCGAGGATTGTTTAAAAGAGCAGTTTGAGCGCGACGGAGAGATTCTGCCTTAGTTAATGTAGGATTATTTAAGGCCTGATAAAATTGACCCATCAGTAATGCTGTAGCCTCATCATTCACACTCCATAAAGTTGCAAGTGTACTGCGTGCTCCAGCTCGAACCGCTACTCCAGCTAGTCCTAAAGCCGCTCGGCGATCGCCTGTTAGGGTTTCGCAAGCACTCAGAACAAGTAATTCAATTGAACCAGTTGTCGCTACTTGACTAGAGCGAAGCAGATCATTAAGTCGATTAACGTTCAATCGATCGTCCCAGGTTAGAACAAATGTTTCTGCTGCTTGAGAACTAAATTGACCGTGAGTAGCTAAATGAACGATAGGTAAAGAATTGTTGTTAATTTGATTTTGTAAACTGTTACTGGTAAATTCGCGATCGATTAGCTTAACACTAGATACTTGAGACTGTACTTGAGCCAGTTCATCAGCTACAAATTTTAATGGGGGAAACCCACCACGGGCTTCTGTTAGTCCAGCCGTTAAAGCCGTTAACTCTTGACGTTCTAGCGGTTGGGGGTCGAGTAACTGTAGGCTAGGAGTTAGAGCTATACTATATTTCTCAATTAAATATTGTCTGCCATCGTGGAGAACAGCCATTGGCACATTCCGAAGGGAACTATCTAAGATAAAAACTAAATTGTTAATCTTGCTTTGGGCTAAATCTGGTTCGGCTTGACGGAGTAACCAATTGTATACTTGTTGGGCAAGGAATAAGGTTTCTTGACTATTGCGTTGTGTCAGGGATTGAGCTAACCGAGCTAGAATTCTTTCAGTTTTTGCTTGGTTGTCTATGGCTGTGGTGTACCTTCGCAATGGTTGATAGGGTAATTTGAGGATAATTTCCCATCGATCTGCTAATAAAATAGGATAAATAATTGCTGCGCTGGGGTCGTTTTTGTCCGTTACGAGGTTAAGAGAAACTGGTTGAGTATCCAGACAAACAAGCTGAAAAAAATTCTCTAATTCTGCTAACTGTAGAGCATCAATTGCTTCTATGGCTTGCTGTAATATTGTTTGATTGGGTTGAGCTTTTTTTGTAGAGCTTAACAACAAATCTACGTATTCTCGATAGATAGGTTCGATACTTTCTCGAAAGGTAAACTGAACCTCTGGATTGATGGTAACTAAATCGGTACGCAGGGTTTGTAGGGTTGCTACTGCTTGACGGTAAGCTGAAAGAGCTTTTTCTGGTGTGTCTCTAGTTTTTAATAATCTTCCTGTTTGCCATTGCCATTGATAAACTAAATCTAATGCTTCAATCTGTTGGGCAAGGTTTAAGGCTTCTTCTGTATAAGTTTCCGCTTGCTGCCATTGGTGAAGATGTTCGGCAAGTTGACCGAGAATTCCCAGAGCATAGGATTGTGTACGTTTGTCCCCAAGTTGTTGCGCTCGATCAATAGCAGTAGTTAATAAATTAGTTATTTCTAAGTAAGATTGTTTTTCTTGGGAAAGGGATAAAGGTCGATCTTCTTTTAGTTGCTGTCTCAGACAATGAGGATTTTCCGAGCGCAGACAAATAAGATTTCGAGCAAAGTCTATTTGAGTAAATGTACTAAGTCGGGTAGGTGGTAAATCTGGGAGTAAATTGGAAATTGAGGATGATAATTTGCTTGCTTCAAGCCATTTTTCTTGCTCGATAAATAACTTAAATTGATTGAGTTGAGCCTGAAGTTTAACTGTCTGAGAAGGTGCGATCAACGATGCTGTTTGATAAGAGATTAAAGCTTGGTCATTATAAGTGCTAGCTTGTTGCCAATCTCCTAATTCTGCAACCCTGATGCCCAAAGCTTGCTGAGTATTGCCTAAATTAAGCCAGGCTTTACTTTCGTCTTCTAAAGAATGCCATTTTTGAGCTGTTTCTAAACTTAGTTGTAAAACTTGTTGAGATTGTTGTAAGTTTCCGATGGTGCGCAGAACATTACCTAAGCTACGCAGTCCTCTAATTCGAGCTTTAATGATGGGTTGAGATTGATTTTCCAGGAATTGTTGTTTAAGTTGTTGGAGTTGTGGTGTTGAAATCTCACATTGTTGGGAATCGACTTGTAAAGCTGATAGAAGAGTTTGACACGATCGCGGATAAAACCCTAAATCCTGATATGCTTGAGCCTGATTAACTTGATTGCTAACTAAATTATGGCGATCGCCAGTCTGACGATAAATTTGCTCGGCTTCTCGCCACGCTTCTAAAGCTTCTTGAGATCGTCCGATTTGTTGTTGTAATCTTCCTTGAATGTCAAGACTTTGGGCGAGAATGCGCTGTTTTTCAGGTTTATTTTCCAGATTTCGTAAAATATTTAGGCTATTATTAATCGCTGCTTCTGCTTGCTGCCATTTATACAGTTTTTGATAAGCCAGGGAGAGATTACTCAGTGCCATTGCTTGATTGAGACTATTTCCCTGACTGGCAAAAGTAACTGCTGCCTTTTGCCACACTTGGGTTGCCTTGCCAAACTGTCCTGAATGGTACAGTCGATCGCCTTGTTCAAACAATTGTAGAACTTCCTGTTGACTTGGCTCGATCAAATTGGGGGTTTTAACTTGGGCGACGACAGGGGTAATGATTACTGCCAAAAAGAACAGTAAAATAATCAAGATTGGCGATCGCCTTAATTTTCGCTGCCAGTTGGGTCGGGTCATTGCTAATTTATGTCCTCAAGCCTTAAGTCATTAAAGACTAGGAAGACTATCTCTACACCATTAAAATCTTAAACCTGTAATAACTAGAAATACTATTAAATTTATTGCCAACATAGTTAATATCATTGAATTAGATCCTGGAACTTATTACGTAGGAGTTTATTCTTACGACGGAATCGAAACTAATTATGAGCTAGATATTGCTGATGCAATTATTTAACTTGATTAGCTTGATCTGCTTATTTTCTTTTTTCTCTCTCGGCAATTGCTTGAGAGAGATTTAATTTATTAACTAATTTCCTGTCATAAGTGCATAATCCTCAATCTGTCAGAGATATAAAACTACAGAGTCCAGGTTAAATCATAAAGAGGAGATGTTTAGATATGACTTTAGTTATTCAAAGCGGAGAGCAAACACTATCATCTCAAGAAATTATTCCCTTGTTAGCAAGATATCAAATGCTACCTCAATTAATTTCTCAAAGATTAATCGATCAAGCGATCGCAACTATAGAATGCACAGATGAAGAAAAAACTATTGCTTGCCAACAATTTTATCAGCAATATCACCTGACTACAGAAGCAGAACGTCAAACTTGGGCTACAAGTCATTGTCTGACTCAAGAAGATATAGAAACTATAGCTACTCGTCAGTTAAAAATTGAAAAATTTAAACTAGCTACTTGGCAAGATCAATTACCAACACATTTTCTGCGCCGTAAAAAAGAATTAGACCAGGCTATCTATTCTCTAATTCGGACTAAAGATATTGGTATCGCTCAAGAAATATATTTTCGCCTCGAAGAAAAAGAACAGTCTTTTGCTGAGTTAGCTCAACAATATTCTCAAGGACTTGAAGCTAAAACAGGAGGTTTATTAGGACCAGTAGAATTTGGACATCTTCCCCTACCTTTAGCTCAAAAACTTCGTCTCAGTCAATGTGGTCAAATATCTCGTCCTTTTCCTTTAGGAGAATGGATTGTAATCGTGAGATTAGACAAGTTTATTTCTGCTGAATTAAATCCCATGATGTGCCAACGTTTACTAAATGAAAAATTTAGAACTTGGTTGCAAAAACAGCTTCAGGAACAAGGATATCAAATTAGTAATTTTAGTTTTGCATAGTCTCGATTAACTCAGAGATAAGTATTGATGAAATTAAACAAAAGCGATCGGCATTAGCAATCGCAAAAGGAGGTCAAAATGGCTTTTAACGAATATACTTCCGGTTATTATCTTCAGTGGGCTATAGACATTACAAATCAGCCTTTTGGTCACTACAACTATAACTTTCAGTACGACCCCAACTACGATTACAACTCTCAATTTGATACTCCATACGTCAATACCCTGCTTAATAATGCAGATAACACTATAGGCGTAGCTACTGGTATTGCAAATAACATTTATAACGGTCTTACTCCTTACGGTGGTTATAGTTACGGTGGTTATGGCTATGGCTATGGTACTTACTATAGCTATGATGCAAGTAACCAAGAGCTATCTACTTCTAGCATTAACAGTGAAACTACTGCGAGTAGTTCTTCTGAAGTAAACTTTTTGAGTACTTCTTCAGATGACTTGATTGAAGGTAGCGATTTGGATGATTATCTTTTTGGTGAAGATGGCAATGATTGGTTATTTGCTGGAGATGGAGACGACTTCGTTAGTGGAGATTCCATTTCTTTGGCAGAAGATGGAACTATAATCACTGATGGCAATGGGAACGATCTTTTAGTTGGAGGTGATGGTAGCGATTTCTTATTTGCTGGAGATGGTGATGATTTTGTTATCGGTGGTAATGTTGATGTCAGTGCTGACGGTGGTTTTAACTTTGCTTTTGACTCTAGTGATTTAGATGTAGATATTCTCGTGGGAGGTGGAGGAAACGATCTGGTTGTTGGAGATAATGGTAACGATATCCTAATCGGTTCAGACTTTACTGTCTACGATTCTGGTAGTGGCGAATATGACTATTTGGTCGGCGGTGGAGGACAAGATGTATTTGTCTTAGGAGATGAATATGAAGCTTATTACTTAGGCGAGGGGTTTGCTACCATCATGGATTTTAACTTTGAAGATAACGACATGATTCTCACTTACGGTAGTACTAGCGATTACTCTATTTATGAAGATGTAATTACTATCGGTGATGAAATTCAATATGGAGGAATTTTCATTTGTTATCAAGGCGATGAAATTGGTTTTGTGGTTCATGAACTGAATGAAGTGATGTAATTAAATTTCATCATTTAGTGCTGGGTTCTATATTTATCTTTTCTCTCTCAATCAATCGATGAGAGAGATTTTATTGATTAACTACTTTTTTATTTCTGCATAACCTCAAATCTGTCAGAGATACAAATCTACAGAATCAATAATTAATTAATTAATTTCTCAAAGGTTAATCGATCGCGCGACAGAACACAAATAAGAAAAGTAGAACTTTACAGGAACTAGAATCATGACAACTAACACCGCTAACTTTAACAACTTTGCCAACAATATCACTCCACCGCAAGACCCTGGTTATGGTGATTTGGCTTATGCTTACGATTTAGGAACAATTGAAGGAAACTTAACTGTAGAAGAATCGGTTGGTGGTAATGACCAAGGAGATTTATATCAAATTACCATTGACCAAGCTGGAGAATATACCTTCAATCTTGACGATCTCACCGCCGATGCAACTCTCTTATTATACGATCCCAATGATACAGATTCTGAAGGCGTAGTAGAACCTTTCGAGCTTTCTGAATCATCTGGTATTCAAAGCGAAGAGATTACAGTTGACTTAGAAGATGGCACTTATTATGTGGGAGTAGCTTCTGCTGATGGTAGCTTGACCAACTATAATCTTGATATCTTTGATGGTGTTGCCGATAGTGAAACTATTGTTCCAGCACAAGACCCTGGTAGAGATGATGTGGCTGATGCTTACGATTTAGGAACAATTGAAGAAAACCTAACTGTAGAAGAATCGGTTGGTGGTAATGACCAAGGAGATTTATATCAAATTACCATTGACCAAGCTGGAGAATATACCTTCAATCTTGACGATCTCGCTGCCAATGCCGATCTTTACTTGTTCGATCCCAATGATACTATTGACGGTGAAATAACCGCTTTTGAGGATTCTGAATTATCAGGTACTCAAAGTGAAGAGATCGCAGTTGACTTAGATGTGGGTACTTATTATGTTGGAGTCTTCTCTGATGATGGTAGCCTGACCGACTATAACCTCACTATCTCTGATGGTGGTATTGCTGATGACTATATAGACCCCAATCTAAATAATGACCCTGGAGAAACATTTGAAACGGCTGAAAACATTGCTAATCTTACTGGAGAAACCAACAATTATACGTACATTACTTCTGGTAGTGTAAGTGATAGTGATCCTATCGATTTCTATCAATTTACTACTGAAACTACTAGGGAATTGAATGTCTTTTTGAATGGTTTAACTGCTGATGCCGATTTACGACTATATGACAGCAACAATCAGCTATTAGGTGAATCAGATAATGACAATTCCCAAACAGAGAACCTCAGTGAAACTATAGACGCAGGTATTTATTATGTTGGAGTCTTCTCTGATGATATTGCTGAAACCGATTACAGCTTAAATATCTTTCTCAGTCCTACTAGTACATCCTATACTCCAGTAGAAATGGATTTAATGACTAACCCAATGTCTGAAGATTTTTCTTTAGTTTAAGTAGTGTTTAAGTCTCTTTTGTGTTGTTTAATTGCTCTTGTTTAATAATTAAATCTCCCCTCTAGAATCCATGAGGGGAGTACTTTTTGAAGCTTTAATTAAAATAACTTAGTAATCATAGTCAACCAATTTTAGATTTATAGATTCTAGATTTTAGATTTATTCAATAAAATCGCCAATCTTCTCCTAATTGCATTCCTTATTGCCTCTCAGAAATAAGTATCTAACAGAAGGAATAAATAATGAACTTTGGAGATATTTATGAGATGTTTACTAATTTTGAAACAGAAATAAATTCTTTCAATGGGGTTAATTGTAATGTATTAGATATTAATAATAGTACCAATAACACTATTTCTGACGACCCTTACCAACTTACAACCTTTGTTGATAGCAATTCCCAATCCATTGATTATTGGGAAGGTACTTTAGGAGCAGATATTTTTACTCTCGCGGCTGGTTATGATTTAACCGTGATCTCAGGAAATGGCAATATCGAATTTGGTTCTGGATATTATGACCTACTCGATTTATCTAATTTATCAGCAGAAGAAGTGATTGATTACAGCTTTGCAGATGCTTCAGGTGGAGGTGTTATCTTCGATTCTGGTAATGGCTCCACTATCTTCGATTACCTTGCTCTTAATGATGGTAGTGAAATTTTATTTGAAGGGATCGATGGCATTATCTTTTCAGACTCTACAGTAGATTTAACTGTAGTGCCAGATGACCCTTTGTTTGGCAGTCAATGGAATCTGCATATGATGGGAGTTCATAATGCCTGGCGTTTTACTACTGGTTCAGATGATGTGCTTATAGGCGTTCAGGATAGTGGATTAGGCGTGGATGCTAATGGTTATATTCATCCAGAATTAAACGATAATACTCTTTATTACGCTGATAATATTGCTGATGAATTCTTCCGAGAAGTTCCAGGGGATTCCTATCAGAGAAATAGCTCTCATGGTACCTGCGTTCAGGGAATTATTGCTGCTGCCAGTAACAACGGCTTGGGTATTAGTGGCATTAACTGGAATTCTGATGTCTTGAGCATTGACATAGATATAGATAACAATTATGGAGATTTGACCGTATTTGATGCTACCCAAAGCATGATCGACTATGCAAACAGTCAAGCACAGTATTTGGTAGTTAATATGAGTTTTGGCGGAGGTTCTATCGATCCTTATTTTGAGCAATTAGTAGCTAATAATCAAAATGATACTTTATTTGTAATTGCTACTGGCAATGAAAGTAATAATGTAATCAACAACCCTGCTTCTCTAGCCAGAGCTTACGATAATGTAATTGCTGTCGGTGCTTGTTTACAAGATGGCACTCGTGCTTCTTATTCCAACTATGGTGAAGGGATAACATTGATGTGCCCCGCTGTAGTGCTGACCACAGCAGCTACCCCTAATTTACAATCTGGCTACGTTGACTTTGATTACGATTATTCTTTTGAAGGTACTTCAGCAGCTACACCCAATTTAGCAGGAGTTGCATCTTTAGTTTGGAGTGTTAATCCCAATTTAAGTGCTGCTCAAGTTAAGGAAATTCTCTCCGAGACAGCATACGATTTGGGAGTTGAAGGCTACGATTACGAATATGGCTATGGTTTCGTCGATGCTGATGCTGCTGTCAGACAAGCATTAGCCTGGAACTGGCTTAGTGCTAATTCAACAACCAATGGTGACTTGAGCGATCGCAAGTACAGTGCTGAGATAGCAGATGGAAACATCTTGATTGACAATTTCAGTCTCAATGCCTTAGGTGATAGAAACCAAATCAAATCTTTAGGCAGAGCAGATTCAACAAGAGAAATTTTAGCTAATATTGACTACTCCTCGAACAACGATCTTGATGATTTAGATGATAATAGGGGAGTTACCAATGAAGTCTGGAAGCTTAGTCAATCTGATGATTCAGTAGACTATGACATTGACATCAAAGATCTTTCTTGGTTTTCTGCTCACGAAGTAATTGTTCTTCCATTTGAAAATCTTCTCGATTCGGAGTTAGTAGATGATCTTGCTGGATAATCAATACAAAACAATCGACAAGCGATCGCTTTTTTTATATTTTGCACTCATCAGATAGCTGAGAGAGAAATTATGGCAATTTATTCACAGCTTTTTGAGATCGAGAGCCGAAAATGGTTTACAGTTTTTTGTTAGGTAGTCTCTACCTAAAAATATAGATTATTTTTCGCTCTTTAGCTTAATTTAGTATTTTGCCAAGTTGTTAAACAAAATAGACTACTGGATAACAGTGCTGTTGACGATCGCTGGAAGTGCAGTTAAAGCAACAGCAAACCCCGTGGAGATCTCTAGTCCAGACGGGAAGCTGGAAAATAACTATCAGAAAATCGTAAGCGATCGCCGAATAGTCTCCCAACTACCCAATCCGATTCCGCCTCGCACTCCTCGACAACCTTTAAAATTACCTAGCGAAATTAAAAAACCTCCTCTAGAAACTCCACCTCTTCCATCCCAACCAC
The DNA here is from genome assembly GCA_942490675.1 of Cyanobacteriota bacterium. Classification (GTDB taxonomy): domain Bacteria; phylum Cyanobacteriota; class Cyanobacteriia; order Cyanobacteriales; family Xenococcaceae; genus Waterburya. The sequence continues at coordinate 52,000 of CALNYB010000049.1, read as the reverse complement.
CACCGTCAGTAGATATTCCTGGCAAGGTGAAAATAAAGGGTTTTAAGTTTATTGGCAATACGGCTTTTAGTGAGGAAGAATTAAACCAGGTAGTTGCCAAATTTACCCAAAAAGAAATCAGTTTTGCCGAACTCCTTCAGGTAGAAGAGCTGATCAGACAACAATATCTTGCTGGTTGTCAGTCTAACAATGTTAACTCCAATCGACCCTGTTATCTTAACTCGGATGTAGTTATTGCTGCGGGTCAAAAAGTAGACGGGGAAATAATTACCATTGAAATTATTGAAGGTGCGATCAAAGATATTCAAGTAACGGGGACTAAAAGATTAAACCCAAACTATGTTCGCAGTCGATTAGCATTAGCGACCAAAAAGCCTTTCGACTTAAATCGCTTGGTAGCAGCTTTGCAACTATTACAATTAGACCCTTTGATTGCCGAATTTAATGCTGAATTATCAACAGGGATACGTCCAGAATTAAGTTTACTCAAAATCAACATTAAAGAAGCAGACTCTTTTACCGTTATACCTGCGATCGATAATGGTCGTAATCCCAGTGTGGGTAGCTTTCGTCGAAGTGTCGGTCTGACAGAAGCTAATTTATTGGGGTTCGGCGATCGCATTAATCTCAGTTACAGTAATACCGATGGCAGCGATAGTTTAGACTTGAGTTATTCCTTTCCTGTAAATGCTCGTAATGGTACGATTCAAATAAATGGCGGGTTTAGTGATACTGAAGTAATTGAATCCCCTTTTGATCGCCTTAATATTACTGGAGATTATCGTTATTTGGAACTAAGTTTACGTCAGCCTCTATGGCAATCTCCCACTGAAGAATTTGCTTTAGGTTTGACTGCTTCTCGTCAGGCAAGTGATAGCTTTCTCGATAACCAAGGTTTTAACCTCTCCCCTGGTGCCAATGAAGATGGAGAAGTTCGTATTTCCGCTATGCGGTTTTTTCAAGATTGGACGAAGCGCAATCCTCAACAAGTATGGTCAATTCGTTCTCAATTTAGTTTGGGGGTACAAGCTTTAGATGCTACTGAAAATCCCTCTACTATACCCGATAGTAGTTTCTTTGCTTGGCGAGGACAAGGGCAATACGTGCAACTCTTGGCACCAGAAACTTTGTTTGTAGTTCGTTCAGATTTACAGTTAGCTACTGAACCACTTTTAGCACTGGAACAGTTTTCTCTAGGAGGGTTAAATAGCGTTAGGGGTTATCGACAGGATTTATTGTTAACCGACAACGCTTGGTTTCTTAGTGCAGAAGCACGCTTACCAATTTGGCAAATACCTCAAATATCAGGGGTGTTACAAATTGTACCGTTTATCGATCTTGGTATTGGTTGGAACAATGGCGATTTTCCCGATCCCGATCCCAACTTATTAGTAAGTCCTGGTTTAGGTTTACAGTGGCAGATGGAGGAAAGATTGAATGCTCGTTTCTATTGGGGAATTCCGTTAGTAGATGTAGAGATTGAAAAAAGAACTTTAAGCGATCGCGGAATTTATTTCAGTCTCGATTATGCTTTTTAGTTTCAGTAGAAAAATTCAAGCTAAAATCCTAAATCTTGAAGCTCTAAAGTAAACCCAGATAAAACCTCTTCCCCACTCAAACTGGAGGGGCGATCCAACTCTTCTACAGGAGAATCAGGACGATAAATATAAACTTTTTGTTGTTGTGGATCGATTAACCAGCCTAAGAGAGCACCATTATCTCTATACTCAGCCATCTTCTCTTTTAGAATCTTTAAACTGTCGGTTTCAGAACGCAGTTCAATCACAAAATCAGGACAAATAGGAGCAAATTTTTGCCGTAACTCCGAGTCAATTTTTGACCAACGAGTTTTATTAATCCAAGCTGCATCAGGCGATCGCACAGCTCCATTAGGTAAGGTAAACCCACCACTAGAGCCAAAACCCACCCCTGTACCATCTTGCTTTGTCCAAATACCTAGTTGCACGATAATTTCAAAATTACGGCGATCGCCTTCCGAACCAGTAGGGGACATCAAGACTAATTCTCCTGTGGCACTACGTTCAATTTGCACATCCTGATTAAGCTGACAAAGAGCGAAAAATTGCTCGTCGGTCATTGCGATCGCTGGATTTAACCGTATCTTTAAAGGTGGATTTTCTTGGGTTCTCGATAATGACGCTGTCATAAATAAACCTATTAAAAAGTTAGCTTTTGTAACTCATAGTTAGCAAATCAATAACTGTTGATAAACCTCTAAAAATTCGTTAAGACTTACATTTTTTTTCTGGCTGTTTCTAACATCATCATAGTCTATACTGCATAGTCTAGTTCGACTCAGAGATAAATACTGATGACATTAAAAAGAATGCAAACAGTATTTTATTAGGGAGGTCATCCCATGATTAGCAACGATCGAACCAAACCATCGAAATTTACCGATATTATTCAGGTACTTTTGTTAATTCTGCTTTTGTTCCTTATCTTAACCCCTGATAATTCTCAATCTTCAAATTTCCTTGATCGTGTTCGGGAAGAAATTAGTAGTGAAAATATACAACAACTATTGAGATAAAGCCGATTGAGGACTAGAAACTGTAGTCGCTCTCGCAAGAGTTTGCCCTGCGGGAGTTTAAAATTTATCAACAACTGCTAGATATAACTAATTCCCCACACAAAATATTTGTAAAATACTCTCAAATAAGATCATTAATTGTCGAGGAGTATTGAGGTGAAGCCAAGTATTTCTCTAGTCTCGTCTTTAGTTTGTTGTTTAGTTGGTATGTCCCTTCAATCCCTTCCAACTTCAGCACAGATAACTGCCGACGGCACTACTAAAACTACAGTTAAAGCCGATGGAAATAATTTTACTATTAACCAGGGCGATCGCATTGGTGATAATCTTTTTCATAGTTTCGAGCAATTTTCCGTCCCCACAGAAGGTTCAGCAGCGTTTAATAATGCTAGTGACATTGCCAACATCTTCAGTCGGGTAACGGGTAGTAATATTTCGTCTATCGATGGGTTAATTAGTGCTAAGGGTGCGGCTAATTTATTTTTAATTAATCCCAACGGCATTATCTTCGGCGCAAATGCCAGACTCGATCTGGGTGGTTCGTTTTTTGCCAGTAGCGCAGATAGTTTGTTATTCGACAACGGACTAGAATTCAGTGCCAGCAATCCCACCGCACCACCATTGATAGAGGTTAATATTCCTGTTGGTTTGGGTTTTAGGGATAATCCAGGGGATATTGTTAATCAATCTGCTCAAGACAGCGTTGGGTTACAAGTACCTGATGGTCGAAGTTTATTACTAGTGGGTGGTGATGTGAGATTGAATGGTGGACGATTAACTGCTCCAGGAGGTCGAATCTCAATTGGAGGATTGGTAGACTCAGGAACAGTTGGGCTAAGTGTAGACGGCAATAAATTAAATCTTAGCTTTCCTGATAGCGTGGCTTTAGCAGATGTATCACTTAGTAATCAAGCAAGAGTGGGTGGCAGTGACCTGTTCTTCAATGAGGACGGTGGTGAAATTAAGATTTTTGGAAATCGCATCACCCTAGACGATGCTTCGTTCATTTTTTCATATACTTTTGGGGAGCGAGATGGGAAGGGAATTTCTATTCGGGCTTCGCAATTAAGTCTCGAAGATGGTTCTTTTATCAGAACTAACGTCCTAGGAGGTTCAGGGAAGGGTGGTAATGTGATTATCGAGGCAGAGGAACTGACACTTGAAACTGGAGCAGAGATATCGACTATAACTACTTTTGGTTCAGGTAATGCAGGAAATTTAAGTATTGACGCTGAGGGTTTAAGCATCACTGATATAGGAGAATTATCGACCACTACCTCTAGCTCAGGTGATGGAGGAAATATTAATATTCGTGCTTCTGAAATAAAGTTAAGTGGAACAACAGCAGACGGTGGCTTCTCTAGCGGCATATTTGCCAGAGTTAATCAAGATGCTGAGGGCAATGGGGGAAATTTGACAATAGAGACTGGAAGGTTAATTCTTCAGGACGGAGCAAAAGTATCCACTGAAGTTTTCGGCGAGGCACAGGGAGGAAACTTGAGCGTGACAGCCTCTGAATCTATAGAATTGATTGGAAGATCTGCACAGGGGCTGACTCCTAGTGCTTTGTTTGCTAGAACAGGAGGTCAAACAGTAGATGCTAAGGCTGGAGATTTAACTATTGCTACAGGAAAGTTGATTATTACAGATGGAGCACAGATATCAGCATCTACTTTTGGTCTAGGGGATGCGGGAGATTTAACTGTTCGCGCTACGAACTTAGAACTTAGTGGCACATCAGTTAATGGATTTCCTAGGAGTCTGTCGGACTTAGGAATTCTTTGACATTAAAAAGCACTGGAAGTCACCTGGATCAATACAATAGTACTGTTTTGGGGCGATCAAGTGCCATTGCGATCGCTCCAGTTCGGATTTTAGAGGCCAATTTCTGGTTATTTACACACTGATGGTGCAAAGACGCTTCAAATTGAAGGCAATACAGACAAGAGTCCACTCACCTGTCACGGCATTAATCCCCCGCAGTAGGAAACGGCGGAAACCCATCACCTCCTTAATAATGCCGAATACAGGCTCCACTGTCGATTTGCGCTTAGCATAGAATTGTTTACCGACTTCGGTTTTCAGGCGATGCTTCATCGCCGTTATCGTATCAGGGTTCTCTGGTGGGGCTGGTGCTACAGCCAAGCGTTCTTCAAGGGTTAAGTTATGGCAAGCCCTACCGCAGGCGATGTAGGGGTCAATCTCGTTTTCTGACAGTCGCTTGGCATTGTGTTCACTGAAAAACCCCGAATCCAGAGCCGCTCTCTTAACTTGGCCCAGATTTTCAGGTAGTTGATTAAGTTGCTCCAGCGCTGGGTCTACTTCCTGCTTATCGTTGGGGTTTTGACTGATATGGTTTCCTACAATCAGCATCGTGTCCATATCCACAGAAGCGTGGGCATTGTAAGCTTGCTCAAACCCGCCTCCTGAAACTGGCATAATCCGCGACTCGCCGTCCGTGAAATTCACCTGGTCTTTAGCTTTTGGACCTGCCTCAGGAGCTAAGGGTTGCTTGCCTCCCAATTTGCGACCTCGGACCTTTTCTTTAGCCTCCCGCTCTCTTAATTTGGCCTCGTATTCAGCTTTTTCCTGGTCAGCTCTGGCTTGTGCCCGTGCTTCAATCTCTCTCTTGACCTGAGCGATCTTTTCCAGGCGTTCTTGCCGCCTTTGGAGTTCTTGGGGAATGTCTATGTCCCCAAAGCTTTCTCCTGCTTCTGTTTGGGACTTGTGCAACAACGCTGACACTTCTGCAAGTAACTGAACTTCGAGTTTGTTGGCACCCATCCCAACTCATTGCTTTGTGTTTACTGGCATTGGCCTGGATTTTGGTGCCATCGATACTGATGTCCCCCAGCTTAAATATCCCCAGACTGCAGGCATATTCCAATATCTGTACAAACAAGGGTTGTAATTGTGCTAAGAAACGCTTGCGGAATTTATTGATGCTGTCATGGTCAGGGTGAGTGCCACCAGTAATATAGAGCACTGGGATTAGCTCATAGGTTGCTTTCTCTATCTGGCGACTGGCAAATATCCCTTTGGCATAGCAGTAAAACAACAAGACCAACATCATCTTGGGGGGATAAGGGGCACTGCCACCACCTTTATAAGCCCCTTCTATTTCACTGGTATCCAACTGATCGACAATTTCTACCACAAAGCGAGCCAGGCTATTTGTATCCAGCCACCCTTCCATATTACTGGGCAGCTCGATCGCTACAGTCCTATCAATTTCGATAAATTTGTTGCTGATGAGCCTTCTCCCAGTCACTTCTGCCTAATTTACATTTAGCATAGTTTACATCAGCTTTCCATAAGCCCGACAGACTCCTAGGGAACACCAGGACTTGGAATAACATTCCGAAAAGAAAGGAACAACCAGGTCTGCTTGCTCGTACATGGATTGTAGTTTGAGATCGCCACCGACACCAAGCAATTCAATTTCATACCATTCATCATAAAATACGCGCTCGCGAGTCAGTCTGGTGGCAAGTTCCTCAGCAACTTTAAGCACAAAATCTCGATGCTCACCAGGAAATGAAAGGGCAACTTTAAAGCGATTAGATTCTGGTTCAAAAGTGCGCGTCATAGCTGCCTTACTGAGCCTCTATCTTGTTCTCTAGGGTCGTCATGCGCCTTTCAATCTCAGCCACTCTCTGACTCAAGGGCACATCTTCTGAACAATCCAGATATTTTGCGATCGCACTAACCACCACCTCGGTTTTTGACGTGCCAATTTTCTCAACGTAGCTGTTGAGTTTTTCCATCAGAGAAGGGGGCATTCGGACAGCGATTTGTGGTTTACCCATAGCTTCAGTTATTAACTCTCCTTACATGCTAATAACTGAAGGACTAAGTATTGCCAAGGAGATATTTTTTGTAACATTACAGAATTGTCAAGTAGCGATCGCATCAATTGAGATTTTCAGTCATAGCGATCGCCTGCTCCAACCCCACAATTCCCTGACAACTTCTTAGCTCTAGAACACCGATTCAGGCAGCAGTAGATCGCCTGTAGCCTGTAGGGTGGGCAAAATTAAAATATTGGCAACATGGACGAGCGGTGATTTATTTGCCCACCACCTATTGAAGCTAATATAAAATGCGATCGCCCTACCGCCCCAAAAAGCGATCGCTCTGGTCAAATAGAGCAATTTGACAGACTACTAGAGGCGTTTTGTTGTTTAAACTGATAAAAAGTCAATTCTTAAATCAAGATGAGTTAGTACAACTTGACCTCCAAAAGATAGAGCAACTTCTCAATTCGGCAACGAATGAAAGACAACGTAAAATGTACAGAGCCTTATTAGATAAGGCACGAAGCCAGTTCGTGAACTCCACTGCCGACAAAGCAGACCCTACTACTCCCGAACCAGAAAACCAAGCTCAAACCCAAACCATTGGTCAGACCGTAACTAAAACCCAGGCTAAAACTGCTAAGAAGAAGAAGAAGAAGAAGAAGAAAGCTACACCTCAATCCTCGACTACAGAAGCTTCACCTGCCATACAGTCCACACTCCCTGTGACTGAATCTACTACTCAACTTACAGAAGAAGAATCTGAAGTATCTCCTCAAACCGAACCCAAATCTCAATCCAAAGAACCACAACAGCAGTCAGATGCAGAGCCTCCTATCTTCCAGGCTTTAGGCACAGTTATTGCTACTCCCTACGTCAAGGGCGATCGCTTAAAGGTCGTAATTGACGAGCGCTCATACGATTTGTCATACAATAGGGGTTTTCAGCGTCGAGCTTATGTGTCGCTCTTTTCCCAGCTGGAAAAAAACGGTTCAAAACCAATGTTGCTCAGGGTTTATCCTCAAGCTACATTTGACCAGTCCGATGCTGAACCAATACTTTCTTTCTCCCTCGTCAACTTCAGTCTTAACTGCGAAAAAATCAATAACTATCCCCAAGGTTTTATACTTCGGGGAATCTGGCAGTATATTACCCACTATGACTCTCCCGTAATTTCCATCCACCGCAATCGAGATCAATTGGGATATTTTAAGAGATTGAATAAATCGCGACAATTCAATTTCGCCAAACCACATCATATCCCTGTAGTTTGGGACGTAACCGTTCACATCCCCCAGTCAAAAATGAGCGCGAGTGAGGAGAATAGTGTATTTTGGAAACATGGCTCAATTAGATAAAGATGACTTAGCACAGATGAACGAAGACTACTTCAAGTCTCTCAAGAATGAGAGATTGGTGGAAGTAGCTAAGAATCTACATCAATTAGCCACGGAACTGTGGGAGAAGCAACAACAGAATTCCGAAAATAGTTCCCAGCCTCCATCAAGTGATAATCCTTACTCTTCAAACCCCACAACAGAAGAGAAAAGTCAGAGCCCAGAGTCAGAATTATCTCAAGAAAAAACCAAAAAGAACAAAGGTTTTGACATCATTCAAAGAGAAAGTAACCAAAACCCCAAAAGAAAGGCAGGGAAACAACCAGGGGCTCCAGGGAAGTGGCGTAACCAACCCCTAAAAGCAGAAATAATCATACCTCACTATCCCGATCAATGTGCTGCGTGTAATCATTCTCTAATCAAATCGGATTGTCAGCTCTACATGGGACATTATGTTCTGGAATTAAGGGACTTCCAAAAAATAAATTATCCAAGAAAGACTCAGGAAATCACTTTTTAGAAAATGATAATCATTCTTATAGAGGAAAAGAAAGGTTTGCCGTCGGCAACCCTTTCTTTCCCAAAATACGCAGCACAAATTTTTATACTTCGTGGCTTTTTTCGAGTACAATGATGACAAATAGTAGAATCAATTTATGGATTTCCTAGATTATTTTAATTATGATAAAACTAGCTGGCTCCACAACAGATATCAATAAACCACTTCCCTAAATTTGGTAATTCTTGATTTGTAGAATTGGTAAGACGTTGGATTTGTCCCTCAATTTTTGACATAGCTTTTTTGGTAAGCTTGACTCCTGTATCATAAGTTTGAGTAACTAACTTAACAACTGGGTTTTTTCCCTTCCAAGTCATCGTTTGGGCAAATTTTAATGCCGTTTCAACTTCATCTAAAATACTCCCATTCCAATGATTTTCTAAGACCGCCCAAGTTCTTTCAATGGGATTATATTTACTGTGATAAGGAGGGTAGTAAGCTAAACGTATATTGACTTGGTACTTCTGAGAAAATTCAACTATCCGTTTCATAAATTGAGTTCGCCGTGAATGATTCTCTGGTCCATTATCTTGATTAATCACTAGTGTTTTTATTTGGTTAAAGCGAGACTTTTCAGACTGCCAGAAATCCTCTAAGATATCAACAATAAAGTCACTGGTAATTTTTGAATCGGTGAAGTACAAAAATAGCTCATCAAGCTCTGGAATAAATATCCCGTAAGGTGTTAAAGTTGTTTTTGAATTAAAATCATGGTCATTAGTTTCAACCGAGACTCTATTTTTACCTCCGCGGTCAAATAAGCCAATATTTACACGAGCCTTGGCATCTAAACTGAGACGCAAAATATTAGGATCGTCATCAGCTTCCTGATTAACTATTGCTAATTGCTCAAAGATTGCCTCGGTTTCTGGAATTTTTTTTGAGGTAAAACTTTGGCGACTCTTTTAAGACGATAGCCTAAATTATTTAACTTCACCCGAATCGTTTCTTCTGTCGGTAAATCTTCATCACTATAACCAAATTTCTCAATTAATTGCTTTCTAACTTGAGCAGCACTCAGTCTTGTATAAAGTCTTTGGCTTTTGAAACTTGGGTCGGTTTGACTTTGGGAATCAACTAGGTTTTTGAGATATTCTAAGAGTTTCGGTAAATGTTCTTCCGCTTTCTTTCTACCTTTAGCTGAATGATTATCTACACAAGTAATGCCACTTTTTAACTCTCTAATTCCTTTACGAATCGTCTTTCTATTCCACCCCAATTCTTGTTCGGCAAGAGATTGTCCTCCATATCCTAACTCCAAAACTGTTTGTGCCATAAATCTTCGTCGGGCTGTACCTTTTAATTGAAGAACAGTTTCAGTGAGCAAATTTTTGAGTGAATCGGTTAATTCTATGGACACTTGAAGTCTACTAAAAAATTTCATTGTCAAGATTGATATTACTACAAAATCGGGAAGGAGGGGCAGGCATCGCCTGCCCCTCCTTCCCCCTCATAATGATTATCATTCTTGAAAGATGAGTATTTTATTTTCTGGAAGTCCCTAACCGAACGTAAAAAACCAGGCGTTTTTGTTTTTGGTTGAAGTTTATCTAACTTCTTCTGGAGAGCTAATTCAATTGGTGAAATATTTGTATCCATCTAGATCTTGTTCTTATATCCTTCCTAAATAATATCTTCTACAGCAGTTCAATTGAACTCCGAGTTCATCAGGTTAAACTAGGGAAAAAAAGTCTGGTATGTACCGCCTTTGGCGGTAGGGCAGTTTTATTTATCTAGCACCAGTAAAATCTCCCTATAATGCATCACACATCATGTACCCCTTTCGGGTACAATAAAATTAACCAAATTTTACAAGCAACAAATCCCCCTAATGGTAGCTAGCGTTGGTAGATGCTACACAAACCCTCAAGATTACGCCCAAGAAAATTACTATACTGAGGGCGAGAGTTTTACCAATGCCGAATGGTTGGGAAAAGCTGCTAACATTCAAGGACTTAACGGACAAATAAAAGAAGCGGATTTTTTAAATGCTTACTCCTCCTTAGACCCTCAAGGAAATCCCCTACGAAAACAACAGCAATATCAAAAATCTTCTCATCGCTATAATCGTCCGGGTACGGATGTCACCCTTTCCGCCCCCAAAAGTGTCAGCGTTGCTGCCCTAGTTTACGGAAACCAAGAAGTATTAAAAGCACACCAAGCAGCCGTTCATTCTACGATGGAATATGTAGAAAATAACTGCATCTTTTATCAAACCAAACAACGCGGTAAAAAACTATTATTACAGAGTAAAACAGCCCAGATAGCAGTCTTTCATCACGACGACAATCGCAACAAAGACCCCCAACTTCACAGTCATTGCGTCATCCTCAATCAAACCCAATGTCCCAACGGTAAATGGCGAGCCGTTGCCAACTCCCAACTTTACAAACAACAGAAAACCATCGGTGCATACTACGACCACCAACTAGCCCGTCAACTACAGCGAATAGGATATAAAGTTGAATGGACTAGCGACCATACCTTAGAAATAGCAGGAACAGATAAAGAAAAATTAGATGCCGTCTTCTCCACCCGCAGCAACCAAATAGAAGCAGAACTAGCCCAACAGGGATTAACTCGTAGTAGTGCTACCGCCCAACAAAAACAAGCAGTTTGTCTGAAAACCCGTAAAGAAAAAAAACAACACCATCACCCCCAAGATAGAATCGAACAATTGCTTAGATGGCAAACTAGAGCTACAGAATCGGGGATTGAGATAAGCGAGCCAACCGAACATTATCGTCAGGAGTTCGAGCGCATTTATAATAGTTCTACTTCCGAAAAGAGCATAAAAAATCTGATTGGTAACGCGGTATTCACTCTGACAGAACGTTCTACTGCCTTTTTACCCCACGAATTACTTAGGGAATGTTTGCGCCAGAGTCAGGGAAAATACAATCCAGAGAGTATACAAACTCAAATCGGTCTACATAAAGAACTCGTACCCACTCGCGATGGAAGATTAACCACAACAGAAGCACTCAATCGCGAACAAAAAATTATTTACTTAGCAAAAGCGGGAAAAGACAGTCAAATTCCCTTATCCAATATCGAACGAGCCGAAACAGTTTCCAAATCCCGTTCTCTCAATCAAGGACAAACCACTGCTTTAAAACAGATGGTTACGAGTCGCGACAGCGCGATTCTAATTCAGGGTAATGCAGGAGTGGGTAAAACCTACACCATGAAAGCCTTTGCCGAGACAGTAGGAGAAGAGCCACCCTTGAGAGGACTAGCCCCCTCTGCTGCTGCTGCTTCTGTACTACAAGATGAAAGCGGTATAACTTCTCAAACCCTAGCCAGCTATCTCCTAACACCTATTGAGCAACTGACCCAACAAGAAGTAATCCTAGTAGATGAAGCATCCATGATATCCACTCGCTCGGCTCGACAACTCTTAGAAAAAGCCAACGAACTAAAAAGCCGAGTCATACTGATTGGAGATACCAAACAACTATCGGCTATTGATGCTGGCGCACCGTTTAAACTACTACAAGAAGCTGGTCTACCCACAGCCGTTATCGACCAAAACCTCAGACAGCGCGACCCAGAACTAAAACAGATAGTAAACTCCCTCGCTACCCACGACAAAAACCCCGATAGCGTCAATGAAGCATATCAAAAACTAGATCGGTCGGGAAAAATTCAGCAAATAACAGAAGAAGAAACTCGCATAAAAGCTATATCCGACGATTATCTCACTCGCCCCATAGCAGTTCGTCAAAAAACCCTAATTCTAGCCAGCACCAATGGAGACAAACAAGCCATAGCTTCATCAGTACGTCAGGGTTTAATAAATGAAGGAACATTGGGTCATGAAAATATTAAAATACAGACCTTAAAACGCAAAAACATCGATAAATTTGCCCTAACCCAAGCCCATCACTATCAACGGGGAGATGTCATCAAATTTCAAACCGATTCGGCTAAGTTTAGTAAAGACCTCTATTACCGTGTTACTTCAGTCGATTCCCAAACTCAAACCGCTACTCTAATCGATACGGTAGGAATTACTGAAACTTTAGACCTAAATAAATACAAACAAAGAGAACTATATCAGCTACAGGAGTTAGAAATAAGAGCGGGGGAGCGAATGCGCTTTACCAAAAACATTCATTCTCAAGATTACAAACAGTTAAACGGGCAGCGTTTTACCATTGAAGGTATAACAACCGACGGTCGAATAACTATTAATACCAACGGTAAAACTCAAAATATTGACCTGGAACGGCTACTCCACAGCGATTATAGCTATGTAGACACAGTTCATAGCAGTCAGGGTCAAACAGCAGATTATTGTATCTATTCCGCAGCTAATGGTAAAAGTATGACCATCGGTAGAGAAAGCTTTTACGTAGCAGCCAGTCGCGCCCGACAAGAGTTGGTGGTTTATACTGCCAGTACTCAAGATTTAGGCGTGACAGTTCAAATTAGCCGAGCCAATGAGAATGCCCAAGATTTGGTAATACCAGTTCTCCAAAATAATGCTGTAGGTCAATCATCGTTAGCATCTTTGGGAAGAAACGAGATCGATTCTTCTGAAATTGAAGAAAAAGTAGTAGATAATGCCCAATTAGAGCAAACATCTTCAACAGTAAAAACCCCACAAGACCAACTTTCTAATCCTTCTCCAGTATTAACAGAACAAACATCTCGATCCCAACAAGACCAACTCTCTAATCCTTCTGAAGTATTAACAGAACAAACATCTCAACCTCAACAGAACGAAACCTCTAACCCTTCTGACGCATTAACAGAGCTTGAACCCAACCATTCTCATGACGAATCAAACAAACAATCAGTCACCAATCAACCAGAAACCAACCGAAAAAGAATCGGATTTGACCGAATTATTAATAGCCTTACAGACTCTAGCAGACAATCAGAAGAGTTGGCAGCAAACCTTCGAGATATTAACTCAGAAACTACAACAACAGGAGAAGACCAATCAAACTCTCATCGAGAAACAGAACAACCTAGAAACAGCCTTACACAAGATAATAGAACAGCAGAAGAACTCACAAGAGAACTTCAAAAGCTCGAACAACGTGCTAGAAGCTCTCATCGACCGAATCGAGAAACTAGAAAACCATCAGGAACGAGCCATTTCTCAAACCCAGGACAATTTATCGCAAAAATTAAACAGCTTGCAAGGGACTTCTTCACAGATCGTGAGAACGCTGAGACAGGAGAGGTATGGAGTTCTCAACAGATTGGGAGAAGCGATGATAATCAAACCCCTAGAACTACTCAAGGGAATTTGGATTATTCTCTTGGCGATCTGTCTGTGGACTTGGATACTCATCCGCATCAATCCTCCCAACCAAAAACTACTTCAAGAGATCAAGGGCAGAGTCAACAACAACGAAATTCGTCTCAATCGAATCGAGAACAAGCTAGACAGGTAGAACCTCCACAATCATCACCCTCACCAACAGCACCCCTATCTCAACCCTTAGACCAATTGCATTCGTCAGGGAAAGGCAATGAACTCAATACCTTTACCCCTCACTCAACTAAGGCTCAGGATACTTATGCCAGAGTCCCATTGAGTCAAGATGAAGTCAACCAAATTATCCTCACCGCTACATCGGTTATTAATAAATATGGCTCAGAAAGAGACAAAAAGACAATTTTAAACAACTCCTTCTATCAAATTAAGAAATTCTCGGTGTTTGAAACCTATGGATATCGAAGCTATCTCACCATAGATGCCAAAGATGGACGAGGAAGAGTTTTAACCCTAAAGGGACAAAACTTTCACCCTGCCAATCTTAAAGTTCAAGAAAACCATTTAACTAAGCAGGATGTTTTAACTTTCGGGAAAATTCAAGCTGTTTTAGACTATCTACAACAAATTCGTCAATTCCAAGAAAATGCCATAACAATTCTGATGAGGTATGGAAAACGAAACCCGCAGCATCCTCTTTATGGTACTTTTGAAGGAGAAAACTATCGCATTGAAAAAGACTCCAAAGCGTTGCGGATTACAGCAAAAGATGGACGGGGAGAAATCTTTAACTATCCAAGCGACCTACATACTCGAAATCCAGATAGAGATGCAGTTTCAAATCTTAATCAGGAGGATGTGGAGTTATTTTCTAGCGTAGCCCAGCAAATCAAACAACAGCGACGGGAAGCGGAACTAAGATGGCAGAAAGAACAGTCTCAGAAACGACAGCGAGGCAGGGGTCTTAGTTATTAATGGACTTTGGAAGAATTTTCTTTGATTGGGACTCTTGGTTCGTACACAACATGGCTATATTTCAGATTAAGCGTCGTCAGTTTCTACAATTTACTGGTTCTGCTTTGGCAACCTTCGGCTTAAGTCAACTTCAGATTCAGCAACAGGGCGATCGCTATGCTCGTGTTCTGGCTCAAGATACACCTCGCAAACTAGCTTTGCTAGCAGCCTGTCGGCTCACAAATTCCCGATATCGACACCACCACTAGCACCATTGGTAAAATCTTCTATCCGATTAGCTCTTGGATTGAGGATCGTTTTCCCCATCGCTCAGTTACTCATTCTCTGCTGGCTACTGCATCATTAGCGATCGCTTGTGTTGGCATCAATTTTTTACTAGGAGTCTGTCGGACTTAGGAATTCTTTGACATTAAAAAGCACTGGAAGTCACCTGGATCAATACAATAGTACTGTTTTGGGGCGATCAAGTGCCATTGCGATCGCTCCAGTTCGGATTTTAGAGGCCAATTTCTGGTTATTTACACACTGATGGTGCAAAGACGCTTCAAATTGAAGGCAATACAGACAAGAGTCCACTCACCTGTCACGGCATTAATCCCCCGCAGTAGGAAACGGCGGAAACCCATCACCTCCTTAATAATGCCGAATACAGGCTCCACTGTCGATTTGCGCTTAGCATAGAATTGTTTACCGACTTCGGTTTTCAGGCGATGCTTCATCGCCGTTATCGTATCAGGGTTCTCTGGTGGGGCTGGTGCTACAGCCAAGCGTTCTTCAAGGGTTAAGTTATGGCAAGCCCTACCGCAGGCGATGTAGGGGTCAATCTCGTTTTCTGACAGTCGCTTGGCATTGTGTTCACTGAAAAACCCCGAATCCAGAGCCGCTCTCTTAACTTGGCCCAGATTTTCAGGTAGTTGATTAAGTTGCTCCAGCGCTGGGTCTACTTCCTGCTTATCGTTGGGGTTTTGACTGATATGGTTTCCTACAATCAGCATCGTGTCCATATCCACAGAAGCGTGGGCATTGTAAGCTTGCTCAAACCCGCCTCCTGAAACTGGCATAATCCGCGACTCGCCGTCCGTGAAATTCACCTGGTCTTTAGCTTTTGGACCTGCCTCAGGAGCTAAGGGTTGCTTGCCTCCCAATTTGCGACCTCGGACCTTTTCTTTAGCCTCCCGCTCTCTTAATTTGGCCTCGTATTCAGCTTTTTCCTGGTCAGCTCTGGCTTGTGCCCGTGCTTCAATCTCTCTCTTGACCTGAGCGATCTTTTCCAGGCGTTCTTGCCGCCTTTGGAGTTCTTGGGGAATGTCTATGTCCCCAAAGCTTTCTCCTGCTTCTGTTTGGGACTTGTGCAACAACGCTGACACTTCTGCAAGTAACTGAACTTCGAGTTTGTTGGCACCCATCCCAACTCATTGCTTTGTGTTTACTGGCATTGGCCTGGATTTTGGTGCCATCGATACTGATGTCCCCCAGCTTAAATATCCCCAGACTGCAGGCATATTCCAATATCTGTACAAAGGGGTTTGAGTAGCAACTGTACAGAAACTTACGCTAAGGCTACAAGTATTGCTGTGCCAAGCTTTCAAAGTCAGCTAACCGTTGATTAATCTCCTGAAGGTCGTAAAATTCAGAGTTAAAATTTCCTTCTATCCATTCCTGAAAATTCTCATGTTCGGGATGATTCGGATCTTGCATCGCTTCCAAAAATTCCATATATCCCCAAGCACCACCACAATCTTCGGGAGGACAGGCTCGTTTAGCTTTGATACATAAAGGATAAGAAACTTTTGGTTCTTTGGGCAAAATCTTCTCAACTAAAATGGAGTGTTCCCAGCTATCTCCAAAATCATAGATATAAGAGAACTTTGATTTTTCTTGTTTAATGACGGAACTGAGTTTCGCTTTATTTTCATCTCTTAGATCCAACCCATAATCAGGTTCGGGCTTGCCATATTCAATTCCCTGAATGGAAAAGGAGTGTAGGTGACAGTTGTACCAACCCATTGCTGCCTGAATCATAAGGTGCAAATCTGAAAGAGTTGTTGAGCTTTGTACTTGGACTCGTCGCCAAATTGGAGGTCTAATATCTCTGAGACTAATTTTCAGTTGATAGATGGTTTTTGAATTCGTCATGGTTGAGGATGAACTAGAGGTTTATATTGGCGTGTCTCTGACGTTTGACAATCTCATTCACTGTTGTCTTACTCAGATGAAGTGACTGAGCTATTCGGCGATAGGAATGACCCTCACCTACCATCTGCAAAACTTGAGGCGTATATTTATCGGCTTTAATCCTTTGTCCTGGTTGACGACCTAATTTTTTGCCCTTAGCTTTAGCAGCAGCTAATCCCGAACGCACTCTTTCTCTGACTAAATCCCTTTCAAATTCAGCTAGAGAAGACATCACAGAAGCAATTAATTTTCCTTGAGGAGTGGTCAAATCAAACTGAAGTCCCGTCGTAGCTATCACCGATACTCCCCAATGAGCCAAATCTTGTAGAGTAGTTATCAGGTCAATAGTTGAACGACCCCAACGAGTTAATTCTGTAACTAATACCCCATCTATTTTATGAGCCTGAGCTAAACTTATTACTTGCTTTCTTTCAGTGCGATTATTTTTACTTCCCGAAGCCGTTTCTTTCCACACGCCAACTACTTCGTAACCAGCTTGTTGGGCATACTCCAATAAATCTCGTTCCTGACGAGAACAAGATTGGTCAGTAGTCGAAACTCGGCAATAAATAGCTACCTTCTGTACCATTTAAACCTCTCTGTCCACAGGTGGCTCAAACCCTTACGGTGTCGTTACTTTTTCCTGTCCCAAATAGACTATAGTTTTAATGATACATTACGAGCCTTTTTCCTTGTGTCATCTCGCTTTCTTAGTAAAGAACAACAACATAGTTATGGACGTTATATTGGCGAACCGACTTCGATTCAATTAGGTCACTACTTCCATCTTGACGATACAGCCAAACACTTAGTCCAAAAACGTCGTGGTGACTATAATCGACTGGGTTTTGCTATCCAATTATGTACGGTTCGCTTTTTGGGAACATTTCTAATTAATCCCATTGATGTTCCTCAAGGGGTGGTTAACTATCTGGCATCCCAATTAGAGATAGTAGATGTGGAGTGTTTGCCAAATTATCTATCTCGTCCAACAACTCATTGGGTACACGCTCAAGCCATCAAAAAACATTACGGTTATCGTGATTTCAGCGAGCAGCCAGCACACTGGCGTTTAGTTCGTTGGTTATACCAAAGGGCTTGGATTGGAGGGGAAAGTCCTTCCATGATGTTCGATTTAACCACCGCTAGATTAGTCGAACAGAAAACCTTACTACCAGGGGTAACGGTATTATCTCGACTGATATCAGCAGTGAGAGAAAGAGTAGCCAATCGCACTTGGGAAACACTCTCGAAACTTCCCTCTACCAAACAAATAGAGAATCTAGAAGCACTGATTGTTGTCGGAGAAAAAGTTAGAGCGACTCCCCTAGAACAACTCAGAAAATCACCTACTAGGAAAAGTGCGCCCAGTTTAGTTAATGCCTTGAATCGCTTAGTTACAATTCGCGCTTTAGGCATTAATCAGTTAGACGTAGGGAATATTCCACCCATTCGCTTCAAGGCTCTTTCTAAAACAGCTTTTACCCTCAGAGCGCAAGCTATAGTTAGAATGTCTACTGAAAGAAGAATTGCTACTTTGGTGGCTTGGGCGTATGTCATGGAAGCAATTGCCATTGATGATGCTCTTGATGTCCTAAATTTATTAGTCAAAGATATTTTGGCTAAATCTCAAACAGATGGGAAGAAGAATCGTCTACGTACTCTCAAAGATTTAGATGCTGCTTCCTTACAGTTAGCTATTGCTTGTAGAGTCCTTCTTAATCCTGCTACGGAAGATACTCAAGTTAGAGAAGAGGTTTGGCAGCAATTAACCCCAGAACAATTAAGTGCAGCTATTACTGATGTTGAAGATATAGCTCGTCCTCCAGAAGATAACTATTATGATGAGTTACTCAAGCAATGGCGTTCGGTTCGTCGGTTTCTTCCCAAACTACTATCAATTGTTGATTTTGAAGGCAATCAAGCTGGTCAGAAAATTCTTGAAGCATGGCAATTTCTTCAATCTATTGAAGGTAAAAGAAATCCCCTCATGGATGCTGCACCGTTGAAGATAGTAGATAAAAAGTGGGCTGTTTGGGTCATTGATGAGAATGGCAGTATTGACCGTCAAGCTTATACTTTCTGCGTTTTGGGACAGCTACTAGAAGGATTACGCCGTCGAGATCTATTTGTTTCCAAGGGAGAACGATGGAGTAATCCCCGTGCCAAGTTGCTAAAGGGAAAAGCTTGGGAATCATCACGAACATCTGTCTGTCGGACTTTGGAACTTGACCCTAAGCCAGAACCAGAACTGAAGGTCTTACAGGAGCAGTTAAACCAGGCTTATACCAAAACTGCTGAGAATTTACCTCAAAACTCAGAGGTCAGAATTGAGGTAGATAAAAAAGGCAAGGAAAGCCTTACTATCAGCAATCTAGATAAATTAGATGACCCAGAAAGTTATCTAAAACTGAAAGACAAAGTAGAGTCATTATTGCCCCAGGTCGATCTTCCCGAAGTCTTGTTGGAAATCAACGCCAAGACGGGCTTTATGGACGAATTTAGCCATCTCAACGAAAGTTTTGCCAAGGTCAAAGACCTCTCAACTAGTATCTGTGCGGTACTTATCGCTCAAGGATGTAACATTGGACTATCTCCCTTGGTGAGAAAGAGAATTCCTGCACTTACGAGAGGTCGCTTATCCTGGGTCGAACAAAATTATTTTCGCCCCGATACTGTCACCAAAGCTAATGCACGATTAGTTGATGCTCAAAGAGAAATTCCCATCGTCAAAAGCTGGGGTGGTGGTGAAGTAGCTTCCGCCGATGGAATGCGCTTCGTTGTTCCCGTTCAGACTCTCAATGCAGGGGCAAATAGTAAATACTTCAATCGCGGACGGGGAATCACTTATTATAATTACACTTCCAACCAATTTACTGGCTTTCATGGTGTAGTTGTTCCTGGTACTTTGAGGGATTCGTTGGTTGTCTTGGTAGGTCTGTTGGAACAGCAAACTAGTCTGCGTCCCAAGGAATTAATGACCGATACTTCTGGTTACAGCGATGTGATATTTGGTTTGTTTTGGCTCTTGGGTTATCAATTCTCACCCCGATTAGCAAATGCGGGTTCTGCCCGTTTCTGGAGACTAGATTCTGAAGCTGATTATGGGCTGCTGGATAATTTGGCGCGACAGACAGTGAAAACTGAACTAATCGAGCAGAATTGGGATGATATGTTGAGAGTAGCTGGTTCGTTGAAACTAGGAACAGTAAGTGCAACAGAGATTATGCGAGCATTACAGCGAGGAAAGAAACCATCTACTATTGCCAGAGCCATCGGAGAGTTGGGCAAAATTACCAAAACCTTATATCTGCTTAACTATGTTGATGATGAAGCTTATCGCCGTCGTATCCTAACCCAACTCAATCGTGGAGAAAGCCGTCACAGTTTAGCTAGGAGTCTGTCGGACTTAGGAATTCTTTGACATTAAAAAGCACTGGAAGTCACCTGGATCAATACAATAGTACTGTTTTGGGGCGATCAAGTGCCATTGCGATCGCTCCAGTTCGGATTTTAGAGGCCAATTTCTGGTTATTTACACACTGATGGTGCAAAGACGCTTCAAATTGAAGGCAATACAGACAAGAGTCCACTCACCTGTCACGGCATTAATCCCCCGCAGTAGGAAACGGCGGAAACCCATCACCTCCTTAATAATGCCGAATACAGGCTCCACTGTCGATTTGCGCTTAGCATAGAATTGTTTACCGACTTCGGTTTTCAGGCGATGCTTCATCGCCGTTATCGTATCAGGGTTCTCTGGTGGGGCTGGTGCTACAGCCAAGCGTTCTTCAAGGGTTAAGTTATGGCAAGCCCTACCGCAGGCGATGTAGGGGTCAATCTCGTTTTCTGACAGTCGCTTGGCATTGTGTTCACTGAAAAACCCCGAATCCAGAGCCGCTCTCTTAACTTGGCCCAGATTTTCAGGTAGTTGATTAAGTTGCTCCAGCGCTGGGTCTACTTCCTGCTTATCGTTGGGGTTTTGACTGATATGGTTTCCTACAATCAGCATCGTGTCCATATCCACAGAAGCGTGGGCATTGTAAGCTTGCTCAAACCCGCCTCCTGAAACTGGCATAATCCGCGACTCGCCGTCCGTGAAATTCACCTGGTCTTTAGCTTTTGGACCTGCCTCAGGAGCTAAGGGTTGCTTGCCTCCCAATTTGCGACCTCGGACCTTTTCTTTAGCCTCCCGCTCTCTTAATTTGGCCTCGTATTCAGCTTTTTCCTGGTCAGCTCTGGCTTGTGCCCGTGCTTCAATCTCTCTTTTGACCTGAGCGATCTTTTCCAGGCGTTCTTGCCGCCTTTGGAGTTCTTGGGGAATGTCTATGTCCCCAAAGCTTTCTCCTGCTTCTGTTTGGGACTTGTGCAACAACGCTGACACTTCTGCAAGTAACTGAACTTCGAGTTTGTTGGCACCCATCCCAACTCATTGCTTTGTGTTTACTGGCATTGGCCTGGATTTTGGTGCCATCGATACTGATGTCCCCCAGCTTAAATATCCCCAGACTGCAGGCATATTCCAATATCTGTACAAACAAGGGTTGTAATTGTGCTAAGAAACGCTTGCGGAATTTATTGATGCTGTCATGGTCAGGGTGAGTGCCACCAGTAATATAGAGCACTGGGATTAGCTCATAGGTTGCTTTCTCTATCTGGCGACTGGCAAATATCCCTTTGGCATAGCAGTAAAACAACAAGACCAACATCATCTTGGGGGGATAAGGGGCACTGCCACCACCTTTATAAGCCCCTTCTATTTCACTGGTATCCAACTGATCGACAATTTCTACCACAAAGCGAGCCAGGCTATTTGTATCCAGCCACCCTTCCATATTACTGGGCAGCTCGATCGCTACAGTCCTATCAATTTCGATAAATTTGTTGCTGATGAGCCTTCTCCCAGTCACTTCTGCCTAATTTACATTTAGCATAGTTTACATCAGCTTTCCATAAGCCCGACAGACTCCTAGGGGATAAGTTAGATTTTCGGGTTGCGATCGCCCTACCTCTCGGTCATCTACTTAGTTGTTTCTCTGATACGTTTACGAAACAGGGGGTACAATTGTTCTATCCCAATCCTGCCTGGGCTATTTCTGTGTCAAATCCTCGACGGAGACTTAAGACTGGCGGTGCTGGTGAACTCTGGGTACTTGCGATCGCAGTAACTCTGTTAACTCTAGGGATTCATCTAGCCAATGGTGGGGGGATAACTCAGAAAGTCTCTCAGAATCTAGGTTTGAGAGATGGCATCGTGCGGGTATATAACGAGAACGCCAGTACCAACAAAGTATACGCGAGGATCGCAGGTTACTGGACGAGCGATCGCACGACCGCCGATGGGAAATATTTAATTATTGGCAACGAGGGTAGAGAGTTTATCGTTACCGATGGCAAGGGGGTTTATAAGACAGGTGAGCAGATAATAACCTCTAAAGTGACTACTGAAGTCGGGGAAGCTGCCAGGACTGAAATTAGGAATCTTACTTTTAATGATGAAGATGCGATCGCGCCACTCCGAGAAATACAACAGGCTTATCCCGATGCTGACATCTACTTAAACGGAGAACTAACGGTAGATTTCCCTGAAGATGTCAAGATAGCGATTGAGCCAAATCAAATGGCTACGGCGGTTTTGAGTGGGAACAGGATTAGGTTTAGTTATTGTGGGTTGAGTAGGGCGATCGCGATTCTTAATGAGCAATACGCCGTAGGTACGGTAGAAATAAAAGTAGTACAGCCTAGATTGGGCATACTCATAAATTCCTCACAAATTCCTCCTAGCATGAAACTGGATGATCAGAAGAATCGAAGTTCTGAGAACTAGCTGTTTGAGAGATGAAAGGAAGGTGAACCAAGAATGCGAAGGGCTTCCAGTAATCTAATACTAATTTCAATCTTCTCATTTCTTAGCCTCAGTCCTTATGTCCTGGATGAAGCATCATTGGCACAATCTGCAAGGTGCTATGACTCAATAGAACAACAATGGGTAGAGTGTTCACCAAACACACCCGATCCTGGGTATCCACCAGATCCTGGGTATCCACCTGATTCTGGGTATCCACCAGAGGAACCCCACCCTCAGGGCAAACGCACCTTATTTTTACAATGCTTACGCCATAAAGGTTTTAGCTATTATTTAGTTTTGTTACTAAAATTTAAAACTCTTGCTACGTAAGGCTTACAGAATTTAGATGCGTTTGCCCTGACCCCACCCTTTAGTATGGGTTGCTATTATTGGAACAACAATTTTGAGCTTAGCTGGTATCTCCAAAATTTTGTCAAAAATGCAAGGTTTGAGGCAATCGAAATCTACTGAGCAGACAAAATTCTCTGAACCTGAAATCCATTTTGAACCTAAAATTGATATGGGAGTTCAGCGCATCAGAGTACGTCGGCTCATGGGACGTCGCCTTATCAGACGAGAGAAAGTAATTAAGTGAGAAGATAATTAACCCCAAGTTATCCTGGTCTAGGAATCTGAAATCAAAAAATTGAAATTTAGTAACCTCTAATTCTAAAAATCAAAGTTTAGAATGCAAAAAATGAGCCTACCAAAATCTTCAGAAGAATCTTTGTAAAGTCATCCATATTATTTGAGGCTAATAGTCATGGATAGTCACGAACCTACATTAAAATCCTTCTTTAAGGATGGGAAGCATGCCAAGGAAATCGCCAAGAAAATCTCAAAAAATCCAAAGTTTCTAGAACTTAAGCGTAATGCCAAAAAAAAATTAAAGGGTATGAAAGTGCCTGGCTATTTTTATAACGATTTACCTCAAAAGATTATAGAGAAAATAGATGATCTAATCGATATAAAAATATTAGATATTTTAATAAAGGCATGGATAAAATGCGGAGAAATACTAAAATATCGAGACACAAAGAAATATCCTTCTAACGAGGTTTTTCAAGTTCGCCTTTGTATAGCAGCGAAACAATTTTGGTCGCTAAGAAAAATCAAAGTGCTGAAATCCTTGCTAATCAAAGATTTTGATTTAGAGGATAAAATTAATATGCGATCACTGATGAATAAGATGAGCAATTTCTAGTTAGTGTCCCACTTTTACCTTTTACTGGGACAGTTTTTCCTGAAACTATTGCTAAATATTCGTTACAGGCACTTTTAAAATTATTGCCCAATCATCGAAAGTGGGACAGTTAACATTTAAAAATCCCTTACCGACCAAAATTTCTCGTCTGCTATACAAAGGCGAATTCCAAAAAGCGATCGCATCTACTCTCAATCATTTCTACCATTAGCCTATAATCAAAAATAAAAACCAAAGATAACAATGACAGAAATTGTATTTTTAGTAGAAGACGATCTCGATGGAGGCTATACAGCTAGAGCTTTAGGAGAATCTATCTTTACTCAAGCAGAAGATATAGAAAGCCTTAAAGAAATGATTCGTGATGCGGTAGATTGTCATTTTGAAGCTGAAGAAAAGCCCAAAATAATTCGCTTACATATTGTTCGCGATGAGGTTATTGCTTCGTGAAGTTACCACGAGATATATCAGGTAAAAATTTAATTAAGGCTCTTTCTCGCCTTGACTATCAAGTCACTCGCCAGACAGGTAGTCATATCAGACTAACAACTCAACGAAACGGAAAACATAGTATTACTGTTCCCGCGCACGATCCAATCAAAATAGGAACTCTCAATGGGATTCTACGAGGTATTGGCGAACATCACAAACTGGATCGCGATCGATTAATCGTAATTTTGTTTGAATAGTATTTTAAGAAGAACTACAAAAAGCAATCTCTCAATCATCTCTACTATCGGGCGATCGCAAGTTTTAAGTTCAATTTATGTTAACGCTCGCAGCATCCAAGCAGTTTTTTCGTGAATACGCATGCGATCGGAAACTAGGGAAGCGGTTGATTCGTCATTAGCTTCTTGAGCAATGCTCAAAACCTCACGACAGGTTTTTACCACCTGTTGATGACCTTGGGTGAGAATTTCCACCATATCTTTAGCAGCAGGAACACCCTCGATTTCTTTAATCGAACTTAATTCAGCAAAAGATTTATAAGTACCAGGCGCGGGAACATCTAAAGTGCGGATTCTTTCAGCAACATCATCAACCGCAGTGGCTAGTTCGGTGTAGTGTTCTTCAAACATCAAGTGTAACTCGCGAAACTGGGGACCAGTGACATTCCAATGAAAGTTATGGGATTGTAGATAGAGAGTATAGGAGTCTGCTAACAAACGTTTCAGTCCTTCTGCAATCTTGATGCGGTCTTGTTGTTTGATGCCAATATCAATAGTACTCATATCAATTGCTCCATTCTAAATAGAGTGCTGAAGAATTCCTCATTATTATACGCAAACTTTCCTCTCTCAAAAAAATATAATTTTATGCTTGACTTCTTATATGACTATGTAGTTAAATAACAAATAAGGTTAACTTGCCTTGAACAACGATTAACCTCGGAATTAAACATTATGACTATATCTTTGCAACAACGCCAAAGTAATAATCTTTGGGGTAAATTTTGTAATTGGATTACCAGCACCAACAACCGTATGTATATTGGTTGGTTTGGGGTACTGATGATTCCCACTCTGTTAACGGCAACTATTTGTTTTATCGTGGCATTTATTGCTGCACCTCCTGTAGATATTGATGGTATTCGCGAACCCGTTGCTGGTTCTTTACTCTATGGCAATAACATCATTTCTGCTGCGGTAGTACCTAGCTCTAATGCCATTGGGTTACACTTTTATCCCATTTGGGAAGCTGCTTCCTTAGATGAATGGTTATACAATGGCGGTCCTTACCAGTTGATTATTTTCCACTTTTTGATTGGTATTTTCTGCTATATGGGTCGTCAGTGGGAATTGTCTTTCCGCTTGGGAATGCGTCCCTGGATTTGTATTGCATATAGCGCGCCTGTTGCTGCTGCGACTGCGGTACTTTTGGTTTACTCTATCGGACAGGGTTCTTTTTCTGATGGTATGCCTTTAGGAATCAGTGGTACATTTAATTTCATGTTTGTTTTGCAAGCAGAACACAATGTGCTGATGCACCCCTTTCATATGCTTGGTGTTGCTGGTGTCTTTGGTGGAGCGTTATTTTCTGCCATGCACGGTTCTTTGGTAACTTCTTCCTTAGTTCGAGAAACTACTGAAACTGAATCCCAAAACTACGGTTATAAATTCGGTCAAGAAGAAGAAACCTATAATATAGTTGCTGCTCATGGTTATTTTGGCAGATTGATCTTCCAATATGCCTCCTTTAATAACTCTCGTTCCCAGGGCAAACGCATCTAAATTCTGTAAGCCTTACGTAGCAAGAGTTTTAAATTTTAGTAACAAAACTAAATAATAGCTAAAACCTTTATGGCGTAAGCATTGTAAAAATAAGGTGCGTTTGCCCTGCTCTCGTTCCTTACACTTTTTCTTAGGTGCTTGGCCCGTAGTTGGTATCTGGTTCGCTGCAATGGCTGTATGCTGCTTTGCCTTTAACCTCAATGGTTTTAACTTCAATCAATCTGTTTTAGATGCTCAAGGTCGAGTAGTTAATACCTGGGCGGATGTTTTAGGGACTTCCAAAAAATAAATTATCCAAGAAAGACTCAGGAAATCACTTTTTAGAAAATGATAATCATTCTTATAGAGGAAAAGAAAGGTTTGCCGTCGGCAACCCTTTCTTTCCCAAAATACGCAGCACAAATTTTTATACTTCGTGGCTTTTTTCGAGTACAATGATGACAAATAGTAGAATCAATTTATGGATTTCCTAGATTATTTTAATTATGATAAAACTAGCTGGCTCCACAACAGATATCAATAAACCACTTCCCTAAATTTGGTAATTCTTGATTTGTAGAATTGGTAAGACGTTGGATTTGTCCCTCAATTTTTGACATAGCTTTTTTGGTAAGCTTGACTCCTGTATCATAAGTTTGAGTAACTAACTTAACAACTGGGTTTTTTCCCTTCCAAGTCATCGTTTGGGCAAATTTTAATGCCGTTTCAACTTCATCTAAAATACTCCCATTCCAATGATTTTCTAAGACCGCCCAAGTTCTTTCAATGGGATTATATTTACTGTGATAAGGAGGGTAGTAAGCTAAACGTATATTGACTTGGTACTTCTGAGAAAATTCAACTATCCGTTTCATAAATTGAGTTCGCCGTGAATGATTCTCTGGTCCATTATCTTGATTAATCACTAGTGTTTTTATTTGGTTAAAGCGAGACTTTTCAGACTGCCAGAAATCCTCTAAGATATCAACAATAAAGTCACTGGTAATTTTTGAATCGGTGAAGTACAAAAATAGCTCATCAAGCTCTGGAATAAATATCCCGTAAGGTGTTAAAGTTGTTTTTGAATTAAAATCATGGTCATTAGTTTCAATAGGACTCTATTTTTACCTCCGCGGTCAAATAAGCCAATATTTACACGAGCCTTGGCATCTAAACTGAGACGCAAAATATTAGGATCGTCATCAGCTTCCTGATTAACTATTGCTAATTGCTCAAAGATTGCCTCGGTTTCTGGAATTTTTTTTTAGGTAAAACTTTGGCGACTCTTTTAAGACGATAGCCTAAATTATTTAACTTCACCCGAATCGTTTCTTCTGTCGGTAAATCTTCATCACTATAACCAAATTTCTCAATTAATTGCTTTCTAACTTGAGCAGCACTCAGTCTTGTATAAAGTCTTTGGCTTTTGAAACTTGGGTCGGTTTGACTTTGGGAATCAACTAGGTTTTTGAGATATTCTAAGAGTTTCGGTAAATGTTC
This sequence comes from Cyanobacteriota bacterium, assembly GCA_942490675.1. GTDB lineage: Bacteria > Cyanobacteriota > Cyanobacteriia > Cyanobacteriales > Xenococcaceae > Waterburya. Next base: position 24,608 of record CALNYB010000049.1, on the reverse strand, counting down.
TTCCGCTTTCTTTCTACCTTTAGCTGAATGATTATCTACACAAGTAATGCCACTTTTTAACTCTCTAATTCCTTTACGAATCGTCTTTCTATTCCACCCCAATTCTTGTTCGGCAAGAGATTGTCCTCCATATCCTAACTCCAAAACTGTTTGTGCCATAAATCTTCGTCGGGCTGTACCTTTTAATTGAAGAACAGTTTCAGTGAGCAAATTTTTGAGTGAATCGGTTAATTCTATGGACACTTGAAGTCTACTAAAAAATTTCATTGTCAAGATTGATATTACTACAAAATCGGGAAGGAGGGGCAGGCGATGCCTGCCCCTCCTTCCCCCTCATAATGATTATCATTCTTGAAAGATGAGTATTTTATTTTCTGGAAGTCCCTAAAAACTCTACTCTTAGTATTGATGAGTTAACGCTTGAATGGCAGCAAAGAGGTAGGGCATTAGGGTTTGATATAGACAAGGTGTTTAACCCTGAGCAACACCACCGCGCAGAGCCAGAACAAAGCCAAGTTATCGGTAAAAGAATTATCAGACATTTTACCGAAAAACCCCTAGAAGATATCAAAGTTAGTATTGCTAAAAAAATAGACAGACAGCTTGATAAATACTTTGATGAAAAAGATCTAGACCGCCTCGCTGATGATGATTCTCACATTACAAAAGAAGAAATTCTACTTAGAAACTATGCAAAATCTGTCGCACGAAAAATAGAGGTACAGCTTGAAGAAAAGCAGCGTCACAGAGATGCCTTAAAAGCGCATGAATTAAACGCCTATAACTATATTAAAGAGCGATCCAAAGAAGGAATTCACTGGAAAAAATCGCTTGAAGAATTTATGGAGCTTCATCCTGATACTCCTTATAATGACCGAATTCTTTCTAACCCCAATGCTGGCACAATTACTAAAAATAATATCTTTTTTACCTACCAACGTTTTGACCGTTATGCGACAAAAGAAGAAGCTCAGGAGTTTACTAATTGGTTTTCAAAAGAATACATGGATAAAAGGGAAAAACAGATTCACCCCTTAGACAAAAAGGAGTTAGAAAAAAAGGGGCAAAAGTTCAAACCCAAGGAAGAAAAAGAATATATTTATTCTCTTAACGAGAAGGGAAAAGTCCTAGCCGAGCAAAAGACCTCAAAAGAAGAAGCGTTTGAGCGCATTGCTGACATCAACAAGCGATTTAAAGAGTTTAGAAACGCGAACAGCAATCGCTATTTTCTTCTCAAAGCAAAACAGTTTGATGGCAGACTTAAATACTACAGAGCTACGGGAAAAATAAGCAGACAAAAATATCTTCAATTAAGAGATCAAAAGTATTTAGAATATAACAAATTCAAGCTAGTAACGTTACAAGTATTTGGTGTGCTGTCAGCCAGACAGGTTAAATACGCAATGAGGCAGCAGAAAAAACAGACAAGTCCTTACAAGATGGTTAACGAGCTAGAACGGAACGGCGTGATTGATAAAGAAACCGCCGAAGGGTTACGGCTAAATGTCTACAAGGAAGATATGACAAGAAGGCGAGAGAGAGAACTGTTTGAAGATCGCAGGGTGATAACCAAATACGAGCAGAGTCATCACTTGGCAGACAAAAATATAGCGAAGCCAAAAGGCAAAAGTAAAGGTAAAGATAAAGGCAGAGAATAGGGACGACCATAAGCCGATATTGACCACTTTTGTTTGCAATTCGTTACAACTCCCGAAATTATCTAACCATCAGCGTTTAACCCCCTCTCGTAGTAGTCGAGAACAAATGTATCTATTGAGTTCCTATAGGGGGTGTGCCAGAACAGAAGAAGAGTAGGTGGTTTCACGGAGGTTTTCTATACCTTATGGGCAAAATTCGCTGTTGGTTTTTATACTCGTTATTATCGGGTTTTTGGATTACATTTTTTCCCCTCATAGTCTGGTGGTTTCTCCCAGAACTAGGAGGAGTTTATTTTTCGGATGGTCTTTAGAATATTTGCAGCAAAGAAATTAACGTTAGCTACCGATCGCCTGATAAATTTAATTATGTTGTGTAAGTCGTACACAACGTCAGGTTTATATCTGGCTTATGTTGTAGATGTTGTAGACGACATAATTCACATAACAGGGAATAATCGCTCAGATCTCCTAGGAGTCTGTCGGACTTAGGAATTCTTTGACATTAAAAAGCACTGGAAGTCACCTGGATCAATACAATAGTACTGTTTTGGGGCGATCAAGTGCCATTGCGATCGCTCCAGTTCGGATTTTAGAGGCCAATTTCTGGTTATTTACACACTGATGGTGCAAAGACGCTTCAAATTGAAGGCAATACAGACAAGAGTCCACTCACCTGTCACGGCATTAATCCCCCGCAGTAGGAAACGGCGGAAACCCATCACCTCCTTAATAATGCCGAATACAGGCTCCACTGTCGATTTGCGCTTAGCATAGAATTGTTTACCGACTTCGGTTTTCAGGCGATGCTTCATCGCCGTTATCGTATCAGGGTTCTCTGGTGGGGCTGGTGCTACAGCCAAGCGTTCTTCAAGGGTTAAGTTATGGCAAGCCCTACCGCAGGCGATGTAGGGGTCAATCTCGTTTTCTGACAGTCGCTTGGCATTGTGTTCACTGAAAAACCCCGAATCCAGAGCCGCTCTCTTAACTTGGCCCAGATTTTCAGGTAGTTGATTAAGTTGCTCCAGCGCTGGGTCTACTTCCTGCTTATCGTTGGGGTTTTGACTGATATGGTTTCCTACAATCAGCATCGTGTCCATATCCACAGAAGCGTGGGCATTGTAAGCTTGCTCAAACCCGCCTCCTGAAACTGGCATAATCCGCGACTCGCCGTCCGTGAAATTCACCTGGTCTTTAGCTTTTGGACCTGCCTCAGGAGCTAAGGGTTGCTTGCCTCCCAATTTGCGACCTCGGACCTTTTCTTTAGCCTCCCGCTCTCTTAATTTGGCCTCGTATTCAGCTTTTTCCTGGTCAGCTCTGGCTTGTGCCCGTGCTTCAATCTCTCTCTTGACCTGAGCGATCTTTTCCAGGCGTTCTTGCCGCCTTTGGAGTTCTTGGGGAATGTCTATGTCCCCAAAGCTTTCTCCTGCTTCTGTTTGGGACTTGTGCAACAACGCTGACACTTCTGCAAGTAACTGAACTTCGAGTTTGTTGGCACCCATCCCAACTCATTGCTTTGTGTTTACTGGCATTGGCCTGGATTTTGGTGCCATCGATACTGATGTCCCCCAGCTTAAATATCCCCAGACTGCAGGCATATTCCAATATCTGTACAAACAAGGGTTGTAATTGTGCTAAGAAACGCTTGCGGAATTTATTGATGCTGTCATGGTCAGGGTGAGTGCCACCAGTAATATAGAGCACTGGGATTAGCTCATAGGTTGCTTTCTCTATCTGGCGACTGGCAAATATCCCTTTGGCATAGCAGTAAAACAACAAGACCAACATCATCTTGGGGGGATAAGGGGCACTGCCACCACCTTTATAAGCCCCTTCTATTTCACTGGTATCCAACTGATCGACAATTTCTACCACAAAGCGAGCCAGGCTATTTGTATCCAGCCACCCTTCCATATTACTGGGCAGCTCGATCGCTACAGTCCTATCAATTTCGATAAATTTGTTGCTGATGAGCCTTCTCCCAGTCACTTCTGCCTAATTTACATTTAGCATAGTTTACATCAGCTTTCCATAAGCCCGACAGACTCCTAGTTAAAGAGCTAAATTAATCTGCAAAAAAGACGAAGAAACGGAATAAAATCTGGTTTGTGCGCTAAGTTTTAAAACAATTGCTTTTTTATGATTTTATCCAGACAACTTTTACACGAAACAAATACACATAAACCTTTTGCTCTAGCTAAATTCTAATCCTTATCTACCTAGCGTAACAATGAGACATTCTGACGCTATTATTAGTAATAAGTCAAGTAAAACCAAAAAACGCTCTACTAAATCTAGCGACAAGAGTAAATCCGATTTTAATTCTCAAAAAGAAACAAAATCTCCTACAGAAGCACAATTGTGTCAAAGCAAATTCTACGAAGAATGTCCGAGTAGCGCAATAACTGACACTGTTTATACAGCGGGAGTGGCAGGCATGGAATTTTGGGCTTTAAGACACAATAGTTTAAACGGAGGAAAAGACTTTTCCTCTGGTCGAGTTGAGCTGCAAATTCGAGACAGATTTGACCTGACTGACTTTGCCGAGGTTGCTTATCAAACTAAAGAAGTGATTGCCCATCAGTTTGGCGAACAAACCTTAAAATTACACTATGCCCTGGCTGCAATTGCTTTTCGTAAACCTGAAGCTTGGAAAGAGGAAATTAAAGTATCAGTATCCAAGCTGCTGGCTGACTTTGGTGAGGATAAAAAAAAGAGACGCTACATCCCTAAATCAGAACGAAAAACTAACGATAAATCTTCTACTCGCTATTTATCCAAAGAAGAGAGATTGAGGCAAATTGCCCATCATGTATACCTATTGAAGCGTTTAGAAGTTTGGGTACGAGAATGGCGAATACGCAGCAAAGGGGTATTTGCCATAGAAAGATCGAACCTATGGGAAATTTACGGCGTCACCGATATTGTTAAGGACAAAGCTCGTGGAAAATCTCCTTTAATTGATATTGAAATTACTTTTCGCCCTGGCTTATGGTTTGAAAAATTTGCGGGTCATGAATATTTGCGTGAGTTTGGATATTTAACCCAGGAAGCATTGAAGCTAGATCCCTATCAAGAGAGAATGGCTTTAAGGTTAGCTTATTTTGCCCTGTTTGCCTTACAGTCCAATAATTATGGAAGTTATTATCAAATAGAAACTCTTCTTAAACATATTGGTTACGAAAATGAAATAGCAGCAGCTAAAGTAGAACGGAACATTGCTCTAAACTTAAAACGTAGCTTTGACCGAGGACTCAAAACCTTGAGAAGTTTTGAGCATCCCTATAGTTTTGTATATGATTCTGATGTTCCTCAATGGGTTCTTCCCAACAGCAAAATTAAAAAGCCTGCACATTGGTTCGATCTTTGGCTAGCGTGTAGTGGCACTCTACAACAACCAGAAATAACCTCAGAACACTCAACAGAATCTATATCTGCCCTTTCTCAAGAAGAAACAATCTCCAAGCTGGACGAAAAGACGTTTGCTAATAAACCCCCTCTGTCCTTTGGTAAACAAATTAGAAAAGCTCGTAAAGCTAATGGAGAAAGCTTGAGAACTATGGCGAAACAAGTTAATATTTCTAGTTCTCGTTTGTCTCAAATAGAAAATGGTTGCTATCCACATCCCGTCAGCTCAACTTTAAAAAACAAGCTTTTAACTTATTTAGGTTTAGATCGATAGCTAATCATAGCTTACACAAACAAGTACAAACAAGATGTTTGGACTCAAAAGCATTTACTGCAAGGGTTTAGGGTTTTTGTATTCGTTTTTCTTGGTGTTTAGGAGTGTTTAGGAACTCCTAAACAGTAATTAAAATTAACAAAAACTCAAAGCTATACATAACAGTGTTTTTAGCTCCTAAACACTTTGGGGTTATTCGGAATCGTTTTGGGGTTATTCGGAATCGTTTTGGGGTTATTCGGAATCGTTTTGGGGTTATTCGGAATCGTTTTGGTAAAAATTTTACGAATTATCAACGTTACAGGCATCAAACAGGGAGATGAGTGTTTAGGAGAATCTCCTAAACACTCATATTTTAGCGATCTGGCAAAATGATAGTCGTAGTATTTATCTGGGAAACAACTATGACCTAAAAATAATTCCGTTCGGTTTGTTTCAATAAACGAAAAAAGAGCCGAGACCCACAAGTAGGTATCTAAGCTCCCTTTCCTTTCTTTGAATAATAAAAGAAACAATATTCAACTGGTACTTAGTATTGTATCTTTTGTTGTTCGGAATTGCATCGGCGATCTCGTTCGAGGTCTACTTTTTGCTGCGCCAAAATGTCTGGCGCAAAGAAAGCTATGGGAATTTAAATGCTTGCTGTGTCGTGGTTTTAAGGCTTCTAAATAAATAATGGAGTCTGCATCAATGACGCAAAAATCGTCAAAACAATTTGCTGCCTTAGATAAATCAAATGAAAAACAACCACCAAACCAACTTACATCTGCTGAATATCACGAACTATACGAAGGAAGCGGAATCCACCCCGATCTTATCGAACTCAATTTCTTCCACCTGGAAGGTCAGGCAGCATTAGATCGCCTGTTTATTTCCGAAAAACTAAAACGAACTAATTCAGGTGCAATCAGCTATAGCATCCTCAAACGGTATCGCCATATTGAAGCTGGGGGTTGGTGGGTATCGGGGGTAAATGTCTTAAATAAGTATTCAGACGATCTATATGGTCAGTTCAAACCCCTCCAACCCAGACTATCGACAGATAAAGGGAAAATAATTAAATATGAAGGTCCTCCTAAACACCCGACAGGGATAATTGCCTTAAAAGTTTCTCGACTTCTTTGGCATAGCGTAGCTCGTCTAAACAACATTAAGCTATTTCTATCTCCTTTAGCCCTGAGACTCAGCGGTCGCACTACCTCAATCTCATTCTGGGAATGGGTTGTAAACAATCCTAGAGTTCCTCTGATAATTACAGAAGGAGCTAAAAAAGCTGCTGCTTTACTTAGTCTAGGTTATGCAGCGATCGCCTTACCTGGTGTTTTCAACGGCTACCGTCAACCTAAGGATGAATTTGGGCGGAACACGGGACTGGCTAAACTCATTCCCCAACTTCAAGCCTTTGCTACACCTGGACGCACAGTTTATTTTGCCTTTGACAAAGATACTAAAGCCAGTACCATCGTCAATGTAAATAGGGCGATCGCCAAGACGGGTAAACTTTTTACCAAAGCTGGAGTCGATGTCAAAGTAATTCGCTGGCAAGAAGAGGGGCTGTGTGGCGAATTCAGTTCGCCACCCTGTACGCCCCGTTCAGCTAAAGGAGTTGACGATCTAATCGTTCAACATGGTGCAGATGCATTTCATCAAGCTTATAGTAAGGCATTATCTTTAGAAACTTGGTTAGTCCGCACCTCAGTTGGGTTAACCTACAAAGCCAATATTCAGGTTAATAGAAGATATTTGGGGTCTTTAGTTGAGGCAGAAGGCAGAAGGCAGTCCCAAGGGATACCGCTTCGCATAAGGGCAGAAGGAAATAACGATGAGCAAGCTCATCAAGATCTCTTATCCGACACCCCATATGCAGAGCGGTATACCACAAGGGCACAATGTCCTTTAGGACACCCGACACCCCAGACCCTCCAAATACCTGACACTGCTAAACTTATCTGTCTAAAATCTCCCAAAGGCACGGGTAAAACTCATTTAATAGAACAGATAGTTCAACAAGCCACCAGAGAAGGCAAATGGGTACTGCTTCTTACTCACCGCATTCAATTAGGAGAAGCACTTTGTCAGAGGGTGGGATTGCCTTATCTGACAGAAATCAAAACCGTTGAATATGGAACTGTTCTCGGTTACGGACTCTGTATTGATTCATTACACCCAAATTCAGGAGCGAGGTTTAATGCCGATAACTGGTCAGACGGAATAGTAATTATCGATGAAGCCGAACAGGTAATTTGGCATATGTTAAATTCCGCCACTTGTGCTTCGGAAAGAGTCGAGATTTTAGCTCAGTTTAAAACCCTAATTCAAAATAATCTTTCTGGCGACGGTCAAGTATATTTAGCCGATGCTGACTTATCCGATGTTGCTATCGACTATATCCGTGGACTTGCAGGGTTTCATGTCGAACCCTTTGTCGTAGTAAACGATTGGCAACCTCCTGTTGAACAACGCTGGACAATACATAACTATGAAGATAAAAACCCCGCTCATTTGGTTAAAGATTTAGTTAGTCATATCGAAGCAGGTGGCAGACCATTTATTAGCTGTTCGGCACAGAAACTCAAGTCCAAGTGGGGTACACAAAATTTAGAATCATATCTTCAGTTAAAATTTCCAGAGAAAAAAATCCTCCGTATAGATTCAGAAACAGTAGCAGATCCGAATCATCCGGCATATGGCTGTATTGCCCATCTCAATGAAATTCTGCCGAACTACGATCTAGCGATCGCTTCTCCATCAATTGAAACAGGAGTTAGTATCGAATGCGAAAGGATGGATAAATGCCATTCAGAAGTTCCCATTGCCTTTCAAATATTATTGCAGGGAATAGGTTCTAGTTTGGGCAAAATCAAACGAGTACCGCATTTTGATTCGGTGTGGGCGATCGCCCAAGGAGTACAGACTGCCGATTCCATTCGCCAAGCATTGGCCCGCATCCGTGCTTCGGTACCACGTTATCTATGGGCAACTAAACGGGGTTTTAATAAATGTATGGTGGGCAATGGAGCTACGGTTAAAAAAGCTTTAATTGCTAGCACCAAAAACAAAGCCAGCAAAAATATTCGATTCTTACAGCAGAGTGATGCCAATTTATCAGACTTAGATCTAGATACCAACTTTCAACCAGAATCCCTGAACACTTGGGCAAGAAGAGGCTGCTATATTAATCTCACTATGCAGAACTATCGCTCATCTATTGTTGAGGGGTTAATTGCTGAAGGACACAAAGTAACCGCTCCGAACGAGCCTCAAACAGAAGAGTTTAGTCTAGCAGACGAAGTAGAGTCACAGCTAAAACAGGTAGCTCTAGCTAAATATCTAGCTGAATGCGATCGTGTAGCAGATGCTCATGTACCTACCGAGCGAGAGTATCAAACCTTGAAAGACAAACGAGCTAAAACAAAAGAAGAAAGGTGGATCGAACGTAAGGGTAGTTTATTAAGGCGTTACGGTGATAAAGTGCCGATTACCCCCGAACTGGTAGCAAAAGATGACGAAGGTTGGTACGGTAAGATACTCTCTCACTATTACCTTACTGTCGGTAGACCCTATCTAATCGAACGAGACTCAAAACAGTTAAGGGCGATCGCTGCTCATACCAAAAACCGTTTATGGTTGCCTGATTTCAATCGCTCTTTACTATCTACTTCACTACGTCTGTTAGAAACCTTAATTGTCGGCTTACTCAAACCTGGAGCTGAATACAGAGGTAGCGATCCCAATATCAAGTTGATTGCCGAGTTAGCTCATGCTAATAAACGAGAACTCAAAACTTTTTTAGGGTTGACCATAGTAGAATCAGACACCCCAATCAAAATAGCTCAAAAATTACTAAGTTTACTAGGATTAAAGCTTACTTATGTTGGTCGCCTTGGTTCGAGAGAGCAACGAGAGAGAGTTTATGTGTTTGAACTCTGTAATGATGGTAGAGAAGAAATCTTTGCCAGTTGGTTACAAAGAGACAGTGCTTTTAGACAAGCTGAATCTACCACGATTTCCCAATTTAATTTATCTTCCGTGTCCACTATAGGGAAAGATAAAAAATTATCTCACAGAGGGGACATCGAAATAGAGCCTGAAGGATCGAATATTATTCAGCCAGGAACGATAGTTGAATGGTTAAAAGCGAAGGGTACATGGATCGTTGAAGCTACTACGGGAATAGTTGCCAAAATTAAAGATAAATACGGCAAGGAAGCTTTGGTTAACTGTCAAGAATTAAAATGCTGTCAGAGTTAATGACAAACAATAGATTGTTACAGAAGACAGGAAAAATGAGCGAATTAAATGCTGATAAATACGGACGATTACTGGGTGAAATTAAGCAGCATATTCGTTCTGCTCAGTATGAAGCTCTCAAAGCAGTTAACCAAAAATTAATCGCTCTCTATTGGGACATTGGCAAATCGATTGTAACTCGACAACAGGGAGAAACTTGGGGAAAGTCAGTGGTAGAACAGCTAGCCCTAGATTTACAACGGGAATTTCCAGGTATTAGTGGGTTTTCGGCCCGAAATATCTGGAATATGCGTAGTTTTTATTTAGAATACAGTCAAAATGTAAAACTGCAACCAATGGTTGCAGAAATTAGCTGGACGCATAATCTGATAATTATGCAAAAGTGCAAAGATGATTTGAAGCGAGAGTTTTATCTTCGCATGACACGGAAGTTTGGTTGGACAAAAAATGTTTTAATTCATCAAATTGAGAATCAAAGCTACGAAAAAACCTTGCTCAATCAAACCAATTTCGACAAAGCAGTATCGGAGAATATTCGCTCCCAGGCTAAGCTTGCAGTAAAAGACGAATATACTTTTGATTTTTTGGAACTGGCAGGGCAAACGCATCTAAATTCTGTAAGCCTTACGTAGCAAGAGTTTTAAATTTTAGTAACAAAACTAAATAATAGCTAAAACCTTTATGGCGTAAGCATTGTAAAAATAAGGTGCGTTTGCCCTGTTGGAACTGGCAGACGAACATAGCGAACGTCAGTTAGAACAAGCAATATTATCTGCCGTAGAACCGTTTTTACAAGAAATGGGAGGGATGTTTGCCTTTGTTGGTAGTCACGCGTACACCTCCGTAAAACGAAGGTGCCTGCGCGTGACCGTTGGTCAGTATCGTTTGGAAGTTGGCGACAAGGAATACTTTATTGATTTGCTATTATTCCACCGTCGTTTGAAGTGTTTAGTAGCAATCGAATTAAAAATTGGGGAGTTTCTTCCAGAATATGTGGGCAAAATGCAGTTTTATCTGGCAGCATTAGACGATCTAGGAGTCTGTCGGGCTTATGGAAAGCTGATGTAAACTATGCTAAATGTAAATTAGGCAGAAGTGACTGGGAGAAGGCTCATCAGCAACAAATTTATCGAAATTGATAGGACTGTAGCGATCGAGCTGCCCAGTAATATGGAAGGGTGGCTGGATACAAATAGCCTGGCTCGCTTTGTGGTAGAAATTGTCGATCAGTTGGATACCAGTGAAATAGAAGGGGCTTATAAAGGTGGTGGCAGTGCCCCTTATCCCCCCAAGATGATGTTGGTCTTGTTGTTTTACTGCTATGCCAAAGGGATATTTGCCAGTCGCCAGATAGAGAAAGCAACCTATGAGCTAATCCCAGTGCTCTATATTACTGGTGGCACTCACCCTGACCATGACAGCATCAATAAATTCCGCAAGCGTTTCTTAGCACAATTACAACCCTTGTTTGTACAGATATTGGAATATGCCTGCAGTCTGGGGATATTTAAGCTGGGGGACATCAGTATCGATGGCACCAAAATCCAGGCCAATGCCAGTAAACACAAAGCAATGAGTTGGGATGGGTGCCAACAAACTCGAAGTTCAGTTACTTGCAGAAGTGTCAGCGTTGTTGCACAAGTCCCAAACAGAAGCAGGAGAAAGCTTTGGGGACATAGACATTCCCCAAGAACTCCAAAGGCGGCAAGAACGCCTGGAAAAGATCGCTCAGGTCAAGAGAGAGATTGAAGCACGGGCACAAGCCAGAGCTGACCAGGAAAAAGCTGAATACGAGGCCAAATTAAGAGAGCGGGAGGCTAAAGAAAAGGTCCGAGGTCGCAAATTGGGAGGCAAGCAACCCTTAGCTCCTGAGGCAGGTCCAAAAGCTAAAGACCAGGTGAATTTCACGGACGGCGAGTCGCGGATTATGCCAGTTTCAGGAGGCGGGTTTGAGCAAGCTTACAATGCCCACGCTTCTGTGGATATGGACACGATGCTGATTGTAGGAAACCATATCAGTCAAAACCCCAACGATAAGCAGGAAGTAGACCCAGCGCTGGAGCAACTTAATCAACTACCTGAAAATCTGGGCCAAGTTAAGAGAGCGGCTCTGGATTCGGGGTTTTTCAGTGAACACAATGCCAAGCGACTGTCAGAAAACGAGATTGACCCCTACATCGCCTGCGGTAGGGCTTGCCATAACTTAACCCTTGAAGAACGCTTGGCTGTAGCACCAGCCCCACCAGAGAACCCTGATACGATAACGGCGATGAAGCATCGCCTGAAAACCGAAGTCGGTAAACAATTCTATGCTAAGCGCAAATCGACAGTGGAGCCTGTATTCGGCATTATTAAGGAGGTGATGGGTTTCCGCCGTTTCCTACTGCGGGGGATTAATGCCGTGACAGGTGAGTGGACTCTTGTCTGTATTGCCTTCAATTTGAAGCGTCTTTGCACCATCAGTGTGTAAATAACCAGAAATTGGCCTCTAAAATCCGAACTGGAGCGATCGCAATGGCACTTGATCGCCCCAAAACAGTACTATTGTATTGATCCAGGTGACTTCCAGTGCTTTTTAATGTCAAAGAATTCCTAAGTCCGACAGACTCCTAGCTGCACCGATGTAAACCAGTTGGTTTTGATGGAAAATGAAATAGATACCACTGGCGTTGGGTTTGCCTAATGGTAAATCCCGAATACAGATACTTTCAGCTAATTCCTTCTTCTCTTCATCTTGGAATGCCGTAGCTACTCGACGATTCAATTCCTCTTCAATGTCATCAAAGTTGGGCGGTTCTAAACTCCATGTCTTTTGTCGCTCCTGAACTATACCCCGTTTGAGGTAGCAGGTTTTAATAATTTCAATCAGCATCCCTTCCTGATTAGGACCAAGACGCAGCGATTTCTTCAAAATTCCCGCCATCTGAATCGCCTGTAAATTCGATCCTCCCCCTTCAGGGTCGAGATTAACCACCAACGGATTGATACCGTGGGGAGATGCCATGTGTATCGGATAGCAAGTCTCGCCAACAATCTCTTGGTCGCCGTGAAAATCTAGCAGGATAACCTGCATATTTGGGTAAGTCTGACGGAGAGAAAAAGCGATCGCCTTCAAGGTCTGCGTCTTCCCACTACCAGATGCCCCAATAGCTACGATATGCCCGTTGGGTAAGGATTCGGGATTCCAATAATAACCTTCTCCCAAATGAATACCTGCATCTTCTAGGGATTGAGTATTGTTATTCTGTATTGGTTTTAGTACTGGTGTGGGTAACGGCTTTTCTTTACGGGCAAACATTGATGAGGTATGATTTAGGGGTTTAATACCTGTTATCGTTCATGGTTGGGGGTTTTGGGTGTGATCTGAGGTTGAGAATGAATAACTTCAGGCTAAAATCTGTAGGTTAAATAAAGTTTTAAAGAGCAGCAATGCCGATTCCCCCAGAAATACAATCTCTTATCGAACGTCTAAATTTAGAACTGGAAATAACAGAACGGGAAGCAAATGAAGGTTTGAGTTTAGTTAGACCTGTTTTATCCAATTTTCCCGATAACGTTAGGTTGATTCAATTCGTAGCTCTGTTTAACAATGGTTTACTGTTTGTAGAAATTTCCCGCAGGAGAATACAAGCGATCGCAGAACGTCTGAATGCACCCGATACCACGAGTGCAGAAATTCAAGAAGCAGGAGAAGATTTAGGAATGTTATTGGGACAGTGTATGGAAGCTAAAATAAGAGGCAAAAGAATTCTCGATATTCTGAAGGATTTGGCATGAAGAAACTACCCGACGAGAAAACCCTAGACGAACTGTTGGATTTGGCGAAGAATTTTGAACAACAAGCTCTTTCTCTGTACGAACGAGCTACGGAAATTGACGAGAAATGGCGGGTTCGTTTGGAATCTAAGCGTAAAGTAGCGATTCAAAAGTCCGATAGTTCAAAAGATTGATTCTATTGACTATTACTTAAGCTCTACAATCCTTACCACCAAATTCCCACTGGCATAATAATCCCCCAACAACCTCAATACATCCTGCGGAGAAGCAGCAATCAACCGCGCATAAGCAATATCGCTTCCTGGCTGCAAAGTAATAGTGTCATAGCGGTCTATGTGGGTGGGAATAATCAGACCATCGGCATCGAAGATAGTTAGCGTACCGCTAAGATAAGTTAGCTCTTGGGGTAAAGCTGCAATTTTCTCGTACAAATCCTCATCATCGAGGAAAATATTAGTCACGGTAGTAGTTATCGGTGCTACTCGCTCGATCTTCATTACTACGGCAATAATCTGGCTTTCTTGAGAATTGCCCACTCGAAAGGTAGTTCCCAGTTCGTCTTTAACCAGTAAGTCATTCTGATTGAGGGGTTGGATAATTTCGTATGCCTTCTCTACTGGCTCTTGAGTAATGGCGTTACGTCCTTTGATGTGTGCTTTGAGTAAGTAGCGAGATGCGTCCTGGTTGACAGTTTCGATTGCCCCCGACGGCAAGCCTAATGCTTGATTAAAATTCCTGACTATGCCCCCTGCTGAGTTAATCTGAATGCTGAGAATGGCAAAGACTATCAAGATAAACAAGACAAACCATTCCGCATTGCTACCAGTAGATAGTCTCAACCTGGGATTGGCAGGACAGATCGCTCTAACTTTGGAAGGGTAAAACAGTGCTACTCCTGACTTAGTGAAGACATCGCCAAAAAAGCCCCAGAAGTAGCCAGAAACTAAACCTAGATAATAGCGATCGCCAAAGAAGGTTACGGGAAAAACTACGACGGCAAAGATAGCTAGTGCCAGGAAACTATGGGTAATGGAACGATGGGCAAAACGCTTTTCTAGATAACTACTGAGAGGAAATAATACCCGTCCTGAATAACTTTTAGTGGTATCGACATCGGGTAACTGTGATGCGATCGCACTGAGGATTAATACTACTGGATCTGCCGTACCCAAAATTATCGAGGTAGCAGCCACAGACAAAGCGATGTGAGTTTTATACATCATTGTCCGAGTCTTCCTTTTTTACGCGGTAAGCTGTAGACGATGATGCGAACTACCGCCACGGAAACGGTGATAATTGCACCAATTAAATACAGTGACTTGTCGTTGAATCCCCGACCGATAAAGCGAATAATCGCCAAACACATTAAAGCAGCAATGATGTAGGGAGTAATATCCAGCCATTGAGTATGGTCTAATGCCTGACCGTCTAAACCTAAATATTCTTCCCTCACGACTCGTCTGGCTAACATGGGATTGCCCCCGACTCTCTGCTGTAGGGAAGCTATCTGGGCGGGAGTTAGTTCGTGGTTTAATTCCGCAGCAGCTTCGAGCATGATTGCCCTAGTTGCCTTTTCTGGCATTGGTTCTAGTTCAATTCTGGGTAGCTTGAGAAAGATATCCCGTGCTGGAGGATAGGTAGCTAGTAGTAATATTGGTTGTCCTTGGGTGTGAAGTTGGTCTAACCAGCAGCGTAAAGACACAGGAAAGCGATGGGCATTATCACAAATTAGAAAAGCAGTATTAATGAACAACCAGTCAGCTATTTCCTTCATCAGTCCCATTGTCGAGAGTGCCTTACCGTCGAGATTTTCTGTATCCACTCCCAACTGTGCTGCTATTTCACTCAGAATTTGCTTGACCGTTCCTGGTTTGGTGACGGCTACCTGAAAGTTCATTTCAGTTAGTTCGGCGGTAATGGCTTGAGCTAAGAAGGTTTTGCCACAACCAGCTTCCCCCACAACTAATAAACTAGAGTTTGCCTGAAGTGCTGCCACAATGCGACGGAATTCTTTACCTCTGTAGATTTGTAGAGAATCAGAACTGTCACGGGCAGATAGAGACTGTCGGCGCGAACCATCCCCCGACACCACATAGGTATAAATCTTTTCTGAGCCGTTAGCTAACTTTCTCTTGTGCCTTTTGATAGTCAAATTTCAGATATTAGTCAAACAAGAAATTGATCTTCATTGATAACCAATAATTTATTTATCGTGTGTGATGTGAATTTTTTTTCTCCTTCTATAGGGGCTGGGGAAACGGAACTACTACGAAACGGAACTGGGGCTAAAGTATTGATTTTTGGTAGGACGAAGGGGAATTGGGGGTGCATTGCGATCGCACTTTGGGAATCTTCAGTAATCAAATTAGTATTGCAGTATTCATTTGATAGCTTACTTACTTGCAAATTTACTGCTATATTTAAGCACTTAAGTTAGTGCTGCTGTCAGCCTTTAAATAATTATTAAAGTATTAGATTAAATTAGTACTGCAATAATGCAGTAAGTAATGCAGTAATTAAGTACAAACTGTTAAATGGGACAAGTCATATCGTTAGTCAATCAGAAAGGCGGGGTGTCCAAGTCCACTACCTCGGTACATTTAGCTTATTGGCTAATCTCCAAGAAGAAACAGAAGACATTGTTAATTGATGCTGACAGTCAAAAATCTAGTTCGCTTTGGGTGGAGGGGATGGAAGAAACTAAGATTCCCTGTAAGGTAATTGGTTCACCCGATGATTTACTCGAACAGATACCTGAACTGGTAGCAGATTATGACTATGTAATTGTGGATGGTCCCGCCAGTTTATCGGAAGCTACCAGAGCAATTTTATTTCGGTCAGACTTAGCCTTTATTCCCGTCCAACCGACAGGGGTTGATTTACGTTCGGCTTCTGATGCCATGAGATTAGTTAAACAGGCTCAATCTGTCAGGGGTGGCTTGCCCAAAGCAGTAATGTTTCTTAGTCGGGCAGTTAAAGGAACGAAATTAAAAGATGAGGCGATCGCAGCCCTTAGCAAAAATCCAGGGGCAATGTTACTAGATACTGTCATTCATCAAAAACAAGCGATCGCTGACACTTCGGGACAATCAGCTACAGTCTGGGACATACCAGGGCGATCGGCTAGCGAGTCTGCATCGGAATACGAAAAATTATTTAAAGAACTATTTAAACATCTGCCATGACTAAAAAACGTAAATCATTAGATGACTCTCTAGCCAGTGAATTTGTATTTGGTGGAAATGAACCAGCAGTAGAAGAAACAACATCAGAAGTAGAAGAGGTGAAAGCTGTTGAGAAAGCATCAACACCCAACGCACCCATAGAACCTAAATCAGACGAAAAATTAAGCACATCATCAAGCCTAATGGAAAAACTACAGGTAGAAGCAAAAGAAGGAACAAAACGGTTTACGATCGATTTGAGAGAATCAGTACATCGTAAGTTATCAATTTTATCTGCCAAGACAGGTAGAACTAAAGCAGATATCGTGCGTTTATTGCTTGATGATGCACTGAAAGATATAGATGAGTAATTACTCAATGCAGTAAGTAATTAAGTAATGCAGTAAAAAACAAGGAAACGTTTATTTATGAGATAGAGGACTCGATGGAGGGCGATCGCCTGTCGTCACGCTTGGCGATCGCTCACCCAGTAGTAGCAGTTGATTTTGACACTTTGATGAACCGAGGTATCTTCCTTGTCGGCTCTCGCAGCATTTCTTCGACCACATATAAACCGTCTTTAAAAGTTGCTCTCACTTCAACGAAATAGCGAGGCATTTGTTCTCCTTTTTCCAGTTGAGGATTAAATTTGAATGGTTCTACGGTCGCAGACCAAACTACAGGAAGATGACGGGGTTGGGCGAAATTGAATTTTCGCGATTTTTTTAATCTCTTAAAAAATCTCAATTGATCTAGATTGCGGTAGATCGTAATTACGGGAGATTGATATTGGGGAATATACTGCCAGATTCCTCGAAGCACAAACCCTTGGGGATAGTTATTGATTTTTTCGCAGTTGAGACTGAAGTTGACTAAGGAGAAAGAAAGTCTGGGTTTTTGGTCACTGCCCGAAAATGTAGCTTGAGGATAAAGCTTGAGAAACATTGGTTTTGAACCGTTCTTTTCTAGCTCTTCTGAGAGCGACATATAAGCTCTTCGCCTTCTATCTCGAATGCACGACAAGTTGTATTCAGCATTGTCAATTCTGACCTTTAAGCATTCGCCTTGGACGTAGGGAGTAGCAATAACTGTGCCTAAAGCCTGGAAGCATGGAGTCTCGTCATCGGGGTGCTGTTTTTGAGGGGGTATGTCAGATGAATCTGGTGTGAGTTGAGTAGTAGAGCTAGGGACGGTAGCTTGGGACTGTGGTATGGCAGGTGAAGCTTCTGTAGTGGTAAATTGACTAGTAGCTTTCTTCTTCTTCTTCTTCTTAGCAGTTTTAGCCTGGGTTTTAGTTACGGTCTGACCCTTTGTTTTGGTTTTAGCTTGGTTTTCTGTTGAGGGAGTAGTAAGGGATGCGGATGAGGCAGTGGAGTTCTCGAACTGGCTTCGCGCCTTATCTAATAAGGCTTGGTACATTTTACGTTGTCGTTCATTCGTTGCCGAATTGAGAAGCTGCTCTATCTTTTGGAGGTCAAGTTGTACAACGCTCATCTTGATTATTAGATTTACTTTTATTAAGTGCTGATCATTCTAGTTCTCTTGACATAATATCTATATGTTGAGGAGTTGAGAGAACAGTTAAACCTTTGACAGCTTCTTTACTTTGTAGTATTTAAACTACTATTTGTAGTATGTAGTCAAAAATTTCCGAGAAAAGGGCAAAAGGGCAAAGAGGGCAGAGGGCTATGTAGCCCTGGGGACGACACACACAACACGAAAACCGAAAATGTTGTCACGGACATCGCGCGTATAGTCGAGGCGAGTCGCTGAACGGCAGAAAACAGGATTGATGCCCCATGAGCCACCGCGTATTACTTTAATACTTCTGTCTTCTAAAACCCTTGCACTGCCATCAGTTGGCGCATCTTGATAGTTTTCATGCCAGTCATCTTGACACCATTCCCAGACGTTTCCATGCATATCGTATAAACCAAAAGCATTAGGCGGAAAACTTCCCACTGGTGTGGTTTGTTGGCGATACTCTCCTTTGGGTGCATTAGCATAGGTATAGTTGCCATCGTAATTAGCTAGATCGGTGGTAATTGTCTCGCCAAAATGAAAGGGAGTGCTAGTTCCCGCACGACAGGCATATTCCCATTCCGCCTCGCTGGGTAGTCGATATTCTCTGACTGACAGTTTCGAGAGTCTGGCACAGAATTCTATCGCATCGTACCAAGAGACTTGTTCTACAGGTCGGCGAGCGCTATCATCGCGGTCTTTAAAATAGGCAGGATTGGGGTCGAGGTCGTGTTCGACTTTCAAATCTTCACGGTCGGCGATCGCTTTCCATTGTGCCTGAGTAATGGGATATTTACCCATGAAGAAGGGTTGAACCGTAACTTCATGTTGGGGTTTTTCGTCATCGTACCCTTCACCTTCAGGCGAACCCATGATGAATGTGCCACCAGAAATAGCAATCATTTCTAAATTGATACCATTACCCAATTCTTCAGTGAAAGATTGTGCTTGACCTTTTTCTCGCGTAACTTCTTTATTTTCAGGCTGTTTAGATGAATTAATTGTAGAGCTTGAAGATGATATACGAACTAAAGCATTTAAAATGTCAGAATTACAGCCTTTAGCTGCCATATTCGCATGAAGGAGAAGCTCTGTTGCTTCCTCTTTCTTGTTTTCAACAAATGCTTTTTTAAGAGCCAGATTGTAGAGAGATTCAATATTTTTTTCACGTGCCTCTCCAAAGAGAATGAAATTGCTCTTGTAAGTCGGTTCTACCCTAGCTAGAGGATGTTGGTTGGGACTGAGCTTGGGAACTTCACGCATTAAGTATTCTTCTAATTCTGCCACTGTCAGACATCTATTTTGTCTCTTCGTCGACTCTAAAGCTGACAGGAGGATATGAGTAAAAGCCCCCCGTTCGATTGACTTAACTTCTTTTGATTTTTCCTTGTCCCGACAGGAGTAGAAGGCAATCATGCCCTGGTAATCTTGAGTAGTAATCGTTCCACCCTTAGCTTGATTTTCTACATTGCGACAAGCATCGATAAACATCACCACATTTCCTGCCCCCCAGTTCCTCAAACGTTCCGTGATGTAGCTGACCGAGAGTGCTGTCTGCTCCAGACGACGAGGGTTACTATCTGACAACATCAAGTAGTCTCCTCCCGTCCCGCGATTCCCGTGTCCTGAAAAGAAAAACCAGAGATTATCGGCGCTTGTGAGAAGTTTTCGGTCAAACTGTACATCGAAAAAGGTATCTAGGTGACCGAAGGTGGGCTGAGTAGTAATTGGCGGGTTAGTTTGAATCGGCTGGGAGTCGTCAGTAAATAAAAATAGTCCTTGCGGGTCAAATCCTCCTGACTGCTGTAACCAGAGGTGCATGGCTTCCGCATCTGTTTTGGCAAAATTCAGTTCATCTAAGTAACTATACTCATTAATACCGATAATAATTGCCCAATTCTTAGCCATGTTCTAAGCCTCTTGGCGCTTAAAAGTCAGCTTTATTTCCGTTGCTCCTCCGACTTTGCCCTTTGCTAGACCCCAGAAGCCAACTTCTCCTTCCCCATTGACCGCTACAGAGAACTCTATTTGGTCAAGCTTTATGCCTGGTTTAGCTTCTGCTACACTTTCTGGTTGCGCTATTTTGGCTTGCTGTTCTGCCTCGATGAACAAGTCGCCAACTACGACGAGAAATTGGTTCAAGTTCTGTTGCATTTTACCAATTGAAATCGGCACTTTGCTTATTTCTTCAGTTTCTGCTGCCTGCTCTTCATCTCCTAGTCGCCCTCCCCGAAAGACTCCACCTGCTTTTTCTCCCTCAGATGGGGCAGGTGACGACTTTCCTGTAATCATCCAAAGAGTGCGTTCATAGTTCGGTGGTGAGTCTGACATAGATTGATTCCTCCAATTGCCTGAATTTTCTACTTTGCTTCTATCTTGGTTTCCACCGCTGCCATCCGCCTTTCCAACTCCGCCATTCTCTGACTTAATGGCACTTCCTTTGTACAGCCCAGATATTGCGCGATCGCACTCACCACCACATCAGTTTTTGACGTGCCAGTGCGCTCGATGTACTGATCTAGTTCCACCAGCAGCGATGGAGACAGTCTAACAGTGATTTGTGGCTTACCCATAATCGCTCACTACTTCAGTAGATCAATTTTAGTGCTATGTATCACTAAGCATTACCTCAACTAGATTTTTCTTAACATGGGTCAGAATTTATTCTCACGGCGATCGCCTTATCACTTATCCCTCTGACTCAAACTCCTATTCCTTAAAACATTCAGTATCTGTTGCACGGGGACTTGATCATCATTCATCCTTTCTACCTTGGTTATTAAACGTTTGGGGATATATTTACTCTTCAAACTCAGGCGATCGCTTTTTGTCCAGAGCGCGATCGCACTTGTGAACTTCTATTGATTCAGTTTGAGAATTAATTTGTCGCAACGCCAATTACCTCCTTTCTTGAGCTATAGGTAATCGACTCAGATAATCTCTAAACTCAATTAACTGCTCGGTGGTCATGTCTTTTCGGCATTTGCATGAGTATTTTTCCTGTATATAGTTAATTGATTTTGATTTGCTCCAACCAATTCGTTTCACTTCAAACGTTATCTGTTCTTTTAACTCTTCAAAGCTTGGTTGTTGGTTTGGCTCTGTTTGCTCTTGGTCGCTTTCATCAAACAAGTTGGTTTGTCTAGTTGCTTCAGTCGCTTCTAATTGTTGACATTCAGCAGGAGTAAGCAGATTAGACTTTAACCAATCAATTTCAGCTTTACTTACTTGACCTTGGGCATGGAGAGTAATTAACTCATTGTTGGTAGTGCAACCTAAAACTCTCTCTTTAACTTTGTTAGCTCTATTTTTCAGAGTGTAGATATCTTTACTTTGGTATGGGTAAGATTGCCAGTCTATTTGAGGGATGACAGCAGGGGTGACAACTGGGGTGACAGCAGGAGTGACCACCTCGGTGACAGCCTCAAACTCTTGCTGTGCTTGATTGGTGACAGGGGTGACAACCTGGAACTCGTTTAAATAAATATTATTTTCAACTTCCGAGGTGTCTGTGACACTTGGCGGACTGTCACAAGGAGGAGAGAAGTTATTTTTAGTTTTCTCTAAAAGTAAATTTAGGTGGTCACCGTTGTCACCTTCCTTATTTGATAAGGTTTTCAAGTTGTCACCCTGGTTGTCACCCTGGTTGTCACCCTGGTTGTCCCCTTGGTTGTCCCCTTGGTTGTCACATCTCTGTGGGATAACATCCCCCTCTAGAATTTCCTCGATCGTTGGCTCGTCACTTGAGGGCGCGCGCAGTTTTAATCCTTTGATGACTCTGGTAGTTTGACCGTTAATTTTTACCCTAGCTTTTTCTGCTTGCCAGCCAAGAGTACGGTTAGCTAATTCCAATAATTCGGCGGAGAAGTTCTGGGGAGATTTAGCCGAACGACCAGAACGTTGGCAATAATAAGAGTAACTACCGTACAGGGTGGATTGGTCAGAGTTATATTCTTCATCACTGGTCCATTCTTGGCGATTGCTGCCAATTTTGACGATTGCATCGCTCGAAGCAATTACCCAGTCATTAACCCAAGCAGCTAGTCCATCACTCCTAATTTGGGATTCCCAGACCGTAGAAGAGAGAGATTGCCCATATTTACTCAAACCTTTAAAAGTGGCATCTATTTGGCTATTATCAATGCCCAGGAGGTAACTAGTAAATGCGCCCAACTCTGAAGAAAAATCCTTCATCAAATCCCGATGCAGGTGATTGGGACATTGATATTCAAAAGGAATCATACTCACACGGCGAGTCAGCCAACTACCAACATTAGTATGGAAAACAGGGAAATTACTAGTAACTACAGCTAATCCAGAGAAGACAAATTCAAACCCATTTTCAAATAGTCGGCGACCAGATAGTCTATCTTGACCAGTCAGACGTTTAAAGTTACTCATTTTTTTAGGTGCTTTATCTTGGTCGGGTAAAACTACCAAGCGTTTGCCAAAAATACGAGCTATTTCGTGTTTGTCTTCGAGGTCAGGTAGATTAAGCGTAGCTGTATTTTCTTCGCCAATAAGAGCCGTTAAGAGTGTGGTGAAAGTAGATTTACCACTACCACCCCCACCAATTAGGTGGAGGAACTTTTGTAAGTCATTACGACCTCTTAGTACCGCAGCAGCAAAACAAATTAACAACTGTTTGTGTTCGGCGTTGCCTTGAGTAGCTTGGTCTAGCCAGTTATCGATATTTCTCCAGCCAGTTTCGACTACGGTATAGTCCCGTGGCAGTTGCCAAGTAAATCTAAATCCTGGGTTGTGGGGGTGCAGTTTATTGGTGGCTAATTCTAAAACTCCGTTACGGAAAGGTAGATACTCGGTGGTCGATTTTTCGTCCCACTTCCTGATCAATAATTTTCGTTCTAGCGCACCCAAGATATTTTGAATATAGGCATTAGTTCCGTAGCCTGCAATATTCTTGGCTTCGAGAATATTATCGATCGCGTGGGCTAAAAATTGTTTACTAACTATTGTCCAGATCCCCTCTGTTTCTAAACCATAAACCAACCAAGATTTAAGTTCGTCACAATAAACCCAGCGCTCGCGATACTGTTCGGCTAATTGTCCGCCGATAATATCTGGCTTGGGTGGTTTTTTGTCAAAAGCATCTTGACCGTATAAGGTATGCCAATCCTGAAAGCTAACGGTTTGGGATAATAATTTCTTACGAAATTCTTCAATGCCGTTTTGTTGTATATAATCGTCGATCCCCTTACCCTCCGATTCGTCCCATTTAGGTAAAGTGTAAACGGGGACAGAGAGTTTTTGTAGTTGATTCGCTAATTTAATTAATGCTTGAATGACTGGTTTTTTGGTGTAGGTATCGGCATCAAAAGCCAAGATAAACCCAAATCCTATCAAGGCAAGATTTTCTAGGGAGGGTACTAAATAACGTTTTCCTTGTGGATCGTCTTTGGTTGGAGTTAATCCCATTTCTACGCCTAATAAGGCAATAGTAGGGATGTCATGAGAACAAGCGGAGATCGCTTTAAAGCCTCCTTCGGTAACCAGCAACATTGGATGTCCGTTAATTTGGTAACACCGTTCTTTTAACTTTTCCGTATCTAGCCAGTAATTAGGTTCTGTTGGATGTTTGGGTAACAGCGCATCATATTCATCACCCGCTGCGGTGCGGTACTTGGGAGCTTTCTTGCCCTGCTTATCCGCCCAAGGTTGATCTGGTCTGTATTGATATTGACCGTTAGCACCTTCAATCAAGATTCCTGCTGATTTAGCAGTGTAATACAGTTTGTCAGTCGCTTCGGTGGTAGTCAGGGAAGAACAACCCGCTTCAATCCAATTCCTGTCTAAACCTCTTTTGATGCAATATTCTTTGATGTGCTTGTTGAGTAGTTGAGATGAATCTTCTCGGATAGTAGATGGTGTAACTAGTCCATAGTCAGTGGGAGAAGTGTTTAAGATACTCATACCGCACCTCCATTGACTACCGCAGAAGTTCGAGGGCAGAGGGCAGAAGGTTCACTCTTTCTTCTTCGGTAGTCCTTTTTGGGTTTAAAGCCCCCGCCATAATCAAAGATTTGGCGGTCTTCAATTGCTGGTGGTTCAACAGTTACGTTGCGGGGGTTCCTGAGCAAACTGTTGAACCCGAAGGGGTAGGAATCCCAGGGCAATTGCTCCTGCTGGCGGATAGCGAAGTGTATCCCTTTAGGGACAAGTCCTTTGCGCCTTCTGCCTCCTGCCTTCTGCCTTCGTTCAATGTTTAAAGAAGCCTTATTTTGTAGCTTTTCATTAACTCTTAACCGAAAAAACTTCTTTTCAACCTTCGTTTGTGCCATAATTCTGGTGTGGGTAAACCATAAAATTCAATACGAAACCGCGCCACCTATCTCGATAGAGAAGGCGGAGGGATTAGGGCAAAGAGCAGTTGTTTAACGATTTGGGTATGTTAAGGGCAACTGTTTTTCGCTTTATATAGGGGTATTGTAGAACGATCACGGTAATTAATTCCAATAAGTCATAGATCTTTTTGGTTTGTAATAGAGAACATATTAAAACCCAATTTAGGCGGTTTGGTTAATTTTGAAAACAGTAAGA
>CALNYB010000048.1:0-199961 GCA_942490675.1 Cyanobacteriota bacterium | reverse complement strand
ATATAATTGGTTGTTATCGCCAAGCTAGCGGCTAAAAATGACCAAAGCTAAGATTAAATTGTTTATTGTCGATCAAGACTCGATCTTTCGTTTGGGTTTGCGAACTGCGATCGCACAATATGCCGATTTTGAGATTGTCGGAGAGGGAAACTTTAGTAATGATACTCTGCGGGAACTTACTCAAGGTTTGGTACTTAATGTTTTGGTGATTGGTATTAGTCATGCCAGTGATTACTCCGACTCAGAAATTTCTGGCTTGGAGTTAACTCAGCAGTTGAGACAGCTATATCCTCAACTACCATTATTTTTGCTGACTCTTAGTTTTTCGACTCAACAATTAGCGAAGTTAAAATCTTGGGGAGTACAGGGTAATTGCGATCGCAATGCTAGCATTAACACGATCATTGAAGGTTTGCACACAGTCGCTTATGGCAATACCTATTGGCAAACTAATGATCGGTCGATCCAGCTTTGGCAAAAGATACTGGCTCGTCTCAGTAAATCAGGCAGAATAGAATTAGAAGAAACACTTCAATCAATCGAGTCAGAATTAGCTAATCCTAACTTGTCTGATTGGGAACGGGTATTTTTGATGGGGCGCAAACGAGAATTATTAACTGTACGTTGGTTATCTAGTAGATTAGTTGCTGAAGAGATTACTTTAACTGAGAATAATGCAGCGATTGAATCATCCACCGCAGAAATTGTACCGATTGCTGCTACCGAGTTAGCACCCCTACCCGTATTTGCCGATTCCGCTAACAAAACAATTTTTGAACGGGTAGCCACGGACATTCAAATCGGGTTCAATAACCGCACTAAGATACTTCTAGAAATTGATATTCTGCGACCAGAAATTCAAAAAAGTTTATGTCAGCTAATCTTACAACGTCTGAGCGAAACTATTCCTCAAGTGCCGATTGCTAGTACCCTAGATCGAGACTACATGTCTTATCTTAAGGATCTCTGGTCATGGAGTACCAGCTATTTTTTTACTCAACATTATGGTCAATTAAATATAGAAGAAGATCGACAGTTAAACTATTTAGCCGAACAGGAATTTGAGATAATTAAGTACCATATTTTTAACTATATTTACGGTATACCCGAACTGTTTGATTATTTATTAGGTAAGCCTGGCTTAATAATTGAGAATACTATCTATCAGTCTGATGATCCAGAAGCGATCGCCAGAATCGAGTTTTTACTACAAAATTTAATCATCCAGATAGCTAATGGGGTGATGCAGGTGCTGCTCAATAATTTTTATGATCAAGAAATTTTTAAATATAAATTATACAAATCTGAGTATCGTAGCGATCGTGAATTAGCTCGTTTCCGTAATCAATTATCCTGGAAATACCGTCAAGAAGTTTATTTTACTCATCCTCAAAACATCTTTGAAAGTCGTCATCGTCTATTTGTCTTAAATAGTGGGGCAATTAGAACTATGTATGTCTATGCTCCCCGCAAAACTGAACTAGAGCAGCTTACAGGAGTACCTTGGCTATCTACAATTGTGATCGAAATCCGTGATGCGATCGCTCCATTGGTACGCAAATTTATTGCTCTGGCTGGTAGTACCGTAGTATTTGTTTTAACTCAGGTAATTGGCAAAGGTTTAGGTTTAGTTGGCAAGGGAATTATTCAAGGAATTGGTAGCACCATTAAAGATGTTCCTCGTAACAAGAAAAAACCCTGACTTCATTTAAGGGCAGGGCTATATTAATTATCAAGAAAATAGCTGTGACAACAGCCAGAAACTATAGCCAAAAACTATTTATTATCTTGGTTATTATCTTGGTTATTATCTTGGTTAGGGTTGGAGTCTCTTTCTAATAAATCCTCTAAGAATTTGAAAGAGATATCATCTGCTTCTTGTGCGAAATCCATAGTTTCTTCCTGGTTACGCCCCTCTTCAACCGAGTCAGCATTATCAGTCGTTAGCGTGTCTAGCCATTCTGAAATATTGTCAGTGCTTTGATGAGGAGTTTCTAGACTATCTAACCATTCAGAGATATTGTCCAGATCATTAGATTGATCGTCAGATAGACTGGTAATCTCAGCTGTATTGTTGCTTAGTAGATCTGAAGTCAAGCTATCTGCTGATTCTGATTCTGATTCTGATTCTTCAAAAGCTAAATCATCCAAGCTAATGTTTTGGCTACTAGTGCTTAGATCTAAATCATCGCTCAAATTACTAGTTGAGTTAGTTTCTGTATCATCAAAAGTAATCTCATCTAGACTAAGCTCTGATGAGTCGATCTCATCATCAAAGGTGATTTCCTCCAAACTAGCATTGATAGGAGTATCAGCATCATCAAAAGTAATTTCATCTAAACTAAGCTCTGGCATATTTGCCGCCTCATCCAGGGTGATTCCCTCTAAACTATTATCCACATCAGTAGAGGTAGTTTCTAGGGAGATATCAAAATCATCTGCTTCTGAGGTGGATTCAGCATCTACAGGCTGTTCATTATCCTGATTGCGATTCAAGAAACCCGAAGCAACTGCGGCTGCTCCTCCTAAGGCAGCAGCACCTCCTGCTTGTGTTGTAGGGTCAACAATACCTAAGTCTGTATCACCATCGATCTCTACATTAGGTTGGTCAAGCTCAGGAGTCGTGATTTCTCCTACCGTATCTGTAACTGTTCCCGAAATACCCTCTGCTGTCTCCCTTAAGTCTAGATTGATGTCTGGAGTAACTTCAGTCACATCAATGGCGATATCTTGATCTGAGGTGGATTCAGCATCTACAGGCTGTTCATTATCCTGATTGCGATTCAAGAAACCCGAAGCAACTGCGGCTGCACCTCCTAAGGCAGCAGCCCCTCCTGCTTGTGTTGTAGGGTCAACAATACCTAAGTCTGTATCACCATCGATCTCTACATTAGGTTGATCAAGCTCAGGAGTCGTGATTTCTCCTACCGTATCTGTAACTGTTCCCGAAATACCCTCTGCTGTCTCCCTTAAGTCTAGATTGATGTCTGGAGTAACTTCAGTCACATCAATGGCGATATCTTGATCTGAGGTGGATTCAGCATCTACAGGCTGTTCATTATCCTGATTGCGATTCAAGAAACCCGAAGCAACTGCGGCTGCTCCTCCTAAGGCAGCAGCACCTCCTGCTTGTGTTGTAGGGTCAACAATACCTAAGTCTGTATCACCATCGATCTCTACATTAGGTTGATCAAGCTCAGGAGTCGTGATTTCTCCTACCGTATCTGTAACTGTTCCCGAAATACCCTCTGCTGTCTCGCTTAAGTCTAGATTGATGTCTGGAGTAACTTCAGTCACATCAATGGCGATATCTTGATCTGAGGGCAAAGTGCTTTTAGTCTCTTCTTGTAAAACAAAATCCCCACTAAATTCTGTACTAACTTCAGCTTCGGATGACTGATCAAGTTCAATAGCTTCACCAGAATCAGTAACACCATCAATACCTCGATCTACTAAATCAGTTGTTTGATTAGTTTGTAGTTCAGAGACATTGGTATCTAATTCGATGTCTGCTGTACTATAGTCTTCGATAACGGAATCTGCCGTCATCTCATCTGTAGAAATTTCAGGATTGTTTAAAGATCCTGAAGCTGCCGCCAATCCGCCTATTGCTGCTGCTCCTAGAGCGTTTGCACTAGCCGATACGTCATTTGTAAATCCTGAACTAATGTCAGTTTGCAATTTTGTTTCTTGATCCGTAAATTCAGTTACTGAATTTGAGGGTATTTCATTAACTGATTCAGGTTCATCTAGATCAATATCGATGTCAGTTTCGTTTTCTGCTCCTTGGTTACCCCCCACAAGATTGGCAGCGGCGCCTCCTCCATTTGCTATTGCAGCATTGCCTAATCTAGAGGTGGTACCTACTGCATTTCCAGCAACGTTGCCCAAATTACCTGACATATTTGCTCCTAGCGCAGATATATCGCCACCGTCGGCTCCTTCTGATATACCAATGCCTCCATTAGGAGTATCAGGATTGGGAATATTGCTAATTGCCGGTTCTTGATCGCTCTTCTTACGCCCTCCAAAGGCAAATATTGCGACTAATACCAATAATGGTATGCCCAATATTAGAGCAAGCCACCACCATCCGCCCTTTTTGGCTTTAGTTTCTACTGCTGAAGTTCCTCCCTCTGACGTATTGGGAGTGGTCACATTCTCATCAGCGATCAAAATCTCTGGGGTAGTTGCGCCATCTATCTTAGGATTTTCTGAAGAAAGAGGCTCGCCACTGGTTTCTACGTCGGGGTTAATCTCTCCGCTATCTTCAAAATCAGGATTGACTTCACCACTGGTTTCTACGTCGGGGTTAATCTCTCCGCTACCTTCAACATCAGGATTAATTCCACCACTGTCTTCTACGTCAGGATTAATTCCACCACTATCTTCTACTTCAGGATTGATTCCACCACTGTCTTCTACGTCAGGATTGATTCCACCACTGTCTTCTACTTCTAAGTTTGCCAATCCGCTATCATCTACTTCTACATCTTGAGGTAGTTCGTCTGGCAGAGAAAATGTTGTAGCAACTGTTTCTGATTGAGCTAGCAGAAAAGCCTTGGCTGGTTTTGATACTCCGACAAAGGTCAGTAAGACGAAGAGTGTAACTACAGAATTATGTCTTTTATGTAACATTTTAGGTCTAAATTTTAGCTAATTATTTGGCGATTAATTATATAGGAAAGATAGCCGATATACTGATAAGGGTTATGTTGATTTAAGCATTGATGTTAATTTAAGCATTACTGTTTATTAAAAATAATTACTATATTTTGTCATCATATATTACCAACAATGTAAATTTATTTCCACACAAACCAATCTTAAATATGAGTCTTTAAGACAATTTCTTGCCCAAGATAATTAATCTTCTTAATTAACTTGATGAGCAAGTTAAAATAAATAAATAAATATAAAGCTTGTCTAATTTTCATCATTCTTTAACCGACTTTAACCGACAAATAACCGTTACTTTAGCTCGCAAAAGAGTCAAACATTACTAGAAACTGTCAAACTCTCGGCTAAGGTAGAAACCATTGCTGCTGCTAACTGTTCTGGAGATACGGTAAATGGCAATCGATGGATATCTGATTGTGGCTGAGTGGCGATCGCCGTAACCTGACGTAGTTGAGCTAAACTAATATTTGCTAATCCCAGATCTTCAAGGGTTTTAGGCAAGCCAATTTTGGAATAAAATTGCAACAATTGCTTTCTGGCGGATCTAGCAAGCTGATTTCCCTGGATCATTTCTTCCAGACGTAGCTGTACTAGGATGCCATAGGCTACTTTTTCGCCATGAAGTACATCATGGGCTTCTAAGAGATGAGTTAATCCATTGTGAACCGCGTGAGCTGCGACTGTACGACAATCTGCCCCACCAACGCCACCAATTACCCCAGCCAGTAATACTGTGGCATCGACCACTTCACGCCATTCACTACTATCAGGCTGTTTAAGAGCGATCGCCGATTTTTGGAATAGGATATCCCGTAAGATTCTAGCTTGCTGTACTGCGGAGATTAAGAGAGTAGCTGTCGAATCACCACTACTAACCGACGCTTCATACCATTTTGCGATCGCATCACCGATCCCGGCGATCAGAGTGCGCTGAGGGGCGGTACGCACTAAACCATAGTCGAGAATCAGGAGATCGGGACAACGACTCAAGGTTACATCATATTGAAACGTGCCTGCTTCAGAATAAACGTTGGACAATGCTGTCCAAGCTGCACAGGTGGCACCAGAAGTGGGGACAGTAACTATTGGTAAATTGCACTGGTAAGCCAATAGTTTAGCCATGTCTAGAGCTTTGCCTCCGCCAACACCGATCACCAAATCAGCTTGATATTGTTGGACTGTCTCTTTTAATCGAGTCAAAGAAGATTCTGCACAGTCAGGACTATAGTTTGCCGTCTGACAAGCTAGCTTTTCTGCTTTCATGACAGGAGCAAAAAAAGGTTCGATTGTCTTTAAAGTCTGATTACCGCCGACAACTAAGGGACGAACACCTAATTTAGCAATTTCCCTGCCCGAGTTTGCCAGGCAATTTTCACCCCGCAATACTCTAGCAGGAGCGATCGTTAGGGGAGTGTAACTACTTAACTTATTATTAGTTTTGGTGGTAGCTTTCTTGCTCATATCTTAGGTACTTGTAGGTACTTGAATTACGAATTACTCTTGCTTGACGAAAGAGACGACGGTAGCTTGGCTAAATTTTGCTCAAACACCTTAGTTTCAATATCTTCATTGCCTCGGTTAATTAGCGATCGCTTTGCCACACCTAAAAATAGAGGTTGAGATACTCCCTCTTGGGGATGCAATACGGTTCTTAACTTAACAGTAAATTGATTATTGCCACCTGCCCCTGTCCTACCATAAGAGTATAGATCGCTTGCTGCTTGAATCAAGGTAGGTTCAATGGCGGATTTCTCTATATTAGGTGATACGGCTACAACTGCTTGATTAGCACCGTTGTCATAGATCAAGGAATAACGAGTTGCTCCAGGTATCTCAGTATGAGGAAACAGACCTAAACCCAGGGCAAAAATCCCCAGAGTAAGCACACCCATAAAGCTAGTTACTCCAACTAAGCGGAAACGAAAATCCCAGCCGACTACGAACGAGACGATAGCTACAATTAGACAGATAATGGTGGCAATTCCCGACCACTTAGCATAGGTAAAAAGATCAGTTGAAAAGGTCATTTTAAAAATAGTCCTCGCCAGCGGGAGCAGAATAATTTATTAGTGACATACTCCCGACACCTTCGCAGTGCGATAGATGCGGGCTTCTCCCACCTGCTACATCTACTACGAAACTCCGTACTGGGAGTGCAGGATTCAAGCATTTTATAGTGTCGAAGATGCCCAACGCCACTACCACAGTTAAAACTATGGATTTGAATTCTTATTTGTATGTATTGTTGTTTCTCTTTCAACGTTGGCTAGCGGGGGACTTGACGGGTTTTATCCCTACGGGTCGGTCATCTCCAGTTGTCGGGGGAAACACCCCAATCTTAACCTTGTCTAATGCTGTGCAGCTTGCAAGGCGCATAAGTAGTATACCATTAATCCTGCTTAGTTCAAAGTTCGCTTTCATCCCACCGCCTCCGCAAGCTGTAGGCGTGGGTCTTCTCGCTCACAAAAGATAAAAAATAGGTGTCAGTAGTATTATCTATCCGACACCACCCATAAATATTATCAGCTATGCTGTGTAAGTTTCAAAAGTCAGCTAAATATCGTTAAGCAATTAGTCAAGCAGTTAGCCAATCTATTCGCTTTCAGTTCCAGGAATTTTATCTCCCAGATCTTTGATAGCATTACCAGCATCTTCGACACCTTCTTGGGCTGCACCAGCAGCATCTTCTGCCTCTTTTTGCAGATCCTTGGCACCATCTTCGATGGCATTGCCAGCATCTTCTGCACCATCTTTGATGGTATTACCAGCATCTTCTAGATTTTGTTCAATACCATCTTGCCCTGCACCGTCAACAGCATCAGGAGATTCGATTGTTTGATTTCCTGCACAAGCAGTAAATACCAGTGACAAAGCTACAAATGTGGGAACAGCCAAGGTTTTAATTTTGATATTCATCATTAGTAAAGATTCAAAAATTTAATGAGACTACTATGTGATACTCGATAATTTTTATAGAGTCAAAGAGACTCTACATTTATAGATTTAGATTTAGTTTTAAACTAACTACGTTCTACTTGTTTAAAAATCTCAGCCAGTATATCACCTGCTCCCTGCTCCCTTAATTTGGCTGCCAAATCTTTGCCTAACTGCTCTGATTCTGTTCTGTTGCCCCTTACAGTGTCTTTCAGCATTTGCTTTCCGTCGAGACTGGCAACCATACCGACGAGAGTAAGATGATCATTTTCAATACTAGTATTAACGCCAATTGGCACTTGGCAACCGCCTTCTAGCTCTCTGAGAAATGATCTTTCTGCTAAAGCGCGATCGCAACTTTCAGGATCTGATAATACTTGGAGTATCTTAAGAATTTCTTCATCTCCCTCACGGCATTCAATTCCTAATGCACCTTGTCCTACCGCATGCAAGGAAATTTCAGGAACAATATGCTGGTGAATGCGATCGCCCATGCCTAATCTCTGTAATCCTGCCACCGCCAGAATAATTGCGTCATACTCTCCTGAGTCAAGCTTGGCTAAACGAGTATTAACGTTACCGCGAATGTCTTTAAATTCAAGGTGGGGATAGTGATGACGTAGCTGCGCCAAACGTCTTAAGGAAGAAGTACCAATGATTGAGCCTGCGGGGAGGGTTTCTAACTTCTGATCTTGATGCTTTTCATTCACTATCAAAGCATCAGCAGGATCGACTCTTTTGGTAACGCAACCTAACATTAAGCCATCTGGCAGGTTGGTGGGTAAATCTTTGAGAGAATGCACCGCAAAATCAGTGGTGTTATTGAGCATTCCCACTTCTAATTCTTTGGTAAATAAGCCTTTATCCCCAATTTTTGCTAAAGGAACATCCAGAATTTTGTCTCCCTGGGTACTCATCTTTTCCACTTCAAATTTAATGTGGGGAAAATGCTTTTCTAATTCTGCCTTCACCCAGTAAGTCTGCACTAAAGCTAGCTGGCTTTTACGAGTGCCAATACGAACAGTACGTTGATCAGTTTCAATGGTGGATGTCATAAGAAGTATCTTAAAAAAATCTAATAATCACTCGATCTAGGGTATCGTAGTTACCGATTCGTGTTGATTAACTTTTGTTTGCTTTTTTCCTGGTTCTAAAGGATTTTGTGGTTCAACCGCTTTGAAAGGTTTTGCGACCGTTCATTGAACTAGCAATCAACAAACAAATTATGAAGCCAGTTATCATAATAACTAAAACCATTGAGCTCAGTAAACGGTGATATCCTTGCAGAGTCTTCTGAGGGATTTCTAGCTCCTATGGTCTGAAAATTCCAACCAGTACCATCGGACGCGGATATAGTTGTATTATCAAACTTTTTTGCTATACATCTTGCACGCAGAAGTTGATACCAAAGAGCAAATCTTTTTTCCTAAGTCTGCTGCGGAATAAGGCTTAATCAGACAAGCATCATAATCTAAGTGCTCTAAAGCCTCAATCTGTTGAGTAGTGGAACCAACTATGACCATGATGGGAATATTACGAGTTAGCCAGTCTAACCTCAAAGCAGCAATTAATTGAGGATTTATTATTTGCGACCATCCTATATCCAAAATAATTAAATCGGGTTGATATTGTTGTACCCAGGAGAGAATATTAGAATCTTCTAAAATTGAAATGTGAACTTGGTTTAATGAATCCAGTATTAAAGAATTAGATACTAGATTTTCCTGGTTATTGTTTACTACAAGTACTGTTGGTGCGAGGTATTTGGTAGTTACATTATGATTCATAGTTGCTATAACGGGAAGCAAAAAGCGCTTAGGGTTCAACTGATAACAGCGTAACGTTTAACAGTGTAACGTTTATTTGATAGCAGGGAAGAGTTGTTTTTGATCATCTACCTTGAAACTCTTAGTAAAATTGAACTAAACTAATTTCAAATCAGATGCCCAAAAAATAATAATAATATTGGTCAATATGTATGTGGGGAAATTTTCAGCAAAGCAATTTGCGGATCGAAGTAGATGCCTCAGAAAAAGTTATCAAAGATAGTCTACTGGAAAGCGATCGCCTTAAGCAATGGATGTGGCCACAAAACTTCGCCTCTTTGTCAGGTAAATTGCGTTTAGGAGATACTTTTACTAGTTCTCTGGGATTAGTCAAAATTGAACATGAGGTA
Organism: Cyanobacteriota bacterium; assembly: GCA_942490675.1. GTDB lineage: Bacteria > Cyanobacteriota > Cyanobacteriia > Cyanobacteriales > Xenococcaceae > Waterburya. The sequence continues at coordinate 190,171 of CALNYB010000048.1, read as the reverse complement.
GAGTTCCTCGATGACAACAGTTTACGCCTCTTGTTAAGTAAAGGAATAGATGGTTTTCATGAATGGCATTGGGGTGATGGCTGGTTACAGTCTCGTCTGGAAGGAATTTCACTCTTGCCTCTGAATTTTGGTCAAACTCTTAGTTTGCTCCGTCTACGGCAGTATCTTAACTCTATTGATACTCCCCAGGCTAAAAACACCTAGGTTTCCTCCCTTGTACGCTATTGTTACACTGTAACTACATTATAACTACACTGTAACTAATAAATTAATTGCCTCTGCTTGACGAGCAGCTAAATTTATGGGACATACTGTACGTATCTGCCCAGTTTGGTCTTGATGACCTAACTTCCAGTGATTGTTGCTTGACCATCCAGATATATGGCGAGGTAGCTTCGGGTTTCCCCGTATATTCGGTATTTCTAAATCAATTTTTTCAGCATGGTACTTGTTTCTTTGTTTGTCTGAATAAGGCGATAAGTTTAACATTATTGCAATATTTCTCTAGAGAACGATAGATACCTCTGGTTAATTGAATTAATCTTTTGAATTAATCTTTAGTGTAGTGAACACCGCGGTAGGTTAATTTAGATTTTGCCTGGTTGCGACGATGCTGTTCCTCAAGATGGTGAACTTTCCAGGGTTTTCCACGATACATTCCGCCAACTTCACCCTCATTTACATTCCATTCGATATGAGAGGCTTCATAAGATTTTCCTCTAAACTGTAGCTTCATTGTTGTACTCCTGCGCTAAAATATAATTATTTATATGTTGAAGCAGCCAAAACTATGCTGGTAATTGATATCTTTTTGGCGACTAATCTATTGGTTACTGCAAAATAGTACATTATTTTCCGTATCTATTGTTACAATTTTACCAAAAGAAAATATTTTTAGCTTAACTTTACATATGCTAATTATTTCGACATGATTGCTAGATCTACTTGAGCAAACAAGTGTTTTAAATCGGCATTGTTATTTAAGACAACATCAGCCAGGGCAATTTTTTCCGTTAGAGGAAGTTGATTATCAATTCTGTTTTGCGCCTGTTGAGATGTCAAACCGTTACGTTGCTGCAATCGGGAAACCTGCAAAGAGCGATCGCAACTAACTACCCATATTTCCGTCACCATGTCAGTTAACTTAGCTTCAAATAATAGAGGAATAGCTAATACTACTGTATCGCTTTTAATTTGCTGGAGTTCTTGAGTAAAGCGATCGCGGACAAAGGGATGAATTTTCCCTTCCAACCATTGCTTTGCTTGGGGGTTGTTAAAGATAATTTCCCCTAAAGCAGTGCGATTGAGATTGGCATCAGGTAATTTAACCTTTTCTCCGTAGCGCTCAAAAATATGTTGTAAGATAGGTGAATTTTTAGTTACAGCTTCTCTAGCATAGATATCTGCATCCAATACTGGGAGATGATACTTGTCTGCTAGGTAATTAGATACAGTGGTTTTTCCTGTACCAATTCCACCCGTTAATCCAATCAGTCGCTTAGGTGAATTACTCATATATAAAGATAGCGGAAGATTGATAAACTGTTGCGAGATAATCTAGATAATCTTATTTTAAGGAGCAAGACTTTTGTTAGACCAACAGGCCAAAAAAACCATGCTACGCAAGATTCCCCATGGATTATATATCTGCGGTGTCAAACAAGGGGAAGAAATGAACGGTTTTACCGTTAGCTGGTTGATGCAATCATCTTTTGAACCCCCTTTAGTTGTCAATTGCGTCAAAAAAGGTACTACTTCTCACGAAATGATTAAAAATACTTTAGTATTTGCCATCAGTTTCCTCGAAGCAGGACAAAAAGATCTAGCGGCATCTTTCTTTCAGCCGAAAGCTCGCGTTGGTAATAAATTTGCAGATGTCGAGTTTTACGAGGGAGAAGCAACAGGCTGCCCGATTATTAAAGACTCTTTGGGATATATAGAATGCAAAGTAGTCGGCACGGTAGAAGAAGGAGATCATACCGTGTATGTCGGGGAAGTAATCGCTTCTGGTATCCATCGTGAAGGGGAGCAGCTCTTGTTATCTAGCACCGGTTGGCAGTACGGCGGTTAGATTTCTATCTAACAAACTAATTTGATGTTTTATAGATGTAGGTTGGGTTTCGTTCATAGCAACGCAACCTAACCTTTATTTTATTTTAAGGTTTATCCTTTTAACTATCTGAGTAAATTCTCGAATTCGCCAATAAATCAAGCTTTTTTCTGATTTTTCGACATCAATATTAATATTTAGATTAAGCTTACATAACTGTTGTGCTGATTTTTATCAACCAGAATTGGTCTAAAAAACTGTGATAACCTAATTAAGGTAAAGATAAGTAACGAAAAAACGAAAAGTAAGAAATAGTCCACCCCACTAATCCAAATTCACCAATTCATTTAACCTGTGACATCTTCTTCAAGTTCCAATTGTCAGTCAGCAACAGCCCCCAATATCCTGGAGTTGCCTCTTCAACAAAGTCAAGGGCGCAAGGAGTGGCGAGTATTTTTTACCGCTTCTTTTCTCGTATCAGTACCCGTATTTTTCCAGGCTCCAATCGTCAGATTATTCCCTAAAGTTAGCTTGATCCTGACTTTATTTTGGGTAGGATTAGGCTGGTATTTGTCTCAACGTCCTCAGAATCGTTGGTGGGGCGATATTATTCTGGGTTTTAGCTGGAGCTGGTTAGCAGGTTCAATTTATTGGGGTTGGTTGAGATCTGAACCTCTGATTCACATTCCAATTGAAGCTATTGGTTTACCCTTCGCTCTCTGGTGCATCTGGAGGGGTTGGGGAAAGATAGGTAACTTCTTCTATCTTGGTTCTTTGTTGGGGACGGCAATTACCGATCTCTATTTCTATATCGTTGACGTTATTCCCTACTGGCGAGAGCTGATGACAGTAGATCTAGATCCTGCTCTGGCTTCACCGATCTTTAAAGCTGCTTTAGTTCAAGTTCAGACTCCTTGGGGCATCAGTTGGGCCATAGTATTGGTCAATATCTTGTTAGGGGTTAGCTGGTGGTCTTTGAGAAAAATAGAGTTACACTGGTGGGCGTTTGCTGGAGCAGTTTTAAGTACAATTTTGGTAGATAGCTTATTTTGGATTGCAGCCTACTTTGCTTGATTGCTGATCAGCTATTGTTTTATTGAGGGTTAAATTTAATAAATCTATGGCTCAAAGTAATCATCTAGTAAAGAGATCAACAGTATCTTTGCTCCAAAATACAATCAACAGCGAAACTACTCAATATATTTTAAAGAGGCTATTACAGGCAGCATTAACTTTATTGCTAGCATCGGCTCTTTGTTTTGCCATCGTGGAGATAGCACCAGGAGACTATCTTGATACCCTCAAAGAAAATCCTCAGATAACCCCTGAGCGTATTGCTGAATTGACATCACAATTCGGGTTAGATAAGCCAGCTATCGTCCAGTATTTCCAATGGCTATGGCGGGTAATTACACGGTTCGATTTTGGCGAAAGCTTTGTTTACTTTCGTTCCGTTTCTTCCCTACTGGTGGAACGTATTCCTGCGACTCTATTACTAGCTGTGGCATCGATTGTTGCTACTTGGGCGATCGCAATTCCTTTAGGGATTCTCAGTGCTGTAAAGCAAAATAGTCGTCTCGATCAAGTTTTACGGGTATTGAGTTATTTTGGACAGGGATTTCCTAGCTTCATTACTGCTCTAATATTTCTGATCGTTGCTCAGTATTTATCTCCTCTGTTTCCTGTGGGTGGGATGACCAGTATCAATCACGAAGAACTATCTTTAGTTGGCAAAATACTAGATATCGCCTGGCACATGGTCTTGCCTACTATTGCTCTGAGTATTACTAGCTTCGCAGGATTACAACGTTTAACCAGGGGACAACTACTTGATGTATTACGTCAGGACTATATCCAAACTGCCCGCGCTAAGGGCTTGCCTGAAAACAAAGTTATTTATGTTCACGCTCTGCGAAATGCGATTAACCCTTTAATTACCCTGCTGGGATTTGAATTTGCCAGCTTACTTGGGGGTTCGTTTATTGCCGAATTTTTCTTTAACTGGCCTGGCTTAGGTCGCCTAACTCTTCAAGCAGTTCAAGCTCAAGACAAGTACTTAGTCATGGCAAGTTTGATGATGGGAGCGACGATGCTAATTGTCGGCAATCTCCTGGCTGATTTACTCTTGAAAGCGGTTGATCCTAAAATTAAATTAGCAGATCTTAAGTAGCCATCAGTTGGTTAAGCTAGTAACATTTTGCAGCTATACAGTAAGGTGTGAACAGCAAGACTATTGATGATCGCGATCAGGTTGGGTTTCATCCAGCCAGATAGATGAGGATGAAGGAGCAAGAATGTTACTACAAATTAATTATTTAATTCGTTCCAAGCTAGATGGGAAGTATTTAGTGGCTCGAATGCCAGAACCAAGTGGTATTGAAACAAGTTACCTCTTAGTATTTCAGCAGGATTATGATGCCTTAAGCTATATTAACGCTCATGGTCAAGAATTTAGCGATCGCCTTACCGTTGAAACAGCTTCCCCGACCCAACTTAAAGGACTGATGGAGCGTTGGAAATATGCAGGTTTTGGTATTGTCAAAGATCCTCTATTGCCCGAAATACAATTCGTCTCTTAACAGTCAACAATTGACGTATTTTTAGCTTGTGTGAGAAGAAACTCCCGTAGCAAATGAGTGTGGGTCTTCTCTCACCAAAAGGTAAACTAATTCATATTCGACATATTAGAATTGAATAATTATTTATAATTACATTCATGTTGGCATATAGCCATGCTATTTAAACAAAACAACTGTCAAACGGTTCAAGGAATTTTATTAACTAGTTTATTAACTTTATTAGCTAGCTGTGGCGATACTGCCGCTCTCGAAGATTTAATTCGCGCCGATCCTAAGTTAAAGGAAGGCAAAACTGAGCAACCGTCTAGCCAAATAAATTCCCAACTACCTCCAAATTCATCATCTCCCCAAAGCCAAGATTCTTTATCTGCAACTCCTCAACTGAAAGAAGAGCCAGCAGATGGGAAAGAGGTTAATACCATTGCATCTGAGAATAAAAAGACAGGTAAGAATAATCCTTCCAATCAGCCCGCAGCAGAAGCTAAGGTTGAAGATCAACTAGTAAATTTCCCTGAGTCTTTTCCTGTATATCCTCAGGCTGAATTGCAAGAAATTAAGACCGATGAAGCAAAAAAATCAGGAATTTTGATTTGGAACACAACCGATAATCGCCAAGCCGTCGCCGACTATTACCAGGCAGAATTATTAGTTAATGACTGGGAAATTATCAAACCGTTTACGATTAGTCCTCAGCAAAAAATAGCCAGAGCGATCGCCATTAAAGATCAGCTTAGAATAGAACTAACTCTGCTACCATCAGCTACTAAGCAAGAATCAGAGAGTCAAAATACTCAGCTTTCCCTAGCTTATCGACCCGTATCACAAGATGGTAGCTCTAGCATTTCTCAGGCGATCGAGTCTGCTGAAACAACTCAACCATTAGAAACAGAAACAAAACCATCTAATCAAAAAGCTGATTTAGAAAACAGTGAGCAGCCTCAGAAGATCCCAGATAAATTTCAACCTGAACTTACTGAGCCAGAATCCGTCAGCGCATCAGGAGCAGATAATAGCTATTTCGATTCATCTGACAATGACTTTGACGATTTAGATAAAGCCCCAGAACAACTAAAACAACCTCTAGAATCTGTCGCCGCGTTGAGTATTTTAACTCCTTATACTGCCAAAGCTAATGTTGAACTTACCAAATTTGCCCCCAATAAAGTAATTACTCGCGGAGAATATGCCCGTTGGTTAATTGCAGCTAATAATCGTTACTATAGCGATAATCCAGGTAAGAAAATTTACGTCGCTGCCAAAACTAACCAGTCTGCATTTAAAGATGTTAAGTCAGATCATCCAGATTTTGAGGCAATTCAAAGTTTAGCAGAAGCAGGTTTAATACCTTCCCGATTGACGGAAGACAGTACAAATTTACTCTTCAGACCTGATGCACCCTTGATCAGAGAAGATTTAGTTACCTGGAAAGTACCCTTAGATATGCGCAAATCCCTACCAAAAGCATCAATTAAAGCCATCGAAGAAAGTTGGGGATTTCAAGATGCAGCCGATATTGATTCTTCTGCCATCAGAGCTTTATATGCAGATTTCCAAAATGGCGATCGCTCCAACATACGACGTATCTTTGGCTATACCATGATTTTTCAACCCAAAAAGTCTGTAACTAGAGCAGAGGCTGCTGCCTCACTTTGGTATTTCGGCTTCCAGGGAGATGGAATTACGGCAAAAGAACTGTTGGAGTCGGAAACAGAAACAGATAATTAACAGTCAAAAGTCAAAAGTCAAAAGTTAAAAGTCAAAAGTCAAAAGTTAAAAGTTAATTGAATTGATTAGTAAAATACTGTCTACCGCCGTCAAGCTTTATTTGCGATCGCAAGTTACCCAAATTAAAGATTTACAGGTACAAGTTATCGGTAAAAATAAGCAAATCCTCAAGGGGTATATTCCTCAAGTGTTGCTTAGTTGCGATCGCGCTACATATCAAGGACTTTACTTGAGTCAGATTGAACTCAACGGCTTAGATATTGCCGTCAATCTACCAGAGGTAATTAAAAAGCAACCATTGAGACTCCTCGAACCAATATTTGTGGAGATTCAATTAAAATTAGGCGCTGCTGATTTACAAGCTTCTTTGGATTCTGAACTATTACAGAGTGGGTTAGATGATTTATGGCAAATGATTCTATCGGCACAAACTGATACTTCCTCTAGGTCATTAGCCGATATGACAGTTGAATGGCATAGTATTGCGATCGCTAATGAAAACTTGCACCTTGCAGGTACATATCAAGATACTTCAGGAGGGAATCAAGAACTTTCTTTATCTACAGGAATAAATTTAGCTAATAATCAGACTCTTTGCTTATCACCATTAAAAATTACCAGTGAATCTTTGCTTAGTGGCAACCTAGAAAATCAACTAGAAATTGATTTGGGAACAGATGTTGCGATCGAAGAATTGACTATTGAATCTGAGCAAATAGTATGTGGAGGAAAAATCAGAATTAATAATTAGGGTTGGCTGATTCAAAGTAAGAATTGGAGCGTCAATCAGTTTTGATTTGAATATACTAAACTAAATTGGCGTTGTTGATTGAGAATGATTTAAGTATATTTTCGGTCGTCATTGGTAAAAATTGAAGATATAACTACGAGGATAGCTATAGCTAATCTCTGTTGTTTTATTGTTACCAGCTTAGGTTTATACAGATAAAGCAACCTTGAGCCATTGCTTCGGCAAATGATGAAGGGAATATTATTCTGTGATTAAAATAAATATTATTAGTGCTACTCCTGGTACTAGTACTCAGGAACAAATTTTACTGATAATCCAAGGGAGAAAAACTGGTATAACCATCAAAGGGATTAAGCAAATTCTCAACCGTCCCATCTCTATGATTCAGGTTCATCTCAAGGAACTAATTGCTGCTAAGGCTATCTTTACTCGAAAAAATAAAGCTGGAGTAGGATTGATTTATTATCCTCGCGAAAGTAATAACTAGTAACAGAACATCATAATGAAACAGCCCAAACAGGTTATTTTCGCTTTAGTTTGTTTAGGCCTGGTTTTATCTCTTGCCGTGAATTTTTCCCAGGCTCAATCGGCATCCGATAAGCAAATTCATTATCAGACTATCGAGCGATCGCAATATATTGTTCATATCGTTACTATCCCTTATGGTAGTAATTATCTAGTTAGCCCAGAGATATCTGGTGAACTAGAAGATATTGCTCAATTTATCCAGCAAGATACAGTTGCAGCAATTAATGGCGGTTATTTTGATCCTGTAAACCAAAAGACTACTTCTTTTATTATTCAACAATCCCAAATCATTGCCGATCCTCGTTTCAATGAAAGGCTGGTAGACAATCCTGATTTAAAACAGTATCTAGGAAAAATATTTAATCGTGCTGAATTCCGCCGCTACAGTTGTGAATCAAAGACGCAATATGATATTCAGCTACATTTCGCACCCATACCTCCTAATTGTACATTAATTGAGTCATTAGGAGGAGGCCCTGGTCTATTGCCCAATGATAGTTCAATTGCCGAGGCGTTTACTGCTTATCGAGAGGGAGAGAAAATTCGCGATGCGATCGGTCGTGAAAGTTTAAACGCTAGAAGTGCTGTGGGTATCATGGACAATAACGATGTAGTTTTAGTCATGGTGGCGCAAAAGCCAGATCAGCCTTTAAACTCTGGTATATCTCTGACAGAACTTGCTGATGTATTATCTAGTCTTGGTGCAGTAAAAGCGATGAACCTTGATGGAGGAAGTTCTGCTGCTCTTTACTATGATGGTCAAGAAATTTACGGCAGAGTGGACAAGGAGGGAAACAAGATTCAAAGACCAATTAAATCTATTTTGTCAGTTGTTGAGTCTGATTAAATAATTAAATTAACTGATTAAAATAGCTTGACCATCTTCGAGCCAAATCTCACGGGGTTGGGGATGGCTCAAAAATTCTAGAGGACTAGCACTGCGGGCGTAAGCACCTGATTGAAACACGCCTACCAGATCCCCTACTTCAGCTTGGGGAAGAGCAATGGAACGGGCTAAAACATCTAGAGGGGTACATAATGGTCCAACTACATCTAGGGTTTCGGTTGGTTCGCGATCGAGCTTGTTGAGCAATGCCACGGGATAATTACGTTTGATTACCTGACCAAAATTACCAGTAGCAGCCAGGTGATGGTGCAGTCCACCGTCGGTAATGGCAAATTTCTTACCTCGCGAAACTTTAATGTCATTGATCTGGGCGATATAAATTCCGCTTTCACCCACTAAAAAACGCCCAGGTTCGACTATAAACTGAGTAGGTGCTAGTAGGGGTTCGGCTTCAATTTGTGCCATTAACTTTGATAGCCCCTGTTGCAGTAAATCCATCTCCAGGTTTTTATCTTTGGGAAAGTAGGGAATTCCCAAGCCACCACCAAAATCTAGCGTTTTAATCGGCTGTTGGATTTTCTGCGCTACCTGTTGAGCAATTTCAATACCTTTGCTGTACTGACTCAACAGGACTTGATAATCAAGAATTTGCGTCCCCACAAACAGATGAATCCCGCAAAACTCTAAATTGCGATCGCTCAGAATTCTTTCTAAGACCTTATCTAATATTTCTTCATCAATACCAAAAGGAGATGGTTTGCCTCCCATCCGCATCGCCCCCCCTTGGGCATCACTACTGGGATTAACTCGTACTGCTATGGGAGCGGATATACCTAAATTACTCGCAATCTTGGAAATCCTGTCAATTTCAAGCATCGACTCAATATGAATTTCGCCAATTTTTTGCTGCAAAACCAGCTCTAATTCCGCAGTTTTTTTGCCAGGACCAGCAAAAATTATTTTTTCTGGGGAGCATCCTGCCTGAATAGCTCGCTGAAATTCTCCTGCCGAGGCAATTTCCAGACCACATCCCTTGGCAATAAAAAACTTGAGAAATGCTGGGTTGGGATTAGCCTTAATGGAATAACTAATGGCAAACTTAGCTGGCAAAGTTTTTCTTAACAGTGACCATTGTTTTTCGAGGACGCTGCTGTCGTAGACATAGAGGGGTGTACCGTATTTGGCTACTAGCTCACTAACTGCAATACCACCAATTTCTAACTCTCCTGCTGGAGAAGCAAAATATTTCTCTACCAGTTTTTTTACTCTTTCCACAGTTACACTCCTTCTTTTTGTCTTAATGCGGAGTAATCGACTTTGCCACTGGTAGTTTGAGGCAATTGATTAAGGATTTCGATCTGCTTGGGAATGGCATAGCGGGGTAGCTTTGCCCTACAGAATTCTAAAAGTGCTTCTATATTTAATTCTTTATTTTCACTCTTGACCACAAAAGCTTTAACTGCCTGTCCTAATAAATCATTAGGAATACCAATGACTGCTGCTGCTTGCAATTTATTACTGGTCATTAAGACTTCTTCCACCTCCGTTGGACTAATCCGAAAGCCCGAAGATTTTATCATGGTGTCTCGACGACTAATAAAGTAAAGAAATCCTTCCTCATCCATTTTTACGAGGTCTCCCGAATAACAAACACGTTCTTGGTTGCCGATTTCTGGGGGATGAAAAGGATGATCTCTTAGTCTTTGAGCAGTTAAATCTGGTTGCCCCCAATAGCCCAAAGAAACAGTAGGGCCATGATGGATGAGTTCTCCTACTTCTCCTGGTTTACAGGGTTGACCATCGTCGTTAACTACTAGTATTTCTGTATTAGGAATGGCTTTGCCGATGGAGTTAGGACGTAGGTCTATTTGTTCGGGGGGTAAGTAGGTAGAACGAAAGGCTTCGGTTAAACCATACATCAAATATATTTCAGTATCAGATAGGCACTGGCGTAAAGTTGCCAAAACAGATTGCGGCATTTTGCCCCCAGTGTTGGTGATGTAGCGCAGGTGAGGAAATTGATTTTTTGTCAAAGACGACCTGGGTTGAACCATTAACCCCCAAAGAGTGGGTACTCCTGCCAAGGCAGTAATCTTTTCGGCGATTAAGGTTTGAACTATTTCTCTGGCAAAGGTAAAGGAAATTAAAACCAAAGTGCTTCCCTGTTGAAACGCCGTAATCAATTGGTTTAAACCAGCATCAAAACTAAAAGGTAAGACTGCTAAAATGCGATCGCTCTCGGTGATTTTGAGATACTCACAGACAATGGAACTACCAGCCATAATTTGAGCGTGGTTGAGCATTACTCCCTTAGGTTTTCCCGTCGAACCCGATGTATAGATCAAAGCTGCTAAGTCTCGTTCGATCGCCAGATCGGGTAAATTGACTGGCGCCTCTAAACTGCAAAGTTGCTCGAAGTAATAAGTATTCAAAGATATTGGCTCTATTTCTTCATCGGCAACTACGACAATAAACTCTAGAGAAGACATCTCTTTAATTGTCATACCCAAGGAGGAAAGTTTTCTAGCGGTAGTAATCAGTCCCTTCATTTGGCAGTCATTGGCAATGTGAACTACCTGATCGGCAACTAATAGGGTGTTAATGGTGACAAATACCCCACCTGCCTGAGATATGCCAAAGATAGATAACACCTGAGGAACCGAGGAATCGAGACAAATCCCAAGGCGATCGCCCTTTGCTAGTCCGCAATTACGCAACCCCAAGGCTAAACTGGCTGTTTTTTGTGCTACTTCGCCATAGGTCAGTCTTTGTTGTTTGTGTACTAGAGCCTCTTTATCGGGCGATCGCGATGCAGTTGACTGTAATAGATGATGAATCAAAAAATTCATACTATTTTTTCATGTAAATACTAAATTTATTATTGATAGTTTCTTAAAATAGCTTAATTGCTAATTTCTCAAAATATATAATTATTTGTAAGAGAGAGTAGTTAGGCAAAAATTTTAGTATTAACAAATTCAGTGATTGATTCAATTGAGTCAAAATTATCGGTCAGTAGTTCATCATCTTCAACCACAATATCGAATTCACTTTCGACAAAGGTAACTAAATCCAAAAAACCCATTGAATCAATAATATTATTATCTAAAAGAGAATCTGTATCTAATAATTTATCTTGAATAACCACAGGAGATTTAGCCCCAATAAATTGTCTGATTTTTTGCTTTGTTTTCACTTTATTTGGTAATTTTTGCTGCATAATATTAGTTTAGAATATGTTGATTTCAAGGGATAAATTATTTATTTATTGGCTAGAATAATATGCTTTTTTAAATAACTGATTATCTCGCGCCAACCAAAAGGAGGAATTGGATCGAAGTCGAGAATCATCAATTCAGAATATAGATTATCAATTTGCTCGGGTTTTAACCGAGAGGATTTGTACAATTTGCATATTTTAATCGGTAAGTTAAAGCAGAAAGCTGGTTTTGTTCCTTTTAGTAATCTCCGATCGATTAAAACTAATGGAGTTCCACCAATCTTGGCGATCGCCTGACGAATTGCCAAACTATAGCGGGCAAATAGTTCTGGATTACCTAAGTATTGCATATGACTATAGGGAAATTTGGCATTTTTTACCAGGGTAAAAATAATATAGCAATGCTCGTCGTTAGCTTCAGCTAGTAAGTGCTGGCATCTAGAACAAGTGCTGTGATCTTGCAACAATAATTGTTCTGGGAATTTGAGATGCGGTGAAATTAAAGCTAAATCGGTGGTAATTTTTAGTTTTCGATTTAATTTAAGCTTGCCTAAAATGTTAGGTAATGCTGCAATTTGGCTATCTAATTCTTGAAAACCCAGTCTTTTGAAGATAGAAATTACGTTCTCTGTGGCACTAAAGTCTGTAATTGAATAATTCTCCAGCTTTCTCAAAGCCAGCATCAGAGAAATAGCGTGTCCTCGATAAGCCTCTTTAACAATCCAACTGGATAGATTGCAAAAATTTTCTATCTGTCCGTCAATGCTTCTTTGACTAAAAATCAATCCAGAAAAGCCTACCATTTCTGAATCATCAAACAAGCCATACCCGCAATAGTTTTCAGATTGATGCCAAGGCTGACTAAATAAGTTATACCACTCCATCTCTGATAATTTGGGGTCGATTTCTCGCAGCAGGGGATAAAACTGCTCAAACATAGAAAGATTTACTTGTTTTACTGAAACCATCTTGATTATTTACCCTCAATCTTTAGGAATATTAGGCTTAAAACATGATGAATGTTCGCACTGAGGCTAAATTCATCTAACCAGACACAAGTAAACAATAGGATAAACTAAATAATTAAGATAAATCTTGTCACAATGGTAGCAATGAAAGCAATGTCTGGATTCGAGCAAATTTATGCGACCGACTTAGTTTACGTTCCCAATTGTTGGCAACTCTGTGGTGATGCCCATTGCTGTAGTTTTTCACGATACAAAAAAAAATTTAAGATTATCGCTCGTACTCCGTTTCAAGAGCTTCCACTTTTGCCAGGTGAATATGAGTTTCTTGACTCCACAGGGTGGCTCAAACAGTTTGGAGATTATGAGCATAAAATCATTGAATTTCCCCTCGAGGGACACTCCCTAAAAATAGAATCGATAATTAGTAGAAAGCCAAACTGCCCCTGCGAACACAATATACGACCGACAATCTGTCGCCTTTATCCTTTATTGCCAATATTTGATATTGCGGGGCAACTGATTGGCACAGAATCGATGGGAATTTACGAAGAAATGGAGCTTATTGCAGGCTTGGAACCTGCTTGCCAGTTAACTTCATTACCGTTCGACCAAATCGACAAATTTTTGGCTATTATTGCCGAACTCAGTAAAAATCCCGTACATCTTTACTATCTAGAAGCATATCGCATTACCAAGCAGCAAGTATCAACGCGACTTGCTGCAAAGTGTGACTCATCAAACCGCGATGTTTTTACAGTGTTTGAAAATGGCTTCATTAGAAGAAATCTGCTAGATTCCGAACGACTGCGTACTGAGTTGAGTGAATTGGCACGTCGTTTTCAGGATAGATACGGCGATCGCTTTCAATTAGATAAAGCTCCAAATACAAATAAATAAGGGGGTGAACGAAAAAAGGTGTGGCAGTTAAACAATAGAGAAGCTTTGAGTAACGAGTAACGAGTAACGAGTAACGAGTAAATACTTATTACTCATTACTTATTACTCATTACTTAAACAACGCGAAAATTAATTGTTGCCACCGTAAATTTCGCTCACCCTAAATAAGGTTTAAATTGTTACTTCTGACATAGAATTAATACGCTGCTTTCTGAAACACGCTCTATAGTATCGACCTGGTGAAATTCTCGGTGCAAGGCAGCGATAAAATTGTCCAAGTTATACCAAGAAAATATATATTTCAGATCTGGTGACAGTGCCTCTGAGTGGGGGGGATTGATGGTGACAAATTCAGTTAAAAGCCAACGCTTAGAGAAGACAGCTATACGCTCGACAATGCGATCAAAAGGAAAACATTGAGGTTGCTCAAATACTAACCAATCAATTAAATCGAGAGCTAAAGTCAGCTCGCAACTCAAGCGATCGCCAGCAGGAGCAAACCAAGCATTAGATAGGTCGCTACTGGGGGACATAAAATTCATTAGTAAAGGCAGAATTGGTAGCTGATTTTGTTTACCATGAAGGTAAAGTTGTTCGGCTTTGCTTTCTTCAGGAGTCAAAAAGACCACCTGATTTGCTTTTTGGGCAGCTAATTGAGCATAATCACCGTCGCTATTGCTATTGCCAATCTCCAGGACAGAAGCAGGTTGGAGATCGGATAAAATCGAGGCGACGAGTTGAAATTTGGCTTGCTGCGAATTATTAGCCAGAAACACCGTTGGTTGGTCAATACTGGAATTAGCAGACTTGGTAGGTAAAGTAGCACAGTCAATATTGAGGATTTCTTGACGGGTTTGCTCAAAAAAAGCCCGACGAGATAGAGATTTATTGGTTGAGGTGAATAAAGGTCGTGCGCGATCGCGTATTTGCTTTGCCCAAGGTAGCACTACGTCAGGCAAACGATGTTGCAGGGTTGATTTTAACCAGTTACGACCATTTTTCTGCAACAGACTCAATGGTGATTTATCTGTTAAGGCTGTCACATCTTCAGGAAGAATACCTTGTTCATAGTCTTGTATCAGCCATCTGGCGATTCTACCTTGTCCTTGAGTCATCAGCCCGAGAGGATTGATAAAACAACGACAAAATTGATTGTAGGCAGACCATAAGCTATGACTATGTTCACCAATCTGCTCAATTGACCCCAGGTCAATAAAAATTGGCTGACATCCATCAAAGAGAATATTCAAGGGGTTAGCATCACCAGTGATCAAACCATACCGTTCAAGTTCTAAACAAAAGTCAAGATGGAGCAAGGCTGCATCTTTGAGCATCTCACTACACCACTCTTTGGGATAAGAAACAAAGTCAATTTTGCGATGCTTTAGCACTAGTGCGTAGTTTTCGACTTTTAAAGGGGTAAGCTCAGTTTCGATCAGTAACTTTTGGCTTACTAGTTGGCGGATAATACCCTTTTGCAACAGGTCTTGATACAGAGGAGTTTGGTGAGCTGGAATAGCGCGATAGATATCTCCCTGCCACTCAAACAGCCTACCGTTGTGATCATTAAACGATAGGCTATGAAAAGCCAATTCATCGTTAGCAATCTGTACCTGTTCCATTTTTAGCTCCATGAATTAGCAATTTCTGTTACATCTTTGGCTTCATCATTAGCAAACCACTGTTGTTGACGTAAGCAATAGACCCAATCTCGACCAGGTAGTTTACCAGTACCGTAGACATCATCGGTTTCCACCTCAAAATAGACCGCATATTGAATATAGTCTGCCATTACCCCTGCTTTAAGTAGAGATAAATTTAAGTAACATCTACCTGGAGTGAGATCGATGGGTTCAGTTACACAGGTAACTTTGCCTTTTGCTGGAAGAGTTTCGGTCAAGTCTCCCACTATATCGCTGTGGAGAGAAATCATGCCCACATCTTTTTGATCGTCGTAGATGGTTGCCGAAAATTGTGGTCGATTTAACGGGCGATCGCTTTTATAATAGATGGTTACTTTAAGACGACTACTGGGACGAATTACTTCTTGACCCTCTGCATCTTCCACCGTTACTCCAATCATCATGGCGCTACCATCTCCAGAGCGATCGCTCCGTTGTTCTAAAGAGGTCGCATCAGACATCATCAAGGACTTAACCGATTGCATATATCGCTCAATCGCACCTGAGGTTGAACCTTGATAATCTATCTGACCAGAGTTTAATAAGTAAGCTTTTTGGCATAAAGCCCTTACTGTAGCCATGTTGTGACTAACAAATAATACTGTGCGTCCTTCATTAGTTGCCACATCCCCCATCTTGCCTAAACATTTTTTCTGAAAGGCTGCATCTCCCACAGCTAATACCTCATCCACAATCAGGATCTCGGGTTCTAAATGAGCAGCCACGGCAAAAGCCAAACGGACATACATTCCTGAAGAATAACGCTTGACTGGAGTGTCGAGAAACTTTTCTACCTCCGCAAAGGCCACAATTTCATCAAACTTGCGCTTAATTTCTGCCTTCCCCATGCCCAGAATTGCGCCGTTGAGATAAATATTTTCTCTCCCAGTTAATTCTGAATGAAAGCCAGTCCCCACTTCCAAGAGACTAGCAACTCTACCCTTAATCTTAATTTTTCCTGTAGTTGGCTCAGTAATACGGCTGAGAATTTTCAATAATGTTGATTTTCCTGAACCGTTTCGCCCAATGATGCCCACAATTTCTCCTTGATTTATGGACAAGGAAACATCTTTTAATGCCCAGAAATCTTGAACAGGATTAGTCTTGGTAGTCTTTTTGTGGAGGTGAAAAACTTTTTTGCCTAGTGACTTAGCACTCTCGGTAATGGTTTCCCGCAGATTCATCCCTCCGACTTGCCTATTTTGACCGATGATGTATTTCTTACCCAAGTTTTCTACCTGGATGATACTTTCAGACATTATTTGATTACTGATTATATTATCCCCCTTGATGTTATGCCCTTGTGGTATGTTATCCCCATTCGAGGACAAGTCCCCATTCGAGGATGTTATCCCCATTCGAGGGTTTACACCGCTTAGTTTGGGGCAAGCCACGAAGATGGGACAAGTGCCCTTGTGGTACGGGACTGATTACTGATCCCTTAATTTTTAATTTAACCTTACTATCTTGGTTTCAGGCTTAAATGTAAAAAGTCTACCCTTGTGAGGGAAGTAGAGGGAAGTCAATTAAAAGGCTTCTACCGTCAAGTGGCACCGAGGCAGCTTAAGGCTTGTAATTTGCAGCTTTTTGGTAAACTGACAGAACGACCAACATTACCTAGGATATTTCCATGTTTTCAAGGTATTCATTTAGTAGTATAGCGTTTCTCGGTTTACTGAGATACATCTTACTTCTGCTTTATCCTCGAATGGGGACTTCTGTCTCCAAACAAATAATTTTGGATCTTACCAATTCGAGAACCGTTATATCTTAAGGAATAAAACAAATTGCCAATCTCACTGATGAACGTCAGTTTACTTTGAACTTTTTCTCCTCATCCTGTCGAAAACATCATGTTGTGTCTGGGGAATTTAGAGGCTTTAAGGGAATCTGAAATCAATTCATGCCTGTATTCTAAATGGTAGCTCCTAACAAGTTATGGACTCTAAGTTATGGACTCTAGTTTAATTCTTTCCAATATTTTAAATCCGCCAGTTTTATTTTTCTTTATTGGTATGATGGCGGTTTTCCTCAAATCTGATTTAGAAATCCCTCAGCCTTTGCCTAAATTATTTTCTCTTTATCTCTTATTTGCCATTGGATTTAAAGGGGGGCATGAAATTCATGAAAGCGGGATTAATGGTGAAATTGCCATAACTTTATTTGCTGCTATTCTGGCTGCTGCAATTGTGCCAATTTATTCTTTTTTTATTCTCAAAATAAAATTAGATGTCTATAATGCAGCAGCGATCGCTGCTACCTATGGTTCAATTAGTGCGGTAACATTTGTTACTGCTACTTCGTTTCTGGAACAACAAACACCACCGATTGCATATGGGGGACACATGGTAGCTGCTTTAGCCCTAATGGAGTCTCCTGCAATTATTATTGGGCTAATCTTAGTCAGGTTGTTTACTCAAACTAAAGGGGGCAGTAAGGAAAAAGGGGAAGAAGAGTTTTCCTGGTCTGAAGTTTTACGGGAAGCCTTTTTAAATGGTTCAGTCTTTCTATTGTTGGGTAGCCTAGTAGTAGGTATGATAACCAGCGAAAAAGGTTGGGAAAGACTAGATGTATTTACCGGAGAAATATTTTATGGAATGTTGACTTTTTTCTTATTAGATATGGGTCTGGTGGCAGCGAGAAGAATAGATGATTTAAGGAAAAGTGGCTCTTTTGTGATTAGCTTTTCCATTTTCATGCCAGTATTTAATGCTGTAATCGGAATTTGTATTGCCAAGCTAATTGGCATGTCCGTCGGCAACGCTCTTTTATTTGCGGTATTACTTGCTAGTGCTTCTTATATAGCTGTACCAGCAGCGATGCGCATGACTGTCCCCGAAGCCAACCCCAGTTTGTATATTTCCATGGCTTTAGCCTTAACTTTTCCCTTCAATATCATTATTGGCATCCCTGTTTATTTAGCAGTTATCAATCGCATGTGGGGATAATATCGTTTAAAGGATAACGCAGTTATCAAATTCTTATGCAACTGGTAAACGGTTTACACTCAAAAAATATTCGAGGCGATCTGTTTGGCGGAATTACCGCAGCAGTTGTCGCATTGCCTTTAGCCCTGGCTTTTGGCGTATCTTCTGGGGCTGGTGCGATCGCTGGTCTTTATGGTGCAATCTTTGTGGGCTTCTTTGCGGCCCTATTTGGAGGGACTCCTTCGCAAATTTCTGGACCTACAGGACCGATGACAGTGGTAATTGCGACAGTTTTTTCTGGTATGGCAGCCAGGAACTCAACTGATGGCATAGCGCTCGCCTTTACCGTGATTATGTTAGGAGGAATATTCCAGATTCTCTTTGGCATTATGCGGTTGGGCAAATACATTACCCTGATGCCCTACACGGTGATTTCGGGCTTCATGTCGGGGATCGGTTTAATTATTATCTTGTTGGAGATTGGGCCATTTTTCGGACATGAGGCTTCGGCAAATGTAGTGGAGTCGATTAGTAAGCTGCCTGAATTTGTTGTTGATGCCAATCCTGCTGCGGTGGGTCTGGGTATTCTGACTTTGGCGATCGTGTTTGGCTGTCCTACTAAAGTAACTCGGATCATTCCTTCTCCCTTGCTGGCGCTAATTATCGGAACTACGGTGGCGGTAGCTATCGGCATTTATTATCCTGATAACGGTCTGCAATTGATTGGTGATATTCCCAGTGGACTACCCAGTCTACATTTTCCTACATTTGACGTTAATCAACTCAGATCTATACTTGGTTATGGCTTGATGCTGGCAGTGTTAGGCTCAATTGACTCCTTGCTGACTTCTTTGGTAGCGGACAACATTACTCAAACTCAACATGATTCTGACCGTGAATTAATCGGTCAAGGAATTGGTAACTTAATCTCTGGTTTCTTTGGTGGGCTTCCTGGGGCAGGGGCAACCATGCGGACAGTAATCAATGTCAAAACTGGAGGTAAGACTCCTATTTCGGGAATGGTTCATGCCTTAGTTTTATTAATTATTGTACTTAAAGCAGGAGAACTAACTTCTAATATTCCTCATGCAGTTTTGGCAGGAATCTTGATTAAAGTCGGTATCGATATTATCGATTGGAGTTTCCTGAAAAGGGCTCATCAAATTTCTCTCAAAGCAACAGGCTTAATGTACCTAGTCATGTTTCTCACCGTATTTGTTGATTTAATTACCGCTGTGGCCGTGGGGGTATTTTTTGCCAACTTATTAACAATTAAAAACTTGACTGATATTCAAAGTAATCATATTCAGGCTATTAACGATCCTGATGATGATGATACTCATTTGACTGCGGAAGAAAAATACATTATCAAACGAGCCAAAGGAAAGATTTTATTATTTAATCTTACAGGTCCAATGAGTTTCGGTGCCGCAAAAACCATTTCTCAAAGAATGGGAATTATTAGACAATATGAGGCTTTAATTTTAGATCTTAGTGATGTACCTTTGTTGGGGGTAACTGCTTCTTTGGCGATCGAAAATATGGTCAAGGATGCTTGTGAAAAAAAACGCCAAGTATTTCTAGTTGGTGCTAAAGGGAAGGTTCAAGAAAGATTGCAAAAAATGAAAATCTTAAGGTTACTATCACCTAACAACCACTTTGGAGATCGCCTCTCTGCCCTGCAAGAAGCGATCGCCAACATTGAAGCAGCTGATATTAAGCTTAAAAACCAAAATATTACGAAGCAAGAAAAGTTGAATAATAATTGAGTACAATTCATCAATATAGAAAAAAATAATTAATTTTAGAGGGAATACAAAGTGCGTTCAATAAGTAGATTAGAGATGATTGTAGCTTCTAAAGAAGTCAATAAAATCACCAATATTTTAGATGAAATAAATGTTCCTGGCTATTCCATCATCAGGAACGTGATTGGCAAAGGGGACTTGGGGAAGGTATCCGACGATGTTAATTTAGGCAGCAGCAAATTAAGCAATGTATTTATTATTTGCTATTGTCCTCAAGAGAAAGTTGAACCCATCGTTACCCAAATTAAACCTATTCTCAATAAATATGGAGGAGTATGCTATTTATTTGATGCCATGGAAATTAGCTCTGTTCACTGTGTAGCTTCAAATTAAAGTAAAACTAAAACTTAATAATACTCGTTATCTACAGCCTAAAGATTCGCGGGTATCCACGCCAGTTTTAGGATTAACTCCAGAAGCATTTTCACATAGTTGTTTAACCTGCCATTTCTCTAGAACTGCAAAAGTGAAATCTGCACCCTTGATCTTGGCATCCTTGAAAGTGGAAAAAGATAAAATAGACTCTTGGAAATTAGCATTAGTCAGATCAGCCCCATCAAAGTTAGTTAAATAGCCAAATCCATAGCTAAAATCCGCCCCTGACAGATTAGCGTTAGCTAGATTAGAAGCATTAAATACTGCTCCTCTGATGTCCGCATCACTAAAATTCGCTCCCTCAAGGTCTACCTTGGCAAAATCTACACTCTGCAAAACTTTAGCCGAAAAATCTTTGTTTTTAAAGTCTGAATCGCTGTAAGTAGAAGGGGTAACAGAAGAAGAGCTTCCCGCAATAGCAGGTACAGGAAAAATCAATAGAATTAACAGCAACAAAAATGCACTTAGTCGGCGAAAATATTTCATGGAATTAAATTTAATTTTAAGCGAATCTAAAAAATCAGAATACAGCTTTTAATTGTAAATCGTCTTCCGTCTTTAGGACGAATAATCATCTCCCAGATCAACGAAATACTCATGGAACATAATTCAATCGATTTTTCGAGTTTGCTGCAACAGTTATTAGACGGACAATCCCTTTCCCAGGCTCAAGCTGGGCAATTGATGGAGGGATGGTTACAGTCTGATATTCCTGCTGTATTGTCTGGGGCAATTTTGGTAGCAATTCAAGCTAAGGGAGTTTCAGCCGAAGAATTAGCAGGCATGGCTCAGGTGCTTAAGTCTCAATCTCTTCAGCAACAGGAAATAACTCATGATTATCCTGTCATCGATACTTGTGGCACAGGGGGAGATGGTGCGGCTACTTTTAATATTTCCACGGCGGCAGCTTTTATTGCCGCAGCAGCAGGAGTAAAGGTAGCGAAACATGGCAATCGCTCTGCTTCTAGTAAAGTGGGTTCAGCAGACGTACTAGAATATCTAGGTGTCGATCTTTCCGCTTCTCCAGAGCAAGCCAGAGCAGCAGTTGACGAGGTGGGAATTACGTTTCTGTTTGCTCGTGGTTGGCATCCCGCCCTGAAAAGTGTGGCACCTTTGCGTAGCATTCTCAAAATTAGAACTGTATTTAATCTTCTAGGACCTCTAGTTAATCCTCTTTGTCCTACTGGTCAAGTAATTGGAGTCTATGACAGTCAATTTCTTCACAGCATGGCAGAAGCTCTTAACATACTGGGAACGTCTAATGCGATTGTGTTGCACGGTAGAGAAAAATTAGATGAAGCAGGATTGGGAGATGCTACTGATTTAACTATGGTCAATGATGGTAAAGTCAGCCCAAGTATCATCAATCCTCAGGCACTAGGTTTAAAACCAGCGCCACTGAGTGAATTAAAGGGGGGAGAAGTTGCAGAAAACGCCAATATCTTACGCAACGTACTCCAAGGAAAAGGAACAACTGCACAACAAGATGCAGTTGCTTTAAATACCTCCCTTGCTTTACAGGTAGGAGAACTAGTACCTTTTGGAGATCATTTTCAAGGTGTTACCATCGCCAAAGAGATTATTAACAGTGGCGTAGCCTGGTCTAAGCTGGAAGAGTTAGTTAATTTCTTCAAGTAAATAAACCCCGTCTACTTTGAACGTGGGGGATGGCGTTGTTGCATAAAAACTAGGAGTCAGCTGAAATCATTTGAGATATTATGGCAGAATCAAATCGATTCAGTAAATCACCAAATTTTCAAATAGAACTTGCTAAAGAGCGTAACCGTATTGCGGCAGATCGCACCCTTTTATCCTGGATTCGGACAAGTGTTTCTTTAATTGGTATTGGTTTTGCAGTAGAGCGTATTGTCACAAAACTCTATTTGGGTTCAAAAACCGACCAAGTAGCACCAATAATTCTAGTTAAAGTGTTTAGTCTGTTATTTGTGGGAATAGGAACATTGGCTGTAATTTTGGCAGCCTTAGACTATCAAGGTGAAATTAAACGTTTGCAACAACCAGAATATGATTACACACCCCGAAGTTCTCTAAGTATTAAGGTAGCTGGAGCATTGGTGATTATTGCCATCAGTGCCTTCCTAACAATCTGGAGACAAGCTACTAGCTAAATAAATCAAAAATCAAAATGGCATCTTCTCAACCCAATAAATTTAAAGGTTCCACCAATGAGTTAGCTAAAGAGCGTAATCGTGCTGCGGCAGAGCGAACCATGACTGCTTGGATTCAAAATTGCTTAACTTTAATTGGTTTTGGCTTTGCGATTGAGCAAATTTTTCTAGCTCTAGAACAGAAGTTTCCTGGCAATAATCAATTTATCACTATCCAATTAACTCATCGCATTAGCTTAATTCTCATTGCCTTGGGTATTGGTTTGCTAATCATAGCAATGACACAATATTACCTACAAGTAAACTTAATTAAACGAGAGGACTACTTTTTTAGTCCTAGTAGCCCTCTAAATATTCTTGTTGTTGTCGCTATCATTACTTTTGGTTTAATTGGTCTTTTAATTACCATTATTGGGTTTTCTTAATTACTATTAACTGAAATGACTAATCCTAATCCTGGCACAGAACTTGCCAAACAACGCAATAGAGCAGCTGAAGAACGCACCTTAATGGCGTGGATTCGTACTTGTTTAAGTCTTATTAGTTTTGGTTTCGGCATTGAAAGTATTGTGACAATCCTTAATCAAGAGTTAGGTAGCCCTGGAAATCCTATTCGTCTTTCTCGCATCTTGGCGATTTCTTTCATTGCTTTAGGCACTTTTTCGATGTTAGCTGCTGCCCTTGATTATCGTCACCAACTTAAGAAAATTCAACGTAATGATTTATTGTACCAATCAAGAAAATCACCAACTCTCCTAGTAGCTTATGTTCTTGCTTTATTGGGAACAGTAGCCTTGTTGGGTATTATCGCGAGTATATTTGTGGTGGGGTCTAAAAATTAAAAACATACGGAAATTAATTAGAATGTCTATAATTTGACATTATTAACAACTGCTATGGTTCAAAATGTTATTCAGGATCTCTTACCATCTTGGAACAATGGGATCAATAAACAAACAATTTTATCCTCATGAATAAGTTGTCGTGAATCGGCGCCATATTTTATGTAGCTTGTGCTTCCATTTGTCTTTTTATCCAAACATTATAAGGTAGAGCTAAAATAGTCCCCAGGATCAGATAAGCAGCAATGGTAGGTATAGCGATGGTTGCACCATTAACAATAGCAATATAGAGAGCCAATCCCACATTACGAGCAACAGTAGCAGTGGCTAAAGTAGAACGAGTATCTAAGTTTTGATCGATACCACCTAGCAAATGACCGATAGTTAAACCTATAGGAATAATTAGGGCAATTACCCCACCAGCTTGCCAACCAGCTAAGGGAATAAGATTAAAACTAATAAATATCGCAAAGAGTACCATGACCAAAAATAAAGTATTAGCAATATTAATTAATAAGTTACCGATTTCTTCAGCTAAATCGGCAGAAACTTTACGAATTACCAAACCTAGAGTTAAAGGGAAAAATTGGACTGTAGCTATCTGCTTGGCAACCAATAAGAAGTTAATATTTACCTGATTGCTAGAAATTATTTTAGCAAAAACAAATAAGATTAATGGAGTAAAAACTACAGCTAACAAAGATAAAATAACTTGTAAGCTAGCACTAAATTTTACCTGTCCACCAGCTATCACAGCTCTTGTAGTTAGCAGGGGAGGAGCAGGAGAAGCCGCCAGCAAAATTAAAGCGGTCGCCGTTCCTTTTGAGGGATGAAATATTAATAAAATAAAGGCAACTATCAGGGGGAATAAAACTAAAACTGACAATAAAGATTTGGCTAAAAATTTAGGCTGATTTTTCACAGAAGCTAGATCGGGTAAAGGAATTTTAGCACCCATAGTTAACATAATAGTAAAAATGGTCAGGGAAATTAAATTTTTGATTACTTGACTATCAAGAGTAAAAATTTCACTGATGTTTAAGTCATTAACAATTAAAGGAATAAATGCTGCCAATCCAATAAAGAGAAGAATAATCCCGACAGTAAACCCCTGGGACCAATTGGGAACATATTTGAACTCTCTTTCTTGAATGTTTTTGAGGGTAAACCAGTGAGTAATCAAAGCAGCAACTAAAGCGAAAATACCCAAAACCATTAAACTCAAACCTAAAATTCGTTCCTCCGTTAAAGAATTAATATCCCTTCCAGTTTTGGTGTTCTCTAAATAGTTAAAAAAGCGATCGATTCCAAAACCGAAACTAATCATGGATAATGAAGTACGAATCCACGCCATTAAAGTCCTTTCTTGGGCTGCACGGGTACGTTCTCTAGCTAACTCAGTACGTATCTCGGCTAAATCAGTTCTTTCTACCGCCATTTCCGTCCTTTTTACGGACATTTCATTGCGTTCCCGCGCCATTTCGGTACGCTGTATGGCAAGTTCATTATTACTTGGTGTTTTTGCTTCTTGTTCGGACATAATTTTGGTTAATTCAAAATTGAAAATTCAAAAAATTAAATCGTTTCCAAACGATTGCCGACCAAGCTCTCGACAACGATAGTAATGACCCCAATCGCACCTACTATAGTCATACTATAGTCAGTAGTCGTGCCGTGCGGGGAGGAATATCTAATACTGCACCAGTACGCAAGACCAGGTCACGAGTTCTCATTAACTTATTAACTTATTTAATTAGTCCAAAAAGCCGATGACAATGACTAAAACAATTCCTGTTAGCAGGGTGAAGATGCCTCGCTCTATCAATCGTGGACTCAACACTACCAGAGCATAAGCTAAGGTAATAATAGGATTCATCAGCGGCGCAATAATCATCGCACCGATAATTGTCGCAGCACTATTAGTTAGTAAGCCAAAAGTAGCGATCGCTGATGCCAAAGCCAGCAGTAAATAGAAGTCCCAAGCTGGAAGTGATGCTTCTAAAAAAGTCTGATTCAATTCCCTAGCTGGAATAGGATCTTCTTGCAGCACCTGCCAATCTTGAGTAAGACTTTGCCAAGACTGTTGAAAATATTGTTTGAGCCGGCTCAGCCAAGTCATAAAGCAGAAAATTTGATTTTTTCTAATTATATAAGGCTTTGTTGCACGAAAAGGAAGCTTATTCGTACTTGATTATACAGTCGCCAGATACTTCCTTGAGTTTTCCATCATCTGCAGCAATGAAAATATATCCATCAGAATTTGATTCCGAGATTACCTTCCCATTAGTCTTACCTGAATAGATGAGCTGACCGCCAGAGTAACAGGAGATTTCGGCAGACCGATTTGACCAATCAGCAGTGGTTCGGGATAATCCCATCCTCCAAGAACTACAACCAGTTGTCATCATTAATAAACAAATACCAGCAGTACAAGGAAGAACATCAAGGAAGAACATTAAAACACCATGTCCGATTGAGTGAAAGCGAACAGATTGAAACGAACCGGGAGAACATCGACCTAGTAAGTCAAGACTTGGAACTCTATACATACACCTTACATCTTAATCCAGAGCTTTATTCTCTTCGGTTAAAATTCTTAAAGTCAAATTGAAACTATTACAGTGTATTTCACTACATCAGATCTAGACCTGGGCTCAACTTAGAGATTCTTCACTAAACGAAAACCAATATGAGTAGTGCCCGTATCAGATGATTCAGACTCTCTCGAGGCGGGACGATAGCGACTACAATAATTACGCGCACAAAGGTGAGAGCCACCCTTAATCACATGAACTAACTTATCAGTTGGCTTTTTCGGGTCATACCCGTGATTAGGTCCTTTAGGGTTCTTTTTATGTGCCATAGCATCACGGTCAACCTGATACCAATCCTGTGTCCACTCCCACACATTCCCCGCCATATCGTATAAACCATAGCCATTAGGAGGAAATGTGCCGACAGGAGCTGTTCCTAAGTAACCATCCTCTTTAGTATTAAAAAAGGGAAACATTCCCTGCCAAGTATTTGCATTTTGAGCAGAATATTGATCGCCCCAGGTATAATCCTTGCCCTCCAGTCCTCCTCGGGCTGCATATTCCCATTGGGCTTCAGTAGGAAGTTGTTTTCCTGCCCATTGGGCGTAGGCAACGGCATCTTCATAAGAAATATGGACTACAGGATGATTGTCTTTGCCCTCAATATCGCTATCCGAACCAAAGGGATGTTGCCAATTAGCTCCCTCTAACCAATGCCACCAACTCATATAGGCAACCTGTTGTACTCCTTCTTCTGGAGGCTGAAACACCAGAGAACCTGGTTTTCTCTGTTCGTCTGGTAGGTTGGGAAATTGGTCTGGAGATAGAGGACGTTCCGCTACGGTAATGTAACCAGTTTCTTTGACAAATTCAGTCCACTGGGCATTAGTAATTTCGTGGCTATCGATGCAAAAGCTGTCTACGCTAACATCATCTACGGCTTTTTCTTCCACGAAATCTGTATTATCTGACCCCATACGGAAAGTCCCACCAGGAATATATACCATTTCTTCTGGACAGGAAGGAGAGCTTCCTGCTAGGGCGTTAGTAGGATTTAAGCCTAGAAAATATGATAAAAATGCCATTAAAAAAATAGATTTAATCAATTTATTCGATATGAAAGTCATAAATTAATTACTAAAAATAGTTAACTAGCAGAATTTTGTGGCAATTTAGCCAATTGACGCTTACTCCATAATGAATAAGGAACAGCTACGATCGCGCCTAGAATCATATAAGCAATTAAAGTAGGGATAAAGGGTTTTGCCAAAGGGGAATTAATTTTTCCCAGGTTAAATTAACTCCTATCGCTAACATTAAAGTAAAAAGAGCAACTTTAACTAAAATTGCAAAAACAGAACTATCCATAAATTCGCTGTATCTTATTAACCCACATTCCATACCTCGCTATATGTAACTTAAAGTCTATAATCACTACACTACAAGCAGCGTAGTGATTATGAACCAAATACTATTGATGGGGAATAATACTAATGTATTCTCTATCTATAGTTAGTTCATTTGTACGAGGGCGGAATGTGGGTTATGAATATGTCCTTACAGGTCAAAAGATTTTGACCATAAATAGGTTAGCTACTGGGTTGTCTTTGTAAAGACTCTAGAGCGTCATCAATGGTAAAGCTAGCAGCTTTTTGACGGGGTGGAAATTCCTTAAAGGTTTGTAAGAAATCAGCCACGTAAGATTGAGCAGGTACCAGTAAAAAGAGATGATCTAGATACCAATCCCAATAGGTATTGGAAGTAATACTAGCTCGTTCATAAGGGTCAGTCCTTAGGTTATATAGCCAAGGGAGACGGTTTTTTACAAACGGTTCGCCCCAGAGGGCTAAAGTACCTTCTGTGCGTTGTTGAGCAAAATGTACTTTCCAATTGTCATAACGCATCGCCAACAAGTCACCATCATCAGAAAAGTAAAAATATTCTTGACGGGGACTTTCTTTGGTTTCACCAGTTAAATAGGACAAGAAGTTATAACCGTCAAGGTGTACTTTGTAAGATTTACGACCTGCTCTATAACCTTTGAGAAGTTTTTCTTTGATATTTGGATCTCCTGCTGCCGCCACTAAAGTAGGCATCCAATCTAAATTGGACATAATATCATTCGATACCACACCAGCAGGAATGTGACCAGGCCAACGTACCATAAAGGGAACGCGGAATGCACCTTCCCAACCTGTATTTTTTTCCCCATGGAAAGGAGTCATCGCTGCATCGGGCCAACTATTCATGTGAGGACCGTTATCTGTCCCATAAATAACGATCGTATTATCCGTTAATCCCGCTTCATCTAAAGCAGCTAAAATTTGACCGACATTTTTATCATGATCGATCATCGTGTCATGGTAAGGAGATTGCCAACGCCCAGCTTGACCGACACTTTCGGGTTTAGGATGGGTGCGGAAATGCATATGAGTGAAATTAGTCCACATAAAAAATGGTTCACCTGACTCTGCTTGTTTTTTGACGTATTCCACAGAGTGATCCGCAATGTCATCATCAATGGTTTCCATGCGTTTTTTCGTCAACGGACCAGTATCTTCAATACGACCATCGGCAAAACTATGAATTACACCACGAGGACCAAACTTTTGGCGGAAATTAGGAAAATCTTCTGGTTTAGGATAATCAGGTAATTCTGGTTCTTCTTCAGCGTTGAGGTGATAGAGATTGCCATAGAACTCATCAAAACCGTGATTAGTGGGTAAAAACTCATCCTTGTCTCCCAGGTGATTTTTGCCAAATTGAGCGGTAGCATAACCCAGAGGTTTAAGCATTTCCGCAATAGTGGGGTCTTCAGCACGCAGACCTAAATCTGCACCTGGTAAACCTACTTTACTCAAACCAGTACGAAAGACGCTTTGTCCTGTAATAAAAGAAGAACGACCTGCTGTACAACTTTGCTCGGCATAATAGTCGGTAAAGAGCATCCCTTCTTGGGCGATACGGTCAATATGGGGGGTTTTAAAGCCCATCATGCCTTTAGTAAAGATACTAATATCACTTTGACCAATATCATCCCCCCAAATGACGATAATATTTGGTTTTTGGGGTTTGGTGGAGGTTGCGGTTTGTGCTAATGCACCCGAACAGGGAATCAGCCAACTGGTGATAGCAAATACAATGGTTATTGTCAGTGCTAGAAAACTTTTTATTCCCTGCTTAGGTGGATTAAGGTTGGTCATAAATTGTCTCCACTTAAGAAATTAATGTGATTAAGCAATAAGAATATACTTAATTTACATTAATCAATTGACATTAATCAATTGACATTAAATCTCAATTTAAAAAAAAACTTATAGGGTGGGAAGTCCCACACCAGAATCTTTGATTTGGTGTTGGGATGAAAAGCCTGTCAAGCGCAACGAAGTGTAGTCGAACCCTAAAGGACTAGCCTCGCGTCGCAAATCATTACAAATTCATTCCAGCAATAGTCTACCAAGGAAGTAAAAACATGGTAAACTATTTGGATGATTCTAAATTACACCTATAGATTATACCCAGATGCACAGCAAATCGAACTACTGTCGGAGTGGTTGGAAACTTGTCGTCTCAGTTATAACTATGCACTAAGGGAATTAAAAGACTGGATAGCCAGTCGTAAATGTCCCATAGATAGGTGTAGCTTGGAATCAGAATATATTATGGCAGCAAGCTATCCTTTTCCTGGGTATCACCAACAGCAAAATAACCTACCAAAAGCAAAAAAAAAGTTTCCTCGACTAAAAACAGTTCCTTCTCAGGTATTACAAACCAATATCAGAAGACTGCACGACGGATGGGACTTCTTTAGAGCCAGGGGGTACGGCTTTCCAAGGTTCAAGAAATACGGGCAACTAAAGTCTGTTCTCTTTCCTCAGTTCAAAACTAATCCTCTTCTTGAGACAATAGCTCATGGGGGAGACTTCCAAGACCGCTTTGTGTCGCTAAACGACTGGCAGATACAACTACCTAAACTGGGCAAGGTGCAGATTAATCTGCATCGACCAATCCCAGTCGGTTTTGTAATTAAGCAAGTCAGAGTGGTGAAGAAAGCTGTGGGTTGGTTTGCTGTAGTAGCGATTCACTCAGATATAGAGCTACCAAGTCCAGTACCTCACGGTCATGCAATCGGTGTAGATGTTGGTTTGCTATCTTACATAGCAACAAGTGACGGATATACAGAACCTAGACCAAAGTTTTTCAAGACAGCCTATCGTCGGCTGAAAGTGCTACAAAAGCGACTGTCAAGAAAGATGAAACGAGGAAAGAACTATGAGAAAGCGAGACTAAAGGTAGCCAAACAACATAATCACATTGGATTCAAACGTCAAGACTATCAGTTCAAGCTAGCTCACAAGCTATGTGATCTGGCAGATACAATCTATGTTGAAGATTGTGACTTCCGTATCATGGCGAAAGGGATGCTAGGGAAGCATACTATTGATGCTAGTTTTGGTCAGTTACGCTCAATACTGGAGTATGTAGCCCAAAAGCGAGATGTGTTTGTCGGAAAAGTTGACCACCGTGGAACTTCACAAACCTGTAGCAACTGTCGGTCTGAAGTCAGAAAAGACTTGAGTATCAGGCTGCATTCTTGCGCTCAATGTGGTTATGTTGAAGATAGAGATATCGTCTCGGCGCAAGAAATATGTAACCGAGGTGAAGAAACGTATCGGGGGACTCCCGAAAAGCAAGAAATTGGCTCTCAAGTCGTACTGTCGGGGAACATGGTTCTAGATAAGTGGCGCAACCTGGATTTTTCCAGCAGGAGAGCAAGATCCATTAGCGATAATGGAAGCCCGCGCTATAATCCGAGTGAAGTGAAAGCTTAACGAGTATTTAGCGTTGGGAGGATGTCACAATAACTTCTTCTAGGAACTTTGAAGAGATATTAAAATACAAATGACAGATAAATCGCCGATTCCAGTGGTAGTTAATGGTGCTTTGGGTCAGATGGGTAGGGAGGTAATTAAAGCCGTGTCCCAAGCCAATGACATGATGTTAATTGGCGCAGTGGATCTTAATCCTGAATATTTAGGTCAAGATATTGGAGAAATAATTGGTATTGGAGCATTAGAAGTTCCTGTCCTGAATGATCTACAGAGTGTCTTAGTCTTGGCAACTCAAGAGAAAGTACAGGGAGTCATGGTAGATTTTACTCATCCCGATAGCGTGTATGAAAATACTCGCAGTGCGATCGCCTATGGAGTCCGTCCCGTGGTGGGTACTACGGGGTTAACTGATGAACAGTTAAGGGATTTGAGTGAGTTTGCTTCAAAAGCCAGTACAGGAACTTTAATTATTCCTAATTTTTCCATTGGGATGGTATTGCTCCAGCAAGCAGCTATCAACGCCTCCAAATATTTCGATCACGTCGAAATTATTGAGCTACATCACGATCGCAAAGCTGATGCTCCCAGTGGCACAGCGATTAAAACAGCTCAAATGCTGGCGGAAATGGGCAAATCATTTAATCCTCCCAAAGTAGAATCCAAAGAGACAATGGCGGGAGCTAGAGGTAGTACAGCAGCACGCAATATTCCCATTCACAGCATCCGTTTGCCAGGTTTAATTGCTCATCAAGAGGTATTGTTTGGCGCACCTGGACAACTATATACTTTACGTCACGATACTAGCGATCGCTCTTGTTATATGCCTGGAGTGTTACTTTCAATTCGTAAGGTGACTGAATTAAGTTCTTTGATTTATGGTCTAGAAAAAATAGTTTAGCTGAATCGTAGCTAGCTTTAACTGAAATATTAAGGTGATTTTTTAAATTTCTGTACCATGCCGAAATTTATTAAAAAAATGGCGATCGCTGTTACTCGATAATGCGATCGCTCGTGTGTATTTGATAGTTAATATAAGTGCTTTACGACATGGTAGCAAACCCTTTCTACCTCATGCCCCAACTGGCTCAGGAAGATTACTAGCAGAAGGATGACGAGAAATAACTTGATCGATTAGACCATATTCTTTAGATTCTTCGGCAGACATAAAGAAGTCTCTTTCAGTATCTTCTTCAATTCTTGATAGGGGTTGTCCTGTATGATCTGCCAAATGTCCGTTTAGCTTCTGTTTAAGATATAAAATCTCTTTTGCCTGAATTTCAATATCAGTTGCTTGTCCTTGTGCGCCACCCAAAGGCTGGTGAATCATAATACGGGAATTAGGCAAGCTCATCCGCTTTCCTTTCTCCCCTGCACTCAGTAAGAAAGCACCCATACTGGCAGCCAAACCAATACAGATGGTGCAGACATCAGGGCGAATTTGATTCATAGTGTCAAACATTCCCATTCCTGCGGATACTGAACCACCAGGGGAGTTGATATATACATAAATATCTTTTTCTGGGTCTTCTGCTTCCAAAAACAGTAGTTGTGCCACCACTAAGTTGGCGATTTCATCAGTAACTTGTTGTCCTAAAAAGACAATTCTCTCCCTAAGTAAACGAGAATAAATATCAAAGGCGCGATCGCCGCGACCTGAACTTTCTATAACGGTAGGAATCATGCAGCTATGCTTTAGTAAATGTTTTTTAATTGTAGCTATTTTAAACGAACAAGCACCAAGACCCAATACTATTCGGTTAAGAAAAGTTGTCGGTTAAAAAAAGCAGGGGAAGCAAGGGGAGCAGAAATGATGCTTATCCGAACAGCATTGCTAGTTTATCTTTAATATTTTGAGAAGACTCCCACTAAAATTAGCAATGAAGCGATAGCGGAATTAATAATTTAGTGGCGGGAGTGTCAAATGAATCTTTTAAGTAAAGTTAAAACTAAGATTGTAGATGAGAGTAAACAAAATGGTTTACCCGCCAATAAGTTACTGGCGATCGCTTTAATTCCCTTAATTATTGTGATTTTTTATAGTGGGTTACTGATCATTCCCGTAACCCGCGGGATGGCTATCAGGGGATTAACAGAAAATCGTCCCGTAGAATTATTGACTTTTTTCTTTGCTATGGCTGGTGGAATTCAGGGACTAATTTTAGTTTGGCAATTGAGACAACATCGAGCAGGTAAAGTTGCCTTTTGGTTTTATCTAGTTTTTGCCATCGGCTTGCTAGTTATCGGTGCAGAAGAAGTAGCCTGGGGACAATGGTTTTTGGGGTTCAAAACTCCAACAGCAATTGAAAACATCAATACTCAGGGTGAATTGACGCTACATAATTTTGAGGGTTTTAACGACCATTTAGAGATTTTTCCGCTAACGTTTGGTATTGCAGGTTTAATTGGTATTTGGTTGAATAAGATGAGACATTATCGCCAGCTTGGCGCATCATATGTGTTGTTCTCTTGGTTTGTAATTATTACCTTAATTTCGGCGATCGACCTGTTTCAAGATTTTGTCGTCATTCAAGAACAGCTTGACGATCTAATCAACTATTTAGATGAAGTTATTGAAATGTTAGTTGCTGTGGCTGGATTTCTTTATATCTGGCTAAATCAGAAAAGGTTTGCGTTGCAATGGAAAATTAAAAAACATCAGGTTTAAAATTTACGCCTAGTAGGAAATCGCTGTACCAACGGCAATAAAAATACTGGGCTTGATAACAAAACTATGGTTAATGACGAGATAGAAGATGAATATGGTAAAGGAGATATCTGATGAACAGTGGGCGGAAATGTCCCGCAGACCATTAGTTTCTATTATTTTAATTTTTTTAAATGAAGAAAAATTTATCGCTAAAGCGATCGCCAGCATTTTGGCTCAAACTTACAAAAACTGGGAATTGTTACTAGTAGACGATGGCTCAACGGATCAAAGTAGTGCGATCGCTCGAAGTTATACCGAGAAATTTTCCCAACAGATTAAATATCTCGAACATCAGGGACATCAAAATCTTGGCATGAGCGCATCTCGTAATTTGGGGATTGATCGGGCTGTTGGAGAATATATTGCTTTTATAGATGGAGACGATATTTGGTTGCCTAAAAAGCTCGAACAGCAAGTAGCCATTATGGAAACTCAACCTGATGCAGCTTTGGTATGTGGACGAACTAAGTGGTGGTACGGTTGGACGGGCAAGCCTGAAGATGAGCAACGCGACTTTATTCAAAAGCTAGATATTCCTTTAAATTCTTTAACTAAACCACCAGCAGTATTATTGCTCTTTTTACGAGATGAATGGGCTTCCCTGTGCGATATCCTGGTGCGGCGTGAGGCAATTAAAGCCATAGGTGGATACGAAGATTCTTTCGCAGGCATGTATGAAGATCAGGTGTTTCATGCTAAGTTGTGTTTGAATTTTCCAGTATATGTTTCTAGTGAATGTTGGTATCTTTATCGTCAACATAATCAAGCTTGTACCATTCAGACTCATACCGCCCAAAAATACTATGATGCCCGCAAGACATTTTTAATTTGGTTGGAACAGTATCTAAGTCAACAACAAGCTCAAGATACTGAGATTTGGCAGTTTGTACAGCAAGAATTGTGGCACTATCGTCATCCGCTACAAAGTAGAATAATTGCTCGTCTTTACCGACTGAAAAAAGAAGGCAAGGATTTCATTAAGTCAATCGTCAAAAAAATCTTACCGATTACCTCTTACCAGAGGCTAGCATATCAACTACATCATCCAGATTTGCCACCCATAGGCTTGACAAGATTTGGCGATTTGCGACGGCTAACGCCCATCAGCGATAATTTCGAATTTGATCGCGGCTTGCCACTCGATCGCTATTATATTGAAAACTTTTTATTCTCTCAAAGAGAGGGGATTAAAGGAAGAGTTTTAGAGGTACAAGATAATACTTATACTATGAGATTTGGTGGCGATCGCATTACCCAGAGCGATATACTTCACGCACCTATGGGCAATATAGATCCATCAGTTTCTATTGTTGCGGATCTAACCCGTGCCGAAAATATACCATCAAATAGCTTTGACTGTATCATTCTGACTCAGACTCTTCAATTTATCTACGATATGCGATCGGCGATCGAAACTGTATCTAGAATTCTTAAACCAGGGGGCGTTTTACTACTAACAGTTCCTGGTATTAGTCAAATCAGCCGAGAAGATATGGATTTATGGGGAGAATATTGGCGTTTTACCCAGCTTTCAGCCCAAAGACTCTTCGAGGAAGTTTTTCCCCCAGAAGAAATTGAAGTTAAAAGTTATGGGAATGTATTAACCGCGACGGCTTTTCTCTATGGATTAGCAACGAAGGAATTGCAACCGTCAGAATTGGATTTTCATGATCCAAACTATGAAGTAATTATTACAGTAAAAGCCGTAAAATCACGGAAAGACGATGAAGACAATCATTAATAAAGTACAGCGAAAATTGCGCCGAGTTAACGACAAGGTACAAAAAAATTCAGTTCCCAGGGACTAATTCTAATGTATCATCGTGTCGCAGAAGAGGATATCGATCCTTGGTCTTTGCGCGTTACCCCTAAAAATTTCGCCGAACATCTACAGGTTATTCAGCAGCATACTCAACCTATAAGTCTTAAGGAATTAGCCCAGGCTCATCAAGAAGGTAACATTTGCGATCGCTCTGTGGCAATCACCTTTGATGATGGTTATGCCAACAATCTCCATCAGGCAAAACCTCTGTTAGAACAATATCAAATCCCTGCTACGGTATTTGTCGCCACGGAATATCTAGCAAAACCCAGGGAATTTTGGTGGGACGAACTAGAGCGAATTATCTTACAGACAAAGCAATTACCTGGAAAACTTTCCCTAACTATTCACCAGCAAGAGCAACAATGGGAATTAGGTACAGCAAGCATTTACAGCAAATCAGAAGCTTGGCTCAAGCGTAATCTTCCTGCGTGGAATGCTCAACCAGGATCGAGGTTACGCTTTTACTATGAACTGTGGGCAAAACTACAGCCATTAACCCCACATCAAAGACAACCTCTACTAGAACAAATAAAAGCCTGGGCAAATTATTCATTCCCCGAACCTCGCACAAGTCATCGTCCCATGACTATTGCCGAGTTATCAGAAATAGAACGAGGAGGCATTATTGACTTAGGTGGTCATACTGTTAGCCATCCCTTACTATCTGAGCAGTCTTTAGAGTTACAAAGAGAAGAAATACAACAAAGTAAGCTCAATTTAGAAAAACTTTTAAATCATCCTGTACACAGCTTTGCCTATCCCTTTGGTGCATATTCCCCAGAAACTTTACCCTTAGTAGAAGAGGCAGGATTTAATTACGCTTGTTCTACCCTAGAAACTACCGTCTGGCGCAAAAGCGATCGCTATTTACTACCTCGCTTTGAAGTCCAAAACTGGAACAAAGTGGAATTTGAACGAAAACTACTGAACTGGCTTCACAGCTAACTACTAACCATGAACCAACAGCCTTTAGTTTCGGCGATCGCCATCTTTCTAAACGAAGAAAAATTTTTAGCAGAAGCAATAGAGAATGTCGGGTGAGCGAAATTTACGGTGGCAACAATTAATTTTCGCGTTGTTTAAGTAATGAGTAATAAGTAATGAGTAATAAGTATTTACTCGTTACTCTTTACTCTTTACTCAAAGCTTCTCTATTGTTTAACTGTCACACCTTTTTTCGTTCACCCGAGAATATCTTAGCCCAAACCTATGAACATTGGAAACTATTATTAGTAGATGATGGTTCGACAGATGGTAGCACAGCGATCGCTCTTAAGTATGCCGAACAATATCCCGATCAAATTCGTTATCTCCAACACCCTAATCAACCTGAGTTCGGGATAAGAAAGTTGAGATATTAGCGATCGCCTTTTGGGTCTTATGTTTTGAATGGTTAATTTATGTGGTCTGTATATATGATTCGATGTGGTGATAATTCTCTCTATACAGGAATTTCCAATGATGTCCCCAAACGTTTTGAGGTTCACCAATCGGGAAGTGTTAAAGCTGCTAAATACACCAGAAACAGACATCCTCTACAATTGGTTTTTAGTGCTGAAATAGGGGATAAATCCTCTGCTTCTCGTGCTGAATATCGCCTCAAAAAACTCTCAAAAAGAAGCAAAGAACTACTTGTAACGGGTAAAACTTCGCTCTTGAACTTAGGAATTATAGAAACAGGAATTTAGCTCGTCATTGTTTTACCTATTACTGAGATCTTGCACCTAATATGTAATTTATCTGTGCTATGAGGGTAAAGGGCAAAGGTTAAGGGTAAAAGGGCATTAAAACGGTTAGGAGCTCGCTGGTCAACAGTAAATGGTAAATTATTGTGTCGATGGGTTGAGATTTAAAGCAAAATCAAACTAGTTTTGGTCATTAAAACCCATTCTGCAGCCACCTGCATGTAGCAAGTTAGTGTTACTAAATCGACAATAGAGAGCGATCGCTAATCCCGAGGGATATCGTAATCTTTTTTGTTACATTAAGAGAGCTGCGGAATGTGGATATGATCAATACAGATTGATTTTAAGCGTTGTCTTCGTCATCAAAATCAGGAATGATTTGTTCAATGGTTTCTTGCACTTCCGCTTTTACTGCCTCAAAGGCATTTTCCGCCTCCTCCATAGCTTGTTTGGCGGGAGCTTCTGGTTCTTTAGTCTGAGGAATTAAACTAGCGTATATATCCAAATCTGATACAACTTCTTTGTACTGATTAATGGCTAAAGTGTAGTTTTTTTCATTAACAGCAGCATCGATGTTTTCAAAGTGTTTAAAAATATCTTTGGCTACATTTAAAGCTGATTCTTGCTCATCGGGAAGTAAAGCTTTGGATAAATAGGTTAGGTCTCTTCTAATCGAACCTAGAGGACCGTGGAGAAAAGCATCGGCATCAACCCAATCTTCCTTAGCAATTGACTTACCTAGTTCAGGAATTCTCTGACGAGCGATGTCTAATGGGATACGATAGGTACTAATTTTTTGCAGTTTTTCAGGGGTATAAGTTGGTGGTGCAGATGCACTAGGAGCGCTACAGCTAACCAAAAAGGCTGTAGCCAATACCAATACTAAAGAAAGAATAGGGCGAAAAATCTTCATCTTGCTCAAAAAAAATATTACTCTGCTTTAATTTTCTCAGTAAACCTGCACCTTTAAAAAACTTTACGGCGAAAAAATCGAGTTATTTCTGTGGCAATTTCTGATGACCAGTGTTCTTGGGGATAATGTTTTGCTTCGGGCAACTCTACTAAAGTGATTTCTGGGTTGGCAGCAACCAGGTTTTTGGCATCAGCCACATCTAACCATTTATCGGCTGCACCCCAAATAATTAAGCTGGGTTTTGACCAATCTTTTAAACCAGTTTCAATTTCTTGAGTAACTATATCTAACTGCAATTTCTGGAGAGTCGCCATCAAAGCTCGACCAACATCTGAACTTTGCAAGAAGGGTTTACGCAAGATATCAAGGGCTTTGTCTTCTACCACAAAGCCACTGCCTTTTTCAATCGTGCGATCGACTAACAGAGGATCTTGGGTCATCATGTCTCCTACAAGAGGAAAAGTCATCTGTTTCATTGACCAAGGAAGTTTGACTCCAGAGGCAATAGGAGTATTGAGGATAATTAATCCTTCAATCTGGTCAGAATTTTGCAGAGCGTACTGGATACCGACTGAACCCAGGAAACCTTGAACAACTAAATAAAATTTTTCTAATTTTAAAGCGATAATCAGTTCGCCTAATCCTTTGACAAACGCCTCGGGAGTATAGGCGAAATCCCTTTTATTAGGTTTATCGGAAAATCCAGAGCCAATCCAGTCGATCGCGATGCTAGGAATATCTTCTTCTGCCAAAACAGACATTAATTTTTGCCAAGTATAGCTATGAGACGGCAAGCCATGTAAAAAAAGCAGGGGAGTTCGCTCACTCTCTATTTCAGTTTGACGATAAAACCACTGGAACTTTCCAGTCTGGACTTTATCTGTTTTAATCAGCATATATTTCTTATGTTTATTATTAACTCTTTGAGGAAGCATACCTTATGAAGGAGGAAATTATGAAGTGTAAAGGATGAGGAATAAGGAGATAAAGGAGATAGCTCTCTGTAAAAAGTCAAAAATCTGGTGCTATTGCTAAATTAAGCAGTTAAAATATTTGCTTAAGTTGAAACAAGCAATAGTTTTCGATTTGCTAGGTATAGTGCTTATATATTGTATGTGTATGTAATCATAAGCACATATATACCTATAGTGTGATTGCTGTATTTAAGTTTAAATATCCTTATGAATGCTTCAAATATAAGTCCTTTCTTATTTGTAACTGATTTAGACAATACTCTTGTGGGTGATGATTCTGCATTAATAGAGTTGAATCGACAATTAGCCAATCATCGTAAGCAATATGGCAGCAAGATAGTCTACGCTACAGGGCGATCGCTTTACCTATATCGCCTATTGGCAGAAGCTAAGTCATTAATACCTCCAGATGCTTTGATTACAGCAGTGGGAACGGAAATGTACTTTGATCAGAATTATGAGCAATATGATTCTGAATGGGCAAATATCCTGGCTCAAGGATGGAATCGCGAGGTAATAGTGGACATCGCCAGCCAGTTTGAGCAACTCCAGTCTCAGCCCCAATCGGAGCAAAATCCCTTCAAAATTAGCTATTACTTGGCAGAGGCAGTGGCAGAAGAAACCATAACTCAATTAAAAGTGTCCCTAATCGAACGAGGCTATGACATTAAACTTATTTATAGTGCTGGTCAAGACTTAGACTTGCTGCCGAGAAATGGTGATAAGGGTTTAGCAGTTAAGTTTTTACGTCAAAGATGGGGAATTTCTCCCGAAAAAACGATTGTTTGCGGGGATTCAGGTAACGACATATCTCTGTTTCAAGGGCAAGAAAAGGGTCTAATTGTGAGCAATGCTAAGCCAGAGTTGCTGCAATGGTACGAAACAAAAAGTGATCACAATCATCATTTAGCTCAGTCTCCATGTGCAGCAGGAATTCTGGAAGGATTAAAACATTTTAATCTTCTATGATTTTCCCACAAAAAACACCAACGCCGACTGATATAGCGTTTCTGATTTTTAATTACGCCTACCTACTTAATAATTGACCCTGATGTTTTATTCGATTACTTTTTCAGCAAGCCCTTCAGCAAGCCCTAAATAATCCCCTCGATTCTTTGATCCACCCAGCGTTTAGCGTTTCTAATTGCTAATTTGGTAGTAATCGCACAAGGGACAGCAACCGCACTACCAAGACTATAATCCGCCCAAGCAGTATAGATATCTTGTCCTTGCCATTCGTCGCGGGAAATCTTAATCTCAAAATCTCGATACATAAAAGCTAGGATCACCTTGGGATAATCAGGATCTATCATAGAATAAACTCAGTTGACAAAATTGCGCTCAATTGCGTCTGCCACCCGACAGATATCATACATTTGAGAGACATCGTGAACTCGTAGTATATCTGCTCCTCTGGCGATCGCGCCATAGCAAGCAGCAGCAGTCCCCCAAAC
This sequence comes from Cyanobacteriota bacterium, assembly GCA_942490675.1. Taxonomy (GTDB): domain Bacteria; phylum Cyanobacteriota; class Cyanobacteriia; order Cyanobacteriales; family Xenococcaceae; genus Waterburya. The sequence continues at coordinate 149,919 of CALNYB010000048.1, read as the reverse complement.
TCTCTCTTTGGGGTCGTTTTGGTGCAAAATAGAACGCAGGAAGCTCTTACGAGATACTCCAACTAATATCGGTAATTCTAACGCTTTTAACTCAGCTAAACGCTGGAGTAGTTGCAAACTTTGTTCGGCAGTCTTCGCAAAACCAATACCTGGGTCGATAATAATCTTATCTTTGGCAATCCCTGAGGTAGTTGCTTTAGCTACTTGTATCTTTAAAAACTCGGCAACTTCAGCTACTACGTCCTGATAATCAGTCAATGACTGCATGGTTTTAGGAGTACCACGAATATGCATTAAAATTAGCGGTACGTTTAATTGCGCCACCATTGTTAACATCTCTTCATCAAAAGTCGCAGCAGAGATATCATTAACAATATCTGCCCCTGCTGCGATCGCTTTTTGTGCCACGATCGCTTTAGTAGTATCAATCGAAATCGGTATTGAGCTTTCCTGTCTTAACTGTTGAATCACAGGAACAACCCGCTGTAATTCTTCTTCGACAGAGATTTCTGCTGCATTTGGGCGAGTAGATTCTCCACCAATATCAATAATATCTACGCCATGAGCAATCATTTCTCTAGCTTGAGCTAAAGCAGTTTCGACAGTATCAAATTCACCACCATCACTAAAACTATCAGGAGTAACGTTTAAGATACCCATTAAATAAGTTCTTTCTCCCCAGTTGAAAAAGCGATCGCCCATTTTAAAAGTCATAGAATCTTTATACTCAATAAAATAAAAGATATAAACAGAGTAAGAATTAGAGAGGAGTAATGATGAGTGATATTTCTGTTACCCTGATGACTGACGAAGACTGGGTTAACCAAGGTAAAGCCGATGCTTGGGCAGGAAACCCAAAGAACGCCCCAGAACACGATCCCCAATCAGCCAGTATGTATGAACTGGGTTACTGTGAAGGAGAAATAGAGCGATCGCCTGTACAGCCCAGAACAGAGAATTTAGAACCTGATTAATTACCAAAATTAATTACCAAAAGACTCAAAGAAATATTTAACCAAAGCCAAGGAGCAAAAATAATGACAGAATTATTAGAGCAAAAATGTGTTCCCTGCACAGGAAGTTTACCGCCCGCTACAGCAGAAGAAATTAGTACTTACAAAACCCAGATACCAGATTGGAATCTTATTACCGAAAATAGTGAATTACGATTGCAAAGAGTTTACCAGTTTCCCAACTTCCAAAGTGCATTAGCTTTTACTAATTTAGTCGGAGATATTGCAGAAGCAGAAGGACATCACCCCACCATACTTACTGAATGGGGGAAAGTAACTGTTACTTGGTGGACTCATGCTATTAATGGACTTCATCATAATGACTTTATCATGGCAGCAAAAAGCGATGCAGTTATGAACCAAGTTAACTGATTGAGACTGTTGCTAGTTAATAGTTAAACTATGGGACTAGCTTTCTAGATAAATATACGTAAAATAGTGAGAGTCAAACTTTTATAGCAACGACAGGAGATTGTAAATTGAAAAAAATAGAAGCCATTATCAGACCTTTTAAACTAGATGAAGTCAAAATAGCCCTGGTTAACGCTGGGGTGGTAGGAATGACAGTATCCGAAGTGAGGGGATTTGGTCGCCAAAAAGGGCAAATTGAGCGTTATCGAGGTTCAGAATACACTGTAGAATTTTTACAAAAACTCAAACTAGAAATCGTAATTGAAAATGAGCAGGTTGAGATGGTAGTGGATAAGATTATCACTGCTGCTCGCACAGGCGAAATTGGGGACGGTAAGATTTTTGTTTATCCTGTAGACCAAGTTATACGAATTCGTACTGGAGAGAAAAATTTAGAAGCAGTCTAGTCTAAACTTAATTAACCCTCTGAATCAAGTCAAGGTTTAAATACAACCCACATTATCTACAAAGTGTTAGTTAGATGTTGGGTTGTATAGTCATTTCCAATAGAAAATCTAGGTTCATTAGCACTACTTTCTATCAGCAATACGCACTCTTTTTTAGGACACTTGTTACTGGGTGAACGAAAAAAGGTGTGGCAGTTAAACAATAGAGAAGCTTTGAGTAACGAGTAAATACTTATTACTTATTACTTATTACTTATTACTTATTACTTATTACTTATTACTTATTACTTATTACTTATTACTTATTACTTATTACTTATTACTTATTACTTATTACTTTAAAATGCGAAAATTAATTGTTGCCACCGTAAATTTCGCTCACCCCTTGTTACTCGTTACTCATTATGTTATCCCCATATGGGAAGGGGACAAGTCTCCTTGTAGTACTCATTGCTTACGAGCAGTTAACTTTTCTGTCCTAACCGATTAACGTACTGCGATATCATTCATTCCTTAGTTATTAGCGATCGCTAAAATATGATCACGATAGGCTGTTAAATTTACTCCTATTCCACCAGATAAGTTTCCAAACCCAAATCTACTAATGTTCTTTCTGCTTGTTTGGCTTTATCCCGATTACTAAATGCTCCGACCTGTAACCAAGATTCTCCTTGGAATATAGTTTTAAAAGCTTCGGGATAAAGCGATCGCACTTCCTCTTCTTCGTGGTCATTCAAAGCTTCGACTAACACTTTGTATCTAACCTGACTAGCACGAGAACCTAAAACATCAGATAAACTACCGATTTGGGCATTGTTAGAGCTTAAAGCCGTACTATTAATCTCAGGCAAAAATGGCACTGGTTCAAGATCCCTCACAACTGCCGAGGAAGAAGAAGGGGGAGTAAATACTAATTCTTTGTTGCCCGTATTGCTCTCTAAAATAGGTGGGGGTTCTGGCAAGTTAGATGCTGTTTCTGTCGGTGGTGTTAGTGCCGGTTCGTTTAGTTTGGGGAGGAGAAGATTATCCAAATTACGCCGACTTGATAAAGGTGGTAAATCTTTGAAGGTGTTGTCTTTACTCGTAGCGATAAATGTTCCCCGATCAAAGTTAATGTCTCCGACGATATCGCCATTAACTTCTGTACCCACCGCCGGTATCTGATTACCAGTTGCGTTTTGAATATCTAGTTTCTGGTTACTGCGAAAAACATTATTCCCAGGTTCGTTATCTGTCCCTAGGTCAACACGGGATTGAGCGATCGCCGTTAAGCCTGATTCACTAGAATTGATAATTTCGTTTTGGCGTAAAATTCCTTGGGAGTTGCCTTCTAAGATAATACCGATGCGATTGCCATCAAATTGATTACTTGTCAGGATGGAAGCAGCTTGCTGGAGGATACTTACCCCAAATCCTGTCTGTTCAAAAGTGTTATTTACTACTTCTGGGTTGGAAATACCATAAACTAATAAGCCATTACCAGAATTATTATAAAAGTAATTATCTTCGATTCGTGGGGAACTATTGCCGTTTACCGAAACTCCTGTACTACCATTACGAGTAAAGGTATTGCTAACTATCTCTGGGGAGGCAGATTCAATCAATAAACCATGCCCTCGCGAATGTTGGTTAGTTACAGTTACCCCTGTAATGGCGACCACGTCTTTGATAGCAGCGATCGTCACATTTTGTCCCGCAGCAGTAGGGCTAATAAAATAACCATCTCCCTGGATAATAGTTGTGTATCCCTGGTTATTCGGATTGCCCTGGAGAATAATCTGATTTTTAATGATTAGAGGAAACTTTTCTCCTGTCTCTTCGCTGTATGTTCCTGAGGCTAATTGAATTGTACTGCCATTAGCAGCTATTTCTAAAGCATGTGTAATTGTTTTGAGGGGAGATAGTTTTTTTCCAAGTTGAGAATCATCTCCGTTCTGAGGATTAACGTAAATAATATTTTGGTTCTTGTTGAGAGCAGGAGACTGAGCGATCACATCTTGGGCTAAAGTTGGTTGAGCTTGGAAGGCGACACTGTAAAGCAAAGCAACAGTGAATATCACCAATATGAGGCTAATATACTTATTTTGGAGTAACCACTGTTTAAAAACAAGGCTATGTTGAGAACTTGTCTGATAATCGCTGCTTTCCATCATCTAGCTCCTAGGAGTAAATATTATTAGCAAATTAATCGAGAGAGAGGGGGGGATTTTGACTTGAGATGAGAGTATTTTGGTCTTAATTTGTGGTTTGATTAATTACTGATTCAATACCATATACAACAGATATTAAATATTAGGGAAGATAAATAACGTATAATTGCGTAAGTTTTTATTTATAGACTTGTCCCTTCAACTAGTTGTACTAGCGTGAAATTATTTGTTTATCACACTCCTGAGATTACTCCGACTGACCAACTACCAGATTGTGCCGTAGTTATTGACGTTTTACGAGCAACGACAACGATCGCCACGGCTCTGGATGCAGGAGCAGAAGCTGTCCAAGTATTTAGTAACATAGAAGAATTGATGCGTCAATCAAAATCTTGGTCACCAACCAAGCGTCTTCGGGCAGGAGAACGAGGTGGAGAGAAGGTTGAAGGCTTTGATTTGGACAATTCTCCCCTTGCCTGTACTCCTCAACTTGTGCAAGATAAACGGTTATTCCTGACTACGACTAATGGAACTCGCGCTTTACAAAGAGTTGCTAAATGTCCCCAGGTGATTGCCGCTGCTCAGATAAATCGTCTGGCTGCGGTTAACTATATCTTGGAAACTCAACCAGAAACAGTTTGGATGGTGGGTTCAGGTTGGCAAGGAGACTATTCCGTCGAAGATACTGCCTGTGCAGGAGCGATCGCTCAATCGATTTTGCAGCAAAGTGATGCCTCTTTAACAGACTTGTTTGGTAATGATGAGGTAATTGGGGCGATCGCTCTTTATGAGCAATGGAAAGACAATCTTCTCAATGTATTCCGTCAATGTAGCCATGGACAACGCCTTCTTCGATTAGATGGAGACGCGGATCTTAAATACTGTTCTCAGACAGATATTTTAAATACTCTGCCAATTCAGAAAGAACCAGGTGTTTTAGTTAAGTATTGAAGCAATACTCTCTAACAGAATTATATTTTAGTGAGCAGGAGATTATGAGGCAAGTATTTTTAGCTTTTGCTCTTCTTCTGCTGTCAAATCCGTTGATTGTCCGAGTATTTCTTTATACAATTTGAAATATTCCAAAGCAGATTTTAGCCAGCTAAAGTTTTGCCCCATTGCTCTTTGCTGTAGTTGTTGCCATTTGTCTTTATACAAAAACCCTTCTGAAGCGCGAACCATACAAGTAAACAAATCCAATGGTTCATAGCGGTCAAAACAGTAGCCAGTTCCTCCTTGGTTCATCGGATCATGATGGCTTACCGTATCTACTAAACCACCAGTACGTCGGACAATAGGGATACAACCATAGCGCATCGCTAACATCTGGCTGATGCCACAAGGCTCGAATTTCGAGGGCATTAAGAATACGTCAGAACTGCCATAAATTCTGCGAGCGAGGGCATCACTATAAAGTAACTGCACCGACATTCTGCCAGGAAAACGGGCTGCTAACTCCCATAACTGAGTTTCTAGTTGACGATCACCTGTCCCCAAAACTACCATTTGAGAGTTGCTGTATGCCATAAAGCGATCGATAATCTGCAATAGTAAGCCAATGCCTTTTTGATCGACTAATCGAGAGACGACGCTCATTAAAAAGACATCTGGATCTACATGAAGACCCAATTCTGCTTGTAGTGCAGCTTTGTTAATCGATCTTTTGTTTAAAGTTGCTTGGGTAAATTTTTCTTTTAAAGCCTTATCAGTAGCGGGATTATAACTATCAACATCAATCCCATTGAGAATACCCGAAGTCTTACCGCTGATAAAGGACAATAAACCCTCTAGCTTCTCCCCGTATTCTACAGTTTTAATCTGTTCGGCATAGGTAGGAGAAACAGTGGTAACTTTATCGGCAAACTGTACTGCACTAGCCATCACGTTATGTCCTTTCATATACCATGGACACCAGGTAATTTTGTCTAAATACCAGCGCCAAGGACCTTGATAGGCTAAATTGTGAATTGTATATACGGTAGAGATATCAGGTGACTGATTCATCCATACAGGAAGCATCCCTGTATGCCAGTCATGACAATGAACTATTTCTGGTTTCCAGTAATTCCAGCAAAATTCAGCAGCACCATTGCTAAAAAAAGTAAATCGCCATTGTTCATCTTCTCCGCCATAAATGCGAGGGGGATCGAAAGCAGGATGACCAAATAAATACAGTGGCACATCACTATTTGGTAAGACAGTTTCGTAGACAGCAAAGGTGTTAAACATAGCAGATCCCCACCATGCAGGATTAGGGGGAATATCAAGTTTGTTCGACAAAGAGCCATAGTAAGGCATTAAAATACGGACATCATGACCTAATTTTCTGAGTATTTTGGGTAATGCACCGACGACATCCCCTAATCCACCCACTTTAGCGATGGGGGCTACTTCTGCTGATACAAATAAAATCCGCATTTAGTTACTATGGTGCTTTTTCTTGCAATGGCTTCCTGTGTGATTATATAGGTCAGAGGGTACGGACGATAGGGGATTAGACAAAAGATTATTGTTCTAGAATAATCTTAGTATTTATGTTCTAGTTTATGTTCTAGTTTAAATCAACTAGTTTGGGAAGTTTAGTTATTGCCTCAACAGTTAAAAGCAATAGTTACAAACCAGTTTCTCGCATAGCTTCCAAATAATCGATCGCCGCTTGTAGTTTGTCTTCATAAGAATAAGAAAATTCTTCAAACCACTTACCTTCTTCTGAGCGAGGATTTAAGTTTTTGAGCCATTGCTTGGCTTTTTCTCTTAGGGCTTCCTTGCGTCTAAGCTCTCGTAGTTCTTCTCTTTTCTGTGCCTCAATTAATTCCTGTTGGCGACGTTTTTGTTCGGCAATTCTTGCTTCTGCTTGGCGTTTAATTTCCGCTAGCTTTGCTTCTCTTTTTTGTGCTTGCTGCTGATAATCTTGATCAATTAGGGCGTTGAGGTGTTCACGATTCTTAGCAGAATTCTTAATCTTCTGGTTTGATTTAACTGGAACTGGCGGTTTGCTGGAGGTAGTATTTGGTCTTCTTCTTCCAGACTCTAGTTCTTCTCTTAACTCAGACAGCATCTCTTCCATTGATCCCTTGGAGGTAGATTGGGGTGGTTGCGCCTTGCTTTGTTGAGATGATGCTTTCTGTTTAGGCTCAAATTCATTTTTTAGCTGAGCCAGTAAATCATCCATATTTTTATCTGACATCAATACCACCCCAAAACTTATTCACAATATCTAATATCTGGTTAAATCTTCATATATATTATTAATTATTAATTAATTATGCTACAGATAAACTATCTGCCAAGGGTTTCCAGTTAACATAGCGATCGCCACCCATCTCTAAAACAATCTTTATTTTTGGCTCTTCTTTGGTTAAATCGATCAAGTACTGAATTTCTTGGTGGGATAATATTTGTCCCTCAATAATCCAAATTGCTAGTCCTTTAGAGTTAGGGGGTAAAGAACTCAATTCATAGGTAGCGATTGGAGGTATGTAATAAATGTCACCGACGCAAGCATCTTGCCCAATGGTTTTTTTACCTAAGTGAGGTGGGCGTACCCCATGTACTCTTGTGAAATAGGCTGCTAAATCTCCTAATCCTCTAGCAGTGATATTAATCGTATGGTATCCATAAGCTCGCAAACGTCGTTGATAACGTCCTTCCGCACCTCCTTCCAGGGGCATATACAAGCCCAATGCACCAGCTTTTTCTAAAGCGCGAATAAATGATTTTCCAGTAGTAATTAGTGGCATGGTTTTTGTATATGTTGAACAGGTTTAATTAAACTATATTTTAAAAGATTGTCGCCTTGTATAGGAGAAGAAGTATTTAATTGTCTGAGCAGTAGTCTGGTTTTTAATATTTTGGCGATCGCATATACAAGATATGATCATAGTTTCTAGGCGATCGCTAGCAGACATCAATTCTAAGACAAAATCTGGTGCTATAGCGTTTCTCGTATCTATGAGGTACACCTCGGTTGTGTTTGGGTAAAGGGAAAAGGTTAAAGGAAAAAAAACTGTACCTCACTCATCTGAGAAACGCTCTAAAGGCAAAAACTTGGCTTTCTCTTCCTCTGTAAAATTGGCAATTCTTTCTTTCGCAATCCAACTAACATCGGAAGATCTAATTGCACCGCTGGGTAAAATAAAGCCAGTAATAGATTATCTGCTTAGAGCGATCGCAAGTTTAATATTTATGAAATTGATATTATTAAAAGTTAATTTGCTAGTCTAGCAATTGATAGAATCTTCTTTAATTCAATTTTTGTGACCAAAGTATGACTAATGCGATCGCAGCTTAAAAATAAGAGATTAGATAAGTTATGGAAGAAAGAAATACTTGAATTAAAAGACTGTTTGTTAAATCATCAATACGAGAGGGCAATTAGTATAGTTGAAGAACTAGAACAGATGGGTAGACAGGATAAAATTAACAATTTAGAATCTTTCCTGGTCATTTTGTTGCTTCATCTAATCAAAATTCAAGTAGAAAAAAGAATAACTCGCAGTTGGCGCAGGTCAATTTTAAATAGTCTTCGAGAAATACAAAAACGCAATAAATTGGGGAAAAAATCCCATTACATAAGAAGAGATGACTGGCAAGAGCATATTGAAGCTGTTTCTCCAGACGCTATTTTCAAAGCTGCAGATGAAGCCTTTGGTGGCATAGAAATTAAAGCTCTTAAATCCTTACTAAATCTCAACACATTACAAAATAATGCCCTAGAGTTGCTAAATCTTACTTATACTTTGGATGGAGACAGCATGGTAGAAACAATTTGCGATCGCTTTCAGATTGGTTCTTTAGTATTTGAAAATTGATAACTTTTGATTTGATAGCGCAAAAGAAAAGGCAAAAGTAAATTGCGATCGCGTAACAGGAATTGGTTATACTATTTTTAAGCTACGAGTGTAGTTGGAGTTTGTTTAGTTAAGCGATCGCTCTATTCCTTATTCCTTCAATTTCCCAAACTTTAGAAAAATATCCTTGTCAGAAACACACTGCTTCATGTATCATTAGTGATTGTGGTCAAAACTGGCAAATCTCACACTATATAGATATAAAGTCTAATCATCCCCCAGCTTAAGAGCTACTGATAGTAGTTCCAGAAGCTAAATAAGAGAGTTTTCACTGTTTAAAAGTAAAAGCTTAAAAGCAAAAAACAACCTTGTTAAGGGGCTAGTGAGAAATTTTATAGGGTTTGCTACCTCCTCAAGAAACTGAAAGGACTAGTTTCTTTTAAGTCTTAGAGGGTAAAGGTAACTTTAAAAGTTAGTAGCAGTAGCGGTTTTATACCCAAGCTGTTCTAATCGTAAATCTTAAAAAAACAAAATTATATATTTGCTGCTGGACATCTTGTTATCTGGATTCTGCTGGGTATTTGCAAGATAGCTATTTTTTCGTCAGTTACAGCTACGCCGTTATTTGGTAGTAGTCTGCGGTAAATGTATGTCAGCCAAAAGCTCAATCAAGGCTGGCTGACTTATTGTGTTGCAATATTAGTGAGGTTCAAATTCGTGTCTGTCGGTATCCTTGGCACTAAGTTAGGCATGACCCAAGTTTTCGAACAGGAAACAGGAAATGCAATTCCCGTTACCGTAGTTCAAGCTGGGCCTTGTGTCGTGACTCAAATCAAAACTAAAGAAACAGACGGCTATAGCTCTATTCAAATTGGCTATGGTGAGGTCAAAGATAAGGCTCTATCTAAGCCCGAACTTGGTCATTTAAGTAAAGCAGGGGCTAGTCCTGTGCGTCATCTAAAAGAGTATCGTCTTGAAGATACAGCAAGTTATGAACTAGGCAAAGCCCTAGACATTTCTGAGATTTTCAACACCGACACTACTGTAGATATTAGTGGCAAAACAATGGGTCGGGGTTTTGCTGGTTATCAAAAAAGACATAATTTCAAACGAGGCTTGATGAGTCACGGTTCTAAAAACCACCGTGCCCCTGGTTCTACTGGTGCTGGTACTACTCCTGGTCGTACTTATCCTGGTAAGAAAATGGCTGGACGTTACGGCGGAAAGCAGGTAACTACTCGCAAGCTGAAAGTTGTCAAAGTTGATGCAGAACAGAATTTGTTGCTCATCAAGGGTGCAGTCCCAGGTAAGCCTGGATCTCTACTCAGTATTTCTCCCAGCAACATTGTTGGACAGTAATCGCAACCTGTTGGTTATTTAAAAACAACTAGATAGATAACAAACAAATAACTATGGTTAATTGTGTAGTCAAAAATTGGCAGGGGGAAGATGCTGGCGAGGCAACCCTAGAACTAAAAGTAGCCAAAGCAGAAAACGCCGAACATATTGTTCACAGAGCATTAGTTCGTCAATTAAATAACGCTCGTCAAGGTACAGCCTCTACTAAAACCCGCTCTGAAGTTCGTGGTGGTGGACGCAAACCCTGGAGGCAAAAAGGAACTGGTCGCGCTCGCGCAGGTTCGATTCGTTCTCCTCTATGGCGTGGTGGTGGTGTCATCTTTGGACCTAAGCCCAGAGACTACAGCACTAAAATGAATCGCAAAGAAAGACGTTTAGCATTGAGAACAGCTTTCACTGCTCGTGTTGAAGACATGATCGTGGTTGAGAACTTCGGTGCTGAACTAGAACGTCCCAAGACTAAAGAAGTCTTGGCTGCATTAGGACGCTGGGGGATCTCTGCTGACGAGAAAGTTTTGTTGATTCTTAAGGAAGTTTCCGATAACGTCAACTTGTCTACTCGCAATATTGCAAAAGTCAAGTTAATTAAGGCGACTAATCTTAATGTGGCTGATATCCTGCACGCTAACAAATTGGTAATTAGCAAAGACGCTTTATCACAGATTCAGGAGGTTTATGGTGACGACTAAATATCAAGAGAGAGATTTAGCAGACTTAATCCTCAAGCCGATTATTACCGAAAAAGGCACAATTCAAATGGAGCTTGGCAAGTACGTATTTGATGTACTTCCTAAAGCTACCAAGCCTGATATCAAGGCAGCAATTGAAAGCCTATTTGATGTCACCGTAATCAAAGTAAACACTTTGACTCTACCCCGCAAAAAACGTCGTGTTGGGAAATTCATTGGTTACAAGGCTCAATACAAAAGAGCAATTGTAACTTTAAAAGAAGGCGATTCCATTGCCTTGTTCCCCGACGTATAACCAACTCGAACTCGAAAAAGCTACTTAAAAGCAAATTATGGGTACTCGTTCATTTAGACCATATACACCAGGGACTCGCCAAGCAGTAGTCCCCGACTTTTCGGAAATTACTAAAAGTAAGCCAGAAAAATCCTTAACTAAATACAAGCACCGTAAGAAAGGTCGTAATAACCGCGGTGTAATCACTAGTCGTCGTCGTGGTGGTGGACATAAACGTCTTTACCGTATTATCGATTTTCGTCGTGACAAACGTAATATTCAAGCTGAGGTGATTGCGATCGAATACGATCCCAACCGTAATGCTCGTATTGCTTTAGTACAGTACGAAGACGGCGAAAAACGCTATATTTTAGCTGCTGTGGGTATGAAGGTTGGTACGCCGATTATCGCTAGTCCCGATGCGCCGATTGAAGTGGGAAATGCCCTGCCTTTAAGCAAAATGCCCTTAGGGGAAACTGTTCATAACGTTGAATTGGTAGCGGGAAGAGGCGGTCAGATTGTTCGTGCTGCTGGTGCTGCGGCTAAGGTAATGGCAAAAGAAGGTGACTACGTAACCATTGGTCTGCCTTCCAAAGAAGTGAGAATGGTACGTAAAGAATGTTACGCCACTATTGGACAGGTGGGTAATGTTGAGTATCGCAACCTGAAACTGGGTAAAGCAGGAAGAATGCGCCACTTAGGTAGAAGACCAGAAGTTCGTGGTAGTGCGATGAACCCTTGCGATCACCCTCATGGTGGTGGGGAAGGACGCGCTCCTATCGGTAGAAGCGGTCCTGTATCTCCTTGGGGTAAGCCAGCCTTGGGTAAGAAAACTCGCAAAAAAAATAAGCTTAGCAATAAGCTAATCGTCCGTCGTCGTCGTTAATTCATCGTTGATCTTACAAAACTGATCCTAAAATTATGAGTCGTTCTTTAAAAAAAGGGCCCTTTATCGCCGACAGCCTACTCAAAAAAATTGAAAGGTTGAATGCTAATAACAAGAAAGAAGTAATCAAAACTTGGTCTAGAGCCTCAACTATTTTGCCCTTAATGGTAGGACACACAATTGCCGTACATAATGGTCGTCAACACATTCCTGTGTTTATTAGTGACCAAATGGTCGGTCACAAACTGGGAGAATTTGCTCCTACCCGTACTTTTAGGGGTCATGCTAAAAGCGACAAGAAAGGGAGACGATAGTTCTTATATACTACTATGGCAATAGATACAAGTAACGAAGTAAAAGCGATCGCAAAATACATCCGAATGTCTCCTTTTAAGGTCAGACGGGTATTAGACCAAATTCGCGGTCGTCAATATCGAGAAGCTTTAATTATTCTCGAATTCATGCCTTACAAAGCTTGCGATCCCATCCTCAAGGCATTGAGATCGGCTGTGGCTAATGCAGAACACAATAATGGGTTAGACCCGTCAAGTTTGATAGTCAGCAAAGCTTTTGCTGATGGTGGTCCTGTTCTCAAACGTTATCGTCCTAGAGCGCAAGGTCGAGCTTATCAAATCCGTAAGCCAACCTGTCACATTACTGTGGCCGTCGCCCCTGAAGTAACCGATTAGAAGTTTAATTAATTACTATTACAAGGAGATATTTGTGGGACAAAAGATACACCCAACGGGTTTTCGTTTAGGGATCACCAAAGAACATCAATCTTGCTGGTATGCAGATACTAAACGTTACCCAGAACTATTACAAGAAGATCGTTTGATCAGAGAATATGTCAATAAAGAATTGAGTAATGCAGGTATTTCTCAAGTCAAAATTGAACGTAAAGCAGATCAAATTGATTTGGCAATTCATACCGCCAGACCAGGGGTAGTTGTCGGTCGCGGTGGTTCAGGAATTGAAAAACTGCGTACAGAACTCCAGTCTAAAGTCGGTAACAATCGTCAAATTCGCATCAACGTGATCGAAGTAGCTCGTGTTGATGCTGATGCAGCTTTGATTGCTGAATATATCTGTCAACAATTAGAGCGAAGAGTTTCTTTTCGTCGAGTTGTGAGACAGGCAATTCAAAGAGCGCAAAGAGCCGAAGTTTTGGGCATTAAAATCCAGGTCAGTGGTCGCTTAAACGGAGCGGAAATTGCTCGTACAGAATGGGTTAGGGAAGGTCGAGTCCCACTACATACCCTCAGAGCCGACATTGATTACTCTTATCGTACCGCTTTGACGATCTACGGCATTCTGGGAGTCAAGGTTTGGGTATTCAAAGGTGAAATTATTCCTGGACAGGAAGATGCACCAGCTCCGACTCAAGCTCCTCGTCGTCAGCGCCGTCGTCAAAAATTTGATGATCGCTCAGAGTAACTATTATCAAGACTTATTTAGCAAAATAATACTATTATGCTTAGTCCCAGAAGAACGAAATATCGTAAGCAACATCGTGGTCGCCTGAGAGGAATGGCTTATCGGGGCAATACTCTCAACTTTGGTGATTATGCTCTCCAGGCGATCGAACCTTCCTGGATTACTGCTCGCCAAATTGAAGCTGCCCGTCGAGCCATGACTCGATACGTCAAACGGGGTGGAAAAATCTGGATTCGGATTTTTCCTGATAAGCCTGTAACCATGCGTCCTGCGGAAACTCGAATGGGTTCAGGTAAAGGCTCTCCTGAATTTTGGGTAGCAGTGGTTAAGCCAGGCAGGATTATGTTTGAAATGTCTGGTGTTCCTGAAGAGGTGGCGAAAGAGGCAATGCGTTTGGCTGCCCAAAAGCTACCAATTAAGACTAAATTTATCACTCGTGACGAGGATTATAAGTAATTATGGCTTTACCAAAGATAGAAGATGCCAGAAAACTTAGTGAAGATGAACTGGCAGAAGAAATTTTAGCGGTCAAGCGAGAGTTGTTTCAGCTAAGACTAGAACAAGCAACTCGTCGTCTAGAAAAACCTCATCTGTTTAAGCACGCCAAACATCGCTTGGCACAACTATTAACCATAGAACGCGAGCGTGAAATCGCTGCTGCAAAAGGAGAATAGATTATGGCAGTAAAAGAAAGAGTAGGAGAAGTAGTCAGCGACAAAATGGATAAAACCATTGTGGTAGCGATTGAAAACCGTTCTCCTCACCCTAAATACGGCAAAATTGTCGTGAGAACTAAAAAATATAAAGTTCATGACGCCGAAAACCAATGCAAAATTGGCGATCGCGTACGAATTAAAGAAACTCGTCCCCTTAGTAAAACAAAACGCTGGACGGTCGAGGAAATTCTTGAATCCAGAAATTCATAACTCTTATCCACCCAAGTTCCTCGGTCGAGATCAAACATGATTCAACAACAGACCTATTTAAATGTCGCTGATAACAGTGGCGCACGTAAGTTAATGTGCTTGCGCGTAATTGGCAAAGGGAACAGTCCCTATGCTTTTATCGGTGATGTCGTAGTAGCAGTAGTAAAAGACGCTTTACCCAACATGGGGGTTAAAAAATCCGAAGTTGTTAAGGCCGTGATTGTTCGTACAAAGCAAGCGGTAAGTCGTCCTAGTGGAATGAGTATTCGTTTCGACGACAACGCTGCGGTAATTATCAATGAGCAGGGTAGTCCCAGAGGTACTCGTGTCTTTGGTCCAGTGGCAAGAGAATTAAGAGAGAGAAATTACACTAAGATCGTCTCTTTAGCTCCAGAGGTAATTTAAATGGCAAAAACAAACAAAGCACCGACCCGTTACAAAATGCACGTCAAAAAAGGGGATACCATTCAAGTAATCTCTGGACGTGACAAAGGCAAAGTAGGTGAAATAACCACAGTAAATCCTAAAACTAGTCAAGTGATTGTTGAAGGAGTTAATGTCCGTACCAAGCACGTAAAACCCCAACAGGAAGGAGAGTCAGGTCAAGTTGTGACTTTTGAAGCTCCGATCCATAGTTCTAACGTGATGCTTTACTCTACTAAGGAAAAAACCGTTAGTCGCGTTGGTTATACCTTCACTGAAGACGGTCGCAAAGCGCGAATGCTCAAAAAAACTGGCGAAATTATTGACTAGTTTTCAGACGTTCAAAGTGCGCTGATAATTTTAAATTTATAGTCTCCTGACCACGCCCAGGAAAAAACTAATCATCATGCCAAAACCACTAAAAATCAGATATTTAGAAGACATTGTTCCTAAGCTAACGGAGCAATTTAGCTTCAGCAACGTACACCAAGTCCCTAAAGTAGTCAAAATCGTCGTTAATCGCGGTTTGGGAGAAGCATCACAAAATGCTAAAGCCTTAGAGTCCTCGATTAACGAGCTAACGGTGATTACAGGACAAAAGCCTGTGGTCACCAGGGCTAAAAAAGCGATCGCCAGTTTTAAAATTCGTGAAGGAATGCCTGTTGGGGTAATGGTTACCCTTCGCGGGGAGAAAATGTACGCTTTCTTAGAGCGATTGATTGCCCTAGCTCTACCCCGTATTCGCGACTTTCGTGGGATCAGCCCCAAAAGTTTTGATGGTCGCGGTAATTACAGTTTGGGGGTTCGCGAACAGCTAATGTTCCCCGAAATTGACTACGATAGCATCGACCAAATCAGAGGAATGGATATTTCCATCGTCACTTCGGCAGCTAACGATGAAGAAGGGCGAGCTTTACTCAAAGAAATGGGAATGCCTTTCCGCGACAATTAACTTTCTTAGTATCTAAAACATAAAAATAGGAAATAATGGCAGCAACCGATACTATTTCAGATATGCTGACCCGCATCCGTAATGCCTGTATGGTCAAGCATCAAACCACACAAGTTCCTTCCACCCGTATGACTCGTGCTATTGCTCAAGTTTTGCAGAGCGAAGGCTTCATCGATGGTTTTGAGGAAACAGGGTCAGCCCCGAAAAAAATTATTCAAATTTCCTTAAAATATAAAGGCAGAAATCGTCAACCAATTATCAGCACCCTCAAACGAGTAAGCAAACCAGGACTTCGAGTATATTCTCGTAAGAAAGATATTCCTCGCGTATTGGGTGGTATTGGTATTGCGATTGTTTCCACTTCCCGTGGAGTAATGACCGATAGAGAAGCTCGCAGTCAAGGAGTTGGCGGTGAGATCCTCTGTTACGTCTGGTAATTTAATAGGAGTAAATTATGTCTCGTATTGGCAAATTGCCGATTCCCATTCCCGATAAGGTCAGCGCCCAAATATCAGGACAGCACGTCACAATTAAAGGACCCAAAGGCACCCTAGATCGGGAAATTCCTGAACCAATTGAGGTCAAACAAGAAGGAGATACTATCGTCGTCAATCCTACCAATGAATCTCGTATTGGTCGTCAGCGTCATGGTTTGTGCCGTACCTTAGTGGCCAACATGGTAGATGGTGTATCTAAAGGATTCCAGAAACGCCTCCTGATTCAAGGAGTTGGATACAGAGCGCAAGCTCAAGGAAAAAAATTGACCCTTAACGTTGGCTACAGTAAGCCCGTGGAGATGGAAATGCCGGTCGGTATTGATGTTGCTGTAGAAAATAGAAATACTGAAGTCATTATTAGTGGCATCAGTAAAGAAGTAGTTGGTAATGTCGCTGCCCGAATTAGAGCAGTTAGACCACCAGAACCATATAAAGGTAAAGGGATTCGTTACTTTGATGAGCAAATAAGACGCAAAGCTGGTAAGACAGGTAAGTAAAAATTAAATTATGAAGCTTTCACGCAAAGAATCAGTAAAACGCCGTCACCGAAGGGTACGCAAAAAAGTCAGCGGTACTCCTGAACGCCCTCGTTTGTGTGTATTCCGCTCCAATAATCATATTTATGCCCAAGTTATTGACGATGTGGCGCAGCATACCCTAGTAGCAGCATCAGACTTTAATCTTGATGATTCTGGTGCTACATGTGTGGTTTCAGCCGAAGTCGGCAAATTAGTCGCTCAAAGAGCTTTGTCAAAGGGTATTGCTAAGGTGGTATTTGATCGCGGTGGTAATCTCTATCATGGACGAGTCAAAGCTTTGGCTGAAGCAGCCCGCGAAGCTGGCTTAGATTTTTAAATCAAAATATCAAGGATAATCACTATGGCTAAATCTAATAAGTCGCGTAAAAAAGGTCGCGCTAAAGATAAAGACTCCGCTTGGCAAGAGCGAGTAGTGCAAATTCGTCGGGTCAGCAAAGTGGTGAAAGGCGGTAAAAAACTTAGCTTTCGCGCCATTGTTGTCGTCGGCAATGAAAAAGGACAGGTTGGAGTCGGCGTTGGCAAAGCTGCGGATGTAATTGGTGCGGTACGTAAAGGTGTTGCCGATGCCAAAAAACAGTTAATTGAAGTGTCTCTAACTAAAGCTAGCTCTATTGTACATATAGCCAATGGTGTGGCTGGTGGCGCTAAAGTGTTTATGCGCCCTGCCTCCCCTGGTACTGGAGTAATTGCTGGTGGTGCAGTTCGCACAGTGCTTGAGCTTGCTGGAGTAAAAAATATCTTAGCCAAGCAGTTGGGTTCTAATAGTCCTCTAAACAATGCTAGAGCTGCGATCGACGCTTTGGCTAGCCTCCGTACTTTTGGCGAAGTCGCTAGGGAAAGAAACATTCCCATTGAACAGCTATATGCTTAGGTCATTGATGAGCAACCCTGCTGCTATAGAGAGCCTTGGGCTCAAGTCGCTAGACGCGACTCTTGAAAGTTTTACTTCCTGTGCAGCTAAGGAACGCGCGAATAACAATTAACATTGAACAAGCAATGAAACTAGAAAATCTTAGCCCCAAAGAGGGTTCAAAAAGACGTAAGCGTCGAGTTGGTCGCGGTATTGCAGCGGGTCAAGGAGCTAGCTGTGGTTTTGGTATGCGGGGTCAAAAATCTCGTTCTGGGACAGGAACGAAAGCAGGTTTTGAGGGGGGTCAAATGCCCCTTTATCGTCGAGTTCCTAAACTAAAGCACTTTCCTCTGATCAATCAGAAACATTACACCACTATTAATGTTAAAGCCTTGGGAGAGCTATCTGCTAATACAGAAGTCACCCTAGAATCTCTACTGGAAAATGGTATTGTCACCAGCAATGATGGTCCGCTTAAAATCTTGGGGGATGGCGAACTAAATGTAGAATTAAATGTCAAAGCGGCAGCATTCACCAAAAGTGCTATGCAGAAAATCGAAGCTGCTGGCGGTAGCTGTGAAGTTATGGCTAAATAAGCAATCACGATTGGTATATCATAAGGAGCATAGGTAGAAAAATAAATTTAGCTAAAATTTATCTAATATTTCACCGTAAATAACTTATTTAATACCAAGCATATAAGCATATAAGAGGTAAACCTGTATGGTCAGAGAAAAAACTCCATCAGCACAGGAGACTTTTTTACAGATGGCACAGGCAGCTGGTCTTAGAGGCAGGCTGCTTGTCACCATCGGTCTTCTCATATTAGTCCGATTGGGGGTATTTATTCCAGTCCCTGGAATAAACCGCGAAATATTTGGCGACTTGATCAATAATTCAAGTAATGCCTCAATAGTGGGATTTTTGGATATCTTTACTGGTGGAGGTATTTCTGCCTTAGGTATTTTTGCTTTGGGAATCTTACCCTTTATTAATGCCTCAATCATCATGCAGTTATTGGCAACTGCAATACCTAGCTTAGAAAATTTGCAAAAGAATGAAGGGGAAGCGGGAAGACGTAAGATATCTCAAATTACCCGTTATGTTGCTTTAGGCGGAGCAATTATCCAAAGCTTGGGAATTACTCTCGGCTTACTAGTAGGTAACGGCGTTATCGAAAAGAGTATTGTGCCAATTGGCGGAACAGTATTAGCCTTAACTGCTGGTTCAATGTTTGTGATGTGGATTTCTGAGTTAATCACGGAAAAAGGAATCGGCAACGGTGCTTCACTATTGATATTTGTCAATATAGTGGCTGTATTACCTAAAACTTTGGGTAATACCATTGAGTTTGCTCAGAGTGGCGGAAGAGAAGAGATTGCTCAGGTAGTCATTTTGCTACTAGTCTTTTTGACTATGATTGTTGGTATTGTTTTTATTCAAGAAGGAACTCGTCGTATTCCGATTATTTCGGCTCGTCGTCAGGTTGGCAGAAGGGTGTACCGTGAGAGAAGTAATTATCTCCCTTTGAGACTAAATCAAGGTGGAGTAATGCCAATTATTTTTGCTTCTTCTGTATTGTTTTTGCCAGCGCAGTTACTTGTGGTTTTACAGGGCAATCAAGCTGTCAAAGATAACTTGTTTACCCAATTTGCTAGTCGGATTGCAACAGCAATTCAACCTGGAAACTGGGCTTATACTATAGTCTATTTGATTTTGATTCTATTCTTTAGCTACTTCTATGCTTCTTTAATTGTTAATCCTGTTGACATGTCCCAAAACCTCAAAAAAATGGGTGCCTCTATTCCTGGAATTCGACCAGGCAAGGCTACTAGTGCCTATTTAGAAAAGGTTCTCAATCGCCTAACTTTTTTAGGTGCAATATTTTTGGGCTTAGTGGCAACTATTCCTACATTAGTTGAAAATGCTATTCCAGCAGGAACAACTGTATTTAGCGGTTTTGGAGCGACTTCACTACTAATTCTGGTAGGGGTAGCAATTGACACTGCCAAGCAGATCCAGACCTACGTTATATCTCAACGTTATGAAGGAATGGTCAAACAATAATAAGGCACCGTATAAAGGCAATCCCCAGCCTGATAGATAATTCTTGGCTTGTTACTAAATAATCTTGATTTTTATGAGTTGATATGGCAATGCGATTAATATTTCTTGGTCCGCCTGGTGCTGGCAAGGGAACTCAGGCTCAGATAATATCGGAAAATCATCAAATTCCCCATGTATCTACTGGAGATATTTTGCGCGCAGCCGTTGCTCAAAAAACTTCTTTAGGTAAACAGGCAAAAGATTATATGAGTCGAGGTGAACTTGTTCCTGATTCCTTGATTTTAAACTTAATTCAGGATCGTCTATCCTATGACGATACAGCCAACGGCTGGATACTAGATGGCTTTCCTCGAAACGTTAGTCAAGCTGCCTTCTTGGAAGAATTGCTGGCTAAATTAGACCAAAATGCCGATTGTGTCTTGAATTTAGAAGTACCAGATGAGGTTCTATTGTCAAGACTGTTAGAAAGAAAACGAAAAGACGATAACGAAGAAACTATTCGTCGTCGTTTGGAAGTTTACCATCAGGACACAGTTCCTGTAATTGATTTCTATCAGCAACGAAATGCTCTGAAAACCATTGACGGTGACAAGACTATGGAAGAGGTAACTGAGCAATTGAGCAAAGCTATCTCATAGGAGTTTTCTCAATATCCTGCTTGACATAAATAGAGGAGCCCTCATATACGTGCCTCAACTTAGTGCTTGGTTCCCATTTACGGCAGATGAATTTGAGATTATTGATATCAAAAAGTAGCGGAGATAAACATTTGGCTAAACAAGATTTAATTGAAATGGAGGGGACTGTTACAGAATCTCTTCCTAATGCAATGTTTCGTGTCGATTTGGATAACGGCTTCAACGTCTTAGCTCATATCTCAGGTAAAATTCGACGAAATTACATCAAAATCTTACCAGGCGATCGCGTCAAGGTTGAGTTAACCCCTTATGATTTGACTAAAGGTAGGATTACCTATCGTCTCAAAAACAAGTAAGTAAGCTGCTTTCTGGCAGATTATTTACTTGTTGTTTGACAGCAAAACAAATTAATCGATATAATAATAGGCTTGCAATGTGGCCAAAGTAAGGCATGAAAGTTAGACCATCAGTTAAAAAAATGTGCGAAAAGTGCCGTGTAATCAAAAGACGCGGTAGGGTAATGGTTATTTGTAGCAGCAATCCTAAGCATAAGCAACGCCAAGGATAGTTGATTTTGAGCCAACTCTTACCTCAAGAGCGAGTCATTATAAAGGCTCGGGTAGTAAAAGTAACAAAAACAATTAGGGAGCAAATAAGGTGGCAAGGATTTCTGGCGTAGATCTTCCTCGTGATAAGCGGGTGGAAATCGCGCTTACTTACATTTTTGGTGTAGGTTTATCCCGAGCGCAAAAAGCGATCGCGGAAACTGGTGTTAATCCAGACACTAGAGTTCGAGAACTGTCTGATGAAGATGTAGCTAAACTCAGAGCTTACATCGAAGATAATTATCAGGTTGAAGGTGATTTAAGACGCTGGGAAGCAATGAATATTAAGCGTTTAGCTGATATTGGTACTTACCGTGGTCGTCGTCATCGGATGGGGTTACCTCTTCGGGGTCAAAGAACTCGGACCAATGCTCGCACCAGGCGGGGTAGAAGATTGACAGTAGCGGGCAAGAAAAAGGCTCCAGGCAAGAAATAAATCGCCAAAGTAGATTCAAGCACAAGTTAAACATAGAAAGAAAAACATGGCGCAACCAAAAAGAAGAAGCGGCGCAAAGAAAAGCAAAAAAAATGTACCTAATGGTGTGGCGCATATCCAATCCACCTTTAATAATACTATCGTCACCATTTCTGATATTAGAGGAGACGTAATTTCATGGTCTTCTGCGGGAGCCAGTGGTTTTAAAGGGGCGAAGAAAGGTACTCCATTTGCTGCTCAAACAGCAGCTGATAGTGCTGGAAGAAGAGCGATGGATCAGGGAATGCGTCAAGTAGAGGTAATGGTTAGTGGACCTGGTGCCGGCAGAGAAACTGCAATTAGAGCTTTGCAGGGGGTAGGGTTAGAAATTACGTTAATTCGTGATGTTACCCCCATCCCCCATAATGGGTGTCGTCCACCAAAGCGCCGTAGAGTATAGCTTTGAAACAGTCATCATCAGTTTTTCAGTTGTAGTTGGATCGTGCAACTATTTTTATCTCGATTTACCAGATCGCTTGTCGAAACAAGAGGGAGAGCAGCCTGTGGCGCAATTTCAAATTGAGTGTGTAGAATCTAAAACCCTAAAAAATCAGCATCAATACAGCAAATTTATTTTAGAGCCCTTAGATCGCGGACAGGGAATTACCTTAGGTAATGCTCTCAGAAGAGTTTTGCTGTCCAATTTAGAGGGTGCAGCCGTTACTGCGATCCGTATAGGTGGTGGTATGGCAAAGGATGAAACCAAGCAGGAACATAAGTTTGGCTTTGCAACCCATGAATTTGCCACTATTGAAGGAGTCAGAGAGGACGTTTTAGAGATTATTCTCAATATGAAGGAAATCGTCCTCAAAAGTTATACTAGTCAGCCTCAAATCGGTCGTCTAGTGGCAACTGGTCCTGGAACTGTTACAGCAGCGCAGTTTGAGTTACCCTCTGAGGTAGAGACAGTAGATTCTAATCAGTATGTGGCCACCATTGCCGCTGGCACTAGCCTGGAAATGGAATTTAGAGTCGAGAAAGGGAAGGGCTACCGTGCTGTGGAAAGAGGTAAAGAAGAAGGAAGTTCTTTAGACTTTATGCAAATAGACGCGGTATTTATGCCTGTAACCAAAGTCAATTACAGCGTTGAGGATGCTCGGCTTGACGGTTCAGCTATTCGTGAGCGTCTGCTCATGGAGATTTGGACTAATGGCAGTATTAAGCCCGAAGAGGCCTTATCTCAGGCTGCGGGAATTGTAGTCGATTTATTTAATCCCCTCAAGGATCTTACCTTAGAGGAAATTCAAGATGACTATCAAGAGGATGAAGATCCTACTAGCCAAATTCCCATTGAAGAGTTGCAGTTGTCGGTTAGAGCCTATAACTGTTTGAAACGTGCCCAGATCAATTCAGTTTCCGATTTGCTTGATTATACTCAAGAAGACCTGCTAGAAATTAAAAACTTCGGTCAAAAATCGGCGGATGAAGTAATTGAAGCACTGCAACAACGTTTAGGGATTACCTTAGCCCAGGAAAAGTCAGGTAAGTAAATATTAAACACAATTAGTAGTATCAGTCATGCGTCACCGATGTAAAGTCAAAATGCTGGGGCTACCAGCAGACCAAAGAAAAGCTTTGTTACGCTCTCTAGCAACAGAAATTATCCGTCATGGACAAATCAAAACTACTCTGATTCGTGCTAAAGCAGTGCGTAGTGAAGTAGAAAAAATGATTACTTTAGCTAAAGATGGTTCTTTGGCAGCCAGAAGACAGGCTTTAGGCTATATCTACGACAAAGATTTGGTCAGTGAACTGTTTAAAGCTGTTGGCGACCGTTATGGCAATCGTAATGGCGGTTATACTCGCATTGTGAGAACTAAACGCCGTCGCGGTGACAACGCTGAAATGGCAATTATTGAGCTAGTTTAGGCGGGATATTGAGTACATGGTTGTAAACCGCCAATCATCATTAGATTGTCCCACAAGAGTTGCCTTGCTGATTCAATATTTGGGAACAAACTTTCATGGCTGGCAAAGACAACCAAACCAGGTTAGTGTGCAAGGCTGTATCGAAAAAGCGATCGCCGAGGTTACTGGTTATCCTGTCAATATCTATGGTGCAGGAAGAACTGATTCAGGAGTTCATGCAGCAGCCCAGGTAGCACACTTTGAATATCAGGGTCCCATTCCTGCTGGCAAATGGGCAAAAATTATTAACGCGAGACTGCCAGAGGGTATACTAATAAGAGCTTCGGTTCAAGTTGCTGACGATTGGCACGCTCGCTTTTCGGCTGTTTGGCGGCGTTACCGCTACACAATTTATACTGATAAGCGGCCCAATGTATTTGTAAGTCAAACCTGCTGGCATTACTATCAGTCGGTATTGCAAGAAGCTTTGATCCAGGCAGCATTAGATCCTTTGCGAGGAGAACACGATTTTTCTGCTTTCAAGAGGTCTGGTTCAGATCGAGCTGATTCTTTAGTAGATATGCAGGCTGCTAAATGTTACCGCCAAGGAGCATTTTTGTACCTAGAAATTCAGGCAAATAGTTTTTTGTACGGCATGGTGCGTCTATTAGTAGGAATGCTAGTAGAGGTCGGAGTCGGCAAGAGATCGCCAGAAAACTTTACAGAAATTTGGCAAAACCAGCGTCGCTCAGAGGTTAAGTATTCTGCTCCTGCCAAGGGGCTGTGCTTACTCAGGGTTGGTTATCCTGAGTTTCCTTTTCCTAAACCATTGTGGTTTGATACCCAGCCTGATTTTTACCTAGCTCGGTAAACCTCTTTATTTAAAATAATCCACAAAATATTATCACGGAATATGAACAAAACCCCCTTACCAACCCCAGCTACCCTTGAACAAAAGTGGTATCTAGTTGATGCCGAAGGTCAACGTCTCGGCCGTCTCGCTACTGAAATAGCCCTGATTTTACGCGGTAAAAATAAGCCCAGTTTTACGCCCCACATGGATACTGGAGACTTTGTAATTGTCATTAACGCCGAGAAAGTCGTTGTTACAGGTAAAAAAAACGAGCAAAAACTATACCGTCGTCACTCTGGTAGACCAGGCGGTATGAAAACAGAAACTTTTGACCAGTTACAGCAGCGAATTCCTGAGCGGATCATCGAAAAAGCTGTTAAAGGTATGCTACCTAAGAATGTCATGGGACGTAAGCTATTTACCAAGCTCAAAGTTTATACAGGGTCAGATCATCCCCATGCTGCTCAAACTCCCGAAACTTTAACTGTTAACACTATCCCCGCGAGGAACTAAAACATGGAAATGGAAGGAACAACACAAGACCAGGTAGTGTACTGGGCGACAGGTCGTCGTAAATCAGCGATCGCACGAGTCCGTTTAGTACCAGGAGAAGGTAAGCTTGTAGTCAACGGTAAACCTGGAGAAGACTATTTTAACCGTATTCCCAGCTATCTAATGTCCATTAAAGGTCCCTTGGAAACATTGGGCTTTGAGAGCGAATACGATATCTTAGTTAATGCTCATGGTGGTGGTCTGACTGGTCAAGCCGATGCCGTAAAATTGGGCGTAGCCAGAGCATTATGTAAACAAGATCCTAATAACCGTCAACCTTTGAAGACAGAAGGTTATTTGACCCGCGATCCTCGTTGTAAGGAACGGAAGAAGTATGGTTTGAAGAAAGCGCGTAAAGCTCCCCAATTCTCCAAACGATAGAAAGCAGCAAAATCAATTTGAACAAAAATCAGCCCGCATTCTCAGACTTCGCGAAGCAAGTCTGGGTTAGGGCGTAAGCGAAGTGGGTTGGCATTTATGGTATACTACTTCTAATTGCAGAGGCACTATTGCCCCCCAGATATAGAAAGCTGGTTTACTGGGGTAGATATAAGACCAACGCACCAAGGTAACAGCCGACCCTGTAAGTCTTTGTGTCGCCCGATAAATAATAGTAGGGAGCAAGCAAAATGGCATCTAAATACAAGAATTTTGTTTCTAAAAACTCTAACCAGAAATGAGTTAGAGGTGCAGTATGGCTAAAGTCCCTGCTGTTCACCGAGAAGCACGGTTTTCTGGGATACGAGTAGCTGTCTCAATCGAGAAGAGTGTCTTACCAGATACTCACACTTGCCTTGGGGCAACTGTGAGAGGCTTCATTTAATCAAAAACTGTTTGAGGAATTAATCAAAATGCCAAAACCTGATATTCATCCAACTTGGTATCCAGATGCCAAAGTTATTTGTAACGGCGAAGTCGTGATGACAGTCGGTGCAACCCAGCCAGAAATTAACGTCGATGTCTGGTCGGGCAATCATCCTTTTTATACTGGTACTCAGAAAATTATTGATACCGAAGGTCGAGTCGATCGCTTTTTACGTAAGTACGGGATGCTCGATGCTACTAGTGAGTCTGAATCTGACGCTGAGAATTAGCCATTTGATAGAGAATATACACCCAGTAGTTAGTTTGGATTGACTGCTGGGTTTGTTGTATCTTGATGTTTTTTTAAGCAACGCTAATTTGCACCCGTCTGAATTGAATTCAGGCGATCGAGTTAGTAGATCACCCTAGTTTAAGCGGAGAAATTCAATGGCAGAAGCATACTTATTAGATAAATTAAAATCTGTTGAACAAACTTTTCAGGAACTTACTCATCGTTTAGCAGATCCTGATATTGCGACTAATCCTGATGAACTACAAAAAATAGCTAAAGCTCGTTCTTCTTTAGAAGAAACCGTCATTACCTATCAGAAATGGCAAGAAGCAACTGAGGAATTAGCAGAAGCGAAGGAAATTCTCAAAGAAGCTGAGGATCCTGAGATGAAAGAAATGGCTAGCTTAGAAGCTAGTGAATTGGAAGAGCAGCTTGAACAGTTAGAAAACAAGCTGAAAATCCTATTACTCCCGAGAGATCCTAATGATGATAAAAACATCATGCTAGAGATTCGTGCGGGAACAGGAGGCGATGAAGCTAGTATTTGGGCGGGAGACTTAGTTCGGATGTACTCTCGTTATGCCGAAAGTCAAAACTGGAAAGTATTTCTGCTTAGTGAGTCAGTAGCAGAGATGGGTGGTTTTAAAGAAGCTATTTTAGAAGTTACAGGGGACTCTGTATATAGTAAGCTCAAGTTTGAAGCAGGGGTTCATCGGGTACAGCGCGTACCGCAAACTGAAGCAGGAGGAAGAGTTCATACATCTACTGCTACAGTAGCCATAATGCCAGAGGTAGATGACGTGGAAGTGAAAATAGATCCTAAAGATATCGAGCTAAAAACAGCTCGTTCTGGGGGGGCTGGCGGACAAAACGTTAATAAAGTAGAAACTGCGGTAGATTTAATTCACAAGCCAACAGGAATTAGAATCTTCTGCACGGAAGAGCGATCGCAACTACAAAACAGAGAAAGAGCGATGCAAATTCTCAGAGCCAAACTTTATGATATTAAGCTGGCAGAACAGCAAAAAGAAGTAAGGGGGTTGAGACAATCGCAGGTAGGAACAGGAGCGCGGTCAGAAAAAATTCGTACTTACAATTACAAAGACAACCGCATTACCGATCATCGTCTGGGGAAAAACTTTCCCTTAGCAAACTCCCTCCAAGGAGATATTGATGTCATGATTCAATCCTGTATTTCGCAAGATCAGCAGGAAAGACTTGAAGAATTGGCACAATCACCTGATACTGCGGAGGCTTTAAATTAAAATCAATTGCCAAAACTAAAGATTCTGGTTTAGATCGGGAAAATAGCTCCACTGTTAGTTGCAGCAGAGAGAGGAATGCAAATTGCTCACATCCCGATCACGAACGACCAAATTTTTGAAGTGGCAGCGAAGCGGATGTCTTGGGAGTTTTTTGATAGCTCCAGATTGACTGGTTGGGTTTAACGCTGCTTCAATCGGTAATCTGTTGCAATTTGTTGCTTTCCTCAAGGCTAAATCTGCTGTAACTTACTATCTACTCTCCAGACCAAGTAACCCAATGATGAGATGTGTTTTCTTGCTTTCTTTCACATACACCCCAGTTTATTTGATCTATAATTGCTCCATCAGTTTCAGCTACACAAATATCAGTACCCGCCAGTTTGGCTTCAGTTAAATCTGCATTAGTTAAATCTGTACCGCCAAAATCGACATCAGTTAAATTCGCACTACGCATATTTGCTCCATGGAGGTTCGCACAGCGTAAGTCAGCACCACTTAAGTCAGCACCACTAAGGTCGGCATTTTCTAAATCTGCACCAATTAAATTAACTTCTGATAAATTTGCACCTACTAAACTAGCATTGTTCAAGTTAGCATTGGTCAAGTTAGCTTGCTGTAAACAAGCACCACTAAGATCGGCATCATTCAAGTCAGCATCACTGAGATCTGCTTGAGTTAAGTTGATCCGCGTTAAATCAGCGGCTTCAAGATGAGCAGAGTGTAGGCTTGCACCTTTAAAATCTAAGATTCCATATCGATATTGACGAAGTAGTTGTGTCGCTTTCATAATCATCTTATGCCTCATACTAACAATCCCATAGCTAGCTCAGACAACAAAACTAATTGTTCAAGTTAGCTCTTAAATTAAGAATGGAGCTATAACATTTAAGTAATCTATTGTAATTTGCTCAACAATTTCGGTAACAATAAAAGTTTTTAAGTTATGTTATGTTGCGTCTCCATTACGAGCCATTCTACAAATAAATCTTGAGGATCTTGTGAGGATTTTTTTTTAATATGATTGTATTATAGTTTCTCTTATTTCTTGAGCAATCTTAAGCATTATTTGGCGATCGCCCTTCCTTAATTTTCCACCCGACTCTATTCTTTGACAGATATCTGGTAATTGTTCGCTAATAGCTTGACGTACAGCTTTTTCTACTAACCCAACCTTATCTATAGGGACAGGATCGAAAACCCCTTGAGTAACGGCGAGTAAAACAGCAATTTGTTCGGAGACAGGAATGGTTTGATATTGGCTTTGTTTAAGGACTTCTCGAACTCTTTGACCCCGTTCAATACTTTTTTGGGTGGCATCATCTAACCGCGTACCAAAGCGGGAAAATGCCTCTAATTCTTCAAACTGAGAATAGGATAAGCGTAGATCTCCTGCTACGAAACGATAAGCAGCTAACTGGGTTTTACCGCCAACACGAGATACAGACTTGCCTACATCAACAGCAGGTAATATACCTTTATGAAATAGGTTGGGAGTGAGATAAATTTGACCGTCGGTAATGGAAACCAAGTTGGTGGGAATATATGCAGAGATATTTTGTGCTTCGGTTTCGACTATGGGTAAAGCGGTTAACGAACCTCCGCCGAATTCTGGACGTAGATTAGTAGCCCGTTCTAAAAGGCGGGAATGAATGTAAAAAATGTCTCCAGGAAATGCTTCTCTTCCTGGGGGACGACGTAACAACAAAGATAATTCCCGATATGCCCTAGCATGTTGAATTAGGTCATCGTAAACTATCAGCACATCTTTTCCCTGAGACATAAAATACTCTGCCATTGTTGTCGCTGCATAGGGAGTAATGTATTGCAATCCTGGAGTATTTTCGCCTCCTGCCACTACAACTATGGAATATTCCATCGCTTCTCTTCGGCGTAACTCAGCAATCAATTTGGCTACCGCCGAACTTCTCTGTCCGATCGCACAATAAACACAGATCACATCCTTTCCTTGCTGATTGATAATCGTATCCAGGGCGATCGCCGTTTTCCCCGTAGCGCGATCGCCTAAAATTAATTCCCTTTGTCCCCGTCCAATGGGAATCAAGGCATCAATAACTTTAATTCCTGTCTGCAAAGGTACGGTAACAGGGGCGCGTTTCATTATTCCTGGTGCTTCTCGTTCTACTGGTAGGCGTTTAACGGTCGAGATAGCACCTTGATTATCTAAAGGACGACCTGTAGCATCGATCACCCTACCTAATAACTCTTCCCCCACAGGTGCATCTAAAACTCTTCCCGTCCGCAATACCTCACAACCAGCTTTCAAATCCTCGCTGTCATCTAAGAGAATAATCCCTACCTGATCGCGATCGAGGTTGTAAGCCATGCCATAGCAATTCCCTGGAAACCTGACCAATTCTTCCGCCTGCACACCAGGCAAACCCACTGCCTGTGCAATTCCCCCACCTAAATAAGTTACAGTTCCCACTTCTTCAATCTGTAACTGGGGACGATGATGATCTAAAACCTGCTGAGAAAGAACAATGCTTTCGTTTAGGAGACTTTGCCAGGATAAAGAATTAATGTCTGCCACAAATATCTTTTTAAAATTACTCTTACATACATACTGCCAATGTTTGAGGAAATTGTGAATTTATTCCAGGTGTAAATTTTCGATGGACGTTATTTAGGCTTTCAGTTTCCCTTATATGGTAGGGTTACGAGAAGAAATCGTTTTTTATTTAATGTCTGTTTGGTTATTCAATTTGAGAATACCGACTTACAGGCTAGCATTATTCTTACCTTAATTTTTCCCATGAAAATCCAATACAAATCTCTGGAGAACTCTAAATCATCTGTAGGAGAGCCTTTTTCGCTACACCATCAGAAATTTATCGCTCCGCCTCTAGATGATGAATTTTATGCAGAGAGCTATGAGTTACGCAAGGCAGCTTCGACGATGACAGTTGCTGCCATTGAATGGTTTCGCAATAATCTAACTTTATTGCTGGGAAAGGAGAATTCATCCTCACCGCAAGATGATACCTTTTCCGTACTCAGTATTGGTAGTGGAGAGGGTGATATCGATCTCGAAATTATACAGAGCCTTGTTACTCAGCTTAATCCACAGTTGAAGAAATTAAGATATGAAGCACTTGAACCGAATCCGATTCATCGCGATCGCTTTTTTGAACGTCTTGACCAAGAATCTTTTGGCGAAAATGTAGAAATTTCAGTACGTGGCGACTCTTTTGAACCTGATAAGTTTGACCCAGAAGAGCAGTATGATTTAGTTCTCTTGACCCATGTTTTATACTACTTCGATGATCCCTACCAAGCAATCCAGAGTGCCTTAAAGCAGACTAAGGAAGGGGGACAGGTCGTTATTATTCACCAAACCGCTACGGGTATCCCTCAAATTCAACAGGAACATATGCTCGATGCCAAAGGTAACCAAAACGAGATGTTTACCGCAGAGGATATTAAAAAGTTACTTGATGCTAAGTCACAACAGCATCAATTTTATAATGTAGATGCCCGTCTGGATGTAACGGATTGCCTCCAAGGTTTGGCATCTGGAGTCAAGATTATGTCCTTTTGTCTGGAATGCGATTTGCGCCAACTTCAAGAAGCAAAATTCACCAAGATTCTCCAGGGATTTTGGAGACTAGCCGAGATCGAGGATACAGGAAAAGCTTTTATAAAAGAGCCAATTGGGGTTTTTGTCTTGCCCAAGACTAAGAATTCCACTGTCTTAGGAAGAAGTCCAGAAGATCAAGATCCAGTGGATGATTATTGGCAGTTGGCACAGGGTTTCGATTGGTCGAGTACCTTTTTCTCACAATATCATCAAGGAAAATCTTCCTCCCTCAGATTACTGGATGTTGCTTGTGGGACAGGGCGATGGTTACAAGCTTTTAGTCGCTATATTCAATTAGACAAAGGACTTGAGAATATTGAATACGATTTCTTAGACCCTTGTGAGAGTTCAATTTCGCAGGCGAGTCAGAAGATTCTTTCTCCCTTACGGCGAGGTACTCAGTATATTAATACAGTTCAAACAGCTCAGTTGGAAAGTAATTCTTACGATCTGTTGTGGTCGATGCATGGCTTTTATATGATTCCACGTCAGGAGTTAGTATCTGTCTTGCAAAAGTGCGCTAATTCACTGAATGATACGGGAGTGGGATTTATTGCTTTAGCGACTCGTAAATCTTTCTATGTTGATTTTTACGAGCAATATCTACAAATCTTCAAAGAAGGCAAAGGTCAAAGATTCACTGCGGCAGAAGATGTCTTAGAGGCTCTATCTGCATGTGGAATTCAACATCAAGTGCATCGGATATTCTATGAAGAAGCTATAAAAGCTTATGACTATGCAGCCTTAGAGCATTACATCAAGAACGAAGCGACCATTAACTGTTTTAACAAAGATAAGGAAGTAGAGCCATTATCTGCATCAACAAATATTACCTTGGATGAATTGTTATCTCATCCAGAGATGGAAACATACCTCAGATCATTGCTCAGAGATTCGGTATATTACTTTCCTGAAGAGATTTTACTGATTTCGTTTCATCATTAAGTGAAAAGCAGAAATAGCACTATGGGAAAAAGAATATTATTAGAGCAAGAAGATAAATGGAATTAACAAAGCCAGCAAGAGAGAAATAAGAGAAATCTAAATTTTAGATACCGCCTGAGAAGCCCACGTTCTATCGCTTTTGGTGAGCGTGGAGAGGGTCACAATAGATAGTTTAGAAAATTAAGAAGAAAATTTCAATGGATTATCAAACTGTTGTCCAAGAAGCAGAGCATAAACATACAATCCTTAAAACTCAGGAGACTGTAGCTAAGTCCTACTGTCAGAATGAACAAGAATTGCGAGAAGATCTTGCTGCTGCATATCGATTGCTTCACCATTATGGAATGACAGAGACGATTCATAGCCATATTTCAGTAAGAATTCAAGAGAAACCAGCTATATTTCTGATTAATCCCTATGGTATGCTATTTGACGAAATATGTGCATCAGACTTGGTGCGAGTCGATGAGAATGGTAACAACATCGGTGCTAAAGATGCTGATATAAATCAAGCAGGATTCACTATCCATAGTGCCATTCATTTAGGTTGTCCTGGTGCTCATGCGATCGCTCATACCCATACTATTAGTGGCATGGCGGTTGCTGCGATGGAAGAGGGACTATTACCACTTAACCAAGCTTCGATGGAGTTCTATAATCGTGTTGCCTACCATGACTATGAAGGGATCTCACTAGACCTTGATGAGCGCGATCGCCTCGTTGCATCCCTCGGACAGAAGAGCTGTTTAATCCTCAGAAATCATGGGCTTTTGACTGTGGGTCGAACTGTTGCTGAAGCATTTTACTACATGTACAACCTGAATAAGGCGTGCGAGATTCAGGTCAACTTACTAGGTACTAACACCAAGGCGATCGTGCCATCACCTGAGATTTGCGAGCATACAGCTCGTCAGTTCGAGGAGCCAAACTTCCACAACGATGAGGTAGCAAGGGTATGGACAGCTAATCGCCTTCTGCTCGATCGCCTTGATCCCTCATATCGTGAGTAGTAAGTCTTTATTACAAAATTAACTAGGAATAACAGGAGAATTTCAATGGATTATCAAACTGTTGTTCAAGATGCTTTGCATCAGTCTGAACTTTCAACACCAGACCGTTTTGTTAAAATATCAAACCGAGAAGAAAAATGCGATCTTCCTAAATCAGCTTGGGAAAAATTATTCGCCAAGAGTACAACTTTACAAACCTGGAAAGGAATTCTTTTATCTAAAGGGGTGATGGAAATTGCTCTATATCCTATGATTTTGTATGAATTACAACCAAAAACAATTATTGAAATTGGTGCATTTAATGGAGGAAGTGCAGTTTGGTTCGCTGATTCCTTAGAAACAATCGGAATTAAAGGGGATGTCTATGGAGTTGATATCGATCTTTCCTTACTTGATGAGAAGGCAAAAGCTGATTCTAGAGTGCAATTTTTACAAGGGGATTGTAATAAACTGAGTGAAGTTTTCTCTCCTGAAATGTTGGCAACGTTGCCTCATCCTTGGTTGATTATCGAAGATGCTCATGTTAATCCAGTTGCCGTTGTTGATTATTTTCACAATCATGGTTTACAAACAGGGGATTACCTGATTGTCGAAGATACCAACAAATACTTATGGGAATTTTGGGGTCAAAACTGGGAAGATGACAATGAGGTTGAAAAGGGAAACCAGAAACTAGATGATTTGACGAATTGGTTGCGGTCGCATGAAGATGAGTATTTGGTGGATACTCACTATCAAGATATGTTTGGTTATAATGTCTCAAAAAACTGGAATTCAATTTTAAAAAGATTTTAATTAGGGCTTGCTGAATAAACATCAAACCCATATAGGCTAATGCTTTAGAGTTATTTAGTCAAGAATAAAGTGTCAGAAAATTAGCTCTTTAAGCTCGTAAATCTTGTACTTATAGGAAAATTGAGAAGTAAAAATTAAATCTAGTAAGGTGAAACTCATTACTCATTACTCATTACTCATTACTCATTACTCATTACTCATTACTCATTACTCATTACTCATTACTCATTATGTTATGCCCTTGTGGTACTCATTACTCATTACTCATTACTCCTCATTACAGAATACTTTTTCAGCAAACCCTAATTAGTAGCCTTGTTGACAATTAACCACATTTTTTAAAGGAAGACCCGCACGAATACAATTAATAGTATCGACAATCGGTTTTGTCCAGTACTCAGAATCAGTTTGAGTTGCGACGTGGGGTGTAATTGTAATTTGAGGGTGTGACCAAAATGGGTGATTTTTAGGCAAAGGCTCTTTAGAGAACACATCTAGACAAGCCCCTGAAAGTTGCCCCGAATCTAATGCTTCTAATAAATCTGATTCTACTAAATGTTGTCCCCGTGCAACATTAATCAAATAACTTCCTGGAAGCATGGCTGAAAATGTTTCACGATTAAGAATCCCTGCTGTTTCTGGAGTTAAGGGCAATAAACACACCAGCACTCGACATTCACTCAAGCAAAGTTTTAACTGTTCTCGTCCATAAAAACACTCTATCCCGTCAATATGTTTTGCTGTCCGACTCCAACCACGAACAGGAAAACCAAGAGTATTGAGTTTCTTAGCCGCATCCAAGCCAAGAATACCAAGACCTAAAATTCCTACATTACAGGAGCTAGTTTCTGGTAGAGATAAAGGTTTCCAATGTCGCGTTTTTTGAAATGTTTGATAGGTAAATGCTTGTCTATGAAAACGAAGAACAGCCAACAAGATATATTCAGTCATTCTGGATGTCACACAAGGTTCAACAATGCGAACAACTGGCACATTTTGGGGAAGATTGGGATCTCTTACAATCTCTTCTACTCCAGCCCCTAGGGAAATAATTACCTTCAGGTTGGGAAACTTTTCCATTATTCCGAGAGGAGGCTTCCAGGTTATGATTGCGTCTATTTTCTCTGGGTTTTCGACTTCTGGAAAGATATAGACATCGAGCTTTGGTATGCTGACTTTGAGTTGGGTAATCAGTAGTTCCAAATTCTCGGCTTCATAAATTATCAGTATCGAAAACATAAACTAATTCCTAAATATGACTACCAAAAATCAAAACCTGAGTAAATTGTTTACTTCTGACACTTTTGCCGATATGGTCAGAAATAAGCTGATGAAGAAAATTGAAGAACATCAATCATCTAATCCCCAACAAGAACTATATATGATGGCGTGGGGTGATACAACCCAGCCCTTACCTTCCAAAGTTGTGGACGCTATAGTTGATGCTGCGACTAAACTGGGTGATGAGTCAACTTATACAGGATATGGGGAATTTGATGGCAATATCAAACTGAGAGAGGCTATCTGCAACAACTACTATAAGGAGCGTGAAGTTAACTTAAAACCAGAGGAGATTTTTGTTAGTGATGGCGCACATCCCGCAACTTTTGGTATCCAAGAACTCTTTGGTCTAGATAATGTTATTGCATTACAAGATCCGATCTATCCCCCATTTTTAGAGGCGAATCTCTTAGCAGGTAGGAGTAAAATTATTTACTTAGGGTGCAACGAGCAAAATAATTTTGTTCCAGATCTTCCTGAGTCTAAAGTGGATATAATTTATCTCTGTTTTCCCAACAATCCTACTGGGGGAGTCGCCACCAAAGAACAACTCCAAGCTTTTGTTGATTATGCCAGAAGCTACAATTCTATTATTATTTTTGATGCTGTTTATGGTGGATTTATTACCGACCCTAATATTCCTAAAAGTATTTATGAAATAGAAGGAGCTACTGAATGTGCGATCGAAATTGGTAGTTTTTCTAAAACGGCTGGATTTACTGGATTGAGATTGGGTTGGTCAGTTGTTCCTGTTGATCTAACAATTGAAAGTACTGTACCAGGTGAGTTGACGGAGATGTGTAGAATTAGTCAATCTATCAGGTTTTGGGGTGCTTCTAACTTAGCTCAATCAGGGGGAATTGCTGCTTTGTCACCCCAATGTCAAGAAGAATGTCAAGAAATTGTTAACTATTATCTGGAAAATGCCAGAATTCTCAAGCAAGGAGTACAAGCTTTTGGACTGAAGTGTTTTGGTGGGATTAATAATCCCTATATATGGGTCAAAGGAGCAGAGGGAATGAGTTCTTGGGATGTATTTAACCAGTTGTTGTTAAAAGCAGGTATTATTGGCATCCCTGGTAGTTTATTTGGTTCGAGTGGCGAAGGTTTCTTACGGCTCAGCACCTTGAGTCGTCGAGAAGACATAGAAAAGGCGGTTGTGTAGCAAAAACTGCAACCAGTTGAATAGTCGTTAGCTTCCCATAATTCCGTGACTCGGAGCAAAAAGAGATCGTAGTTTATCATTAGTGGGGTCGTGCCGAGATACATGTTGAAACGTGCCACATCTCACTGTAACTATTGCTGGGTAAAGCTTTGAAATTTTATGACCTATCGCGATCGCAAGAAATTGTAGATAATCTAAAGCTTGAAATCTTTATATCTTAGGGATTTGGGGACTTGGGGAATAATAATCTCCCTATCTCCCTATCTCCCTACTTCTTACCACAGTAAATTTCGCTCACCCTCTCGGCACGACCCCTATGTAATACTAAACCTGATTCATAAAGTATGTTTATTGTGAATGATATTGGAACAATATGATTAATAATGCCGTCTCATTAAAACATCTTATTTCATCTATAAATAGACAACAAGTCAAGTGTCACAAGCTATCATTAATTTCTTATTTTTATTAGTATTCAAGTTTAATTTGACATCGCAAAAATTTCATTGCTTTTTATTAGGACTAGTCGTAAGTATTAGCTGTTATCCAGCTTCAGCTCAAGCTTCAAACACCATTACAATTAATCAAAACAGCATTGCTCAACCTTTGACTATTAAAGGAATTAGTGGAGGAGCAATCAGGGCACAAGAAATGGCACAAACGGAAAATACTGCTACAGGCTACTGTGATGGATATGTGAGTTCTCAACCAAATCATTTACTAAAGCTAGAATCTTTTTGGGAATTTCTACGGCTAGAAGTTGCTAGTCAAGCCGATACCACAATCCTAGTTAAAGGTCCTGGAGGCGTTTGGTGTAATGATGATGCAGGTACTGCCAATCCCATGATTGAAGGACAATGGCAAGCAGGATTATATCAAGTTTGGGTTGGTTCTTATCAAGCTAATTCTGAAAATGAATATCAAATTAAAATATCTAATTAAAATAACTGGAAGATAATTACCTAACTAAAATGCATATTGTTGTTGATTTACGCCATTTCATTTTCCGTAGTCTTATGGCGGGATGAGAGTAGATGTGGCTGGAAAAGGGTTAAGGGTTAAGGGTTAAGGGTTAAAGGCTAAAACGTGATTTCCCATGTCACCCAGAAAAAATTTAGCCAACATAACCTACTTACCGCTAATCTAGATAGAGTGAAGCAAACTCTGCATTTAGTCTACGAGACTTGCATTTACTTCATGAGGTTACAGTCAGGATAAAAGTTGTGGCTTTCAAGATTGGTTTATTAGGATACGGTACAGTTGGCACAGGAACGGCAGAGATCATTTTAGATCCTACGGATCGTAATCATCTGCTGCAAGAAATAGAAATAGCTCGGGTTGGAGTACGATCGCCTGATAAACCTCGCTCGCCTGAACTAGCATCAGGTGTATTAACGACGGATTTGTCAGCAATTGTCACTGATCCTGAAATTGATATTGTAGTGGAATTGTTAGGAGGATTAGAACCCTCGCGATCGCTAATTCTCAAAGCAATAGACCACGGTAAACATATCGTCACCGCCAATAAAGCTGTCATCGCCCGCCATGGAGAGGAGATTTTTACCGCAGCCAATAAAGCAGGTGTATATGTCCTCTTAGAAGGAACAGTCGGGGGAGGGATTCCTGTGATTAAACCTCTTAAACAGTCTTTAGGAGTCAATCGAATCCAAACCGTAATCGGCATCATTAACGGTACAACTAATTACATCCTGACTCAGATGACTCAGGAGGGAGCAGACTTTGGTTCGGTTTTAGCAGAAGCCCAAAAATTAGGCTATGCCGAAGCCGATCCTACTGCCGATGTCGATGGTTATGATGCTGCGGATAAAATTGCTATCTTGGCGGCGATCGCCTTTAATGGCAGAATTAAACGAGTAGATATCCCCTGCGAAGGTATTCGTCAAGTAACTGCCACTGATATTAGCTACGCTGACGATTTGGGCTTTGTAATTAAGTTACTGGCGATCGCCAAAGCTAATGCCAATCATGATTCGCTTCAGGTAAGAGTTCATCCTACTCTTGTACCAAAAGACCATCCCCTAGCCAATGTTAATGGTGTCTATAATGCCATCTTGGTTGAAGGAGAACC
The DNA here is from genome assembly GCA_942490675.1 of Cyanobacteriota bacterium. Lineage (GTDB taxonomy): Bacteria > Cyanobacteriota > Cyanobacteriia > Cyanobacteriales > Xenococcaceae > Waterburya. Next base: position 112,034 of record CALNYB010000048.1, on the reverse strand, counting down.
TTTGGGTCAAGTAATGTTTTTTGGACCTGGTGCGGGCAAAGGTGCAACAGCTAGTGCAGTAGTATCAGATATTGCTAATATTGTGGCTATTTTGCAAACCAGCAATACTAGAGAAAAGCTTGATCCATTGCTGCGTTGTCCTCACGAGCATTTTAAACAGCTAACCCCTATTACAGATATCACCAGCCGTTTTTACGCTCGTTTTCTTTGTCAGGATGTTTCTGGAGTAATCGGGCATTTAGGCACTAGCTTTGGTAATCACAACGTAAGTCTAGAATCAGTGGTACAAATTGGTTTTCGCAATGATCTAGCAGAAATTGTGGTTGTTACCCATGATGTTCAGGAAGGCAACTTCCGCCAAGCACTAGAAGAAATTAAAAGTCTCGAATCAATAAATAGTATTCCTAGTGTTTTGAGAGTATTGTAGATAATTTCGGAGTTCGGAACAGAACTTAACCAAGGAGATGAAAAGTTGGCAACATTTCTTAGAACTTTGAGCTATCAGTATCAATGGTTATATGATGGCATCTCTCGTTTAGCAGCATCTCTTGTTGGGGGAGAAAAGCGATTTCGACAATTAGCACTAGAAAATTTGGAGCTTACTAAAGACACAGAAATATTAGATTTGTGTTGTGGTGCTGGTCAAACTACCCGATTTTTAGTGCAGTACAGCGCGAGCGTTACAGGTTTAGATATTTCTCCCGTTGCTTTGGCTAGAGCCAAAAAGAATGTACCCCAAGCCCATTATGTTGAAGGTTTAGCACAAAAAATACCTCTAGATGATGACAAATTTGATTTAGTACATACTAGTTTGGCTTTACACGAAATGACCACAGAGGAATTGCACCAAATCTTGCAAGAAGTTTATCGAGTGTTAAAACCTGGAGGAATTTTTACTTTAGTAGATTTTCATCCTCCAACAAACCCTCTTTATTGGCTTCCTGTGAGTATCTTTATGGCATTATTTGAAACCGAAACTGCCTGGCAACTGTTAAAAACAGATTTAGCAACACAACTCACCGACCAGGGTTTTGAGCTCTTTAAAAAAAGTTTGTATGCTGGGGGGAGTCTGCAAGTAATTCAGGCAAAGAAGCAAGTGACATTATATAAGTAATACAATTTACGCATCCGAAGCGACTTCTTTAAAAACTGCTAGGATTTGACCTTTTTCAGCGTGCCTGAAGATTAGGCTTCTGTAATAAGTAGGTGGTTGCAATTAAATATAAGATAGAAAAGCTGAGAAATGAGTAAAAAATGCCTGCACCACTAAGAGTAAAACTAAGTCGGTTGGAAGAAGAAACATTAGGCGAATTACAGAAAGCTCAGTCAGTGCCTTATCGAACTCGAAGTCGAGCCCAGATGCTGAAATTAAATGCTCAAGGTAGAAATGCGCCAGAAATTGCCCAAATATTCAATTGCCATGAACATGCAGTCAGAGCAACAATTCAACGTTGGCAAGAGCGAGGTTTAGTAGGGTTGTGGTCAGCCCCTGGAAGAGGAGCAAAACCGAAGTGGAAAGCTGAAGACTTGGAATACGTAGAAGGATCTATCGAACTGAAATATTTAGATGAAGCTGGGTTTTGTTTGTGGAGCCCAGTAAGTTACAGTTATAGCCAAATTGGTCAACAAAAATGTTATTGTTCTGATATGAATGAAATTGAAACACAATGATATAAATATTAGCTTAGTCTTTCAGATCTCGACGCGGTTTAACTGTGCTTGCTGCCGCAATCGCGATCGCCCAATCTTCTTCGGTATGGATTACTAATACCCTAACTTGAGAATCTGGGTTGGCAATATCCTGATCGACGGGACGAGCATTATTTTTAGCTAAATCCAGATCTAAACCTAAAAAAGCAAATTGTGCGCAGGTTTTCTCTCTTACCATAACGGCATTTTCTCCCACTCCTGCGGTGAACACCAGGGCATCTATCCCTCCCAGAGTTGCCATCATTGCCCCAATACTACTTCTGAGACGATGAATATAAATATCAAAGGCTAGTTGGGCTCGCTCTTTGCCCTCGGCACTGGCTGCTAAAATTGTTCTCATATCGGCGGATATACCTGAAACTCCTAGTAACCCCGACTCTTTATTTAATAGTTTATTTAAGTCTTTAATATCTAAATTGTATTCTCGCATTAGATACAATATGATTTGCGGATCGATTGAACCACAGCGTGTACCCATCATCAAGCCTTCTAGAGGAGAAAAGCCCATAGTGGTATCAATACAGATGCCATTTTGTACCGCAGCTAGAGAACAGCCGTTTCCTAAGTGACAGGTAATTATTTTCAGAGAATCTAGTGGCTTATTCAGAATTTGAGCCGTTCTGGTAGCACAATATTGGTGGCTAGTACCATGAAAACCATAACGTTGAATGCCCTTGGCAAACCATTCATAAGGTAGAGGATAAACCTTTGCTGGTAAGGGAATATTACTGTGAAAAGCAGTGTCAAATACTGCCACTTGAGGAACATTAGGCAAGATTTTGGCGATCGCATCTATACCTTCTAGATGGGCTGGGTTATGACTGGGGGCGAGGGGAATTAATTCGGAGATCGCATCTTTGACTTCAGAGGTAATAACAGTTGGCTGAGAATATTTTGCGCCTCCATGTACTACACGATGCCCCACAAGATTAATTTGTTCTAGCTTGTCTAAAACCTTAGCTTCACCTTGAATCAAGGTATTAAGCATTTTTGACAAGGCACGATCTCGATTGGCTAATTCAAGTTGTTGTTTAATTCCATTACTTTTAACGGTTAAGCTGCCAAAATCTGAGGAAACTGTCCAATCGATATGTGCTTCCCATAAAGGCTCGGGGGGCTGTTGAGGTAATTCTGTTTCGACTTGATAGAGACAACTTTTTTGACTGCTAGAGCCAGCGTTGAGGACTAAAATATACATATATTTCTCGCTCAATGAAATAATCGCTAAACTTAATTTGGACATACTCCCCGTCGTACCACAAGTTTGTTTCTTGAAAGCACTCCACAGACGGGGATCGCATCAGTTACGAATGAATGAAATATTCAAAATCAAAAAGCTGGATTTTATAAGGGTTTCAGGGAGTGTTTCTTCAGAGTTCTATGCCCTATGAATTTACTAAAGCTTTGTCCCACTCTAACTGATGCTCTAAACCATACTTGATAAAATCTTCTGGGTTAGCGCGATCGCTTTTGCCAAAAACACCCAAACTATAAGGGTTTTCTTGTATCCTTTGGCTGACTAGCTCTTTTTCAAATTGAATGACTTCTTCTCTAGGCTTGTTAGTCTTAAAAAAGTCTACTATCAAGGCGGTTCTGTCAAAATCAGTGTGATTGTGAGGACAGTGGGGATAACTGTGATCGAGAATCATGAATTCTCCCTCATGCCAATAAAGCTTGTCATGGCAGATTTTCATGGCTACATCTCCCTCTGGTACAATTAATCCTAGATAGCCCCGATTCATGTGGGGATTATAGTTTACATGAAGCTTTATATCTAATCCTGGATGAAATGTACCGAAATAAACATTTCTAATTACATCATCATTGCTCAGGTTAACTTCTGCAATCACTTTAGCTAAGATCGGGAAGTACTTTTCTCTTAATGACAGTGCTTTGGCTGCTGCCTCATCTGAACCATAATCGGGATAAGCTATTTGATACTCTTGAATATATGCTTCAATAAATTTACCTTGGAATAACAAACCAAACGCGCTGTATTTTTTCTCCCCTTTAGTTTTGATGGTTTGAGTTTTAGGTCCCATCACATCATAGGCGAGGGTTAATTCTTCCTGAGATGCCTGGGTTGCGAAATGGGTAAACTCGTCTCGAATCTCTTGCCAGCAATCTTGAAAGCTTTCGAGCAAAGGAAATTGTTTGGGGTCTAGATGATACTCGGTATATGTTGTTTGCATAGTCTGCATAGTCTGCATAGTCTTTATTTTCTGTTATTTGTCTTTTGTACCACAAGGGCATAACATCTTTTGTTCGTTGGATAAACTTAATTGGTTTTTAGTATTAATTTTCACAGGTATTGATCGAGATTTACCTCAATTAAAACGACAATTAAACAGATTAACCAACAAACCAGCTAGGATAACTCCTCGGTTAGCAATGACATCGTTATAACGATCGTATATTAGGATAATCGTAGTTATCTGTTAAAAAACTGTAAAGTCACTTGCTACCAAGTAAACCTCATTCCAACTCGGTTTAATGATAATGATTGACAAAAGAATCAGGCTTGGAGAATGGGAATTTAGCGATCGCCTGAGAACAGAAAAAAATCCCGTGAAAAGTCAGAAGCAGGGATAGGTGTTTACTTTGATTCACTATCACACTCGAATATCTGTAAAGTTAGAGATTTGATAGTGGCGACTGCTTCTGGAGAGATAGGTCTAAGCTCATCTACGACATCATTGAGCAATGCCAAACTCTCCTCAAGTTGCCCTTGAAGTTGAAACACCTGTCGGGAGTTCAAACCATAGGATTCGAGATTATGATTATTAATTAATTCAGCAAACAAATTTTCTGTTTCCATTGCATTTTTTTCTACTTTTTAAGCTTTCGCTAAAGCCTATTCCTAAAAGAAGAAATCAGCAAGTAGGTTGAACCAAGCTTAGAATGGGGCTGTTCAAAAATAACTGCACACTTTTGAGCCCACTTTCCGCAGCCACTTTCATAATACAATAAATATGCAATAAAGAAGATTACGATATTGCTGGGAATTAGCGATCGCTGAAACCACTGATTTCGTAACAATAAATTGCTACATACCTCTGCAAAGTTTTCAAGTCATTATGACCAGATCTCTCTTGAATATCTATTAGAGGGATACTTGCATATTGCGATCGCATTACCACTCGCTATTCTTAGGCAAACAAGATAACGATCAATAGAAAACTAAAGAGTGATATACCTGTTTGCATAAAAATTGGAAATATTAACGATTTCATTCTTTTTCTCCTTAATATATTTAATTTAACCAATCATTCTTTAAATAGTTTTTAATCTCTTAATTATTTAATAGGTCAGTAAAAGATAATTTATGCGTATCATAATATTGATCTTGGCTGTTCATAACAAAAAACCCAGTCACCGTATAAGCAACTGGGTTGAACTATTAATCTAGCGGTGCCACACCTCGGAGGTTTCCTCCGATTGACAAAGGGCTTGCCCCCAGCGACTGAGGATAAACCCGCATGGACGCGCACCAAGACAATGGCTAGATTCGTTATCCTTTTCAGATTATTCAGCAGCTTCGCCTAAAAGATTTACTTTCACTACTTTATTTTTTTCTGCTTCAGACTTGGGTAAAGTCAGGTTTAGGATCCCATCTTTATAGTCTGCGGTAACATTGGTGTTTTGAATGCGTGCTGGAAGAGGAATTACTCTAGAGAATTTGCCATAACGGAATTCAGAGCGAGTCCTACCGTCTTCTTCTAATTTAGTTTCAGATTTTCTTTCTCCTGCGATCGCCACACGATCAGCCATTACTTGAATATCTAAATCTTTGGCTTCCAGACCAGGAAGTTCTAGTTTTAGGTGTAAAACATCATCGGTTTCAGTTAGTTCCGCGGCAGGAATTTTAGACAAATTACTAAAGTCATCCCAATTAGTAGGGGTTAAAGCATCATCAAATAAACGATTTAATTGGCGTTGTAAAGAATTCATTTCGTGCCAAGGATTGTAATGTACTAAAGCCATGATTGTGTCTCCTTTGATTGACAGTTTGATAATTGATTAACTTAAAGTTTCAATTTATTTGTTTAGTTATTTTTATAATAATCAAGCAGAAAAAAGTTAGTTAGTGTTGCTTATACCCCATATTCAGTAGGGTTTTCTGCCCGAATAAAAAGAGTAGAGCAAACTCTATTAATTAGGTTCGGTTGTGGTCAAACTAACAACATTTATCAACAAACATAAGGTGTAATATCTTCACCACAAGAGTCAACAAGAAAACAAAGTGCGCGAAACCGCAGTGTTACCAATTGCTCATATAAAGGATTCAATTTACACAAGGCTGGAATACGAAAAATAACTTGACCAAATATCTTAATTTCACGCTCAAAAGGACATTGAGCAGGAATCAATTTAACAATGCGTCGTGCGGTTTGTTCTTCTTTAATTTCAAGCTCTTCAAGCCATTGTTGAAGATCTTGCCAAGGATTTAAAGATTTCTGGTTACGGTTTTGAATTAGAGTTTTTATCATTTTTAATTTGTTATGTTGGACTATATAAATAAGTTAGCACGATATAAAAATAGCTTTTATATAAAAAAGTTTTATCTATGATTGACAAAATTTATCTTTCAGACGGTGGCAGCAGCGATCGCCCTACTAGTCTGTCACGACTCGCGCATTCCCTTGCACCAAACTAAGCGGTGTAAACGCCTTTCGTCCTAAAGGATATATTATGCCCTTGTGGTACCGCTACGCATATCGGCGCGGAGTCGCTCGTCAATTTTGAATTGATGGGTTGAGAAAAGACAAGGGAGACAAGGGAGACAAAGGAGAAACTTTAGTTAAGCTATTCCTCAAAACAAACTTGGTGACCTACTACAATAAAAAATTAGTAGTCAATCGTGAGGAAATTAATTGGAATGGCTAGAAGATCTAAACCCTTTCATTTCTAACTCACATCTTGCACGCCTTTCAAAAAAACTAAATATTTTGAGGTTGGTAATCAATTTAATGCCCTTTTCCCCTGAACCTTTGCCCTTTACCCTCATAAAACAGATAGATTACATACTAGGTGCAAGATCTCAGTCTAAGAAATATTGCTATTCCCAGTAAGATAATCAAGCCTCCTAGCAACGAGTAACAAGAGGGGATTTCGTCAAAAATGATCGCCCCAACTAAACTAGCTACCACGGGTTCAAATAACAAACTAAGACTGACGAGAGTAGGCGATATCCAGCGTACTGCCCAATTTAAGCTAGTATGACCCACAACTTGAGACATTACTGCCATCAAAAAAACGTATAAATAAACTTTTCCTGCATAACCGAAGTAGCTAGTGTCATATAAAAACGGTAAGGGAAATAGACATAGTGCAGCGGTAGAATAGGCGATCGCAATATAATTACCCGTATTCAAACCTATTCGCTGCGCCTGAGAACCAAAGATAATATATAAACTAGACATCACGGCACCTATCAAAGCCAAAATGTCTCCTAAAATTGGATTGCCATAGCTACCATTACTATTACTATCAGCGATCGCAATTATCATTCCGCCAATCAAGGCAATCCCTATGGCAACAATGTTCTGGCGAGTTAATTTTTCCTGGTACCACCACCAAGAAAATAATCCAACCCAAATCGGATTAGTAGTTACCAGCACCGTAGAAGCAGCAATGGAAGTATAAGCTAGAGAAGTAATCCAGGTAGCAAAATGAATCCCTAAACAAACACCTGCTGCGATCGCATAATAATAAGCTTGTGGTTTAATCTCGGGTAATTTCAGGTTTTTTCTTGTCGGGAGTAGAATTAGTGCAGCCACAATTAAACGAGAAGCGGCTAAGAATAGACTAAAGCCCACCTTATTGTTGGGAATAGCTGCATCAATAGCTAAACGAATCCAAATCGCAGCTAAAGAAACGCCAATGATGCCAACTACCAGGACTATTCCTATCTGCCATCGAGAAGGCTTAAACATTTATCAAAAAACATTTATCATTGAACATATGAGAAGCTTGAGGAACATCGATTAAGGTCAACTAGGGAGGCAAACAAGTGACGGCTGTAGTCTTAAATTTGGAACAAGTTAACCTGACAGACGAACAATTCTATAATCTTTGTCAGGTCAATCAAAATTGGAATTTAGAACGCACAGCCAAAGGAGATTTGGTGATTATGCCACCAGTAGGAGGAGAAAGCGGACAAAGAGAGGCTGACTTAATTACAGAGCTCAATCTTTGGAATCGCCAATCAAAATTAGGTGTCGTATTTAGTTCTTCTACAATCTTTAGTTTACCTAACGGTGGAGATCGTTCTCCTGATGCAGCCTGGATTAAAAGCGATCGCTGGAACAGATTAACAGACCAGCAAAAAAAAGGTTTTCCTCCCATTTGTCCTGATTTTGTAATTGAACTACGTTCTCAAAGCGATGCCCTCAAACCTTTACAGGCAAAAATGCAAGAGTACTTAGATAGTGGTTTACAGCTAGGATGGCTAATTGATCCACAACATAATCAAGTAGAAATTTTTCGTAGCAGTAGAGATTCAGAAACTATGCAACTACTTACCCAACTCTCTGGAGAAAAGACTTTACCTGGGTTTATTCTAAATTTAGCTGAATTTTGATTTATAAACCAAGCGTATATACCTATGTCTAGTAAATTTATGTCTACTAATCTCCCGCCATTAAATACCGATACGATTTGGGCAATTTTGAATGAAGAGATAGATGATGCAACCGTCAATCAACTAGTCTGGTATTATCTCGGCTATCGCTACGATGCGGCGAATCAAACCTGGAATAATAGGGAGGTTGTAGACGACTGGAGCGAAAAATATCCCGAACCACCAGATTTTATTGCTAATCGTCCTCCAACAGTCAAGTTAACCCGTTCTATCCCCAAAGAAAATAAACAATTACTCAAAGAGAAGCTAGGCTTTAAAGGTTATAAGCTAGGTGAATTTGCTCCCAGACAAACTCGTCGCGCCACTGCGGCTAATTGGCTCTTAAACTATATGGAAACCCATTGATTTGAGTTCTAAGCGATCGCATTTCCCTAATTCTCCACATTCTCTACAAACTAAGCTTTGACGACTCCCGCCGTTAAGCGCTACGCGCCCTCCACGGGGGATTCTAACCCTTACGAGTTTAGATTTCTGCTTCCTTTCCTCTTATCTAGACCAAACCGAAGTTATGCCCCCGACAGAACGAATCCACAGACATTTTAGTTTGAATTGCACGATGCGCCCCACCGCACAATCAAGAAACACGTTGATTTCTCTCACTAGGTCGGTTCTGGACATAACTTCGCCAGCTACCAAACTAGCTACTGACCTACTTAAGACTCACGTTCGATGGGCTGTTTTACACCACTATTATTATCTCATTACTTATGCCATACAAACATAAAGTTTTTAACCAGAAAATGTATTTAAATATTGTCGCTGCGCGGTTTTATTTGTTGGACAAAATTCATCTCACCAGTAAACCGTTTTCTGCGCTTTCGCTACGAAAATGCTTTTACTGGGAGTCCTCTTTTGTCACTCAAGATAGGGATTTTAACTTGTGTATAGAAAGTAGGCTACGCTGATGCGTGGATATTATACAAAGATAAAAGAATAAACCAAGAGTAAAACCGTAAATACAAACAAAATATGATTTGCCCAATCATCAAAATTCCAATCTTTAAACATCTGAAATCAATCCTCAACTAGATACTGGCGAAAAATGGTTAAAAAACAAACTTACGTTTAGGGAAAAGAGATTTTATCCTACTTTTCCCTGGTAATTGCCCTATTTACTCCTCATTCTGCATCGATGTTCTAAAATTAGGGATAGGCTGCTCTTTTGAATCTTGAGGTTTTTGATCTTGAGGTTGTTTGGGTCTTGGTGAATCTTGCGGACTATCAGGAGTTTTTCCATTGCGACGATTGTCTCCCTTGGGTGGTTTGCCTCCTTTCAAGAAGTTCTGCTCTAGGGTCTTAATTACGATATAAAGGTTAGGGACAAACAGCAAACTCAAAACGGTAGAGATCATCAGTCCACCGAAAACCCCAGTTCCCAACGACCAACGACTGATTGCACCAGCACCCGAGGCAATTAACAAGGGTAGGAAGCCGAACAGGGAAGAGAAGGTTGTCATAAGAATCGGGCGCAAACGCTGTTCGCCAGCATTAATAGCTGCCTTGGTAATGCTCATACCTAAAGCTCGCGACTGGTTAGCAAATTCCACAATCAAAATGGCGTTCTTACTTGCCATCCCAATCAGCATGACTAAACCCACCTGGACATAAATGTTGTTGTTAAGAATTGGCCAAATCCCTGCTCCTGGATTGAAAGGCAAACCTTGCCAAACAGACCGTAACCAAATTCCCCCCAAAGCACCCAAAATAGCTAGAGGTACGGTGAGCATAATAATGGTGGGGTCAATGTAGCTTTCGTACTGAGCTGCCAAGACCAAGAACACCATTACAAAACCGAACCCAAAGATGATGGGTGCAGCTCCCCCTGCGGTTTTTTCCTCGGCTGCGGTGGTTGTCCATTCATAACCAAAGCCTGGTTGGAGGGTTTGTTCTACTACTTCCTCCATTGCCGCAATTACCTGTCCCGAACTATAGCCTGGGGCTGGACCTACGTTAATTTTAATTGAGGGAAAAACATTGTAGTTGGTCACAATGGGAGGGTAGGAAATTGGTTCCGCTGCCACCAGGTTACTTAGTTGAATCATTGCTCCATCCCGAGAGCGGACATAGAGTTTCGCGATATCTGCGGGGTTAGCCCTGGAAGTTTTTTCTGCCTGAGCATAAACCCGATATAGCCGCCCATCAAGCACAAACTGGTTCACATAATTAGAACCCAGATAAGTCTGTAAAGTGGTCATAATGTCGTTAATGTCAACATTCTGCGCCTTGGCTTTATTCCGATCGATATCAGCTTCCAGCATCGGACTATCGAAGGTAAAAGTACTAAAGGCAGCAGCGATTTCGGGACGCTGATTGGCTGCTTGGAGCACCCTTTGGGTATTATCGATCAGTGCGTCCATGCCTTTTAACTGACGGTCTTGAATAAATATCTCTGAACCGCTAAAGTTACTCAAACCGTCAACAGCAGGAGCATTAACTGCAAGAACTTTGGCTCCATCAATTTTTTCTTGAAATACCTGGTTTAATCGCTGCATGACTCCATAAACCGAGTGTTCAGCACCAGGTCGCTCATCCCAAGGATGCAATTTGACGAATACAATTGCTTTATTACTGTTCTGACCCTCAAAAGAAAAACCATTTAATGTCAAGGCATGTTCAACTTCCTCAAACTTCATCACTTCTGGCAGAACCTGTTGGCTAATTTCACTTGTATAGTTGAGAGAAACTCCAGCAGGTGCTTCTACGATGGCAAAAAAGTAGCCTTGGTCTTCATCGGGGATAAATCCTTGGGGCACGGTCTGGTACATCCAGCCTGTTGCCACCAGACCAGCAACAAATATCGCGATCACAATCAGTTTGAAATTAGTCAGTAATTCCAGTAACCGCCGATATTGTACCCGAACCCAGTCAAAGCCCCTATTGAATAGATCAAAAAATTTACCCAGTGGACCTTTGACTTCCTCCTGGGGTTTCATCAAGATTGCTGACATAGTTGGCGAGAAGGAAAGGGCATTAAAGGTAGAAAATGCCACTGCCGCAGCCATAATCAGGGCAAACTGTTTATAAACCACCCCTGTACTACCAGGGAAGAAAGAGACAGGCACAAATACTGCGATCAATACTAAAGAAGTCGCGACTACCGCTCCCGATAATTCTTCCATGGAATCGAGAGCTGCCTGGAGTGGTCTCATACCTTGGGATAACTTAGTTGAGACCCCCTCTACTACCACAATCCCGTCATCTACTACTAACCCCGTTGCCAAAATTAAGGAAAACAAGCTCATATTATTGAGGGTGAAGCCCAGAGCTAAGGCGGTAATCAATGCTCCCAACATAGCCACGGGAATGGCGATCGCGGGAATTAAGGTGGTGCGCCAGTCTTGCAAGAAGACGAAGATCACCAAAACCACGAGAGCGATCGCCTGTATCAGGGTGATGCCCAAATCTTTGAGGGAGGCATTAACAAACAAAGTATTGTCTAAAACCACTGCCTGTTTTAAACCAGGAGGAAAAGATGCTTCCAGCTCGGCTATTTTAGCTTTCACTGCCTCGGCGGTATCCAGGGCATTAGTGCCAGGAAGTTGATAGATTAACAGAGTTACACCAGGAAGATTATTGTCAACATAGGAGCTAGTATTGTAATTTTCTACCCCCAATTCTGCTCTGCCAATATCCCTAACTCTGATCAGGTCACCATTTGCTCCCACTTGCACCACCATATTTGCGGCTTCTTCGGCAGTTATGAAGCGACCTTGGACTTTCAGGGGAAACTCGAAATCTTGCTCGGAGCTAGCAGGCTCCTTGCCCACCGCTCCTGTCCCAACATCAAAATTCTGTTCACTAATGGTGTTAACCACATCTGTTGCTGTCAAGCCTCTGGCAGCCAGCTTGTCGGGATCGACCCAGATGCGCATCGCATATTTAGCACTTCCATAAAGGGTCAGACTACCCACCCCTTTAATCCGTCTCAGATCGTTCCAGATATAGCGATCGATATAGTTGTTGATAAAAGTAGTATCATAGGGGAAATTCTCGTTGGCATCTTTTTCTGTATAGAAAGCATAGGCTAAGGTAATGCTGGGGGATTGTTTCTCGGTTTTTAGCCCTGTGGCGAGAACTGCTTGGGGCAGTTCAGCTTGGGCTTGAGAAACACGATTTTGCACCAGTACCTGAGCCATGTTGCTATCATTTTCTACAGGAAAGCTGACGTTGATCGTCGCATTACCATTGTTGTCCGTATAAGAATCAATCCATTTCGCATCCTCTACCCCGTTGATTTCCCGTTCTAAAACAGTGGTTACGTTATCAATAGTAGTTTGGGCATCAGCACCAACGTAGTTTGCTGTTACAGAAACCCGCTTAGGAGCAATTTCTGGTAGCTTATCCAAAGGCAGGAGCGCCATGGCAATCATTCCCACCAGAATAATCAGAATGGTACAGACCGTAGTTAATACTGGTCGTTTAATAAAGGGAGTGGCAATGGAAAATATCATGATTAAAAATACTTAAGTTAGGGGTATAGAATTAATTGCCTATTGTCAAGCTAATTCTATTGTTCTATGGTTTGTTCGCTGGTCACTGACTCCTCTGTAATCGCCGTGCCATCTTTGATGTCAAGTATCCTGGTGACCACGATTTGATCTCCTTCTTCCACGCCAGAGACAACTTGGTATTCTTGACCCTGAATAGTTCCTAACTTAACTGGTTGCTGCTTGGCAACTAATCCTGCTTCCTCCGAGTCTCCTGGTGTTGCTACATAGACGAATTTCTGCCCCCCCAGGGTAGTTACGGCTCTGGTAGGGACTAACAGCCCTGGGTTTTCTTGCCAAATAACTTTCACCTGAACATATTCTCGATCCCTGAGACTGCCATCGTTTTGGAAAGCGACCTTAGTTAAAATAGATTGAGTAGTCTGATTGACTTCAGGTGAAATGAAGGTCATTTTACCTGTAATTCCTTCACTACCATTCTTCTTGACGATTTTAACGGGTAGTCCTAATTTCAATTGCGAGCGGTATTCAGTAGGAATCGAAATGTTGAGATAAAAAAGTTGATTATCGGTGACGGTGGTTATCTGTTGCCCAATATTGACAAAGTCCCCAACTTTTTTCTGGTTCAAACTACCTATAACTCCATTTATAGGAGCATTGATAGTATTGAAAGCTAGGTTTTGACTAACTGAACCTAATTGAGCTTCAGACTGTTTAACTGACGCTTTTTGGCTATCTACATTAGCAAGAGATTGTTCGACACGCTTTTCGGCAGCATGAAGGGATTCGGCTGATGCATTTAACGCTTCTTTTCTGGCACTACGCTGGGCGAGCTTAGTATTGAGGTCGCGAGTTTTGTCATCTAAGTCTTGCTGAGGTTGAGCGCCTCCTTGCACCAGGACGGTAGCCCGCTCGATGTTGATCTCAGCCAGTTTCACTTCAGCTAAGATGTCTTGAAGATCGGCTTTGGCTCTTTCAACCTCCGCAGCAGCAGCAGCTCTATCTGCCTCTGCTGTTTTTAATTCTGCTTGAGCTTGAGCCAGTCTAGCTTTTTCCACATTAACAGCTTGAGTTGCTGCATTAACATCTTCTTGTTGTTGGGTCGGTTCTAGCTCGATTATTGGTTGTCCCTGACTTACCTGATCGCCCTGCTGGACAAAAAACCTGAGGATACGACCGTCTATTCGCGGTGCTAAGTTAACCCTCCCTCGCGCTTCCAGAGTTCCCACATAACCTGTGCTGTCAACTAGGGTGCTCTCTTCGAGAGTCTGCAATTTCACCTGAACAGCTTTGGCAGCTGGATCTTGAGATTCTTTGCTGCCACAGCCACCGACGAGAAAAGGTATCAGTAAGACAGCACCTAATAGTTTCTTGGCAAAAGGATTACTAGTTTTTTGGTTACTCATGAGGCTTATTCAGCATACCTATACTAAAAAAATATTAATTATCAATAAATATTAGATTTAATCTACGTATTTTCATCTACGTATTATTACTATACTAACTTTCATTTAAAAACAAAGCAGAAAATTGTAGTCTAACTTTAAGAATATATTACATTAAGTAGTCACACAAATTTAATTTCTTATGATACTTTAAAAGCTAAAGGTTAAGAGCTAAAAACCGATAGTTATCGTGAAAAAATGTGCAAAATTTGCATGTAGTTCGAGTGCATTTGGTTCGAGGCGATCGCCCATAAGTAACCAAAAAAAACGTAACTGCCTAGGTAAATGTAATCCTAAATGTAATCCTATTTTACGGAGTATCCCCTACCTTCGATGCAGGCAGTAAAAGCGCGCTCAAATTCATCTCTTTGGGACTTCTCATCATGATTGCGAATCCCACCACTTATGCCACCAACAGCAGCACCAACTGCTGCGCCAGTGCCAGCATTACCACCTATAAGCCCCCCAATTGCACCTATGCCAGCACCGCGAGCAGCACCGCGCAAGGCTCTATTTGAGACTATACCACCTTCGGAACCACTGCTACTTGAAGGTTGATATCCTGTTTGTTGAGTCGCCCAATTGCTACACTGATTTTCATCCCTTTGCTGCTGTTGAGGACTTTGACCTTGTTGGGGATAGACGTACTGTGCCCTTGATGAACCAGCATTTATGGTTGCCATTGCTAGTGCGATCGAGACTATAGTTACAATCGACTTTCGCTCTCTTTGTTTCTCGTTCATTATCTTCTAACTGTAAATTTAGTTACTTTTTTTCGCGAGAGTTTAACTAGTTGAACTACTTTAAGTTCTTCAGTCATCCATCAAATTATTATTAATTTTAATAAGGTGTTGCATGAACAAATTCTACCTTTTCCGCATTGGCTGGTGGTGAAAAGGTAAAGCGATCTGAAGCTATTTCTGGCTCAAAATCCCAATCTGATAGAATAGCCGTATACCTTGGTACACCTTCTCGTTCTTTATAAGCAATAGCTACTTTACGCAGTACAGGAGTCTCACTGTCTTCAATCCATACTTGCCAGTCAATACTGTCTTGAACAAATACTAAATGATGACAAGGAACATCATCAACTTCGCTCATGCCAAAATAGAAACCAAATTGAACATTTTTGATTAACCCCTCATATATATCGCTGTAGAGTAGTTCGGCTAAAGGCATATTGACGTTTAACTTTTGGATTAGAGTATCTAATGTCTGATCCATACTGCCAGGAGCATCTCCACTAGCATAGATGTTACGCTCAGTGTCAACTACAGTTACTTGTTCCCCATCGTACCAAAACTCTCGCTGTACTAAATCTCCAGTTGTATTTGCCCAAAATTGATTGGGACGATTTACAATTAGATCGCCCTCATGGGTGACCTGGATATAAACACCTGATGTAGTTAGAAAATCTCGTTCAGTCTCGGTAGAAAAGGAGAATTTTTCTTGGGATTCGATAAAATCAGACATCTGACGCAGAATTGTATCTGCTTTCTCATCGATCGCAGAACCTGCTTTAGATTCATCAGTCTGGGCGATAATACTACTGGGATCTCGTTCCTTAACCGTTGGCATATCTGCCCAAGTAGCAACCTGTAGAGCAATCAGTAAGCCTGACATCAATACAGCTATCTGACAGTAATTTTTAAATTTCCTCACAAACACTCTCCATTACTAGGATCTATGAAAATATATTATTAAAATAATGCAGCCAATCGATAAATATTATTGCAAAACGCGAAGCGTTCAAGTTTCGCTAGATCCGACTTGGACGCATAAGCCCTACGCTAGATTCATGTATCTATATATAATACAGTAGCTATATCTCTTGTTGTATAAAGATTTAATGTTGAAAGTGTATCGAAATTGTTCGACTGTACTTCGTTACGTTTCAAAGGCTACATGCAGCTCAAGCCCTTGTCATCGTAAATGGTTAAATTAGTTCGAAAGAGTCAAAGAAAACATCAATTGACTCGGCAGAGATGGAATCATTTTGCTGATTCACCGCTAGGATATAGAGACGCTGCTCAACAAGTAATAAGCGAAAGACAATAGTTTCATCTTGATTTTGAAGCTGAAATTGCTTGCCTGGATAATTTTCAAAAACAAAATCATCGTCAGCAATTTTAGTCAAACCTACCTTGTTATCGATAATATAATCTCGCGATCGCTCTAATACTTCTTGAGTATTTTTAAATCTCTCTGGAGTTACTTCTTCAGAGTAAGCGACCACATACCGAGAGGATGAAGGATGGGTGGCAATGATATCAAAGTTAATATCTCCTTTAGGGGCTTCGACTGTCTCGACTTCCTGGGTAATAGCTCCAGAGGGCATCATCACAGTAAATCCCACTTCTTTGATCATAACTCGCGACCAGGGCAAGGCAGCTTCATCAACTTTGAGGGAAGAGTCAGGAACATTTTCTCCCTGCTCAAATCTACGAATTTCTTCCTCAAATTGATCCTGACCCTGTTCAAAAAAATCAGGGCGATCGAATAAACCTGCTGTTACAGGAGCAATTGCAATGCAAGATAGTGTTAAGACAGTAGGAATACTCAACCAAGAATATACGTTCATAAATGATTTATAGAAATAAAGGAATAAAATTATAAAATTTTTGTATATTTTTCTCCCAAACTGTTTGCTGATCAATATTGTGCCGATATTGACCACCTTAAGTTGGGTAGAGCCAAGTAAATTAACTTACCACCACTTTATCTGTAAAAGTCCTCGTTCTGGTTGATTTAGCTCTACTTCTGTCGGCCATTCCATCGGTTTGTAGGTTCCAAATACATGATCCCACCAATCTACTGCTAGACCAAAATTGTGATGCCATTGATTATGCTTATGATGAATATAGTGAACAGGCATTTTCATCCAAAAACACTTAGTTGGGTTATCGTGCTGTAATTGATGAGCATAAGCACTAAATGCTGCATAAACTACACTACCAAAAAACACTCCAATTCCTACTGACCAGGAAATAAAAAATGTCAAACATAAAATGAGAACGCCAGTAAAATAGTCTTTAAACTCAGATATTACCCCTGCACCTTGATTGTGCTGATGATGAGAATAGTGAGAGGTTAGCTTGCTGCCAAACAAAGGAAATATATGCATTAAGCGATGAATCCAATATTCTAAAAAACTAGAAAACAAGAAAGTTAGGATAAAAAAAGTAATTGTTAGCATAGCATTAGCATTGTTGACTATCATTATGAGATTATGAGATGTTTAAAAGTTGTCTAAAAGTAGTTTTGGATACTTTTTAACAGTCTTTAGTACTGTTAATTAACCTCAATAATTATGCTATAAGTTCGATTATTTTGTCGAGCTTCAGTAGCGAGGGAGTTTAAACACAATAATAAAATACTTACGAGACCTATTATATAAAGATTACATAAAAAAAAATATGTTGATCATATAAATTTAGGTCAGGGTATCAAGCTCCTTCCTACTTAGATA
Source organism: Cyanobacteriota bacterium (assembly GCA_942490675.1). Lineage (GTDB taxonomy): Bacteria > Cyanobacteriota > Cyanobacteriia > Cyanobacteriales > Xenococcaceae > Waterburya. The sequence continues at coordinate 94,319 of CALNYB010000048.1, read as the reverse complement.
TGCTGAACTGAACTAAATTCAGCATATCCCTCACGTTCAAACCAGAGGCGGTTTAATTGATAATCCCCAATGAATTTTCTAATTCTGCCAAAACAATATCTGTAACTAGCTTAATTCGATATTTACAGGAACTGGTTTCTGTGGAAGCAAAAGTACCGTTTTCCCAGAACTTATTGCTACCAGCACCACCGCCACAAACACCAAAATAAGCGCAAGTATCACCACATAAATCAATTCCAGCCGCTAAATCTTGATAAATTTGCCGAAACTTATCACTGAAACAGACAGACTCCAGACTATCGTGCAAAAGATTTCCTAAAATAAAGTCTCCATAATGCTGGGTCTTAACTGATAATAATTCAGGATCGAAAGTTGAGAAGTTTCCTTGGTAATCGACATTCACAATTGCAAAAGGGTGATTCATTTCTGTAGTTGATAAACGCTCTTCGTTATAAATCAAACTACCCAATGTTTCAAATTCTCTTAGTTGAAACTCACCATGACTTTGGGTCGTTAATTCCCAAAACCTTTTGATAAACTGACGATAAGCTGTTTCAGCTTCTGTCCCTTCTAAGGAAGAAGACTGGTTAACTCCTTCAGTTTCTTCCATATTGAAGCCGACATCCGTAATTCCATTTTCCCTAAAAAAGTCAAAGATTTCGTCAGCATAGTTGAGAGAATCTTTAGTAATTACGCAGATAATACTACAAGGTATTTCATTCTGTTGTAGATAACGCAAACCCCGCATAGTTAGTTCATGAGAACAACCTCCACTGCGATCGCAACGATGAGCATTATGGAGAAAAGCTGGTCCATCTAAACTGACACCAACATGAACGGGATGTTTTTTAAAGAAATCACACCAAGCTTGAGTAATTAAGGTGGCGTTAGTTTGAAAAGAATAATCGACAACAAACTTTTGTGTATTATATTGATCGTTGATGTTCTGGATTTTAGCAAAAGCAGACTCATAAAAAGAAATAGGCACGGTTAATGGTTCTCCAGCATGCCAGCAAATGCTAAAATTTCCCCGAAAAAAGCTACTGGTAAAGATTTTTTCAAAGATTGGTTCAATTAAATCAAGGGATAATAAATTTCGCAGATGTCGATCAGGTAAATAACAGTAATCACAATTGAGGTTGCAAAATGAAGTAGGCTGAATTACGACTAGGCTGATAGGTCCAAATTGGTTGATTTCAGAAATTTTTGCTGTAACTTGAGGGGATACCATTTTTTTCTATCAGTGTAATTACGAATATAAGTCGATCTTTAGTAACGACGATTTAAAAAACCACCGCCATCACCCCAACCTCTTCTGTTGAGAAAACCTCCGCCTGGACCATCGGCAAAGCCTCTCCGTCGACCTTTTAGCCAGCCAGCAATTTCTAAAGTTTTTTTCAGGGTAGAGGATGCAGGTATTTGAGTCTCTCGTTCTTTGAGAGTAGCAGCAATTTTTGCTAAACGACTTTCCAGCATTTGGGTATTTGTGGTAGGGATTGAGTCAGCTTGATGAGCCTTAGTTTTTGCAGGAAGGTTCAGGGTTGCTAGGGCAACTATAAAGCTAATCCAAGTAATTTTTGTTAATTTCAATATCTACTCCTCTGATAATTGTTAGTTTAATTCTGAAATTACTAATTATTTAGTTAGTTAGAAAAAGGAATTTGTTCGTGATTGGTAATCGTATTTTCATAAAAGTCTTTAATTAAGTTCCGGTCGATAATTTCAATCACACCGTCAGGACCGAACCATTTATTGACAATATCTAATGACTTTTGCTCTCCTACGAGATAACCTTCCATCATTTGAGCGATCGCGTAATTGGCAATATTGAGAAAACCAGAATTATTTTCCCGAACCATGCAAGCTACTCCGTAACGAGCATAGGGTTTTTCGGATAACTGCGGAAATATTTCATAGTCATCAATCGCGATTTGCTGGCGAACTCCATCTAGGATCACACTATCTCCAGCAAGAGCATCAACTTGTCCTGCTTTAAGAGCGTCAACTCCTTCCGTAAGAGTTGCCATGGACACTAATGTGGCTTGAGGATAAGCTAACTCCATCGCATCCTGGACAAAGGTAGCAGAGGGAACACCAATTTTCTTATTAGCAAAAGAATCTGAGGCGTTTGCTGTCGTAACTAAAAGTCTAATACCTGACAAGCTATATCTAATCGTAAAATCAACATAGCGGTCTCTTTCCCAAGTAAACAAAGTATTGCAAGCAATATCAATCTCCCCACTAGTGAGTTTGGGCAGAGTTTCAGTAACACTGTTTGCCTCGACAAAATCTACTTCAATAGTTTTACCTAGTTCTTGCTCCAGTTGCTTTTGGATCAGCTTGACGATATCTATGGAGTAACCGTCTAATTCTTCTTGTTTATTGAAATAAGCATAGGGAACTCTATCAAAAGAAGTTCCTACCACTAATTTTCCAGTACGAGCTACAGATTCTAATACTGTTTCTGCCACAACTGGTTTGATCCCTAACATTAACAACAGGGTACTAAGAAGAGTAATATAAAATTTTCTAAGCATTAAATTTCCTAAGCATTAAATTTCGATAATCCTTCTTGATAATAAATTTTAGAGCCTTCCTCCGAGAAGTTGGGATACTTTAATCTACCTGCATTAAAAATACCAGATCGTAATGCTATCTAACAAATAGAGGAAAAAAAAGTTCTGGTTGATATTTACGCGATCGCAAACTATCTTGAGCGGTTGGATTTGATAATCTTGTCAGATCGCTATTGTGAGTAAAATCAGCAATCTTGACTTTGGTGGCAATAGAATTACTTTATGCTTTTTACTTTAGTAATTAATTTAGTAACTAATTCGGTTTAACCATTCATTTCTGCTGGAATAATTACTCGCTTGTTTTGGGAATCATAAATATAAAGCTGATAGCTAATTCATTAAATTAGTTTTTACTTTATCATTTCTAATCTAGATTTTCCCATGGCTATTACATTTGTATATACTTTTCTATCAGTAGCAATTTTAATCTTCCTGCTAGGCGGGCTTACTTTTATTGTTGGCGTAAAAATTTACAATGGCTTGGTTTGCAAAAAAAATCAGGTCAGTAAATCGTTTTCTAGCGTTGATGTCTTGCTCAAAAAAAGATGGGATTTAATTCCTAATTTAGTTGCTGTCGTTAAACATCAGATGGAATTTGAACAGCAAACCTTGGTTGAAGTTACCAGATTGCGATCGCAAGTTATGTCTGGAGAAGTTAACGCCGAACAAAGGTTAACTCTAGAAAATCAAATTTCGCGCTCGATAGGTAATATTCTGGCATTGATTGAAAATTATCCTGAGTTAAAATCGGATCAGCAGGTTAATCAATTACTGGCGTCTCTTAACGAAACTGAAGAACAAATCTCTGCTGCCAGACGTTTTTATAATGCAGCGGTTACGGAATATAACAATGCGCTGGAAATGTTCCCCAGTAATATTGTTGCCAGCTATATGAAATATCAATCTAAAGAGTTGTTTGTGACTCCCGCCGAAGAAAGAGCCAATGTTAACGTTGGCGAGTTATTATAGCGTTTCTCGTATCTATGAGGTACACCTCGGTTGTGTTTGGGTAAAGGTTAAAGGGAAAAGGGGAAAGATCGTACCTCACTCATCTGAGAAACGCTATAAATTAAATAACGTTGCTTATTTAAGTAATAAATTACAAAACAATACTATTCGTAGCTATTACTTATTACTTATTACTTATTACTTATTACTTATTACTTATTACTTATTACTTATTACTTACTGACTTTGACCAAACCTTTATCACTTAAAGAAATAGATCGCTTATATATTCAAGGCGATCGCAATTTGCATCAGGGTAAGTTTGCCGTAGCGATAGATACTTTTGAGCAACTCTTGCAAACAGTAGACTCTAGTAGTCGGATCTACTTTGATGCCCAACGGGCTTTAGTTAAAGCATATCAGCAGAATCAACAGTTAGAACAGGCGATCGCACTTTGCAGGGAAATAGCGGATAGTGATATAACGAGTGCCGCGCTGTGGGGACAAAATTTCTTAGCTACTCTTGATCCTGATTACCAAAAGCCGATTGATCCTCAAGCTGAAGTAGAAATATCTCAATCCCAACCAAATACTGCGCCAAGTATTAAGTTGAAAACCCTATCTCAGTTTAAGCAGTACTGTCAGGATAATTTATTAGAACATCTCCAAGCATTAGAATGCAGCAGAAAACGTACCCTAAGAAGTATTTTTATCTCAGGTATTGTTTGCCTAATTCTTAGCTTAACTATACCTGCTGTTATACCTGTTATACCTGTTTCAGCCTGGATCTGGATCATCTTTTGTCGTGTCTGTATTCATATCTATGGAATTGGTTTTAAACGTAATATTATTGAGAGTATTGTTGACTTTATTGGAGATCAAGGTCAACTTAGCTACGCAGCCCATCTTTTTCTAGAAAATAAACGCCAAACCATTATTGCCCTTACTCGTAGCCAAATCCTGGGAGATGAACTAGAAGAACCAGATTACCTAGAACAGGAAGATTGCGTCTATGGCACTATTGGGGATACGGATATCTTCTTTGCCGAGATCCTGGCGAAAAAATTTAAAGGAGGACATTTAGATGAGTTTGGCAGGGAAAGCTATCGCCGTAAATCAGTTTTGTTCCGTGGCTTATTTTTTGAGGCGAGGTTTGCCAAGAATTTTGTTAGCCGTACTTTCGTGATGCCCAATGATTTTAAAAGAAAATTAACACCTTTGAATAACTGGCGCGGAGAGGTAATTAAGCTAGAAGATCCTGAGTTTGAGCGGATGTTTCGAGTATACGGAGACAGTCAAATAGAGTCCCGTTATATTCTTTCAACTAACCTGATGAGTCGCTTGGTTGAGTTTAATCAAAAGGCAGGACGCAAAGTATATCTTTCGTTTGTCGATGGCTTTGTTTACATCGCTATTCCCTATCGCCACAATCTCTTTGAACCCAGGTTGTTTAAAACTATGATGTCTTTTAATCCTTTAAAAGAATACTTTCAAGATTTACAGTTGATGATTGGCATCGTCGAAGACTTGAACCTTAACCGTCGTATTTGGGGATGAATTATGGCTTTATTGAATCAGCAGCATGATCTACCCGCCAAATGCCCGTTATATTGACCAGTGACAAATGACAAATAACAATCACGACTAGCTGACTTCACTTTTACCGAGTTGATCTGATTTTAATCTTCATGATCTTCATAAGGATCTGCCAGATCAGCAGATGGAGGACCAAAAGCTGTATAAATGGAATATCCAGTGATGGCAACTAATACAGCGCCAATACTGATGATAAGAACTGTTGCAGGTTCCATAAGTAAATATAAATTATGATGACTGTTACTTTATAATATTACAGAAGATTACGAAAAACCCGATATTACATCTCTATTGGACTTATGTCACAACAAACTCGTTTGGGAAATATTCTCAAGCCACTAAACTCTGAGTACGGTAAAGTTGCCCCTGGTTGGGGAACTACCGTATTGATGGGAGTGTTTATGGCTCTATTTCTTGTTTTCCTGTTGATTATTTTGCAACTTTATAATTCTTCCCTAATTCTTGAAGGGATTGATGTGGACTGGAGAACTTTAAGTCGTTAGACCCACAGCCATAGATTTATTAACTATAAAATTAGCTCATGGGGTAGTCTGATCCTCATTTAGGTGAAGATCAGACTACTATTTATTTAATCTATAAAATTTACAGGAAATTAAGACAATGAACATTTTTGGCATTGGTCTACCAGAAATGGCTCTAATTACTATTGTTGCCTTATTAGTATTTGGTCCCAAAAAACTGCCTGAAATTGGTCGCAGCGTTGCCAAAACCCTCCGCAGTTTTCAGGATGCTTCCAAAGAATTTGAAAATGAATTTAAAAAAGAAGCAGCAAATATTGAAAAGTCTATTAGCATGAATGCCAAGCTAGAAGCTGGTGGTGAACAAAAGCAGTCTGAGGTAAGCGAGCCTTCTACTACTGATTCGGAAAATGTTAGCTAATCTGTATTAATAAACCCCTGATGTGAATTAGCTTTTTGGTAGTCATGCAGAAGTAATGATATAGACTGGACATTGACATTCAAAAATTTCTGCCAATGCCGATTTGTCCAAACTGTTTTTCTGAAAAAGTCGTTAAAAATGGTCGCATTCACAACGGAAAGCAGAGATCTAAATGCAACGAATGTAATCGCCAATTTGTGAAAAAACCCCAGAAAAAAGTAATTGAGCGACAAAAGCGAGAATTAATAGACAGATTGCTATTAGAGAGAATTTCACGCTTCTGGAATTGCACGTGCTGCTCAGGTTTCTGACAGGTGGCTTCAAACCTACGTTAATGAGAAATATGCAATAGTACCAAGAGAGATCAAAGTCACACCAAAAAAAAAAGGTAAGTTAACTATGCAGTGTCCTAAAGGATACCGCTCCGCATATGATGAACTATGGTCATTTGTGGATAACAAAGGTAACAAACAGTGGGTCTGGCTAGCTTTAGATGTCAAGACTCGTGAAATTGTGGGAGTGTATATCGGCGATCGCGACGAAAAAGCAGCCAGAAAATTATGGAATTCTTTGCCATCAGTATATCGTCAGTGTGCGGTCGCTTATACTGATTTTGGGGCAGCTTATGGAACAGTATTTCCTAAAAAACGTCATCGAGCTGTAGGGAAAGAAACAGGTAAAACTAGCTATATTGAGAGATTCAACAATACACTAAGACAGAGAGTATCGCGTTTAGTACGAAAAACTTTATCGTTTTCCAAATCGCTAGAAAATCATATCGGTGCTATTTGGTATTTTATTCATTACTATAATGCTTCATTACATCTTTAGCACTACCAATATTTCTAATTTAATCTCGCCAAAATGCGATCGCTATATTATCAATATTTGACTGTCAAAAACCAAACCAGCCAATGTCGTTTTAACTAAAAATTTACTTGATAGTATGGGAAAAATTCTCGAACCAACCTCGTCGCCAGAAAAATAATATCAAACTGCCTGCTGTAGCTAACATCAACGCCCAACAAAAAGGATAACCCCAGTACCACTCTATCTCTGGCATATTAAACGGAGAAATATCAGGGTTAAAGTTCATGCCATAGATCCCTGCAATAAAGGTTAGAGGGATAAAAATACTCGAAATTACCGTCAGCAGCTTCATGACTTCATTCATTTTGTTGCTGATGGCGGAAAGATATATATCTGTCAGACTGGAAGCCAGTTCACGGTAAGTTTCAATGATGTCGATAATTTGTACTGTATGGTCATAACAGTCTCGCAGAAATACTAAAATTTCTGGATCAATGACACTACTACCGTCTCTCATTAAGGTATTGAGAGCATTGCGTTGGGGCCAAATTGCCCGTCGTAGAGCCAGCAATTCTCTTTTTATTTGATACACTTTCGCTAAACTTTGATTATTGGGATTAAAGAGAATTTCATCTTCGAGGTCTTCAATCTTTTCGCCATATATTTCTAAGACAGGAAAAAAGCCATCGATAATGGCATCCCAAAGGGCGTAAGCTAAGTAATCAGCTCCCATACTTCTAATTGATCCTTTGTTGAATTTAATCCTGCGGCGTACTGGTCGCAAACAATCTCTTTCGGGATATTCTTGTACTGTCAGAATATAGTTTTTGCCTACAACTAAGCTTACTTGTTCTAACCAAAAACCTTCTCCTGATGGTTTGGGAACAACCATTTGGGTAATGATTACTACTTGTTGAGGATAATGTTCTACTTTTGGTCGTTGAGGAACATTAACGATATCCTCCAATACCAAAGGATGCAATCCGAATACCTTCCCCAGTCGCTTTAAGATATTTTCGCTGCCCAAACCTTTAACATCAACCCAGGATACAGAATCCGTATTCATGTATGCTGCACAGGCTTCTGGAGTCAAATTACTAATATGATTGGCGCGATCGCTACTGTAGTCAATTAAGACGATATTAGGAATCTCGGCATCATCTTCAATATTAAGCGTTCCAGGAATACTTCCTGGCTGTTCATAAGCATAATCGAAGAGATCTTCTTCTTCTTGAGGTAACACGGCTTTATCTCGGTCTAATTGCTGTTCATAACTCATAAGAAGCTGCTGGTTGTGAAATACTAAATTAATTATGACCCAAAAAAAAACACCAGCGACGCGATCGCTGGCTAGATAAAATTGTTGTTGTTTAAGTCTGGAAAAATCTTTAGTTGTGCGTTCCCCAACGAGACAACTGCCAAAATTTTAGAACTCAATAAGAATTGTAACAGAATATACGATAATTTTGTAAAAAAATAATAAATGTATTATCTGTTACACCAATCTTACGCTAGAAAAATGTAATGATATGTGATCTCAAATTCTAAATCGAAATCTACTTTACCTATGACAGTTTAAGGTTGAGTAGCTCAGGTTCACAAATTTAGGAACTAATTGTGCCAGTAAGAGGAGAACTTGCCGAGGCATATTGCTTAACAGGGATTCTGCCTGATAGATAAGCTAGTCTTCCTGCGATCGCTGCTAAACCCATTGCCCGTGACATTCCCACAGGGTTTTGCGCTAAGGCGATCGCACTATTAACCAGCAACGCATCTGCCCCCATTTCCATCGCTAAAGCAGCTTCACTGGGGGTGCCGATCCCTGCATCTACCACCACAGGAACCTTTGCCTCTTCAATGATGATGGCAATATTAGCAGCATTATTAATCCCCTGTCCTGAACCAATGGGAGAACCCAAGGGCATTACCGTGGCGCAACCTACTTCTTCGAGACGTTTTGCTAGTAAAGGATCGGCATTAATATAGGGTAAAACGGCAAAACCTTCTTTGATCAACTGTTCTGCTGCCTGAAGTGTACCTATCGGATCGGGTAAGAGATATTTTGCATCGGGAATTACTTCCAGCTTGATAAAGTTATTATCTTCCTGTCCCAATAGCTTTGCCATCTCTCTTCCTAAACGAGCAACCCTAACCGCTTCTTCAGCAGTTTTGCAGCCAGCGGTGTTAGGCAACATCCAGATTTTACTCCAGTCGATTGCCTCGGCTAATCCTTCATGTCCGGGGGCTTTGGTTTGGACTCTTCTCACCGCCACGGTAATTATTTCGCACCCGCTGGCAGCTACACTTTGCTGCATTGCCTCCATGGTGGGGTATTTTCCAGTACCAGTCATCAGACGAGAGTTAAAGGTGCGTCCAGCAATCGTTAGTTGGTGGTCATCTTCAAGAGTTACTTGATCTCCTAGTAGAGAAGTAGAGGCAGCAGGTAAAGGAACTTGAGAAGTTGATTTAATCTGTAGCGGTAACTTAGGATTGCTTAAAGAGGTCATATTTCCTGAATGATAAAAACGTTGATAGCTAAATTCAGCCAATAAAGGATCTGACTTCTGTTCCAGAATTAAGTCGGCAATTAGGGTAGCAGTAATCGGTGCGAGCAAAATTCCGTTACGATAATGCCCTGTAGCGAGAAACAGATTTTCGCAGGCACTACGACCCAAAATTGGTAATTCATCAGGTGTACCTGGACGAAAACCCCACCAGAGTTCTTCAATTTGCCAATCTGCTGCTGCGGGATATAATTCCGTCGCTTTATTTAATAAATTTTGGATTCCTTGGGGTGTATTAAAAGGAGTCCAGTCCACTTGTTCTACTGTTGCCCCAACTATCAATCTGCCATCCTGTCGAGGAACCAGATATATACCATCGCCGTATAAAATCCGCTGTAGAGGGAAAGGTTGGTGTAGCTTTTGGGGCATCCTCAGAGATAGCATTTGCCCTTTTATGGGGCGCACGGGTAAGGGCATTAATTGACTAGACCAAGAACCAGCAGCTAAAACATACTGCTCTGCTTCTAGCTGTCCAATATTGGTCAAAACTCCGTGAACCTTACCCTGTTTTTGCTGAATTGCCTTGACGCTAATGTCTTCTTTAATCTCTACCCCAAGAGTTCGAGCCGCCTGCAAGAGCGATCGCATTAAACAACGATTATCTACCTGTCCGTCTTCGGGATACCACCAGCCACCGACTACGCGATCGCTTAATCCTGGTTGATATAACCTAATAGCTTCTTGCTCTAGCCAAACAGTCTGGTCATTTTCGGCGATCGCTTCAGGCTTGTCATACACTGGGGCTAGGATACCACAGGGCAAATAACCTGTTTCTACTCCCGTTAATTCTTCCAGCTTTTGTGTCCATTCAGGGTATAGCCAACGAGATCTCAGACACAAATCTAGCAATGGGGGCGAGGTTAATTTTTCAGCCATTGGTGCTAACATCCCTGCTGCTGCATGGGATGCTGCCTGCATAAAGTCTTGACTAACTACAGTGACTTTTGCTCCTTGGCGTTTTAACTCTATGGCGATCGCCAATCCAACTACTCCACCGCCAATAATTAGAATATTCTTTGCTGCTTTCATCTTCTTCAACCCTCATCCACATTACTCTAACGTGAAACGAATCCTGCTGAAAAAAACTTAATTTATCTTTTGTGAGCGAGAAGACCCACGCCTACAGCTTGCGGAGGCGGTGGGATGAAAGCGAACTTTGAACTAAGCAGGATTAATGGTATACTACTTATACGCCTTGCAAGCTGCACAGCATTAGACAAGGTTAAGATTGGGGTGTTTCCCCCGACAACTGGAGATGACCGACCCGTAGGGATAAAACCCGTCAAGTCCCCCGCTAGCCAACGTTGAAAGAGAAACAACAATACATACAAATAAGAATTCAAATCCATAGTTTTAACTGTGGTAGTGGCGTTGGGCATCTTCGACACTATAAAATGCTTGAATCCTGCACTCCCAGTACGGAGTTTCGTAGTAGATGTAGCAGGTGGGAGAAGCCCGCACCTATCGCACTGCGAAGGTGTCGGGAGTATGTCACAGTTAGTCAAGCACAAATTGCCCCAATGACCATGGTTTATCAAACTGCATCATCAGGGCGGTTATATCACCACCCATGTACTCATACATCTTTATTTAGTTACTTTCTACTTTCTGTGGATCAATGTTAATAAAAGGTAATGCACCATTACCTCCCATAACTGTCGGGAATCTCCCATCCCATTTTTTAATCGCCTCTTTTTGCAATAGAGCAGGGGTTAGGGTGAGCTTTTGTAATCTTTGAGCCTCCGCCTGTCCCTTCGCCCGATTAATTTCTGCTTGGGCTGTCTTTTCAGCTTTTAAAGCTTCAAAATCTGCTTGTTTTGCCTGTTGTTCGGCAATTTGTTTAGCTTCGATCGCCCTGGCAAATTCTGGAGAAAAAGAGACATTAACTAAAGAAACATCATCTACTAAAATTCCATAGTCATCTAATCTTTCTTTAAGTTCCTCATCAATTTGTTGCTTAATTTCTTTACGTTTAGTAATTATTTCTTCAGCATTCTTTTGTGCAGTTGCTGCTTTAACTATTTCAGCGACAGCAGGAGTAATAATCCGAAAAATAATCTGTTCTTCATCCCCAACACGTTGAAAAACCTGATTAACTTTCTGCGGATCGATATGCCAATTGAGAGCAACTTGAGTTTTTATATCTTGTAAATCTTTGGAAGAAGCCTCCGCATCAATATCATTTTTTTGCACCCGAACGCTGAGAGATTTGACTGTATTTACCACTGGAATAATTGGATGAATCCCTTCATCTAAAATAACTTTATGAACTTTACCAAAGCTCATTACTACTCCTCTTTCTCCTGCTTTAATAATAGCAAAGGGTTTAAAGATACCCAAAATCATAACTAGCAAGAAACCTAATCCAGCATAAGTAATCAATTTATAGGGAACGTTTTGATTTTTCATATAGCAGTCCTTGCTTTAGTTAGTATTTATTTAACCACTTATTATACCCTTAGAAAAGATGGAAACTATAAGAGGAAATTGAGTATTACAGAGGCTCGGATGTTATTGGATTACACTTTAGATCGAAAAACTAAGCGATTACCCCGCAGACTAAGGTTTAAATTTAATAAAAATTAATTTATTGATGTTATCAATAAATTATAAGATATTATCAAATACGAAATTCACAACTTATTCTTATTATTTAAGTTAAATCCATGTCTAGTATTAAAAGAAACAATTCTAAAGTTCTAGGGGGAACTTTGCTCTTCCTCTTGCTGCAAGTTATCTCTGTTAATTCTGTCAAAGCTAACCCTACTCATGAAATACCTGACGAACCTATATATCTCAGTCAGGCTAGAGGTCATGAAGCCTACAAGGGCGAACCTCAAATGAGTTGGGATGACTATGAAATAGGTAAAATCGTTGCTAAGTATGAAGGTACTGTATCAGTATTGACAGAAGATGGAACAGTTATTCGTGTTCGTCCTGCTTCTTCTGTCGGTTCTACTGGTGACAATGTTCTTATAGTTGAGGAGGATGGAAAAAAGGTTGTGGTTGGGTCTACTCATCCAGCTTGGTTAGGAACATTAATAGAAGAATACAATTTTAGTATAGAAAATGACAGATGATGAAGAGAACTGTCTTGAAAATAGAAGCTAGAACCACGTAAATTCGTTAATTGCTCCTAAGTCCAATCGATTCTGACTAGCTTACAGCCTAAAAAAAACGGTTATATTTTTGCTGTTCGCACTCTCTTTTTAGCGATCGCCTACATGACGTGAGTTATCGCTACTGCCTCAAATTAATCATCTAAAACTTTATCAAAAAATGTACAATTAATTTTGCTTAAGTACTTATATTTAATTTGTTGGCAGTAGTTAGATATACCCCAGGGTGGGGTTTGCCTAAAATTTCCGCTTCCGCTGAATACACTTCAACAAATACATCTGTTAGCTCCAGCTTCTGTAGTGCAGCCTGGATAGTTTTTAATTCCGAGGAGGAAGCCAGGGCAATTTTCACTTGTTTTTGCTTCACAAATGATATGGCTTGAGCTACTCCTGGCAAAGGTTTGCCTTGAAAATGGATTAATTCAATTACTTGATCGATAATTGATGATTCAACCTCTGATTTAGCCAGATTTTTCCAAGGATACTTCTGATACCAGTAGTCCACAACTTCATCTATTCTCAAGCCTTTAGTTTGCAGACATAGCTCAGGAGTCAGTGCAATATTAACCTGCTTAAATATTAGCATTTCAGCCTCTTGCCATAGGGGATCAGAATCTATTAGCAAGCCATCAAGATCAAAAATTACTGCTTTAAGGTGATTTCCATCAAAGAAAGTACCAAGTATTGCTGTCACATCACTAGCTGCTCTGTCGATTTACTGGTATATTTATTTCTAGAAATCACCTGATCACTTTGAATTATTGATTGAAATTATGGATTATTTCTAAATACCTAGTCTCTCTTTGATCTCTGACTCTGAGGCTCTAAAACCAACTAAAACTGCTTGATTATTTTTAGTAAACAATGGTCGTTTAAGCAACATGGCATCTACCGCAAAAGCATCGATCCACTGTTGATCTGTAAAGGTATTTCTCTCTTCCCCTAAAGCACGATAAGATTTTCCCGAAGTATTGCGCATGGGTTTGCTACCTAATGTTTCAACCCAACTAGTAATCATCGCTTTGTTAGGAGGATTATCTTTTGTATTAATGAATTCGTATTCAATATTGTGTTTTTTTAACCAGGCGATCGCTTTTTTACAAGTACCGCAGTTAGGTATGCCGTAAACCTGAATAGACATAGTAATTCTAAAGTTTGATCTGATTAAACGTGACAGATTTATATTGAACACCTCCCAAATCCTACAGCAAGATGGTTTGGCTGTAACTTACTAACTACTAACTTTACAGTCCTTTATATTCCGTCTCAATTACCCGCGCTAGAATTAGAGAAATATCAGAGTTTAATAACTTAGGGAGGCGTTATGTTTCTCAAATCTAAATCTCATGGTGAATTAGTAGAACTACTAGAAATTCAAAACCTTTACGATCCTTTTAAAAAAGAAATTCGGGGCAGATTTCATGCTGGGGAAGAAATGCAAGATCCAGAAATGTTTTTGAAATCTGAATTAGTCTTTCCCTCCGATGAACCTTTACCTCAATGTTGGCTAGATCCAGATTATAAGCATATTCTTCATCGCGAAGCTACATCTGCTGTAATCTAAACTGCGAACTGAACCCAATTACCATTCCAAATCTTCTGGTGAGATCTTAGTTTCATTACACTGGATACCAATAATCTCGCCACTACGCATGGTAATTACCCGATCTGCCATGGCAGCAATTCCTGCATTGTGAGTAATTAAAGCAATAGTTGTACCTAACTCGCGGTTAACTCGCTATAGTACTTGCAATACTAATTTGCCTGTTTGATAATCTAATGCACCTGTAGGTTCATCGCAGAGTAATACTTGGGGGCGTTTGGCGATCGCTCTTGCGATCGCAACTCGTTGTTGTTCTCCTCCCGAAAGTTGGGCGGGAAAATGGTCGAGACGATGGTCTAACCCCACTAAGCCTAAAGCTTCTCTGGGGCGCATGGGATGAGAGGCTATTTCGGTAACTAGGGCGACATTCTCTCTCGCTGTTAGACTGGGAATCAAATTATAAAACTGAAAGACAAAGCCAACGCATTTCCGTCGGAAGTTAGTCAAAGTGCGATCATCTGCCTGGGTAAGATCTCGTTTGGCAAACATAACCTGTCCCGTTGTGGGAACATCTAAACCGCCCAGAATATTAAGCAAAGTAGATTTCCCACTGCCAGAAGCACCAAGTAAAACAACAAGTTCTCCCAGTTGCAAATCCAGACTGACATTTTTAAGTGCCTGAACAGAGACTTCTCCCATGTCGTAGACTTTACTAATATTTCGCAAGCGAAAAATGGGTGGTTGTTTACCGTTATGAGAAAGATTAAATTGTTCTTGTTTGCTTGAGCTTGCCAAAAATTAAATTATACCGCGTCCATATTCAACAAGTCGATTCGATAAAGGGCTTGCCCGCATGTTGCCGAATTTAGTTCGGCATCCCTCGACTTCAAAACTGGAGTTTTAAACTTTCGAACTCCATTTGTTTATCTCACAAGTTCCTCAAGTTATTCACCTAATCTCAAGATACAGACGAGTACTGGAGGTTTTCTATGACTACCAAAGAAAAACGACCAACAAAAATTAGCTTTCCTTTTGATCTATACTTTAAACAACTATTTTGTGCTGATGCCTATGTCAGATTCATTAATCCCTTTAGTTTCTGGCGTAGATATAAAATTAACCATTTAGAAAACTGTCGTGAACTAGATACAGTTAAATATCTAGAACGTTGTCTTCAGATGGAATGGCGCTCGGCAAAATTATTAAATAGTAGAGAGACTAAAAATTTTACGGAAAGATCTGCCTTCACCTGCCTTTCGGTTAAGCAAGCAGTTCCCAATCAGATTTTGATTTTTCAACCTAGCTTCAAGCTTAAATATCGTGATGTTACTTATCACACTAAAGAGATTTTATGTGTGAATATTAATAACGCTAAAATTGAGCCTGGCTTGGTGAAACTAAATAGTCTTGAACAACCGTTAAACTCTAACAAGATCAACAGTCCAGAAATATCTGGTAGTAGTTAACCAACTAATAGAGTAAATATCCAGTCATCCTCACAAATTCTTCAAAGTTTAGCTTTATTCTAAAACCATAAAAGAAAAAGTAGTTTTTATACATTACTACCTTAAGTACTAGGAGATGAGCCCAATGACAGTGGAAGAAAACACTTGGTGTCCAGCTATTGAATTCAATGAAACCGACAGAGACTTAATTCTTAAGGCAGAAATTCCTGGAGTTGAGATCAAACATTTAAACATTAATGCTGAACCAGAATCAGTCTCTATTTCTGGAATTCATGACCACCATAAATCGAAAGCCGAAAAAGAACTAGTTCCTTCTCAGCTTCACTATGGAAAACTGGACTGTAATGTTCCGCTACCTGTAAAAATTCAGGTGGATCATGTTAGAGCCGAACTTATTGCTGGAGTGTTAACTATAACTATGCCCAAAGCAAATATGACAAGTACAGCTAGCGTCTAATAGTACAGAAGCTTTGAGGGAAGCACGTTGAGGTGAGAATGAAATGAAAGTACACAATAAATCGCCTAATTCAACGCCAATACTGATAGGATTTTTCCTGTTGCTGATTGGAATGGCTCAAATTACTGCTCTTTGGGCATTGACCAGGGGAATACTGCCAACTGATACAAAATCACCTCCTCTGGAAGAAGTGCAACCAGCCAAGTTTAGTCCTCAGATGTATCAGTTAGAAATAGTCGATAATCGTATTCGGTTAACATCAAAAACCATTTACACTAGTGCGACTTCTCCCCAAATTGCTTTAACGCAGGCTTTGGAAAAACTACTTGCCCAGTCTCCTAATTTTGATCCCACCACTACAATCCCCCAGGGAACACGTTTACTGGATTTGCATACCAGCAAAAACGGTATCTACATAGATTTATCTCAAGAGTTTACTCAAGGTGGCGGAAGCAGCTCCATGATTTATCGAGTTGCCCAGGTGCTTTATACTGCAAGCAGTATCGATCCACAAGCATCAGTTTTCTTGTCCATTGAAGGTACGCCCTTGAATGATGAATATCCTCTGGGAGGTGAAGGATTACTTTTAGAATATCCTCTCACCAGACAACAATTCACCGAAGATTTTCTCACCCAATAGTAATTTACGAGGCAAAAAATATGAGAGTTTTTACATGGTTAAAAGACACAGCTCAGTTTCTATTTAATGGAGTGTCAAGGCTTTTTAAACCTACAGATGATGACTATCCTAAAACTGGAGTTCAGCCTTTTAGTGGCGAGCCTGGCGATGACAAAGAAAAGTATTCTTAGGATACTGACATTATCAATAATAGTAATCAAAATTGATTTCCCATGCTCAAGCTAGTAGAACAGGGCAAACGCACCTTATTTTTACAATGCTTACGGGACAAAGGTTTTAGCTATTATTTAGTTTTGTAACTAAAATTTTTTTATGTAAGGTTGCAGAATTTAGATGCGTTTGCCTGTTCTTTTTTGTTTGGTTGATTAATAGTTCGGAATTAACTTATTTGCTTTTATTTGGGTTTTTGGTATGACAAAAAATCAAGGCACCGTAGTTTCTATTCGGGGGAGTGTAGTTGATGTTTTATTTGCCGATTTATTACCAGAACCCCGTAGTTTATTAAAAACTGGTAAAACTAACCAGATAGCTTTGGAAGTTATGACCTATCTAAGTTCGGAATTGGTTAGGACGATCGCTTTAAACCCAACTCAAGGATTAGCCAGAGGCTCCAAGGTTATTGATACTGGTCATTCCCTGCAAGTGCCTGTAGGCGAAGCTTTGCTGGGTAGAATGTTTAATGTTTTTGGCGAAACTATTGACGATCAAAAACCATTGTCCAAGGGGAAATTGCGATCGCTCCATGCACACCCTGTTCCTCTAGGTGATCGCACTACCACGACGGAGATTTTTCTCACGGGGATTAAAGCGATCGATGTTCTGGCACCCTTAGAAAAGGGCGGAAAGGCTGGTTTATTTGGTGGTGCGGGGGTGGGAAAAACGGTTCTAATTACAGAATTGATTCACAATGTCGTTAGTCGCTACGAGGGAGTGAGTATCTTTTGCGGTATTGGTGAGCGATCGCGAGAAGGGGAAGAACTCTATCGAGAAATGAAAGAAGCGGGAGTGTTAAATAACACCGTGATGGTATTCGGACAGATGAATGAGCCTCCTGGGGTACGCTTCCGCGTGGGACATGCTGCCTTAACTATGGCGGAATATTTCCGTGATGATCTCCATAAAGATGTTTTATTAACTATCGATAATATCTTTCGTTTTATTCAAGCGGGTTCAGAAGTATCGGGCTTAATGGGACAATTACCTTCCAGGGTTGGTTATCAGCCTACTTTAGCCTCGGAATTAGCGGAATTAGAAGAACGAATCTGCAATACGGCATCGGGTTCAATTACCTCTATTCAAGCCGTATATGTCCCCGCTGATGACATGACCGATCCTGCTGCGGTACATACTTTTTCTCATCTATCGGCTTCAATTGTTTTATCTCGTAAACGTGTTAGTGAAGGACTTTATCCTGCCATCGATCCTTTGCAGTCAGATTCTAAAATGCTAACTACCCAAGTGGTTGGCGATCGCCATTACCAGATAGCCCAAGCAGTAAGGCAAACCTTAGCAAACTATGAAGAATTAAAAGACATCATTGCCATGTTGGGAATAGAAGAATTAGCTCAAAGCGAACGTAAAATAGTATATCGCGCCCGCAGATTAGAAAGGTTTCTCACCCAGCCTTTTTTTACCACCGAACAGTTTACGGGGTTGTCAGGGAAGATGGTTAATTTAGAAGATGCTTTAGATGGATGCGATCGCATTTTGCATGACGAGTTTTCTGATTATTCTGAACAGTCTTTATATATGATTGGCACTGTGGAGGAAGCAAAAAGAATAAAATAAACCTGAATAGTACGGGAGAAAGTTAGCCAGGTGGTTTTAACCCAGCCCAGTCAAGGTTAAGTTAATAAAAGCTGAAAGTCTTGCTCAGACTGGGGTAATGACCAAGGAGAAGCAAAAAGTAGATTGTTCAATTGTCTAAGTTGCTAACTAAAACCTCAAAAAAATCGAGTGGAGAAGGGAAAAAGTGATATTTTTGAGGGTTAAATCACTGGAAAATCTGGAAAAAATCTGAGCCTTGTGTTCTCAAGTTATTGAGAGCTGATATCATTAACTTCTCAGCTCGAACAGGAGTCTCCCCCCATGTGGTTCAGTCCCATTTTTGAACGCTTTGTCGAAAAGAGTCCGGTCACTGTCATCCTCTACGAAGGTCAGTCCTGCTGTTGTCGCCGAATTGTGGTGCAATTGGAGCAGCCGACGCGAGATGGGGAGACTTCTTACGCTCTGTTGACTAATTTACCTGAGACCGATGCGACTTCTGTGTTGGTAGCAACATTGTATCAAAAGCGTTGGACGGTAGAAACTTTGTTTCAGGTAGCCACGGAAACATTTCACTGTGAAATCAAGACTTTGGGCTATCCCCGGGCGGCTCTCTTTTCTTTTTGCATGGCCTTGGTTGCTTACAACTTGTTTTCAACTCTCAAGGCAGTCCTCGCGCTTTGTTCACGGTAGCGACTGCTTAGAACAACTGTCCTATTAGGTGATTTCCATCAAAGAAAGTACCAAGTATTGCTGTCACATCACTAGCTGCTCTGTCGATTTACTGGTATATTTATTTCTAGAAATCACCTTATTACCTGGCCGATGAACTCGAAGGGACTTATCGGGGGATGATGATTGCCCTGCCTCCATCCGACTGGCAAGACTTGGGTTCCATGAGCTTGAACCCATTGTCGTCCCTGCTTCAAGACTGGGCGCGATTAGTCAAACTGTCAGCTTTTACTTCCGCGAAGAGAAAACCCAAGAAGAAAAAGCCCAAACCGCCTTATGATCCCCGCCATCCCCATGTTTCCACGGCTCGGCTAGCAGCCGAGAAACAGAAATCTCGGGCTTCGCCAAACAAATGAGTCAGGGGAGGAGGATTCGTGAATTAATGTTTTTTTTGGGACTGCCTCAAGAGGGCAAAAGAAACCTGCTGCCCAAAACAAGATAGTTCGCGAAAATTGTTTGCGAACTAATTCGGTTCTCCCACTTCCCCTCTTGTGTCTTCGGAGAGAAAGGCAGTGATTCTTGATAGATGAGTCAACTTATTAAGAATAATTCTCTATTCCTGAGAATTCTTGTCTTTGGCTCACGCCACCTTGACTGGGCTGATCTTGCCTCCCTATGAAGTTAAGAGCAAGACCAATGAGATTAAAGCCTTGCCAGAAATGATTGAGCAGCTAGCGCTCAAAGGAGTTGTCTTTGCCTTTGATGCGATCAATACTCAAAAAAAACAGCCGAGCTGATTATCGGGAGTGAGAACGACTATCTCGGAGCACTCAAAGGAAATCACCGTGGTTTACTCGCTGATGTCAAAGAACATTTTGAGCCACAACAAACCTTTGACAGTCTGGATAAAGGTCATGGTCGCATTGAAAAACGCAGCGTCAGTATTTGTCGTGACCTGAGCAACATTAGAGATTGGCCGGGTCTCAAAACCTTGATTCGAGTCGAATCAGAGCGTGCCGAACTCCGGGCCGACATGATCGTTGTGACACGAGAAACGCGCTATTACATCACCTCGTTGTTGGAGAATGCAAAACCCTTGGCACAAAGAATTCGGGGCTATTGGGTAGGGCTGTTTCATTCTCTGTTAAAGCAGATGGGGAGCTAGGGAATTAGGGATATGGGGGTATTTTTAGACAAATACTTGGGATTTTGACATTATTTATTAATTGCTCAATGATGTCAGTCAACGAATTGTTAGTCATTTCAGTTAAGCTAACCAGAAAAATGAGTAAGTTTTCACAACTCAATGGGCTGATTTTTCAGTTTTCTTGTGTTGTATTTCCCGATTTCCCCACTTCCCTATCTCCCTATCATCCAAAATCTTTAACTTATAGTAGTTTGAAACAGCCTTGGGGCTATTGGGGGGTTGAGAATAAAGTCCATTATGTACGTGATGTTACTCAAGGAGAAGATAGCTCAAGAATCCGAACGACTCCCTTAGTGGGACTGTTTGTACAAGCACGCAATCTGGCTCTCAATCTTTATCGAGAATCTGGCTGGACTAATATGGCTCAGGCACAACGGCGTTGCTCACAATCCCTAGATCTGCTCATGGACGTTTTTAGAATGAAATAGCCCTGATCTGCTCCCCAAGTGAAGCGACCATAAATCAAATCAGCTTCAATTTTCTAAGCTTCTATAACTGCTAACTTTAATCCTTCTGGAGTAGCAGGCAATCCTGGGGAAATAGTATATTGCTTAGGCTTTATTCCATCTCCAGGCTTGGGCGGTAAAGTTCCTCGTAGCGTTAATCGTTTTCACCGCTGCATGATAGTCAACCGTTCTAACTTGGCGTTAGCAGCGTTGATATTTTTCTGCACTAAATTTGATCTAAATTACCTTATTAAAATAATAAAACTAATTTGATTATTTTAATTATCTTAAATGTAAAGATATTGCTGTGATTAAGTTATTGAACGGAGAGGGGGGGATTCGAACCCCCGTTAAGTTTAACCCTAAAATAGTTTTCGAGACTACCGCATTCAACCACTCTGCCACCTCTCCTGGATAGCATCAGACCACAGAGTCATTCTACTGAGATTTGACGAGAAATGGCTAATAAATTGTAAAAAATTGTTATTTCCCTCTAGACATTTTTCTAAGAAATTAGACATACTAATCCCTTGTGGTGTTTTAGTTCAACACCGTAATTCGGTCAGGCAAAATAAATTCGCCCTACAGATGGTCGTGTTATAAATCTGTGAAAGTACTATTTAGATATCACTTTTAACTACAGATTTATAACATGACCCTTCTTTTCTACTCTTATCTTAACTTTCTGCAACACTACCATTTTTTGCGACACAACCGCTTAGGGCTTATAGCTAGTTGATGAAGAACTCAAATGAGTTCTACAGAGAATGGAGGGACTTAGATAATTGACTGAGCAATGTTTGCCACAACTGCCCCAGGTCGCCACACATTCTCTCCTTCTGGAGGATTGTAAGGGTAATTGTCTGGATCTTCGACATCAAGTTCATTAGCTCTTGAAGCCAGTAATGTCCTGGCGACAGCTTGTCCATAAACATAGCCCTGGTTCTCAGAAACTCCGTCGGCAATTTCTGCTAAGGACTGATCCCGCTTTTCTCACAAATTGAGTTGAAAGCCTAATTTGAAGCTTGAAAATCGATTTTTTTTCTAATAAGAGAAATTCCAGATATTTGGGCAGAGATAATCTACTAAATCCTGAAAAAAATCCTGAAAATAACCTCGAAATAAGTCGAATCGAAAAATTAGCCATGACAAGATAAATAGCAATTTATCAACAGCAATTTAAGAAACTATTTAATTATTTTCCTCGATAATTAAAATTATCCAGAATCAGGAATAGCTTGAATTCTTGAGTAAGCTATTCCTAAGAGATATTGGTATGGACAAGCGGTAGCAATAGCGATTAAAATCCTTCTACAACTAATAGTTATTCTCGCTCCCAATTTAAGAAGAGAAAGACGAATTGTCCCCACTGTAGCCTTAGCTAGAGAGGTTCTTTTTAAACAATTTTGACGAAAAGATTGCATCAGAACATAAGCCATTGAAGAAAGCCAAAGTCTGAGTTGATTACTCTCAAATGTCTGTGTCGAAGTTCGGTCAGCAAATAAATCAAGTTGTTGTTCTTTAATCCGATTTTCCATCTCAACATCACGGGACAATATTTGTCAGTATAAAGTTTAGATGGAGTGATTTTTGAAGCTGGGAAAGAAGTGACAACATGACGCATTTTTGCTCCTTTATTGCCATAACAAACTTTGGTAACAACTCTTCTGGAACGACTCCAAGACTTTTGTGTTTTGTAGCAAAGAGAACGATACCAAGTCGATTCTGGAACTAATTGACCCACTTCTTCTAATTCTTCATCAGGAGAAAATAATGTTTCCATTAATTGAGTAACAGGTTTAAGTCTTTCATTATAATCAGCATTGACTTTCTCAATTATATCTGAAGCTCTTAACTTTAATTGACTATTAGTTGCCATTGCCAAAATATAATCAATTCTGTGTTGGCTTTCACACCATGCCATAATATCTTCACGAGAATAAGCACTATCCCCTCTAATTATGATGTGAGTATCCTGTCATTTTTCTCTAATTAATCTAATTATTCTTTGTAATTCTTCTAATGCACCGTCTGCTGGATCGACATTAGAAGAACGCAACTTAGCTACTAATAAATGATGCCCACAAAAAATATATAAAGGGGCGTAACATACTCCTTTATAATAAGGATTGAAAAACGCTCTTTCTTGATTTCCATGTACTTGGTCATCAGTTACATCCATGTCTAAAATAATTTGTTTTGGGGGCTTTTTATAAGATTATAAGAAAATTTCAACAAAGGCTTTTTCAATTTCTTTTGGGTCATGCTCAATTCTATGATAACGGCTTTCCTTCTGATTTATAATTGTTTCTGGACAGTATTCTAATCGATTAATTGTACTTTTTCCAGCTAAAGTTCTTTGATTTGATTCAAAGAACTTTAGTTTTTCTAGGGCAATTGTCAATGCTGGATCGTTACGCAATTTGTCATGATCGTTAACATCTTCATAACCTAAAACAATGCCATAAACTCTTTGTGCTAATAATTGATGAACTGAATAATTCACATAGGATTCTGCTCGATAATCTTGGAAACATTCGGCAAAATGAGAAGTGATTTTTAACTTTTTGTCTAACGCAGCCATCAATACAATTCCCGCATCTGAGGTAATTCTTCCTCCAGTAAAATTAGCTATTACTTTTCTTCCTTTTAGGTTTCCAAAGTTTAGTCGATCGGGGATGCACTCTATTGAACTAGAAGTCATTAAATAAACAAATTAAAAATATTTTTACATCTAAATTATATCTAGTTTTAGACCCTTTTTTCTAGAAAAATTTATAACAAAACTAAATATATTTGTCTCATATTTACGCCAAGTAAATTGCTTTTTGTTTAAATTATAATTGATTCTGATCCCGACTGGAACTCTCACAACACAGTGTCGTTTGACAGCAGGAGTTAAAACCAGGGTCAAACTTAGATCTGGTAAAGCTTCTGAGTTTAGCGATCTCGCTTTTCGTGAGAAATGCGGGTGATCCCTCTGGAGATTAAATAGATCTATTTGTTCGGGAAAAAGCTCAGAGAGTACGGTATAACCAGCCCCAACTACTGCCGCTTCAGTTGACGCGCCTTTTGGTGCTTCTAGTTCTATAGCATAAGGATCGAATGTTCCCTCAATTCCGTTGACAGCATCATAAATAGCTGCGTGTAGCATTGCTGCGGCACGAGTGGTTTGTGGAGGTGCTGCGCCAACTTCAGGCACTGAGTCAAATCTAAAATGATTAGCTGCGGCATTGATTCCTGTTGCATTCCAATCAAGAATAACGTCAGTACCAGGAGCAGAAACTAGCTCAAAAGTCTGGTTGTTGGCGAGATTTGGATCAGTGTTGCTTTCTGGAACAACTTCGCCAATTAAAGTGTAGGCGGCAGGGGCAACATAGGAAGTGTTGTTAGCATATTCAAGAGTAACAGTTTGAGATTCTCCTGGTCTTAGCCCCGTAATATCGACTTCCTCGGTGGTTAGTAGCCCATCATTAACTAATTGACCAGTATCAGCTAGTAATCTCTGGTTAATCTCTTGATCGGAAGAAGTATAAAGGTTAATGTCTGTTAGACCAGAAGCTATTTGGTAGCCTTGATTAGTTATAGTAACCTCAATACGTATCCGCTCAATAAATCGGGGTAGCAGAAAAAATCATTTGATACACAGGGACGCATCGTGTCATAAAATATGATGTATGATGCCAAAACCATCGAGCGAGAAATGGGAATCCGCGTTACTGCAAACTATCGACCCAAAAGAAATTGCAGACCAATCGATGCGTCAAACGGTAGAAGTCTTATTAAACCTGATAGAGCAACTGCACTCCAAAGTCGAGGATTTAGAACAAGAAAACCAAAAGTTACGGGATGAAATCAATCGCCTGAAGGGAGAACAAGGCCAGCCAGAGATTAAAGGCAAAAAACCAAGAGGTTTCAACCACGATTATTCATCAGAGAAAGAACGAAAAATCGTCAAAAACCAGGACAAAAGTCGTCAAAAAGAAAGGCTCAAAATAGATAGAGAAGAAATCTTAGAGTGTGAGCCAGAAAAACTGCCAGTAGATGGCGAGTTTAAAGGCTACGAAGAGGTAATCGTTCAAGACATCAAACTGAACACTGACAACGTTTTATTCCGCAAACAAAAATACTACTCGCCGTCACAGAAGAAAACTTACTTAGCCTCACTGCCAGCAGGTTATGAGGGAGAATTCGGTCCAGGAATCAAAGCTTTAGTCATCAGCCTCTACTATGGGGGCAACATGACTCAAGGAAAACTGTTGGAGTTGTTAGAAGATCTTGGCATCTCGATCTCGGCTGGTCATTTATCCCATTTGCTCATCCAGAACCACGCCTGTTTTGAAGCCGAAAAAGAGGAAATCTGTTCCGCAGGATTAGCCAGTAGCCCTTGGCAACACTTAGACCAAACCAGTGCCAGAGTTGGGGGAGTCAACTACACCACTAATATCATCTGTAATCCTTTTTACACAGTTTACACAACCACAGCCCACAAAGACAGGTTAAGTGTCCTCAAAGCATTACAAAATGGGCGAGAACTGGAGTTTTTGCTCCAGCCTGTGACCTATGAGTTGTTGTCTCAGTTTGAGGTGGCGCAAAAGTGGCAAGATGCTCTACAAAAATTACCGCAAACGGTGTTTTTCCAATCAGAGTTTCAGAGGGAACTGGAGCAGCATCTACCAAACCTCGGCTCACGGGTCAGAAGTCGTATTTTAGAGGCAGCAGCCATTGCCTGTTATCAGCAGTCCACAGAATGGCCAGTAGTTCAAACTCTGGTTTGTGATGATGCGCCTCAGTTTAAATTACTGACCGATAATTTGTCCTTGTGCTGGGTACATGAAGGCAGATAGAATGAGTGTCATGGCTTTCTGACCTCGTTGATAAAATTTTAACCACAGAATTACAACACTACCCAATGAGAATTAACTAAAGCCATCTTGGGAAAATGACTTAATTTGGCTGTGGCTTAATTTGAGTCATTGGGGATTCAATCTAACAATCTTGCTCGTCTGATAAATCCATCCTGCGGATTCCAGCGAATCATGCCCTCTTGTGCTGTATTGTGCAGTTTGATCTGCTTTTCGCGTAATTGCTGTCTTGTTTGAAGGTTTATCTTATTGGTAGAGGCGATCGCCATTTGCGGATGTAATAATTCCAACCAGGCTGAGTCTAAATTATTTCCTGACCATACTATGACTGGATGCTGGAGTTCGAGATGATGTTGTTTTATGTATTGTTTAATTTCTTGCTCTGAGGGCTTCCCGTTTGTTTGAGATTCTGGGGAGATAATTAACCAGGTATGGTTTTCAATTTGCAAATTAATAATTGCCAGTTGCTGATCTATTGTTAAGCGAGCAGATTTGGTAACAATTTCGTCATTTATCCCAGCAGTCATAGTTCTATGGGTGGTTAAATTAGGAATATTATCGATGGCACTAGCAAAATATTTAACCTTAGCGCGCTGATATATTTCTTCCCATTCGGCTTCAGAATTGGAATTGTCATCTAGAGCAAACCCATAATCGATGTGGTTAATTCCTTGTTGGGCGAGGAAAGGTAAGACAGTGTATTTAGCCTGGTTATTTGTACCGCTATTAATTAAAGTTGTTTGTCCTCGATCCTGTATGACAATTATTTGTGACGCTCTTGCAGCCAAAACTGCTATTTTGAACTGATTTGAATTGTAGCTCCCATGTATAACAATCAAACTGAGGGTTAAAAGCAATGTTAACCACCAACGCTTCTTCCACCATTTATTGAGCCAGACTAGAATTAGTAAGCCATAAATCGTTAACAGTACGCCGAGAGAAATCTGCCCAATTGCCCAAGCACTTCCTGGAAGGTTGGTAAAAAATTTAGTTAGTGCAATCAGTAATATGGCAGGATAGAGCAATAGCCAGGCGATTGCACTACCCAATGCTGGAAAAATTATAGCTGCGATCGCGCTGATCATTCCGCCCAAGCTAATTACAGTAATTAAGGGCGTACAAAGAATATTCGCCAAAATACTATAGGTAGCAATAGTATTGAACACATAACACAGCAAAGGTAATACCCAAATTGAGGCAGCTAAGGGAACAGCAACTAAGGTAGCAATGGTAGGAGGTAACCAATCTAGTTTGGTTTGTAATCCTGGCAGAGTAACAATTAAGCCCAATGTTGCCAGAAAGCTAAGTTGGAAACCCAGATCGCTAATTAACAAGGGATTGAACAGCAAAATGATGGTTGCTACCAGTAAAAGCAAACCTGAAGGCTTAACTTTAGTTTCCATAGTCAAAGCAACTAATACGGCAGTACCCATTAAGCAAGCCCTCAACACTGAAGCTTGAATGCCTGTTAAGCCCAGATAGACAATTAGCGTACCAATACCAATAACTAAGCGAGGTTTCGCCGCAATGCCCTCAGTTAGCTTTAAGATAATTCCCAACAACAGAGACACATGAAAGCCAGATGCAGCCAGCACATGAGCCAATCCAACTTCGACAAAGCGATCGCGCACTTCACTTGGGAGATCAACTGCTTTGCGTCCCAAAACCATCGAACTTACCAATTGTCCCACAGGACTTCCTAGCCCCTTTAATTGACTCCTCACAATCCGCCGACGTAACTTCCACCAACCCCAGATAGGTTTAGTTTGCTGATCGATAATTGCCTCGATACCTTGTATACCTGCAAAAATTCCCTGCCGAGCAAGATACTGTTTAAAATCAAAGCTGCCAGGATTACTAGCTGGCTGGGGGAAGTAGAGCAACCCCCTAAGTTTTAGCTGTTGTCCTGGGTAAATTCCTGTTCCTTGCAATAGAGGCAAAGTAGCATAAAGCTTGCCTGAAACTACTTCTTGATCATTGATTTCAGACGCTTGTAGATGAAATTTGAGACGTTGACTATCATTTAACCTGGGTTCAGTCACGACTTTTCCTGATACAGTAATTAGCTTACTGGCAGATGGAGTTACTTGATAGCTAATATCATTACTCTGCGGTTGAGGGATGCGTAATTGGAAATACAAAACTGCCATGACTGCAACTACGACAGCAAGAATCCAAATATGAGTTTTGATTTGTTGCCGTAGAACAATCTTACTAATGAAAGCTAATCCCATCAATCCTGCGATGAGAATACACAACTGCTGTAGTGCAAAACCTGAAGTTGAGTCAGCAATTAGATTAGTAGATAACAGCCCGACAATATATGCCAAACAGAGAATCACCCAATCTTTACGAGTCATTAACTACCATTACCAAAACAACGCATCCCAGTTAAACACATCCCTATAGTTTCCGCATCAGAATCACACTTTAATGTCCTTTTCCCCTTTCTCCTTGCCCTTCATAGCACAGATAAATTACATATTAGATGCAAGATCTCAGCATACATATTTTTGGAGTTGTGACTCAAAACGTTGGCTTTTTTAACAAAACTTAATACAATGAACACAGAAAGACTGAGTATGTGTGCCTAAAGAATCATGGAAAGCATTCAAATCCCTTGGCTAACAGCCATTATCATCCTCCCCCTAATCGCCTCCGCAGCAATTCCTATAATTCCCGACAAAGATGGCAAAACCGTCAGATGGTATGCCCTGTCGGTAGGGTTGGCAAATTTAACCCTCATGGTTTATGGGTTTTGGGAACATTACAATCTTAACAATACAGAAATTCAGCTACAGGAAACCTATTCCTGGATACCTCAAATTAGTTTGAATTGGGCGGTTGGTATTGATGGTATATCCATGCCTTTAATTTTGCTATCTGGCTTAATTACTACCCTGGCAATTTTGGCTTCTTGGAAAGTAGATCATAAGCCCAAACTATACTACTTTTTAGTTTTAGTTTTATACAGCGCCCAGATTGGTGTATTTGCAGCCCAAGACTTGCTACTTTTTTTCCTGATGTGGGAAATAGAATTAGTACCCGTTTATCTGCTAATTTCAATTTGGGGCGGCAAAAAACGACTTTATGCAGCTACTAAGTTTATTCTTTATACAGCTTTAGCATCAATCTTCATTTTATTGGCTGGTTTGGCTTTAGCTTTTTATGGAGACAACATTACTTTTAATCTAACTGAACTGGGGCTCAAAGATTACCCTTTGTCCTTAGAGTTATTGGCTTACGTGGGTTTCTTAGTTGCCTTTGGGGTCAAACTACCGATCTTTCCCCTACATACTTGGCTGCCTGATGCTCATAGCCAAGCTTCTGCACCCATTTCCATGGTTTTGGCTGGAGTCCTCCTCAAAATGGGTGGATATGCTTTAATCCGCTTCAATATGGAAATTTTGCCCGATGCACATATCAAGTTCGCGCCCTTATTAGTAATTTTAGGAGTGGTTAATATTGTCTACGGTGCTTTTACTGCCTTTGGACAGACAAACCTCAAACGTAGATTAGCTTCTTCTTCAATTTCCCATATGGGCTTTGTCTTAATTGGTATCGCTTCCTTTACTGATTTAGGTTTAAACGGTGCCATGTTACAGATGATATCTCACGGTTTGATTGCTGCTGCCCTATTCTTCTTGTCTGGTGCTACCTATGAACGCACACACACCCTAATGATGGATGAAATGGGTGGTATGGCGCAAGAAATGCCGAAGACTTTTGCGATGTTTACCGCAGGTGCAATGGCTTCCTTAGCCTTACCTGGGATGAGTGGCTTTGTTGGTGAACTAACGGTATTTTTGGGAATTGCTACCAGTGATGTTTATGGTCAAACCTTCAAGATCGGAATTATCTTCTTGACTGCTGTTGGTTTAATCTTGACTCCAATTTATCTGCTATCAATGCTGCGTCAAGTATTTTATGGAGATACTAATCCTAATCTCAAACTGGAAAGTTTTCAGGTTGATGCTCAACCCCGCGAAATTTTTGTTGCTACTTGTTTACTGCTTCCCATCATTGGAATTGGTTTATATCCCAAACTAGCTACCAGTGGCTACGATCTCAAAACAACAGAAGTAGCATCTAAAGCAAGATCTGCTCTTCCCGTAATCGTGCAGCAAAGATTTGATGACCTTAATCACAGCTATGGTTTTATTTCTTCCCTACCTGACTCACATTTTCTGGGAGAAACTAAAGCTTTATCGGCACCACAACTACCATAAGTTAGGTGGGTCAAATTAATTAAAAGATGGTTTTATATTTAATGACCCCTACCTACCAGCCCAGTCAAGGTTAAGTTAATAAAAGCTAAAAGTCTTGCTCAGACTGGGGTAATGACTAAGGAGAAGCAAAAAGTAGATTGTTCAATTGTCTAAGTTGCTAACTAAAACCTCAAAAAAATCGAGTGGAGAAGGGAAAAAGTGATATTTTTGAAGGTTAAATCACTGGAAAATCTGGAAAAAATCGGAGCCTTGTGTTCTCAAGTTATTGAGAGCTGATATCATTAACTTCTCAGCTCGAACAGGAGTCTCCCCCCATGTGGTTCAGTCCCATTTTTGAACGCTTTGTCGAAAAGAGTCCGGTCACTGTCCTGACTTTTCACGGTATCTTTTTTTCAATAAAGCGATCGCTAAACCACCGATTCCCCAAGGCTTATTTTTCCGTTATCGATTGTCATTAAGCCAAGATTATTGAAAATAAGCCTTGGGAAGAAATCCAGTTCTGGACGGGGTTTCAGAGATGCCGTGAAAAGTCAGCTTGGCAATTGAACCAGAACAAGGGCAAACCTTGGGGTTACTGTGGCAAAAAGTTTGGAATCGGGAACACAAGCGATCGCCTCCTAAGAATGAAACTGCCAAGCAGAAAAAGCAACGACAGGCTCAGAACCGAAAAACGGCACGTCAAAGAACATTTGCCGAGAAAGAATCTTATAAGTGGGTAGAAGCTTTAATTGAAGTGGAGAAGCAAGTCGAAGTGAACACAAGAGTGATTCATATCTTTGACCGAGAAAGGGCTTGCCCGCATCTAGGGGATATTTCAGAAGTTTTTGACCAACTGCGTCAAATAAAGCACACAGGAGTCTTAGTGAGGGCTGCCCATAACCGCAGTTTAGACCAAAATAGCGAACGCCTCTGGGCTAAGATGGAATCGGAACCCATTCGTTTTGAACAAGAAATCGATGTACCTGCCACCGCTAATCATAAAGCGCGAAGAACCAAACTAGCAGTAAGATTTAGTGCGGTTAACCTGCGAACTCCTTATCGCTTCGAGGATCGTGACCCGTTAAAAGTCTATGCTGTTTATGCCACAGAGCTCGATTGTCCAGAAGGAGAAACCCCTCTATCTTGGATGCTTCTCACAACAGAAGTGGTTGAAGATGTTTTCATCGCAGCCACAATCTTGCGTTGGTACACTTACCGTTGGCGTGTTGAAGACTATCATAAAATTCTCAAGTCTGGTTGTCAAAGCGAACGCTATCGACTGGCTGCTGTGGGCATGAAGACCTTGTTGGGGTTTTTAAGTGTCATTGCCGTTGAACTGTTACAGGTCACTTATCTTCATCGAACCCAACCCGATGCAAGGAGCGATTGAAATTCTCAATCCTGTTCAGCTTGAAGTCTTAAAAGCTGGAGCCAGCCAAAAACTTCCCCTCATTTTAACAGTTGCTTGGGCAGTGGAGACTGTTGCTTATCTGGGGGGTTATCTCGAACATCGTCGTAAGACTCCTATTGGGATCCAAGTTCTGTGGCGTGGTTGGTTAAAATTACATGACCTCTGTGAAGGCTGGCAGCTTGCCAGAAATACTTAACGGGAAAAGTAAGAGAGCCATAGGTAAAGACCTTAAGACTAATAAAAATATCTATAATGACACAGCTAGAGGATATTTCTCTAGCCAAGGTCACTAGGGGCGTTTTGAGTCGCCCGCACCGATACAACATATTCAATGACTTGAGTAAATTGTATCGGATAAGATGTGAAGAGACGCGTCTGAAGACCGTCTCGTAACTTCCTCTTAGAATCCATGCCGTTTTAACCCATGGAGAACTCAATTATTCCTTATTCCTGAAGAATCATTTATCTTTTCGATGTCTAACTTTGAACTACAGTCTCTTTCTCTGCTTCCTGCGCTAAGAATTTTTCTAACTCAGTCAACGCATCGGCATCAACTTTGGTTTGCATCGGACAGAATTTAGGTCCACACATCGAACAAAACTCGGCTGTTTTATAGATATCTGCGGGTAAAGTTTCGTCATGATATTCTTTTGCTCTTTCTGGATCGAGAGATAGCTCAAACTGCTTTTCCCAATCAAAGTTATAACGTGCTTTAGAAAGCTCGTCGTCTCGATCTCTAGCACCAGGGCGGTGGCGGGCAATATCTGCTGCATGAGCCGCGATTTTATAGGCAATTAAGCCATTACGCACATCTTCCGCATTAGGTAAGCCCAAATGCTCTTTGGGAGTAACATAGCAAAGCATGGCAGTACCATACCAACCAGCCATGGCAGCACCGATCGCAGAAGTGATATGATCATAACCAGGGGCGATATCTGTCACCAGAGGACCCAAGACATAGAAAGGTGCTTCGCTACACTCTTCCATTTGTTTTTTGACATTAAACTCGATCTGATCCATTGGCACATGACCAGGACCTTCTACCATTACCTGTACATCATGTTCCCAGGCACGACGAGTCAATTGTCCAAGAGTTTTCAGTTCAGCTAACTGAGCTTCATCACTGGCATCATGGGCGCAGCCAGGACGCAATGAATCTCCCAAACTAAAAGAAACATCATATCTTTTGAAGATTTCAATAATGTCGTCAAAATGAGTGTAAAGAGGATTTTGCTGATGATGATGCAGCATCCAACGGGCAATAATTCCGCCACCACGGGAAACAATACCTGTCAGACGGTTTTTAACTAAAGGTAGATGTTCAATTAAAATACCTGCATGAATGGTCATATAGTCCACACCCTGTTGGGCATGTTTCTCAATGATATCCAGAAAATCATCTGCACAAAGTTGATCCAGATCCCCATGAACGCTTTCTAGTGCCTGATAGATTGGCACCGTGCCAATGGGAATTGGGGAGGCGTTAATGATAGCTGTCCGAATTTCGTCCAGATTTCCGCCACCTGTGGACAAGTCCATTAATGTATCTGCGCCGTACTTAACCGCTAAGTCTAGCTTGGCGACTTCCTCTTTAATATCAGAAGAATTTGGCGAAGCACCAATATTGGCATTTACTTTACAGCTAGAAGCAATACCAATACACATCGGCTCAAGGTTAGTATGATTGATGTTGGCAGGGATAATCATTCTCCCTCTGGCTACTTCATCACGAATCAGATCTACTGGTAGGCGTTCTCTAGTCGCAACGTACTGCATCTCCTCGGTAATGATTCCCTGACGCGCATAGTGCATCTGAGATACATTGCCTTGTCCCCGTCGCTTGGCAACCCATTCCGTTCTCATATTTTTGCTCCTCTATAAACAGCTTCCCTACGCTGGTGCTAACCAGTCTCAGGTTCTTAGGGTATATCTCAGCCTCGATTTTTCAGGCACCCCTAGCTACATGGGAATTCTAGCACTATTTAATTTGTCATTTCAAATTTGTCATTTCACCTACAAAAATAAAGTTTGTATCGCACCAATTCGAGAACCGCTATATTAGATATTAGCTACTACCCTATTTTTTTGAACCTAGAGCTAGAGAAGATACTGTTGGTGCAGACATCATCATCATCTTCTGCAATAGCTGAGGAAAAATGCGTTGACACCATACTGCAAGATAACTCTGCCATCCCACTAAAATTTCACTCCTGTTTTTGTCTAGTCCTGAAACCAAAGTTTGAGCAACTTGTTCAGGAGTCATCGGCATGACCCAACGAAATAATTTAAGATTGCGTGCCATCTCAGTATCAGTTAGAGTCGGCAGTAGAGCAATAACTTTAATCTTATGTTCTGCCAGCTCACTCCGCAAAGCTTGAGTAAAACCGATGATCGCAAATTTAGTTGCCGAATAAGTGGACATAGTGGGAGCAGCCACCTTACCCATTAGGCTAGATACATTGACAATGGTGCCTTCTTTTTGGCTTGCCATCCGTTTGGCTAATAAACGAGTGATGGTCATCATGCCTAATAAGTTAATCGAAATTTCTTCTTCAACTTTGCCAGCTTGGCTATCTAAGAATGTTGACTGGTGAGCAACTCCTGCACAGTTTACTAGTAAATGAATTGGTTTATGGGTACACCATACACGAGCGATCGCAATATTAATAGCAGATAATTGCGTCAGATCCAAAGACAAAGTAGTAACTTTGACTCCTATGGTTTCAATTTCTATTGCTACCTCAGCTAGTTTCTGACGATCCCTAGCTACTAATATTAAATGTTTAATTCCTTGTTTAGCTAATTCAATGGAGATTGCCCTACCAATTCCACGTGAAGCACCTGTAATCAAAGCTGTTTTTCCTTTTATATCCATACAATCAACTCTCACTATCAATTTGATACGAAGTAAATAAATCTATGAGGTATTTTGCGTTAAACAGAATTACAAATTGATTAAGCACTGAAGAAGACAATAGTAAAATAAACTCTCTTAATCATTATTTTTTTCATTAGCAAAATAAGCCCATGTGCCTATGCTTACTGCTGCTAGATAACCTGTTGTGATCACAGCAATTAAAACGAGTGCAATTGGAGATAAAGTCATGATTAATCCTGGTTCTTGATTTCATCTACAAGCTAACAGAAGTGTGAAAAAAAACTAAGCAATATGAGCGATCCCCTAAAATTGTTACAAAAGACAACAAAAAATTAAGATTTTATTAGTATTACATGAGCATATTTGTTGACAGTTTAAGTGCCTGCTCTGAATACTTTACTATCAGTATGATGACTAATTAGTTTGATAAATAGTTATGAGAAAAATAGCTGATCTGAAAATAATTATGAGAAGAAAATCAAGAACTTGAGAAGTAAAATATGAATTAATTTTGTTCGAATTAAACACATTTAAAATTTAATGTATATTACTATACCTTAGTACTATCAAAAATTGCTGTATCAGTTTTAATGAGCTAGTAAAAAAAGTGTCAAATCTTGAGTAGAAATCATAATAAATTACGAGCTTTCAACTGTAGATAGCGATCGACTATAGCGTTTCTCAGATGAGTGAGGTACGATCTTTCCCCTTTTCCCTTTAACCTTTACCCAAACACAACCGAGGTGTACCTCATAGATACGAGAAACGCTATAATTCGACTCTAATGCGATCTCTCCACCAGATTTTGTACTCCGTCCCAAATCTCAGTTTTTCAACAAGGCTTACATAGAGTTATGTGAATCAAGTGTAATTAGATTAAATATCTAGCGATATCATTCTAGATAAATGGCTAGGCAATGGACTTGAGCAGCTTAATTTAAAATTCTTCAATCAGATGGATATGTGATGATATCAAAGTCAAATTTTAAAAGGCTGTGTTTAATCATTGGAAGTTTTTAAGTCGAGGTTTGGTAATTTTCTGCCAAAACCTTGACTGAGCAGTAAAAATAGCGAGGTTAAATTGATGGCAAAAGCAAATAAACTGATATTTGGCGACAATCTAGCCTGGTATCGATTACCTAAAATTTTAGGATTAATTGCCTTAATTAAGTTAAGAGATGATCTTCGTGAACATAATCTTGTTGACGTGGAAAGTCCTCCATTGGAAAAGAATCCAAACCCAGATCAAGTTCCAACCGAGAAGGTTAATGCTCGTACCTTTGATGGGACATATAACGACCTCGAATATCCTCAAATGGGGGCAGTTGGAGCAAAGCTCGGCAGAAATTTTCCTCTAGATCGTGTGCATCCTGACTTGAATAACCTGATGAATCCTAATCCTCGGGTAATTAGTCAGAAATTGCTGGCGCGCCAAGAGTTTCAGCCTGTTAAGATTATGAATCTCTGGGCTGCCTCTTGGATTCAGTTTCAAACCCATGACTGGTTTGCCCATAAACCAGGAAACATTGACGACAGTCACGAAATACCCTTAGAAGCTTCAGACCCTTGGCCAGAGCCGCCAATGCTTGTTCCCCGTACGCCCCCAGAACCCCAACAAAAAGGTCAACCGCCCACCTATGCCAATCTGAATACTCATTGGTGGGATGGTTCTCAAGTGTATGGCAGTGACGAACAATCGGCAAGAAAGCTACGGACAGGGACAGATGGCAAGATGAAGTTGGGGGACGAGGCTCTGTTACCCCTGGACGTTGAAGGAGTTGAACTGGTCGGATTTGCCGATAATTGGTGGGTTGGACTTAGTATGCTTCATGTCTTGTTTGTGATGGAACATAATGCCATTTGCGATCGCCTCAGGCAAACCTATTCAGACTGGAGTGATGAGCAACTTTTCCATAAAGCACGGCTAATTAATTCTGCCCTAATGGCTAAGATCCATACGGTCGAATGGACTCCCGCAATCCTGCCTCATCCGATAACAGCAGCGGCACTGCGGATTAACTGGGCTGGTATTGTGGGGGAAGATTTACAAGAACTCTTTAAATTTTTAGACGAAAGCGAAATTCTGGGGGGCATAGTTGGTTCGGACACCAACCATGATGGTGTTCCCTATTCCCTAACAGAGGAATTCACGGCTGTCTATCGGATGCACCCACTGATGCCAGACGATTTCCCGATGTATTCCTTAAAGACTGGAGCAACTATTGGTAATCATAACTTGTTGGAAGTCAGTCGTGAGAATACGAGAGAGATCATGGAAAAGTATGAATTACCAGATTTATTCTATAGCTTCGGTGTGAGCCATCCAGGGGCGTTGAGGTTGCATAACTACCCCAAACATTTGCAGTTAATAACCAGAGATGATGGAACAACCATTGACCTAGCGGCTGTGGATGTACTGCGCGATCGCGAACGGGGTATTCCTCGCTACAATGAATTCCGTGAGTTGCTACGCATGGAGCGGATTAAGACCTTTGAGGAACTAACGGATAATCCTGAATGGGCAAGAGAACTCAAGGAAGTGTATAACAACGATATCGACCAGGTGGACTTGATGGTGGGTATGTTTGCTGAACCTTTAATTGAAGGATTTGGCTTTGCGGAGACTGCATTTAGGATCTTTATTCTGATGGCTTCTCGTCGCCTAAAAAGCGATCGCTTCTTTACTACCAGTTTCAATGAGGAAGTTTATACCAAGATTGGCTTGGACTGGATTAAAGAAAACTCGATGCTGTCAATTTTATTGCGCCACTTCCCCATGTTGGAACCTTCACTTCGTGGTCTAGACAATGCCTTTCAGCCCTGGAATCAGACCTCTGAGTAAAGTAAGGTACTTGAGATTATTTTGAGATTATTAATCTTAAGTGCCTCCTCTATCTGGTCACCATTAATCAAGATCTGTCATGACAAATCCCGAAAAAATTGCTTCATTTGGAGTTACTACCTCAGATTTAGGTTCTTTGCCCACGGATTACTCTACCTGGTCTGGACAACAAAAACAAGATTTTCTTTGGCATAAGCGAATTGTCCCATCTATATATGCTCAGGAGCCACCTCTAACCAAGGTAGATATCTTGGGCTTGATTGTCACTAGACTGAAAATAAAGATGGATCGCTTAACGGACGAAGCACCTGAAAAATGGAAGAAGGCGATTCATGCTCATGGTAGTGTAGCTAAAATCAAGTTTATTGCCAATGCTGACTGTCCCTTTACTGGGTTATTTCAAGGTGCAGACTATGGTTTTCTGAGAGCTTCATTAACCGGTGATCCATCGGCAGGCGATTTTGCGCCAGGATTGGGGGTAAAGTTCTTGGTTGATGGTCAGGATTCAGGAAATTTTTCAGCTTTAGTCTCCTTGGAAGGGCAGGGACAAAACTATAATTTCTTGGCACATGAATTTTCCAACATAGTACCAGTGGTCAATAAATTAAGACCAAAAATTGCCAACCTGATCTTTCGCAGGGTCACTCGTTACCCCACTAAAATATCGCTGAAAAATCTGGCAACAATTGATCAACTGGGCAATCGAGTGGAAGCGCCTTACTATCCAGAGCAAATTTTTCTCGTGCCGACTGCACAGATTCAATTTGCCGAAAGTCCTCCCCATGATTTTCGGGATGATCTAGCCACAATTCCCAGTGGCACTGTGTTGTTTGACCTCTATGGGGTTGAGCCCAAAGAAGGCGAGAATCGGGTCACTAATTTAGCGGAGTATCGCCAGCAAGCAGTACAGATTGGTCAGATTGAAACCACATCTAAATTTGTCACTTCTGACTATGGCGATCGTAGATTGTTCTTTCGGCATCAGCGCTTTCATGACCAGTAACTAGTAGTCTGTCACTACTCGCGCATTCCCTTGCACCAAACTAAGCGGTGTAAATGCCTTTCGTCCTAAAGGATACCGCTACGCATATCGGCGCGGGGTCGCTCGTCAATTTTGAATTCAAGGGTTGAGATGAGACAAGGAGGACGAGGAAGACAAGGGGACAAGGGAGAAAATTGAATCATGCTATTACTTAAATCAATCTTGACGCTCTACTAGTACTCGACCAATTAAATTTTGACACCAGAGTATTTTTTCCAAAACCTAACACCTATCTCAACCTATCATCATCTTTTTGGCGGAATACTAGTAAAACTTTGTCCCATTTCTTCTCAACTGTATAGCAACAAACGGAGTATCGACAAGATGACAACCCAACAATCACTACAAAGCCAAACCCCAGCAGAATTTACCAATTGGGGCAAAACTATTATCTCCCATCCCAAAATTGTCGTTAAACCGACAACGGTAGAGGAGTTGATCGCCATCATGAAAGATCCTGAGGCTTATCCTGCGCCCATGCGGGCGATCGGCTCGAACCATTCCACCACTAAGTGTGCAGTAGCTGATGGCGGTACAGTAGTTGATATGACCACTTTTAACAAAATTATTGAGATTGGCAAAGACACGGTTACAGTCGAGGCTGGCGCTCTCTATATCGACGTAGCTCATGCGCTGCGTGAGCAAGGACTTCAGTTTTTCGTCAACGTAGAGCTAGGAAATCTCTCCATCGGCAGTGCTGCCTGTGGTGGTACCAAAGATGCATCAATGCCAGGTGAGTTCGGTCAGGTTTGCTCCTATGCCATCTCCCTGAAAATGGTAACGCCCCAAGGAGAACTAATCGAGATCAACGAAGACCAGCCAGAATTACTGCGTATTGCCCGCTCCAGCTATGGTCTATTTGGAATTGTTTATGAAGTGACTTTTCGGGTACGACCTGCCCGCCCCATGGCTCTGCGCCACAAGGTATATAAGCTAGATGAATTTGCCCAGGTCTTGCCCCAACTGATTAATCGACCCGACTCTGAGCAAGAATCGATGATGCTCTATCTGTTTCCCTTCCTGAATGAAATTGCCGTTGAGTTCCGCAAATACCAAGATGCAGGCAAGACTTCAGGTTCGACCCTCTGGGATCTACGTAACTGGACTTGGAAAACCCTAGCACCTGGTTTAGGATATATTTTCACCAATACCATCCCCCTCAAGGCATTACGCTATGGGCTAGTAGACTTTTTTAACCAGAAAGTCCAGGTGGTTATGGAGCGGGTGTTGAAAGATCGTTCGGGAACTAGTGCCGCAGACCAGATTATTCGTTACCCCGATGAATCTAGCTGGACTAAGTACACTTTTAGTATTTGGGCTTTCCCAGAAGAGCAATATCCAGAAATTGTGCGGGCTTACTTTGAGTTTTGCCGCAATTACTATCAAGAGACGGGCTATCGCTGCAATATGCTGAATGTAGCTTATCGCATTCTGCAAGATGACAGTTCTCTGTTTTCCTATTCCTCGGCGGGCAACGTGATGACCTTAGATCCAGTCTCTACTGGCGATCCAGGTTGGGCAGACTTTATCACAGCTTACAACGAGTTTTGTAGCAACCTGGGGGGTATACCTCTATTTAACCAAACCCGTGGCATTACCCCTGAGCAAGCCAAGAAAGCCTTTGGCGATCGCCTCCAGGAATTTGAAGGCTACCGAAAAAAATATGACCCCAGCGATCGACTTCTCAATCAGTACTTCCGCGAGCGGTTGGGGGGAGAAACTACGGTTGTAAATAATTAGGGAAACGTTGCCCTCGAATGTTGCCCTCACAGCTTTTACGTCTGAAATGATACAAATTCTATGCCAAATGGAGGACTGGGATGAGTGATGTCCAAACAGAGTCACCAACTAAATCACCAACTAACAATGGATGGCTCAAAAAAATGCTCTTGTTCGGAGTGATGATTCTAATTGTTGGCGTGGTGCTGTTTTTATTTAACCTTTACGCCCCAAACCGACCCGTTGACTATGCCGATGATGTGCAACACTTTAAATATGGCTCCATCGGTACTGACATCGAAAATGGTATCCCCTTAAGGGTGCTGCGGGTCTTGCCTCGAATGTTTCCTGAATATCTACCAGAAGGTTCGACCGTAGAAGACTACACTGCCTTTGGCATGATTTCAGAAGAGGGGCATACTATGCCCATTGGTTTTTCTGAGCGTCGTCGCTTTATTGATTTAGCAGGGCCCAACTGTGCAATATGCCATGTGGGGTCAGTTCGCGCTGAAGAAAAATCCCCTCCGCAGATAATTTTAGGTATGCCCGCTAACACTGTCGATTTCTTAGGCTTTTCCAAATTCCTGTTTGACTGTGCAGGGGATTGGCGTTTTACTGCTGACCGTATTATTGCTGAGATGGAACAGGATGTACCGCTGAATCCCATCGACCAACAACTCTATAAAGTTATCGTGCCGTTGCTTCGAGGTCAGCTATTGACTCGCCAAGCCAAGCTATCCTTTATGTTTGAACCAGAACAGCCACCCTTTGGACCTGGTCGCGTGGATACATTCAATACCTTTAAGTTCGATCAGTTTGCAGAATATTACCAGGGGGTGGAAATTGACGAGAGCGAGTTAATCGGCATCGTGGACTTTCCCTCCATTTGGAATCAGCGACCCCGTGAAGGATTGCAACTTCATTGGGATGGCAACAATGACTCCGTTCATGAGCGTAACTTCAGTGCGGCGATCGGTGCTGGAGCCACCCGAGAGAATGTTGATATTGACCGTATGGTCAGGGTTGAAGACTGGCTACTCGATTTTCCTGCACCTAAATATCCCTTTGCTATTAATCAATCCCAAGTCGAACAGGGGCAAGAAATTTTCCGTCAGACCTGTGCTGAGTGTCATGCACTAGATGGATCGAGAGTTGGAACCGTCATTCCTCTGGCTGAAATTGGTACTGATCGCCATCGACTCGACTCCTACACAGAACAGTTACGTCAGGCTCAAATAACCTATACTGCTGGTTATCCTTGGGCTTTTACCCACTTTCGCAAAACTAATGGCTATGGAACCATGCCCTTAGACGGCATCTGGGCTAGAGCACCCTATCTACATAATGGCTCCGTGCCGACATTAGAGGATCTGCTGAAAGCCGCTGACCAAAGACCCCAGCAATTTTACACTGGCGACGATGTTTACCTGCCAGACGCTGTAGGTTTCCGTCACGATGTGCCCACCTCCAATGACCGCCAGCTCTTTCTGCTGGATGTGCAAGTCCCTGGCAACAGTAACCAAGGTCACTCTGGAGCAACCTTTGGCACAGAACTGTCTCCAGCAGATAAGGCAGCACTGATTGAGTATCTCAAAACCCAATAAACTTGAGTTCGATGAATATCAAAATCTTGCATTAGTCAGGAGTACCCCCATTCGAGGGTAAACCACAAGGGCACAATGTAACATCAGGAGTCAGGGTCAATAAGTAATCAAGAATATCAACCTATAATTCAGGAGAGCAACTATGAAAACAAAGGAATATAAAGCCTTGCAATGGTTTCGTATTTCGGTGGTGATTGGGTTTGTCCTCAACCTAATCTTTATTGTGCCAGGCCTATTTGCCCCTCGTTTCCTGGAGTCTCTGATTGATGTTGGCACGACAAACACGGTTCACTGGCTGCAAAATGTTAGTATCCTGCTGGCGATCGTTACTACCATGTATATTCCAGCGATTCAGGATCCTTTTCGCTACGAATTTATCTCTTATCTGCTGGTGGCAGGACGCTTTTCTGCTGGTCTTCTGTTTCTAATCGGAGTTCTTGCCCTGAACTATCCCGAGGGGATGAGTATTCTAGCTAAAAGTGATCTCATTCTCTCCAGTATTCAAGCTGTCCTGCTGATCTTAATGTTCAGAGATGGTGACCCCAAAACCAATGAATAAATTTTGCTAATTATGTACAAGAATTATGTACAAGCTTTTACTTTGCCATCGTCGTGTCCCAGACCTAAGTTATCGACAATTTCATACCTATTGCCTAAATCAGCGTAGCCGTTTGGTACTGAAGCTCAAAACTCAGTTGGGCTACACAGGCTACTCCCAACTCCATCAGTTGCCCCGCACTAACCTCCTGTACAACGGAATTCTCTTGACTCGGAGTCCTTTGGTTACTGGTTTATTAGCTTCTAAAGCTCCAGAAAAGATATCATCCCAGACTAATAACCGTCAAATCCAGCAGTCAGAACGCTGGGATGTGATTGAGCAGTTTTTGTATCCTTCCCAAGATGCATTGGTCACCAACTTAACTACACAGCAAGGGAGCGAAACAGCCCAGCAACTGCTTGCAAATCAGGAGGCATATGTGGAACGGACTACTGTGATTACTGCCGAAGAATTTGTAGTTGTTGAACCGCCGTCACTGAGTTTCCCGCGAATTAATAATATGCTTTTCCTCCGCAGCCCTGGAGGGATGACCCGAGAAACTATGCTGAACTATTGGAGTACGGAGCATAAAGAGCTAGTGCAATCCAAACAGTCTGCTCTGAGGTATCGAGCTTACGACCAACTCCATATACGTAGTAGCCCTGATCTCTCAGCAGTAGGCAAAACTTTAGGTGGCAACCTCGGAGGTAAGCGTTCACTCCCCCCCGAAGGAGCGATCGCTATCTTTAGCTCCCAGCTGGAACTGAAGGTGGAGTCATGCCCTTTCTCCCTAAAGTGATTACCTCAGCTATGTAAGTCCAGGGGTTAACTTGTCGCAGACGACAAGTTTCAATCACACTCAACAATGAACTGTAAGCCTGACTACCTTCAGATGTGCGTGTCCCATAGCCAATGCGACGGGCAATCACAGCATGACGTAATGCCCGTTCAGCTTCATTATTGGTTGGTGGTAATTCAGGGTGATAAACGAACGCCACTACCGCATCCCAATCATTGAAAATTTCTTTGGCTAAAGCCTGCAACTTAGTATGGTCGGCTTTTTTCCCTAAATGACAAGCTCTCCTAAGACGAGCAAGAAGTTTCCGAATCTGTACAGCATCCTCCCTGGTGTGAGCAATGGTGGCAATTAATTCTCTCAAATCATCTAAAATCCATTGCCCGATTTGTGCTGCTTTTTGATTAATCGCTCCCGTAATGGCGATCGCTTTGCGAATCAGATGTGCCAAACATCTCTGTCGCTTGGGATGAGAGCGATAGACCCCATAACCATCGCTCACGAGCCAACCGATGAAGGCATCAAGTACCAAATGGGATAATTCCTCTTTTCGCCGAGAGCCAATATGAAAAACTGCGGTTTTAGTCGTGACAGCGACCCATAACCAATGTAGTTTTCCTTGCTCATACCAATGAGTTTCATCCAGATGCAGGATATCCGCTTGTTGTAGTTGTTCGACCAATTCTTCAACCACTGGCACACAGGCAATTCCTGCTTCTCGGATACAACGGTCAATCGTTCCCGTGCTGAGTTCGGTTTGAGTCCAATCTGTTAGAAATTCCTGGATTTTAGAGCGACTCATCCGATACCTCACTCCCAGCGAGGCGATGAATGTAGCTAACATCGGCCCGACCAAAACATATTCTGTTAGCTTCAAATCTCTGCTCCGCCCTTCTACCACAGAAACATATCCTGTTCCTGGTTTCTCCTCGGTGCAGTGACCACAGCTACAAGTTGCCCGATAGTAATGATGCAATTGACAGATTATCCGAAACCCTGATTCTTCTTGTTCTAATTCCAGAACATAATGTCCCATGTAGAGCTGACAATCCGATTTGATTAGAGAATGATTACACGCAGCACATTGATCGGGATAGTGAGGTATGATTATTTCTGCTTTTAGGGGTTGGTTACGCCACTTCCCTGGAGCCCCTGGTTGTTTCCCTGCCTTTCTTTTGGGGTTTTGGTTACTTTCTCTTTGAATGATGTCAAAACCTTTGTTCTTTTTGGTTTTTTCTTGAGATAATTCTGACTCTGGGCTCTGACTTTTCTCTTCTGTTGTGGGGTTTGAAGAGTAAGGATTATCACTTGATGGAGGCTGGGAACTATTTTCGGAATTCTGTTGTTGCTTCTCCCACAGTTCCGTGGCTAATTGATGTAGATTCTTAGCTACTTCCACCAATCTCTCATTCTTGAGAGACTTGAAGTAGTCTTCGTTCATCTGTGCTAAGTCATCTTTATCTAATTGAGCCATGTTTCCAAAATACACTATTCTCCTCACTCGCGCTCATTTTTGACTGGGGGATGTGAACGGTTACATCGTCGCTATCACTATCGAGCATTTATGTCCCTTATTTTCCATTTCCCAGATTGGGAAGAGTTGCGATCGCAGTACAAAAATATTGAAATTCCCGTGCTGTTGGTTTATGGGGAATTTGACTGGTCTTATGTCTCTGAACGAAAGTCCAATCAAGAGGCGATTCCGAATGCTAGACTAGAAACCATTTCTGAGGCTGGTCATCTCTTATCTCTGGATACTCCAGAAGCAACCATTAGAGTGGCAAGGAAATTTGTGAGTTATCAGTAGAGCAATAACTATAAAAAATTGCGGGCTTTTAACTGTAGATATTGATCGACTAATTCGACCCTAATGCGATCGCATGGTGCATCTAATTTCTATAGTATATTGTCCCCAGGCAACCGTATATACCCAAGGACAAGTTTGTTTTCAAAATTGGATCTTTGAAACAGACTTAATAATAATAGGCTAATTTGAATGACTTTGTAAAATATCGCAGCAAATATCACAAAATATCACAGTTTTTCAGTAAATCTTAGTCGAGCAACCGCGAAAACTCTTTGGCAATCAGCCAATAACATTCGCAAGCATTAGATTCTAGCTTCTCTTGAGAGACAATATGTATTAAGCCACGCTTATATCGAATAATACCTTCTTTTTGAAATTGGCCAGCTATTTCTGTTACTCCAGTACGACGCACCCCTAACATCTGGGAGATAAATTCTTGAGTTAACTGAAATTC
Organism: Cyanobacteriota bacterium; assembly: GCA_942490675.1. GTDB lineage: Bacteria > Cyanobacteriota > Cyanobacteriia > Cyanobacteriales > Xenococcaceae > Waterburya. Next base: position 49,447 of record CALNYB010000048.1, on the reverse strand, counting down.
ATCTTTTTGGATATTGTCTCGTACCGTTAATAACCAACGAGCAAATCGCTGTTCTAGGTTGTGATAGCGATTACAAGCAGCAGTTTGACCAAGCTGAATTATACGAGCTTGAACGTAACGCATCAACAGACTTTTCAATGCTCCATTACGATTCAACTCTTCTTGAAGTTTTTTTGCAGCGATCCGACAGCCATCACCACCCACCTGAACGATGGCGGTAGAGTTACTATAGCTAGTATTCAAGATAATTGGTAGCCCTACCACGCCCTCATTGCCAATGACTCCAATCTCCGTCGTTGAGCCATTTTCCATGATCGCTACTGAAGAAACAATTGAGTGAAAGGGAAAGTAGGCGTATTCGTAGTGTTCTCCAGCATGATAAAGAATTTTATGCTGAGGCAGTTCTACTAGTTCTAAATGAGGCTGAAGGCGTTGATAATCTTTTTTAGGCAGAGTGGCTAGTAGCCGATTGACTGGTTTAATTAAATTTGACGAAGGCATTTAGGATATATTTATTAAAATTTAAATGCAATCCAGCTAAAAAATTCACACCAAACTCCTTCCAGAATAATCTGGAGAATTCTAATAGAAAATCTTAAATGAGATGATATCTCATCAAGACTATACGATTATTCTAGCAATTTTCTGTCCGCGAGCGGACAAATGTAATTAGATTTGAATAATTGGAAATTTCGTCAAATAATAGACCAATCTTTGAGAAGCTGATAGCAGCCACAAGCAATTGTTTCTAGTGCTGGGCGGTCTAAAATTTTGATTTCTCCTCGGTGGTAGTCAATGATTCCCTGTCGTTTGATGTGCTTGGCAACTTCTGTTACTCCAGTACGGCGTACTCCCAACATCCGAGAGAGTAATTGGTGAGTCATAAATAGGGTTTCTTGGTCACTACGATCATCGAGCATCAGTAGCCAGCGAGCAATCCGCTGTTTGACGGTATGGTGATTATTACAAGCAGCACATTGACTTACCTGATTAAACAGCTTTAAAGCATACCGCAGCAGCAGATTTTGTAACATTTTGTCTTGATCGTATTCTGCTTGCAGCGCCTCTAGGTTAATTCGCATTGCCGATCCTTTAGCTTGGACTATGGATTGGCTGTTAGATAACCCTTTTCCTAAAAATGGCAGCGTCCCTACCATTCCTTCTTGACCGATTAACCCAATTTCAGTAGTTAAGCCACTGTCCATTACGGACATTAGAGATACAACTCCCTGAGTAGGAAAATAGAATGATTCACTTTTTTGATTCGGGTTTAAAAGAACCATATCCAAAGAAAGTTCAACAGGTTCCAGACAATTGCTCAAACGCTGATATTCTGCCTTTGGTAATGCTGCTAGTATATGGTTGTTTTGGGGATTATTCAATATAGTCGAAACTTCTTTTCCTAATGAATTAGTTATACTAACAGTATTACACATAGGGGTTTTCCCTCCTTAGATTACAAAGGGTAAGCGAAATTTACGGTGGCAACAATTAATTTTCGCGTTGTTTAAGTAATGAGTAATAAGTATTTACTCGTTACTCTTTACTCTTTACTCAAAGCTTCTCTATTGTTTAACTGCCACACCTTTTTTCGTTCACCCGATTACAAAGTAATCATCTTGCTGTCATACCCCGATTCAGCAACGTCGTGAAAGAATATAGGCAAATTTGGTTGCTGAAATCAAACGTAATTAAGTACTCGCGACTAAATAGCGATCGCACACATCAATTACTTGCTTCTCTAGTGTCATCATGTCAAAAGGCTTGGTAATTATTTCTATATCTTCAGTAATTTGCGATTTAATTATTTTCCTCATGCTAGTCATAGCAGTTACAAAAATGATGGGAATAGAACAGGTAGTCAGATTAGACTGAAGTAAATGATAGACATCTAATCCATTAAGGTTTGGCATGACTAAATCTAGCAAAATTACACTTGGCTGTTGTAATTGTGCTTTAGCGACACCCTCTTTTCCATTTAAAGCCGTCAATATTTTCCAATCGGTGTCACGTTCTAAAATAAATTTTACTAAAGTATTAAAATCATCGTCATCGTCAATAACTAGAATGCTTGTAGGAATCATATTTTTTAAGTACCCTTTAAAATATTTTGATTTAAAAAACTGATTAATAAATTAATCAGGCTTTAAAATTGCTCCTAACTCTTGCATAGCCTTAAATACTTTGTCTGCTCTTTAGGGGACATAGCGATAGCTTGAGTTTATGAATTAATAAAGAAGGAAGATCGGATAAATCGGCGTAAATTGGCGAGACAATTAACCAAAATAGACTGTCTACGAGATTGAACTGATGCTGATTTCAAGATTTTCTCCAACACCAATCAGACTATGTTCTGGACAACAAATCCAGTCACCTTCAAACATAGGCTCTGAGGCGATAATTACTGCATCTGACAGGCAATTGTTCTTTGTATAGTATAAACTAGGGCTTAACTCACGGTTAGAGTAGCGGCAAGCAGCTAATTCTCTGCCATTACTTAAAACTATGTTGGCAGAAAAATTAATCTTATTTGGTTGGGCTAATTTTACTAACCGCATAATAGTATTCCTCAGAGCTTGTTGCAAACTAATACTGCTGTCAGTTTCTAATTCATCGACTATTAGCGCAAAAATATGCTCTGAGTCAGTAGTTCCTTCAATACGTTGGTAAGCAAAATCATGTAGATTATTGCGAATTGGTCGATAAAGAGTCTTACGAAAATTATCAATAAAACCGTTGTGAATAAACAGAAGATTTTGATGAGCAAATGGCTGACAGTTAATCATATCTACCGAAAGGTTGGAAGTGGAGCTACGTACATATCCTAAATAGCACGATGATTTTATATAGCGTCCGAGCTGCGGTAAGTTGGCATCGTTCCAAATCGGTAAGATATTCTTATAAGCATAAGGCGGATTTTGTTGCTCGGAATCGTCATACCAGCCAATGCCAAAACCATCAGCATTGAATAATCCTGCGGCCATTTCTTGAGGTTTATAACTTTGAACAACTAACGAGTGTTCTGGTTTAATTAATATACGATTTAGTTGAATTGAAGAACCGAGATAGCCTAATAATCGACACATTATAAATAATTAGTATTCATATTTATACCTTTTATATTCAAACATGACCATGCTAAGTTGACGGTAGCTAAATATTCAAATACCTGATGGCTTATTTTTTTTCCTTTGGCAATTAAACCATGTCTGCAATTGTTGACGACAGGACGTTTCTTGAATACCAGCCAAGACTCCTAAAGAATGATTAGAACAGTAACTATCGGGTAAATTCGTCACAGTGCGAATTGCTCCAGTTTTAGGATCATCTGCACCATACACTAATAAACTTAGACGAGAATGAATAATAGCTCCTGTACACATGGGACAAGGTTCTAACGTGACGTAAAGAGTACAGTTTGTTAGATAGCAATTGTGGCTCGCTTTACTGGCAGCACGGATGGCTAAAATTTCAGCGTGGGCTGTGGGATCTTGTTCTCTTAATTTGCGGTTGCCTGCTTCAGCTAGTAAATTACCGTGATGATCAACAATTACAGCACCGACGGGTACTTCTCCTAAATCCCCTGCAATCTGTGCCAAATTTTCAGCATATTTCATCCAACCACAGTGGATTAAATAGGCATCATAGTTTAATTGAGCCAAAGAATCTGTTACTGTTTTATGGTGCGATTTTTTCATCCTTTAGCCAGACGCAAGAAAATACATCAAATTACAGATAGCTTAGCCACTGAAAACTACTACACTAATGTTAGATCATTCACCAAAAATCTTATTTTTTTGTAACCAGTAATGAACATAGCGGAAATATCATCTACTCTAGAGAGTCTTTTTGATAGCCAAGATATTAAACATGATGTAGAAGAAGCTTGGCAAGTGAAAAACTCTCAGATACACTTGCTAGTGATCCTCTCTGAAGATCGTAGTTGGCTTAGATTGCTATCTCCAATTGCTTCTGCCAGCGCAGCTCAGTCTCTATTATCTCAGTTACTGGAAGACAATTTCGATACGACTCAACAAGTCCGTTATGCTCTTAATCAAAATGTTTTATGGGGTGTATTCCATCATCCTTTAGCCAGCTTGACTCCAGAAGATTTAGAAAGTGCGATCGCATCTTTACTTGCTCTAGCAGAAAAAGGCTTATCCCCATCTTTTAACCAGTTAATCGAAAAACAAATCATCCAAATTGTTAAAGCTGCTAAAGCACAAGGACAAAGTTTAGAGTCCACTTATCAAACAATTGACCGCTTCTACCAAGAAGGAATCATGGGTGGTATCGATCAAGATCCTGCCCAAAGAGAAGAGTTTTTGGCTGCTTGGAAAGCTCAATTGAATCGTTTATGGTCTGAGGTTGAAGTATAGTTACTGACGATGAACTGCCGTTAAGTTACCCCCGCATAATCCGCCGATCCGCGATCGCCAATTAATTTAACAGGTTTAGTTTAACAGGTTAGCAATTCGAGCAATGACAGCAATTAACCACTAATAACTAATGAAACAAAAGTGTTAATTAACTTTAGATAAGTAGGTTGTCTTTATTTATAATTTGCAATACTAAGAAATAAAACTTGAAAATATTGCTGAATATTTTGAATTAATTACTTTGCTCAATATAAAAATAAAAAAATTTACTAAATAATGCGTCTCAATCAGAAGAGATGTAAATATACTTAGAGGTGAGGCAAAAAATTTGTCTCAAAATTATGCAAAACATATTTAGCTATACATAATCTATGACAACTACTATTCGCCAAGGTGGCAACTTTAGCTCCTGGGAGAGATTTTGTCGTTGGATTACTGACACCAATAATCGTATTTATGTCGGTTGGTTTGGCGTGTTGATGATCCCATGTCTTCTCTCCGCTACTATCTGTTTCATAATCGCTTTCATCGCAGCCCCCGCTGTAGATATTGACGGTATCCGCGAACCCGTTGCTGGCTCACTGATCTACGGAAATAACATTATTTCTGGTGCAGTTGTTCCCTCCAGTAATGCGATTGGACTGCATTTTTATCCTATTTGGGAAGCAGCATCACTAGATGAGTGGCTCTATAACGGTGGTCCTTATCAACTAATTATTTTCCACTTCCTTATCGGTGTCTTCTGCTGGATGGGTCGTCAGTGGGAACTTAGCTTCCGTCTGGGAATGCGACCCTGGATCTGCGTGGCATATTCTGCTCCCGTATCCGCAGCCACAGCAGTATTCTTAATCTACCCTCTAGGACAAGGTTCCTTCTCCGATGGCATGCCTTTAGGAATCAGCGGAACATTCAACTTCATGTTGGTATTCCAAGCTGAGCATAACATCTTGATGCACCCCTTCCATATGTTGGGAGTAGCAGGTGTCTTTGGTGGTGCTTTGTTTTCTGCAATGCACGGTTCTTTGGTAACCTCTTCCTTAGTTCGTGAAACAACTGAAGTTGAGTCTCTAAACTATGGCTATAAATTTGGTCAAGAAGAAGAGACTTATAACATTGTTGCTGCTCACGGCTACTTTGGACGTTTGATTTTCCAATATGCTTCCTTTAACAACAGTCGTCAATTGCACTTCTTCTTGGGTGCATGGCCTGTAATTGGTATTTGGTTTACTGCTATGGGGATTTCTACTATGGCATTTAACCTCAACGGCTTTAACTTTAATCAGTCCGTAATGGATTCACAAGGTCATGTGATCAATACTTGGGCTGATGTACTTAATCGTGCCAATCTTGGTTTTGAGGTAATGCACGAACGTAATGCTCACAACTTCCCTCTAGATTTAGCTAGTGGTGAAGCTGCTCCTGTTGCATTAACTGCACCCGCAATTCACGGTTAGGAAAATTCCTTAACCTCAATTAGTTCAGTTCGGTTTAATGATGCTCTTCTGCGGAAGGGCATTTTTGTTGACGATAAATAATATCGTTTCAGTCTAACTAAATAATCTAAATTAATGGCAGTTAATCATAACACAGAGGCATTTATTCCTTACAGCCGCCAAGAAATTATTGAACTATGTATTGCTGATGGTATTGCGATCGCAGATCAACAGAATTTCCGTGATTTTTGCAATATTTTAGCGGCTTATTATCATTTTAAACTTCATTATGCTTTAGAAAATTTAAAAGCTAATTTTGTTCCATTTAATCCTGACATTGCTCCTTATAAATCTAGAGAAACATCAACGAATTGGGAGCTTAAACAAAAAGAAGATAATTTTGTTACTACTTTTGAATCTATTTTAAAGCGAGCCAATTATCATCCTATTTCACAACTGGAATTAAAAAAAGCTTTGCTTGAGGATTCAGTATTTGATTTAAAAACAGAAGTAAATTTTGACGATTTTGATCGCATGATTTGTTACTGTCGAGGTGATTCAACGGAAAAAATCACTGTAAAAAAGTGGTTTTTTAAAACCATTGATAAAAAAATTGACATTTATGAACGGGTAGTCTTATTAATTAAATTCAAAGCAGAAGAGCATTTTAAAGATAAGCCAGTAGTCAAGGAAGAATTAAATTTCAAACCAGGGAAAATTTATCTTTATCTGTATAAGAATTTGTCTAAATTAGATATTGAATTTATTTTTCCCAATGTTGAAATGAGCATGAACCTCAAAGATCGTCTATTGTTTGGAGTTCCCGCAATTGGGGCGGCAGTTCCTTTGATTTTAAGAATATTGCCACAAATTATTTTGATTTTAGGGGTGATTGTGTATTTAACTTTAGGATATCAGCCAATCAGTGAATTACGCGTTCGAGAAGAAGAAGTCAGAAATATTATGCCACTAATAATTACTGTCTTTTCTTTGATAATTACTTTAGGCGGATTTGCTTTTAAACAGTTTACCAATTATAAAAACAAGCAAATCAAGTTTCAAAAGAACATTATGGAAACTCTTTTTTATCGCAATATTGCTAATAATAGTGGTGTATTTCAATATTTGATTGATGCCGCAGAAGAAGAAGAATGTAAAGAAATTATTTTAGTTTATTATCACTTATTGGCAAGTCCGATCCCTTTAACAGTATCCGAACTAGACTATCGCATTGAGTCTTGGATGTCAGAGAAGTTTGGCACCATAATCGATTTTGATATTGAAAAAACATTAAGAAATTTAGCAGCAATCAAGGCAAAAATACAATCCAATGAAGCAAATAACTATGCAGTAAAGCAAGTGTCTTTATTAAAACAGGATCGCGAGAATCGTTGTCAAGTGTTACCTCTATCAGAAGCTAAAAGTGTGATTGATAATGTTTGGGATAATATTTTTGACTATTCTCTCCACAGTTAAAATTGAGTTAAAATTGTCTGTTATTTGCGATCGCCAGGGATGGACACAAGAAGCAATTTCGTATAACAAAGAATATTATCATTTCATCTTGATACCCAACACTTGAGTATGTGCACCTCTGGCTTGAGTAACACCAATAGTTCTTTCCGAAGCTTCAATCATCGGACGACGCAGACTGACCACAATAAACTGTGCTGACTGAGCTTGTTTCTTAACCATGCGGGATAACTTTTCAACGTTTGCACCATCGAGGAACATATCCACCTCATCGAAGGCGTAGAAAGGGGAAGGGCGATATTTTTGCAGAGAGAAAATAAAACCAAGGGCGGTTAAAGATTTTTCTCCCCCAGACATAGAACTTAGCTTTTGTACTGCTTTACCTTTAGGATGAGCAACTAGATTTAAACCACCGTTAAAAGGATCGTTTTCGTCTTCTAGCTGGAGGTGTCCATCGCCATCGGAGAGTTCGGCATATATTTTTTGGAAATTCTCATTTACGGCATTATAGGATTCTTTAAAGGCTCGTAAGCGTAGGGTAGTAAATTTTTCAACTCGCAATAATAATTCGGTTCTTTCTGCTTCGATAGTGTCTAATTTATGAGAAAGTTCCTGCAATCTGGCTTCAGTTTTTTCGTATTCTTCTAATGCCAACATGTTGACAGGTTCCATGGCTTCGAGACGTTTTTCTCCGTTACGAATTTGTCTTTGTAGTTGCTCTACCTGTTCTTGAAGATTGGCAAAAGTAATTGATTCTCCTGCTTCAATACCGTCTTCATTTACTAACTGAATAATTTCAGGAATCGGATCAGGCAATTCTTGTTCTTGTTCGGCTATTTGCTGTTGTAAGGTTTGTAAAGTGGTTTGTCTTTCTTGCTGTGCTGATTGTAATCTTTCTAATTTCCAAGCCTGTTTTTGATGATAATCGCGCAACTCCTTAAGCTGATTTTCCAGGCGATCGCGTTCTTGTTTGGTTTCTCCCAGTTTTGCCGATAATTGTTCTAATTCTACCTGGTAAGTGCTAATCTTTTGAGCAATTTCTGTTAATTGATCATTAATTGATGTCTGTTTTAATTTAATTTCTTCTTGCTCGTTATTTAGCTGAATTGTATACTGCTCTGCTTCGGCTATTTTTTCACTCAATCTTTGATATCTACTTGTCAGTTCTAATAATTGAGTTTCTGCTTGTCGCAAAGCCTGTTCCTGTTGACTTAGCTGTTCTTCTTGGCTAGTAATTACAGTTCTTACCTGTTGCCATTCGCTTTGGTCATGAGATTCTTCTAATGTTTTTAGCTGCTGTTGCAATTCTTGTAATCTTGCTTCTTGTTTCGGAATTTCTCGGTTTAATAATTCTAAACGAGACTGAATATTATCTCTTTCCTGACGGTTATTATGTAGCTGATTAATTAATAGTTCTCGTTGACCAGTCAAGCGTTTAATTTCTTTCTCTAACTGTTCCGATAGGAGCTTATTATCTCTGCCTAACTGTCTGGCTTCGGTTAACTCTTCGGCTAAGTCCTTGATTTGTGCTAACTGATCTGCTATTGTTTGTTCATAGTTGTTTAAGATGTGCTCTATCTCTACCAAACGCTCTTTCAAGGCTTCTACCTGTCCCGATTCACGATTTGCCATCCCACCGAAATGCAAGCTAGAACGACTAAATTTGCTGCCCCCAGTCATGGCACCACTAACTTCTAAGATTTCCCCTTCCAGGGTAACAATTCGATGTTTGCCTAAGCTGAAACGAGCATTATCGAGGCTATCAAAGACTATCGTATTGCCAAAGACATAGGCGAAGATCTCATCATAGCGAGGATCGCACTCTACAAGATTGACGGCTAGATCAATAAAGCCTCTACCAAAGCGCATAGTTGCCATATTGCCAATGTGTGGTGCTTTGATCTTGTTCAAGGGTAAGAAAGTTGCTCTGCCTCCCCGTTCTCTTTTGAGCAATTCAATACCTTGTGCAGCAACCCGATCGCTTTCCACGACAATAAAGCCCAATCTTCCCCCCGCAGCAGTTTCTAATGCCAGACGGTAACGCTGTTCTACCTGCCCAAGCTGCACCACTAACCCTTCTATTCCTGATAGATTGGAGTTGAGGATAATTTTACTGGCATAAGTTCCCTGTACTTCTTGCTGTGCCTGAGTTTTAGCTTCTAGCTTATCTAATTCCCGTTGTTTATCTCGCTGTTCTTTTAAGAGGCGTTGTTGGGTTTCCTGCTGTATAGAGCGATCGCTTTCTGCCGATCCTAGCTGTTGGGCAATTTCTTGAACATGGGCTTGTTCAGTGGCTACCTTACTTGACAGGGAATTATATTCAGCTTCCTTGGCTTGTAACTCTGCGTCAACCGCTTCTAGTGACTGGGTTTGTTCCCTAATGGTGTTGTCTAGCTGGTTGTATTTCTCACTAATTCTAGCTTGCTCAGTACGTTGGGGATTAAGAGTTTCTTGAATTGTCGAGGCTTGACGGGAAAGGCTAGCTTGTTCTTGTACCCAGGCTTCAGAAGCTTCGGCGATCGCATTAGCATTTTCCTTACTCTGAGTAACGGTTTCCCTAGCTGCGATCGCATTATTAGTCAAGGTGGGAATAATCTCTTCTTCTAGCTGGTATTTCTCCTGACTAAGCTGTTTAATCTCCTGGTGATACTGTTCTAGATTCTGTTGCGTCTGTACCAAGGTAAGCTGCTTCTCCTGGGCGGTATTCTTCAACTCCCCTTGCTTTTGTTGCAAAGTTAGCTGTTTCGCTTTCTGAGTAGCTAAATCCGAGGCTACTGATAGCTGTTCATCCTCCCCCAAAGCTTTTACTTGAGCATTAAGTGTTTCTAGCTGATCACTATGTTCTGTTACTTCCGTACCCAGTTTACCAATACTCGAACTTAGCTGTACCGACTCAGTTTCTCCCGCAGCAAATTTTTCCTGCAACTCCTCTTGCTGCTGCGTTAGCGATCGCCAAATTAAAACTTTTTCCTGATTTTTCTTTGACTGTACCTTTTCTTTTAATTTCCGATATTTCTCGGCTTTTACTCGATCCGCCGCCAAGCGGTCTCGATTAGCAATCAATTCTTGAGCAATAATATGACATTTTTCTTCTTTTTCCTGCACCTTATCGAGAGTTTTGCGCGCTTGCTGAATTTTACGGTCAAATGCTGCTACTCCCGCCAACTCATCAATAATTTCTCGCCTTTCCCGCGAGTTCATGGTAATAATGCTGGTAACGTCACCCTGCAACACCACGTTATAGCCTTCAGGATAAACTCTTAATTTCTGTAGTTGCTCATGAACTTCCGTGGCACTAGAAACTTCCCCGTTGATATAAAACGTCGAGGTATAGTTACCTTTTTTTCCCACTCTTAGCCGACGGGTAATCTTCCATTCCAGACTATCCCCATTAGCGATCGCCAGAATCTTCTTATCGTCTTGATCTACGGTTGTACTTTCTGATTCTTCTTCCTCTTCTGGGTTTATCTCTGCTTCAACTTCATCTTCCTCTTCTGGATTTACTTCTGCTTCAACATGACCATTGCCATTGCTACTACTTTCCATAGCTGCTTCTAACTCTTCGGAAGAGGAAACCAGCGTTAAATCTTTAGCATCTGTCACCGTTGTTACCACGTCTGACAAATCCCCCAGATCTGTCAAATCAAAAGTAACAGAGACAATCGCTTCCGCAGCTTTACCATTGCCAATATGTTTATTATTGACCAAATCGGGCAAGCGATCGGCACGCATCCCCTTAGAACTCGCTAAACCCAAGCAAAACAGTAGCGCATCTAAGATATTTGATTTTCCTGACCCATTTGGTCCCGAAACTACAGTAAAACCAGGTAAGATAGGGACTTTAGTTGTGCCACCAAAAGATTTAAAGTGGGACAGTTCAACACGCTTGATATGAACCATGAACTACGGCTTTGACTCGGTAAGGTAGATAGTATTTTTGTACTAGTCGCTAGTCACGCTATTGGAAACACTAATGGTTGTAACTACAATCAGGCAATATAGGTGGAAAAATCAGATTTTCTTAACACTTAGTAATATTTCTAGGTTTAGTATTAGTTACTTCTGGCTAGGTTTAATTTGCTTCTCGAGAGCAGCTTGAGCAAAACGGAGGATAAACTTTAGATCGTAAGTATTCTTGCCCCAAAACTGGAAAGTTGCTTGTCTGCCTTGAGATGGAGCAGCAATGAGTTCAATCTCCAGATAGTTTGATGGTCTAATAGTTAGGTGTTCTGACCATTCGATCGCCGTAATACCTGGTTCAACTTCAATACCTTCCCAATATATTTCAGGATAAATACTATCTACTTGGTTTGGTTCCAAGCGATAAAGATCCAGGTGATATAGAGGTAGGCGACCATCTAGATATTCATTAATCAGCGTAAAAGTTGGGCTAACTACTGGCTCGGAAATATTAAGACCTTGACCAATTCCTTGAACCAAAGTGGTTTTTCCTGCTCCCAGATTACCAGTCAACAGCAGAGTTGATCCTGATGAGAGATGTTTACCTAGTAGATAACCAAGGTGCAAAGTATCTTTAAGAGTAGGCAGCAGGATTGTCGACACAGAGTTAGGAGTTAGGAGTTCAGTCTCTAAAGAACTAGAGATTTGAGACAGGATGGGGTTCATTTTCAGCCTAAAAAAAGTTCATCGAAACTTTACATTACTTGATGGTGTCCAACACACTTCCTTTATATTAAGTTGATAGATTATTAAATAAGCCAAGTAACTTTAAGTTGGGATAACAAAGTAAAGCGGACTAATAAGGCTGTATTACTTTGTTATTTCCCTTTATTTCTTTGACGATAACCAATATTTTCTGATTACCTGAAGCCATAACTACAAAAATGAGCTTTCTTCTAATTATATTTTAGGCTGCCATTTGCCACTATACCATCGAAGCAAAACTCTGGCTAGCTTACTAGGGCTATGGCGGACATGACTTTTCGACAAATCTTCCTCCATCACGTTAGCTATAACTATTCTGCGGTTTAGCTTGGCAATTTCCTGACGATCTAGATCAACTGGATGGGAATTTTCCAACTCATAACGCTGTAATGATTGAGAGCTAGGCGGTTTACCATGTACTAGTACGGCATCAAACAATTTTTCTTTACTCACCCGATCTATTTCTCGAATATGATCGGCAACACTATAGCCTTCCGTTTCTCCTGGCTGAGTCATGATATTGCAGACATAAATGCGGGGAACATCGGCATTAGCGATCGCATCTCTAATATCAGGGACCAACAGATTAGGAATAATACTGGTGTAGAGGCTACCAGGACCAATAATGATATATTCTGCCTCTTTAATTGCCTTCACTGCCGTGGGAAGTGCTGGAGGATTGGCGGGAATACAGCCGATATTTTTAACTCTGCCCTTAGCTTTAGGGATATTAGATTCCCCTTCAATTAATCTTCCATCTTCCATTTCTGCCCATAAACTAACGTCGCTGAGGGTAGAAGGCAATACTTTCCCACTAATAGCCAAAACTTTTGAAGTAGCAGTGGCAGCTTGTTCTAAATCTCCCGTAATTTCGCTCATCGCGGTCAAAAACAGATTGCCAAAGCTATGTCCAACTAAACCAGTTCCTGCTTTAAAGCGATATTGAAATAGTTCCGTGAGCAATTCTTCCTCGTCAGCTAAAGCTGCCAGACAGTTGCGAATATCTCCTGGGGGTAATACGCCTATTTCTCTTCTGAGCCTGCCAGAAGATCCGCCATCGTCGGCTACGGTGACGATGGCGGTAATATTGCTGCTATATTCTTTAAGACCCCTTAGTAAGGTGGACAGTCCAGTTCCTCCGCCAACCACGACAATCTTAGGACCACGATTAAGACGGCGACGGTCTAAAAGCATATCAACTAGAAGTTTGTCCTTATCGACTCCCAATACATCGGTGATTGAACCCATAGTGCGAGATTGCCCCCAATAAATGAGAAACACCCCTAAAATTAAGACAATCGGACCAGAAATATAGCTAGGAACTACAGTAGTTAAAAATTCTAAAAACTCCGAGGTGAATGATAATAAACGATAAATCGGCGTAAGTTTACTCCAAATTGCCGTACCAATCACAGCTAAAACAAAACCACTGGCACTTAGGAGTAGCCATCGTTTAATAAATAATCCAGGAGACAGCCATTTAAATAACCGATTTCGGCGACGAGGATTTTTTTTGCGCGAGAATGAATTTTTCATCCCAGGTAAAGAACGTTTTCTAGGTAAATGCCAGAGTCGTTATGATAAACATATACCATCGTGCTATAAACGACTCGTCAGGTTGAGATCAATAATTAGTCAGTTAGTAATTGAAAGAGTTTGTAGTTTTAAGGTTAATCGTATCTTGTGCGAAATGGAAATCAAAATCTTAGGATTAGACCCAGGAATTGCTATCTTAGGCTTTGGTACGATTATTTGCCATACATCTAATCAGATTAACCTCAATGCTGATTTAGTGAAACTCGAAGACTTTGGCACCATTGAAACCGCAGCCAAGACTCCTTTTGGCGATCGCCTGTGTACTATCTACGATGATTTACATACTTTAATCAAGGAAATTAATCCTGATTTAGTGGCGGTAGAAAAATTATTTTTTTATCGCATGAGTCACACCATTACCGTGGCTCAAGCCAGGGGCGTTTTGATGTTAGTTTTGGGTCAGACTTGTTTGCCTTACGTCGAATTTACGCCACCAGAAATCAAGAAAACCCTCACAGGGTACGGTAATGCCTCCAAAATAGAAGTCCAGTCGGCTGTGGCGCGGGAACTAGCTTTAGACTATATTCCTCGTCCTGATGATGCTGCGGATGCTCTGGCGATCGCTTTGACCGCTTGGTTTCATCAGTGTACTTGATTTAAGTTTAGGTGATGATCATTTGTTAGTTGTTAGTTGTTAGTTGTTAGTTGTTAGTTTTAACGAATTCCGCAGCCAGCTTTGGCGATCGCTCTTGCTTCTGGATTTTTAGTCAATTTTAAAACTTGTTTAAAAGCCTGTGTCGCGGAGGTAATCTGGGGGGTTTCGCAGAGGCTAATCCCGTGGTATAGCCAGTTAATTGCTAACTGCTCTGGAATCAAATCATCTCGCTGTAATACTTCTGTAAAAGCTGTAGCTGCCTGACTGTAGTAACCCAATCGATAGAGGGCAATTCCTCTACCTTGTTGGGCGGGTAAGTAATTCGGCAAATATTCTAAGGAACGCTTAAAAGTGGAGAGTGCCTGTTGATTTTGCTTCGTTTTTAACCAGCTTTGACCTTGTTGATTAAAGGCGATCACTAATTCACGGAGATCCGAGTCCTTTTTGAGCTTTGATTTAGACAGTAATTTTATCGCCTGCTCACTGGCAGAGATTGCTTGATTATACTGCTGGAGATCGGCTAATACTCTGCTTTGGTTGAGCCAAAAAGTTGCATCTTGGGAGTTAATGGCGATCGCTTTTTTAAACGCTTCGAGTGCAGTTTGAGGTTGACCTAAATAATATAGTGCTTCTCCACGACAATTCCAGGCTAGAGGAGCTTGGGGTTTAATTAAGGTGGCAGCAGCACAAGATCGTAGCATCTCATCATACTGATTTAATCCTGACCAGGCATATCCACGATTAATCCATAATAAGTGGGGTTGATTTGTATCAGTTTGTAGTAAGTGATCGTAAGCTGCAATGGCTGCGGAGTGTTTTTTTTGTACTAGCAAATCGTTAACCTGCTGTATCTTCTGTATTTCCTGCACCTGACGGTATTTAGTTATTAGGTCAACCCCTAATCCTGTAATTCCACCAACAAACAGGAAGAACAGTATAATTTTAAACACTCTAGAAAAATTTGATTTCACATCATCACGGATTGGTTTCAAAGCCCTCTTAGGGCTATGGTTTTGCTCGAAATAATCAATCTGTTTTTCATTCTCAGCTAACTGATTTTTGCTCCAGACATGATCGAAGATATCGTGGTAAATAGGGTTAGCTATCTGGACTTTATCTTTTTCTAACTTTATCAGACCAATTGTTAATAAATGTTCCTGTTCTGGAGTTTGTTTAAAAGTAATAGACTGACTATGCCAAATTTCTTGATAGCTCAGTAGTAAAGATTTTGTTGAACCAGGATAGGATAATAATCGAGAGCGCAATTGTAATAGATGAGCGGCAGCTGCTCCCTGTTCCCAATCGTCAATAATATATCGGTGGACTAGCTGAGAAATCTTGGCAACTTCTTGATTTCTGAGAATATAAGATTGGCGATCGCGAATTATTTGACATACTTTCTGAGTAAGAAATGGTTGACCCCCAGTCCAGAAATTTACTTCAGTCAAAACTTTGTAAGGAAGACTGGCTTTAATATCTAAATTGAATAGCTTAAGTTTAATTTTACTGTAGGGCTGTAGTCGCATGAGCTGGTTTTCGATCCAGCTATCATTAAAACTATCGTGATCTAGAGCTGGAGCCAGTCTAATTTTATGCTGATCCACAACTACTAATCCGCTTTTGAGCAACTCATGTTCTGCTTTACTTCCTGTGGCGATTATTTCCTGCTGTTGCCAAATCTGTCGATATAAGCCAAATAGCATTTTAGGGTCGCACTCTTGATTGTAGAAGAGATGGTTTTCAATTTTGCTTAGGTAGTTTATCTGGGTTTCAGTCAATGACTGTGCTATGAGATTACACTCATTTGAGTGTTTATCCTCGAATGGGAGTTTATCTTCTGGGTACGCTTGGCGATCGCTATTATGCATCTAAAAAATAGACTTAATTTTAAGCAGCACTACATCTTAAACACTGGTTTTGCATAATGTCAGCTTGTAAGAATTCAGGTATGTCTACTAGGTATGTCTACTATCGGAATTATCGTTCCCCCTTCTTTAATCCCTCAATTTTAATACCTGAATCTTTACTCTTTCTTTAAAGTTTGTTGATTTATCTTACAAACTAGTCAATCAAGGATAAACTGGTCTTTAATATATTACCTACTGTCCCTACATTTAGTTAATTTGCTAATCTAGCAGTTCAGAAATTTCAACTTTTCGTTTCAAATGTTCTGGCAATTTATTTAATTTCGCAATATCGAAACAATCTAATTTTTAGTGAATATTCTTCTATGGTTTTAACTACATCAGTTCAATCATCTACAACAGAGGCAACACCAAACACGGGGACACATGATCCCTTAAAGACTGCACAGGGAGTATATATTACTGTTCATGGTCACTTCTACCAACCACCAAGGGAGAATCCATACCTCAACACAATTGAAAGGCAACCTAGCGCGCACCCATATCATGACTGGAATGAACGCATCCATTACGAATGCTATCGCCCTAACACTTTTGCCCGTATCCTGAATCACCGTCAAGAGTTGGTGGGGATCGTTAACAACTTTGAATATCTTAGTTTTAATATCGGTGCGACCTTGATGTCGTGGCTGGAAAATTATGATCCCGAAGTTTATCAGAAAATCTTGGAAGCTGATCGCCTAAGTAGCCAAAGATTGAACGGACATGGTAATGCGATCGCTCAAGTGTACAATCATATAATTCTGCCCCTGGCGAATCATCGGGATAAGATCACCCAAATTCGCTGGGGGAAAGAAGATTTTCGCGCTCGTTTTCAACGTGATCCCGAAGGAATGTGGTTGGCAGAGACAGCGGTGGATTATCCTACTCTAGAGGCGTTAATCGAGGAAGAGATTAAATTTATCATTCTCGCTCCTTCCCAGGCTGAAAGATGCCGTGTAATGCCTACGGGCGCCGAACCAGAGTCAGTATGGCATCAGGTAGGTGGGCAGCAAATCGATCCCACTCGACCCTATCGCTGTTTTGTGGATCGCGAACGCTATATTGATATTTTCTTTTACGATGGACCGATCTCCCGAGATATGGGTTTTAATGATGTATTGGAAACTGCGAGCAACTTAGCTGACCGCTTAGGACAGGCAGTAAGGGGGGATTCTCGTCCAGCGCAATTAATCAGCGTTGCTACTGATGGCGAAACCTTTGGACATCACAAGGGTGGTACGGAAAAATGTATTGCTTATGCCTTGAGCGAAGAGTTTACTCAACGGGGTTGGACAGTGACTAACTATGCTCACTATTTAAGTATCTGTCCCCCTACCTGGGAAGTCGAGCTTAAGCCCGTTACAGCCTGGAGTTGCGCCCATGGAGTTGCCCGTTGGCAAGATGACTGTGGTTGCGCTAGTGGTGGCGGTTGGCATCAAAAATGGCGTAGACCCCTGCGGGATGCTCTTGATTGGCTACGCGATCGCCTGATCACGGTTTACGAGGAAATGGGCAACCAGTTTTTCGCCGATCCCTGGTTAGCTCGCAATGAATATATTCAAGTTTTGGGAGATCGTTCTGAGAATAACATAGCCAGCTTTTTAGCAAACCATCAAGCAAAAGAACTATCTAGCAACGAAAAAATAGATGCCCTCCGTCTGTTGGAAATGCAGCGACATGCTTTACTTATGTACACTAGCTGCGGTTGGTTTTTTGAAGAAATTTCTCGTCCCGAAGGAGTGCAAATTTTGCGCTATGCTACTCGGGCAATGGAATTAGCAGGGTCAGTGGCAGGAGTTCATCTGAAACAAAAATTTCTCGGTTATCTCGCTCAAGCACCCAGCAACGTTGAGATCTTTGGCAATGGCAGAAAGGTGTTTCAGGAATTGGTTGCTCCTTCACAGGTTAGCTTACATCAGGTAGCTGCTCACTATGCCATTAGCTCTTTATTTGCTAACTATCATCATCAAGAACGAATTTACTGCTATCAAGTCGAGCAGTTAGATTATCAAAAACAGCAAATGGGAACACTGACCCTCTCTGTTGGACAAATTTGTCTGACTTCAGAAATTACTTGGGAAACTAAACATTTCGTTTTTGCCGTATTGCACTTGGGGGGATGGGATTTTCACTGCTGCATCACAGGGTTTGATGGTCGTTTAGCTTACGCGGAATTAAAACAACAGCTATTTAACGATATCAAGCAAGCCAGTGCTGCCCAAGTAATCTTAACCATGAATCGTTTAATGGGTAGTCACTCATTTAACCTACAACATCTTTTTGCAGAGGAAAGACAACGGATCGTGAAATTATTGACTGCCAAAACTAAAAAGCATCTAGATCAGCTTTATACTCAGGTGTACCGAGAGAACTACAGTATGCTGGTAGCCTTTCAACGAGAAGAATTACCCGTCCCTCAAGAATTAAAAGTAGCTGCGGAAGTGGCACTGTCTTTTCGCTGTTTAGAGACAGCACGTAACTTAGAAAAAGCGATTGAAGAGCCTATTGTCATAGATAGCTGTTTGGCAGAATTAACCGCCACCGCCACTGAAGCTAACTATCTGGAGTGTTGGTTAAACATACCCGAAGTAAAGGTCATCTTGGAACAGACAATTGTCCGTCTTCTGTGGCAATTACTGTATGACGGTAACCCCACTACTTTAGTAGCCGATGTTGTCCGCATCGAAACGGCGATCGCCTTGGGAGAGCAGCTACGGCTCGGTTTGGCACTGGATCAGGCTCAGGAGGTATATTTCAATTGCCTACATCAATATATCCTGCCTAACTGTCTGATTGATTCAACCAGTCCCGATCACCATAGCTGTCGCTGGAATATCACCCAGATGAAACCTTTGCTCAAACTAGGACAAAGTCTGGCAATCGATGTTAGTACTTGGCTGCACTAAGTTGCACTAAGTTAGTTGCACTAAGTTGATTATGGCGTTGCTGATTCTTGAAGTTTACACCTCAACTCAGCAACGTTTAACTTGACAACAGATCTTTAGCTTTTTGATAAGTCATCTTTTCTTGCTCTGTGGCAACAGCTAAGGATTCTGCATGAATTTTCTCTAGATCAGCGATATAACCTGGTTTCTGACTGAGAACTGCGTTTGATTTCGATGCAGTGATCGTCGCCAATTGGGCTCTTAGAGGAAGTTGACGAAAGACAGCCAAGCGTTTTTCCAAAGATGACATGAGTAACATAAATTAAATATAAAATATAGCAACGTCTTAATTAAAAAGCTAAAAACTAAAAATTGATCATTCACAAAATAGCTACCACTAAAAAAATTGCCCTCATAGCCATAGTAGCTGGTTGGCTAAAACCTAATCTTTGTCTGGCTTTGCCTCCTGCCGAAGATATCCCCGAGGAGATCTTGCGGACTGAAATTATTCTCGAAGGGCGATCGCCATTAGATGGAAAACCCCTGTCTGCTGCTGAATATGAAAATCTCCAAGCGCAGTTAGCTCAAACCCGCTTTAGTCCGCAAATTGACCCAGACATTCAGCAACTCATCTTTTTGTTACAGATTAGGAAATTTATTAAAACTATAATTCCTTTTTAAAAATCTGTATTTATCTAAAAATCAATAATTTATTTATATTGTGCTGAAAACTAGTTAAAGTATTTATACAAATACTTTAAAAAAATCAATTCAATCACTTTGCTGTATTGGTTAACCTAGGCTAGCCCACAATCAGCATGCTTCCTGCTTTTAACAATTTCGCCCCTAATACATAATACATACTCCGATATTAATACTTTGATGTCTTCAAATATTGCTCCAGAACAAGTCAATCAGATCGTTCACAATCTTCATCACAACCCATTTGAGGTATTAGGTTGCCATCCTTACGAACAAAATGGTAAAGTTCAAAGCTGGGTAATTCGCGCCTATCTTCCAGATGCCTCTGCTGCCTGGGTAGTTTGTCCTGACGAAAGAACTGAGTACCCGATGCAGACAATGCACAATCCTCATTTCTTTGTGTGCGTTCTGCACAATCCCCAGCTAGCAAACTACCAACTGCGGATTAAAGAAGGAGATAGTGAAAGAGTAATTTACGACCCCTATGCTTTTCGCTCCCCTAAGCTAACAGATGTAGATATTCATTTATTTGCTGAAGGCAACCATCATCGTATTTATGAAAAGTTAGGGGCGCATCCTACGGAAATAGATGGGATTACCGGAGTATATTTTGCCCTTTGGGCTCCTAATGCACGTAACGTCTCTATATTAGGTGATTTTAATAGCTGGGATGGTAGAAGCCACCAGATGCGTAAAGGCAACAGTGGCATTTGGGAATTATTTGTTCCTGAATTAACTTTTGGTGCAGCCTATAAGTATGAAGTCAAAAACTGGGAAGGACATATCTACGAAAAATCTGATCCCTATGGTTTTCAACAGGAGGTTAGACCCAAGACAGCTTCGATTGTTGCCGATCTCGATAGTTATCAATGGCATGATGCCGAGTGGATGAAAGAGCGCCGTCATAACGATCCTCTCGCTAAACCTATTTCTGTCTATGAACTTCATTTGGGTTCTTGGATGCATGGCTCTGCTGATGAACCGACTCAGCTACTTTCTGGGGAATCTGAACCGATTCCTGTCTCGGAGTGGAAACAGGAAGCTCGTTTCTTAAGCTACTACGAACTAGTTGATAAGTTAATTCCCTATGTCAAAGACTTAGGCTATACCCATATTGAAATGCTCCCTGTTGCCGAACATCCTTTTGATGGTTCCTGGGGATATCAGGTTACAGGTTACTATGCTCCTACCTCTCGCTATGGCAACCCTGAAGATTTCATGTACTTTGTCGATCAGTGTCATAAGCACGGTATTGGAGTACTCGTTGACTGGGTTCCTGGTCATTTCCCTAAAGATGGTCATGGTTTAGCCTTTTTTGATGGAACTCATCTTTATGAACATGCCGATCCTCGTAAGGGAGAACATAAAGAATGGGGGACTTTAGTTTTTAATTACAGTCGTAACGAAGTCCGCAACTTTTTGGTGGCCAACGCGCTATTTTGGTTTGATAAATATCATATTGATGGTATCCGAGTCGATGCGGTAGCCTCGATGCTATATCTCAATTATTGTCGTGAAGATGGAGCTTGGATTGCCAACGAATATGGCGGTTGCGAAAATATTGAAGCTGCTGATTTCTTGCGCCAGGTTAACAGCCTGTTATTTAGCTATTTCCCTGGAGTACTCTCAATTGCCGAGGAATCCACTTCTTGGCCGATGGTATCTTGGCCTACCTATACAGGTGGGTTAGGCTTCAACATGAAGTGGAACATGGGCTGGATGCACGATATGCTGGATTATTTCAGCATGGATCCTTGGTTCCGCCAATTCCATCAAAATAATCTGACCTTTAGTATGTGGTACCACCACAGCGAGAACTATATGCTGGCTCTATCTCACGATGAGATCGTTCACGGCAAGAGCAATATTATCGGTAAAATGCCAGGGGACGAATGGCAGAAATTTGCCAATGTTCGCTGTTTGTTTGGCTATATGTTTACTCATCCTGGGAAGAAGACCATGTTTATGAGCATGGAATTTGCTCAATGGAGTGAGTGGAATGTTTGGGGAGATCTGGAATGGGATTTACTGCAATATCATAGCCATAAAACTTTGAAGCAATTCTTTACTGAGCTTAATGCAATCTATAAAACTGAACCTGCACTATACAGTCAAGACTTTGAGGAGGAAGGCTTCCAATGGATAGACTGTAGCGATAATCGTCATAGCGTGGTCGCATTTATCCGACGAGCTAAAGATCCCAATGAGTTCGTGGTTGCTATTTGTAACTTTACTCCCCAACCCCATAGTCACTATCGTATTGGTGTTCCCGAAAAAGGCTTTTATACCGAATTGTTCAATAGTGATGCCAGTAACTACGGTGGTAGCAACATGGGTAACTATGGTGGCAAATGGACTGATGATTGGTCTTCCCACAACCAACCTTATTCTCTAGATTTATGTTTACCTCCTCTTGGTGTTTTGATGCTGAAGATTGACCGCAAGAAAACTCTAGCAGCTTTGCAAGGTAATTAAGTCTAGAATTGCCATAAAGTAAGGTGGGCAATGCCCACCCTGCAATTACTTTGTTAACTTAAAATATTTTAAAAACATTTGTAATCACGACATTAATTTATAGGAATTAGGAATTTCTACGCGTTTAAAACTAAGAAAACTTTTCTTTATTGCCTTGCCTAATAATTAGAAGGAGCTAGCCAGGAAAAAGCTGGAGTAGGAATATTTCTTAAAAATCCATAAACAATAACAATTAATACACTTATGGCTAGCTGTTTATTTTTAAAAGGAATATCGTACAAGACAATATTGTAAAAATATTTAGTAAAAGAGGGTATCATCCAATAAAAAAAATAAGGCAGACTAATTATCAAAAGTGGATTTAATTTTAGAGCAGCATACCAGTTTCCATGAAGTAATTGATGTAAAGCTCTCAACATTCCACACCCTGCACAGTAAAAACCTCCCCAAGTTCTAGATAAACTTGGAGGATAAAAATTGTTAGGGTTAGCTGGATCAAAATTATAGAAAATAATAATTCCTAATGATGTAAAAAAATAGAACAGAGTTAATTGATATTTTTTTGACAACATAAAACTACATCAATCAATTTTAAAATTGAACATTAGAACCTTAGTATAGTCACTGAAGACAAAAAAGAGTTATCTGAATATACTGTTGTTCACTGATATTAGATAACAATAATTATGAGTAGCACGAACAGTGGAGATGCTAATAGCAAGAAGGTTGCCTGTGGGGTCTGTGGAATTATCTTAGGAGCTTTAGGAATTCATAAATTTATTTTGGGCTACACTAAAGAAGGATTAATAATGCTACTGGTTAGTCTTTTGACCTGTGGTATTGGCTCTCCAATTATGGGAATTATTGGCTTGATTGAGGGAATCATGTATTTAACCAAATCTGACGATGAATTTTATGACACTTACATGACATCTAAGAAAGGTTGGTTTTAATTATTAATTATTAATGTTTAAATTTAAACATACATACAGCAAAATTTTTTTCGTTGTGTTAGGAGCAGTCTACCTAACTACTTTTTCTAATTTAGACATCAATATATTCTTAAAAAGTTATGCTGCAATTGTGCCAGTACAGATGCTAGCACTGGTATATGGAGTCTATTTAATTTGTATTAAAAAGCAAAAAAATAGTCGTAAATTTAAGTCGAATAATCAGTCGTAGATTGTGTATGAAGAAAAACTATATTTAAGATTATTACTTATGCTCACCAAATTGGTGGGCAAATTTTTATTCTGGATGGCGTAAATTCAGAGAATCATTTTTATTTCCGAGAGCGATCGCACTTTTGTAGCAATTGGCTTGAATTTCAGATCATAAATGTGATTTTTTAAAAATTTAAACACAGTGATTATTTCCAAATTCCTCTTTTTGGAATTTTTGAATTATAATATTTAGATATCAAAACAGCTAGCCGTTTTTGAGAGAGCTAGCTGCAAATTGAAAATAAAATTAATTTCACTAAACTATTAGACCTGGCAGTTTAATAGTTTTTTTCATTGGCAAAGTAAGCTGCCATACCTAAACTAACTCCCATCACGTAACCAGTAATTAAAACTGCAATTAGAGCGATCGCTGTAGGTGAAAAAGTCATAATTGTAACTTCTTTCTATGTTTTCTTCCACAATCTAACAGTAGTGTCAAGAATATTCAATAAATATTAATGATCCCCTAGAATTGTTACATAACTTAAAATATAATTAAGATTATAAAGATGCAAATTGTGCATAGAAAATAGCGCTGTTGTCATCTGTTTATCAAAACTCCTGGTTTCTCTGGATTTAATAAAAATCAGGGGCAGAAATATGAGAAAGCTCAAGGTAACTAGATCGATTATGAGAAAAAATATCTCTACATTGTAAAGATAAGGCGCTAAGAACAATAATCTTTTTAATTTAAAAGTGGGATGTTCCCCTCCAAAACTATAAAATTCAAATAAAAAAGTCCTTAAAGTGAGAATATTTTATAAGATCAGACCAAGCTGCGATCGCTTTTTTTCTATATAAATAAATAGTCATATGCATAAAATAAATCAATAAAAAGGTTGTTAGCTTGAATGGGTTAGGAAAAACATTTTTATAACGTTGTATACCCACGTATAGCCGAGCAGCTTCAACATAAATATCGTACTTAGTTAAGTTTCCTATCCCGCCAGCATTAAGAGTACTTTGACCCGAACGAGTGTCAGTTACCTTAAGTTCTGGACAATGCAAAATATTGAAGCCGTTTTTAATGCCTTCTAAACACAACAAGGCATCTTCGTAACCAAAAAAAATCTTTTCATCCCATTGGGCTACTGTAAAAAAAGCCACGGGAAAAACGGCAGTATGAAGATCTACACACCCAGACTCTTTACTAGGGCGAAAAAAGCCCCGAAATGAAAGTTTGGTTGGTGTTCCCCCCGTCAAAAAAGTTCGCTCCCTTTCTTGGGGAGTAAGAGTTTTATATCTAGCTATAGCTTTGGCAATAAAATCAGACTCAACACAAATATCATCATCGATAAAAGCGACAAAATCGGAGGATGGAAGATGTTTTAAGGCACAATTACGATTAGCACATACCCCTTTATGAGGTCCTACTATATAGTCTGTGTAGGGATATTGGTCTACTACGTGACGATTTTGCTGTTGTATTTCTAGTGCTAGAGAATCATCGGAGACAAATACATAACTGGGTTTAATGCTAGATTGCCAAAGAGCTTGCAAACAAGAACTTAGGGCATGTACTGCATTCATTGTGGTGATACAGACAGATAATCGCATTTTAGTTAACTGCCTCCCTGTTCTTTATGATCTTTCCAGCTTTTTTTTGCTGAAGAACTTGTTGATACAATGCCAAATTTTTTTGAGCAATACCCACCCAGCTATAATCTTGAGCCGTCTGGTAAGCATTTCGTCTCATCTGCTCCAATTGGAAGCGATTAAGAATTAATTCTTCTAGGGCATCTTCTATGGCTTTACTATTTCGTGGAGGAATCAAAATACCATTTTGATGATCTTCTATTATTTCTATTAAACCTGGAGTGGAGGTGGTAATTGGTACTAAACCACAAGCCATTGCTTCAATCAGAGCGAGACTAAATCCTTCTAATAAAGTAGGAAAAAGTTTAATTTGATAAGTTTTGAGTAAATCGGGTAGAACTTGATACTTGTAACTGGGGACAACCGTTATTTTATGCCTGACATCAGCAGAGAAATTTGACAAAACTTCGCTTTCAGCACAGCCAGTACCCAAAAAACTCATCTTGACGTTATCAAAACGTTGCAGAATATTGTTTAGGGCGGGAATACTATATTTAATTCCTTTACGGTCAATAAAGCTCCCTACCTGGGCAATACCGATCATTGAGTCGACAGATTGGGGAGTGCTTTCCCAAGGAAGATTGATAAATTCTGCGGGAACACCATTAGACACAATGGTCAATTTTTCTGGGGCAATTCCTAGTTCCTTATGAGCATAATCTCGATCGCGACTGTTCGACATCACAGTCAAATCGGCATTTTTAATTGAAGTTTTTACTTCCCACAGACGTAATCCTCCATGATAGAAAGGATACTTCCAACTCAAACTTAAATTTCCTCTTGCCGACTCTTCTAGATTTTCTAAGTGCAGCATGTGTTCTAAGCCATGACTTCTAGTAATAAGAGCGCAATTTGGACGAAAACGACGGAATAATTTTGCCCATAGCCAGGTATCACCAGTAGAAGCATCGATGACATCAATAGGTTGCTTTTTGGCTAGTAAATGTGCAGTCAACCAATAAGGGAAAATAATTGCCTTAATAATTTCTGGCAACTTGGGAGGTAAATTATCGAAGGAAAAATAACTAACCTGGTGTCCAGCTTTTTGATATTCTTGCCCTAGTTTTAAAGTGATACCAGCAGCACCTGCATTGGGGTCGAGATGATGGTGGATAGTTAACAAAATTTTCATAAATAAGGATATTTTGGCAGGTTTATTTTGAGATTTATTGGGATTGAAGAAACTTTAGAGTGACTTTTGACTATAAATTGTTGCCAAATTCAAGAAGTGCGATCGCATTTTCTAATAACCAAATTCTCATTGATTTATTGAAGTGACGGGCGATCGCTGAAACTCAATAGGTTAGAATTCATGGTATCAAACGTAATCACAATCTATTTCCTTATTTTAAATATTACTTAAATATTATTTAGCTAATTGAAAAAGAAGCCCAGCATTCTATGCGACAGCATGAATGTCTGGATGAATTTTTCCGCCGACAGGCGTTATTATAATACTCATAAAACTTTTAACAACAAATTGATATGTGTTAAAATGCTTCCATCCTAAAGGATATATTATGCCCTTGTGGTACCGCTCCGCATATGAGAAACGTAGTAAAGGTAAGATTATATCCGACATCAGAGCAGAGACTCTCACTGGCTAAAGCCTTTGGGAGTTGTCGTTATATTTGGAATTATTGCCTAGCGGAGAATAACCGAATATACAAAGAGACTGGTAAAGGTATATCTGCTATTGCTATGAAAAAATGGATTCCTCAACTGAAGAAAAACGAAGAGACAGAATGGTTAACAGAAACTTATTCTCAATGTCTTCAGTCTTCAGTTATCAATCTGGGCATTGCTTTTAAAAACTTCTTGGAAAAACGAGGTGGTTATCCTCGCTTTAAAAGTAGATATGGAAAGCAGTCTTTACAGTATCCACAAAACGTAAAACTAAGTAACTCTAGCCTTGTTTTCCCTAAGATTGGAGAAGTCAAAGCTAATTTGCACAGAGTCTTTGATGGTGAATTGAAGACTGTGACCGTAAGTAAAACCAAGACTGATAAATATTACGCATCTTTATTATTTGATAACGGATTACCTGAAGCCGAATCAAATAGTAATGGTAAGGTGTTGGGCATTGATCTAGGCATCTCTAGCTACTGCATTACAAGCGATGGAAGCAAATATGATAATCCACGACATCTCAAAAAACATGAGCGTAATCTAAAACGTAAGCAGCAAAAATTATCTAGAAAGCAAAAAAGTTCAAACTCTAGAAATAAAGCTAGAAGGTTAGTAGCCAGAGCGCACGAAAAGATAAGTAATGCTCGTCAAGATTTTTTACATAAACTGTCTCGTAAATTGATAGACAAAAGCCAAGTCATCGTTTGCGAGAATTTAAATATAAAAGGAATGGTTCGCAACCACAAGCTGGCAAAAGCTATCAGTGACTGCGGATGGGGAATGTTCCTTAATTTTCTTGAGTACAAGTGCAAAAAAGAAGGGAAAGTTTTTCTACAAATAGATAGATTCTTTCCTTCAAGCAAAGCTTGCAATAACTGCCTGAATGTAGTTGATAACTTGCCCCTTGATATCCGTACTTGGGATTGCCCCAGTTGCCTTACTAAAGGCATCGATAGAGATATTAACGCAGCCAAAAATTGCAGAGATGAAGGTATCAGAATATTGTCTTGCGGGACGCGAGACACTGCCAAAGGAGGCAATGTAAGACAACCCAGAGGACGTAAGTCAACTGTTGTTGCTGTTGCCGATGAATTTGGAAGCCAGCACTCTACCCGATAGGGTGAGTGTCTGGTAGTTCACTCTAGAAATTTAGCGTTGATGAGCATCACTAGCCCATTTATTCATATTTGCCAGTTAAACAAAAACGTTCAAGGTAGCCTAAATAGAATACGTTTGGGGGTCAAAGACTTGTTTCATATTGCAGGTATTCCGACAACGGCAGGTAATCCTGATTGGCTGGAAAGTCATCCCATACCAGATGTGACTGCCCCAAGTGTTTCCGCTTTGTTAGAAGCAGGGGCAACCTTAATCGGCAAAACTCTGACTGATGAACTGGCATATAGTCTTGAAGGGGTCAACAAACATTACGGCACACCAATAAACCCCCAAGCACCCCAGCGTCTTCCAGGAGGTTCTAGCAGTGGTTCAGCGGTAGCGGTGGCAAATAATAGTATTGATATTGGTTTGGGTACGGATACTGGCGGTTCAATTCGGGTTCCAGCAAGCTATAACGGGATTTACGGCTTTCGTCCCAGTCATGGGGCAGTTAGCTGTCAACATTTAGTCCCTTTATCACCACGCTTCGACACTGTTGGTTGGTTAACCCGCGATCTGACAACGATGCAGCAAGTAGCTGAAATACTTTTGCCTGACCACATCGAACATCATTTATCGTGCCTCGTTGTGGCGACTATTGAAGGTATAGAACCCTGGATCGAAGCTCGTCAGTCCTTGTTAGCAACTTTAACCAATCAGTTCGCATCAATCCAGTATGTAGATCTGACAATGGAACAGTTAACCCAAGCTAGTGCTGCTTTTCGTGTCTTGCAAGGTAGAGAAATTTGGCGCACACATGGTTCCTGGATTGAACAACAGCAGCCCGACATAGCTACAGAAATTAGCGATCGCTTTACCTGGTGTAAAAGCCTCAGTGAAAGCGACGAACAACAGGCAGAAATTATCGCTCAAGAGTTTATGAATTTTTGGCATGGCAACATATTACCCAGCATCAATCATGTATTGCTAATGCCCACCACGCCAGGAGCATCACCATTACTAGATACTCCTGCATCAGAACTAGCAGAATATCGCACCCGCCTATTGGGTTTAACCAGCCCCGCAGGCTTGACTCGCGCCCCACAAATCAGCCTGCCATATTTAACCAGTAAACAAGCTCCCTGGGGATTATCTTTAATTGCACGTCATGATCGCGATCGAGCTTTACTAGACTGTGCTGCTAAAGTTGAGCAGCTTTTTAAATCACACTACTAAACCGCGTCTAGTTTGAAACCTTTAGTTTTCGTATTTGTTTGGGGGAAACGGTTAGAGGGAAAAGGGAAAAGGTTTTACGGGATCTGTCTTTTTATTTCAAAACTCCAGTTTTGAATGTGGACGCGGTTTAGAGCGTCAAGATTGATTTGAGGAATGGCATGATTCAATTTTCTTCCTTGTTCCCTTGTCCTCCTTGTCTCATCTCAACCCCATTAATCGCGATCGCCAATATAAACATCCACAATTTCTCTCGTATCAGCATCTTTTGAAACAGCCCCGCTCTCCCTGGTTTATCTAACTATCTTGGGGCTGACTCCATCCCAAACTGAACCGACACTACAGCAGTAATATCTTTTTCTACTGAAGAAGTATCATAAATACCATAATCGCTTACATCTGTTGAGTTGCGGGATGTAATTTGAAACACACCTGTTTTGGCACTTCTGATTGCCCCCACTTTATTGCCAGTACTTTTGGCGATCGCCTCAGCCCTGGCTTGGGCATCTTTGGTTGCCTCGGCGACCATTTCGACTCGTAGTTGACTGAGTTGAGTAAATAAATATTGAGGAGGTTCAGAAACCAAGTTAATTCCTTCGTTAATTAGCTCATTGGCTTGCTGGGATATTTGTGTATATCTTTCTACTTCATCTGAGCGAATTTCTAACTGTTGGCTTAGACGATATGCCAATATTTGCCCGGTTTCACGTCCATTTCCTGTAATCTCTGGGATATTATAGGTGTTAATAGCACCTAAGGTCATAGCATCATCAGGTACTTGTTGTTCTTGTAAATAAGCTTGTAATTTCTTGGTCTGATTCTTCAGGTTTTGGTATGCAGCTTGAGCAGTTGGTTCTTGGTTCGATACTGAAAAACGTAAAATAATATAATCTGACTGAATTGGTCTTTTAGCCGAACCAGTGACCATTAGAACATCATTGGCTTGTTTAAATTCGCGAATTGTCTTGGCGAAGATGAAAGAACTTATTACCAAGGAAAGAGACAGTGCTGCTAATCCAGCGAAGAGTTGTGGAAAACGTTCTAGTACCGAAGATGTTCTCATTTGCTTTGCTCCACAAAAGCTAGCTTTAACTCCAAGACGATTTTACTATGAGCTAAGTTCCTTCTTTAAGTATCCGTACTCAAACTTCTTCTACTCTTTGATTTGGCGAAGGTATTGTCAGCCTAATTGGACAAACTACGTCTACTACTTGCTTTCGTCTTACTGTCTAATAATTCCCATAGTTGCTTGTCGGTAAAATCATTAATCGTCATACTGGCACCTGCGTCGAGTAAATCCTTGGCAGGATGACTAGAAGTAATCCCAATGGTGTAAATTCCTGCGCCAACTGCTGAACGAATGCCAGCAGCAGAATCCTCGAAAGCGATCACGTTGTTAAGCCGCCCTAAACCATTTTTGCTTCTTACCCCCAAACGACTTAAAGCCAATTTATAGGGGGCAGGATCGGGTTTCCCTGGAGGTGCATCTTTTGCCATAATCATGATCGGAAATGTATCAGTTAGACGCAATACCTTGAGCATATAAATAGCATTATCTTCTGGTGCATTAGTCACAACTGCCCTTTTAATCGAAGCTTGATCCGTCAAGTCGATTAGTTTGTTTAAGCCAGGAGTGGGTAACAAGGAATTGGCAAGGCGGCGATAAGTTTCTTCCTTCTCTGTGGATAATTGCCAGGCATCCTCTAAGGTTAATTGGGGAATAATATCTTTAATAATTTTAGAGTTAGTTCGACCAGAAATTCGCTGTCGGTAGAATGCACGATCAATGTCCAAATCATACCGAACTAGAATATCTTGCCAGACTGCAAAGTGAATTGAGTCTGTATCAGCTAAGGTACCGTCTAAGTCAAACAATATCGCTTCCAACATTATTCATAACCGTGATTTGATCCGTAACTAGTATTAACACTTAATATGTAATATTTCTATATTTTGCTCAGACATATTCCAGTAGTATGATAGCAATGGGAGAGGGGAAATCTCGACCATCTTTAAAGAGGTATTGTTTGCTACCCTAAATATTTAAAGAGTTTTTGCTACCCTAAATATTAGAAGCGTTTATCAAATAGCAAGAGTTTAATAGTCATGAGTTTTTCAGAGCGTGATTTACAAAGCAAGCTAGATGAAATGGAAGCAGAGATCAATCAAAAAACTGCTGCCGATTCTCAAAATACAACTCAGCCAATTTTTCCCCAGGTGGAAATTAATCCTTCACCTCAAGTGCAAGGTTGGATCGATACTAGTAAAGCTTGGTTTAATAGCTTGCCTAAATTTGGTAAAGTGGCAGTAGCCATTGGTGGAGTATGGTTGAGTTTTTCTATTCTGGGTGCTGTGCTACATGTTGTCAGCAGTATACTGAGTCTTGCTGCTATCAGTTTGATCCTGTATGTTGGTTATCGCTTGTTTAAGAGTAATTCTGATTCTAATTAGAAGAGACAAGTCATACTAAATCCAGTTGAGATACACCATTTAAATGTTGTCTGGAGGCAGAAGGCAGCCCTAAAGGATTCCCTTCGGTCAAGGCAGAAGGCAGAAGGATTTTAGTCTATTAAACACTAGTAATCTAAAAGTTGGTTTTCAGAATCGGATTTAGTATCATGCCTTGTCTGTACAGTAATCAGTCTTAGGGTGGGCAATCAAATAAATTACAATGCTACACAACATTTGCTTAATGCCCACCAATCAGTCCCATCAAGCGGGATAATATAATCAGTAATTAGTAATTAGTAATCAGTAAGTGATAATTGCCGTAGTTGGGATTGGTTTGGATGGAGAGGATGGGCTAACCAAAGATGCGCAAGAAATCCTACAGCAAGCAACTTTTTTAGCAGGAAGCAAACGTCACCTGAGCTATTTTGTAGATCATCCCGCATCAAAGCTAGAATTAGCTAATCTCAAAACGGGTATAGATGAGATCGCCAAAGCAAATCTCGCTAATCATTCTGTGGTTATTTTAGCTAGTGGCGATCCGCTTTTTTTTGGCTTCGGTAGATTGTTATTAGAATACTTTGATCAATCACAAATTAAATTTTATCCTCACTTTAGTTCTGTACAATTAGCTTTTAATTGTCTTAAAATTCCTTGGCAAGATGCTCAATTTATTAGCGTTCATGGACGCAATCTCGATCAATTAGTTAGGCTATTTAAACAGGGCAAATCAAAAATTGCTGTACTGACAGATAGTAATAATCATCCTAGTGCGATCGCTCGCCTGTTGATCGCTTTAGATTTACCAGTTAATTACAGCTTTTATATCTGCGAAAACTTAGGAGATTCAAGGGAAAAAGTTAGTCATTTTTCTCCTGAAGAGATAACTAAATTAAGTAGCTTAGATAGTAATTCTTTTGCTTCTTTAAACGTTTTAATCATAATCCGTGAAGTACAACTAGACAATTTAGATTTAGCTAATTTACCTCTAATCGGATTGCCTGATAGTAGTTTTTTAAGCTTTGGCGATCGCCCTAGTTTAATTACTAAGAAAGAGATCCGTTTAGCTATCTTAGGAGAATTAGCCCTACAGCCAAAACAAACAGTATGGGATCTTGGTGCGGGAACAGGTTCGGTATCTATTGAGATAGCACGGTTATCTCCTAGCTCTCAGATATATGCAGTTGAAAAAACTACTATGGGTTCGACTTTAATTACTAAAAATAGTCAAAGATTTAAAGTAAATAACGTCAATATTATTAATGGTAAAGCACCAGAAGTATTATTGAATTTGCCTAATCCTGAGCGCATTTTTATTGGCGGAAGTGGCGGAGATATCACCGATATTTTAAATATTTGTAGTCAGAAATTAACAACAAAGGGAATTATCGTAATGTCTTTTGCAACTATCGAATATCAATATCAAGCTATCAATTGGTTAAGTAATAATTCCTGGCAATACCGACTATTACAACTTCAGATATCTCGTTCCACACCAATCAGTCATTTAACTCGCTTTACACCTTTAAATCCTGTGACAATTATTACTGCTTTTAGCTTTTAGCTTTTGGTTTTTAAGACTAAAGCGATCGCAAATTACTCTACTTTTTCCATCGGGGCAATTTTAGGAATAATTTTAGTCACTCCCATACTGAGGAATTTAACCGCTAAGGTGGCCTTTTTACCACTTCCCAAGACATGAGTAATCTCTCCTGCGCCAAATTCTTGATGTAAAACGCGATCGCCCACACTCCAGTCAATATCGATGGCTTGGGCGGTTTTTTCGGCGCGAGTACGACGGCGGTAGCTGGTTGCAAGATTGATATTACTGTCGAGCAACTGCCCTGGAAGCTCTTGTAGAAATTGAGAAGATACCGCAGGTTCTCTAGTTCCCCAAAGACGACGTTCTCTGGTGTAGGTTAAAAATAACTGTTCTTGAGCGCGAGTAACTCCAACGTAGCACAAGCGACGTTCTTCTTCTATTTCCAAGGGATCGTTTAAAGTTCTGTTGTGGGGTAATAAACCCTGTTCCATACCGACAAGGAAAACCACGGGAAATTCTAAACCCTTTGCTGAGTGAAGAGTCATTAAAGAAACTTTTTGCTGTGCTTCGTCTAAACTATCTAAATCAGATGAGAGCGAAGCGCTGGCGAGAAATGCTTCTAAGCTGTTTTCTTCGTTGTCTTCCTGAAACTGTTGCACCGCGTTATGTAGCTCATAAATATTGGCAATACGGTTATCAGCTTCATCGGTACCCTGCTGCTGTAATTCTGTAACGTAACCCGTCTGTTCGATAATATGGTTTAAAACCTCTCCTGCTGTTAAATTCTCTAGCTGATCTTTTGTTTCTTGGATCATCCGAGCAAACTGATTTAAAGCTTTAGCTGCTCTTCCTCCCATCGTGTTGACAGAGGTTTCATCATTGACAATTTCCCAGAGGGGAATACCCATTTGCCCAGAGGCATCCATCAATCTATTCATAGTTGTCTTACCGATACCACGACGAGGAGTATTAATAATTCGCAGCAGACTAACGGTATCTTCTGGATTAACGATGATGCGTAAATATGCGATCGCATCTTTGATTTCTTTACGGTCATAAAACTTTAAACCGCCAACAATATTGTAGGGAATATTATTGTGTAGTAGTAAATCCTCAAAGGGACGAGATTGAGCGTTGGTACGATACAAAATTGAAAAGTCACCCCAGTCTATTTCTGGGTTATTTTCCTTAATTTGCTGTATCTGCTTAACTACAAACCGCGCTTCCTCTTGTTCTTGATCAGCTTTATAAAGATATATTTGTTCTCCCACTCCCCGCGTCGGCTTAAGAACTTTATCAATGCGTTGAGTATTATGAGCAATCAGGTGATTTGCTGCTTGTAAAATATTCTCGCGGGAACGATAATTTTCTTCCAGCTTGATCATGGTGCGGGTGTCTTCATCGGGCAAACCATCACCAAAATCTTTTTGGAAATCTAGCAGAATTGTATAATCTGCCAAGCGGAAAGAATAGATAGATTGATCGGCATCTCCCACAACAAAAAGCGATCGCAACTTCCAATTCCACTCACTTTTACGAGTCTCCCCATTAGTCGCCAATAGCCGAATTAAATCATACTGAATACGGTTGGTATCCTGATACTCATCAACCAGGATATGCTGAAACTGGGTATGCCAATATCCCAAGATAGATTCATTCTGCTGAAATAACTTAACAGGAACCCAAATTAAATCATCGAAATCTAGGGCATTATTAGCTGCTAACCTCGATTGATATTCATGATAAATATCTGAGATAACTCGACCACGATAACCAGGCTCTTGTTGGGCAAAGTCATCTGGAGTCAAACCCTGATTTTTAGCGTTACTAACGGTATATCTAATCTTACGAGGGTCGAATTTCTTATTATCTAAATTTAATTCTTTAGTAACAATATTTTTAAATAAACTCTGAACATCCGACTCATCAAAGATCGAAAAATTACGTTTCCAAGTACGTCCTCGCTCATCCCGATACTTATTGATGTCAAAGCGCAGTAATTTAGCAAACAGACTATGAAAAGTACCAATCCACAGTTTTTTGGTGGTTCTTTTATATACCCTAGACTTTAAAATCTTTTGTTCGTATTCCGTCAGAAACTCTAGCCGTTGCCCATGCTGTTCTAATGCCAACTCCGTCGCAAAAATATATTCAATTCTTTCCCTCATCTCCCGCGCAGCTTTATTAGTAAAGGTAACTGCTAAAATATGTTCTGGATCAGCCTGACGATTACGGATCAAATTAGCAATGCGATAAGTCAAAGCTCTGGTTTTACCTGAACCTGCTCCTGCAACCACCAACATTGGTCCACAGTAATGCTCTACAGCTAGACGTTGTGAGGAATTGAGATGGCTTATAAAATCAGTAGTCATAACTTGGGAAAGATGGAGGATGAGGAATGAAATATGAAGCAGTTGAGTCTACTTGTTGACATCTCCAAGCCTTAAAAGAGCGTGGATTCTGTACCCTAAGAGTACCGAAAACCCGATAAATCGACGTTTTCTCCAACCCTGTCAACAGAGTCTTATCAACCTTGGCTAGAAAAACTAGCTGTGTTAGTGCTTTCAAGTCGAACCTTGAAGATTTTACGTTCTGAAGAAAGAGTGTACTTTTAATATTCTTTTTCATATACTTAATTTTACTTGACCAGATGAATCCAGGTAATTGGATCTTTCACACTGTTAAACAATCTTTTGTCTGAAGTATAGAATTGCTGCATTAACCCTCTCTGCTAGAGCAAGATAATGAGCGTCGTAAGCAGCAGATAGATTGAGACTTCTTGCCAAGGCTAAAGCTCTTTCGTGTAAAGCCTTATCACCATATCTGACTTTTCCCGTTAAGTGTTTCGGGCAAGCTTCCAGCCCTGACAAAGGTCGTGTAATTTTAACCAACCACGCCAGAGAACTTGGATGCCAATGGGACTCTTACGACTTTTAAACTACAAACTGAAGTGCGGAATGAAAATTAATGGTAATCAGAATAACGATCTTTACCATTGACTGTTGAGTATTGGAATATTAACTTGGCAATTAATCTAAAATTATGTCGTTCCCATCAAAGTAGTTATTGTAAATTATGAACCTGTTAGACCGTACAAAAGCTCCTACTGTCGCTTCCTTAATGCATTCCTTTCCTTACTTTGCCGAGCCAAATACTTCAGTGACGCAGATTCGAGAATTGATGAAAAGCCATAATATTCGTCATATACCAATAAAACAGAAAGATAGTGTGATGGGCATTGTTTCCGAAAGAGATTTACGTTGGATGAGTAGTCCAGCAATAGCTCTACCCGTTGCCGACGAAATTCCAGTTCATCATGTTATGACTTTTAATCCCTATACAGTAGAGATTACTACGCCTTTAACAACCGTAATCTCTGAAATGACGGAGCGTAAAATTGGTGCAGCAATTGTTCTTAGTTCGGGAAAGCTAGCGGGTATTGTTACTGTTATTGATATCTGTCGCGCTTTAGGAGAGTTATTAGAATCGGAATTTAGCTCTAAAAGTTAACTTTGAATGGCGAGGATTAGGAGAAATTTTCCAATCTGGCTTAAAAATTAAGATAGAAGTTTGAAGGCAGAAGTTTATTAGATCACTTTTACTATCTCTGATTCTGGTTTTCTGATATTTACTCCTGCCTTCTGCCCCTACCTCAAAGCAGCAATCCAAGATGCCGTGAAAAGTCAGAGCCAATAAACCAGTTTGGCTAAAAGGCTATAATTTTAGGTTTTTCGGAGCCGATAAGTCTCAACTAAGAACATTCCTATGGAGTATCACCTATAGCTGATAATCAGGAATGCAGTTGTGTTCCATATAGAAATGGTAGTCTGCACAGGCGCGATCGCTTTGCTCCTGAGTCCAACCACAGTACTTTTGCAAGGTTTCGGTAACTACGGGTAATAGGTTCATGCCATAACGACCATTCATGGCTAAGGTGGTGCGATGGCGCAAAATATCCACTAAGGTATGGGCAGATTCGCTGGCTACGGCATATACAATCTGGGCTTTAATATCAGGCAAATCAGGGTCAAGAGGTTGGCATAATTCAGGGTTTTCTTGAGTTAAAGCTAAAACTGACAACGCCTTCGCTCCATAAACTGAAAATAGATGATCGATAGTGTTAGCTGATAAAGTTGAACCATATTCGGTAATTGCCTGTTGAATCCGTATGTCGGTCGGCAAAATGCAGCCAGGAAGAGGCAGCGAGTCAGTTTGACAGGGTTTAGGCGATCGCCTGATTCGTTTGAAGATAGCATCTACTATTTCTTCGCCGACGTTGCGATAGGTGGTGAGTTTACCGCCAATTAAAGTAAGTAAATTGCCGATTCCTTCTTTACGGTGGTCAAAAATAATATGCTTGCGGGTAATGCTGCCAGGTTTTTTGCCTTCGGCATTAGGTAAAGGGCGTACTCCAGAGTAGGTAAACCGAATATCATCTCGTGTGAGATTAGCTGTAGGAATGATATTGTTGGTTTCTTGTAATAAGTAATCGATTTCTGCGTTGTCAGCTTTGATATTATCGAGATCGTCTTTATAGGGTAAATCGGTAGTGCCAATGAGATACTTTCCTAGCCAAGGGATAATGAAGAAAGGACGACCATCAGACTTTGCTTCCACGTAAATAGTAGAGCCTGGTGCGCCAGGAAACTGATCGACAATAATATGACTTCCTTTTGTCCCACCATTCTTCTTCGTCTTGCCAATGGGGGATTTCTGCCCTGCTTTGCTGCCTTGCTGACAGACTAAATCGATCCAAGGTCCTGCGGTATTAATTACTACCGCATCACTACTACCAGAGATCGTAAAGCTTTCCCCTGTCAGCTTATCTTTACAGACAACATCAGTAATGCGGGAATCTTTGATCGGCAATTCAGTAACTTCAACATAGTTTAGGGCAGTTGCTCCTGCATTTTGCGCCGAGATAATATTTTCCAAACAAAGACGCTCTGCCAGAGTTACTTGTCCGTCATAATATTGTGAGCCACCTGTTAGATTCTCCTCGTCAAGAGAGCGAAATAGTTGCTTAAATTTAGCTTTGGGCAACATTCGATGCACAGGCAGAGTTTTATCAAAGCTAAACATATCGTAGAGGATCATTCCCGCCCAAATCTTCCAATAGGGACGAGAGCGATCGCCATAAATCGGAATGGTAAGCTGTAAGGGAGTAACCAAATGAGGTGCATTGCGCAGCAGTATTTCTCGCTCTTTTAAAGACTCTCTTACCAGGGGAAACTCGAAATATTCTAAATAGCGTAATCCGCCGTGAATCAAACGACTAGACCAGCTAGAGCTTCCGCTAGCAAAATCATTCTTCTCAACTAAGATAGTTTTTAAGCCCCTCAAGGCAGCATCTCTGGCGACACCCGCGCCATTAATTCCGCCACCAATAATAATTACTTCGTAGTCTGTCCGTTGAATTTGAGCAAAATCTCGCATATCGACTGTTGTTTTAAATCTCTTCAATCATCTATAACTTAGCTAATGATTTCAGTTTGATCATGGAAAAAAAATATTGACTTCTATCGTGGATCTAAAACTGAGATCTTGCACCTGATATGTAATTTATTTGTGCTATGAGGGTAAAGGGCAAAGGTCAAGGGGAAAAGGACATTAAATTGATTACCAGCCTCAAAATATTTAGTTTTTTTGTACTGGTGCAAGATGTGAGTAAAACCTCGATTAAAAGCTAAGAGCTAAAACAGTTTAATCAAAAAGTCTCCACCTACGATTAACAACAACCTATTCCATATTGATCGGATCAACATCGATGGTCATGCTGACGGACTTTGGCAAATGCGATCGCACTATATTCTAATCAGGCAATCAAGGTATCAATTAGTCGGTTTGCTAACGTCTCTGCCACTTTTTCTACTTCTTGCTGCTCGATACTACTCAGCTTGATTAAGATTAAATTTCCGCAGGGGGGATAGTTTAACTCTGCTCTGTGACTTAATTCAATTGGTGGTAACCTGCGGAATGTGGGTTATAAGTATCTTGGGGGAAACCTTCTAGAAAATAAACCTCCGCACTATTGGTAAAAGTCAGCTCCAAAATTCACATTAGCGATGGTAGTTCAAGAGCCAATTTTTTATCAAGAACACACCACCTATGACATTTGGATACTTAATTGCTAGCCGCCAAAGTTAGGATTGTTAGGGTTGAAGAATCCTCCATTTCCTGGCTCGCCTGAGTTTCCTTGTCCTCCAGGTGACAGTTGTTCTTCTGGAACTACATGAGGGTTATTGCCATTGCCATTGAAAAAACCACCTGTTTGTGGTTCTCCCAGATTACCTAGAGGACCTACTCCATTGTTACCCCCAGAAATTTGTTCGCAATCGCGATCGCTTGAAAGCATTGATTTACTGTACTAGACTGTACTAGCAAAATTGAATTTCTACGAAACATATGGGTTTGACATAGCTGAAGATACCCAGTTTGCCAAAAAATTGCCATAAACTTAATTGAAATCAGAGGTATAGCGTTTCTCGTATCTATGAGGTACACCTCGATTGTGTTTGGGTAAAGGTTAAAGGGAAAAGGGGAAAAAGATCGTACCTCACTCATCTGAGAAACGCTATAGAGCGATAAAACCTTAGTGATATACTCCACGCGCCTTCGCTTCGCGATAGGCGGTAGCTTCTCTACAGCTAATGAAGCCTTTGAGCATTTTATAGTGACACGATACCCAACGCCACTTTTTTGATTAACAATGAGCTTGCATAGTCCCTGTCCATAGATGCCTGGCAAACAGGACAATCATGCCATCTGTCAGACAAAGTTTTAGGCACTTTGTTTAAGCAAACTGGACAAGTCTGACTAGTATTTCTTGGGTTGACTTTAAGTATTTTGACTCCTAATTTTTGGGCTGAGAAGTACAAAATATCAACAAACTGAGCAATAGCACAATCAGAAAAACTTTTGTTCAATCCTGCTTTGCGACACTGACCATTTTCAACGTACTCCCCATCGACTTTTTTGGCTTTATTTTTACGGCGAAGATTGGCAATTTTCAAGTCTTCAATGCAGATGACCTCTGCTTTTTGGCAGAGTTTTTTTGCTTCTTCAAAGTGCCACTGTTTTCTCTGTCTAGCTATTTTCAAATGCAACTTAGCAATAGCTCGTCGTATAAGTTTTTTCGCCTTTCTACCACGATTATTATCTGCTAGTTTACGTTGTAATTTAGCTAGCTTCTCCTCCGATTTTCTGAGATATTTTTGAGGTAAAACTTGATTCCCCAAACTATCGACATACAGTTTTTCTAGACCCAAATCAATAGCAATAGAATTGTTTTCAGTTGCTACGATATCAGGTTCAAGGTCGCCCGAAGTAATTCGGGCGCTGCTTGAACGTTGTTCCAACTCAGGAATAGATTTGTCTTCAGCAATTAAAGTTAAATAGTATCCATCAGCTTTTTTGGTGACAGAAGCCGTTTTAACTTTGAATTCTTCAGGTATAGCACGATGGCAAATATATTTGATTAAGCCCAATTTTGGTAACTTAATTTTATTTCCCACTAGCCAACTATCTTTAGCTTGAGGAAAGGTGAACGTGCGATATCTATTACGTCCTTTAAATCTCGGTTTACCACTGCGTTTCCCTTTTGAGTCTCCTTTGATATACCTATCAAATGCCAGCTTTACTCTTTTGACGCAATCTTGAAGAACTTGTGAATAGATATCTTTGTACCAAGGCCTATCAGTCTTCAGTTTTGGCAAACTAGCTGATTGAGAGTGCCAATCAGGATTGTCTCTCAAAACTGAACTGCCAACAGAACAAGCAATTTGACAAAAATCCCCTTGAGGAATTACACAATCAGAGCGATTGTATTGCCACCAGTTAAACCTTGAGCCAAGCAAATAATTATATTGATACCTAAGCATTGATAGCCAGCGGTCAATTTCTTGACGCTGATTAGTGTCGGGTAACAATTTATATTGAAATGCTTGTCTCACAGCCAACTTAAGTACTAAACTAAAGTTAGTGTACCATAAATTTACAACCTATTGTCCAAAAAATACAATGACTTAATATCTAGTGCTAGAAGTGTTTCGTGTTTAAAAGCTCATTTAGTGTTAGTGCCAAAATACAGACGACCTTTGTTCAACGATGAAATGCTAGTTAGGTTAGAAGAGATAGTGAAAGATTTACTGACTAAATGGAATTGTCGTTGTTTAGAGGTTAACGGAGAAAAAGACCATTTGCACATAATCTTGCAATACACACCGCAAGTACAGTTGAGTAAGTTAGTTAACAATCTGAAGACGGTTAGTAGCCGCTATTTAAAAAAAGAATTTCCAAATAGATTTTTAAAGTTCTACTGGAAAGATGCCCTTTGGTCGGGAAGCTACTTCATCTCTTCATGCGGAGGAGTTACAGTAGATGTGTTGAAAAAATATGTTCAAGAACAAGACCGCCCTGCTTAGTGTTAAGTTCGATTCATCTCATCGCTTTTGGCTATCGCCAATAAGCGTGAGTCTTCTCTTACAAAAAGATAAAAAAATCCTGATGATTTACTACTCCTTTCGCTAAACTGCTGGTAGTAATTATTTTGATTATTTATTATTCTGCAAGCTAGCCTAAATTTTATCTAGATGCTCGTTAATCTAAAAATTAATAATTTTGCTTTAATTGATTCCTTGGAACTCAGTTTAGACAATGGATTGAGTGTTCTGACTGGAGAGACAGGAGCAGGGAAATCGATTATTCTCGATGCCATTGATATGGTTTTGGG
Source organism: Cyanobacteriota bacterium (assembly GCA_942490675.1). Taxonomy (GTDB): domain Bacteria; phylum Cyanobacteriota; class Cyanobacteriia; order Cyanobacteriales; family Xenococcaceae; genus Waterburya. The sequence continues at coordinate 7,839 of CALNYB010000048.1, read as the reverse complement.
GGGGAAGGCAAATAGCCGTATGATCCGTAGCGGGAGCGATCGCTCTATGATTGAAGCAACCTTCCAGGTTAATTCTAGTTTGCATAAATGGTTAGAAGCCCAAGAAATTGATCCCCTAGAAGAAGATACTCTTGTTTGTAGTCGTGAAATAGTTATCGGCAAAACTAATCTCAGATCCCGCAGTCGGGTGAACGGAATATTAGTTAATCGTCAGTTGATGGCAGAATTGCGTCCGCGTCTGGTGGAAATTACGGCTCAAGGACAGACGGTAAATTTGTTGATTTCCGACAAACAACGAGATTTATTAGATGCCTATGGTGGTAAAGCAGTTGACAAACAGCTAACTAAAGTAGCCCAGGCTTATGAAGTAAAGCAACAAGCAAAGAGAGAACTAGATCGGCGCATTCAATCGGAACAAGAATTACTGCAACGGCAAGATTTAATTAAGTTTCAGCTCAAAGATTTAGATGAAGCGGAATTAACTGGTGCCAATGAATTAGAGGAGTTAGAACAAGAACGCGATCGCCTTTCCCATGTGGTTGAGCTAGAGCAATTGGGTAATCAAGCATATCAACTGCTTTATGAGGGAGAACAAGAAGCACCAGCGGGGGCAGATCTCTTAGGTAAGGCAGAATCTTGTCTGATGGAGATGGCGGAATACGATTCAGAATTAGCACCCATTCTGGAAATGGTACAGTCAGGATTAGCCCAAATCGTCGAAGCAGGACAACAAATCAATAGCTACAGCGATGGTTTAGAAGCCGATCCTGAACGCTTGGAGGAGATCGAAACCAGGATTAGGCAATTAAAGAACATCTGTCGTAAATATGGTCCAGATTTAGCCGATGCGATCGCTCTTTATGAACAGCTAAAGTCAGAATTGTCTCTAATTACAGGTGGCGGACAATCAATTGAGGCTTTAGAGCAAGCAGATCAACTGGCTTTGCAGCAGCTTACTCAAGAATGTCAGAAACTTACTCAATTACGGCAAAAAGCAGCGACTAAATTAGAAAAGCAGCTAGTCAAAGAACTAAAACCCCTGGCGATGGACAAAGTAATATTTGAATGTCGCCTGGTAGAATCTTCCCCTAACGGGATGGGTGCAGACAAGGTAGTGTTTTATTTCAGCCCTAATGCAGGGGAAGCAATTCAGCCTTTATCTGTCATTGCCTCTGGTGGTGAAATGAGCCGTTTTTTACTGGCACTGAAAGCCTGTTTCACAGATGCCGAAGAGAGTTCCAGTACGTTAATCTTTGATGAGATTGATGCGGGAGTATCAGGGAAAGTGGCTCAAGCGATCGCCGAAAAATTGCATCAGCTTGGTAAACAACATCAGGTATTGTGTGTCACCCACCAACCGTTAATTGCAGCAATGGCAAACGGACATTTTAAAGTAGAGAAAACCATTATTGAAGAAGGGACTAAAGCGCAGCAGAAAAACGGCAGCAGCATTGCTGATATTCGGACAGTAGTAAGAGTTAAACCCCTGGGAAATCATCAGTTAAGAGCCGAAGAATTAGCTCAGATTACAGGAGGACATTCCGCGGGGGATGCGATCGCCTTTGCGGAATCTCTATTGACTAAAGCAGCGAAATATCGAGCTGCTCAGGGGAAACGATCATAGTTTAGGTTACGGAGGCGATCAGTTTAGTTAGCTTTTAGCTTTTTAAGTCGTAACTAATACGGGACAAGAAGAGAGATTGATCACGCGGTTGGTGACGCTATCGGCAGCAGCTTCTTCATCAATTAAACCTAAACCGCGACAACCCATAATTATCAGATCGGCGTTAATTTCGTCGGCAACGTCGCAGATCGTAAAAGCGGGAAGCCCTTCTCTTTCGATAGTTTCGGCAGAAATGCCTTGATTAGCAAAAAATGATTTGGCTTCCTGTAGCAGTTTGGTTACCTGTTCTTCTGAACTCATTGCTCCATCATCATCTGTTTCGACTACGGAGAGGATAGTTAGTTTGCTCTGGTGAGTTTTGACCATATCCGCCGTTAATTGAATTGCTTTGCGTGCTTCTCTAGTTAACTCGATGGGGAATAAAATAGTTTTGAACATTTAAAATATTAAACAACCAAGTTAGATCAAGTTTGTTGCGGTTTCAAGAGACATTGTGGCAGAAAAACCCCTATTGACATTGAAAATTTACTATTTTTAACCAATATAAAGTATCCAGAGCAGATTTTTGATCACGACAAACCAGCGTTTAGAGCTGACTACCTGACACATCGATAAATTACTGTCCAAATTCTGCTCTAGCCTGTTCTACAATCTCAGCAGTTACTTCTTCTAATTCGGCTGCACGGGCTATCTTTTCAATCCTTTGACGCGCTTGAGGACGAGCGAAAAAAGGGATCATTTTTAGTTTAGCTTGAGCTTGAGGTGTCCAATATAGATCGTCGTTTAAGTTAAAGTTCCTCATAGGTTTAACCCTTGTCTTCTTGAAGATTATCCTTAGATTATAAGTCTACATTTTTGACAAAATTAATTTAACTTAGACAAAGTTAACTATTTTGATCGTTACTTTTTAACTGTTGGGGAGTTTGAGGGGCAGTAAGTCCCGCGACTATAATTATTTCGCAGCCAAGCGCGAAGAAACCAATTTAGCGTCGGGATACACGGACAACATGCGGCGAACTATGCGCCTTTGTCAAGTATATCAAGAGGTTCGATGCCTCGCAGCTAGACAATTTACCAAAGGCACTACGTTGTGGTAATATGCTTGCATGATGATTCTCAACTACCGATATCGCATATACCCAGACGCGCAGCAAGTAGAGCTACTAGACGAGTGGCTTGATACGCTAGGTGTCAGTTATAACTATGCACTCAGAGAGTTGAGAGATTGGATATCCAGTAGAAAATGTCCAATTGATCGTTGTAGTTTGGAATCAGAATTCATCATGGCTGCGGACTATCCGTTTCCTGGTTATCACCAACAGCAAAACAACTTGCCCAAAGCTAAGAAGAAATTTCCTAGATTAAAATCCGTTCCATCTCAAGTGCTGCAAACCAATATTAGAAGGTTGCACGATGCTTGGGACTTTTTTCGTGAGAGGGGCTACGGTTTCCCTCGCTGGAAAAAATACGGGCAGATAAAGTCTATGTTGTTTCCTCAATTCAAAACTAACCCCATAACTGGATGGCAGATTCAGCTACCCAAGTTGGGAAAAGTTAGAATCAATTTGCATCGACCAATACCCGAAGGATTTGTTGTCAAGCAAGTTAGAATTATCAAAAAAGCAGTGGGTTGGTTTGCTGTAGTAGCCATAGAATCGGCTCTCCCTATTCCCGATCCTATTCCTCACGGTCACGCTATTGGGGTTGATGTCGGTTTGATCTCGTATATAGCCACATCAGACTCCTATACAGAACCCAGACCTAAATTTTTCAAAACAGCCCACAGGCGGTTGAAAGTACTCCAAAGGCGTTTGTCGAGAAAAATGAAGAGAGGAAAGAACTATGAGAAAGCGAGAATCAAAGTAGCCAAGCAACACAACTACATAAGCTTCAGACGAGCTGATTATCAGTTCAAACTTGCCCATAAGCTCTGCGATATGGCAGACACAATCTATATTGAAGATTGTGACTTCCGCATTATGGCAAAAGGATTTTTGGGCAAGCACACAATAGATGCAGCATTTGGCAAGCAGAGGGATATCTTAGAATACGTAGCTCGAAAGAGAGATGTCTTTGTCGGGCGGGTAGACCATCGCGGGACAAGTCAAATCTGTTCAAATTGCAGGGCTGAAGTCAGAAAAGACCTCTGTGATAGATATCACGTTTGTTATGAGTGTGGTTATGGCATAAATGCCCCCGTAAATCGTGACGTAGTAAGTGGTCAGGAGATCTGTAACAGGGGCGAAGAAACGTATCGCGGGAACCGCGAGAAGCAAGAAATTGGCTCTCAAGTCGTACTGTCGGGCAACTTTGTTGTAGATAAGTGGCGCAACTCAGCTAATGCTGTCAGGGGAGCAAGATCCGTTGGTGACGACGGAAGCCCACACTGTAATAATTTTGTCGCGCGAGCGACAAAATAATTCAGTGTTGGGAGAGTTCACGATAGTCCAAGACACACAACTATTCCTCATCCCTCATAATTTATAATTTATCTAACCGTTTCTGCTTTACCTAATGGAGAGAAGCGGATCTCAATTCTGCGGCGGCTAGAGTCTGGTTTACGGTTAGAAGTGGCAAATTCTCCAGTCGGCAGTTGTAGTTGTGCGGCGGAATAGGCACGAAACTCTACTCCATCTAATCTGCCTGTTTGTTGTTGTACGGCTTGTAATTGCTTAACTACCTCTAAAGCGCGCATTAAGCCCAAATCCGCATTAGAGCCAGGTTTGAGGCTACCCACAGGTTGTTTGCCTCGTGCCACTTCTTCTAGCTGTTGATCTAAATTACCATTGCCAAAATTTACCTGACCATCGGTATGTCCAATAATTTCCACTACGTAGAGGTTACGTTGTTGACTAATACGTTCAATACGATCAACTAGATCCCTAGTAATATAGCCTTTTAATTCTCTAGGTAAACTTGCACTACCAGACTCGAATCGATATTCTCCAGAATCTTGAATCACTACTACTGGAGGTGCAGACTTGAGGCGTTTTATTTCTGACTGTAAGATATCAACACGACTACGACTTTGTTCATTACTCTTGAGTAGCAGTTGTCTTAAATCTGAAGAAGCTTTGTTTAGTTTACGCAAACTAGAAGTACTTTCCCCAAGTTCATTCTCTAGAGTGGCTATCTCTCTTTGCAGCAAACGCACCTGTCTTTCAGTATCACTCAAATTTTGCTCGGTTTCCTCCGCTGTATACTTAAGAAATAGTGATTTAAATAGGGCTAGCAACAGAAACAAGCTAATAATCATAAAAGCATTTGCCATTAAATCGGTAAAAGAAGGCCACACATTTAAGCTTTCTGTGGCTTCATGGCTGCGTAGTTTACGTTTGTTAGTCATGTTGATTAGCTGCTTTAAAAAGTAATTTAATTTAGTTCTTTTGAATTTGATTAACTAGTCTTGATAGTTCCTGTTGAATTTCTTTAAATCCAGATTGCTCAATAATATTTTTCTCTTGATTAAGATTGACTAAGTTGGCGTATTGTTGACTAATCTGATTCACTTTTTGATTTAACTCTAAAAACTTTTTAGTTAGTTTTTGCATCGAGTCTAAATTATGCTCAAATGATTGAGTAGACCGTTGCAAAACTAAAGAAGATTGCGAAAATTGATTTTGAGCGATCGCCAAATTATTGGTGGCCAATGCCAGTTTTTCAGGGAAACGACTATTATCTAAAACATGAGCTGCCTGTTCAAAAGTTTCGGCACTGTTATGAATTTTAACGAAGGCTTTGGTCATAGCTTCTTCAATGGTATTCCCTAGCTTATATACCATACTATCGAAGTCTTGACTAAGCTGGGCGATCGCTTCTTCTAGTGAACTAATGGGCTTAATTCTTGGTAAATAAATATTATCGATATAGTCTTCAATAGAGCTAAGTAAACTGGATTTTACCAGGTTAGTATTCCAAAGTAAATTTAATACCGTCAATAACGAACTACAGGCGATCGCAATTAAACTTGTAGTAAATGCAACGCCCATTCCCTGTAGCGGACGGTCTAATTCTTCCACTAGATTTCTGACATCATTAATATCAATCTGAGTAATAGTTTGACTCAAATTGGCTAAGTTAAAAGTAATACCTAAAAATGTACCTAACAAACCAAAAGAAAGTAGTAAATTAGGCAGAATACGACAAAAGCTATCCACAAAATCACATCCTAAAGATATTCCTAGAAAATAAAACTTTTCGTGCAGATATGCTCCTTCAATTACTGAAACGGTATTAATCTGGTCTGGATTTAGAGTAGTCTCAGTAAATCTTTGTTCTAGTTTGGTAATAATTTTAGGGGGAGATTCTAACTTTATCCCCCCCAACAATTTTCTCACCTTGACTGCTAAATATTTTAAATGTCGATATAAACAAAACCGTAATAAAATAGCCAGAAATGTCGGCAAAATTACCAGAAAAATAGCCAGAAAGACTAAATAACCTGGAATCAAATTAAGAATACTAAATATTTGTTGCATAGTTTTAAACGATGTTAGCTTGCTTGTATGATCAAAATCAAAATGGCTATGTTTTGTAGCGGTTTCGATTTTGACATTGATTACAGAGAAATGGGGAATATTTTAAAATTTTGCCTGTACTGGTAGTTTGTGATTAGTCCAAAGATCAACATATTTATCTCCATTCTAAGGCAAGTAAATTTCTAAATTTGATTCATCAGCATCTTATGGCATTGCTGATTTGCAGAGGTTTACATAACGAACTAGTATCGCTGCGCGCAAGTCAGAAGTACCGCCATTCGAGGGTTTACACTCCTTAGTTTGGTGCGAGCCACAAGGGCACTTGTCTCATCTTCGTGGGATAATATCCTCGAATGGGGATAAGGTGATTTCCAAGAAAGACTATACCCACTTGCATCCGTCAAATCAGCATACCGTTGCTTTGTTGTGGGTATAATGATTGCTGGAAATCACCTAAGAACCTTATATCCGCAAATCCCTAGACTTATAACCTGTTGAGAAGCTTTATCTCTTCCTTTCTTGGGAGGGAGCATTCCCCTTAGTGATAATTTCTGTCCTCGTTTGAATATACTGATTCCAGAGTTTGAGGTTTTGAGTCTACTGTTGGCTTTCTCCAGAAGTTTGCTTAACTTATCCAAGCTATAAAATTGATCTAAATTTGATCTAATTTTATAGCTTTTTTGAGAGTATCTGTGCTGTTTCAAGAGTTTTATAAAAACTCCTAAAACCATCTTATCACTGCTATTATTGGCTCTGTGCCTTGTTTTCTAAAGTGTCAGAGGGGAGACTTGAACTCCCGACCCCCGGCTTATGAGTCCTAAAATCAGCCCTTCTATAATAGTGCTTGCAGAGTTTCAAAAGCATTATTACACACGACTTGGAAGGTTTCTCTGAAATCCTTACACAACAAAGGTTTTACAGGGCGAACATAAATACTATTTTAACGAAATTACGTTGTTTTATTAGTGGATAAATATGCTAACCTTCCAAGTCGTGTATTACACCCAATTTGCACCCAAAATCCATTTTAAAGTTCAAAAGCAAACTATTGTCAGGAATTTCTGACAATAGTTTGCATTCCTTAACTATTAGTTCTTCTCAGAGAAAATTTATTACATGATTAAACTTAGTCCGAGTGAATTTAATTAAACTTGAATTCACGACTTTCACTACCCCAAAGTGACCAAAAAATTTTTGAAAGCTTGTATAGTAGTAGCTTGCCTTTGTTGACAGTAATCTTATCTACCAATTGTCTACCAATTTAAGATCGAAGCTAATTGTCCAGCCATTTCTTGATGGGCAACTTTTTCCAAAATACTTTAGTTTATTTGACCGCTATAAATCCTTTTTCCAAACGAGGAGGAGATTGTTCCAAATACTCTTTGTAAGTATTAATTGCATGGTTGGGAACTTGACACAAGATCGCACTTGGCTCAATAACAACTCTCCCAAGTTGAAACAGCCAAAAGCTTCTGGAAGTAAAGTTGATTGGAAAGTTCGGGACGAAGAAATATTGGCACAAGCGAAAAGTGCGATCGCTCTTCTACTCAAGCAAGATAAGCCTGTCAGAATTATAATCAGTAGAATTAGTTTGAGCTTAGGATTGAAAGCATTGACAGAAACAGTTGAAGATTTTTAAATTAGAAGAGTTGAATGGGCTGTCGGGGAATTGACTGACCAATTAGGAAAAGTTAAATTATCAGAATCGAACTGGAATGTACAATCAGACCAGTTGGG
>CALNYB010000047.1:0-99918 GCA_942490675.1 Cyanobacteriota bacterium | reverse complement strand
GATCCCAAATGGGTTCTATACAGTATCGCTAACCGTTTAACAGTTTTACTAACCCTCAATTCTAAACAAAAAGTTCTAATATAGTGATTATTAATGCTAATTTACAAAAACAAGTTTTGGATGAATTACACATTGAAAATCCTTTGAATTTAGACAGGACAAACAATGTAACTCAATTGAGTGATTTTGTAGCATTAATTGAGACTATTCTTTGGATTGGTTTAATAGTCTGGTTTATTAGGTATTTTCAAAAAGAATTTAGGGCATTCTTGGATGCTCTAAAAGATAGATTAAAAGCTGGTAGTTCTATTAAGGTAGGTTCTATCGAGATTGGGGAGTTAAAGAAAGAGGTTAAAGGTGTACGTAAAGAATTGAGTGAGATTAACGAAAAAGCTTCAGATCTATTTCTAACAACGATGTCTCCAAATATGTACTTTAATCTTAGAAAGCTGAATTCTGGTAATTTTGGACATTACGTAAAGAATCAAGGTTTAAAGAGAGAGCTATATCATCTTCGAGATATTGGATATATTGAAGTAGAGTCCATTTAATTAAGAGGAGCTTGGGAAATTGCGAATAGTCTTTTTAATATTAACCTTAGTGGACATACCTTTTGGGTTATTCCCTATTTTATCCAGAGATTTACACACTGTAACCTCTGAAAATTAGGCATTCTTGAGTAATACAGTCCTTCAAGATGCTACGCTTTTTAGGCTGCAAACTATTGGTGAGGCTGTCAACCAGCTTCCACAGGAGTTAAAAGATAAGTATCCTGATGTCCATTGGAAAGATATTGTTGGGTTTCGTAATATCCTAGCTCATCGATACTGGAAGATTGATTTCGAGCTTGTATGGACTCTCTTTGAACCAAACGGCGACATTGAACAGCTTAGATCGGTTGTCAAAGAAATGATAAAGGATTGATATTCTATAGCTCTACATTTCTTCTATGATACTCTTCACTTTGTTGACTCGACATAATCGCTTTCTCATGCCTAGTATTGGGACTCACCGTTCGCTCAAATTTCTGAGTCATTCGGAATTACAATAGCGAAACAGCTTGCATCATAAGGGTTTAAGAAGATGTAGAGGAGGTAAGTTAGAGGAAATCGAGAAATGGCGATCGCACAATAAAATTCTTCAAACCCCGATCGCTGTGTTAACAAAGCGATCGCCTATAATTTTCCATTTATCTCCTCTCAAACGGCTGAAAGCCTTGTAAAGATTATTGTTTGCTTTGTTTATTAAGCAACTCAATTTTAAAATGAGCGAACGGTGAGTAAATTACGTACTAATAGTAATGTTAGAGAATTACTTGAATTATATATAGACTAACTTGATATCACATTCTTTGTTGAACCATAATCACACTTCCGACGTAGGCAGGAACACACTATGATTGAGTTTTAGTAGCAATAGTAATAGCTGTAGAGTTAATTATTTATGTATGACTACTAAAAAAGAAAATGTAAATGAATTATTAAGAAGACTTGCGCTTAATTATGATAAAGAACATAATGTTAGATTTTCAAATCTATACCAACAATCTCGCCTTCCTTCACCCAAATCTTATCAACCAAAGCTTTATAAATCTTAGTTAAGTCTTCTTTAGATTGTTTTTTCCAAAAGTCTTTTAAACTAAATATATATTTTAATAGTTCATAATTACTATTTACTATAGAAAGTCTTGAGTTGCTTTGCTTCTCAAGACTTTCTATTTGACGATGTATCTGACGACGGGCTTGGTCTAAAGCAGGGTTAAATCCTAATGTTTCTAATCCCTTCAATTGTTGTTTAAGGGTTTCTATTTCCTCTGAGTTATTATTATTAACTACAGGAGCTTCATCTGCTTTAGTAGCTAATATGAGAGCTTTAGCTGTTAATGCTTCTACGAGAGCTTGTTCTACTTTTTCAACTCTAATTGTCTTTTTCTGGTCGCAAGCTCTTTGTCTCCAATTCTTACACTGAAAATAATAGTTGTATCCTAGTGTATTACCTCTAGTGCCAGCAACAGAGTAGCAAGTGGCCCTACATTCAGCACAATAAACAAGACCTGCTACAGCGTGTCGGCGTTTATTAGTTCCATATCCCCTTACTTGTCTATTGTTTTCTAATATCTCAGTAATTTGATAATTTTGTTCTGGAGTAATCAAAGGGGTATGTGTATCATAGTATATTTGCCAATCTGCTTTTGATTTTAGTTTGGTTCTACCTCTTTTCTTTGGATAGTATGTATGTCCCAACAATACTGGATTAGTAAGCCAATCACATAAGCCAGTATGCGACCATCCTAATTTCCACCAAGTAGGCCGTCCTTTACTACTGCTATATCGTCTTACTCCAAACTTCTCATTGAATAATCTAATACAGCCTCGTAATGAATTTTAATAGTGTCAGCAATTGATGTCCGTTACATCGATCAGAATGAATTTTAATAGTGTCAGCAATTGATGTCTAAGGGTAATGATGTCCAAAAAACACTTACTGCATTCGATCTATGGTGCGATATTGAATAGCTTCTGCCAAATGGTTACTTTGTAAATGGCGATCGCCTGCTAAATCAGCAATGGTGCGGGATACTTTTAAGACGCGATCCATTGCCCTAGCAGATAGACCTAGTTTACCTATTGCTCCCTCAAGTAGATTGCGACTCTCATCATCCAAGACACAAAAGTCTCTCAGGTGACGCGATCGCATTTCCGCATTGCAGCTGATTCCTGGCTCTTTCTCGAACCTTTGCTCGGCTAATTTTCGGGCAGCAATGACTCGTTCTCTGATAGTTGATGTATCCTCCCCCATAGTTTGTCTGGTCATTTCTTCTGGCTTCAGCCGATTTACCGCCACCTGGAGATCAATACGATCCATTAAAGGTCCAGATAACTTACCCCAGTAGTTTTCCCGTTGCCGAGGAGAACAAGTACAGTTTTGAATCGGATCACCAAAGTAACCGCAAGGACATGGATTCGTACTGGCAACCAAAGTAAATTGAGCAGGAAAAACCACCGATTGACGAGTACGTGAAATTGTTACCTGACCATCTTCTAGAGGTTGGCGCAAATATTCAAGTACATTACGCTTAAACTCTGTGAGTTCATCCAAAAAAAGTATTCCTTTATGAGCCAAAGATATTTCACCAGGACGAGGATAAGTCCCTCCCCCGACTAAAGATGGTCCCGAAGCTGAATGATGGGGACTGCGAAAAGGTCTTTGGGTGATTAACTGCCCCCGATCTCTGAGTAAACCAGCAACGGAATGAATCTGGGAAACTTCTAGTGCTTCAGAAAAAGAAAGGCTAGGAAGAATTCCTGGGAGGCGTTGTGCCAGCATAGTTTTACCGCTTCCTGGAGGACCGACGAAAATCAGGTTATGTCCGCCCGCTGCGGCAATTTCTAGGGCACGTCTTGCCTGTAGCTGTCCTTTAACATCTTTGAGATTTGCTACATGTTCGGGAGATTGCTTTTTTGCCAGCGGATTTTCGGCAACTACAGGCTTGTATTTGTCTGGCTGATTCAGAAAATCAACTACTTGTCCTAAGTTGCCAAATCCGTATACGCTGATATCTTTGACCACTGCTGCTTCCTGAGCATTGCCCAGGGGAAGAATCAGCCCCGCAATACCCATTTGCGATGCTGCGGCTGCAATAGGTAATACTCCCGATACTGCTCTTAAGGTACCGTCTAAAGAAACTTCTCCATAAAAAAGATAGTCTCCTAATAGTTGCGGATCAACCTGTTTTGATGCTGCTAAGATACCAACAGTAATCGGCAGATCAAAACAAGGTCCTTCTTTGCGAAGATCGGCAGGAGTCAGATTAATGACAATTTTACGCACAGGAAAAGCAAAGTCAGCATTTTTGATGGCAGCTTTGACTCTTTCTCTAGATTCCTGAATTGCCACATCAGGCAATCCGACAACTATAATTTTCGGTAGTCCTCCAGAAACATCGACTTCCACTCCTACTTTAATCGCGTCAATACCGATGATCGCTGCGCTCCAAATCCTTGCCAACATGGATTAATTAATTATTCATCGATCCCAGCCTATGTCTCAAGTCTAGGATTGTCTAACCGCAAATTCACTGCTTTTTTGCTGCCCATTATTAATTCTGATGAGTAATATGGAAGAAATAATTTAACTTGTGCTGATACTTTATACCTACTTTAGGGAATAATAAAAACAACCATCACTTGGCATAGTTAATTAATAAGCAAAAGTTATATTTAACCTTATGCAGTCTTGTAGTTAATGATGAACTAACTAATAGAGCCTGAACAATATTTTTTCGCCTAAATCATCCAAATAGCAATACTACAAAAAATATTTCTGAAAAATATTTCTTAACTGATGATCAGAACAATATGGATACAAATTACAATCAAAATCAGACAATGGACAGTTTAGATCAGCTACACCACGTATTAGTAATTGAAGATCCTGCTTTGGTAAGAGAAATTCAGCTTGATGCTGCTACTTACTCCATTGGTCGTCATTCTAGTAATGATATTGTTCTTTCATGTCAAAAAACTTCACGTAATCATGCCACTCTTCTCAGAAGAACAGATGTTAAAACCAATCAATCTTCCTATTGGATTTTGGATGGAGATCTACAGGGAAATAGAAGCAGAAATGGTATCTATATCAACGGAAAAAAAGGTTTAGTTCATGAATTACAGTCTGGAGATGTGGTTCATTTTAGCGGAGATGCATCAGTAAGATATAAAACCTCCACCGAGCCACTAAAAAATCCCTCTCAACCAAGCAATGTAGAATTAAATAATCTCTCTCCCGCTTCTAATAATGTAGTTAATCGGGATACATTTATTAATAAGGAAACTATTGTTGCTGTTGACCGAAAAAATACCTATAAAAGTAATCAACCTGTAGAATCTTCAGCACAAAATTCCTTGGCGGAACTAAGCCCGCAGCCAATTATTGAAATAGATTTATATGGCAATATTACCTATATAAATTCAGCAGGTATTGTTAACTTTAAAGACATTCATCATCAAAAGCTAAATCATCCTCTATTAGAGAATTTAATTGCTCAATATCATCAAGGAAGTGAGAATATAATTACCCGAGAAATTAAAGTAAATAATAAAACCTTTTGGCAAACTGCTCATTATTTACCTGAAAAAAGAGTCATTAGAAACTACGTTACAGATATCAGCAATCAAAAGATTATTGAAACTGAGCTACAGCAAGCTAAATCTATTTACAATAAAATAGTTCAGCATATTTCTGAGGGAGTAATCATCGCAGAATCAGCAACGAAACAAATCGTCGAAGCTAACGCTGCTTGTAGCGAATTACTGGGTTATTCTGGTAATGAATTATTACAAATGAATATTTATGAGCTAGTAGCGGAATCTGACAAACTAGCTCTTGTTTTACGCAAAGTAATTGCCGAACGAAATAGTTTTGATGGTGAATATCTCTGGTTACAAAAAAATAGTAATATAGTTAAAAGTCAAGTTAAAGCAAGTTTAATTGGGTCTGGATCATCAGAAAAAATTTGCTTTATTATTAATTCGAGTGCAACTAATTCAGTCGAGATCGCTCATCAAGCATCAACTCAAATATTTAAAAGAGATTTATTCAATCAGCAATTATCTACAGCGATCGCCAATGCCAAAAGAAGCCAAAAACTTCTGGCAGTTATGTTTTGTAAGTTAGATTTTATACCTGACATTAATGTCAGTATTGGTGAAAACAACGGCCATAAATTGCTAACAGTATTAGAAAAAAGATTAAGTACCTGTTTACGAGCAGGAGACACTGTTGTTCGTTGGCAAGAAGATAAATTTGCTCTGCTATTGCCTCAAGTCAGCGATATAGAAGAAATAACCAAAATTAACCAAAGGATTAATCAATCAATTAAACAATCTTTTACTTTAGGAGAAACCCAGACTTCAATTGGTAGTACGACGGGAATTGCTGTTTATCCCCAAGACGGAACCGACCCCGAAATCTTATTAGCTAGTGCCAATACCGCATTGGAACGCGCTTATAGCAATCAGAGCGGTTATCAGTTTTATGACGATGCGATTAATTCTCAAGCATTAGTTGCTTTAGAGTTAGAAAATTTACTACAGCAAGCCATAGAGCGATCAGAATTTCAGCTTTATTATCAACCGCAAATCAACGTTAATAATGACAAAGTAGAAGCTATTGAAGCTTTACTGCGCTGGGAACATCCAGAATTAGGCTTAGTTGCACCAGGAAATTTTATTAGGCTAGCCGAGAAAACTAAATTGATCTTGCCGATTGGTGAATGGACGATTCGTACAGCTTGCACTCAGAATAAGCAATGGCAAAATCAAGAATTGCCATCATCCAAGATTACTGTCAGCTTATCTTTAGTTCAATTCCAACAGCCAAATTTAGCTCAAAAAATTGCCGAAATACTCTCAGAAACAGACATGGCTGCTAACTTACTAGAATTAGAGATTAGTGCGTCAACCTTGATGGATAATATAGACCACAGCCGACACCTGATTAATCAACTCAAAGCCTTGGGAGTTCAAATTGCAGTTGATGGCTTTACCGCAGGCTTTCTAGCCTTGGAATATCTCAAGCGAATCCCTCTTGACACCTTGAAAATAGATCGTTCTCTGGTTCAGCAACTTACTGATAGTCCTCAAGACTTAGCTATCGTGACTGCATTAATCGAATTAGGGAAGGGTTTCAATCTCAAAATAGTTGCCGAAGGAGTGGAAACTCAGGAACAAGTGGAGCTGCTACGTAGCCTAGGCTGTCATAATATGCAGGGTTTCTGGTTTGGTCGTCCCTTAGCTGCGAACGAAGCTAAGAAACTGTTTCAGCTTAATGATTCAGAAGAAGCAATGTCAAAACCTGTAGAGGCTGAAGTGCTTGAAACAGCCAAAGAGGAGGAATCAGATAATTTAGATTCCCTCTAGATATTTTGGCAAGCAACTAAACATACTAATCCATCGTGGTATTTTACGTCTTTAAAGATGTATTCTAGACAGTAAATAATTAGTGAAGCAAAAATTACAGCAGGGTCAAATAATCGAACTAGAGATAACCGATCTAAATACTAGCGGGGAAGGGGTTGGCAGATATCAGGGACAGGTTGTTTTTGTCCCCAATACGGTAACAGGCGATCGCCTAACAGCCAAAATAATTCAGTCTAAAGCTAAATTTGCTCGGGGAAAAGTTGAACAATTATTAACTTTCTCGAATTATCGTATTCGTCCAGGCTGCATTGTGGCGGATAAGTGTGGGGGTTGTCAGTGGCAGCATATCGAGCAAAGTTATCAAAGAGAAGCGAAACATCAGCAGGTAATTCAGGCTTTTCAGCGTATTGGCGGTTTTGAAGATGTCCAGGTGCAGCCGATTATACACACAGCTAATTCACTTAACTACCGCAACAAGTCAACCTATCCTTTCGGCAGATCTAATACAGGACAAGTACAGGCCGGATATTATCGTCAGGGGAGCCATAAGTTAGTTAACCTCAACCAATGCCCCGTACAAGATGAACGTCTACATCCATTGCTTAAAGAAGTCAAGCAGGATATTCAGCAACGAGGATGGTCAATCTATAACGAGAGCAATCATCAGGGGAGATTACGACACCTTGCTCTGAGGATCGGCAAAAATACGGGAGAAATGCTGCTTACCTTGGTGACAACCAACCAAAACCTTACAGATATTGAAGAACAGGCACAACTATGGTTAGATAAATATCCTGGACTGATGGGAGTTTGTTTAAATATCAACAGCGATCGCACTAACGCTATTTTAGGCAAGACAACTCATACTATCGCAGGTAAATCTTATCTAAGAGAGATTTTTGCAGGGATTGAACTACATATTGCAGCAGATACTTTTTTTCAGATCAATACTGGTGTTGCTGAGTTATTATTTCAGGCGATCGTCAAACAACTAAATCTTACGGGAGACGAAAATATTGTTGATGCCTACTGCGGTATTGGTACCTTTAGTTTGCCTTTGGCGCATCAAGCAAGACAGGTTATAGGTATCGAACTTAACCCAACCTCGATTCAGCAGGCAAAAAACAATGCTGATCTCAATCAAATTGATAACGCAACTTTTTACACAGGGAAAGTCGAACATGGTCTGCAACAGGTTGACCTTCAACCAGACATTTTGCTGCTAGATCCCCCCCGCAAAGGATGTGAGCCTCAGGTCATTTCCACTATCTTAGAATTACAACCATCTCGTATTGCATATATCAGCTGTAAACCCTCAACTTTGGCAAGGGATCTTAAGCTATTATGCCAGTCAGGTATATATCAACCTGCTTATGTTCAACCTGCTGATTTCTTTCCGCAAACGACTCATGTTGAGTGCTTCGCTATTTTAGATAGGCGATAAGATGACGTTTGAATTTATGCTTGTTGGAAAAATTTAGTATAATGAGTAATATATTAAACATAAGAGTTTTTTCAACCCTTAAGAGGAAAACTATGATTTTAGCTGTTAGATTAGTCAACAAACTAACGGAATCATTACTGAGGTGAGGTTGTTAAAACCTAGACTATTAGCTATGGGAAATGTAAAGCTAGCAAAAGCAATTGAGTTAATTTTTGGTTAGCAGAGGCAAAGTAATTTAGCCTCATAATCTTGCTTGTAATTAAATCTATTCAGACTCCGAACTTGGCACAGTTGCAAAAATTCAACAGCATAAATCTCAAAGTTTAATCGAGAGGTATATATTAGTGATTGCGATCCCTATTCCAAGGAATAGAAGCAAGTGGAGTACAATGAGCTTCACTTCAACACTCTATCTCTGTCCCGTTCTCGATTTACTATTGGTAAACGTACCTCCAGAATGGCGAGCAGAAGTAAGACTAGGATTACAAGAAGCATTGGTCAATGCAGCTAAACATGGCAATAAGCTTGATCCTACTAAAACCATTGTTGTCAAATTTACAGTTACTAATAATGAATACTCCTGGGTAATTGCCGATGAAGGCAAGGGATTTGCTGAGGGATGCAAGTGCCTTAACAGTCGCCACATCCAAGCTCAAACATTACCAATAGAAGAAGCAGAGAATGGAAGAGGTTTTTCCATCTTGCATGAAATTTTTGATAGCGTACATTGGAATAGGGATGGCACACAACTTACTTTGTCAAAAGCAGTCTCAAGTAGTAAAGACAAGCAGCCTTCTCTTTGTTGAAAATTGTTGGAGATCTTTATTTCTGCTGGAGTCAATCGGGAATAAAGTTTGATATACTTATTAAGCGCTATTAGCGGCGTGGCGACATAGCCAAGTGGTAAGGCCGTGGATTGCAAATCCATTATCCCCCAGTTCGAATCTGGGTGTCGCCTTGAGCAATATTTGAACCCATGGTTTTTCCCTATAGAAGAAACTTCAGTTTTCAATCTGGACGGGATATCGGGATATAAATCTATAAATTTATTTATTTATCTCTAATGACTTTGA
The DNA here is from genome assembly GCA_942490675.1 of Cyanobacteriota bacterium. Taxonomy (GTDB): domain Bacteria; phylum Cyanobacteriota; class Cyanobacteriia; order Cyanobacteriales; family Xenococcaceae; genus Waterburya. The sequence continues at coordinate 90,481 of CALNYB010000047.1, read as the reverse complement.
TTCGGATTCCAGAATCCTGGAAAATTTCAGAAAACCAGATCACTCCACCCAGACTTTATTACAATCGCCGTAGCTTTATTAAAACTCTTATTGGTGCTGGTATTGGTGCTAGCTTATTACCTCTAGCTGGATGTCAAAATCGAGCTTCAGGAATTGGCAAATCTGCCTCGGAAACAGAGCTAGAAAAAAGCATTAATCTACCAGAAATAGGATCGTTTAGCAAAAATTCTAATTTTCGTCAGGTGGGAAGACCTATTACGGAAGAAAAGGTGGCAGCCCAATACAACAATTTCTACGAATTTGGTGGCACGAAAAGAATTTGGCTGGACGCGCAGAAATTACCCACAGAAAACTGGAAAGTTGAAGTTGCAGGGTTAGTTAACAATCCTCGTACCTACGATCTTGATGATCTAAAACAGAAATTTCCTCTAGAAGAAAGAATTTATAGATTTCGCTGTGTAGAAGCTTGGTCGATGGTTTTACCTTGGCTGGGTTTTCCGATGAGAGCCTTATTAGAGGACGTTGAACCAACTTCCAAGGCTAAATATGTCCGTTTCACTTCATTTTACGATCCTGAAATTACTAAAGGACCAGGTTTTCATCTCGGTTCATTGCCTTGGCCTTATACCGAAGGATTGAGAATTGAAGAGATGGCTAACGATTTGGCTTTCTTCGCTGTAGGGATTTACGGTCATGATTTACCGAAGCAGCATGGCGCACCTTTACGCATGGTCACTCCTTGGAAATACGGTTTTAAGGGGGCAAAATCAATCGTCAAAATTGAATTTGTGGCAGAACAACCTCCAACCTACTGGAACACCATCGATCCCAATGAGTATAAATTTGAGGCTAACGTCAATCCTGATGTACCTCATCCTAGATGGTCACAAGCCACAGAGAAGTTTATTAGTACTGGCCCTGGCTTATCTTGGGAAATCAAAGAAACTTTGCCCTACAACGGTTATGGTGAGTATGTAGGGAATTTATATAGTTGATATTCTTTCAGAACTTAACTCTATGTTTGTTACGGAACTTCAAAATCCACAGCAACTTGAGCGACCTGTCCCGCGCCGAGAGATGGGTTATGTAAACAATTTTATTTTTATCCCATCATCAATAGATACAGAATCAGTGATCAAAAAAATGAGTGCCAGACTTAGTAAACTAAATTTTATTCAGATATTCGTTTTGTTGCGGGTGGCTATGAGCAAGAGCAGAAATCAAAACAATATTTAAATCAGATGAAATCTAATTGTTGAGTTGGTGGTTGATTCTTCTCTTCATATGCCAGAATCGATAACTTGATATTTGACTAATATATTTAATACCTGAGTAAATAATGAGAAAATCAATTGTCACTTTTGGTTTAGGTTTAGCCATGGTCGCTGTTGCTTCCTGGGGACAAATTGCCGATGCCTTTCCTCTGCGACAAATATCACCCGAAAAGCTCCAGTATATTGGCTCAGATGATAAATTAAGCAACAATGGGACAGATTTGATCAAAAAAACCATTGATCGCGGGGAAACTAATCCGAACTTTCCTGATGCTAAACCAAGCAAATCATTATCAGGTTGGAATGAGTCTCAGCGTCAGGCTTTGTTAAAGGCAGTTGAACATAGTCTTTATTATTTAAGTACACCCAAGGCGGTTGAAAGCTATCGTAGACAGGCTGATGCCGAATTTAATTTGGATCGGGTTAAGCGATCGCTCTTCAGATTTAAAGAGTTGTTATTGACTACAGATTCTCCCGCAGCATTAGAACAAGCAGTGAAAGCAGAATTTGTTTTTTATCAATCTGTAGGTAAAGATAAACAAGGCAAAGTCGAGTTTACGGGCTACTTTGAGCCTACCTATACTGCTAGTCGAGTTCGTACTGCTAAATACCGTTATCCCCTGTATCGTAAACCAGCCAGCTTTAATCGTTGGTCGCGCCCTCATCCTAGCCGCGCCCAGTTAGAAGGGAAAGATGGTTTAGGCAGTAATCAAAGTATTTTAAAAGGTCATGAATTAGTTTGGTTAAGCGATCGCCTGGAAGCCTTTTTAGTTCAGGTGCAGGGGTCAGCCAGACTGAAGATGACCGATGGGACTACTATGACCTTAGGCTATGATGGGACAACTAATCATCCCTATGTCAGTGTTGGTGGGGAATTAGTTAAAGATGGTGTGTTTGAACAAGATAAATTAAGCTTGCCGAAGTTACTTGATTACTTTGCTGCTAATCCAAACCAGCTAAACCAGTATCTCCCTCGTAATAATCGCTTTATTTTCTTTCGTGAAACTGCTGGAAAGCCTCCCACTGGTAGTTTGAGTGTTCCTGTTACAGGCGATCGCTCTATTGCTACCGATAAATCCTTGATGCCTCCTGGTGCCTTAGCATTAATTGTTGCCCCAATTCCTGATGTCCAGGCGACAGGAGAGATTGATACTAAGGTTGTCAGCCGTTATGTTTTGGATCAGGATACAGGAAGTGCCATTAAGGGTGCGGGAAGAGTGGATATTTTCTTAGGTAGCGGCGAAGTTGCAGGGGAAAGAGCGGGACTAATAAATGGTAGCGGTCATTTGTTTTACTTATTACTTAACGAGAATGAACTGAGTAAAAGCTAGGAACCGCATAATAATACTAACTCTGACTAATTAAATTGATCTAAAATAATTTCTGTCAACGACCGCGAGTTGAGTTTGCATGAAGAACAAAAACCTGATTTGGTTGACTATAGTAACGGTAGTATTAGGCATCAGCTTTTATTTTCAGAACAATAATAGTCTTACTAACATTTCGGCACAAGAGCAAATTCAGTCTTGCAGTTATGATGTTGTCAAAACTTATCCTCACGATCCGAATGCCTTTACTCAGGGTCTAATATATGACCAGGGAGAATTATATGAAAGTACTGGATTGCGGGGAAAATCCTCCCTAAGACGAGTCGAATTGTCAACGGGCAAAGTTTTGCAAATTAATCTTTTAGATGATCGCTATTTCGGGGAAGGGATGACTTTGTGGCAAGATCGTCTAATTCAACTTACCTGGGTATCAAAAACAGGTTTCGTCTACGACAAGGAAAGCTTTAATCAGTTAAACACCTTCACTTATCCGACAGAGGGATGGGGATTAACTCATGATGGTCAAGAATTAATTATGAGCGATGGCTCAGATATTTTGTATTTTCTTGATCCTAATACCTTTGAAGAAACTAGACGTATCCAGGTAAGCGATCGCCGAAAGTCAATCGATAAATTAAATGAGTTGGAATATGTCAAAGGGGAAATTTTAGCTAATATTTGGATGAGCGATCGCATTGCCCGTATTTCTCCTCAGACTGGTGAGGTTATAGGTTGGATTGATCTGACAGGAATTATCGATCCTGTTCCTACTCCAAGGAGAGATGCGGTATTAAATGGTATTGCTTACGATGCAGAAGACGATAGGCTATTAGTAACTGGTAAGTTATGGTCAAAACTGTTTGAGATCGACATAGTTTGTGAATAACTTAATTTATTTAATTTTAAAAAGTATTTAGAATATGAATCAAAAATCAACTCCTCCCATCGCAGCCAAGCAGCCTCAAGAATTAGAAACTCATGGAGACGAGAGAATTGATGATTACTATTGGTTGCGCCAACAGGATAGTCCAGCAGTTATTGATTATTTGAAGGCGGAAAATAGCTACAGTGAAGATCAGATGCAGCATACTAAAGAGTTGCAGCAGTCTTTGTATGATGAAATGCTGTCACGGATCAACGAAACTGATCTTTCTGTCCCCTATCGTTTACAGGACTATTATTATTACTCTCGTACTGAAGAAAGTAAAGCATATCCGATTCTGTGTCGTAAATATCAAAGTTTAGATGCAGCAGAAGAAATATTACTAGATCAAAATGAATTAGCAGCAGGAAAAGAGTTTTTTAGTTTGGGAGTGTCATCGATTAGCCCAAATCAGCAAATTTTGGCTTATTCTGTTGATATCACTGGCGCAGAACAATATACGCTGTATTTTCTCGATTTAGCTACTAGGAAACACTATTCAGAGACGATCGCCGATACTTATTATTCCTTTACCTGGGGTAATGATAATCAGACAGCTTTTTATACTAAGCTCGATAATGCTAATCGTCCCTATCAACTATGGCGACATACTTTGAGTAGCAATCCTAGTGATGATGTGTTGGTATATCAAGAAGATGACGAATCCTACTTTCTAGGTGTCGGTAAGACTCGTTCTCGTGCTTATATTATGCTCAATTTAAGCAGCATGGTGACTTCCGAAGTGCATTATCTTGATGCAGATAATCCGCAAGGGGAGTTTAAACTATTTCAACCCCGTCAAAAAGGGATTGAATATGGTATTGAGCATCATAGCGATCGCTTTTATATCGTGACCAATGAAGAGGCGATTAATTTTAAATTAATGTCTACACCCATTGATTCTCCCGACAAGACTAATTGGCAAACCCTGATTCCCCACCGATCAGATGTCATGTTAGAAGGAATTGATGTTTTTGCCGCTCATTTAGTAATCTATGAACTTCGAGCAGGATTACGCACCGCCAAAATCCAAACTTTAGCTACGGGAGAAATAAGCAATCTTGGTTTTCCCGAACCTACTTATTCCTTTGCTGGTGGCAATAATCCCGAATTTAACACCACCAAGTTTCGCTTTAATTATAGTTCCATGGTTACCCCTTCCTCTGTCTTTGATTACGACTTAGCTACAGGAGAAAGGGAACTAAAAAAAGAAATTGAAGTATTAGGGGGATACGATCGCACTTTATATGCCAGTGAAAGATTAATGGCGATCGCACCTGATGGTACAGAAGTTCCCATCTCCTTAGTCTATAAAAAAGGGATTAACCAAGATGGTTCTAATCCTTTATGGCTTACTGGCTATGGTTCTTATGGCTATGCTTATCCTGCCACTTTCTCTTCCATACGACTGTCTTTATTAGATCGGGGATATATTGTGGCGGTCGCTCATATTCGCGGTGGACAAGAAATGGGACGTAAATGGTATGAAGATGGGAAGTTTCTCCAGAAGAAAAATACCTTTACCGATTTTATCGCCTGTGCCGAACATCTCATTGCCGAAAAATGGACAAGTTGCGATCGCTTAGCGATTTCTGGCGGTAGTGCAGGGGGGTTACTGATGGGTGCTGTAGTTAATCTACGTCCTGATCTATTTAAAGCTGTGGTTGCCAATGTTCCCTTTGTCGATGTGCTGACCACGATATTAGATGCCTCTTTGCCTTTGACAATTCAGGAATGGGAAGAATGGGGGAATCCGAATGATCCAGAATACTATGACTACATCAAGTCCTATTCTCCTTACGACAATGTAGTGGGGAAAGATTATCCTGCGATGTTGATTACCGCAGGTTTACACGATCCAAGGGTTAAATATTGGGAACCTGCAAAATGGACGGCGAAACTGCGCCAACTTAAAACCGACGATAATCTGCTGTTGCTGAAAACAAACATGAGTGCGGGACACGGTGGTGCCTCGGGACGTTATGAACTGCTCAAAGAAATTGCTTTTGAATATGCTTTTGTAATCGATCAATTAAACCAGGTCTAGTTTCAAAGAAAAAATAAGCAAGAATCATGCCCGCGCAGCAAAAATTCAATTACTTCTTGACTAGCGATCGCATTATTCGAAGATAAAGCAGAAGGCAGGAGTTAATAATGCTTATATTTAGTCCCTTGACCGTTCAGATAAAAAAAAGCAATTAATCCTGTTTTGTTGTCAGTGTTGCATTTTGAATCACATTTTATTTGTATGATCTAGATAATAGGGCACAGGCTAAAGACTTAGGTAGCATAATTTTGACATGTTTTTCCCATAAAGTTAACACAAGTTAACAAAAATCATGTATTGTGAAGGTTGAAGGACAGTTCTTGATTCCATGGAAATACTTAAGATTAAAAATCAATATCGACTGTATTAGCTAGGATATAGGGAGAGTAAAGTATTGCAAAAGTTTCGTGGTCTGCAAAATCTCTCTGAGTTTTTTAATAAAAGTACGTATGTGTCCTCATAAAAATATGAGCCCGCTCAATTAAAGAATTCTTGTTCGCACAATCAACATCAATAAGCAAATCGCGTAATGAAAACAGCACAAAAATCTAACGACTTAGTTAGAAGCTATCTCAAAGAAATAGGTCGTGTTCCTCTACTAACTCATGAGGAAGAAATTCTCTATTCCAAAAGAGTGCAGAAAGCGATCGCTTTAACTAAGGTGAAAGAATCTTTAGTAGAGGAATTAGGCACAGAACCAAAAGTTGAAGACTGGGCAAAAGCAGCTAAAGTCACTCCGGTTGAACTTGTCTCAGCAATAGAGGCTGGAGAATCTGCTAAGCGTAAAATGGTCGAGGCGAATCTCCGCCTAGTGGTATCGGTTGCCAAAAAGTATCTCAAGCGCAATCTTGACCTCCTAGATTTAATTCAGGAGGGAACCATTGGGATGCAAAGAGGTGTAGAAAAGTTCGATCCCACAAAGGGATATCGGTTTAGTACCTATGCTTACTGGTGGATACGTCAAGCAATCACTAGGGCGATCGCCGAAAAAGGTCGTACCATCCGCCTCCCAATTCACATCACCGAAAAGCTTAACAAAATCAAAAAAGCACAGCGGCAGCTAGCCCAAAAGAAAGGGAGAACTGCTACCATATCTGAGTTAGCAGAGGAATTAGACCTAACTCCGAAACAGGTAAGAGACTACCTGGAAAAATCCCGCCAGCCAATTTCCCTCGATGTCAGGGTTGGTGACAATAACGATACTGAGCTGGGGGACATGCTCGAAGATTCTGGTCAATCTCCTGAAGATTATGCCACCTCTTCATCTCTCAAAAGAGATTTAGACAAACTGATGGCAGATTTAACACCTCAACAAAGAGAAGTAATTTGTCTTAGATTTGGTTTAGCCGATGGCAAGCCAATGACCTTAGCCAAGATTGGGGAATGCTTGAGCATCAGTCGTGAACGAGTAAGACAGATTGAAAGAGAAGCTCTATCCAAACTACGTAAGCGCAAAATGGCAATTAGAGAGTATTTAGCCAGCTAGTAGTCTGTCAATTTTGAATTGATAGGTTAAGAGAGGACAGGGAAGACAAGGAAGACAAAGGAGGAACTTTAATTAATCTATTCCTCTTATAGATCGGAAAACTCTCTGATATTAGTTCGGTTCTACGTAACAGCTAATCAATCACGAAATGATTTAATTAGTTAAGGCAAAAAAATTTAATAATGTGGTTATATTAATTCTATTAAGGAGGGTATGAAAAGTGAAGAGTGAAAACAGTCCTCAAAACACTTTTAGATACGGTGAAGATAACAATTCCCTATGGCATTATGTTAAATCTCTTAGCCCAGAAACTATCGCGCAACTCTCCCAGCCTGAATCCCAAGAAGTTTTTCAGATTATAGAACACAATATTACTGGATTGTTGGGTAACATGCCCCAGGAAAATTTTGATGTCTCAATCAGCACCAACCGCGAAAATCTGGGGCGTTTATTGGCATCAGCCATGATGAGTGGCTATTTCTTGCGAAATGCAGAACAAAGAATGAGCTTTGAAGAATCCTGGTTAGGAAGTCAAGCTGATAGCTAAGAATATTAACGACAAATTAAAAACGATAAATTAAACTATTATTAGAATTGGCAACCTTTATTAAAAAAATATGAAGGTTGCTTTGCTTTATCCACCATTCTAAATTAACTTATCAGTCAGTCGAGTCTTGTACACTTTATGACATCAATATCACCCCCTCTCAAACACAAGCAGATTGGAGTAGCTGTAATCAATAATAAGCAGGGAAAAATCCTGATAGATCGCAGGAAAGAACAAGGCGAGATGGGAGGATTATGGGAGTTCCCTGGCGGAAAAATTGAAGTAGGGGAAACTATAGAAGAATGTATTAAGCGAGAAGTAAAGGAAGAGTTAGATATAGAAATAATAGTCGGAAATCGCCTAACAACTATAACTCATGCCTATAAAACTTTTAAAGTGACACTATATGTTTACAACTGCCAACACTTGAGTGGCAAACCACAAACCCTTGAATGTGAAGAAATTCACTGGGTGGAACCAGCCCAAATGGATCAATATCAATTTCCTCAAGCCAATACACAAATCGTCAACCTTCTCCAACAAAGATGCATAAGTAAATGAGAGCCAAAACCACTTCTGATAAACTAATTATTAGAGAGTTTACCGCCCCAAAGCAAATAAAGTTATTTAGCTCTTTAAAGCAGACAGAGGTAAGTGGAAAATTGACCCTTACCGATCCAATTAAAGGAGATGAATGGTATTTATATCTCTATTTGGGTGAAATAGTTTATGGCACTGGAGGGAGGCATCCAATTCGTCGTTGGCAAAGAAATCTAATTTTAAACTTGCCCCAGATACCGTTTGAACTATCTAGCCTGCAAGATGAGCTGACGCAAAGCAAAGCCAACTTAAATGACAATACCTGGGAATATGAACAAATATCTCACTGGGTAGAACAGCAAATTATTACGCCTCAACAGGGAAACAATGCGATCATCTTTGCCGTAGGCGAAATTCTTTTTGATCTTACTCAAGGAAGACAGGTAATTTGTCGCCTCAATCAAGATAATATCTTGCCATTAAAACTAGAGCCAATAGAACCAGAAGAATTAATCACGATCACTAGCAATGTTTGGTCAAATTGGGAAGAAGCTCAGGTAGCCGATAGATTCCCCAACATGGCTCCTGTTATTTTGCAACCACAACAGCTTCAGCAAAAAACATCAATCTCTGCCTATCAAAGTCTGTGCAAGCTGCTTAATGGTAACAGAACTTTGAGAGACTTGGCAGTTCAGCTAAGAACATCTCCTTTACAGGTTGTTTGCTCTCTATTACCTTATATTCAATCAGGGATATTCGGTTTAGTAGATGTTCCTGACTTGTTAGAGCTAATCAATCCCTCAAATATTAATTGTGACTATGACAACAACAACCAGGATCGTCCCTTAATTGCTTGTGTTGATGACAGCATGATGATTTCTCACATGATGAAGCAAATCATCAATATGGCTGGCTATCGATTTATGACCGTCAACAATCCTCTGGAGGCAGTAAACATTCTCCTGAATTGTCAACCCGATTTGATATTTTTAGATATTGTGATGCCTAAAATTAGTGGATATGATCTTTGCGCTCAACTACGCAGATATCCAGAATTTGCCTCAACGCCGATTATCTTTCTCACCAGTACTTCGGGAATTATTGATCGTATTAGAGCTAAGATGGTAGGCTCATCAGACTTTCTGCGGAAGACGGTAGACGCAGATGAGCTACTGCAAAAAATTGCCGAGCATTTGTCTTAGTGATAGTTGGGGCTAGGATAATTTATCTATTCAGGTAGCTGTAAGCTCTAAGCTTTAAGCCCTGGAAAGCAACCACAACATTAGTTTATCTGTCTTCCGTGAGAAGACCCACAGCTATGCTGTTGGTCTGAATCACGGACAGGGTTTTGAAGTTCACATTTTTGATACATAATCTTTACACAGAAAGGGTTTGAACTGTTGTATCCCTTATGTAGAGGCAAAGGTATTAAACCTCTTTAAAAACCTAGTAGTCGTTAGACTAACGCACCTTGAAAACTCGGCTATAGGGTTCTGTTCAGGAAAGCTTGAACAGGTAAAAGACCGAAGCAACACGCCAGTTCCTTCAACGCGGGGAACCCGCGCAACGGACTGGCTCAAGCACAGAGAAACACAATTTTTCGTATTCTCAGGTAAGGGAGGGCATCCCTGAACCTACTCTGCAATGGGTTAAACGCTTGGGGAGAGAACCATCTCTGGACTAAACACCGCCAGGAGTATAGTTTAAGTGGACTCGCTGAACCAAGAACCTCTTGATTCAACGCGAATCCCTCGGCTATGCCGATCGGAGGATGTCAATGAAGTTAATTATTAAGCCAAGGAGCAAACTTGGTAGTGAAAGTTCCTTGAAAAATAGCGTTGCGGATTTGCTGAGTAAAGCGAATTAATTCAGTGACGTTATGTAGAGATAACATAATATAGCCCAACATTTCTTGCGATCGCACCATATGATTAAGATATGCTCGACTAAAATTTTGGCAGGCATAGCAAGAGCAAGTTTCATCTAGAGGTTGATAGTCTCTTTTGTAGCTCGCATTTTTAATATTGATGCGTTGTCCCTGTACTAAAGCCGTACCATGACGACCAAGGCGAGTCGGAATTACACAATCAAACAGATCTATGCCAGCAGCGATCGCTTTAGCCATTTCTCGATAAGTCCCCACACCCATCAAATAACGCGGCTTGCAGACAGGTAATAATGGTGCAGTATGTTGAACCGTAGCATTAATCAATTCAGGCTCTTCTCCGACGCTTACGCCACCGATGGCATAGCCTGGCAAATCTAGTTCCGTCAGTTGTTCAACAGCTTTTTGCCTTAAATCTAAATGTATTCCTCCCTGAACAATGCCAAACAACGCCTGTTGGTTAGTATTTTGGTGCGTCTCGACACACCTTTTTAACCAGCGATAGCTTCTGTCTGTAGCTGCCTTTACCTGTTCTTTGGTGGCATCAGCAGGAGGACATTCATCAAAAGCCATGATCACATCTGCACCCAAGGCATTTTGAATCTGAATCGAACGCTCTGGAGTAATTTTAATCATGCTACCGTCACGGGGAGATTTAAACGTCACTCCCTCTTCCGTAATCTGGCGCATTTCACTCAGACTAAAAATCTGAAACCCTCCTGAATCTGTCAAAATAGGCTTGTCCCATGCCATAAAGCTATGTAATCCACCAGCCTCTTCGACGATATCTTCTCCAGGCTGTAAATGAAGATGATAAGTGTTTGCCAAAATCATTTGGGCATTAGCAGCCTCAAGTTGTTGGGGAATAATGCCCTTTACCGTAGCCAAAGTACCCACAGGCATAAATCTGGGTGTCTCCACAATTCCATGGGGAGTATGAAAGACTCCTGCCCGCGCCTTGGTGTGATTACAGGTTGCCTGACATTCAAATGAAAATCCCACTATTTGTCTTTATCCTGAGCTAAGAGCTAAAAGCTATATTAAAAGTCTTCATCATCAAGCTGTACATCCAGATGTGCCGACAGTACTTCTGCAACCATAGCTTCTATAGTCTCGGCATCAAGATTCTTAGAAATAGTTTGAGGTTGGGTGACGCGAGAGATCGGAATGAGACGTAACTGACGATTATCTTGAATCAGATCAAAACAAGCTTGCTCTTCCGTAGATTTACTTAAGCGCAAGTAATCAAAACTTTGGATATTGATATAGATTTTTCTATTAGCAATCAAAGTGGATTGATTAGAGTCACTAAAGATTTCTTGAATAAATCCTTTGCCTTCGCTACTTGCTTCCCCATCGATTGTATGAACATAACGAACATGACATAAATCAGCTAATAAGCGTTTAATATCATCTTGGTTAATTACAATTCCCTCTTCTACAATACAAGGTGCGGGTAGAGATTCCATGCCGTGATGTTTACTCATAAAAAGTATATTGGAACTTTCAAATTACCTGACTAAATATTTTGGATTTAGAAATACGCCATAAAAATAAAGTAGCTTATGAAACAATATTAGCCCAACATCACCCACATATTTAATCAAATTTTAACCAAGTGTTTGTTTGTGTCAAAAATACCTGTTAATCATCTTTGTTCATGGATTATTGACTTAATTACGTCACTAGCTAGCGGAGTAATTTTTTATACGGTCATACCTCTGCCAGCTAAGTGGACTAATAATTGGTCGCGCATTGCTCGTTGGTGTCCTGTAATAGGATTGCTGATTGGTTTAATCTTGATTTTATTGGCAATACTGCTTCAACTATGTGGAGTAGCTAACCTCACCCGTAGCGCCCTGATTGTAGCTATGTGGGTAGCTATAACAGGGGGATTACATTTAGATGGGGCAATGGATACTGCCGATGGCTTATCTGTTACCAATCCTCAGCGTCGCCTAGAAGTAATGAAAGATAGTGCCACAGGCGCGTTTGGCGCGATCGCAGCTATAGTCATTCTACTATTAAAAACAGTATCTCTAAGTGAAGTATCATTACCGATTTGGTTAATATTACTTTCAGTAACAGGTTGGGCAAGATGGGGGCAGGTATGGGCGATCGCATTTTATCCTTATCTAAGAGAAACGGGGAAAGGTTCATTTCACCAAAAGAATTTGCGTTTACCCCAAGATCTATTGCTGGGTTTGTTTGTTTTATTCTGCTTGAGTGGGTTCTGGTTTACTGTGGAATATTTATCCTGGTGGCAAATAGGAGTGATTGTCGTGGGCAATATGGCGATCGCATTTCTAACAGGATATTGGTTTAATCAGCAGCTAGGGGGACACACAGGAGATACCTATGGTGCAGTAGTAGAGTGGAGTGAGGTTTTGATTTTGTGTTTCTTGACTGCCTTTTAATTTTTTAATTTGCTAAAAAATCATTAATCAGTAGCATTAAAGGTATAAAGGCATAAATAATTAAAGGCATAAAGGCATAAAAAATTAAAGGTATAAAGGTATAAAAAATTAAAGGTATAAAGGCATAAAGAATTAAAGGTATATCTATGACGCAGACTCCTTTTCAATGGGAATAAGATTAACTTCCACTCTATAATCAGCAGCAGCAGCAAGCTTGGCTAAAGTAATTAATTTGGGTTTTTGTTTCCCTGTCTCAATTCTGGCTAATTGAGACTGTTTCATACCCACTTTGGCAGCAAATTCTCTTTGAGTTAGACCAACTTTATCTCTAAGACGAATAACTGTCTTTGCAAGCTTAAATTCAGGAGAAAGAGCATCATATTCTGCCTTTACTTCTGGATCAGATAATGTTTCATCATGGATATAATTCCAGGTGATAGTATCAGCAGTCATCTTTAACTTCTCTTAATTAACTTTTGAGTCAGTGCATTATTTGTTTCCTAGCATAACAGTAACACCATCAAAAAGCAGACCCTCTAAAATGAGTGATTTTAAGCTGAGTATTCATAGTTATTATTCAATATTGGATTTTTTTTCATTATCTTATCAATACACTTATCCCAAATGCGATCGCAGCACAAAATTTATCGAATTAAATATAGCAATCTTAAATCATTCGTGAAAATAACTTCTGCCCTCTGACTTCTGCCTTCATCTTTTTAAACTTTCATAACTCAAACAAGATTGCTATATAGCTTTATTTTTAAACTTAATTATGCATATAGCGTTTCTCAGATGAGTGAGGTACAGTTTTTTTTCCTTTAACCTTTTCCCTTTACCCAAACACAACCGAGGTGTACCTCATAGATACGAGAAACGCTATATCTACTTAGCTTGATACTCAACTAACTGCCAATACTGTTCACTACCAGGGAATTTGGCAACGATTAATATGTTGCCTGGTTGAATATCTACATTGCCTGCAAAATAATTGCCATAACCATTTAGAGCAGTCCATTGTTTTGTGGTGGTATTAACCACTTGAACATCGATTGCTTCGGGGACAATTAAGTTAAAATAAGTTAACCAATTAGGTTTTAAATCAGCTACTAAAGGTTCAATTAAGCTAGCCTGGTACTGATAAAAGTGACCATATGTTTTTGGCAATTCAGCAGTAGAATTTGTAGCTTCAATTTGATATTTAATTACTTCTCCATATTGATCTGAGCCATCTTTTTGCTTGGCAAAGATAGTTAGATCGTAAGCACCAACTTCAGGAGGAGCAACGCTAACAATTAAATGTTCTTCTTGGCGATTGACTAAAACTACATTTTTAGTTAGCTCTTCAGTGTTTTGTTCAAGTTTAGCCAACGCAACCACATCTTGAGAAGCTTTAAACTTAATATCTACTCGATTTGTAGTATTAATTTGATAATTACTATGGCTAACTAACTCTAGTCCTAAGCTATAAAAGTTAGCAGAAATACTGGGTAGATTATCAAATTCTGTTCTATTATATGTCTGCGATAATAGTTGCCAACCTTGGTCTTGAGGATAGTGATTGTTAATAAATTCCTGAGGTTCAGTAGCAAAATAATAAGGTTTATATTCTGGAACAAATTTATTATTTCTAGTCGAACCAGCTCCCCAAGTAGCATCTAACAAATACCAAGCCTGATCTATTTTTACTGCATTCCAGGCATGATTAATTTTTTGATATCTTGTGTCATCTTCTGGAGTTACCCCCTTAGCATAGCCAATGACAATTACTGATTCTAAATTCATAGCAGAAGCTAAAGCATAATAAAGATTACTAAATCCCGAACAAATTGTAGTGCGATCGCGCAGTACTCTTTCTGGGCTAACATCAGGATATTTATCGTTATTAAGTGCATCAAAAAATGCGGGAACATTATATGTAATATGTTGCGTTACCCAAGCGTAAATAATCCTAGCTTTAGCTGATTCTGTGGAGGCATTTTTCTCTAAAAGCTTTGCTAATTCTGCTACCGATGACCCTGAATATCCAAGTTGCTTCGCTAAATCATCGATTTCTGCAAAGTCTTGCTGAGCAATATTATGAGCTGAGCCAAACTGAATTGGTTGATATTTATTGCTAGCAAAAGTTTCTGCTGGTAGTGAGATTAACTCCTGATTATCAAAAGAATTAATAGTATTATAGATATTTACCGAAGTTAATAATAATGAAATACCTATAGCTGATCCAATAAATTTACTGCCAAATTTCTTGGGTTTTTTATTGTTGTTGGCTAGAAACTTTACGCGACCTTTAGCAGTCATAAAAAATACGTTTTATCTTGAGAGAGAAAGTGCTGATTTCTCAAGATAAATTGAAGCTTGACCTTTCCGAAGCGATCTCAATTACTATTTTCTTGTGAGATTAAACACTTGACAGTAGTAGTCGTGGGCGTAAATATCCATATAGCAATCCTAAATCATTATTTAGGCATCACTCCAATAGATGGATATTTTTTTATAGAAGAGTTATGACTGTTAATTTAATTTACTTAGCGGGACTTAGACATTTTGGGGGGTTTAAACAGCCTCAAACCTATACACAGCAATAATTTTACCTCAATTTAGTTGTTTTCTTGATATATCTAGGTTTCAGAGATTTTTTAGGGTTTGACGTATATTCCTTGTCCTAAGTGGGTTTGAGGCTTTTTTCGTTATTTTTTGTCTAAGTCCCGTTAGGGCGATTAGCAAGCAATACGCACTCGTATTAGGACACTTATTACTCATTACTCATTACTCATTACTCACGAGCAGTTAACTTTTCTGCCCTAATCGATTAACTTACTGCCATATTATGTCATCCAGGTACTGAACCAGATAGCGATCGTACTTAGGCTAACTCCAACAACCACTGCAAGAGGTAAGATTATTCCTGTATTGGTCATTCTAATGATGGGAATAGAGATCGCCATCATTCCTGTAGCTAAACTCCAAATAATAGCGGTACTGCCGATTTTTGCCCCTTGTCCTTCCATTGATCTTGCTTTTGCTTAGATTCTCTCTAAATAAGTTTACCAAGAAAAAAGTGCTTGAAAGTGGATAATTTTTGCTAGCAAGATTTTTCGTCAAATCTAGTGTAAAAACCACCGTATTTAATCCAATACTGCTTTAATTCATGATGAGGAGTATGCAGACTAGCCTTTGCTTGATATAAAATTACTTGACGATGATTGCCGATCCAAACTTTACGCACAGGTTCAACCGAAATAAAAGTTCCGCCCAACCCTTTGACACATTCTTCAAATCTCTCAATCGTCGAATATTCTAGTGTTTCAAAAACAAAAAAGTTACCTGAAGAAATTAGATGACGGCTTCTAATCCAAGCTTGCATTTTTTTGCGAGCTACTGGTGGTAGCATACTCCTTACTGTTAGCTCCGAGGTACTAATCATTTCTATCTTGTTTAATTTATACTTGTGGCAATTTAATGCTCGATTATTTAGCCTCGATCTAAACAAAATCAAGGCAGTTCATCAGCAAAACTTTCTCTCTTAGTGAACTTTAAAGGACCCATTGTAGAACCCCAAATTTGCTGGTGATTCTCAACATCCATTCCGCGATCCCAACTAACCCAGGTGGTTTCAGTAAGCTCAACATTACTTACAAGGTAAGTGTTTACACCTTGGCGATGAATCAGGCATTTGTTTCCAGGCTCGACACTACCGTGAAACATTGCTGCTTCTTTACGAAATACCATCGAACAGTTGTAACGACGCTCAATACAATCGGGAGGAATCGTCAGGAGAATATTGCGATTATGTCCTGAACCTGCATAGTTTTCAGCATCTTTGAGACTATAGTTTTCAATGTAAACATAATCTCCTTTATCTACCAAACAATGGATTCCCTGGCGATACGGACTCCATAGATCATAATCGTATACTTGTTCTGAGTAAAAGCCTACTCCAGAAAAGAACTTCCAGGGTAAGGGACGAAAAAATATCCTAATGTGGGCATAATTCTTGGGATCAGCATCAGACTGTTGACGATTGCAAAAATCCCCCGCCATGAGACGAGCAAGCTCATTAAGTAAATTATTATCTTGTGCTGAATGACTTTCTCTGGTCAACATTATTTTGTATTGATAAGACTTTTTAAAGCAACAAATTATTAGGAAAAGATTTTCAGACAATGAAGCGCATCAATAGTCAAAAGCAACTACAGCGAAATTAAGTCTAGACAAGAGGCTTTTCGTCGAGATTGAGAGACCTAATCTCTGAAGAAAATGAAGCCGTAGTAACTCCTTTGCCATCTCCCGTTTTAATCAAAGAAACTCGGAAACGCAAGTTAGGCGTAGCAAACCAAATTTTTTCTTCAGCAGTAGCTCGCTCGTAGTTGGTGTTCAAAATAAATGAACCATCTTCTACTAGCTGATACTGACCGATCGCAGGAATGGTTTCCGCATAGCCCGCTTCTCGAAGTAACCTTCCTAGAGTTGGGTTTTCTAGGTCTGGGACAGGAACTAATACCGTTGATCCAGCAAGTACCTCATCTTCATCCCAATCAGATTCTCCTGACCAGGTCATGTAAAAAGGACTAGAAACCAGGTGAGGATCTACCTGATTTGCTTTACAAAGTGCGATTACTCTTTCGTCGTTGTTTTCCAGGGGAAGGATTTCAATTTGAGAGGTAACTTCTTCAAAGTGATGAAAAGCTAAATGGTGGGCGCTACGCTGCGATCGCCATGTTCCCAAAGAACGTTCGACAAATTCATCAATATTCATGGATTTTTCGATCTGGGAGTATTTATCTGAAAAATATAGGTTTAATTATTTAGTTTTTATTTCAAGGCAACTGCTTAGATTTAATCGGGTCGGAATTACTCTTAGTAGAGAGAAAATTGGCTGCTAGGAGTAATTAATCCGTTACAGTTATTCGCGATCGCGATTTTTTCTCCTACCAAAACGTTTTTTGGGTTGTTCTTGATGCTGTTCGACCGCAGGTGCATCAGGCGTAGCTGCTTCAACGGGGGAAGCACCTCCTAGAGATACACTAGCTATTTTCCCCCCCATGCGGTTGATGTTCCGAATGGTTTGAGACATCCGACTATAGGGAACTTTTACTGTATAGCTGCTGGTACGCACCACGTCTTGACGACAGACACCAGTAACTTCAATGGCAATTGTACGACCACCATAAGTACTAATATTGGTATCTCCAGTAGTTATCATTCCTGACATATTTAAATCCCTCTAATTTTTTTCTTGACTTCTATAGTGAGGGAGTTAACCCTCACAGGCTGTTTTAAACTTGAGTAATACTGAGAATTTTGGCTCCAATACGATGTAAGTTTTTAATCTTGGCATTTAACTGCTCGTAACTAACTTCATAAGTTTGGTTACTAACACGGTTAAGAGAACCAATACTTGCTTTATTAGCTTTGACGCGGAAGCGTTTGTTATTGGCGCCTGGAGTACCACCACCTTGAGAGGGAGCAACAATCGCTGTAGGCAAGTTACCTGCTAAATCACTAATCAATTGGGCAGAGTTACCACTATCGCTAGTTGCATAGCCACGATAAAGAGAATAGACACGGTTAAATCCGACATTACTTACTGTTGCAGGATCGCTTGAACCACGAGGACTAGGAACAGTATTTTCGCCGAAAGCCATGAGATATTCATCGCTATCGATATAGGAATCGATTTCTGCTTCGTAACCAGAGTTGTTGTAGGTTTGAACGTGAGCAGAGATTTCTCCCTGATTTAGCGGCGCACGACCCAAAAAGTGTTTGCAGTTTAACTCAATAAAACGATATTGAGAAGAGGTTTCCAGAAATAGGGAACGATAGAGATCCGATTGAGCGATCATACGGACAAAGCCACGGACAGTAATGTCTCCATCTCTAAGTAAAGACTCGGCAGAAGTTTGGCGATCGCACTCAAGTAAATGTGCATTGCCAAAAACTTGTTTGTAAACCGCACGAATTACTACCTGTAAATCATCTTCAGTGGAGTTAGGACGTAACTCGTTTGCAGGGGCATCTTGTAGCCAAAGTGACATGATAAATTTCTCCTGAATTTAAATTATTAAATTAAATAACCTATATAATCAGTTACTGAAATTAGCTTAGTTCAGTAATGCTGACAATTTTTGCTCCAGTACGGTTAATGCGCTGAATTTGAGGAGTCATGCGATCGCCTGGCACAATGTACTCAGTAGTACTAATACGACGGGGACTATCGAATTTAGAGCCTTTAACGACAATTTTAAATCTTTTGGCAGTGGCATCTTTATAAGGAGAAAGACGACCACCTGTGGAAGGAGTACTAGCAGCAGTGGCACTATTAGTAGCAACGCTGTCTACCAGACGAGAACCTTTATCCGCACTATCTACTCCCGCAATACCTTGAAGTAAAGATAGAGTGCGATTGTAGCTAACTTGTTTTTTGCCTACTTGAGTTTTTGCTCCAGCATAGTAAGGAACTATGTTTTCGCCAAATTTCTCGGAATATTCTACGCTATCAATGTAGGAATCGATTTCCGCATCGTAACCTTCATTAACACATCGTTGAATATGTTCTGAGAGTTCCGCCTGATCTACTGGTGCACGACCTAAAAGATGC
Organism: Cyanobacteriota bacterium; assembly: GCA_942490675.1. Classification (GTDB taxonomy): domain Bacteria; phylum Cyanobacteriota; class Cyanobacteriia; order Cyanobacteriales; family Xenococcaceae; genus Waterburya. Next base: position 71,434 of record CALNYB010000047.1, on the reverse strand, counting down.
TTGAAGTTAAGCTCAACAAAACGATAGGGTGCGCAACTTTCAAAGTAACGAGCACTATAAAAACTAGACTTTGCTACAGCACGCACAAACTCTCTGAGGCTAATACTGCCATTGCAAAACTGCGATTCTGCACTTACTAAGCGTTCACTTTCCATTACATGGGGATTGCCCAACACTTGTTTGTATACTGCACGAATAGCGATCGCCTTGTCATCAGCGCTGCTATTGACAGGAATTTCTAAAGGTGCATCTATTACGGCGACCATGTTTGATTTCTCCTGAATAAATATTGATTTGTTAATCGACATTCTGCCCTCAAAGAACAGCAAGCAATGGATCGCTTTTGCTTCTGAAGACAGAGATGATTAAGAATACGAAAACTAGTTAACTGGGGTAATACTAGCGATTTTGCCACCCTGGTTATGAATACGTTTGTATTCTTGAGACAGCTGCTCGTAAGGTACTAAATATACTTTGTTACTACGACGAAATTTAGACACGCGATTAACTGCGCGGGAAGCATAACCAGTGACCTCGATACGATATACTTTGCCATTTGCGCCAGAACCAGAACCCTGTCGAGTACGCGCAGCCAAAGGAGGTTCGCGGAAGGACCAACCATCGCCAGCGGCTCCACCAGAAGGAGGAATAATAGCTATAGGAGTGCCTTGAATAATGTTTTTGTTGAGTACAGGACTTTTACCCGCCAAGCTACCTTTAAAGTCGCTGCAAGAAGCACCACGAGACAAAGCAAACATATGAGTGAATTCCACCATAGTTTGACCAGGACGACTCTTGTATCCACGATAAAAAGGAACCAAGTTCTCCCCATACGCCTCTTGATATTCATCACTATCAAGATAGGAATCGATTTCTGCTGCCCAGCCACCTTCCTCAAGGATGGCACTGTGAGCTTTCATTTCGTCAAAGCCATTAGGGGCTCGACCAAGGAAATGCTTGAAGTTTAGTTCGATAAAGCGGTAACGCGGACAAGTTTCAAAGAAACGAGAAATATAAGCGTCAGATTTACCAATTTCCCGTACAAACTCACGTACGCTCAATTGCCCAAGTTTAAATTGAGACTCAGGGACTGTTGCTCTCTCGCTTTCCATAATGTAAGCGTTACCTAGTACCTGTCTGTAGACAGCACGAATAATGCTTTCTACTTCTTCTTCTGAACGACCTGGTACATATTCAAAAGGAGCGGTATCTTCAAATAAGCCGACACCTAATTCGGATGCTGGTCCAAATGTCATTTAATAAATCTCCTTAGTTTAGGAATTAATTTTTTACAGGGTGTATCAGCCACAATTTGGTCAACCAAGACAAAAATATCTCGCCTGTTTGCGTTGATACAACCGCTTTATGATGAGTTTTATGTCAATACACAAACTCGACAAGTAAATCCCAGATTTAGGTGGAGTTATCCCCCGCTTGCTAATACTTGCCACAGCTTTATTTCCTCAGAATGGGAAATAAAATCTACAATTGGCACATTTGATTGTTAGCAAGAGCAAAGTAGGGAAGTATTAAAAAACTTGTCTTCAATATTTCACTGCTTAACAATTACTGAAATCAGTTTATGCCAGGTTATTTAGTTACTAATATTTCGGGGTAGATTTCTCCAGACAAGAGTTCTAGCTCCCTCATATCAATGCACCAGATAATTAAAGTGCAGTTTTAAAAAGGTGTTTGATCTGACATTAAGTCCTAAGACAGACGAAGTACAAATTGATCTTCTGTAACACCTAATTCTAAGTTAATCCGAGTCTTACTCAATTAGAAATAAGACAAGCATTCACAGTCTATTTATACAATGCTGCTAGAACTGATCATATCAAGTTTTGTAAAACTTAATGAGAATAGAGTTAAAAATTATTAAGTAGCCTGAGCAAAAACCAGCATACTAAACTGTATCTATAGATACTAGGGACTGAGAAAAAATTGAAAGTATTACGAATCAAGATAAAACCATAATGTTAAGTGGGATCAGATTGCCAATGACCAGCGCAGTATTGAAAAAATTGTTCAAATACGTGAACAGGATTTAGCATCACTAGCCAAATTTATAGTGCTTTTTAACTGACTGATTAATCTTCCAAGTGCAGGACATCCCCGCAGAAAAGGTAACTAGATCTCCTTTGCCCATAGTCACGGGCTGACCACCATCGGGAGTAACTATTACGTCTCCCTCCAAGAAATAACAGGTTTCCGCATCGTCGTAAGTCCAAGGAAATTCAGAGACTTCTTTCTCCCAGATCGACCAACTAAACACCCCTAGTCGATCAAGTTGCTCTTTGCTAGGTTGCACTGTAACTGAAATACCTGCAATCTGTGAACTCATGGTTTTTAGTTGATAGATGATACTAGAATTATTATTAAGACATGTTATTTATATTATATTCAAGTCTTTCTAGAGGTAATTTTGGACTTGGATATTAGTTATGTAAGCCTTGCTATACTTGGCACTATCAATTATCAACTGTAACAACCCTAATTTAGCTAAAATATGCAGCCTACCGATCAAAGTAAGTTTACTGAACAAGCCTGGGATGCGATCGTTAAATCTCAAGAAGTTGCCAAACTATTTCAGAATCAGAACTTAGAGGTAGAGCATTTAATCTTGGCAGCCTTAGAACAAGAAGGACTGGCGATCGCAATTTTAGAGAAGGTTAATGTGGACTCCCCGCGTCTCAAGCAGCAGCTAGAGATGTTTACTAAGCGACAGCCAAGAATTGGCTCATCTCAACTGTATTTAGGACCAAGTCTCGACCGTATGTTAGACCGTGCGGAGGACTGTCGTGTCAGTTGGGGGGATAGTTTTATCTCCATGGAACATATCCTGATGGCGTTTGGGGAGGATGCGCGCATCGGCAAGAAATCTCTGCGTAGCTTCAATGTTGACCCCCAGGATTTGGAACTGGCAATCAAGGCTATTCGAGGTTCGCAAAAGGTAACGAAACAAAATCAAGAAGAACAGTATCAAGCATTAGAAAAGTATGGCAGGGATTTGACTGAAGAGGCGAGGGGGGGTAAATTAGATCCTGTAATTGGTCGAGATGAAGAGATCCGTCGGGTAATTCAGGTCTTGTCTCGCAGATCGAAGAATAACCCTGTATTGATTGGTGAGCCTGGGGTTGGTAAAACTGCGATCGCCGAAGGGTTAGCGCAACGCATCGTTAATGGTGATGTGCCAGAATCTCTCAAAGATCGTCAATTGATTTCTCTCGATATGGGGAGTTTAATTGCTGGGGCAAAATATCGTGGAGAATTTGAAGAACGTTTACGGGCGGTTTTAAAAGAAGTAACCGAATCTAGCGGTCAAATAGTTCTGTTTATTGATGAAGTGCATACCGTTGTCGGTGCAGGGGCAAAGGAAGGTTCTGGATCAATGGATGCGGGCAACTTACTCAAGCCTATGTTGGCACGGGGAGAATTACGCTGTATTGGGGCAACTACCCTGGATGAATATCGTAAAAATATTGAAAAAGATCCCGCTTTAGAAAGACGTTTCCAACAGGTATATGTTAAACAGCCTTCTGTGGAAGATACCATTTCTATTCTGCGGGGTTTAAAAGAAAGATACGAAGTGCATCACGGGGTAACCATTACCGACTCCGCACTAGTGGCAGCAGCAACCCTCTCTCAACGCTATATTACAGATCGCTTTTTGCCCGATAAGGCGATCGATCTGATTGACGAAGCAGCAGCTAAATTAAAAATGGAGATTACTTCTAAACCCAGCGAATTAGAAGATATTGATCGCCGTATTATGCAGCTAGAGATGGAGAAAGTTTCTTTGACTGGGGAAAGCCAACGTCCAGGAATACTTACGGTAGATAAAGCAGCAAAAGAAAGGTTAAGCAAAATCCAAGCGGAAATTAAAACCTTGAAAGAAAAACAAGGTGGGTTATCTGAACAATGGCAATCAGAAAAGAACTTACTAGATGAAATTAATGCTTTAAAAGAAGAAGAAGAAAAAACCCGTCTGGAGCTAGATAAAGCAGAGCGAGCTTTCGATCACGAAAAAGCGGCACAGTTAAAATATGGCAAGCTAGAAAACTTACAAAGAGACTTGGAAGCCAAGGAAACTAAGCTAATTGATATTCAGTCCGAGGGAACAACTCTTTTAAGAGAACAGGTGTCAGAATCGGATATTGCCGAAATTGTCGCTAACTGGACAGGAGTACCAATTAATCGTTTACTAGAATCAGAAAGACAAAAACTACTCCAACTAGAAGGACATCTTCATCACCGAGTCATTGGACAACAAGAGCCTGTAGCAGCAGTAGCAGCGGCTATTCGCCGTGCTAGGGCAGGCATGAAAGACCCTGGCAGACCCATTGGTTCATTTCTCTTTATGGGTCCGACAGGAGTAGGTAAAACCGAGTTGGCGAGAGCTTTAGCAGCATTTTTATTTGATAGTGAAGATGCCATGGTGCGGATTGATATGTCCGAATACATGGAAAAACATGCGGTATCTCGTTTAGTCGGTGCGCCTCCAGGATATATTGGCTTCGAGGAAGGAGGACAGTTAACCGAAGCGGTGCGTCGCCGTCCTTACTGCGTCGTGCTATTAGATGAAGTGGAAAAAGCCCATAAGGATGTCTTTAATATTCTGCTCCAGGTACTTGATGATGGCAGAATTACTGACTCTCAAGGACGAGTAGTGGACTTCCGCAACGCTATCATTGTCATGACTAGTAACATTGGTAGCGAACATATTCTGAATGTGAAAGGAGAAGACGAAGATTACGAGAAGATTTATAAGCAGGTGAATCAAGCATTAAGAGGTCATTTCCGCCCTGAGTTTCTTAACCGTATCGACGACTTGATTATCTTCCACGGTTTGAAAAAAGAAGAACTCAAACAAATTGTTACAATCCAAATTGAAGGTATTCAACGCTTGTTAAGTGAGCAAAAAATTACCATTGAGCTATCTCCCGCAGCCCAAGATCGGATTGTTACTATCGGTTATGATCCTGCCTATGGCGCGCGTCCCCTAAAACGGGCGATTCAGCGCGAATTACAAAATCCCATCGCCACGATGATTTTAGACAATACTTATACCGCAGGAGACAAAATAGTCGTGGACTGTGTGGACGAGAAGTTAATCTTTGATAAAGAATCTACGGCTCAGGCTGTTGAGCTAGATGCAGCCAAGCCTTTAGAAATTTTAGAACCAGCAAAAATCAAAAAAACTACTAAGAAGGTCACTGAGAACAAAAAATCAGCGAAATCGCAGCCTGTTCAATAACCCCCACCTGCCTTGAGGCGAGGTAGGGGAGTGTGGGATTCAGCCCACCATAACCGTTGAATAGCGCAGTTGAGTCTCAATCTGATACGCACTTCCAGATTTAAAACAATTTATTATTTATTTTAGACTTAATCGTACATTACGTTGGATATTTCAATGTTTTCAAGGCATTCATTGCTTAATTCATCAAGGTATTAAACAAGTTGTTAATCATACGCTAACTTGTCTCTAATTTATTCAATTAATCTTTTTCTTCAAGATAAAATACGGGTTTTGGGCGATTTTAGATGTACTTTATCTGTGCGGCTGCCGAATATGGGTTATGACATCTGCCAAGGTAGAATGCGATCGCTATACCGAAAATACCTGTTCACCTAAAAAATATGCTGTAGGCGAAAAGACGACACAAATGTATTTTCTGTTACCATAATTCTCGAAATAAAGACTTTTTTTGAAAAATTTCTTAATTTTTTTGAGGAGTTATGTTAATTTAACTTAAGCGGGGACTTACACAACCCTGAAAAATCAATCTTGCACATACCGTTTCTTTCGGAATAAATGATGACAAATACGACCTCGGCAGTTAAGGCTTTTATTTTCAGGCATGACTGTGAGCCTCTGGCGCTTCAAAACCTGGAAAACGCCCTAGAAGCCATTTGTTGTAACGAACAATTTAGAAACTTGTTGCTGGCATTAATCAACAGCCCTGCTTTTTCACAAGAATTAGGAACAGAGTTTGCTGTAGTGGATGCAGTGAAAGGTTTATCAGCTTGTCGTAAGCTTCGGAGTTGCCTCAATCTCTCCCTGAGTAACTTCTTCGGTTTATTAGCCGAACTGTTTTCTGCCTTTGATGAAGCTGTTGGAAAGGAGTGGTATACATTCGCTAACAAAATTCACTCCACAGAATTAGGCAGAATTAAGCTCTTAGATTACCTCTTAAAAACTGAGGAAAGAGACTTTTATCAAGACCTAGCAGCGCGTTTGGTAGAAGAAAATCCTCATGCAATCTACCCTACTTCCAGTTACCGTGAAAGCCGTGGCTATGTAGAAAGTACCGCAGATGATCAAACCATCGAAGCAGTGGTAAGATCCAGCACTTTCACTTCCGTTAGAGTTGTGGATAATTCCCTCGATCCTGAGGAATCAACGTTAAGAGATGCATATATTTCCCATGGACGCTGCGTATGTTTAGTAGATCAAAATGTTGAGCGTTATTTTGGTGAACAGCTTGAACATTATTTCGACTATCACAGCATTAAATTAGAAAAGCTGGTCTATCGAGCAATGGAAGTAGATAAAGGAATCCGTACCGTTGAGAAAATGCTCGGCGACTTTAAAAATCTAGGAGTATCTCGCAACGAACCTGTGTTAATTGTCGGTGGTGGTGTACTAGCTGATACGGGTGGACTTGCTTGCGCTCTGTATCATCGCAATACACCCTACATTATGCTTTCTACCTCAATTGTAGCTGGTATCGATGCCGGGCCTTCTCCTCGAACCTGTTGTGATGGTTTTGGCTATAAAAACCTATTGGGGGCTTATCATCCACCAATATTATCAATTACCGATCGCTATTTCTTCAAAACACTAAAAGAAGGATGGTTGCGTCACGGCATCATTGAGATCATTAAAATGGCAGTGACCAAAGATGCAGAACTGTTAAACTATATGGAACAGGCTGGACCGAAGCTAATTGAAACCCGCTTTGGTACGATGGACTGTGAGCCAGAATCAGAAATCAATGATCTGTCTCAAAAGATTTTGGGGGCTGCCCTACGGAGCTATGTAGCTGCTGAATACGATAATATGTACGAGACTCATCAATGTCGTCCTCATGCCTACGGACACACCTGGTCCCCTGGGTTCGAGATTGAAGCTGGCTTACTACACGGACACGCGGTTTCTATCGGCATGGGCTTTGGAGCTTACCTAAGCTATCGGATGAACTGGATTAACCAGGAGCAGTTTGGGAGGATTATGCGCCTAATTAGTTCTTTTGGCTTAAGTCTGTGGCACGACATCATGCTCCGAACAGATACCCTTTGGGCATCTCAACAGAAAATATTTGAGAAGCGCGGTGGCAACTTAGCAGCACCATTACCTAAAGGGGAAATTGGTCAATGTGGCTATTTAAACTCCCTGACTCGTGAAGAACTAGATCAGGCGGTTGCGGAGTATCAAGAAATCTGTAACTTCTATCCTAGAAAAGGTCTGGGTATTGAACCTCACTGTAGTGATGTGGGGCTAGAAGATCCTTCAACTGTGGCTCATGCACCAACAGAATCTACATCTGTAATAGAACCAACCTTATCTGCCGTATAGATTTACGGCGTTGGTGATTGAATATATACCACAAGGGCACAACGCGAAACTGCCAATCATACTGTTCTAAGCTTTAAGCTATAGGCTTTTTATCATTTAATATAAGATGATTTTAAAAATCATACCCTGGTTAACCAACGTCAAATATACAAATTTGTTCCATAGATACCAACTAGATATATGTCCTCAGAAGTTTTTGACTTTGTTGTTCCTCTCTATCGTGTGCGTTGGAATACGAGAGCTGTCTTAGAAGGAATCAGCGTCCATTACCAGCCACGATCAATCCATGTCATCGCTCCCGCTGCCCAAGTGCATAAACTCAATCAGGAATCTCAGGACTGGCATACCTCGACTCTCTATCTGCATGAAGAAGAAACCTTTTTTAATTCCGAAAATTTATCTAAAGAAAAAATTTGTGCCGAACTGGATTTAGGTCAGTCTTTATATACCCCAGGCTGGTTTTATCAACAGCTATTAAAATTAGGCGCGTTTGAAGGGATTGAAAACTTGAGTGAGTGGTATGTTGTTTGGGATAGTGATCTGCTTCCTGTAGATGCCTGGCCTTTAATTAAAAAACAAGAACAAACCATTCAACGTTCGTTTGCTTTGTTGCAACATAATGGCTGGGGGAACAACAGCATCGTATCTAAATGGGACAATTGGATATCTTCTGTGCTGGGAGTTGAGGCTCTAACAAATCAAGAGGGAACTTTTATTCCTCATCATATGTGGTTTAAACAGCAACATCTCCAATCATTTGCTCGCCAGGTGAATCAGTACTATCAATCTGAGCTACACTGGCTGTTATTGATGATGCGCTCCGCCAATAAGTTTGGTACTTTTAGCGAATATTGGTCTTACGTATCTTGGGTAGCTGCTCAAGCTCCCAATGACCTTTCTTTCCATCCCTATGAAAGCTATGGAAGAACCACTGAAAGATTCTTTGACGATGGAACAGGTTTATTCTCCGCAGCCTTAAGAAAGCAGGTCGAACTGTCTGAATTGAAGGGCGATTTTTATCCTACTTACGCAGACATAGAATCATTTATCAAAGCAGAATATGATTCGGATAAGCTGCCTTCCTCTTTATCTTTTGAGAGTAGTCCTCGACATCTTAAGAAAGATGAACAGAATATGCACATAGAAGAATTGCGATCGCGCTGGAACCCTAGAAATACAGACTCTAAACGAGAAGTAGCTTAGGTACAAATGTATTAGTTTAACCTTTAGGCTGGGAAGTCCCGCGCCGTAGTTATTTTGTAGCGAAAGCGGAAAAACTAATTCAGCGTCGGGATGAAAAGCCTGTGAGTCGAAGCGATAGCGCAGACAAATAAATCTGAATTTTTACCATTAGCACTTTAGTATGGTAGAATAGGCAGATGATTCTAAATTACGCCTACAGGATATACCCAGATAAGCAGCAAATCGAACTACTGTCGGAGTGGTTAGAAACTTGTCGCGTATCTTATAACTATGCCCTGAGGGAGCTAAAAGATTGGATTGCATCTCGCAAATGTCCGATCTCCAGATGCAGTTTAGAATCAGAATACATTATGGCTGCGGACTATCCCTTTCCTAGCTACCACCAACAGCAAAATAACCTGCCTCCAGCCAAGAAAAAGTTCCCTCGGCTCAAAGCTGCCCCATCCCAAGTGCTTCAGACCAATGTTAGGCGATTGCACGATGCCTGGGACTTCTTTCAAGGCAGAGGATATGGCTTCCCTCGGTTCAAAAAATATGGACAGATGAAATCTTTGCTGTTCCCTCAGTTCAAGACTAATCCTCTAACGGATTGGACTATTGGGATACCCAAGTTAGGGTTCGTGCCAATCAATCTGCACCGACCGATACCAGAGGGGTTTGTGGTCAAACAAGTTCGAGTGGTGAAAAAAGCAGTAGGTTGGTTTGCGGTGTTAGCCATACAATCGGATATGGAACTTCCTCGTCCCGTACCTCATGGTCATGCAATAGGTGTCGATGTCGGTTTGTTGTCTTATGTGGCAACCAGCGATGGATATACCGAAGCAAGACCTAATTTTTTCCAGACAGCCCATCGTCGGCTGAAAGTGCTACAAAAGCGTCTGTCGAGAAAGATGAAGCGAGGGAACAACTACGAGAAAGCTCGGGTCAAAGTAGCAAAACAACATAACCACATCGGGTTCCAGCGCACAGATTATCAGTTCAAATTAGCTCATAAGCTATGGGATATGGCAGAGACAATCTACATTGAAGATTGTGACTTCCGCATCATGGCAAAAGGAATGTTAGGCAAGCATACAGTTGATGCTTCTTTTGGACAGCAAAGAACCATTTTAGAATATGTAGCTAGAAAGAGAGATGTATTTGTGGGACGAGTAGATCATCGTGGCACATCTCAGACTTGTCCTAACTGTAGAACCACAGTGAGAAAGGATCTCAGTGTTCGGCGGCATGAATGTGGAGAATGTGGTTATGTGGTAGATAGAGATATTGCCTCGGCACAGGAAATCTGTAACCGAGGAATAGAAACGTATCGGGGGACTCCCGAAAAGCAAGAAATTGGCTCTCAAGTCGTACTGTCGGGGAACTTGGTTCTAGATAAGTGGCGCAACTCACCGTTAGGTGTCAGGGGAGCAAGATCCATTGGCGACGATGGAAGCCCGCGCTCTATCGCTTTGCGATGAGCGTCGGGAGGATGTCACTTCAATTAATGACTATCAATAGTTCGGACAGTTTTATTAACGAGCTTACAAGCCTTGCAGGATAACAATTGTCAAAACTTGGCATTTTTTATCAAGTTAGCTTTTAAGCTATCTTTGACGTAAGGCATGATTTTTCAATACTTTCAGTCTTATATATTATCAAAACTTTGTCCGAACTATTGGACTATAAATGTAAAACAATAAAAAAAGGCGAGCTAATTGCTCGCCTAAATAGTAAATAATTAATCTATCTAAATTCAATTAACGAGTTGCTTCTACTAAGAGCTGTTCTTCCACAGGTGTAACGCTAGTTTCACCATCCTCATCAAGATCAACTAAGGCATTATCGCCATCATTAACTCGACCAGAAAGAATTGCTTCAGCTAAACTATCCTCTAACAGACGCATAATTGCCCGACGGAGTGGTCTGGCACCGTAGCTAGGATCAAATCCTTCTTCGATTACCTTGTCTTCAAAAGCGGTAGTTACATTGAGAGTAATCTCACGTTGTTCTTCCAGTCTGGCAGATATCTCTTGGAGTAAGATACCAGCGATTTGTCTAACTTCAGGCTTAGTTAACTGACGGAAGACAATAATTTCGTCGAGGCGGTTGATAAATTCAGGACGGAAATAGTTTTTCAATTCCTGGTTAACTAAATTCTTAATGCGATTGTATTGCGCTTCATCTTTATCGCCAGAAAAGTCAAAACCAAGACCGCTACCACCTTTCTCAATTACTTTAGAACCGATGTTAGAAGTCATGATGATCACAGTATTTTTAAAACTTACTGTGCGTCCTTGAGCATCAGTCAAACGACCATCATCGAGCAACTGAAGCATCAAGTTAAAGACATCGGGATGAGCTTTCTCAATTTCATCAAACAAAACGATGGTATAGGGTTGACGTCGTACTGCTTCGGTTAGCTGTCCACCTTCGTCATAACCGACAAACCCAGGAGGAGAACCAATTAGCTTAGATATGGTATGAGATTCCATGTACTCCGACATATCTACTCGCACGATCGCATCTTCGGAACCAAACATCTGAGTCGCTAATGCTTTAGCCAGTTCAGTTTTACCCACTCCAGTAGGACCAGAGAAAAACAGACTAGCGATGGGGCGACTGCGATCACCTAATCCAGAACGAGAACGACGTAGAGCACGGGAAACAGCTCTAACAGCTTCATTCTGACCAATAACACGCTGATGAAGATCATCTTCAAGATACATCAAGGCTTCCGATTCAGTTTCTGTCATTTTAGTGACCGGAACTCCTGTCCAAGCAGCGACGATTTTAGCGATCGCCTCCTCATCAACTACGGGAGTCAAGGCTTCAGGGTTAATTATGGGTACATCCACCTCGTTCTCTTCTTTACCCTGCTGCAAGCAGTGGTTGAGATGAGTTCTTGAACCAGCTTCATCAATTAAGTCAATTGCTTTGTCGGGTAAAAAGCGGTCTGTAATATATCTTTCCGAAAAAGTAACCGCAGTTTTAATTGCTTCGTCAGTGTACTTGACTTTGTGAAAATCTTCATAGGTTTTACGTAGTCCTTGAAGGATTTCAATCGCATCCTCAATCGAAGGTTCACCCACCATTACTTTTTGGAAACGACGATCTAAGGCTGCATCCCGCTCAATATACTGACGATATTCATCTAGGGTAGTGCTACCCAGACATTGCAGTTCCCCTCTAGCCAAAGCTGGCTTGAGCATATTGGCAGCATCCATTGCCCCACCCATGGCACCAGCACCAACAATGGTATGAATCTCATCAATTACCAGGATAATATTACCCGCAGCGCGGACTTCTTCCACAATTGACTTGAGGCGTTCCTCAAACTCACCTCTAAACTTAGTCCCTGCCAGTAATGAACCCATATCAAGACTAATTACTTCCCTGTCTGCTAAGAGAGAAGAAACATCACCATCAACAATACGTTGCGCTAATCCTTCGGCGATCGCAGTTTTTCCAACTCCAGGTTCACCAACTAAAATAGGATTATTTTTGGTGCGTCTACCCAAGATTTGAACTGCTCGTTCAATTTCTGGATATCGACCTACTACGGGGTCTAGCTTACCTTCTCTAGCTAAATCAGTAAGGTTAATACTATACTCTTTGAGCTGGGTTTGCTTATCTCTACCGCCAGCAAAACCAAACGGATTATTTTTGCTTGCAGCAGCGACTACTTCGGTTTCCCCTAACTTCTTAATCAAGTCTGTGCGTAGCTTTCTCAGGTTAACATCCTGTTTAATCAAGAGCTTAACCGCCATGTTGTCCGACTGCTTGATAATTGCCAGTAAAATATGCTCTGGACTAATAAAATTGCTTTTTAATTGACGTGCTTCATTAAAAGCCTGTTCCAGAATTCTCTTAGCTTTGGGTGTAAAAGGAATATTCGCGGGAATAAACCCAGAACCTTTGCCGACAACTTCAATTGCCAACTGTCTAGTTTGCTCAAGATTAATACCTAAATTAACCAGTAATTTTGCTGCTGTAGATGTTCCCTCCCCAATCACTCCCAATAAAATGTGTTCCGTCCCCACAAGATTATGTCCTGTGTTTCTGGCTTCCTCTTGAGCGAGAACAACGTTTTTTATTGCTTTTTCATTGAAGTATTCAAACATAGTTTAGAAAACTCCTCGTTATATATTAATATTTCTTTATCTTCTCTATCTAATTTATCGTTTTTGGTAACCAAGCTGTAGTGGTAAAAGCCGTAATCTTTGCTAAATTTTGAAGGGACTGGGTAAGATTTACAGTTTGAGCTATATCTCATGATTGACGAAGGGTATATCAAGTATCAATGTCATTGGCATCCAGAACCAGCGATCGCTAAAGCTGACATTATTGAACTAAATCAATGGCGCAAGCAGCTATACCAGTTGGGTTTGATCGGCGAATACGACAACGGAATTGGCTTTGGCAATCTGAGCATTCGTCTTGGTAATTCTTCACAGCTGATAATATCAGGAACACAAACAGGGGGAATTGCTCATTTAACGGCACAGCATTACACCAAAGTTACTGATTATGACTGGCATAAAAATTATGTAACCTGTCGAGGACTAATCAAGGCTTCTTCAGAAACTTTGACTCATGCAGCTATTTACACTGCTGAACCTGCGGTAAACGCCGTGGTTCATGTTCATCACCGCCAGCTATGGCATAAACTACAAAATTTAGTCCCGACTACTAACCCAGATTGTGCTTACGGCACACCAGAAATGGCAGAGGAAATTATTCGCCTGTGTCAAAAATGGCAAACTCAACAGCAAAAGATCATTGTCATGAGTGGTCATGAGGAGGGAATTTTAACTTTTGGTCACGATCTAGCTGAGGCTAACGAAATCTTATTGAGTCACTTCTCCACTATTGAATGTGATTCAAACCTGTAGCTTTCAGGGTCGTACATGGGGCTAAAGCCTTTGTGTGGTAGACTTTTCATGGTCACCCTCTCAACTACATGGGTTTCCAGGAACTACCAGAATTCACTGGGGCGCTAGGATTCGAACCTAGGAATGGCGATACCAAAAACCGCTGCCTTACCACTTGGCGACGCCCCAACGTTTTTCAACACAGACATCATAGCAACTTTTCACCTAAGTTTGTCAAGTAATTTGGAAAAAAAAGATTTTGGCAGATTTATTTTACGGCGTTACTGATTTGAAGTATACCACAAGAGTACAACGTGAAACCGATAAGTAATCTGTTCGTAGCTATCAGCTATTAGCTTTTTAATCGATCTGCTTAATTTCTAAAACTACAGAATCATACCTCGATCCAGCAACGCCTATTTTACAATTCATGTTCTTGTATATCTTTTATTGCCTGACGCAAACCCCAGGCATGGATTAAGCCAACATAGCCAGCGTAGATACATCTTTGTCCTTTACCGAGATATACATGAGGGACTCCTAGAGGATTATTCCAAATGTGGAGGGTGCTACCATCAGCAAGAGTAGCAATAATTTGCGATCGCTCAAAATTACGATAGTCAGCGTCAGTCATTCCTGGGATTGAACGTAAACGTTGAATAAACTGATTTAGCTGGTTTCCTTCTGGAGAGAAACCTAACTGAGGATTTGCCCAAAAGTTTTGCATCACAGGAATAATCTCGGGATGATATTTCATGGCGCTATGGGGAATATCAGATACTAGCTGTAAATGAGCGTAGTTGAATTTGGTGTTTTCCAGGGTTACTAAACCGTCTGTACCCAGACCAATATCACTAGCCACAGACAGAGTGGGAATATGTTGAGCAAGTTTTTCGGCTATGGCACGACGATTTTTCCCTAAGTCCCTGGCAGTGCCGATCCCAATCCCCAAGGGATCGATGATCCTAGCTATATTTGAACCGCCAACAGGAGAGCCTAATAAAATTAACGAATGAACTTTATGCCACCATTGAGGGTTACGATTTAATACTTCTAGCCACATTAAACCTCCCATCGAGTGTCCCACAATTTTTATGGAAGTATCAGGATGATCTTTGATTGTTTGCGAGGCAATTTTTTCTAGCTTTTCAATTAAAGGTTCAATCCTGATAAAAGTTTTTAGTAATCCCAGACTAGGTGAGATGATCAAAGTCTGAGAGTCTGCTGCCGCTTGAGCCAGTCTACTGATGTCATTACTTGTATCGGCCCAGCCGTGTTGAGCAAATAATAAGCATTCAGGATTACTATTATTTACTGTCATAAGTAGGTGGGTAAAATTAATTAAAAGATACTTAGTAGGTAGTAGGCGACGAGACAGTTGCCTCTGACTCCGTTCTTTTTTATTATGGTTTTATATTTAATTCCATCTACCTACATATCTAAGTTAACCTATGTATATTTCTGTTGGCACTCAGTTGCGTTATAAAGAGCAACAATTCCCTAAATGGAAATTTCTCATCCATTGAGCCTCATAGACTTAGAAACCCAAAATTGTTCACTACAAAATAGCTGAAATAACTGATAAATTTAGACACAAGGCATGCCTTGTCTCTACTGACAACTGTTGACTGTTGACTGACAAGGTTGCCAAAGACAGATCGCCCCTAACAATTCTGAGGGATGATCTACCAAATAATCTGGTTGATGTTCACTTAATATTTCTGGCGCATTAAAGCCCCAGCTAACTGCTATCACTGAAATACGACTTTTTCTAGCAGATCTAATATCTCTAGTTTCGTCGCCGACGTAAATTACGTCAGTTTTATCTAGCATGTGTTCTCTAATTACTTGATTGATGACTCGATGCTTACCAAACACAGACGTATCAGAGTATACATAATCAAACAGGTGAGCTAACTGATTTTTTGCCAAAAATATATCGACATTTTCTTGATTGTTAGAAGTAACAATACCTAAAACGTAGCCCAAGTGTTTTAATTGCAATAAAACCTGATCAATACCCTGAATTGACTCCAACTCAGCAATTTCTTTACTCAATTCTAAGCGAACTCGTCTTAGTAAAAAAGGTAACTTAAAAAAAGATATTTCTGAGCGTTTGACTATTTCACGAGAGCTTAAATTCTTGATTAATAATAATTCTTCTTGGTTTAAGGCTTTATAACCAAATTCGGTAGATAATTGATTAGTAATACTAGCGATCGCCTGGTACGTATTAGCAATAGTACCATCAAAATCAAATAAGATTACCTTAGCAGTCATTGAATCCTCTGTATATGGTGAATTATATAGAGCTATTGTGGTTAGTAAAAATTCTTATACTTGTCTGTATTAGCCAAACCGTTACTTCTCTCTATTTAGATTAGCATGAGCATTACGTCGCCACATATCAGGCTTAATTCTTCTTAGGGCAGAGGCGCGAAACCGTTGATTCCACTCTGTTTCGTCAATACTAGCTAATTCATCCAATTGGGGCTGAATATTAGCAGAATAGGGGTTAAAATCACTAATATCTGTCTCTTGGGCAAAACTTTGATTCCAAGGACATACATCCTGACAAATATCACATCCTGCTACCCAACCTGATAAATTATCCGCAATATTTGGTGGTAATTCTGACTGTCGATTCTCAATTGTATGGTAAGCAATACAGCGATTAGCATCAACTACATAGGGTTTGACAATCGCATCTGTCGGGCAAGCATCTAAACAACGAAAACAAGTACCACAATGACTAGTATGGGGACTATCAGGGGTCAGCTTTAAATTAGTTAAAACTTCCCCCAAAAATACCCAGCTACCATATTTTCTGGTGATCAGGTTACCATTTTTAGCAATCCAACCTAATCCTGCCCGTTGCGCCCAAACTTTATCTTGAATCGGGGCAGTATCTACTGAGTAACGAGTGATAATTGAGTCATCATGCGATCGCAACCAGTTACTTAAAGCCTTCAGCTTTTTGCCCATGACTTTATGGTAGTCTCTACCCCAGCCATAGCGAGAAATCTTGCCGATCTCAGGATTCTGAGAGTGTTGGTGGGGCGTGTAATAATTGAGCGCCACGGAAATAAGCGATCGCACTTCGGGCATATAGGTGCGAATATCTTCTCTTTTGGGACTTGTCATCCAAGCCATATCAGCCTGATATCCTGAAGCTAGCCAGTTTTGGAGATGTTCAACCGCTTGATCTTGATGATTATCAATTGTGGCAACACCCACCAAATGAAACCCGATGTCTTTTGCCTGTTGTTTAACCTGGGAACTATTGATCATTAAACATTAGTTTCTGGAGAGGAACATAGATCAAGTATTGAGCATCTAAAGAATATACTGTTAGCTGTTGAATCTAACCAAGAATAACTTAAACTAAATCATACTGCGATCGCTATGCAATATTTTTACTCTTCTTTACTCAGTCTATCTTTATTATCTATTGGTGGTGTGGCTTTTGCCCAAGAAACAATCAAAGATCAACAAGCCAATCAATATCCAGTAGAATTCGTCCAAGACTACAACCAAGAATGTATTCAAACTTCGATGGAGGAAGGATTAGCTGAAGTTGAAGCTAAAAGATTGTGTGATTGTACCATTAATGAATTTGAACAGCAGTACAATCTAGCGGAATTTAAAAAGCTGACCGCAGCTTCCACCACTGACAAAGAAGCTGAGACTGCTTTGGTTGAGGTAGGACAATTCTGCTTTGAACAGATTTTATATGAACAATAAATAATTAGCTGAGATTTTGATTATTGACTTGCTTCATAATAAACTGCTTGAATAAGGCGATCGCTGGTTCTTGAACTTCATGAGCCATGTCAAATTCTTGATATCGAACCGAAACACCAATTTTAGTTAGTTCATCTCTAGCTTTAACGGCAGCTTCTAGTGGCACTACAGGATCTTGTTGACCATGAATAATCATCGTCGGGGGAAAAATCTTATTTTCCTCTGCTTGTGGCTGATAATGCAAATATCCACTAAAGCTACATAATGCAGCCAAGGGCAAAGTTAATCCGACATCTAATGTCATTGCTCCTCCCTGGGAAAACCCAGCTAGAATCGTTTTATTAAGAGGTACTCCTGTGGAAGCTTCTAATGAGTTTAACCAATCCACCAATAGCTTTCGGCTTTCCCCCAATCCTGTAAACTCTTTATTTTCTAAGGCATACCAAGCTTTGCCTCCTGGCACTTGAAAATGCTCGAAGGGAGCATTGGGAAATATGTAGCCAAAGCCTGGAAAGTTCAGTACTTTGGCGAAAGGAACAAAATCTTGATAGTTAGCGCCCCAACCATGTAGCACCACCAGTAAATGAGTTGGCTTTGTACCGTTAGGCATGGCAGAAATAGCTTCAATGTTTGGCTTCATAGATGATGATTCAGTAGCACTTAATAATTGTCTATATAGATGATGATTTTATTGGGATGTTGGTTATTTAATTTATGCTGAAGCTAAAAACTTGTTAATTTCAGAAGAAACGGTAAATATTCGGGGCGCGTTCATAGTCAAGGATATACTAACATTGGTGCCTACGGCGATCGCTCGATCCAAATTAGTACGGGCATAAATTCTTTTTCCTGAAGCTGTTTCGATACCGTAATAGTATTCTCTACCTAAAAACTGTCTTTCTCGTACCACTATCTTAGAATCAGGATCGGGGATTAACAGAATCTCTTCGGGGCGCAACATCAAGTCTCCAGTTTCTGCCTTTACATAATTATGATCGGGAAGCTCCGATTGAGATAAGGCTATTTCCCCAATTTCTGTCAGCCAAAACAACCCTTTGTTCGTAGCGGGTAAAAAGTTAGCTTGGGTGACAAATTCGGCGACAAAGCGGGACGCAGGATTGAGATACACTTCCTCTGGTGTCCCCACCTGTTCGATTTTTCCCTGACGCATCACGGCAATTTTATCGGAGATCGCCAAAGCTTCTTCTCGATCATGAGTCACAAAGATGGCTGATGTCCCTGCTGCCTTAAGAATAGCGCGAATTTCAGCCCGTAAACGATGACGCACCTGAACATCTAAATTACTTAGAGGTTCATCTAACAAAATCAAGGCTGGTTGAGGTGCTAAAGCTCTGGCGAGGGCAATACGCTGCTGTTGTCCTCCTGAAAGCTGATGAGGATAACGCTTTTTTAAATCTGTCAATCCTACTAATTCTAAAACTTCATTTACTCGTTGTTTAATCTGAGTATAATTTTTTCTAGGTGGAAAGATACTCTTGCTTTGATTTTTGCCCCGATGTTTGAGACCAAAAGCAATATTTTCTGCCACCGTCAAATGGGGAAATAAAGCATAATCTTGAAATACCATTCCTGTGTTACGCTTTTCTGCTGCCAAGGATTCGCAGTTAGTACAGACTACTTTTCCTCCTATGGAGACTGTTCCTTGAGAGATTGACTCAAATCCAGCAACTACTCTCAGTACAGTAGTTTTCCCGCATCCTGAAGGTCCCAGCAAGCCTAATAACTCTCCGTGGTTCAAAGTTAAACTTACACCATCTAAAACTACCATCTGACTACTATCTGTTCGATTAGGATAGGTTTTAGTAATGTTTCTAAGCTGGAGAATTGCTGACTGATTCATTTTAGATGTTAATAGTAATCAAAAATTATTCGGTTTCTGATTATTTCAGATTTAAACTAACTCTTTATAGGAATAGTTCTCAATTAGTATAATTCTAACCCATCCTTTGCCCATTACTATTTCATTTCTAAACTTAGAATGGGCTGTATGTTTATTAATAAATCATCAAGCTATGACAATTTGATCATTAAGATAGTCATGTAGCTGTCGATCATGATCGTGACTAAGATTACCCAAGGGTAATTCATCTTTAGCAAAAGCTTTCACCTGTAATACTTCTAATTTATCTTCTGGGTATAGTTCTCCTTCTGCTTCAACTTCAAGCACGACAGAAATTGAATGTATCCGAGGATCGCGTTTGGGATCAGAATAAACTCCGCGCAGACGCTTTATTTTAGTTATTTTTAAGCCTGTTTCTTCTTTCAGTTCTCGGTTGGCAGCATTAGGAATATCTTCTCCCCAATCAATCATGCCACCAGGCAAACCCCATTTACCCGAATCGCTACGCTGGATTAAGACAATGCGACCATCAGGCAAAACGGGGATAATTGTTGTGCCTGTGACAGGATGACGGAAAATAATACCGAGTACAGTTGAAATAAATCGCCAAGAACGACGCATAGAACTAAATTTAAGTATGAGTGTTTAATTCAGATTTTAAAAATCCCTGGAATAATTAGGTATTCGATTTTGTTGAGCAAAAATTTAGTCATTCAACAAATTAGTCATTCAACAAAGATTTTGCCTGTTCGATCGCCTGATTAACTTGAGATAAGCCCGTGCCACCATAGCTATTGCGGGCAGAAACTACCTGTTTGGGTGCGATCGCATCATAGATATCGGCTTCAAAAGCAGGGTGCAGTTGTTGCCATTCTTCTAAGGTGAGATCTTTAAGTAGTTTTCCAGCATTTATGCTGGTTTTTACCACCTTACCTACCAAATTATACGCCTCACGGAACGGAACGTCTTTAGAAGCTAAATAATCGGCAACATCAGTGGCGTTAGAGAAGTCTTCAGCAACGGCTTCTGCAAGTCTAGTGGTTTTAAATTCAATTCCTTCCTGTAGTAATATGGTCATTGATTCCAGGCAAGATTTAACTGTCTTTACCCCATCAAAAATACCTTCTTTGTCTTCCTGTAGATCCTTATTATACGCCAAGGGTAAGCCTTTCATAACTACTAGCAAAGCCTGGAGATGTCCAAACACTCTTCCTGTCTTACCCCGCACTAGTTCAGGAATATCGGGGTTTTTCTTTTGGGGCATAATGCTAGAACCTGTGGCACAAGTATCCTTCAGAGTAATGAAACTAAACTCTTGAGATGCCCAAAGGATCATTTCTTCACTCAGGCGACTGAGATGCACCATGATTAAACTGGCTGCACAGAGAAATTCGATCGCAAAATCGCGATCGCTTACCCCATCTAGACTATTTTCGTAAACCTGCTCAAACCCTAATAATTCAGCAGTATAGTGGCGATCAATCGGGAAAGTAGTTCCTGCTAGCGCGCCACAGCCCAAGGGAGAAATATTAGTCCGTTTATAGACATCCTCTAGTCTTAACCAGTCTCGTTGGGACATTTGAAAATATGCCAAAAGATGATGAGCTAAACTTATCGGTTGCGCTCTTTGGAGGTGAGTATAGCCAGGGATCAGAGTTTCCACGTGCTGTTGGCTATGGTTTAATAAAGCAGTCTGAAATTGTCTTAGATGCTGCTGAATTTGTCTAATTTCTGCTCTTAGATATAATCTGATGTCTGTTCCCACCTGATCGTTGCGCGATCGCGCCGTGTGTAGTTTTTTACCTACATCTCCGACAATTTCGATCAGTCGTCTTTCAACTGCAAAATGGACATCTTCTGCTTCCACACCTGGATTAAAGTTACCCTGTTGATATTCCTCGCGGATTTGTGATAATCCAGATTCTAGCTGTTGCGCTTCAACATCGGTGATAATTTCAGTTTTGGCAAGCATTTTGGCATGGGCAATTGAACCAGTCAGATCATATTCAATCAGTTGAATATCGAAACCAATACTGGCATTGAAAATAGCGATCGCAGGATTTAATGCCGATTCAAAGCGATCGCTCCAGGTTTTTTGCTTGCTCACAGTAAGAAAATTTACAATTACACGACTAAATTATTTTAGGTCATTAGCTATTCGCTATTTGTTATTGTTCATTGATTGGTAATAATTAGCCAGTAAAACCTTTAAAGGTGTAACCGAAAAACATCCCAATGAATAATGCCCAAACCTGCCCTGAATCAATAAAGTTATACCAGGCATTTTCAATCTGACCGAGAATGTCGGGGTCTTGAAAAGCTTGAGCTAGAATACTAGAAACAGGTAGCAGGTAGTTGTGATGAATTTCCATCATTATCTGTACCAGCTGATCGTTAAATAAAATTTCCATTACAATTAAAAATTTCCATAGGGCAACTTGCACCCAATTTAATCTTGGATTTTTAAACCCGCCAGTCAAAAGCAACGGTGAATGCGATCCGTTGCTTTATCATAAGAGGCGATCCAATACTGTTTGGTTAAGAAAATTTGTCGGTTAAAAAAAGTAGGGAAATTTCCCCTTTGTCCTTTAACCTAAAACAGTTATCTAAAAAACGACGAGTACCAAAATAGACGTGGTTTACGAAGTTGGTAAAGGAAATCTCGCTCCAGCTAAATAATCGGCAAAATTTTGCTTAAAATATTTCCAAGAAGTGATGTTTTCTCCTTCTAATCTCTTGGCAGGAGCTTCTTTATATAAAGGAATACGGTGGTTAATTTCGGCTTGCAGCCACTCAGGTAACTCGCTAAAATCATTTACTTTGAATCCTTGAGCGCTGTAAATTAGTTGTCCAGGTTTATTTCCCATCTTCATCCAAGGTAGCCAAGGACCAATACGATCCCAACTCAGAATTACTTGAGATACTTCGCTAATTTTGGGGTCGAGGAGTTCTGCGGTAGGTACAGTTAACTTAAATAATTCAGTCGCTTGATAAGTTGCCTGAGGACTATATTCAATGAATCTGGGATCTCCTGCTAAAGGATTGGGATAGTCAGTAAATAGATCGAAAACAAAGGTTGTAGTCTCACCATTGACTTGCGCGGGAAAATCACCTTTAAACAGCCCTTGAACTGGATTATTAGCGACATGAACCACAGGTAAAGTTTCTGCTGTCCAAGGATTATGCCACTGATGAATTACTTGCTCTGTCTTAGGGTCAAGATAGTAAGTTAATTCTCTAGAAGCAAAATCCCAACTATTGTCTTCATTCGGCAGACAGCGACTGACACTCATGCCCACAATTTTAAACAGGTGTTTTCTTTTTTCATTGGGGACAAAAGCGTAAAGAGAACCAGTCCAAAGCAAAAAGGTCGAATTAGAAGACAGAGAGTTACGAGTTTTAACCCAACAGGAAACATCCAACTCTTCTGTTTTATTGATTTTCTTGATCGAATTAACCATTGGCATAATTATGGGGAACTTAAATCGAGGTTTCTCGCCGCAATTAAATTTACTTTAAATTTACTTTAGAGGAATAGTTCTGAGGTCAATTCACATCTTAGCAAACTGAGCTTTAGTAATGCTTTTGAACAGCATTCTGGGACAATGCACTACGATGTGGCTCTCAATCTTAGCCATTAATTTTGCATCAGTACTTATAAATTATTTTTTGCTTCCTGAGCCACCTGCTCAAATTCGTCATCTACTAGCTTAGTGATGATTGCTTTTGCCTCTTCACCCCCTAATCTGCCCAAAGCTTGAACTAGGCGATAACGTATTTGCCAGTCTTCATGATCGGCAAATTCCGTTAGCAGAGCAATAGCCCGATTATCACCCAATTCCCCCATAGAACCGATCGCTGCCGTCTGTAAAAGATTATTATTAGAGTGCAAGGCTTCTTCTAAGAGATTGAAGCCACGAGGTTCCCCTAGTTCACCCAAGGCAGCAATAATACTAAACTGGACTAACCATTCCGAGCTATCGTGATAGAGATTTGCTAAATCTTCATAGGCTTCCACTAACTTTAAACCCCCAAGAGCATCTGCTGCTGCTGCTTGGACATCGGGTTCTGGATCATTAAATAAGCGATCGCGTAAGATCTTTAAAGAAGTTTCTTTGTCTATTGCCCCCAAAGTATCTAGCTGACTGACGGCGGCATAACGTACACGAGTATTATGATCGGTAATCAACGGTTGCAGCATGCCAAAAGCGATTTTCGGCTCAATTTGACGCAATTGATTTAAACCCCGAATGCGATCGCCAAAGTCGGTGGAATGTAGTAAATTTTCAACTGATTCTGGTGTGATACTCATGATTAAAACTGTATTGATAATTGCTGAATCGAAATATCAAAAAAAGCTGCTTTATCTACTCCAGATTCAGATCAGACCGAGATGAACTTATGTTGCAATTTATTAATTTATTCTGCTGCCATCATCCGAATTACGTCTCCTTGAGTAATAACGCCAACTAATTGAGACTGATCGTTGACTACGGGAAGACGACGCACTTTCTTTTCGTGCATAAGTCTTGCAGCATCCCGCACTAGCTGACTGTCTTTAACTGTTATGGGGCGAGTACTCATGGCATCTCCAACAGTCTGCCCCAAGGCTTTATGTATCTCTTTATTGTGTTTGGCTGGATTTTGGAGATAAATCACGCTGTCGAGGAACATGATGTAGGGAGGTGTATCTACTCCTGTAGCCTGCCAGGTAAGGTCAGTTTCTGAAATTACCCCGACTAAATCTCCTTGAGCATTGATTACAGGTAAACCACTAATCTTTTTGTCTACTAAAATTTGAATTGCTGACTCTAGGGATGTTTCAGGCGACACGGTAATTGGTTCCGTAGTCATGATTTCCGAGACTGTTTTGCTCATTTCAGCTTTTGCTCGTATAGTTCGCTACCACTTCATAATTCAATTTACCGTGAATTGTGACTCCAGAAAACAAAACTGTCACTATATTTAATGCCCAATGTGGATTAGCTGCCTAAAAGCGATCGATCTTTAGTTCTTAGGAATATAGAATTAGCCCTGCTGATTGAATATTATGAAAATAAACAAACTTCTGATAAGTAAA
This sequence comes from Cyanobacteriota bacterium, assembly GCA_942490675.1. Taxonomy (GTDB): domain Bacteria; phylum Cyanobacteriota; class Cyanobacteriia; order Cyanobacteriales; family Xenococcaceae; genus Waterburya. Next base: position 47,114 of record CALNYB010000047.1, on the reverse strand, counting down.
TTACTAAATTACTAAATTACTTACCAGTAACGGTTAATTCACTACTAGACTCCTGATAACGATTTAAGCCCAAGAATTTACCAGTATTTTTGATCCAGCTATCAACGTAGGTAAACAAAACAGGCACAACTACCAAGGTTAGAAGAGTTGAGGTGGTAAAACCGCCAATAACAGCGATCGCCATGGGACTCCGCACTTCGCCATCTGCACCAAATTCTAAGGCAATGGGCAACATCCCCGCAATAGTTGAGATGGAGGTCATCATAATCGGGCGTAGGCGTGATACTCCCGCAGCAATTACAGCTTTACGCTGGGGTTTACCTTCTTTTAGACCCGCTAAAGCAAAATCTACCAGCAGAATAGCATTTTTAGTTACTAAACCCATTAATAAGACAATGCCGATTAAAGCAAATAATCCTAATTCTTTTTGGGTAATTAATAGCCCCAATAGTGCGCCACCGATAGACAAAGGCAACGCCACCAGAATCGCCATGGGATAAACAAAGTTGTTGTATAGCAACACGAGAATGGCATAGATGCACAAGATAGCTAAACCTAATGCCCCCGCGAAACGAGCAAAGACATCCCGCATAATTTCGGCATCTCCCGAAGGTTCTTCTTTTACCTCTGGGGGTAAAGACTGCATGGCAGGTAAAGCACGAATTTTTACCATCGCATCTCCTAATGATAATCCTTGTAAGTTACCTTTCACTGTTACCTGACGGTTGCGATTATAACGTTCAATTGTGGCGGGACCACTACCTAAGTAAATGTTCGCCACGGCTTTGAGAGGAACCAGTGTGCCATTACGGGAGGGAATACGCAGGTTTTTAAGAGTTTTGATATCTTGACGTTTTTTGGGGTTAATTTGCACGCGGATCGGGATCTGACGATCTGGTAGATTAAATTTAGCCAGGTTAAATTCACTGTTCCCAATGGATGCTAAAGAAGCGGTATTGGCGATCAACTGGACGGAAACCCCTAAATCTGATGCTCGTTGAGGATCTGGTTCAATAATAATTTCTGGCTTAACTAAGCTAGCACTAGTAGTTACGTCAACCATTCCTGCTATTTCTCTGATTTGTTTTTCCAGGTTATTTGCCGTCTCCTCTAGTATTTGCGGATTATTGCTCCGCAGAATCAAAGAAACGTCTGTGTCGCTACCGCCTGCACCTCCGCTTTGAAAGCTAATTCTGGCTCCCGGAATTTCCTTAAATACCTGACGCATCTGCTCCTGAAATTCTTGCTGGGATAAAGCCCGTTCATTTTTGGGAACTAAAATAACCGATAATAAACCAGTATTGACGTTTCCTTCTTCTCCTACTTGGGAAAGGATGGTGGCTACTGCTGGCTGTTGGCGTAATTTTTTATCTAGCTGTTCTATTACCCCTTGGGTATCATCAAGTTTTGAACCAGGGGGTAACTCAACTTGAACTATACTAACTCCCGTATCTCCAGCATCAAATAAGCCTTTGGGAATATAAGGAACAAGTTGTAAACTACCAAAGAAAAAAGTTGCTGCCAGGATTAAGGTGGTAATGCGATTTCTTAAAGCCAGATTGAGTAAGAAACGATAGGGTTGGCGTTTTCCTCCTGCATTGGGATCAAATTCTTGGGAAGAAGTACTAGAATTACTAAGTGTATCAGGAGTATAGGTTTGGAACTCGCTGTCATCTCTCCCCTTGGGAGTAATATCGTAGTTTACGGCATTAATAGCACGGAAGAGGGGATATTGAGCAGCTTGCTTCTTGGGCTTAAGTAAATAAGCACTGAGCATTGGCGTAACGGTACAGGCTACTAAAGTAGAGAACATGGTAGAAACTGCCACTGTCACTCCAAAGGGCTGAAAATATTGCCCAGGAATGCCTCCCATAAACGCCACGGGAATAAATACCGCTACAATTGTGGCAGTGGTAGCCACTACTGCTAAACCAATCTCCCGCGCTGCATCTAAAGCTGCCTGAAATGGTTTTTTCTTCATCTGTAAATGGCGATCAATGTTTTCAATCATACAGATGGCATCATCTACTAAGTTACCAACTGCCAAAGCCAAAGCTAATAAGCTCATGCTGTTGAGGGTATAGCCCAGAGTTTTCATTACCCAAAAAGTGGGAATAATCGACAGAGGTAGAGCAGCAGCGGTAATTAGAGTAACGCGCCAATCTCGCAGGAAAATGCCCACGGTAAGCACTGTTAGCAGACAGCCCAAAACCAAAGAATTGATGGTTCCCTGGTAAGAAGCACGAATTTCATCAGCACGGGTAAAGATCCGCTCTAGCTTGACATCTTTCGGTAGGGTAGTTCTTAATTTGGCGATCGCATCTGCCACGGCTTCATCTACAGATACCAAGGTACTACCCAAACTACGTTTGACGGCAAAGCCAACTACAGGCTGTCCGTTTAAAAAGGCTTTTTGTCGTGATTCTTCAAAGTCATCCGCTACCTCGCCAAAGTTGGATAGAGGAACAGTATCGCCATTGTCTAATTCGATCGGATAAGCTCGCAAGTCCCTGACAGTTTTGGCACTACCCAAAGTACGGACACTTTGTTCTCTTCCGCCAACTTCCGAACGCCCTCCTGATAAATTAATATTAAACTGGGCAATTTGATTATCGATTTCAGTAGCGGTAATGCCATAAGCTTGTAAACGCTCTGGATCAAGATTGACTCTCACCTCTCGATCTAAACCTCCCAGGCGATCAATTTGCCCCACACCCTTGGCGTTAAGAAGTTCAGGGATAATGGTGCGGTCTACTAAATTACTGATATCTTCTACTGATCGCCTGTCAGAAGCTACTGCATAGGTAACTACTGTTCCGCCAGTAAACTGAAGCTTAGTTACGCTAGGTTCATCAATATCTTGGGGTAATTCTGGACGCACCTGAGAAATAGCATTACGGACTTCATTGATGGCGCGATCGCTATCCACCCCCAAGTCAAAATTAATTACGGTACTAGAACTCCCATCGGTAATCGTAGAACTAAGGTCGTCAATGCCATCTAAATTAGCTACTGCATCCTCAATCTTCTTGGTTATCTGGGTTTCTAATTCTGTGGGACTTGCCCCCCTCTGAGTCGCCTTGACAATGACAACCGGTACATCAATATTCGGCGATTCGTCAATCCCCAAAGCCATAAACGAAGTGATGCCCAAAACTCCCAAGATTAGGAAGGTAACAATTGTGGGAACAGGATTTTTGATCGACCAAGACGAGAAGTGGAAAGACATACTTCAAAGGGATAAGGGATAAGGGATAAGGGATAAGGGATAAGGAAGTTGACACCATTGTATTTCAGGAAGGCGAATGTTTTCCAATTTTGCGATCGCCCTTTCCAGGTAATTTATCTCATTTCGAGTCGCGATCGCACTCTTGAGAACAGATATCGCACTAAGCCAACTTTCTTTCATACATGGGAGAGCGCCTGACTTTTAAAACTGTCTCTACAAGAGCAGCGATCACCAATGTATTTAAAACAGAATATGAAATCCTTCTTGGGTAAAGTGCCTATGATGGGAGAGGACATCGGTAAGCTACATTTGTTCCATGATAACCATTGAAATGCAGTCGGTCAGGCGATATCCTTGATGGAAAAAAATCTGCCATTAGATATTGAATTATATCGACACGCCGAGTTGATATAATCTGTCTAATATTTTTTCTGTGTGCTCTCTTGCTGTAACTAATTACAAAATAGCATAGGTAAGGTGACGGTTACAGTTGTTCCTCGATCAACTTCGCTTTCCAACACAATTTGACCTTGATGGGCTTCTACGCAGCTTTTGGCGATCGCAAGTCCTAATCCAGTACCAGGAATTCTGCCGACGTTACTGGCACGATGAAACGGCTCGAATAAACTTTGATGATCTTTTGCAGGAATACCAATACCCCAATCTTGAATGCGAAAAATCATTTGATCTTCATCAGGAATTAATTCAAATAGTACTCGATTTCCTTCTGGAGAATATTTAATTGCATTGGCTAATAAATTGCCTAGAATATGTCGTAATAGATTTTCATCCCAAGCTCCTTGCTCAATTTTACCTTGGGCTTGAAACACAAGTTTGATCTTTCTCTTATCTGCATTAAACTGTAACTGTTCTGATAGATCTAGACAAAAGAGTTCTAAATTTAGTGGAGTAAGATTACATTGAAAGGTATCCGAATCAGTTTGTCCCACTAAAAGTACTTCATCCAAAAGCTGCACCATATTTTTACTAGCATTCCGCAACATTTGAAATAAATAAACTTTTCTCTCTTCACTCAGTAGATCGTTCTTATTATGTAATAATTCCGTACAAGAGAGTACTGTAGTCAAAGGGTTACGAAAATCATGAGAAAACATGGAAACTAATTCAGATTGGAAGTGATTGATTTCTTTTGCCTTCATTAACTCCGACGTTTTTTGCTGAATTTGATGGGTCAAATTTTCATTGGTTTCTCGCAGTAAATCCGAGGCTTTTTGACGTTCAATCCCATATTGAATCGATCTTACCAAAACATCAATATTAATCTTCCGCTTGACTAAATAGTCTTGCGCTCCTTGCCTTACTGCCTCAATTGCTAGTTGATTATCATTTGTATTGGTTAAAACAACAACAGGTAGATGAGAAAAATTTTGGACTAGCAACTCTATAGAGGCTAATCCTTGACTATCAGGTAAAGTTAAATCTAATAAAACTAGGTCGAATTGCTCTTGTCGCAGTCGATTTAAACCAGTTTGTAGCCTCTGGACATGAGTTAGAACAAACTGATTCAAATCGAAGTTTCTAAGAATCTCCTGTATTAGTCTAGCTTCAGCAAGATCGTCTTCAATTAACAAAATTGCGATTGGTTTTTGCTGATTATTAAGCTGTAATGGAGATGCTTTGACGGAGCTTTCAGACATGATTTTACTGAAATGATATTGAGTTACAAATGACTATTGAGAAGGTAGAGTAACGGTAGTTAGCCAAAATTCCTCAATTCTTCTCACAATTGTAAACAACTGACTAAGATTACGGGATTTGGTAATAAAACAGTTGGCATTGAGATCATAACTTTGATGGATATCATCTTCATTTTTAGAAGTCGTTAAAACAATGACGGGAATACGTTTAAATTGGTCATTAGCTTTGATTTCTGCTAGTACCTCTCGACCATCTTTTTTGGGTAAATTCAAATCTAAAATAATCAGGTCAGGACGACATGCAGCAGCATATTCAGCTTCTTGATGTAAATATGCCATAGCTGCTACACCGTCCCTGACGGTTGCCATTTGATAAGTCAGAGGACTGTTTTTTAATGCTTCTTGAACCAGCCGAATATCAGCTTTGTTGTCCTCCACCAAAAGAATAGTCTTTGGCTTTTCGTCCATTTCTAAGGTCACGCTCACTTCCTCCCGCAGGGATCGTAAAGTAAAAAGTCGATCCTTTACCTAATTCTGATTCAATCCAGATTTTACCCCGATGACATTCAATAATTTTTTTACAAATTGCTAAACCCATTCCCGTACCTGGATATTCATCTCTGGTATGGAGACGCTGAAAGATCACAAAAATGCGATCACTAAACTGGGGATCGATACCAATCCCATTATCTTGAACAGAGAATAACCATTCATCTTCTTGGCGTTCAACCCCAATGGTTATTTTAGGAGATTCAGCACTACGGAATTTAATCGCATTGACGATTAGGTTTTGGAACAATTGCATTAATTGAGTGCCGTCTGCCTTTAAGGTTGGTAGAGGATCGGCAATAATAATCTCAGCCTTAGTGTCGCGGATTCGCCTTTGTAAATTAGTTAAGGCTTGTTCTAGGGCGACTTCCACTTCCGTAGTCGTAAATTCGCCACTCTGACTATCTACCTTAGAATAAACTAGCACATCATCAATCAGGGTTTGCATTAAGCTTACCCCTTCCACAGCAAAGCCGATAAAGTCTTTGGCATCTTCATCTAGGCACTCTCCATAGCGCATTTCCAACAATTGAACATAGTTGGAGACGTGATTTAACGGCTCTTGTAAATCATGAGAAGCGACATAGGCAAATCTTTTTAACTCCGAGTTGGAACGTTCCAAATCCTGAGCTAACAATGCTAGTTCATCGGCTTGACGCAATACAATATTGACGATTACTCGTCTCAATTCCTTAACACCATTAATTTCTACCTGCTTCCAGGGTAAAGAGGTTAAACGTACTTCTTCCTTCCACAATTCAAAAGATTTACGAGGAGATAAACGTAATCCCTGATCGGAGTTGATCGTCTGGTAAGCATGATTGGGATCTCCGCCCCAGTTTACCGTTTGAATTACCTCTGGTCGAAACCACAAGACATAATTGCGACGGGAGATCGCCATTGCGACTAAACCACTGGCGACATTTTTATAACTATCGGCTTCGGGATAGACCTCTGCTAGGGAATCGGTACAAAATACTTCTTCGTCTATATTCTTATACAGCCATTGCACCAATAAATTAAGTTCTTCTTCTTTGGGTGTCTCTCCCACCAATGTCCAGGTGCCATTAAGACATACCGACGCCCCCAGTGCAGCAGCAATATCCAGCAGTGAAGACTCATCTTTAACCAATCCTTCCACCAGGTTTTCCGATTGTGACATATTGTCGATTAGCTGCGATCGCATCTGAGCTAGTTTCATGCGATAGTCGTAGTCTTCACTTTCTTCTCGATTAGAAATCTCGGAAAAAATTACTCGTCCCAAAAATTCACAGGCTTTACGCAGCTCGTAAGAAACATATTTCGGGGTTAGATGATGACAGGCAATTAGACCCCAAAGTTTACCATTTTCAATTAGGGAGATAGTTAATGATGCGCCTACACCCATGTTGTGTAAATATTCTAGATGGCAGGGATAAGGACTTCTCAGGATCGAAAGAGTTAAATCTACAGGGCGATCATTGTTAGGATTTGTGGCGGGAAATAGTTCCACAGGTTCAGCATGGGCATCAGGAATCAGTCTGATCCAATTAGAGCTAAACAGCTTTCTTGCTGGCTTAGGAATATCTGAGGCAGGAAAATGTAAATTAAGATACGGCTCAAGGTGATCTATTTTTTCTTCAGCAACCACTGCACCGTGATCGTCTTCGTCAAATTTGTAAAGCATAACGCGATCAAATCCCGTTACTTTACGCACCTCTTGCACAATAATTTGGCAAAAATCTTTAAGACTGGCAGTATCTTGTAATTGATTAATTGAAGCTTTTGCTAGATGATAAAAGCTGAGAAAAGGAATACTTTCTTGAGATTCAGTAGGTTCTAATTCTAAAATCAAAATGCCATCTCGATTACGATGAAAAACTCCATCAAAGATGACATATTCATCGCCATTTTTTCTCACCCACATTTTGGTTGGGTTAATAAAATCCAGGCTGTCTTGAGTTACGCCTTGCCGAATAATATCAAATTGAAACGGGTCGAGAAGCTGTTCTAGAGTTTTACCAATCATATCCTGGGCATGAATTCCAAAGGCATAATAGCAATTAGTAGTTACCTGAGCTATTTTTAACTCTGGTTCTTCTAAAACCAAAACCATCCCATGAGGTTGAATCAAACTAGAAGTATGAATTGCTTGTCTTTCTAGTTCATTTAAATTGCTAACATTGGCAAATTTAACAATAGTGTCTGTCACTGTTTTGCTCCTATTTTTTCATACCATAGTTATCAATAGTTTAGAAATAAATTAATTTTAATTAGAAAATCTACTTAAAATTAGGTATTTATACTTCTCATTTAGTTGATGATCAATATTTGAATTTAATATTTACTCTTCTATAGAGTAGTCAACAAAGCTCTGATAATGATGAGAATTACAATTTGTTATGTGCTTCTTAAAAAACAAACACAAAAGTTTAATTTAATTAGCTAGACCGCAGCATTTGAACAACGCTACTAGTAATAGTGTTAGTCTGGAGTTCACTGAGATCTTCCATCTAACATACATATAATTTATTTATTTGTGTTAATTTATTTTTGTCACAAGGCAGGGTAAGCTCATCTAATTTGGTATAAAATGTACTTGACAAAATTTTGACTATGCGTAACTCCCCTTTCAATACCAAATAGCAGAGTTTGGCTTCCATTAGAACTGTCTTGAAAATAGAAGCTGGAATAACGCAAATTCGTAGATTATTCCATTTACATCCCTGGGTTGTGAACGATAGTTCATCAAAAGATGTAGTTTCCGTTCAACTGAAGAGCTATCCCAAAAGATTCTGAATTTTATTGATTACTTTAATTCTCATTTTGCCAAACCGTTTGTTTGGAAATTTAAGGGCTTTAAAGAGGATGGTTAACTGGTGGGTTACTTCCGCCAAGCTGCACTAGACACTTTAACGAACAGGATTTCTCAGCAATCTGACCGTCAAACATATCTATCCCCCATTGCCCATGGCGATCGCCTGGCTATCAACAACCCTTGCTTATTACGCACCCCCGCCCATGGCAAAGCCTTAAACTCAATTTAATTAATCAGCTTGAATCACTTGTTTTGGTCTCAATCTTCTAAATCGACATCATAAGTTTGGTAGAGATTTTGAAGAGTTGTTCTCAGTCGTTGCAATTCCTGCTCATCTTTTCGAGTAAGCACAGCATTTTGGTGTTCTAGCTTAATAATCTGCTGTTGGACTCCTGCAATCTTAAACCCTAATGTTGCCAATGTGGTTGTCATAATTCCCTCTCCACCTGAATTTTTACCTTCTAAGATAGTTTTATGCCGATACTATGAGAATCCTGTGAAGGTATCAATTAGATAGCAATTATTCCTAAAAGAAATCTGCAAAAGTTAGTCTTGGTTACTTTTATCTCTAGCATTTAAAAACTATTGTCTATTAAAGTAAAAGAAGGGCGATCGCTAACAGAGTTTTTTTAAATAGATCTGAGGGGATTCAGTCTTTGGTAACTAGACAGTGATGATATGGCTTAATTTAAGCTACTGGGGATTCCTTCTACTCCCGCTTCAAGATAGAGTAGTAAAGTACCTACTCTTAATTAAAATTAACAATTGCCATGTATTATTTACCCCAACCACCTTTTTTAGTAGTTGTTCTGGGAGTATTTATCGCCATAACTTGTGGCACAGCGTTTGAAAATCTTTTAGAGCAAAAGCTACAGCGATCATACCAAAATTCGCAACGAGAAAGCTCTTTTAAAATAGATAGCAAAGATTCAGCGATCGCTGCTACCTACTGGGGAATTTGTTTAGGGGTTTGGGTATTTTTAGGTGGGGGCTTACTAGTCCTCGGTTTTGGCATCATTCCCTCCTACGGAGTCTCTCTCCTATTGACAATCTTTACTGCCTCATTAGTCTGGGATCAGATTAATGATGTTCTTTTACAGCTAAAAGAGGGTGGTTCAAAGGCTTTGGAATTAGATTAGCATTCTCTGCTGATAAGGAACAAGAAAGACAGTTAAAATTTATTTTAATGAATACAACTCTTGTCGCCCAATCCAGAGGATGTCAAAATAAGAGGAGTTATTAAAAATAAATAAAAGTAATAAATAATTAGTAACTTAATCAACTTTATCAAATTGAGTTAAGGAGAAACTTCTCATGACTGAAGAAAGTAAAATCAACGGCACCGAGGTAAAAACAGCCACTAGTAAGACCACATCTACCAGGGCTACTGCTTCTAAGAGTGGAACAACTAGTAAAACCACCAGCACACCCACAAAGAAAGAAACCAACGACCAAGCTTTAGCCCTGTCTACACAGACCAAAACCTTACTGCCTCAAAATCGTCCTATTGAACCCAGCAGCCTAGAGATAGTTCATACCTATTCTTCTGTAGGCTCAGATCGTCCAGTTTCTAAAGGGGCGGTAGAATTTACTAGTTCTCTAGCAATATCTGGTAACCGTCCTATCGCTGCTAGTACTCTTCAGGTTAGCGAGACTTATGTCGTTATGGGAAATCGTCCTGTTGCTTCCAATGAATCGGATGAAACTGCTAGTTTGATGGGATATCTGGACTAAACTTTTTTTAGTGACTAGTCGTCAAGGAGATGAGAAGTTAAGAGGGTACCTAAATTACTTATTGATTATTTGTTTACCTGCTTCTCACCTTTTTATTATTTTAAAGCAATTTATCTTTCTCACTTCAGTTTGCAACTTATAATAATTACAATTGAAGTTTTTAATAATTTATTAACAAAAGTTAGTCACGTCGTTCTTGTAGTTGGACAGTAGTAAAATCATAATTAACTTGATGATATAAATTTAAATATTGCTGGGCTATGTTTGACTTATCGAAACGCTTGATATCACTTTCCCTGAATGAGCCAGGATTTTCTATAACTTCAACTAAGGCTTGACTCAAATTACTAACTGCATTGCCTTCGAGGGAAAAATAAACACACTTAGAAGTGCCAATTTCTCGGAAAATTGGAATGTCGGAACATACGACACAATCACTAAAGTGTAAGGCTTCTGCGAGAGGTAGGCAAAAGCCTTCTGTAGAGGAAGAAATCACAAAGAGTTGACAGTGTTGATATAACCAACACAGTTCTTGATCTTTGAGTGCCGATAGCAAGCTTACTCTGTCCTCCAAATTATACTTACCGATCAATCCTTTGATGTTTTCTGTTTCAGGACCTGAGGTACCAACAATAACCAGTTGGCAATCCTGCTCAATCCGATTAGTTTGTAGCAATTGAGCATATGCCTTGATCAGCAGATCTAAATTTTTGTTTTGCCGATGTTGGGCAACAGATAAAAAGAATCGACTGTTTTCTGCTAGCTGTTGAGGAGCTTTAGTTTTTATCCCTTCAAAATCCACATAATTATAAACTACCTCAACTTTTTGCCGAGGCTTTAGCTTAGGAAAATAAAATTTAAGCTTGTCCAAAGTAACCTGAGATACGCAGGGCAGCCCATCACTATTACTAATAGATTGTTTTAAAAATAAGCGATTAAACCAAGCTTGAGGAAAACCAAAGTTTTCTGGGCATTCATAAGGATAGAGATCGTGAATTGTCGTGACTACAGGAGCATTGAATTTTGCTCTTAAAAAAGGAAAAGGAAAAGAAAGATGCACTACATCAGGGTTGAGCTTATTTGCCAAATGAGGTAAATCCCACAGAAACCAGAGATTTCGGACGACAGAACTATTTTTAATGTTGACAACAACTAATTTAATTTTATCGGAGTCAAAAGCAAAGGCAGTTTCAAAGTAATATTGCTGCCAAGAGCCAATGACTATACTGATTTGCATCACTTCTGGTTTTTCGGCTAAACAGCGAGCTAAGTTAGCTGCATGTCGACAAACACCAGTAGGTTTAATCGGTCGATGTAAAGCTGCAATAAAAACGTGCATATTATAAAGTTCTCCTCACGTAGATCGTTTAAGTGTTGATTCGGATAGGAAGTAGCAAGAGCTATTAAGGATGAGTATTCAAACGGGAAAATCTATTTTTTAGCCAGATTTGATATTGGTTCATCTAAAAGTCAGAGATTATCTCGATCCCGCTTGACGAGACTCTGCCTTAAAAAGACGGAGCCTGCTCTGACCGTTGGTCATATTTCAAGCTAGAACCAGCTTTCCAGGCGGGGGCATTCCGTTCATAAGCGCCAATGTCAGGAAATTTTCCAGCAAAATCAGCGGTAATTTGCGGAATAATAATTCCTGCATCGATCGCAGGAGAATTCGCCTGAGGAGTAAAATCGGGAATGGACTGAGTGAATTTAAACTGGGCTTTTTGATTAGGAGGCTGAGAAAAATTAATTTTTGTATCGAGGAAAAGATTGTTAGATTCCTGGTCGGCAACTAAGCTTTCGGATTCAGCAAAAATATTGTTGCGGGCTTCGATATATTCCCCTACAAGTTCAACTTCTCCCAGAAAAGTATTATTGAAAATTCGGTCATATCCCCTGGGACTGCCAGCGGCTACACTGTAGTTATCTTTCCCACCAGTCAAGTTCCAAACGACGTTGTGATGGATAGTGCTATTGAAAGTTTCGATATCTAAATAAATTCCGCGAGTCCCCCAAAAAGGACTAAAGGCTTGAGCATCTCGAATCCAGTTGTGATGGATTGAACCACCTTCTAAGTTGACATGACAACACACATAAATCGCACCCAAATCGGTACTAAGCATACCGAACTCGGAAATATCGTTATAGGAAATTTCGATATTGCGACCATCTGTTCCTGCGGTGTGCCAATCCCAGTTAATTGCATCTCGACCAGTACGTTTGATCGTATTATGGCTGATTTTGTGTCCATTGCCGTTGAGACGAATAGGAGCAGCATAAGACACTTTATAGTTAGTGTTGGCAATGATATTGTTAATCACCTGATGATCATTACCTTCTAGCAAGACACCGTTCCCAGAACTACCATCAATTACTGAATTTCTCAGGATGTTATTACTACCCCGTAGTTGAATTCCCGTATCGTGAGCATGAGACGCTAAAAACAAAGCATCATCAGACTCATAGGCTTTTTCGGACTCAGGTAAAGGCGGCAGAGTCATATGATGGGAAACATATTTAGCCTTGATCCCATCAAGAATAACTCCTGTACTGCGATCGCTTGTGGTAATAGTATTGGCAAAGAGATTTACTTTGCGGACAACAATGTGAGAGCGATCGCTTAAATCAAACGCTAAATTACGCTGTTTTACTTCTACTGCCCGCGGAGTTTTGCTATCTGGCGACCATAAGTAAAGATCGTCACTGCTACCGTCATAAAACCATTCGCCTTGGTCGTCTAATAGTTCTAATTTGCCAAATAAATAAAACCAGAATCCTCCTCTATCCCAAGAAGCAGTCATTTCCGCCATTAGTTGATCTGCCGTTCCGCCAGTGATCTTCCCTGTACGACTGGTATACCATTCATTAGTCCAAATTCTTCCCCCAGTCCAACCTTCAGATAGCTTTGGAATCTCGTCATTCTCAATCTTGGCTGCTGTACCGCCCAAACTTTCTAATCCACCGCCAAGCAGATTGGGACGTAAGAAATCTCGCTTCTGATCGAGGTTCGGTAAACGAGCCTCTGGCATCATTTCTCCCTTGACAAAGACCTGATTAGCTAAAAATCCTGTATCACTATAGCCATCAACAGGTAAGTTAATATCAGCACGATAGATTGAACCGCGATCTCTAGACCAGTTATCAACTAGTTCTGCTCCCGAAATTGTCACCTGCTCTTGCTTATAGGTGGCAAAGGTTATAGGTTCTGTTTTCGTTCCCGATATTCTTGGTCGTACTGTTTCTCGATAAGTCCCTTTTCTTAGCCAGCAGGTTGAACCTGGTTGAACTAACTCGGCACATTTTTGGATCGTTTTAAATGGACGATCAAAGTTACCTGGATTATCATCCGACCCTTCAGGGGAGACAAAATAGCCTTCTACTATCGTTTCAGTGTTGAGTTGAGATATCGATATATTTTGTGCAGAGACACTATCTCTTTCAGATACGTTAAGAGAATGGGAAACGTTCTTATCGAGATTAATCTGGCTCGAGAATTTTCTTAGTTGGTTTGACTTACATCCAGACATACTTAGGCTGGCAAAAATACCTGCGCCCAGAATTAAAACCTTTACTTTTTTTATAAACATTTATCAATATTTGTAGTCAAGAATCAGTTGAGCAATGCTAGGTATTTAATGTTGTGTTGAGCTCAGACTATCTACACTAGTCATGCTTGAATATTCGTCAACACAATCTTGATAAACTTTAGATAGCCATTTGCCTTTAGCTGACCAACTGTAGAGTTCTCTGATGCGCTGTTGCCCCATTTTTCCCATCTGGAGACATAATTCGGGATTTTCAGCTAATTTCACCATTGCTTTTGCCAGATCACTTACTACCTGTTCGGGGCTATGAGCTGGAACTTTAATTCCGATATCTGGTGTTACCGTTTCTCCAGGACCACCTAAATCTAGACAAAGAATTGGTCTGCCTGATGCCATTGCCTCCAAGGGAACCCATCCCCCTGAATCATGCAGACTGGGATGAACCAGAGCGGAACACTGTCCGAGTTTTACTAAAACTTCTTTGCGGTCTAACAAGCCGAAGAATGTTACTCTGTCGGCAATATTTAATTTCTGAGCCAAATTCTTTAACTTTTCTAATTCAGGACCTTCTCCCACAACCCAGTACTCTGCATCCATCAAATTCGCTTCAGCAAAGGCTCTCAGTCCTAGATAGATTCCTTTCCAGTGTAGTAGTCGTGCAACGTTAATAAACCTCAGAGGTTTGTCTGTGGGAGGGGGACATTGGCTAAGTTGCTCAATTTCTGCTTGAGATATGCCTGTCTCTGAAGCCTGTTTAATCTGCAATGCGCCCAGTTTACTTAGTTTGTTAGCAGTATCTTTAGTAGTTGCATAGGCGATAGTACTTCTTCGAGCCGTTAAACGAGTTAGAGGGTCTATTTCCCCAATACCTCGCCATGCTCCTCTTAAGTATTCATAGAGCTTGTTTTTTCCATTAAAATCAGTCCAGAACTTCGGTGGTGCAGACTCTCCACCACCAACTGGCCCCCAGATAAAAGGTATTGGTAACAAGGAAAGTAAACTGGGAACAGAATAGCGGACAAAGGTAACGTGGTGAGCAATGTCAAAGTTTATATGACGATGCATTTTTTGTGCCACGAAGTATGCCTGAATTTGCCAGAGGTAGTAGTGAAGTTGCATCGCCCCAGATTGTCCCCAACGCAAACTATCCTGCCAAAAGGGAGGAGTGAAATAAACAAAGTGCAGGTTGGGAATGGGATTCCGTTCTAGTTCGGCTTCAATCGCTGCTTTACTTTCATCTGGTCGAGTAAATACCCAGACTTCGTGATGTTTAGCAACTTCTTTGGCTATGTTCCAACCTACGCCCCGTTCTGAACCTTTCCCTGGTTCACAAGAATATGCAGATAATAAGACTTTCATTTAATTTAATAAGTAACAATAATCTTTGATATTTTCTCAACAATAATTAATTAGAAGTTATACAATCTTTGTTTATACATTTTGTCAAATAAAACCAATGCCTAAGTTTATAAAGTCATACGAGTACTTTTCTCTTGGCGCTGACAACTTTTTCATACAGATTTGCGGTTTGCTCTGCGGTTTTTTTCCAGGTAAATTTTTTAATCCTTGCCAAACCTTTATCGATTAAATCTTGGCGAAAAGCTGCATCTTGATGTAGATGTAATATAGCTTGAGTTATCGCTTCTACATCCGTTGGATCAACTAAGACTGCTGCATCACTAGCTACTTCTGGAAGAGAAGAAATATTAGAGGTGATTACGGGAGTACCACAAGCCATAGCTTCTAAAATAGTCAGACCAAAACCTTCATAAAGAGAAGGAGCTAAAAGAATATCAGCAGCATTATAAAAATGAATTAAATCTTCCCTATCAGGATTATTAATTAAGGTGATATATTTAGTTAAATTATTAGCTTTAATATATTGTTTTTGTTCAGGATAAAAATCTTCTCCAACTTTCCATAAACGAACAGGAATATTTAAATTAGCGATCGCCTTAACAGCTTTTAAAACTACCTCTATATTTTTACGTTGGTGATTTGAGCCAACATTTAACAGACAAATTTCTTTAGTCGATTCGATATACTTTTGTTTCCATTCAGCTACTGCTTGGGGGTCAAGCATACTAAATTCATTTCCCACACCATTAGGAACTACCGTTATTTTTTCCTGGTCAACATTCAACCATTGATTGACATCTTTTGCCGTATTACTAGAAATAGCAATTACGCCATCAGCAGCAGTAATTCCTTTTACAGAATATTCCCAAGCTGCCATGCTGAAAGCTGGAAAACGAGCCTCATTTTTTAATATTTCTGGGTATATATACTGCACTAAATCGTGACAAGTAACTACCACTGGCTTATCAATTTTTTTTAGTCCATAAGCAACATGACCATTAGTGTGATCAATGATATGAAATATATCAGCTTCCATCTTACTCACTGTGCGAGGATGATTTAAAAAACGCTCATAATATTTGAGTAGTGGATTTCCAGAATGCCACAAATTTTCCAAATCGTCACTCCAAGCTTGAGGAGCTATTTCAATAATTTCCCAATCTGGTCTAATCTCTTTTAATTCAGCAACTAAATTGTCAGTATAGACATCCATACTGAAGGCAACTTTTGCTTCTCGTCTAACAATTGCAACTCGCATTTACCTCTTCCCTCAAGATTTCTTGATTAATTAAATTCATGAATACTAAATATATTGAGCAACTAGCTTGTTTCTTTGCATTAGAAAAATAAATACCCAGCTAACTAAAAAGCTAACTATGGAATAAGTCAAGATCGAAATGATCGAAACACTTTGAGTAACTTGAGGTATAAACTTAATCAAGAAAATATCTACCGCACTTTTTACAAAAGGATGAATTAGATAAATCCCAAAAGAACAGGCTCCCAAATTATCAATTAAATTACTCTCAGGAAGA
Organism: Cyanobacteriota bacterium; assembly: GCA_942490675.1. Classification (GTDB taxonomy): domain Bacteria; phylum Cyanobacteriota; class Cyanobacteriia; order Cyanobacteriales; family Xenococcaceae; genus Waterburya. The sequence goes on along the minus strand of CALNYB010000047.1, from coordinate 30,711 downwards.
TATTTAGAAATGGAAATACCGAAAAGTAACAAAGAATAAGCAATGATAATTTCACTCATAGCTCTAGGCAAATATTGTTGCCCATATGCATTGGCTAAAACACAAACTACTAACAACATTACGATATTTTGTCGGCTATAAAGCCAGCGACCTACATTTTGCTTTAGAATCTGATTAATTAATAAGGCGATCAAAAAATAGGGTAGGCAGCGAACACTCCAAGATAAATAAACTAAAGTAATTCTCCAAGGTTGATACAAAATATTATCTACTGATATTAACTGAAGCAACTCAGGAAAAGCAGTGTATAAATCTAGATTAAAATCATTCTGATAGAAAATTAACAACTGATAAATAATAATACTAAAGATAGAAGAAATTAATAAAAAAAGAGTTATATTATTCTGCTTATTTAAATAGTTAGTCAAATAGAGTAGAAGAATTCCTGCAAGTAATAAAGGAATGAAATAAAGGTGATAAGATGCAGCGCCAAAAAAGATGATTGAGATTGGATCGGCTATTAATTCTTGCACTTCATCAGTCTTATTAGTCAGAGAATAAATAACTGTTTTCGTAACTACATAAAATAGACTCCATACTAAATACGGTATGACAATACGCTTGAACTTCTTGAGCCAAAAAGTACTATCAATATTTAAAGGATATTTCTTGGTCCCGAAATAAAAAGACGCTGCCAAAAAAAACGGTACAGCAAAGTAAAACAAATGGCGAAATTGAATTGCTGCCTCGCTGATAGGTACACCCCAGGTTTCATCTCCTGAATGAACCAAAATCACTGCAAATGCGGCTAATCCTCGACACAGATCGATGCCGTTTAATCTAGTTGCCTTACTCATGGATCACTTCAATACTGGTACTAACTTTTGCCACTGCTCAATCAATCTTTGGGCAATACGTTCGTGAGAATAATATTTTTCTACCCTGTCTATCCCATAGTTCCCCATTTCCTCCCGCCAATTACGATCGCATATTATTCGTTTTAAAATTTCTGCTAAGGCTACTGGATTTCCTTCGGGAAAAACTAAGTCTTTAAAGCCGATTACATGAGGAATTTCTCCACAGCTTGAGCCAATCACAGGAATACCCATCGCCATTGCTTCGATAATGACGTGACCGAATTGTTCTTTCCAGCTAGCGATGGTACGAGAAGGCAGCACTAAAACATCAAATTTACCTAGTTCTATCGGTGCAACTTCGTGACGCACTGCACCTCGCCAGACAACTTGCTCTGAAATCAACTGTTTTTTAGCTTCCTGGCGTAAGTCTGCTTCACTCTCCCCAGAACCACATAGAGTTACTTTAAAATCCAGATCCTGTTGTTTTAGCTGGCTAATGGCAGTAAATAATATATCTAGTCCTTTTTCTGGAGCTATTCGACCTAAAAAGCCAATATTAAACTTATCTTGCTGTTCTTTTTTACTAGGAGCAAACAAATCAATATCTACTCCCATTTGAGGCATGATCTCAATTTTTCCTTGGTAATCCCAGTTGCGCATTACCTTTGCACCATCCTGATTACCTGCAAGAAACAGGTTCGTGGCTCCCATCACAAAATCACGCACCCATCTACGAAATAAAGATAGAGAACGCTGCTGATTTTCCCAACCAAATACTACCATTGGTATGCGAGACAATTTTGCCCAGAAAGCTACTTCTAAGGCACAAAGCGAAAAAATCTCTTCCTCAACCTGAATCACATCTGGCTTAAAGTCTTGAATTACCTGTCTTATTTTCCAGGGATTGTAGATATGTGCGCCGACTCTGCCTGTAAACCAGACAGGAGCAGAATAAATTTTAATCTCAGGAAAAGGAGTTTCTAATTTCAGCGTACGATTCCATTCTGTAGCTTGCCAGTTATTAGGAGCAAGCAGTGCAACTTCTACTTCATCCGTATCTGCGATCGCTTTAAGCTTCCCTTGATTTACGCCCACTACATAGGTATGACTGACAAACAAAACTCTGAGTTTTCGTTTTGGCAAAGCAGTTTCAACTGCGCCAGAAATATTTTGCATTTTAAGTTGATTAGGCATAAAAGTAATTTAGATACTAAATACAAAGTTTTAAACTTGCGTAAGCTGCTGCTCCAATTTAAGCCGTTTCTTCTGCCATGCCAGTCCCAGTAACAAAGCTAAAGAGATCATGTAGCCAGGCTCTTCAATCTGAGTAAAGATAAATCCCAAAACCAAAGTTGCGAGCAGAGTGATTTTCAAGGAATTATCTAGACCAAAATGTTGCCAAATTAAATAAGCTAAATAGATATATGCACTTAAACCTATCAGTCCGATATCTCCCCAAATTCCCGCCCAACCAAAGATGGGACTAAACAAACTCGAACTGTAAGCTAGCCAAAAACTATTGATAAACTCGCGAGACTGCATACCAATAGAAGTTGTCGTTGCACCTAAAGGTTCGAGTATCCACTGATAATCTTGCATGAACCAGGCTCCCAAACGACTAACCGTATGACCAGGACCTAAGCCAAACAACCAATTTACTGGGGATTTAAACTCAGCGAGAATGGCTTTAACAGAGTAGAATTTAGTGAACCAAGCATCGCCACCTTCGGCATACAAATCTGCCCTCGCCCAAGCGGAAAAGGCACTAAATGCCTCTAAGTTTTGCACACACCAGAAAAAGATAAACCCCGTAATCATAATTCCCAGCAGGAGCTTGATGGTTTTGCCCACGTCTTGAAAATTAAATACAATCAAAAGCACCCAAGCGAGGGAATAGGCAAATACTAACTGTTTAGAATCAGAAAATAATAGTTGCCATGATGCTGCTAATATTGCCGTGATTCTGACCCAGAGCGGAAAGTTTTTTCCGTTGACTAAAAAATAGAGCGCGCAGGCAATTGACACTGATGCCGATACATAATTACCTGCTCCAGAAACGTAAAATACTCCACCACAGCCATCAGTGCCGTCAAATCCATAACCATCGAGCTTACCTGCGTCAATCAAGGGCTTCTGTACCGCAGCCAGTATAAAGTTGATCAGCACAGATACCACAAACCACTGCTGGATTCTAGTGAATGATTTCCGGGACATTGGAATACAGACAATGGTAGCCAAAAACATCATTGGCTCCCCTAACATCATGAAACTGGCAACTGCATTAATAAAGCCAGCCTGATTACATAAGGCGCTTGCTAATATAGCCACAAAGAAAATAAACAGCCCTAACAGCAGAGAGTGAACCAACTCGACCTGCTGCGGATTTTTAGTCGGTGTGGTAACGACAGCAATCCACAAGACAAAGGGAACAATTACAAAGTGTGCATGAACTAGAATAGAAGGGAGTGGGGTAAGAGTAGTAAAAATCCGTCCATAAAAAACTAGCGAAAAAGCAAGAATTATTAAATTAGTATTATTAGTCCAGGGGAGATTCCCCTCAGACTTTCTGGTAATGAATTCGGCACTATTAAGCATGATTTACTAAATTACTTCGACTATGACTATGGAAAATAATTAAGTTTTTCATCACTTAAAATCCTCGCTATTTTGTACCTCGCTCAGACAAGAATTTAGTTTTGCCGCTAGGGTACGAATGTGTGGTTCAAAAAGCAGTGTCGTTTGATCGGCTGGTACTTCATAAATTTCTAATTCACCCGTAACAAATTCGTCCCAGCCCAATTGATAGTTGTGATCAACATGTTCGGGATTATGGCTAGCGCGGATTAGAATGACTTTTTCTCCTCCATAGACTTGAGGAGTAAAATGCCGTAAAGCTTCTTCTCCAGCATCAAAAACGCGCGCGCGCCGCATTGCGTAAGTTAAGTTTCCGTTCTGATTGTTTTTATAAGTGATTGTCTCCAGCTTGTATTGAATTTTTTTAGATAGCTGCTGCATCATGTCAGAAGAGAAAGACAGTTTGTCCTTTACCTTGAGTTGAGGATTTGTCAAGACAGCAAATAAGTTATTTAATCCCCTAAGAGCAAAATTATGCTTGATGTAACGTTCAAAAAATGTGGGTGAAGACGAAGGTTTCTGAATTTCCTCAGCAGCAGTTTCAGTTGAGTTATCAGACAATAGTGGACGAGCAGTAGAATCAATTAAGCCTAAGAACACCACTTTCTGGTTTTGTGACTTAAGCTGACATGCAATTTCATAAGCCACTGTACCTCCCGTACATACACCTGCAATAAAATAAGGGCCTTCGGCTTGAACAGTACGCATTTCTTTAATGTAAGCTGCTGCCATTTGGTCAATTCTGTTGTGAGGAGTTTGATTGTCGTCCATCCCCAGGGCACGAATGCCATAAACAGGTTGCTCAGGATCTAGATACTTGGCTAAAAGTTTGTAAGCTAACATCCCTGTCCCCATGGCATTAATCAGAAATAAAGGCTGCCTAGAACCAGTAGTTCTGATGGGAAAAAGCAAGGATTCAGGGGTAGAAGATGTATCTTGAGATATGGCATCCCCTAACTCCTCAATTGTAGGGATCGTGAGGAAAGTTGCTAAGGGAATATTTTTCTCAAAGGTCTTTTCAATTTTAGTAAGCACACTTACGGCAAGTAAAGAGTGACCTCCAAGTTCAAAGAAGTTATCCTTCACCCCTATTGGGCTTACTTTCAATACTTCTTGCCAGATTTCTGTAAGCTTCTTCTCCTTGTCATTTCTAGGGGGAACCAAACTTTCATCTAGGTCACTTCGATCAAAATCAGGTGCTGGTAAAGCGCGACGGTCAACTTTGCCTCCAGGGGTGATAGGTAAGGAATCTAATTTTACCTGGGCAGCGGGAACCATATAGTTAGGCAAACGCTGTTTGAGAAAAGAGCGTAATTTACTGCTAGGGAACTCATCCTGCTGGGGGACAAAATATGCCACGAGCTGTTTTTCTCCAGGAGTATCTTCTCGGGCAATTACTGCTGTTTCTTTAATATCGGGGTGTTGAGCAATTACAGTTTCAATTTCGCCTAATTCGATCCGAAAGCCCCGTATCTTTACTTGCTTGTCGATGCGACCAATATATTCAATATTACCGTCTGGCAGATAACGAACTAAATCTCCTGTTTTGTAGAGACGTGCTGTTGGTTCATGACTGAAAAAGTTAGGAATAAATTTTTCTGCGGTTAGCTTAGGACGATTGAGATATCCCCTAGCTAAACTATCCCCCCCAATATAAAGTTCACCTGGCACACCAATGGGAACTGGTTGACAATAGCGATCAAGGATATAAGTCTCAAGATGAGCAAAAGGACGACCAATTGGTACCTCTCCAACAATTGAGTCAGTACTGGCTGGAATTCGATAGAGTGTCGCGCTAACTGTAGTTTCCGTTGGTCCATAAGAATTGATTAGCTGGAGGCGATCGCTTTTGCCAGTCCGAACAACATATTCTTGCCAGGACTTGACTGGTTCGGGTAATACTTTTTCTCCTCCTATGATCACTAATCGGACTGATTCTGGAACATCAACCTCAGAGTTAGTTAAGTCCCCTACTAACCGATGCCAGTAAGCGGTTGGTAAATTCAATATGGTTAATTGCAAATCCTGACAAGCTATGAAAAATGTCTTCGTGTCACTAAGCATTTCATTGGTACGCAGTACCAGGGTGCTGCCTGCTAGCAAACAAGTATAAATCTCCTCAACTGCCACATCAAAGTTAATCGAAGCAAATTGAAGTATACGATCACTTGCTACAATCCCATATTCCACTATTGCTGTTTGGGCGAAGCGACTTAATGCCAGATGGGAGATCATCACACCCTTGGGCTTGCCTGTAGAACCAGAAGTATAGATCACATAGGCTAGATTTTCTCCCGTACTTGTCATAGTCGGATTTTCTTGACTATGGGAAGCGATTTTCTCCCAGTCTGAGTCAAGATAAAGCACCTGAGCCTGATGTTCTGGCAATTGAGATGCTAGCTTATTTTGCGTCAGTAAGACTGATATTTCAGCATCTGAAACCATATAGACCAAACGGTCGGAGGGATAAGCTGGATCTAGTGGCACATAAGCCCCTCCAGCTTTAATAATGCCCAGAAGTCCGATTACCATCTCTAAAGAACGCTCAACACAAATGCCTACAAGCACCTCTGGAGCAACACCTAAAGAACGTAAATAATGAGCCAATTGATTGGCTCGATTATTCAGCTCGCGATAGGTTAACTGCTGTTCCTTATAGGCTATTGCGATCGCATCGGGGGTAAGCTCCACCTGCGCTTCAAACAGTTGTTGAATACATTTCTCCTCAGCAGGATTAGCTTTAGTCTGATTCCAGTCCCACAGTATTTTGTCGCGCTCTTCTTGTGGCAAGAGAGATTGTTCAGCGAGAGATTGGTCAGGATTTTTGACTACGCTGTGCAATAGAGTCTGAAACTGAGACCACATTCTATTAATATTGTCACGATCTAAAATCTCAGAGTCAAATCGCCAGCGACATTCGTAACCATAATCGGGAATGGTAAAGGTAAAATGATTACCAAAAGGTTGATTAGCCCTAGAATCTTCCAGATTTGATACCCGTTCAACGGCTACAGGTAATATTTTCTCCTCATCTAATCCTGGAAGTGAATTTAGAATCGGATCTCTAGTGGCAATATCTAGAGCATAACTTTTACGCTGTTTGGCAAATTCGATCTGACTCTGAACAGATTTCAATATTTTCAGGAAATCTTGCTCCAAGTCGATCTCTATACGACAAGGGATGTAGGCTGTAAACAAACCTTCTAAATTAACAATCTCTTGAGTTAATTGAACATCAGTAAATCCGATATCAAAACAAGCTGTACTATTGATTCTAGCCATGTAAACTACAAAAGTAGTAAACAGAATATCTGCCTCTATCCAACCAGGAAAAGACTCTAGCAGTAAAGAAATTAGCTCATCTTTAACTGGGGTAATTATTTCGGTGAGATTCTGATGTTGCGATCGTCCCTGATTTGCATAAGGAATTGTTAGTGGCTGCAAATTTGCCAGTTTCTCTGCCCAGAATTTTTCATGTTCTGCGATCGACCTATTTAAGTTACTTGTTACTTCAATTGATTTAGACATCTTTATGAATACCTGTTTGTAATAGAGTTTTATATAGACAAAAGAGATTTATTTTAGTGAATGAAATCTTTTTTTAGATAATCTGCCAGTCTTAGAGCAAATGCCACGATCATGAAAGTGGAATTTGCCTGTCCTGAAGTCACGAAAGTAGAACTGCTGGCAACAAATAGATCATCAAATCCGTGCACATTACAGTTTGCGTCCACAACACCTTCACTGGGATACTCTGACATCCGAGTGGTACCAACTTGATGAAATCCATCCCCAGCCTGCGTCCAAACAGTTGTTTCCAGATCGTCACTTACATACTCTAAATAACCGCACTCATGTTTTCGCAGATGTTGATCCCAATAGTGATGAGCTTTAATTACACTTTCAATATCTTGGTCAGTAAAACGCAGGTTAATATTTAGTCTGCGCATCCCTAATGCATCCTGTTCATTCCCTAAGCTAACTGTACTATCGGGGTTTGGCACCTGCTCGCTGTGATAGTGCAGAGGATATTCGTTAGCAGCACTATAGACAAATAAAGCGGGAATCTTTCTCTTAGCCACAAATCGCCCATAGCCAAAGCTAGGAATAAAGGAAAGTATTTCACCAAAATCCTGAATAATATTCATGATATGAGGGGAATAAATCCCTTTATCTTTGCCGATCGCAGCTCTTCTAATAGCCGTAGAAGCACCAAGGCGAGTTTTTAATAGAGGCAGGTTTAAAGCTATATATGCAGAAGATAAAATGCCATTTTGATGAGAAAAATCGCCGAACTCGGGTGCGCCTAACCAACCTACCGTATTGGAAAGTTGATGTTTCTCCAAAAATTCTGGCGCAAAGGAAAAACGGCGACGTAGATAGGTATTGTCTGAATCTCGGTCAAAGCCGAAAATAGTCTCTTTAGGGGGAGTAGTGAATTTAACCGTAGCAATATCTCCTGAGAGATGCCCCATATAAAACTTGCCTAACAGTCCACTATGATTGCCAATCCCCCCAGAATGATAACGATCAGAAACCATTAGCAAGCGAGTATTATTTAACGCTCCTCCAGCCAAGATATACTTCTGACATTCAATATTTAATTGCTTTCCTCCTAAAGTTTTTGCCTGGAGTAATTTAACTTTCCCTCCCTGTTCATTCGTGGCAATTTCAGTACAGGTCAAGCCGTAGAATAGCTTGATGCGCTCAGATCGTTTCAACTGATCAAGATATTCCTTGCCAAAGTTAGTCGGTAGTGACCATCTTTCCAAAGTTGAAGTAAGTATATCTTCATCAGGAAGACCTGGTACAATTGACTTCTGCTGAATATGATCAATATTGTTGATGTCAAATTCAGCCTGACCACATAAGAAGTATTCGGACGCACGCTGAAAATAAATCGATAACTCCTCATAGGTTACAGGCCAATCCGAGTTGGGGATATGTTTACGTTGAGCAAAATCCACGGGGTCGTAAGGTACACAACGTCCGCCCCAAATAGTAGATGTGCCACCTATCTGTCGCCTTGTACATTCAGACATAGGTGCGTGAAATTGCCGATTGACATAGTTAGCATCACCCAAATTTTGACTTGCCTGATCAAAATCTAAGCGACCACTTTCTAGTAGAGCAATGTCGAAACCAGCCTTAGCCAACTCTAAAGCCAAGACTATTCCTGCTGGGCCAGCACCAACTACCGCAATACCAGAGGTGATGACGCCTCCATCTTGAATTGTTTCAGCATTAATTAGCATAAGTCTAAAGTCTACCCAGCGAATTTTATAATGTGGAAATGTCTCGTCACAGAGGTGGCAACGATTAAAAATCAAGGTCGAGAGCAAGAAGTCTTCAATTGCTGACTAAAACTTCTTGCTTTACTTGTGATTGCTTCACTCCTTTTGTTTGAGAACTAAAGTAAAGTCGGATAACCTCAATGTTTTTCTCGATATCACGACGGGAATAACTGGGGTAGGTAGGCAAGTAAATCAATCCGTCAGCAACAGTATTAACATTAGGGCAGTCACGATAATACTCCTCGAAAATCGGTAACTTAGCATTATTGATAAAGTGACCTAAAGCAATATCTCGTCCATGCTTAAACATAAATAAGCGTAGTGCTTCGCGGTCGGGACATTGGAGGGGATACCAAAGATAAGTAATAGATTTGTCATCTCGTAAGGGTGGGAGAATTAACTCATCAATATCTTTTAGCCCTTCGTGATACATGCGACCATATTCAATTCTCTTGTCAATGTTGGCATCAACTTCTTTGAGTTGAGACATACCGATGCGAGCCTGGAATGATGTGTAATATGATTTATATACTTCTGGGAGTTCTGACGCGGCTTCACTTTCCTGGGGTTTTCGACGAGTACTGTCCTCGATCGCTTCAACCTTTTTCAAGGTACCATAGCGTAGAATTGGATAAATGAAGGGGAATAGAACTGGAGAAGTGGCAATATCATGTTTTAAGCCTGATTTTAATTTGCTAAATACCAAAGGAAGAGGGGAAGTATTAAAATCTTTAGATTTTGCCTGGATCAGTTCCATTACATCGTCTCGCTCAGTAATGACTACTCCTCCGCGCCAGGTAGGTAGGTTTTTGTGCATCTCCAGACTGAAGATCCCCACATCACCAATAGTTCCTACAGGTTTTCCTTGCTCTTCTACGCCGAAAGACTGAGCGCAATCTTCAATCATCGGAATATTAGCGCGATCGCAAATTTCCTTAATTCGATGTGCTTCAGCAGCAACTCCGTGTAAATGAGTAATTAAAACTGCTCCAGTATTCTCATTAATTAACTGCTCAACTTCAGTGACGGAAATATTACAGATTTCGCGATCAACATCGGCAAACACAGGACGACCTCCTGCAAAAATTACCATGTTAATTACGTCAGCGATGGTGTATGGAGACATGACCACTTCTTGTCCAGGCTTAATCAAAGCTTTAACCGCAAAGTAGATTCCAACTCGACACTGGGAAACACATACAGCATAACGAGAATTAAATCGTACCCGTAATTCACCCTCAAAACGTTCAATATCTTTCTTACTGTTGATGAACCTTCCTCCGAGGACATAACCTAAGAACTGAGTGTAACTATTGAGGTCAGTGTAAAGACGGTTTCTAGGGCTAGGACTTAAATTCAACATAATATATATTTTTAAATATCAATAGTACCTTTGTAGTAGCAAAGTATGAAAATCGTCAACCGTATATTTAAGGAAATTTTGCTTAAGGTATAGGTGCAATGAAAGAGAGGTTTAACTAATAAGAGTGCGCAGTTTGTTAGTTGTCCAGCTTACTAATTTAGGACGGTGATGGGGAGCGAAGAGCCAGGAAATTGCTGGTTTAGCCAGAGGCAAAGGCATTAAACCAACCCAGATAAACCACAGACTATAAAAAATGCGTTTAGGAAAATTAAATTCAGAGTATTTCCACAAGCTCCTGATTCCCTGATAAATTAGTTGATAGGAGCGATCTCCCTGGACAGGATGAGTTTGAGCATTTAGCCTTAAAGAGATAATTCGTGACCAAAGACGACCGATAGAACGTTGTTCTAAGTCCTTCGGAATCTGGTATCCCAACTCCTGAGCTTTTTTGGTTAGCAAGGCAAAATTTTGGATGTCATGATGGACAAAACGCTTAAAGCGGTCGCCTGTCACCGTAGCCAATGCCCATTGGTTGCTATCGTGAACGCGATATACTCCGAGAGGTTGCTCAATTGCTGCCACATCTCCATAAAAAGGTACTTGAAAAGACAAGTAATCATCGGCGGTGAGTTTGTATTGGTCAGGTATGGGAAATAAATTACTTAAAGTCTGGCGATTGAGAGCATTACCACTGGTAGGTGTACTGGTGTAACAGCCAGTTTCAAGTAAAGATTGCCATACCTTGCCGCGGGATAGAGGTGCAGTTCCTTGAGGTGATGAATAGCCAAGAGATTTCCCCACCACATCCACAACGTTTAAGCGATAATGCACCTTTGCTAAATTTGGTTGCCAAATGCTAACTATTTCTGCTGCTGCTTGGGGATAGAGAAAGTCATCAGAATCAAGGAAGATAATGATCTCCCCTTTGCTGTGGGCAAAGCCACTATTAAACGCCGCTGCCTGTTTGCCGTTAGGTTGTAGAATCGGTATAATGCGATCGCCATATTCGGCGATAATCTGACGGGAATTGTCCGTTGAACCATCATCAACCACAATGACCTCGATATGCTTATAGGTTTGACCTAAAGCACTATCAATTGCTTCGGCTAAAAAGCGATCATAGTTATAGTTATTGATGATAATACTGACTAATATGTTGGAGTTCATTTTAATAAATTCACCTCTAGTCGAAGTTGATTAAGATCCGAGGATTTAATATCTGCAACTGTTTCTAAGAAACGTAAAGCGACAGCTTTCGGACTATAGTTTTCAATTGCCCAAACTCTACCTTCAGTGGAGATATGCTCTAAAATCTCAGGTTGGTCAGCTATCCTGGCAATAGATTCTGAGATATTATCTAAATCAATACCAACGTAATGTCGCCAATTCTCAGGCATTATAGGCAGCTCAAAACCATATTTCTCAAAATCAACATGGAAAGTAACACAACCTGCTGCCATCGATTCCCAAAAACGCCAACTATCCCATTGACTGATTCTGTTAGTTTTAATTCCCAGTTCGCTAATTATCTTGGCAGAGTAATAGGTCATCGGCTCGCTATAATCCGCCAATCCTGGAGCTAGAAAAAATCCACCAAAGCAGGCACAGGCAGCAGATTGCTTTAGACGCTGATAATAATTAGGATGGTGCCGTCTTCCTGTTTGCACCCAGCGGAGATGATGATAGGGTTCTTGAGCCACCTCTGTTAGTTCGTCTGAGGATGAATCGACGGTAAAATGCTCACTAAGTTGGGGTATGAATGATTTTTGAATATAGTGTCTTAGGGAGTGGCTAAATTTTCGATGGCGGAAATTTACCAGTACAGACGGTTGTTTTTTTGCCCAGGGAACTTCTGCTGCCAACTCCTGCAAAACTCTCGCTGATAGACCAAAAGCCCAAGGATAAAAATTTCCAGGATATCTAGTGTGATTGGCGTAGTGAGTTCGTAAAATAAAGTCAAACTGTTTGAACTCAGGTAGCCAAGATGCGGTTCTAATACCTGCAATACCATCTTCGCAGTCTAAATATACGGTTTTGTATTGACGAGAGGGAGCAAACAAATCAGAGGGCAAACAACCATTTTTCTCGTACCACTGTCTCTCAATCACCACCACGTCACAATCATGAGGGGTAATATCGGGATCTGACTCTAAAAGAAAGCGATCGCTATCAGGAGCCAATTGCCAATAGTCATTGCTGGCATAATATTCGATACCAAGCTGCTGCATCCCTGTAGCGATGTTGATAATCAAATCCTGAAAATAAGCGTTGTCTGCTCTGCCTTCATCAGAAACAGTGAAAAAGAAGACTTTGGGTAAAATACTCATAATAAAAACTGTTCGTGATCAACCAGGGAAACTTAGCCCAAGGCTCGATTAAGAACGACCTCCTGGTAATTACCAGATTTTAAAATCTGACCATTTTCAAGTTGATAGATGCGATCGCAATGCTCAATCGTACTGAGGCGGTGAGCAATAATAATAATTGTCTTACTGCGAGAAAGTGCTTTGGTGGCATCGGTAATTAAATTTTCAGTTTCGTTATCTAAAGCTGCGGTGGCTTCATCAAACACCAAAATTTCTTTTTCATGATACAAAGCACGGGCAATTCCCACTCGTTGACGTTGACCTCCAGAAAGCAATATACCTCTTTCGCCCACTGGGGTATTTAAACCCATGGGTAGCCGTTCAATAACTTCTGTGAGCTGGGCTGCTACCATGGCACTTTCTACTCGTCGGCGGTCAATTTGATTATCAGGTACACCAAAGGCAATATTTCTTTCTAAGGTGTCATCAATGAGAAAGATCGATTGAGGTACATAGCCAATTAGATTCTGCCAAGCTCTAATTTTGTCTTTAACAGAAACACCGTCAACCGAAATATCTCCACTTAGGGGAGAAAGCAAACCCATCAGGACATCTACCAGAGTTGTTTTGCCCGAACCAGATTTCCCAATCAAACCAATCGAATGACCTTTTTCAATCGTCAGATTTATATTATTCAGAGCATTGGTTTCAGCATTAGGATACTTGTAAACCAGGTTTTCGACGGAGATCTGCTGTTGGAAATTGAGTTTTGCCTGTGGTTTCCCTAAGCGTGGCAAGCTTAAATCTTTATTTTTTGTCTCATTTCGTTCTGCTTCTTTTAGCTCAGAGTACAAAGAATCAAGAGAGTGAATGTTATAGCGAATAACGCTAATGCAGCCGATAGTGTTTCCCGTGGCAGGTAATAAGCGGATAGAAGCGATCGCAAAAATACCAAAAATCGAGGTTAGATTCTTGGTATCACCTTGATTGAACGTGACAAACAGAAAGGCAAAGATAATTAAAAAACTGATAATTACTGCTTCAACTACATAGCGGGGCAAATTAGAAAAGCTGTCTGCCAATCCCATGTTTTTCGCGTATTTATTGGCAGCCCGAGTCATTTGGGCTTCAAAGTAAGGCTCACAGCCAATAACTCTGGTTTCTTTGAGTCCCCCTAGTCCATGATTAAGAATACGAATCATTTCCGCCGAAGCGTCAAAACCATTTTTTCCCCAGCGAGCCAGCCTTTCCTTTAAAGGATTTAATACTGCTAATGCCACGAATAAAACTAGAGCAATGCCCACAGAAGCAGCCGCATTGGTCGCAACTAACAGAGCAACCAATGCAATAATCACTACTCCATTTGATACAGCCGTTAGTAAAGATAAAACTAATCCAATACAAAAGCGATCAGTAAATGTAACTACACTTTGCACTAAATCAGCAGAGTTTTTTGTCAAATGTAAAGTATAGGGAGCTGATAAATAAGACCTCATTAATTTAGAAGATAAATCACCTTTTAAACTATGAGCAAATTCAGCGATCGCCTTTTGCGAAATGAATCCCAATGTTGCTTTAAGATAAAAAGCAATAATCGTAAATATACCGAAGAAAAGGATAAATTGCTGAGTTGAATTAAACAAAAATTTGTCGTATACGGCAGCTAACCAACCAGTATTTTTAATAAAATCGGAGTCTGTCACCATTGCCGCAAAAGGACCCATTAGTCCTACCCCCAGCATCTCAAAAAAAGAACTGATAACAAACAAACAGCTAATTGCCCAAAAAGCTTTATGCTTACCTCTGGTTACGTAGAAAAACTTAGATAAAAATTTATTCATAACTAGCAAAAGCTACCCAACTGGTCTTAAATATAAAATTTACTTTAGTTTTTAAATACTCAAATTAAGATACTTAAGATCAAAGTTTTGTATTAATATACTGACTATATATATTCAGTTATAACCTTGAATATTTTGTTTGGCAAATAATAAAAAGTAGTTTTTACTAAAGCTTAAGACAAGAATTTATGAAAAAATAAAAAAACTCTTACTTAATTAAGTAAGAGCTATAAGGTTAGTTTTTCTTAGCTGAAATCACCTTTGTATTTTAGACAAATAGTGGTTGGAAAGCATCAGTAATTGTCGATGTTTCTGCACCGCTAGTAACAGTAATATCCAAGAGTTTATCTTCTGTGTATTCTCTCGAGCCGATAATTGGGTCAGTTAAAGCAAAGCTGGGGAAAGCACCAACAATACGCTTGTCAGAGACCGAGCTAATCGTAGCTGCCTTCCCACCAATAGTTACATTGGTATTTGCTACTGTTCCGAAGTTGATCCCACCGATAGTAAACTGACCGCCACCAGTTGCGGGTGCACGCCAATCAGAAATTTCATAAGCAGTCATCGCAGTGACAGAATCATCATCAGGCACAATTACTGATACTCGACTATCACTCTCATTAATACCGATAATTGCTCCGCCAAAACCAGTGAGTACGTCTAACCCTTTACTGTTATAGATAGTTTCACCAGGATTATCGCCAGGCTTAGTGGTGTAGAAGGGATTTACCTTGATTGGTTGTCCTTGAGCGTCAACAAGGTCGGGTTCAAGCAAATTGGTGTTGTCGATCTTAGTTCCATCAGGAGTTAGCCTGACATTGTGCAAAGAGCCATTAAACTCTTGGGTTAGTAAGTTGCCTCGCAGTTGGTTGCCAAAAGCAGTAGAGCGATATTCAACAATTCCCTGAATTGGTATATCAAATTCCCCTATGGGGGCAGTATAGCCATTCTTGCTAGTTTCGTATGAAGGATAGTATTTATTTTGACGATCATCTGTCCTCCCGCGATTGCGGTTAGGCTGACCATAATAATTACCCTCCTCAATAATGTTGATCTCATTAAGGGGATCTAAGTTGAAAGGCTCCTGGGTTGTGGCACTAAGAGAGACATCGCCAAAGCTAGAGTTAGCATCGTTCTCAGTTGCATAGACAGTTCCATTAGTGGCAAAGACTAAATCGTAAGGATTGCGTAAACCAGGAGCATAGACCGAGACATCAACTCCAGGAGCAACATTAACAATACCACCAAAGCCTTGACTTTGTTCAGGATTGGGTATTTGCAAACCTGCTGGAGCAACCCAGTCGACAGGTAGCTGATAAGTAATCTTACCGTTGAAATTAGGCTTGGTGATTTCTGCCTTCAGAATAGCTGCGGTAAAGGGTGACTCCTCAATACCACCGATCGCATCATCGGCAATCCCTGCATTAGTGTTACTACCAGAGGTGATCAAAAGATCTCCATTTGCATCAAATGCTAACCCATTGACTCCATGATCGTGATTGGAAACACCAATGTTTTCTACTAAGGGAGTGAGAGTATCAAAGTTTGGTCCAGTTAAGACTGACACTTGACCGCTATAGGGAGAAAATTCAGTCAGCTCATCAAACCCCCCATCTCCATAGGCAGAGGGATTGGCGTAAAACTGATTATGGGACACATAAATTTTTGGCTGACTACCGTCGTTCTCAAAGGGATTGAAGGCAATACCAGTAATATTAGGATTCGATAATCCTTTAATCACATCAATGGTTTGAGTAGCGGTGACGTTGTAATTATCATCCAAGGTATAAGCCTTGATCAGCCCGCTGGCTAATGCCACATACAGCCGTCCATCAGGACCCCAAGCTCCAGTAGTTGTTCCATAGAATCCATCATCAATTTGATCGATCTCTTTTTGCGGCTTGAATTTTACCTCTGCTAGATCGTTGTCAATAATTTTGGCGGTGACATCTGTTATGGTCAAGGCACTGTAAGCACTATCAGTAGTAGAAATTGTATGTCCAATAGTTGAGGAGTGAAAACTTTCACCTAGAGCATCGTCAATCGCATTGACCGTAACAGTTTGAGGAGTACTCCAGTTTTCGGGCGTAAATACCAGACTGTTCTTGTCAACGCTAGTTTGACCATCTAATTGCAGATTAATTGTCACGTTGGCAGTAGGTTTGCTATTGAGCAGTAATTGATAGGTATCACTATTACCTCCTTCCGTTACCGAAGTAATCTGCTTACTTTCTTCAATTAGTACCTGCGCTCCTTCAATCGGAGTAATGACAATTCCCGCCAAAGCTGCTTGGTCTACTAGGGAAGTAAAATCTAAATTGAGTTTGCCATCCCTAACTTTGGCGATGTTGGGGATTTTTTGGATGTTGGCATCATTTTCCCCATCAAGAAACGCATTCTTGGTAGAACGATAGAGATCTAAGTTGCCCAGAACAGTCTCACCTTCTGAAGAGACGTTAAATATTCTTTGGTCAGCATCAGTGAAATTTAATTCTGAAAAATGAAGGCTGACATTATAGTTGCCGTTAGCTACGGGTACAGCATAAGAAAAATTAGTACCAATCCGCTGGGACTGATAAATGAAATCATCTTTGGTATTATCAATCGGGTTATAAATGGGAGCAGAAGCTTGACCGTTATTAAAATAAGCATCTTTCTGCCACAGTTTTCCCGAGGAGTCTATCGCATCGCCATTGCCACCAGCATTAATCCGAATTATGCTATCTGAAACGTAAGTTACAGCAGCGATCTTCAGTTTGCCGATAGTTTTAGCAGTAGTGGTATTACCAGAATTATCGCTGACTGCTCCAGCGTTTACTGCTACAGTATATTCCCCCGCATCGGCAGCATTCCAGGTTCCTCCAGGTGCAGCAATCGAGTAAGTAGCAGTGGGACCGCCATTATTTTGACTATTAAACCCAACACCAGCTAAGGTGACGGGAATTTTAGTGCCATTTGGTGCGGTGACGGTAACATCACTAGCATCAATGCTTGCCAGATCGATGCCAATATTGTCAGCATAGGTAACAGAGAAGCTAGCAGCAGTTTTACTGTTGGCTAATTGATTTAGAGTCACCACATTGGAATTATCGGGTGTATTCTCTAATCTAACTATCGGTGCGATCGCATCGACGACGGGTGCAGCGGGGACTAGCTCAATATAATTGAGGTTGAAGTCATTGGAATTAAAATCCAACTGCAATTCTTGGACACCAGCAGTTAACTCGACGTTATTGATTACTAGATCAGTATAGGTCTGAAATCCTCCTGTACTGCCAAAGCTAGCAGTATAAGCCTTACCGCCTATAGTAGCGACAATTTCTTTCTGAGCCTGATCGGGATTAGCTACCCGTAAAACCAGGTTATAGTTATCAGCTTGAGAAATATTAACGTCGTATTTTAGTTGTTCTCCTGCTTGAATCCAGGCGACATTAAAGCCCCCGCCAACGTCTTCTGTCGCTTCAATATCGACTTCTTCCGTAGGGCGATACTCACCACCATTGTTTGTAGCATCAAAATCAAAGTATTCAACACCGTTGGTGCCTGCTTTATAGTCTTCGGCTTCAATGCGAATTGCTCCAGGTGAAACTGCTTTTTCAACCAGTTCGACATAGTTGAAATTAAAACCATTGGAGTTCATATTCAGCCGTACTGCTTGAACTCCAGCGATCAACTCTATATCAGGAATTACAACGTCTTTATAGGTTTGCCAGCCCCCAGTATTGCTGAAACTAGCGGTATAGATCTGTCCACCAATGACCACATCAACTGACTTATTATCTTTAGCAGGAGTAGCTACCCGCAAGACAAGATCGTAGCTGCCTGATTTGGCTATATTAACGTCATAAGTTAAATATTCACCCGCTTCAATCCAGGCAAGATTATACCCACCACCAACATCTGAAGTTGCTTCAATGTCTACCTCATCGGGACGGTATGCGCCACCAAAATTCCCCCTACTGGTATCAAAAAATTCAATTCCGTTATTGCCAGTTTTGTAGTTTTCAACTTCCAGACGAATTCTGCTTGTTACGGGCGGTTGGGTAACTGGCACATCAACAGTAAAGCTTCCGAGGTTAGCTACTGCCGCTTTATTATTGCTAGTGTCGCTGACTTCTCCTGCCTTCAGCGCTACAGTATATTTTCCCTTGTCAGCTGCATCCCACTTACCGCCAGGGGCAGCAATAGAGTACGTTGCGATCCGTGGGGTTCCGTTGCCAGCAGCGTCAACTCCAACTAGAGTTACGGACAGTACAGTTCCATCAGGTGCCGTAACAGCTACATCTTTGCTATCAATTGTGGTTCCAGTAACACCAAAATCATCAGTATAGGTAACTTTAAAGGTAGCTACCCCAGCGCTATTAGCTGTTTGGGTTAGGGCGGTGGTATCTAACTTAGCTACAGGAGGGATGGTATCTGCTACGGCGGCTTTCTGCTCTAGCTCAATATAGTTGATGTTAAAGTCAGAAGACTGCATATTTAAGCGCAGTTCTTGAACTCCTGATGTCAGACTGACATTGGGCAGCACGATATCGCTGTAGGTTTGATATTCCCCTGTGTTGACCAAGTTAGCAGTGTAGGTTTTGCCCCCAATTTCTACTTCAACAGCTTGATTATCTGAAGGTGTAGCTGTTCTTAGAGTAAGAGCATAGTTTCCCGCTTTGGGTACATTAACGTCGTAAGCCAAAGATTCTCCCGCATTGATATAACCAACGTTAAAGCCACCGCCAACATCACCTGATGCTTCAATATCTACGGCTCCGTTGGGACGATATGCCCCACCAAAGTTTTCTGGTTCAAAATCAAAATATTCAACACCGTTGGTGCCTGCTTTATAGTCTTCGACTTCGATGCGAATCACGCCGTTGGCATCAGGATTATTGGGCGCATTAATAATAAAACTTCCGAGAGTAGTCGCAGCTACTGCATTACCTTCCCCGTCAGTAACTGCAGCAGCATTAATCGCTACAGTATAATTTCCGCGATCGCTTGCCTGCCAACCGCCTGTGGGGGGAGCTACTGAGTAAGTGGCAGTTACAACTTTTCCACTGCCGCTAGTCTTTACTAGAGTTGCCGGTAACACTGTCTTGCCATCAGGGGCAGTTACCGTTAAATCGTTAACGCCGACAGTCGCAGCATTCATTGCCAGATCATCAGTATAGGTAACAATAAAGCTATAGGGCTTGGTCACATCAGTCAATTTTCCAGGGGTAAGTGCAGCAGTAGGAATTCCATTCACATTGTCGGCCTGTAGCTCCAGAACCAAAGCAGGTGAAACGTTACCTGGACTATCGATGCCGTCTTGGTATTTAGCCACTACGTAATTCAAACCACCGCTAGCAGCATCGGTACGAGTCAGAGTGACTGGTACTTCTACAGTACCGTTGGTTCCTATAGTTGCGTTCAACTCATTGACTGCTAGGGCAGTATTTGCCTCAAAAGGATCGATATCGTTTCCCGCCCCCTCAATATATAAAGCACCTTCAACAATTAATAGAGATACCTTGGCATTAGGAGTACCAGTAACTTTAATTGTCTGGTTGGCATCGGCTACGGCAGCGTTTTCGCTAAGACCTACTGCCTCAAGTGTTGGTGGGGAGATCGCAGTCATGTTCCCAGTAAGAGTCACTTGCGAGCCAGTAAGACTATCGGGAGTACGATATAGCTGACCACTTGAGACTGTACCATCGGCAAACTCGACTACAGCCGTAGCACCAACTAGTTCTAAGCCAGATATACTCCCAAAATGTTTAGAATCATCTTGGTCGGCTCCTTTAGTACTGGTAGGGTCGGTATCGAGAGAAAATTCAAGGGTTTTATTTGGCTTAAAGTCGCTAAAGTTAATCTTTAGCATATCGAAGCCACCAGCCCGAGGTTTGAGAAATTCATGGGAGGCAACTCCGCTAACTGCTGGATTGCTCGAAGAGTCTAGATCGACCGTAAATCCTTTAGAAGAAGTATCTCCTGCTAATCCATTGGGGTCATAAACCAAGTCAGGGAAAATAGCAGTACTCAGATCGAGAGAAACACTTACAATATCTTGACCTAACTCAGAAAGATTAGTGATTTTAAATGAGTTGTCAGCAAAAGTGCTGCTTTCGTAGATGCCAAAACCAGGGTCGATAATAAATTGTGCTTTATTCATAATTTTTAGGATAAATTTTTGCTTAATGTCCTTGATAAAAATAATTGTTTTGGTAGTAACTGCTGCATAATCTATAAACAGCAGAAATATGCTAACGACAGAAATTTAATTAATTAAGATCTTGGCTTGCCATAATTAAATCGAGAGATCCCATTGGTACACTCTTATGATTTAATGGATCGGCGAGAAACAGTCCTTTACGTCTTAGGTATTGTTCGATCAGGATATCTTCCACCTGTTCTTTAGAAATATTTTTATGCTCAATAATAATTTTTCCTAGTCTGTTATCGGCATTGTTTTGCATTAATAAAAGCTCTTGTAAATTGTTTTCTTTCAAGATTTTTTTCTCAACTAATAATTGACCAAATTTTACGTTTTGATTTTTCAGATAGAACTTTAGTTGGGATAAAGATAATGAATTATTACGTACTAGAATTTCACCGAGTTTTAAATTGGGATTGAGCTGCTGTAGCAATAAAGCCTGATCGAGTTCTTCTGCACTCAAAAGATTCTGTCGCATCAAAATATCCCCGATTTTTGCGGGGGAAAAATCTAGATTTTCCACATCCATAGTCATATCTGTTCCAGAAAATAGACTTTTGCCTACGTCAGGAGTAATTAACTGCCTAGCAGCCAAATACATGAAAGGTGGAATTGTAGAACTATAGCGATGCCAAAGACGACGCGGCTCTTGAACTAGACGATATAACCATTCCATTCCTGCCTGCTGAATTAGATGAGGTGCACGAGGAGTAAGTCCTGCATACATAGCAAAAACTGCACCAACACCAATCATTACGCCTTTAATGGAACCTTGGTATTGTGACATCCAGACTTCTTGCTTGGGGCATCCTAGACAGACAAAGACAATTCCTGCACCGCTGCTATTGACTTCTTCAATCAAATTTTCATCTTTAGTTTGACGAATTTCATCAACAGACATAAAGGGAATAGAATTCATCCCTGCAACCTTGAGAATTGGGTATTCTTGACTTATTCTCTGTCTCATTTTGGCTAAAATTTCTGGAGTAGAGCCAAGAAAGTAAACAGAGATACCTGCTTTTTCCGCCAAATCGCAGAGGTTCTCAAAAACATCCATTCCTGCTACCTGGTTCTGATGCATAATTCCGAGGCGACGTAACATCATGACCAAGGGTTTACCATCTGGAGTAACTAAATCTGCCTGATGTAAAACTTTTCTGTACCAAGGATTACGTCTAGCCTCCATCAACATGTGTACATTAGCCAAACAAACAGCTTTACTAGCTCTAGTTTTTGCCCAGCGTAAAATTAACATCATTTGCTCATCAAAAGGCACACAAGTTAGAGGAATATTAATTACTTCTTTCTTTGGTATCATAATCCTTAATTTATCTTTGTTACTTAAAGTCAAAAGCCTTTTTTGTATGGCTTATAAATATTTATTGATTTAATTAAAATCCTTAAAAAATACTAAATTAAGCAGATATTTTCATAGCTTTACTTGTGAATTTTATGTATTTAAGACTTTTAAGTTTGGTATATATGCTTAATATATACATGCTATTCATTCAGCATGTATACGTCAACTTACATAGAATAACTAAACAAATTCCTTATACTAGAGTCATTTTTTATAAAGATACTGTAAAAATAAGTTTAAGATAGATGTTTTGGCGAGAGATCACTTTATCTTTGAAAAGTACTATATATAATGATCAAGTATAAATAGTAAATCACACATTAGGATTGAAAAAACTTAAGTATAAACATCTATATTGTTATTGTTAATTGTCTCAAATAAATTACATTATTAATACAATAAGACAACTTGATATTGTTTGATTGTTTTAATTTAAGTTCTTGGTCTTATTCTTTAACTTTTTTCATCAGCAAATTATGGATCATGATTAATATCAAACTTCTGTCAATTATTTACCAGTAATTTCACATATAGCGAATTTATTTATTAGAAGAATACTAGTAGCAAATTTTAAAAGTTATGAATCAGAATTTTGAGCATCAAAAAATACCTTATTTTCAAGGTTTTCCGGCAGAAGAAAATACGGAAGGAGGTTTAAATCTTAGTCATGTGCATAGCACTGTGATCAGAAAGCTGCCTGTGATTGCTAGCATTACGATAGCTATGACTTCTTTAGCTTTTTTCAAGACTAGTTTGTTTCCGCCAGTTTACGTTGCTAGCTTTGAGCTATTGCCAGAACTAGTCAATATTGAGACTAAGGTAACATCAACAGGTGACAATTCTGGAGAAACTCGTGGAGCAATCACCGCAGTAGAGTTAGATGATATTCAACTCAAAATATTAAAGAGTCCTACCACAATTTCAAAAGCGATTGATGTTCTAAAAAACAAGTATCCTGAGCTTAATTATCAAACATTAACTCAAGACTTAAATGTAGAATTTATTAGGGATAGTCAAAATAAGAAAAATGTACTATCTGTTAGCTACGAACATACTAATCAGCAACAAGTATCTGATGTAATCAAGGTTCTGACTGAAACTTATTTAGACTACAGTGCCGAAAAGCGTTCTCAAGGAGTTCAACGGGGACTTGCTGTTCTCAATCAACAGATTCCTCAAGTTTCTAAGCAAGTTGATCAGTTAGAAAATCGAATGCAAAGTTTGAGAAACCAATACAATTTTATTGAGCCAAATATCTCTCTTAATCCTATTACTGATCGCACTAACTTGATAACTCAAGAGCAGGATCAGGTAACGAGTGAACTACAAAAGATGCGTTCAAAGCTGAGAAATTTGCAACGAGAGCTTCGGACGCAACCAACTACTTCTCCGACAGCTATTGAACTAGCTACCCCCCGATATCAAGGCCTATTAAATCAGCTACGAGAAATAGACATAGAGATTAGCCGCAAATCTGCTATTTATTCTGATAGAACAGCAGAGATGCAGATTTTAAGAGAAGAAAGGCAAAGAATTATTAGTTTGATTAGGCAAGCAGGAACAGCTATCCAACAAAAGCTTGTAAATGAGATTACAACTCTGGAAAATCGTCAAAGGCTGGCGCAAAGAGAATCAGTTAATTTGCAATCGCAATTAAAAACTTGGTCAACAGTTGCTAATGATTACAATAAACTTCAACAAGAGTTAGATCAGGCCAAAAATAAGCTGAGTCAATTTACGCTGCAAAAAGATGCCTTATTAATTGATGCTGCTAGACAAGGAACACCATGGCAACTTTTAGCTCCTGCGGGGGAACCGTATAATAGTGATCTCAGCGCCAGTAATCGTCTACTACTGGGTTCTACTTTTGGCTTGTTATTGGGGGTAGGGCTAGCCTTGATGTTAGAGAGATATCAGAAGATTGTTTATACTTCTGCCAAAGTTGAAGAAATTACTAAGCTACCTGTTCTCGGCAATATTCCGTACACTCCCAAAAGGCGACAACTATCTTTACTAAGCCCCGCCAGAAATATGGGAGATCTGAAACGATTGCCATCCTCGGACATATATCGAGATCCTGAGGAGTCAGGAGAACTCTCTTTCTCAGAATTATTTCCCTCTTCTGTGGAAGCCTTTCGCTCTTTTGCTGCTAATTTAGGTTTATTGAACTTTAGTACTGACTCAGAGTTTTTGAAATTTGATACTAATATCAAATCCTTAGCAATTACCTCAGCTATGCCTGGGGAAGGGAAATCTACTGTAGCGCTCAATCTAGCTCGGGCTTCGGCATCAATGGGTAGGCGAGTGTTGTTAGTTGATGCGGATGTGCGAAGTAAGGTACGTTTGACTGAGAGCTTGGGTTTAGAATCTGAAGTTGGTCTGAAAAATATCCTTAATCAAAATAGCCCCAGTTTGGCGTTAAAGCATATTAGAAAATCACCTTTAAATGACAACTTATACGTTTTAAGCTCTGGCTTTGATGAGTTTCGTGATAGCAGTCGTATGTTGGCATCAGGACAAATGCACCTGTTAATGGAAGAGCTTAAAGCCAATTTTGATTTAGTAATCTATGATCTATGCGCTGTTGTTGGCTATGCGGATGTTAACCTCATGGCAGGTAAGACAGATGGGGTTGTTATGGTTACAGGTTTGGGCAAGGTAGATAAGACATTACTAGCGAAAGCGGTTGATCAATTGAGAATGTCTAATGTTCCTGTTTTAGGCATAGCGGTTAACAACGTAGCTAAAAACAGCTAATCTAGCTAAAGTTTGGGTAAGATGATCGGTTGACTGCGCGGTAGCGCAATTGCTTTTCTCGATAAACAATCAGAGTAATATGGCATCCTGCGGGATGCCATTGGCATTTTGGGGCAAATGGGGCAAACTCGAAATTTTTTGAGCAATATCAAAACCCATATGTTTTATGCTAAGAGGATTTAGTATAAGCTCTAGGCTCCTAGTTTGCTCTATTCTTTCCTTACTCCTTATCCTACATCTGGCTTAAGATTTGTTCCCTCATCCCCTTAATACTTACCAATTGCTCCAGCCGAGCTTTTCTCCTGCTGCAGAATGTTGCTTATCTAAAATTGCCTGATATTCGGCAGAACTTGACCAGCGATCTATTTCTCTGGCTCTGATGACGGGTACAGGGTGAGTTAACTGAGCCGTTTGTGCTACTTGAAGTATTTCCCCCATACTGTCTGTACCGATAGAGTCATAGGCTTTAGCCTGTTCGACAAAAGCATCTAGGTTTAATTGAGGAGAAAGGGAAGGAGAGCCACCCGCCAGTTTCATTAACACCGACATTACTACCTTGGGATCTTGAATTGCTAATAGCGCAGCGCGATCGCAACTAAACTCGGCACAGCGAATCCATTGCAGCATTTGATCTTGCAAGGATTGGGCTAAAACTGTTCCCCAAGTTGGTAGCAAATTAGCAGCTAATACCAGCATATTAGCCATCGTTAGATAAACTCCATGTTCGCATTTGAGATGACCTAATTCATGAGCAATCACCGCCTGGATTTCCTCTGGAGTTAGCATTTCCATCAAAGATGTATGTAGCACCACAAAAGGCTGTTTACCTCTTATGGCAAAGGTATAAGCATTGGGTATCGGATTTTGCTGTACATATAGCTGAGGTGGCTCTAAATCGAGAATTTCACAGGCTTCAATTAACAGCTTGTGGAGATGAGGTAGCTGTTTCTCACTCACTAAAACGCTAGAAGCAATATTATTCAGATAGAAAAATTGTTCTGCCACTGAACCCAAAACGCTCCGAATTGCTATATCTATCCCTGGTAGCTGCTTGAGGGTATTAGTAGCCTGTAAGTCTAGGGGATGGCGAAAGCGATCGGCTTTTAAACCAATTAAAGCTTTTTTTGATAAATTCATGAGGGCAATCTAACAATTAGGACAGTAGCTAACTGATCAATTCCAGATTAGCTGCTCTATTGTAGATCTTAGTATTCTCAGCAAATTTTTGCCTAACTCGATTATTAATGGCAAGAATAACTATTCAATTAAACGATAACGGTTTAAATTTGTTTACTTAATTTTTTCAATTGACAATCAATGAGCGGGAATCAATAATTGCCTAAAACCAAACTGCGATCGCAAGCTAAAATCTATGGAACAAGAACGAGCTTACTGGTTAGCCTGGTCACAAATTAAAGGTATCGGCGCAGTTTCTCTGAAAAAGATCGATCAGCATTTTGGTTCGCTGCAAACAGCTTGGAATGCCCCAGCGATCGCCTTTGCCGAAGTGGATGGTTTAAACAACAAAGTTATTACTGCCGTTCAGCAAACAAGAGACAAACAGTATCCTGCACAATTCATTGCCCAACATCTAGAGCAAAACCCTCAGTTTTGGACACCAGCAGAAGATCTCTACCCACGCTTGCTATTAGAAATTCCTAGTCCGCCACCCCTACTATACTATTTAGGTCAGGTTGAGCCGACAGAGAATCAAGGCATCAAGCCCATGATTGGCATCGTGGGAACTCGCAACCCCACAGAATACGGTAAACGCTGGACCAGAAAAATAACCCAGGCTTTAGTGAATCATGGTTTTGGTATTATATCGGGTATGGCAACGGGAATCGATGCCGTAGCTCATCATACTTGCTTAGAGTCAAAAGGTAGAACCATTGGCGTATTGGGTACAGGAGTCGATACAGTCTATCCCTACAGTAATCGGGGACTTTATCAAAAATTGACCGAGAAAGGCTTACTCGTTAGTGAATACCCTGCCCAAACTCCACCAGATCGCCATAATTTCCCCCCCAGAAATCGCATCATTGCCGGTTTATGTCGTGCTGTGGTGATCATCGAAGCCCCCAAACGTTCTGGGGCCTTAATTACCGCCCGTTTTGCTAATGATTTCTGTCGTGATGTTTATGTTTTACCAGGCTCACTAGATAATACTCAATCCCTAGGATGTTTGGCACTATTAAACTCTGGGGCACACGTTATATTAGGCATCGAACATCTCCTAGAAATGTTGGGTACAATGCCCTGTCTAGACCAAATTCCTTCGGCTAATCATAAGTCTGTACCAGATTTAAAACCAGAATTGGAACGTATTTATCGCTTAATAAATCAAGAATCTATCCCCATAGATGCGATTGTAGAGCAAACAGGATTAGACATTAGCGAAATTTTGTCCGTTTTATCTCAACTAGAGTTAATGGATTTAGTAATTCAGCTGCCAGGAATGCGCTATCAGCTAAAAGATTGACACTCCCATCGCTCTCCTGGGAGGGATTCTTGAATCATCCCAATTGGGATAGAACTAGCAAAACGGATCTGATGCAACATTTTTATAACCAATTTTTTATAACCAATTTCCTATCAACACAAAAGGAGACCAATAAAAGGGATGGCTAAAATCCTTAGACTTGATTAAAGTTAACTGAGCTTGACGCAAAGCCGCAGCTTTATTAACATTCGGTTGAGACTGGAGCAACTGCTGATAAAATTTATCGATTAATTCAGCAGTAGATTCGTCTTTAACCGACCAGAGAGTAGCGAGGGTACTTCTGGCACCCGAACGAACTGCCATTCCCGCCATTCCCAAAGCAGCACGATCATCTCCTGTGGCAGTTTCACAAGCACTGAGAACCATTAGTTCGATGGGGTTGACTCGATTGATGTCGCGGCTACGGAGTAAAGTTTCCAATTCATTAACTTGAATGCGATCGTTCCAGGTAACAATAAATGTATCTTCTGGTGTAGAGCTAAATTGACCGTGGGTAGCTAAATGAACAATCGGAGCATCGGTTTGTTGTAGTTGATTCTGTAAGTTAGCGTCGGTAAAGGAATCGTTCAGCAACGTTTGAGAAGACACTTGCGAAGATATTTGAGTTATTTCTTCCTTTACCCCAGGTAAAGCTGCAAATCCTTGATTAGATTCACTTACTCCCGCGACAATTGCTTGTAACCGTCTTGTTTTTAAGCCTGGGGATGCTAGTAACTGTAAGCCTGGAGTTAGGGCAATATTGTATTTCTCGATCGCATATTGATTACCGTCATAGAGGGCAGACATCGGAATATTGCGTAGATTACCATCTAAAACAAAAGCCAAAGTCTCAACCCCATTTTTAACTAAGTCTGCTTCTGCGGGTTTAATTAGCCAATCATAAACTTTCTGGGATAATTCCATTCTTTGTTGATTGGAGAAAAAGGGATAAAAAGATTGATGTAAGTTGTCTATAGTATTGTCTATTTCTGCTTGGGGTAAATACGTAGTATAATGTTTTAGGGACTTGTCGGGTAAAGATAGAATGACGGCAATGTGATCGCGTAAAATAATTGGATAAATTACCGCAGCTTTAGGATCGACCTGATCTATCTGTTTAGGTTCAGCATCCAGACAAGCTTCTTGGAAAAAGTTCTCTAATTCTGCTAGCTGGAGAGATTCAATCACGTTACGTGCCTGTTGCAGTTGTTCTTGATTAGGATCATCTAATAGTAATCCGACTAATTCCCGATAAACGGGTTCGACACTTTTGCGGAAGGAGAATTGAGCATCAGTACTAATTGCTACCAGAGAGCTGCGCAAAGACTGGAGATTATTAACTGCTTCTGTATAAGGTGCGATCGCACTTTGGTTGTCTCCTTGAGCTTGGAGTAATCTACCTAGCTGCCATTGCCATTGATAAGTCATATCAGTGGCATTGAGAGTCTGTGCTAGATTAAGGGCTTGTTCAGTAAATTGCTGACCAGTTTGCCATTGCTGTTGCTGTTCGTAGTAATGACCGAGGGTCCCCAAAACATAGGATTCTGCTCTTTTATCTTCTAGCTCTTTTGTTTGCAGAAGTGTCTGCTGGAGTAAATGTGGAATTGGGTTGGTGAGGTTAGGGGAAAAGGAGTTTTTTGCTTGTAAGTTAATTAGGTTTTTGGCTAAGTTCACTTGAGCGTAAACTAGAGGTCGGCTGGAAGCTAAATTAGCTATGGGGTAGCGGTCTATTGCAGGAGAGACAGTACGGCGCAGAGGTGCTGGTTTGATTTGCCCTGTATTTCCTTGTTGCGCGATTTCTCGGTCATCTTTAGCTAAAACTAAGGTTGAAGTACCTAATTGCTGTAAATTAGCTTGAATTTGAGGTAACAAAGCTTCTGTCGATTGCCATTCCTCAGTTGCAATTAACATCCCCAGCAGGTTTATTTTAGCTTCTAGCTTAGTCAGAGGACGAACAATACTAGAAGAGGCTTGTTGATAAAATTCGATCGCGGCTTGATTATTCTCTAGTAGTCTAGCTGTATTTCCTAGACTTAATAAAGTGTTACTAGTTTCTTCTAGTAAATTGAACTTTTTAGCGATCGCCAGGCTTTCTTGGAGTACTTCTTGAGATTGGCTTAAATTGCCGATGGTTTGCAGGGTAGTGCCTAAACTTTGCAATACTTTAGCTTTGATTACAGGATCGCTCTGTTGGTTTAGCTGTTGTCGGACTTCTTCCAGGAGTTTTTGTGCTCGCCGATGTAAGCCCAAAGTTTGTAGCGCTTGGGACTGATTAATCTTACTGCCAATTACTCCCAGTTCATCTTGAGCAGCTTGATACTTAGATGCTGCCTGTTGCCATGTTTCCAGAGCAGCTTCGGGTTTACCTGTTGCTAGCTGTAAACTTCCTTGAGTATTTAATGCTTGACCTAATAATGCTAAATTCTGATCTTGTAGTTTTGTTTGCTGCAACAATTCCAGACTTTTAGCGATTTCTTTGGTTGCCAGTTGCCACTGTCCCAACTCCTGATGTGCCAAAGCTAGATAATTGAGACTGGATGCACGATTAAAGCGATCGCTTTGTAGGTGATACATGTGCTCTGCTTGTTGCCAAACCTTAACTGCCTCTGTATACCTACCTGCATCATATGCAGCCTGACCTAGATCTATTAAATCTAGGTTTTTTGATTGCTCAAGCCTTTGATTGATAGTACTAGGGGTTTGAGCGATCGCGGGAATGGTAATTGCCACACTTAAGCTAGATAGACCTAAAAAAAGCAACAAAAATAGTGAGCGCATTGGTTTAATCATCTTGACTGTATTTAATTTGATTAAAGATAGAAAAATACTTTTAGCTGATGGCAGATAGTTATAAATCGCCACACTTAATTCCTTGTTGTCCAATTTTGGGAACAGTAGCAGCAACTAATTCCACCTTTCCTCGTTGATTAATAATCCATCTCTGAGATTCGATAATGTCGTTGTTTGATGTTACTTTTTTCGTAGAGTTAGAACTATTATTTGTGGGAACCTGATTAGAATCTGAACTACTGTTGATTAATCGTCTGGCATCTTGCCACAAAGTCCTTCCTTTAAGATAAGAACTAGGATTTTCAGGTATTCCACCTGAGCCAGTAACGGCAAAAGTATTTTGTTCAGGAACAGGACAGCTACTGATGATTACCGCTTCAGGGGTAGAGATCCTTTGCGGAAACTGGACATTGTTGAGTCGTTTATTCAATTCTAGTCCGTTAATTTCAACAATTCCATCAACCCCAAATTCAGAACTGGCAGTAATTTTACTGCTTGCATCAAAGAAAAGACCTTGAGTTTTAATTTGAATATTGCCTCCCTGCCCAAACACCGCATTTGCTTTGATATTGCTATTGTTTTTACCGATAATAAAACCACTATTGTCAATTACAATATTGCCTCCGCCTCCCGTACTATCCAGGACGCTGGTACTGATTAAACTATTGTTATCTAGAGATAAGGAATCTGTAGCCAGATTAATCTCACCACCTCCAGTTTGAGTAGAAGTAGCGGTAATCTGACCTTCATTAAGATTTAAAGAGTCAGAAGCGATCGCAATATCTCCCGCTTGACCTAATCCCGTGCTATTAACAGAGACTTGAGCTTGATTATTTAAAT
>CALNYB010000046.1:0-14001 GCA_942490675.1 Cyanobacteriota bacterium | reverse complement strand
CACTCTTCTTAATTATTTTATATTTTATCCTAATCACGGCTATAGGTTTGATAAATTATCTAAAAATCCCGAAACAAATCAAGTAGACCGAAAATCTAGAACTGAAGCTATTATAATTATGCAAGCCGAAAATAAAGGGATAGTTAATAACGCACGAAGGCCAAACTTAGAAAACGGAGAGCCTAATTGAGATTTTGTAATCGATGGACCAGGACCATATAAATATGTAGACGTAAAAAATCCGATTAACCCAAGGAAATACTCTTCAGCTAAGAAAAAGCCTGAAAGATAAAATAATTGAGTTTTGGTGATAAACGAATTTGCTTACTTTTAGAATTTAACAATAAGCAAATTAAATTTGAATTATTTAGCTAGGCTGTCGAGTTTCTAATCAAGAATTTTTATTCACCACCCGTTTAGGTAGATAATCCGTTAGATCAATTTCTAAAATCTTAATTATTTCATCACTCAAGGGACCATCTCCCACAATTCTTCGTTTAAATGCATATAATAAATATTTCGTTGTTAAAGCAGTAACGATTGAGAAAAAAACGAATACTTTCAAATCCTTCGACGGTTTAGATTTATTTATTAATGACATATCTTGTGTATATGAATCAATTGAATTGTTAAGAATACGTAAAATTAGCATTATCCTGATTACTATACTTTTTAACCATTGAATAATAGTTTTAAAAGCTTCAGCTTTAATAACTACACTCATTAACCAAGTTGCTATTAGTGATAAGATAATAAATATAAGACGATCATACCAGTAAAGCTTTCGTCCAAACTTTTTGGCTAAACGATCAAGTAGAAGTAACGCGCAACTTACAAAAACTGTGAACATACTAAAGTACGGATGTTTCATAATAAGTTTTTTGAAAAATATTCCACGGTGTTTTAAAAATTTTATAATTAAGCCACCTATTTTTACAAATAGATTCCAAGCTTCTCCAACAGTCATCAAAAACAATTTAGTAAGCCCTTCTTTCTCGCTAATAGGAAGAGCGGAGTTTCCAACCGCACAAATCATGGAAAATTTTTGAAATTGAATAATTTCTTGTTTAGCTTTTAAAAATTTTGGTTTTTGTATGAAACGTTTACTTTTTCTTTTAAAACGTCTAGTTTTACTCATAATGAAATTTTATAATTTTTTTTGTCTAATATATGATGTTAAAAAATCGAGAAAGAGAAATTAATAACTTTTTTATGGTTCGACTTATTATTATAGTCTTGTTTCACTGAAACTTTTCAAATTTTTCCAAACTGAAAATACCCTTGTACTATTCCGAAAAATTTGGTAGAATTCTCTTACTACGAGAAAAGGTTTCTAATCGATATTTCAGTAGTTCGACTCGGGATATAGCTCAGCTTGGTAGAGCACCTGCTTTGGGAGTAGGGTGTCGTAGGTTCAAATCCTACTATCCCGAAAATTCGTTCAAAAAAGTTTCCAACCGACCAGGTGAGTGAAACTGTTGACAAAAGAGTCTCTCTAACCCCATACTTTCCTATATTGTAGTAATTTAAAAGTATTAAAATTCCTAATGACGTTTAACGACAAATTTGCTGATGTCCGTGAAGCTTTTATTGATGGTGTTGGAGTCTTTCTTAAACAGATAGCTACGGTCTTTGGATACCCACAAAATCCAGGGATGAAGATAACTGGTGTTCCTTTAACGTCTATCGAAGATATGATGACGGATACGCAAAATCTAGTGGATAGGCTACCACTTCGTAAGGTCCCGTATCCTCCAATTGAACGTCCAGAAACTTTTACAGAAATGCTATTTGGTACTATTCCAAAAGTTGAGCCAATACCCAGAGTTATTTATGAAAGTACTCAGGACGGGTACTATAATTTTTACATTGAAAATTACAGAAATATCTTTTTCTTGCCAAACTGGCTCTCTGAGTTTTTGCAGGTACGTTTCAATTTCTGTTTAGATATTACTTATCTAGAAGTATTTCGGGAAATCCTCTTTTTAGTTATTTTTGGATATGCCCAATTAGTATCCTTACGAATTGCTTTATCTTGGTTTATTAGTATAAATCCATATACTGTTCCGTGGATCTATTTAGTGGCCATGATTGATTGGACAGAAGAAGCTATGATGGGAGTGGTCCCGACAATTGCTGGACTGAATTTAACAGGTACCATTGTCTCGATTCTACTTGGTCGATTCGCAGATAGTATGAATCATTTAGTATTTACGATGCCTTTTTTACCAAGTGAGGGACAACCCGCCAAAGCATTGATCAATGAAGAACTCCGGGAGGTTTTAGTGTTCCGATATTTACCGATTTTATGGTATCGGTATCCAATTCCAAATGAAATACGTGAATATTGGTACAATGAAAGGCCAGATATTTTGAAATACATGCAAAAAGCTTATCAAAATTTGGAGATTCAATTTTTACCGGATGGTGTCGTTGAAGAAAGTCACCGAACTCAATGGAAAGAAGGGATTACACAACTTACCGAACAAACTTTCCTTCCGACCAAGGAGCATTTCTCCACACAAATTTTAGTAACTACTAATTTTGAGCAAGTAGGTGAACTTCCGAAGTATGTCAGTTTTTTCACTGAAAATATTCCTGATTCCTTTCTGCAGTCTTTCGAGAAACTTGGGTAGTTCGAATTTACTCGCAACCTTCCAATGGACCTCGAATCGAGTTCTCTGATTTTAGAAGTTGAATTCATATCTTACAGGTAACTAGATGAAAAATCTTCACCAAGAAAAGGTAGAATTCAACTTTCTCGATTAGTGAGTTTTATTTACTCTCTTCTTTCGAGTCAACAGATCACTAGTATGAAAAATTTTTGATTATGATTACCGTTCAAATGATCCAAAGAAGAAAGAGCACTCAGCTGAACAATGTGAATTATCAAAATACACAAGTAGAATTTTATCAGTCCGGTCTACGTCGAATTTCCGAAGCAAAACGAGTAAGAATGCCCCACTCATTTAAACTAACCCCACAAGAGCAGGACGCATTTGATTATTTTAGAGGAACGAATTTTTATAAATACTATCAAAATGTGAAAACTTCGCCTAATATTTATGATACGAGGCGAAGTTTTTTGTTAAAAATGGAAAACCAAGAAATGCATGATAAATTTTTAAAAGCTTATAATCGAAAGAAAATTAGACTGCCACCCCGAAGCTTTTTAATAAGTTCGCTAATCTCTGGCGTGCTTAGAAATTTCTTGTCCATCATATAAATACATACAAGTAATTCTCTAGATCTGATACTAAGACTATTACACTGTTTAATTGTAAGACTAATTTTATCTAATCGCGGAATAACTGGGGTATGCTGATGAAAGTCTTTCGGGGTTGAGCGATGAATTTCAGGGAGCGAAGCGAGTATTGGTGGTACTCCAATTGGTCGTGACTCTTTAGGCATCCCGAATAATGCACCGAAAGTAAGACCCTAAACTAGGAAAGAGAGTTATTTACGCTCTTAGAGCGGATTTAAGGGCTTTAAGAGCATATTAAATTAAGTTTTGATATATTATTCTTCAAGAAACTTTTGTATTTGAAGATAAGTTTCTTCAATCTCTTTTCGAAGTTCACTTTCATTTATATGACCTGGTAGTCTGCAAGATTCAGGATTTCTGTCACATACTTCACAAGAGGTTGATAAATTATCGAGAAAATCTGTAAAATTAGCTGCTTTTTCGTGGATGATATCCCATTGCAACTTATTCGAGAATTCATCATTTAATTCAAGTTTCTCCTCCAATATTTCACAAAATTTAACACTGGTAATTCTGTTTGACAGAAACTTTTTAAAAATTTCTAAATATTCGCCTTGAATCTCCCAGTTTAATTGACTAGATACCATAGCTGAATAACTTAAAAGTTTCAAATAGTCCTCTCTAGATTCCTTCCCAATAAATTTACCCTGTCTTTTTAAATCTTCAGAATATTTTAACAGTTGATGATGCTTTTCTTTCTTGTAATCTTTGTTCATATACTTTAGATAATAAAATATATTATGTTGTTTTTGAAGGTGGCGTTGTTTCAGTTGGACATACTGACCCTTGTTTTCCAATAGCACCCGTTCCTCTGCTAACAAAGTTTCCAATTGATCCACTTTCAATGGGAAAAGTTCATTGATTCGAATTCCCGTCACTGTAAGCAAACAAATTGCAATTCGTGTTCGTGTCGTCATATAACTTGGACCATCTCTCTCTTCTCATTGAGAAAATATTTTTCATAATTTTTTATAAGTAATTAATAAAAATATGTTAATATTTAAACGATTTATTATCAAGAATTAAATTTTTGAATTTTGAAAAGTTTCTGCAACTAAGATTTTATTATTTAGTAATTAATATTTTTAAAAGTTTTCATAATTAATAGAAATAGAACTCTCTGAAATTGAGTGGAGTGAGTAACTTAGGATTCAGCTTTATAAGTAGAATCTCAACAAAAATCTATTTCAAAGATAGAAATTCATGGACATTTTAAGAGAGTTTGATCCTGGCTCAGGATGAACGCTGGCGGTATGCTTTACACATGCAAGTCGTACGAGAGTTTTGAACTCAAGTGGCGGACGGGTGAGTAACACGTAAGAATTTGCCTTTAGGAGGGGGACAACAACTGGAAACGGTTGCTAATACCCCATATGCTTTCGAGTGAAACGGTTTTTCCGCCTAAAGAGAAGCTTGCGGCTGATTAGCTTGTTGGTAAGGTAATGGCTTACCAAGGCGACGATCAGTATCTGGTTTGAGAGGACGATCAGACACACTGGAACTGAGACACGGTCCAGACTCCTACGGGAGGCAGCAGTGGGGAATTTTCCGCAATGGGCGAAAGCCTGACGGAGCAATACCGCGTGAGGGATGAATGCCTATGGGTTGTAAACCTCTTTTTTCAGGGAGGAATCAATGACGTTACCTGAAGAATAAGCATCGGCTAACTCCGTGCCAGCAGCCGCGGTAAGACGGAGGATGCAAGTGTTATCCGGAATCACTGGGCGTAAAGCGTCTGTAGGTGGTTTGATAAGTCAACTGTTAAATCTTGAGGCTCAACCTCAAAACCGCAGTCGAAACTATTAGACTAGAGTATAGTAGGGGTAAAGGGAATTTCCAGTGGAGCGGTGAAATGCGTAGAGATTGGAAAGAACACCGATGGCGAAGGCACTTTACTGGGCTATTACTAACACTGAGAGACGAAAGCTAGGGTAGCAAATGGGATTAGATACCCCAGTAGTCCTAGCTGTAAACAATGGATACTAGATGTTGAACAGATCGACCTGTGCAGTATCAA
Source organism: Cyanobacteriota bacterium (assembly GCA_942490675.1). Classification (GTDB taxonomy): domain Bacteria; phylum Cyanobacteriota; class Cyanobacteriia; order Cyanobacteriales; family Xenococcaceae; genus Waterburya. The sequence goes on along the minus strand of CALNYB010000046.1, from coordinate 8,719 downwards.
AGCTAACGCGTTAAGTATCCCGCCTGGGAAGTATGCTCGCAAGAGTGAAACTCAAAGGAATTGACGGGGGCCCGCACAAGCGGTGGAGCATGTGGTTTAATTCGATGCAACGCGAAGAACCTTACCAGGGTTTGACATGATACGAATTTCTTTGAAAGAAGAAAGTGCCGTTTGGAACGTATACACAGGTGGTGCATGGCTGTCGTCAGCTCGTGTCGTGAGATGTTGGGTTAAGTCCCGCAACGAGCGCAACCCTTATTTTTAGTTGCCTTTTTGGAACTCTAAAAAGACTGCCGGTTATAAACCGGAGGAAGGCGGGGATGACGTCAAGTCAGCATGCCCCTTACACCCTGGGCTACACACGTGCTACAATGGGCGAGACAATGAGATGCGACTCTGCGAAGATTAGCTAATCTAGAAACTCGTTCTAAGTTCGGATTGCAGGCTGCAACTCGCCTGCATGAAGTTGGAATCGCTAGTAATCGCTGGTCAGCTATACAGCGGTGAATTCGTTCCCGGGCCTTGTACACACCGCCCGTCACACCATGGAAGCTGGTTATGCCCGAAGTCGTTACTCTAACCTTTTTGGAGGAGGACGCCTAAGGTAGAATTAGTGACTAGGGTGAAGTCGTAACAAGGTAACCGTACTGGAAGGTGCGGTTGGATCACCTCCTTTTAACAGTATGTAAAAGAAGGGTCGATAACAATTAAAATCTAGAAAAGAAAAGGGCTATTAGCTCAGTTGGTTAGAGCGCGCCCCTGATAAGGGCGAGGTCTCTGGTTCAAATCCAGAATGGCCCAACGGGGGTATAGCTCAGTTGGTAGAGCACCGTCTTTGCACGGCGGTTGTCAGCGGTTCGAATCCGCTTACCTCCACATGAAATAACAATTGATTTGGAAACAAATCACAAGATATTTTCTAACATTTGAAACGTCTTAAATTCAAGGAATTAAGAGTTTATGGGGGATACCTTGGCATTCAGAAGCGACGAAGGACGCGGTTACCGGCGAAATGCTTCGGGGAGCTGGAAACAAGCTACGATCCGGAGGTCTCCGAATGAGGAAACTCAAAGACTACTTATTGAATACATAGATAAGAAAGAGCGAACCTAGGGAATTGAAACATCTTAGTACCTAGAGGAAAAGAAAGTAAAAACGATTCCCTTAGTAGCGGCGAGCGAAACGGGAAGAGCCTAAACTTCATTAGAAGGGTAGCGGGACAATTACCAATGATTAAATGGGACAATTAGACGAAGAAAGTTGGAATACTTCATCAAAGAGAGTGATAGTCTCGTAGTCGAAAATTGAAACAATCAAATTGCATCCCAAGTAGCATGGAGCACGTGAAATTCCGTGTGAATCTGCGAGGACCACCTCGTAAGGCTAAATATTCCTGAATGACCGATAGTGAAATAGTACCGTGAGGGAAAGGTGAAAAGAACCCCGGGAGGGGAGTGAAAAGAACATGAAACCATAAACTTACAATCAGTAGGAGGACGACTAAAACGTCTGACTGCGTGCCTGTTGAAGAATGAGCCGGCGACTTATAGCTAGTGGCAGGTTAAAGCAGAGAATGCTGAAGCCATAGTGAAAGCGAGCCTGAAGAGGGCGTTTGTCACTAGTTATAGACCCGAACCCGGATGATCTAACCATGGTCAGGTTGAAGCTTAGGTAATACTAAGTGGAGGACCGAACCGACTGATGTTGAAAAATCAGCGGATGAATTGTGGTTAGGGGTGAAATGCCAATCGAATTCGGAGCTAGCTGGTTCTCCCCGAAATGCGTTTTGGCGCAGCGGTAAATGTTATAATTTAGGGGTAAAGCACTGTTACGTATGCGGGCTGGTAATTCGGTACCAAATCGTTGCAAACTAAGAATACTAAATGTAAAGTTTACCAGTGAGACTGTGGGGGATAAGCTCCATTGTCAAGAGGGAAACAGCCCAGAGCACCAGTTAAGGCCCCAAAATAATTGCTAAGTGATAAAGGAGGTGGGAGTGCCTAGACAATCAGGAGGTTTGCTTAGAAGCAGCAATCCTTTAAAGAGTGCGTAATAGCTCACTGATCGAGTAAACCTGCGCCGAAAATGTACGGGACTAAGTAATTTGCCGAAACTGTGCGATATATGAAATATATCGGTAGGGGAGCGTTCTGTTGTAGGTTGAAGTATTAGCGGAAGCGGATATGGACGAAGCAGAAGTGAGAATGTCGGCTTGAGTAACGAAAATATAGGTGAGAATCCTATACCCCGAAAACCCAAGGTTTCCTCCGGAAGGTTCGTCCGCGGAGGGTAAGTCAGGACCTAAGGCGAGGCTGAAAAGCGTAGTCGATGGACAACGGGTTAATATTCCCGTACCATTCTTTATTGATAACGAGGGACGGAGAAGGCTAAGCTGGCCGGATATTGGTTCCCGGTTTAAACGTTCGAGATGATGAGAGACGGCGAAAACGTCTTGAGTTGAGGCGTGAATACGAGATGCTACGGCGTCGAAGCAGTGTATGTCAGACTTCCAAGAAAAGCTCGCAAGGTCATAAATAAAGAATGCCTGTACCATAACCGACACAGGTGGGTAGGTAGAGTATACTAAGGGGCGCGAGATAACTCTCTCTAAGGAACTCGGCAAAATAACTCCGTAACTTCGGGAGAAGGAGTGCCTTCTATTAGAAGGTTGCAATAACAAGATCCAAGCAACTGTTTATCAAAAACACAGGTCTCCGCTAAGTCGTAAGACGATGTATGGGGGCTGACGCCTGCCCAGTGCCAGAAGGTTAAAGAAGTTGGTTAGCTTTGGCGAAGCTGATGACTGAAGCCCTGGTGAACGGCGGCCGTAACTATAACGGTCCTAAGGTAGCGAAATTCCTTGTCGGGTAAGTTCCGACCCGCACGAAAGGCGTAATGATTTGGATACTGTCTCGGAGAGGGACTCGGTGAAATAGACTTGTCTGTGAAGATGCGGACTACCTGCACCAGGACAGAAAGACCCTATGAAGCTTTACTGTAACTTGAAATTGAAATTGGACTTTATTTGCGCAGCATAGGTGGAAGGCGTGGAAGGTATTCTTGCGGGAGTACTGGAGCCATCAGTGAGATACCACTCCTATAATGTTAGATTTCTAACTTTGGATCATAATCTGGTCAAAGAACAGTTTCAGGCGGGCAGTTTGACTGGGGCGGTCGCCTCCCAAATGGTAACGGAGGCGTACAAAGGTTTCCTCTGAACGGGTAGAAATCGTATCTAGAGTGTAAAGGCATAAGGAAGCTTGACTGTGAGACCTACAAGTCGAGCAGGGACGAAAGTCGGTCTTAGTGATCTGACGGTGCTGAGTGGAAAGGCCGTCACTCAACGGATAAAAGTTACTCTAGGGATAACAGGCTGATCTCCCCCAAGAGTTCACATCGACGGGGAGGTTTGGCACCTCGATGTCGGCTCATCGCATCCTGGGGCGGTAGTACGTCCCAAGGGTTGGGCTGTTCGCCCATGAAAGCGGTACGCGAGCTGGGTTCAGAACGTCGTGAGACAGTTCGGTCCATATCCGGTGTAGGCGTTAGAATATTGAGAGGAGCCTTCTTTAGTACGAGAGGACCGAGAAGGACATACCTCTGGTGTACCAGTTATCGTGCCAACGGTAAACGCTGGGTAGCTATGTATGGAGAGGATAACCGCTGAAAGCATCTAAGTGGGAAGCCCACCTCAAGATGAGTATTCTCATCACGAAAGTGAGTAAGGTCACGGTAAGACTAACCGTTCGATAGGCATTAAGTATAACTATAGTAATATAGGAGCTGAGATGTCCTAACAGACCGAGGACTTGAATTTTTTAACTTCTTTCCGATTCCGAGTACTATTCGGAATCGGAAAGAATTTTGCTTTGGTGTTTCTAGTGTACTTAGCGGAACCACACTGATCCATCTCGAACTCAGTTGTGAAACGTTATAAATCGGCGACAATACTTGGAGGGGGACCTCCTGGGAAGATAGCTCAATGCCAAAGTTTTCAGTAGCCAAAGTTTTTATGCTCTTTGTTAGTAATACGCAATTTGAAAGAGTCGGTGGCTATTAATACTGATGGACAAATATTTTATTAGCTCTTGGTATGTACTGCCAAGAGCTAATAAAATCTGAAAACTTCCTACAGAGGTGAAGCCTCAGCGGCACACCAGCTCATCAGAGCCACACATCCAAACGGTACTAGTAATTTTGGATTTTTTGAAGTAGCTTTTTCATTTAACGAGGACGATCAGACACACTGGAACTGAGACACGGTCCAGACTCCTACGGGAGGCAGCAGTGGGGAATTTTCCGCAATGGGCGAAAGCCTGACGGAGCAATACCGTGAGGGATGAATGCCTATGGGTTGTAAAACTCTTTTTCAGGAGGAATCAATGACGTTACCTGAAGAATAAGCATCGGCTAACTCCGTGCCAGCAGCCGCGGTAAGACGGAGGATGCAAGTGTTATCCGGAATCACTGGCGTAAAGCGTCTGTAGGTGGCTTAATAAGTCAACTGTTAAATCTTGAGGCTCAACTCAAAAACCGCAGTCGAAACTATTAGACTAGAGTATAGTAGGGGTAAAGGGAATTTCTAGTGGGCCAGTGAAATGCGTAGAGATTGGAAAGAACACCGATGGCAAAGGCGCTGCTGGGCTATTACTAACCCTGAGAGACCAAAGCTAGGGTAGCAAATGGGATTAGATACCCCAGTAGTCCTAGCTGTAAACAATGGATACTAGATGTTGAACAGATCGACCTGTGCAGTATCAAAGCTAACGCGTTAAGTATCCCGCCTGGGAAGTATGCTCGCAAGAGTGAAACTCAAAGGAATTGACGGAGGCCTGCACAAGCGGTGGAGCATGTGGTTTAATTCGATGCAACGCGAAGAACCTTACCAGGGTTTGACGCCAGTACGAATTTCTTTGAAAGAAGAAAGTGCCGTTTGGAACGTATACACAGGTGGTGCATGGCTGTCGTCAGCTCGTGTCGTGAGATGTTGGGTTAAGTCCCGCAACGAGCGCAACCCTTATTTTTAGTTGCCTTTTTGGAACTCTAAAAAGACTGCCGGTTATAAACCGGAGGAAGGCGAGGATGACGTCAAGTCAACGTACCCCTTACACCCTGGGCTACACGTGCTGCAATGGGCGAGACAATGAGATGCGACTCTGCGAAGATTAGCTAATCTAGAAACTCGTTCTAAGTTCGGATTGCAGGCTGCAGCTCGCCTGCGCCAAGTTGGAATCGCTAGTAATCGCTGGTCAACTATACAGCGGTGAATTCGTTCCCGGGCCTTGTACACCGCCCGTCACACCATGGAAGCTGGTTATGCCCGAAGTCGTTACTCTAACCTTTTTGGAGGAGGACGCCTAAGGTAGAATTAGTGACTAGGGTGAAGTCAACAAGGTAACCGTACTGGGGGGAGTTGATCGTCTCTAACAGTCTGTAAAAGAAGTGGTCGATAACAGTCAAAATCTAGAAGAGAAAAGGGCTATTAGCTCAGCTGGTTAGAAGCGCCCTATAAGTGCTATGTCTCAAATCCAGAATGGCCTAAGCGGGGGTATAGAAACAGGTAGAGCACTCACTTTTAATGGTCGGCGGTTGTCAGCGGTTCAACTACGCTACCTCCACATGAATTGATTTGGAAACAAATCACAAGATATTTTCTTAACATTTGAAACGTCTTAAATCTGCACTAAGAGTTTATGGGGGATACTCTTGGTACTTAGAAGTTGTCGAAGGACGGAGACAAAGGCGAAATGCAAAAAGGAGTTGAAACAAGGGAGAATCCGGAGGTCTCCGAATGAGGAAACTCAAAAGACTACTTATTGAATTCATAGATAAGAAAAGAGCGAACCTAGGGAATTGTTTCTTCTTAGTACCTAGAGGAAAAGAAAGTAAAAACGATTCCCTTAGTAGCGGCGAGCGAAACGGGAAGAGCCCCAAACTGTTTTAGAAGGGTAAAGGGACAATTACCAATGATTAAATGGGACAATTAGACGAAGAAAGTTGGAATACTTCACCAAAGAGAGTGATAGTCTCGTAGTCGAAAATTGAAACAATCAAATTGCATCCTAAGTAGCATGGAGCACGCAAAGTACCTTGTGAATCAGCGAGGACCACCTCGTGCGGCTAAATATTCCTGAATGACCGATAAAGTGAAATAGTACCGTGAGGGAAAGTGGAAAAGAACCCCGGGAGTGGAGGGAAAAGAACATGAAACCATAAACTTTCAATCAGTAGGGCGGACGACTGAAACGTCTGACTGCGTGCCTGGCTGAAGAATGAGCCGGCGACTTATAGGGGGGGGAAGGGTAAGGCAGAGAATGCTGAAGCCATAGTGAAAGCGAGCCTGAAGAGGGCGTTTGTCACTCCTTATAGACCCGAACCCGGATGATCTAATCATGGTCGGGCTGAGGCTTAGGTAATACTAAGTGGGGGACTGAACCGACTGATGTTGAAAAATCAGTGGATGAATTGTGGTTAGGGGTGAAATAGAAATCGAATTCGGAGCTAGCTGGTTCTCCCCGAAATGCTTTCTGGCGCAGCGGTAAATGTTATAATTTAGGGGTAAAGCACTGTTACGTATGCGGGCTGGTAATAATGTACCAAATCGTTGCAAACTAAGAATACTAAATGAAAAGTTTACCAGTGAGACTGTGGGGGGGAAGCTCCATTGTCAAGAGGGAAACAGCCCAGAGCACCAGTTAAGGCCCCAAAATAATTGCTAAGTGATAAAGGAGGTGGGAGTGCCTAGACATTCCGGAGGTTTCTTTAGAAGCAGCAAAACTCTTAAAGAGTGCGCGTAATAGCTCACTGATCGAGTAAACCTGCGCCGAAAATGTACGGGACTAAGTACTTTGTCGAGAACTGTGCGATATATGACATATGTCCTATTGGGAGCGTGCTCCTGCCAGTTGAAGTATTAGCGGAAGCGGATATGGACGAAGCAGAAGTGAGAATGTCGGCTTGAGTAACGAAAATATAGGTGAGAATCCTATACCCCGAAAACCCAAGGTTTCCTCCGGAAGGTTCGTCCGCGGAGGGTAAGTCAGGACCTAAGGCGGGGCTGAAAAGCGTAGTCGATGGACAACGGGTTAATATTCCCGTACCATTCTTTATTGATAACGAGGGACGGAGAAGGCTAAGCTGGCCGGATATTGGTTCCCGGTTTAAACGTTCGAGATGATGAGAGACGGCGAAAACGTCTTGAGTTGAGGCGTGAATACGATGCTACGGCGTCGAAGCAGTGTATGTCAGGACTTCCAAGAAAAGCTCGCAAGGTCATAAATAAAGAATACCTGTACCATAACCGACACGGGTGGGTAGGTAGAGTATACTAAGGGGCGCGAGATAACTCTCTCTAAGGAACTCGGCAAAATAACTCCGTAACTTGAGCAGAAGGAGTGCCTTCTATTAGAAGGTTGCTAACAAGATCCAAGCAACTGTTTATCAAAAACACAGGTCTGCCAAGTCGTAAGACGATGTATGGGGGCTGACGCCTGCCCAGTGCCAGAAGGTTAAAGAAGAGTATTAGCTTTGGCGAAGCTGATGACTTGAAGCCCGGGTGAACGGCGGCCGTAACTAACGGTCCTAAGGTAGCGAAATCTCTACCGGGTAAGTCTGACCCGCACGAAAGGCGTAATGATTTGGATACTGTCTCGGAGAGGGACTGGTGAAATAGACGGTCTGTGAAGATGTGACTGCACCAGGACAGAAAGACCCTATGAAGCTTTACTGTAACTTGAAATTGAAAATGGACTTTATTTGCGCAGCATAGGTGGAAGGCGTGGAACGAATTCTTGCGGGAGTACTGGAGCAATCAGAGAGATACCACTCCTATAATGTTAGATTTCTAACTTTGGATCATAATCTGGTCAAAGAACAGTATCAGGCGGGCAGTTTGACTGGGGCGGTCGCCTCCCAAATGGTAACGGAGGCGTACAAAAGGTTCCTGAACGGGTAGAAATCGTATCTAGAGTGTAAAGGCATAAGGAAGCTTGACTGTGAGACCTACAAGTCGAGCAGGGACGAAAGTCGGTCTTAGTGATCTGACGGTGCTGAGTGGAAAGGCCGTCACTCAACGGATAAAAGTTACTCTAGGGATAACAGGCTGATCTCCCCCAAGAGTTCACATCGATGGGAGGTCGGCACCTCGATGTCGGCTCATCGCATCCTGCGTACGCTGTCCCAAGGGTTGGGCTGTTCGCCCATGAAAGCGGTACGAAAGCTGGGTTCAGAACGTCGTGAGACAGTTCGGTCCATATATCCGGTGTAGCGCGAAAGAATATTGAGAGGAGCCTTCTTTTTAGTACGAGAGGACCGAGAAGGACATACCTCTGGTGTACCAGTTATCGTGCCAACGGTAAACGCTGGGTAGCTATGTATGGAGAGGATAACCGCTGAAAGCATCTAAGTGGGAAGCCCACCTCAAGATGAGTATTCTCATCACGAAAGTGAGTAAGGTCACGGTAAGACTAACCGTTCGATAGGCATTAAGTATAACTATAGTAATATAGGAGCTGAGATGTCCTAACAGACCGAGGACTTGAATTTTTTAACTTCTTTCCGATTCCGAGTACTATTCGGAATCGGAAAGAATTTTGCTTTGGTGTTTCTAGTGTACTTAGCGGAACCACACTGATCCATCTCGAACTCAGTTGTGAAACGTTATAAATCGGCGACAATACTTGGAGGGGGACCTCCTGGGAAGATAGCTCAATGCCAAAGT
>CALNYB010000045.1:0-364830 GCA_942490675.1 Cyanobacteriota bacterium | reverse complement strand
TTCTGTGCTGATTCATCCGTCAAATAAAAGCTCTTTACTGGATTATTTGATTTTTCACAACGCAAAGGCTCGACTTGTTTCTGATAAGGATTCCAAACCGCTACTACTTCCCGTTTCTGCTTTTTGCGAATTAGTTGGCAATTAATATGAACCGTTTGCAACCAGACAATCAAAGCACTGTGTAACTGTGCTGTGACTGAAATACGAGAACGCTCGTGTAAATCAAAAAGTTTGCGGTTCAATTCAAGTTTAGTAGCTTCAATACGATTCTTTTCTTGCTCAAACTCTTCTCCCTCTAACTTTCTTTTTTTAATTTTCCCTTTGATTTCCCTGATAATGTCTTGGTAATACTCAGTAATCCGCTGCTCATCTCGTTGCAGTTGGCGTTGATTTTTTTGTCGCCAGGGAATTAATTCCCGATCAATCAGTTGCTCGGAGTACTGCGAGCCTATTTGGAGTAATTGTTCATAATTAAGAGCTATCCCTTCTTCAATTGAGGGTGGGGCGATACGGTCAACCGTCCACAATAAAGCATCACCAAGGTCAACTCCTGTGACCCCTGTAACCCCATTGACCCAATTTGAAACCATTCCCAATCGTTTTTCCGATGCTTCGGCGGTATAGTCAACATTAAACAAGACATAGGGAGTAATGGCAGGCACAGCAGATTTCACCCGAATCAAACCATTTTGAGGACATAAGGTCTCACTCACCAGTTGCTCAAAACCGCTCTGTTTCAGATAGCCGTCATATTTAATCCCATAGCTGGCCACATAGCCACTGTTGTCTAATAACCCCTCAAATCGTGACAGAATATCTGAGTTATAGGTCACAAAATAACTGCTGCTACCATTGGTGTCAGCACTAGTAGTAAAAGTGACTAATTCCCCTACCTTTAAAGCCCTTGCAATTTTTTTAGGTAACAAAACCTCCAGACTTTGATCCGAAGTCCACTCAGCTACTCCACCCTGTTGAGCAACCATTTGGTTAATTGTATCGAGTACTTTATTATCCATTTCAGTAAGCAGTGACCAGTAAGCAGTGACCAGTGACCAGTGACCAGTGACTAGTAAAGAGTAAAGAGTAAAGAGTAAAGAGTAAAGAGTAAAGAGTAAGTATTTACTTATCGTTGGGAGACTTGTTGGTAGTTTTGAGTATTTTCCACAGCATTTTACTGATTTCTTCAGCATCTCCATAAATACTAGCAAAAGCCAGCAATTCTCATTTTGAAGAAGAATTAACATATATTTGCTTGTAAACAGCAAAAATACATTCGATTTTTGCTTTGAAATTTCTGATTTAAGCTCTTCCAATCTTGTGTTACAAAAAGATTTCTAAAAAACAAGCAATCAAAACTAGCCCAATTATCGCGATTGATTAAAATTAGGTTTTTTTTGGAGATTAATTGTCGATTTGTTCTAGCTATTCTTAACTTTTTTTCGTTCTTTTTTAACTTGTATTAACTAGCTTTTTTGATTCTCCTTCGGTTAAGATAAAAACCAATAAATCAGACCAACTCTCAAACCATACATACCTTAACAAAGCTCGAATATCATTGAAAAATGTCTTTCTTGTTCTTAAAATTTCTCTGACTTTTTGATACAAACCATTGACTAAATCCAAAACATTATGAAATAAAAAAGCCAAAAGGTTTAAAGATAATAAGGTCTCTGCCAAATTTTCTTGCCCATGACCGAAATTATGTTCTAAGTTATAGCCTTGATTTTTCAGAATATTATTGCTTTCATTTTCCACCTTCCATCTAGTTCTCCCACTGATAATCATTTTGAATATTTTCTCATCATTTAACTCATGATTAGTGATAAAACTATTCTGGTAAATTACTTTATTTTTAGCTGGATCAAATATTTCTACTTCATACCAGTTCACCATTAAACTTGGTTCACTTTCTCGAAGAGGTACATTATTTAAATACTTATAGCGATAAATTCTTGATTTTCCTTTCTCATACTTTTTCTGTTCCCCTCTAACTACTTCTCTATTTTTATCTAAAAATTCTAACCATTCATATAAAGTTTTATGAGATGATGGTTTGGCTACAAAAATAAAATTGTATCCTTGTTTTATTGCTAACTAATGCTATCAATACTCGATCATCTAAGTACTTGAATTGATTAATTATTCTATGTTTTTCTAACCATTGATAAACAGTTGTAAATGTGCCAAATACTGTTTTTGCTGCAATCGGATCTAATAATTTTCTGATTTGATTGTCACAAGGTATTTCTGATAAATTAAATAAGCTTGGAGCATTATCTTGACCTTTTTTCTGTTTCATCAAATCTTGATGTTGTAAAAAAGAAGGTGATTGGGTGAAAAAAACAGAAAAACCTGCTAAAAGTGCATTTTTTACCTTATATTTCTTGTTATTTCCTTTTCTTTTATCTGGTAATTCATTTAATTCTTGCTCTAAAAATCCGATTAACTGTGATGGTTCGAGGGTAGCAGCTTTTTTTTTCATGTAGTACAGAGTCAAGAGTGCAAAATGAGGATTTTATCCACGCGACCCATCTATAATTTCATAATTTCACCCAAAATTCTGACTAATTTAGGCTAGTTCTCTATTTCTGACATAGAACTAATTTTCTATTTTTTCCAAAATGAGAATTGCTGATAACTGCCATCTTTTCCATTACAGTTAAATTTAGGGTGATAAAGATTGAGATATTTAAAAGAAAAACTGATTCCTTGGGGCTGTGATAATCTAGTAGCTTTGATTCGGGACGAACCATTCAGCGGAACACTAGTTTTCTTAATCTTCTTTTTCTTCGGCACGCTTGGTGAAATACTCCTTGATCCATTCCTGATTAATAATTGAATTAGAGGCTGCATCTGCTGGCAGATTACCTCTGGCAATCTGCCAAGGAGCTTCAATACGAGTCATCTGCTCTAATTCATAGGTATCACAGGCAAAGTATTCAAGACTTACCTCATCTAAAAATTCTCTTACCTCAGTGGGTAAATCTGGTTCGACTTCCTGCTCGATAGGATGCCACCCAAATTCTTGGTATTTCTTATACAATTCGGGAATTACTGGTCCATGAACCCATGCCTCGAAATCTTCAGAAAATAAAGGTTCGTTGTGAAGTGCTAAATGCCATGCTTGAGCATAATATACAAGCTTTTGCAGTTTGAGATTGCTAATAAATGAGCCTGTTGAATTGGCAAGCTTAATAAAATATTCTGCTATGTCAAAACAGTTTAATGTTTTTATCATTTTTTTTGCTGCTCGTTATGGACTCGTAATTCAAACTCTTTCTTTATTTTAGTTGACGTGTAAGGGTTTTGTATTGAAGGGCAAGAGATGTAAATACAGCTTTACAGCTTTACAGCTTTACGGAATTCCGTATATCTGCTTTTATAGGCTATCAGTAAAACGATCATTTATTTCGACCAATCTTATTTAATTCTAAATACTTCTCCTTTGGGGACAAATGGCAAGCTAGAACCTATAGACAGTAAAAAAGCGTGTTCGCGCCGAATTAATAAGCGATCGCAATAACCATCGGTAATAATTAATAACGGTGCAGATGACGGAAAATTTTCAGCTTTCTCAAGCAGGTTAATCCCTGGTTGCAGAATAGTACCGCCTCTGCCTTTGACTTGAACTTTGTCTGCTATATCTTCAGGAGCTAGATAGCCCTGACTTTTCACGGGATCTTTTTCGGTTCTCAGGCGATCGCCAAATTTCCATTCTCCAAGCCTAATTCTTTCGTCATTCATTATCATTAACTATAGATTATTGAGAATTAGGCTTGGAGAGAAACCCTTATTTGAAGGGGCTTTCAGAGATGCCGTGAAAAGTCAGGCCAATAGCGGGGCCTTTCTTTTTCAAAAATCAGATCGCCATGATAATCAGGGCTTATATGCACGATGCGATGCGAGTCCTTTAGGACTCGCTGTTCGCTCAGTTCGCGATACCAACTTTCTTCGTCACGAGCGATGGTACTACTTGTTGGTAAATATTCTTCAGGAACTTTTCCCAGTTTGAGGTCGGCAAGGAATTTATAGATATAGCGATCGCAGCTAGCATTCCAGATCTTAGGTTGAGATTTTACCTGAAAATGCTCGAACCCTAGATGCAATAAGCAATGAGCCAAAACATAAGTCCATTCTTCTGGTTCACCACGACGAGTGAGATGGCAATGAATATCACCGTTATTTGTCACCACTGCCCAAGCTTTCTCGGGACACAGATTTCCTTGACGACGAACTAAATCCTACATTCAGCAGGTTGGCTGAAAGATGAGATATTTATTGAAAGTCTTTCAATTTGAGCCATTGAACCAGAACCAACCTATTGAAATCGATGTTCAGGACGTTAACCATCTCGGAATCATTGCAGGCATAGTAGATGAAATCGGGATGGTCGAAATTATCAATCGCTTGCTAGGGACCCATCCCCTAGAAGAAATCAGTGCTGGGCATGTAGTCAAAGCTCTTATTCTCAACTGCTTAGGGTTTCTGACAGCACCGTTGTACCTGTTTAGTCAATTCTTCGTGGGCAAAGCCACGGAACACTTGATTGGTCAAGGAGTAAAACCAGAACACCAAACATGATAGTCGCATCGGTCGGGTTCTGGACCAGCTCTATAAGAAAGGATTAACCCGTGTGTTCATGGAGCTGTCCCTGGCAGCAGTGAAACGTTTCGGGGTAAGCATTAAACAAGTCCACCTTGATGGAAGTAGCATGTGTGTGCAAGGGAAATACCTCAATGACCAGCCAGAGAAGGAGATTGAGCCAGAAGAGCAATCGGGTGGTGCAATCTCCCCCAAGAAAGAAGCCGAAGAGAATGCCGAAGCAGTACCGATTGAGATTACCCACGGCTATTCGAGAGACTATCGACCCGATCTCAAGCAGTTTACTAGGAGCAATGATTACCAGTGGAGATGGTGATGTTCCGTTGTACTTACGAGTGGGTAATGGCAATGATAATGACCAAGCCGTATTCACCGAAGTGCTCGCGGAATTTCGGCAGCAGTGGAAAGCAGCCCAACCTGAAGTTTACGTGGCTGATGCCGCCCTCTACAGTGAAGAGAATCTTCAAGCCTTAGGAGAGACTCCTTGGATTAGCCGTGTTCCTGCCACCATTGCCGAGGCGCAACAGTTGATGCAGACTCTACCGTCGGAGCTGTTCATACCCAGTTGCGGGGACAACTACACCATGGTCGAAGTGTGTAGCACTTACGCGGGAGTTCGCCAGCGCTGGTTGGTGGTCCAAAGCGAGTCGCGCCAACAAGCTGACCTCAAACAATTAGACAAGCGTATTGCCAAGGCGAAAACCAAACAAGCCAAAGCACTTAAAGAGTTGAGTGCTCATCCCTTCGCTTGTGAGACTGATGCCCTAGATGCGGCCAACGCCTTTGACAAAAAGCTTAAGTATCATCGCTTGACTGACATTGAGGTACAATTGAAGCCTCACTATGAACGACCTGGTCGTCCCCGCAAAGGAGAGTCACCAAAACGCTACACTTATCATATTCAAGGGACTTTAGCCCTCAATGAAGCAGCAGTTGAAGCCCAGCGAACCCAAGCAGGACGATTCATTTTGGCGACTAACTTGCTCGATGATCAGCTGTGGCCAAATGAGACGATTCTGCAAGAGTACAAAAATCAGCAGTCGTGTGAACGAGGCTTTCGATTCCTCAAAGACCCCCTCTTTTTTGCCTCTCGGATGTTTGTCAAGTTACCTCAGCGAGTAGCCGCCCTGGCCATGATTATGGGCTTATGTTTGTTGGTCTACAGCATCGGTCAACGACAACTTCGCGGAATCTTTAGCCGAGGCAATAGAAACGATTCCCAATCAACGGGGTAAGGCAACAGAGCGACCAACACTGCGTTGGGTGCTGCAATGTTTTCAGTCCGTGCATTTGGTTTGGGTGGATGGTCGAAAATGGTCGATTAAGTTAAACGATTCACAAAGACACATTTTGCGCTTCCTCGGTTCAGCCTGTCAAAAATATTATTTCCTCTGTTGAGGAACCTGCGGAATGTAGGCTAAATTAGCATGATAGAGCAAAGGAGCAAACATGGGATGTCGATGCAGTATTGCTACACCCTGATTGAAGTTTTTGGTGGCTGGATCTAGCTGCGATTTTTTACTTTTCTTTCTTGCCATTAATTGTTTTAGTTATTTCTTCTTCTGAACTAAACGGGGTAAGTCGCGAACAATTTCCACCATTAACCAACTCGGCAGAGTCGAACCCTGGTCTTGTTCTGCGACTACCATCTGAGCAATCTCTAAACTTAAAGCCGCTAAATCCCTTAGCAAAGCTTTGGCACGATGAGCTAGCTCTTGATGACTGCTACTAAGTTGTTTTTTCTCTGGTGGTAGCTCTTTAATCAGTTGACTGCGAAAAGATTGGGCTAAGAAATATAAAACATCGCGGTCTTCAGGCTCGCTCGGCCAGCTAGTTTCACCTTTGATAATGCTTTTGAGTTGGTACTGGCTATTAATTTGTTTGATAAATCCTTTGAACTGAGTGGCATGATGGGGAGTCAAACAACCAGTGGCTAAAATCTCCGTCCATTGAGGATTGAGATCTGCTCCATATTCGTGCAAAGCATCACTGAGCATATGCCAAGATCTGGGGGTGGAAAAAGGTTCTTCGGTTTTTGGTGGCTGACTCCAGAGATGATCGGGTCGAGTTTGGATATATTCGAGTACCCAAGGATGAATATTATTACGGTGCGCCCACTCCAGCCAGTCACGATGGGATACTTTGAGATGAACGTGTACCATGCGATTGATTAACGCCGATGACATCGGTTTAACGATCGCATTATCTTGGGCGCGATTACCAGCACCGATAATAATTGAACCGTCAGGTAAATGGTATTCACCAATTCTTTGGTCGTTGATCAAGCTATAAAAAGCTTTTTGCACCTCATGGGAACAAGCATTCAACTCATCCAAAAATAAGCAGTAGGGTTCTTCTTTTGCAATCATTTTGGGGGGACAGAAAGAACTAGTACCATCGAGGATTTGGGGTACACCAATGAGATCTTCTGGGGCGAGTTGACTACCTAACAGAGAAACACAAGTAAGACCTAATTCTTGAGCAAAATTTTCGACCAACGAAGACTTCCCAATTCCAGGTGCGCCCCAGATAAATACGGGGCGGACTAGGGCTACATTTAATAAAAATTCTGATAATTGCTTTTGAGTTAGGGTAATGTTCGGATTCATAACGATCAATCTTAACTTGCTTGCTTGAACTCGAACTTAAGCAGTAAGTACGGACTTATGTATAGCTGGCTAGCTGTATTTACATAAATCTGTATGGTAGTGGTGTTTGTATAGCAGCAGAGAAATTTTAGTCGCTCATTAATATCTTAAGAATCTAATTTCGGGTCAGTCGATGGTGGATGCCAGCCAGCTTTCACCCACAGCGATCGCGTGTTTCGGATCGAATCTTTTTCGTCGTAGCGTTCATCGTTGAGGTCAAAACGAGAGACTGTTGCCCTTCCTATAGGAGTATTGCCAATAATATTCTTTCCATCTGCCGACCAACTAAAATGTTGTCCCCACTGTTCCGTTCGAGGATTAAACAGAGTCACAATAGTCTTAGTAACTAGATCGTATCCCGCAATAAAATTATAACGACGTTCGTTACAGCGACGACAGGCTAAAGCAAGATTATCAGGTTCGTCACTACCTCCCAAAGATTGAGGAACTATATGATCGACCGTGAAGCGAGTGGCAGAAATTCGTTCGGGGGAGTGACAATATTCGCACAAATAATTAGCCCGTTTTCTAATTAATTTTCTGTCAACGGTCATTTGTTAGCGACCAGCATAGCGTTAATGTGGGTAAATATTCGATCTAGTTCGCCTATGGCTTCGAGTTCGGCTAATTCAGATGAGGTGATCTTGTCGGCTTTTTTGTTTGAGAGCAATTGCTCCATCCGCAGTTGTAAATCGTCGGTAAATTTGAATAGGGTATGTCGCTCAACCTGTTCTAGTTTGATGCTACCAATTAAAGATGAAGGTTTTGTATAGACGGGATTAACCATTGGTGTGTACAACGTTCGGGAGTGGCTGTTGTATTTATTCTACTACCCGCTCGATACTCAAATATTAATTGCCTGTTGTCCTAAAATTAACCAACCTCGATCTTTTAATCAGTTTTAAACCGTAGCGAAGCATAGCTGAGGTTAGGTTTAAAACTGCTCACTTTGCCTGTTCTGATACTAGTTTCTTCTTTTCTCATGTTATTTTTTTCATGGGCTTCTAGACAAAGCTGACTTTTCACGGTATCTTTTTTTCAATAAAGCGATCGCTAAACCACCGATTCCCCAAGGCTTATTTTTCCGTTATCGATTGTCATTAAGCCAAGATTATTGAAAATAAGCCTTGGGAAGAAATCCAGTTCTGGACGGGGTTTCAGAGATGCCGTGAAAAGTCAGCTAGACAAAGAGGGCATTAATTTTGTCAAGCTCAAATGGCAGCTCGTTATTCTCCTATGCTATAAATGAAGTCGCCACGCTCCAGAAAACTAGTAATAATCAACTAATATAACCTGAGCTTATTAATCAACGAGACGATCAGCATTTCAGCCCCGATCTGAACATAAGCAAAACTTAATCGTACATACTTACTAGAATCACGGACACCAATTACCAGTCCCTTCGAGCAATATTCCTCGAAATCAGAGTTATCTTCAATTAAATAATTACATTACACAACAACAACAACAAGAGCCGAAAGGCTCTACTTCAAGCTGTTATATAAAAGCCTGCTTTAGTGTTTATACATCATGTACTATCTTGACAGGAAAGTACCAAACGAGCAATTACATAACGGCAAAACAATCTGGTTGCTATTGGGGAATGATTAGGGTGTTGATTTGGTGAAAAGCGATCGCCCAATGGATTTTAATTATGTTGTAGAACACATACACAACGTCAATCCCATATCTGGTTAGTGTTGTGTATGTTGTAGACGAGATAACCTGAATTTTGTAGAATAGTCCCTTTTTTTTGTACAATTCTTCTATGAAAGTAGCGGGAAATGGACAGGGGAAAGTATTAACCGCCAACGAGTTAAAGCGGTTATTTAGCGATGGGACGCCACCAACAGACTGCACATAATTCCAATCTAGTTTCGGAAAGCGTCACCATCACTAACCCCATCCATCCCTTGTTCGGAAGGAGTGTGAAAGTCCATCAGCTACGCCGTTGGGGTCAATCTGTCCGAGTGATTTTTG
This sequence comes from Cyanobacteriota bacterium, assembly GCA_942490675.1. Taxonomy (GTDB): domain Bacteria; phylum Cyanobacteriota; class Cyanobacteriia; order Cyanobacteriales; family Xenococcaceae; genus Waterburya. The sequence goes on along the minus strand of CALNYB010000045.1, from coordinate 355,600 downwards.
TACATCCAGAGGGAGGATTGCTCTCACTTCCCGCCGCAGAAACCAGCCTGGAATTAAGGGCAGCTTATCCCATCATCAGAGGTCAAACTCCGTTGTTTGACCTCAGAAAACTGCTGCGCTTAATTCAGTGGCAAGAGCAACAAGAAGCAGAGAAAAGCCAAAAAACTGATGATCACAAGCAAGATCAATCATGTGGTAATCAGAAAACTGATGATGAAACAAGAGAACATCAGAGCAATTCTCCCCTCGCCAGAAGACAAACACAGGACCTGACTTTTCACGGCATCTCTGAAACCCCGTCCAGAACTGGATTTCTTCCCAAGGCTTATTTTCAATAATCTTGGCTTAATGACAATCGATAACGGAAAAATAAGCCTTGGGGAATCGGTGGTTTAGCGATCGCTTTATTGAAAAAAAGATACCGTGAAAAGTCAGGATAGCTCCTCCAGGCAAACTGGTTCTAACGTATAGAACCTTTACAGGAGTTAAAAGTAAATTATCTTTTTGGCAAACTAAACTATCAAAGTAATCGTAGCAAGATTGCGATAAGTTAGAGCCTTTATCTTCCAACAGCAAACCACATAGCTTTAACTTCCTTTGTTGGTCTAACCATCTATATAAATCCTCGTCGCGTTCAGTTTGAATGAAAGGATTAGCACCTAAAATATGATTTATCTCTGCCCGAACTATTTCTTGCTTATTTTCTACAGGTATTTTTCTGTCGATAGGTTGTTGAATTGATTTAGCCATATTTATCTACTGTACATTAAAGAATTATTTGTCAATTTTAAAGAATTAATGTCAAAAAACTAGAAATGGAAAAGGTGGAAAATCAAATTCATCGTTTACCTCAATTGGGTAAATGGTTTGTCGATATTTTTTATAATTCTGTTTAATTCTGGCATGATTTTTTATCTGGAACTCCCTTAGGTAATTGAAAAATACCTATATTTCGGTTACCTGTTGATTAAATCAATAGTCGATCTGGGCAATATAAATGTAAATACCTGAAAATCTATTAAATCTATTGGTTGTTACCTAGGAGATAAGATTTTTAATTTCAATAGCATACTTTAATAGCTAGTTAATTTAAATTATTCTTATGTTAATTGTCATTAGTTTAAGAGAAGAGTGAACAAAATGTTTCAAGCAAACTATCATAAAAGTTCTAGTGATTCAGACAATATATTTATTTATGAAGATGCGGAAGGAGGATTAAATTTAGAAGAGATAAAAAATACTCTTTCACGAAAATTTCTTTTTATTGTCGGCTGCACTTTTACGTTGACATCTATAGTTGCTATCAAAATTTTGACTACTCCACCAGTTTATGAAGCTAGTTTTGAGATCTTATCCGAGCCGTTTAATATTGAAACTCAAATAACTTCCAGTAATTTCAACAACCAGTCTGCAAAAACCAGAGAAGAAATAACTTCTATAGAGTTAGATGAGGTTCAACTTAAAATTCTCGAAAGCCCTCAAATAATTGCTGAGATAGTTCAATCCCTTGATGATAAATACCCAGATCTTAACTACAAAGATTTAACCCGAAAAATATCTATTGAAATAATAGATACTGAAAGCGAACAAAAAATTCTTTTAGTTAAATATAACCATAATGATGAACAAAGAGTTGCAGATGTAATCAATAATTTGGCTCAGACGTATGTGCAATATAGTTTAAAAAAGCGCCAGTCAAGAGTTAGAAAGGGAATTGACTTTTTAGATTTGCAAATACCAAAACTAGCTTTACAAGTAAAAAACATTGAAGATCAAATAAAAAAATTAAGCAGCAAATATAACTTTATTAATGCAGATATATATACTCAACAACTTACTAGTCATTTGAATGATTTGCAGCAAGAACGCAAACAAACTGAAACTGAGCTTTATGAGGCAAGATTAGTACTCAGTAATCTGCAACAAGAATTGAAAACACAGGCATATAATTCGACTACGGCGATAGATTTAGCTACTCCTCGATATCTTGTCCTACTTAATAAATTGCAGGATATAGATTTTGAAATTAAACATAAGTCGGTTATTTTTTCAGCTAAGAGTATCGAAATACAAACCTTGGAACAGGAAAGACAAAAAATTTTTTCACTAATAGCCAGCGAGAGAAAGTCGATCTATCAAAAGCTAAGTAATAAAATTGCAATCTTAAAAAATCGTCAAAGAAATACCGAAATAGAAATAGTTGAACTTCAATCTCAGCTTCAAGAATGGTCAGCAATTTATCCTAACTACAACCGCCTTAAAGAAGAGCTAACAACAGCTAAAAAACAGTTAAATGAATTTACTCTACAAAAAGATGCTCTTCTAATTGATATTGCTCAACAAGAAGCACCTTGGCAACTTCTGAGTCCAGCTACAGAACCAGAAATCAACAACGCTGGTACTATTAATTATTTAATACTTGGTTCAACTCTTGGCTTATTAATCGGTGTCGGAACTGCTCTTCTTTGGGGTAGCTTTAAAAGTATTCTTTATACTTCAGCACAGGTCGAAGAAATCACTAAATTACCAATCTTAGGTGAAATTCCTTATGCTTCCAAACAGAAAAAATTTAAACTAAAGGCTAAACAACTAGAGTCTCATAATTCGCAGTTACAAAAGTCGAATCAAATTTTTTCGGAAATTGCATTTCTTCCTCAAGAAGCGTTTTGCTCTTTTGCTGCCAACTTAGGCATTGTATATTCTGATAATAATCTAGAAGTTGCCAACTCAGTCGCTAATATTAAATCATTTGTCATTACTTCGGCAATTCCTGGAGAAGGAAAATCTACTATGGCTTTAAACATAGCTAGAGCCTATGCTTCCTTAGGAAAAAAAGTTTTATTAGTTGATACAGATTTACGCAGTACGAACTGTTTAACTAAAGATTTGGGCTCAAAATCAGAAATAGGTTTAATTAATATTTTAAGTCAAAACAATTCAGACTTAGAAGTATTGCAATATATTCAGCAATTATCTCTTGATGAAAATCTGTTTATTCTTACATCTGGATTTGAGACTACACCTCAAGGCTCTTCAACTTCAGAACCTAGTCGTTTACTAGCATCGGAAAAAATGCACCATTTAATGAACAAAGTTCAGTCCCATTTTGACTTAGTTATTTACGATCTTTGTGCCGTCATTGGCTTTCCTGACGTTAACTTATTGGCAGCTAAAACCGATGGAATTGTTATGGTTACTGGTTTGGGTAAAATACAAACCACAGAATTGATTGAAGCACAGAAACAGTTGAAACTATCCAAAGCTTCTGTTTTAGGAATAGCTGTCAACAAAATAGTGATTGCAAATTAGTAATCGCTTTTACTTTCCAAGATTAACTGTCATATCAGATGTTTCTTGGCTTTTGTTTCGGAAATAACGCGGGTGCAGCACCAGTCTGTGGGCAAGGCTGATGGCCACCCCCTACGAATCGCTTCGGGACAAATGGTCATTACCGTAAGCTGACAATCGATGAGCTGAAATCCCTCTTTCTTACACTGTTTTAAACTGTGTTTTAAGATAGTATCGTCTCTAAATTCAATCGTGTTGTTGCACTGAATGCAAACTACGTGATGATGATGATGAGGATAAGGTTGATTTAACTCATAGTGCTTATGTCCCTCGGCTAATTCTAATTCCCGCAAAATTCCCATGCGAGCCATTAGTTTGACGCTGCGGTAAATTGTAGACAAGCTAATACACTCGCCACGCTTTTCTAATAAGTTATGTAATTCCTCTGCGCTCAGATGGTCGCCTTTAGGCAAATTCTGAAATACGTGCAGAATTTTCTCTCTCTGAGGAGTCATGCGCCAACCCCTGGAATTAAGTTCGGCTTTTAAAGAAGATGCCGTATAGTGAGCCATACCTATCTTTTATCAATTATTTGCTGCTTATTGACAATGATAAGATTTTTGAGTAGGCTTTGCAATAAATTAAGAATTATTGTCTACTGTTGACTGTTCAAAAGCTAATTCCCTGTAAACCATCGCGGGGATTTTTAGTGCGCAGGTCACGAATTTTCTCGTAGTATTCTTTTTCTTGAGGACTAACTTGCTGGGGAATAGTAATAATAATCCGCACTAGTTGATCAGTTCGATTTCCTTTAGGAGAAGACCACCCCTTGCCCCGTAGACGCAATACCTGACCTGTACTTATTCCCGCAGGGACTTTCATACTTACATTACCGTCAGGAGTCGGAATGCTGATCGATGAACCTAAAACTGCCTCATCAGGAGTTACAGGCACTTCACAAACTAAATTATCGCCCTCAAAACTAAAGAAGGGATGAGGATTTAATTCAACATTGAGATAAAGATCTCCTCTTTGCTGACTATAGGGACTACGTGGACTTTTACCTGCCAACCGAATCCGAGAGCCAGGTTTAGCTCCAGCAGGAATACGAACCTCTAATGTTTCTCCACCTATACCAAGGCGCTTAATTGTACCTCTAAAAGCTTCCGCAAAAGTCAGATTAATATTGGCTTCGCTATTAGTTGATGTCGATTGCTGTCCCACTCCAGCAAAATCCTGAAAATTGCTATTTCGGCTAGAAGTCTGAGAGTAATTTTGAGTACTGGTACTACTATTTCCCGAACTAGAAAAGCGACCTAAAAGTTCATTAATAAATTCTTCAAAGTTACCGTATTGACTAAAATCCGTGCTGTTGAAGTCAACGTTCGTATTAGTATTACTACTGCTAGTACTGTTTCTTTTGTAGCCTGGGTAACCTGTTGTTGCACTCTGCTGCCAATATTGACCAAAGCGATCATATTTAGAACGCTTGTCTTCATCAGAAAGTACATCATAAGCTTCGCTAATTTCTTTGAATTTGGCTTCAGCAGCTTTATTTCCCTGATTGCGATCAGGATGATATTTTAAAGCTAACTTGCGAAATTTCTTTTTGATTTCATCAGTCTGTGCTGTTTTTTTGACTCCCAAGATAGCGTAGTAATCTTTAAATTCAGTAGAAGACATTGAGAATTATTTCCTAAGAGAGTTAGCTGGCTTAAGTCTGCCTATATAGTACAAACGAATATAATAAATTGATAATTTTGATAATCTTATCTAAAGTTTAACTCTAATTCTTGGTCAATAACTTCTGGAGCGATCGCTATTTTAATACCTTGATACCTTGGAAGACTTCCTTAGCTTCTAACTTCGGGTTAATCAAAGAAAATTCTTTTAGCTGCACTTTTTTTATCTTCTCAAAATAATTTTCACTTTACTTGATTTTGGGCTTAAACTGAAGCCCAGTTAAATATTCTTCTAGCTTTAGGAGTAGAATTTGGTCAAGGATTTTTGTTTTCGCGACCTTTAACATCCGCACTATCCGAAAGAATGATTGGAAGATAGTCATAGAGTTTATCGAGATCATTAATTAAGTCTTCAGTCCATTTAATTGCGACCAAAAGCGTATATATGCTTGCTACATAAAGCATTTCTCTTGTGGCTTAATAGAAATATTAAAACAACTTTTGTAATTTTTATAATATTTCTCGTATTATTTTTGTTTTTGTTTCAAGTTTAAGTTGATTTTGATTGTTGCATCCTTCCCTTAGGATAAATTCTCGCGCTTCCTGTAGATTTTGTTTGGTGTATTGAAGCTCCTTCTTGAGTTGTCGATTCTCTGTGACTAGCTGAACATTTTCTGCTTTGAGGTCTTCTAGTGAATTTTCGCCTGTTTTTCTCCTATCTATAATAGCTCTTAATTCAGTAATTTCTTGGATTAATTCTGCTTTTTCTTGCTGTAGTTTTTGCACTTGCCTATCTACATTTTCAGAAGGGCGCTCTCTCTTTTGTAAGTTGTATTTTTGCTGCTCTCTTAATTTCTGAATTTTATAAGATAATTCAGGATATTTATAAATATAACTAACAGAAACTCCTGCCTCTCTAGCTACAGAACGAATTGTGATTTTCTGTTTCTGAGCAATTAATTTAGCGATCGCTTTTTCTGTTTTAAGCAATGATTCTCGCTTCTTTTTTTTGCTAGCGTTACTTAATCCTGTCAATTGTTTGCCTAACATTTTGCTATTCAAATATTATTTCTTCTTAACGATGTAGACGTTGTAGCTGTTTTTCTTGATACTGCCGATAATTACCCTTATAGGAAGCTGAAAACTATTTTCTTGAATCACTATAATTATAGTAAGGAAGGGAATACAACGACGTGGAAATTAAATGTTTAAAATTACATAACGTGTCATTCATTTATCGTGATGCCCTGAAAGCTAGGTTAGAGGTAGTGTGTTCACGAGAGTATAGCAGGAGATTTTTAAGACCAACAGTATCTATTAACTAAGTAATAAGGAGGGGATTTTAAGTTATCAGGGAAATTTTTAGTGAGCCAAATAAGTTCGTTGGCACACAGTAATGGAGCGAGCAAAATAGGATGCAGTTAACAACTTAGAAACATGAGTCATCTTTTATCAATAGGGGCACTCCTGGTATCTATAGTTTGACTCTAATAATTCTACAAGTGATAATTTAGATTCTCAATTATTATTACTATGATGCCGAGATAGTTTACTCCTAGAGTTTTTGAAACCAAGCACAATTGTACAATAATTTCCTTGTTTATTAATTTCCTTGTTTATTGATCTGATTAGCAGCAGCAATAATTAATAGACTAAGGACTAATAATAAGTAAATATTCAATGTTCGTATGTGTCATTAGTTTAAAATTGACACAAGAAAACATAGAAACCTCTTCTAATTTACTTACTTTGGCATGTGAAGCGAAGCAAGCGATCGCAACACCAGAACCTATAAAATGTGTCATAAATTTACTTTTGACACAAAAAAAATGGTGAATATCCTTAAATATTTAGAAAACAATTCAGGTTACTTGTTTATTCAAGGTAAAGTAACTGTATTCGCTTTTGAGTACAGGAGTAATTGAATATGACTCAGAATACAAATAGTTGGTTTAAGAGTTGGCTAAAACCAGCTAATTTGATAGCTTTGGCATCACTTATCGCTGCAATTTGGGGTGGCTATACTTTTCTCTCGAATAGACAAGACGTAGATGCAACAAACAATTGTGAAGTTAAGGATGTAACTCAGAAAACAGGTACTAAACCCAATTTGGGTCAAAGTGTGGAGTGTAGTGATGATTCAACTATTGAAGGAGTGAGACAAGAATAGTATTACTCGTTGATGATTGTTTGATATTTAATTTTAAAATTTTCCTATTTTTATTTTTTAAACCTGAATTAATAATTAAGTTTATGTGGAAAAAAATCAACATTTCTGCATTGAGTGGTGCGATGATCGCATTATTCTTATTGATGGGATGCCAAGCCATTACCAGTAAGGATGGTAGCTCGGTCAAAGATTCGTCTCAAAAACAAGATTGGGCATTGATACGTACAGGAGTGTCGCCAGAGCTTCATGAGGAAGCGGTGAAAGAGGGAGAAAAGGCAAAGGAAGAAATACAAGAACTAAAGAAAGACAAAAGCCTGAGCGCGACAGCCAAACGGGTACTAGCCGAGGCAGAGGAAGCAGAAGAGCAGGGAGATCAAGAACTTTATCTCGCTAAAGTTCAGGAATATCGTAAAATACTCAATGATGAGCCGATTAAAAGAGCAGCGGAGTCATGGGAGTTAGAAGCAAGAGTATTATTTTCCCAGCTACGTCTTAAGGAAGCTCAACAAGCCATAGAAGAAGCAGTGAAATTGGATGACCGTAATCCTGAATATTTACTAACTTTGGCTGAATATTTGCGATGGAATGGTGATTATCAGGAAATGGAAGAAGTATCATTGCAAGCCGTTTCTGTGATAGAAAGTGCAGAGCCAACAGATGAAGAACTTTTGTCATCAGCCCACTCATCCTTGGGGTTGGCATATCTTTATGAGGGGAAATATAACTTAGCCCATAACTTTCTTCAGCAGTCACTGGAGATGAGCAAGAAGTTATTGGGAGAAGAGCATCCCGATGTGGCGCTAAGTTTGAACAATTTGGCTCTCTTGTACGAGTCCCAGGGGAGATATGAGGCAGCCGAACCTCTTTATCTAGAGGCGCTGGAGAGGAACAAGAAGTTATTGGGAGAAGAGCATCCTGATGTGGCGACAAGTTTGAACAATTTGGCAGCATTGTACAGGTCTCAGGGGAAATATGAGGCAGCCGAACCTCTTTATCTAGAGGCGCTGGAGATGAAAAAGAAGTTATTGGGAGAAGAGCATCCTGATGTGGCGATAGGTTTGAACAATTTGGCAGCATTGTACGAGTCCCAGGGGAAATATGAAGCAGCCGAACCTCTTTACCTAGAGGCGCTGGAGATGAGAAAGAAGTTATTGGGAGAAGAGCATCCCTATGTGGCGCAAAGTTTGAACAATTTGGCAGCATTGTATTATTCACAGGGGAGATATGAGGCAGCCGAACCTCTTTATCTAGAAGCGCTGGAGATGAGAAAGAAGTTATTGGGAGAAGAGCATCCTGATGTGGCGACAAGTTTGAACAATTTGGCAGCATTGTACGAGTCCCAGGGGAAATATGAAGCAGCCGAACCTCTTTATCTAGAAGCGCTGGAGATGAGAAAGAAGTTATTGGGAGAAGAGCATCCCGATGTGGCGCTAAGTTTGAACAATTTGGCTCTCTTGTACGAGTCCCAGGGGAAATATGAGGCAGCCGAACCTCTTTATCTAGAGGCGCTGGAGAGGAACAAGAAGTTATTGGGAGAAGAGCATCCCGATGTGGCGCTAAGTTTGAACAATTTGGCAGCATTGTATTATTCACAGGGGAGATATGAGGCAGCCGAACCTCTTTATCTAGAAGCGCTGGAGATGAGAAAGAAGTTATTGGGAGAAGAGCATCCCGATGTGGCGCTAAGTTTGAACAATTTGGCAGCATTGTATTATTCACAGGGGAGATATGAGGCAGCCGAACCTCTTTATCTAGAAGCGCTGGAGATGAGAAAGAAGTTATTGGGAGAAGAGCATCCCGATGTGGCGCAAAGTTTGAACAATTTGGCTTTCTTGTACCAGTCCCAGGGGAAATATGAGGCAGCCGAACCTCTTTATCTAGAGGCGCTGGAGATGAGAAAGAAGTTATTGGGAGAAGAGCATCCCGATGTGGCGCAAAGTTTGAACAATTTGGCTCTCTTGTACGAGTCCCAGGGGAAATATGAAGCAGCCGAACCTCTTTATCTAGAAGCGCTGGAGATGAACAAGAAGTTATTGGGAGAAGAGCATCCCGATGTGGCGCTAAGTTTGAACAATTTGGCAGCATTGTATTATTCACAGGGGAAATATGAAGCAGCCGAACCTCTTTATCTAGAAGCGCTGGAGATGAACAAGAAGTTATTGGGAGAAGAGCATCCCTCTGTGGCGCTAAGTTTGAACAATTTGGCTTTCTTGTACCAGTCCCAGGGGAAATATGAAGCAGCCGAACCTCTTTATCTAGAAGCGCTGGAGATGGATAAGAAGCTATTGGGAGAAGAGCATCCTGATGTGGCGATAGATTTGAACAATTTGGCAGTATTGTACCAGTCCCAGGGGAAATATGAAGCAGCCGAACCTCTTTATCTAGAAGCGCTGGAGATGAGAAAGAAGTTATTGGGGGAAGAGCATCCCTATGTGGCGACAAGTTTGAACAATTTGGCAGCATTGTACAAGTCCCAGGGGAAATATGAAGCAGCCGAACCTCTTTATCTAGAGGCGCTGGAGATGAGAAAGAAGTTATTGGGAGAAGAGCATCCTGATGTGGCGCTAAGTTTGAACAATTTGGCTCTCTTGTACGAGTCCCAGGGGAAATATGAAGCAGCCGAACCTCTTTATCTAGAGGCGCTGGAGATAGCTAAAAAGCTATTAGGAGAAGAACATCCCCATACTAAGAAGATAAATAGCAACCTGCTTGATTTACGTAAAAAATTAGATCAGCAGGAAAACTCATCTCAATAGTTTGTTAACCAGAAATTCAGAATTACGATCGCACGAAGCATTTAACTTTCTTTCAAAAGAAGTCCCTCGTTTTTAACGATGGGATGAATTTTGAACAAGGTGTAACAGCTTAAATTACTCTGGTTCAAAACTTTATGTAGCAAAGGTTTTGGTCGTTGTATAATACTCATGTACAAGAAATCTAGTTATAAATTACTGTAAGTTTGTACAACAATTAGAACCTTGACAACTTGGAATATGGCGTTCGACACAGGAATTTTCGTTGTGTCGGTAAAATTCCCAACGTATAAAGGAACACAAGTATCTTTGATACGTTAGTCCTAAAGGATACCGCTTCGCATATACCCAGGGACTCTGGGGGAAAGAAATTGCCTGCAAAATTGTCGTACTGTCGGGGATACATAGTAATTGCTGTTGTCTATCTAGATAAGTGGCGCGGTGCAGGAATACCTACTCGTGAGTGTAGGAAGCTCTCATTTTCAATGAGAGAGGATGTCACCTAGAAACGAGGTTAAACAGCCTAAATCCTAGAAGAGCGATCGCATTATTTAAGCCTTCATGATATATAGCGTTTCTCAGATGAGTGAGGTACAGTTTTTTTTCCTTTAACCTTTTCCCTTTACCCAAACACAACCGAGGTGTACCTCATAGAATACGAGAAACGCTATAAGCAATACCCAGTTGTATTTTGTGTCATAGTTTGAATTATGAAACATTTTAAGGATTGCCCATCAAGCCAAAAAGTTTAGCAGCACCACCTAAAATAACCACAACTAAGCCGATTAGTACACCTCTGTTAGTGAACTCTTGGTTGCCTATTCGCTTGTCTAACTGCTCTACCTTGGTATCTAGAGCCTCTAATTTTCCTTCGATTTTAGCTTGACCTACTTTAAGGTCTGTTACATCTTCGCTTAAGCGGTCTAATTTCTGGTTAATCTGCCCCAGGATATCGGCGATGTCTGTCTGTATGATGGGATTACTCATTGCTTAATTGGTAAGTTGCTATGAACTTCGAGAAGCTTTGAGATCTGCCATCTTGAAACTTCTTCTAATATTGTAGGACGTTAGCAAAAAGTGAAAGAGATGTCTGCTGAGATGAGAACGATTATATCCATTCACCGACTTAATCTATCTGGAAAAACCTTTTTCTTCGATTAGTTGCGATCGTTATAGTTATTAGTTATTAGTTGTTAGTCGTTACTCACTTGATTTCTATTTGGAATGACTATAAGTAACTGGGTGCAATTAAAATTCTGTTGGCATGATGATAAATTGATTAGCCAAATCTCTCTCGAAAGCTAGAGAATCGATATTTTCTAAAATTGCCAGGGTATTTGCTGATTTCTTCCCCATACCATCAGCATCAAATTGAATCTCTAGACTGTCCTCAGTAAGAGATTCAACTGTTATATAACCATCGCCGATTGGATCGCTGGAAATATAACCAGAAAGCTCTAATAACTCCGAAATATCAAGGCGATCGCGATTTAATTCAAAATCCAAAATTCGGTCATAGTGAAGGGATATATCAGGATAAACAAGAGCATCATAGAAAAAGACATCTTTTCCAGTCCCGCCAGTAATATTATCAACTCCTCCACTAGCAATAATTACATCATCACCGTCACCTGCCGAAATTTGATCTGACCCCTGAGTTCCGACTACCACGTCAGGTAAATTACTTCCTCGAATTAAACCTTGACTAATCTTTTCTGAGATATTGATATCTAATAAACCATCACGGAATAAAGAAATAGAATTTGCTGGCTCACCGAAAGAATTAGTATAGCTAATTACATTACTTTCCCCTCGATCTACAGCTATATATTGTGCCAAGCGATCGCCATTAATCTTTAATCCATCGTGACCTAAATGCCAGATATCCTGTGACCAGGAATTATACTGTTGATCGTAACTGTCACCATATATCAGACCCTCTTCATAGACCATGTTTAGATCTGAATAATCTGAGGTCAACTGAATATCATCTCGCTCTAGGGCTATCTCTGTCTGGACTTCTCGAACAAGAGCTGTTCCCTGATTTACCAAATCAATTTCCTGACTAGTCCAGTCCCGATTTACAGCAGCTTGATCTTGAAAGCGACCTGTCGGCACAATGTAGAAGGTGACATCTGCATAATCTAAATTACTGCGAAGATAATCAAACACCGCTAGGGTAGACTCTTTATATTTTTCTCTGACAAGAGGATTTTCGGAACTAGTATTACGCAGGGCATCTGCTTCTCCTTGTGACCAGATAATAGCGATTTCGTCCGTTGGCTGCGCTCCTTGCTCACTCAACCAATGATCCAGCCCGTGTTCTGCTTGTATTAAAGCGCCTCCTGGTAGACTTTCCTCTGGATACCACCAAACTTGAGTATCATCTTGAGTATCATCTTGAGTATCATCTTGAAAGTAATTATTGCCATAGATTTTACTTCCGCCAATGGCAAAATTGGTTTCCATAGTATCGCTAGTAACGATATCTCTATTTACATGTTGAGTTAGCTTCTGCTTTAAAACAATTGCTCCCGAAACATCATTATCAGCCAAATCTGGTCGATATGAGTCATAGACTAAGCTCATATATCTACCATTAGATTGACCCAAAAATGGCACAAACAGAGTTTCCATAATTCTACATTTGCTTGAGGTAGAAGGCACAATCCTAGCCTTCTACTTGGGGACAGGCAAGGGGTGAGCGAAATTTACGGTGGCAACAATTAATTTTCGCGTTGTTTAAGTAATGAGTAATAAGTAATAAGTAATAAGTAATGAGTAATAAGTAATGAGTAATAAGTAATGAGTAATAAGTATTTACTCGTTACTCGTTACTCGTTACTCTTTACTCAAAGCTTCTCTATTGTTTAACTGCCACACCTTTTTTCGTTCACCCATGACCGAGGGCACTTGGAACTTGTACCTGATTGCTGTCCATCCCGACTACCAAGGAAAAGGATATGGTAGTTCTCTGCTACGCTATATCGAGCAAATGTTGGCAGCCCGTGGGGAGAGGTTGTTACTCGTGGAGACTTCTAGTCTAGCTAGGTTTGAGCCTACACGAGGGTTTTATCAGAAGTGCGGTTATGAAAAAGAGGCGCAGATTCGAGAATTCTACCAAGCAGGGGAAGATAAAATCGTGTTCCGCAAATCACTGACAGACATGCTTTCAATTAGTTACCTAGACTAAGTTTCCAAGAGCTTAAAGCTTAAAGCTAAAAACTAGTAAATTAGAACGGAGTTAATTCACATCAAGCGTATTTTACTATTTTGTGTCAGACTTTGAATTTTGAAACATTTCATAGTAAGGAATTCTATTTTTGAGGGCAAAATCAGTTTTAGAGGAATAAAAATTACCCTGGCGATCATGAAAAGCCCAATTAGTCGGAAACTGGATGATCGCACCCATTGTTAGAGGTACCCCAGATTCCTTTAGTGCTTTAATCCGTCTATGTAGAGTACTTCTAGATAAACCTGTTTCATCGATTAGCTGCCGATAACTGTACTTTTTGCCATCAATTAACATGATATATTTGCGAGATAATTGTGTCAGGAGTTTAATTTTGACACACATGCTTTCAAATGGCATTTAAATGCCCTAAATAGGTCAGAATTATTTAAACGTAAAGTTAATCCAAATCCTATCGAGCAGGGCTAATATCGATAATTATTGCCAGTATCATCAATCAACAATGAATGTGCGGGAAAAATATAAGTATTTTTGGAATGACTGATTTATAAACCAATCAAAATGTGTCATATTTTTAATTTTGACACACAAATAGTTTCAGATCCGCCGTATATTGTGTACATAAAATTTGCAGTAAACCACTTTTCCATATGGCATTACCCAGAATTAGAGTAGCCAAAGATAAAGCCGAATTAGTTCAGAAGCTTTTGGATACAAAAGAAACAACAGGGATGTTTTCTACCTATGCAGATGTTATTGCCTTTGCTGCTAGTTTGGGTGCCAAACATCAACGAAGATCGCCTCTTACGGACATATCTCAGAGCGAACCTGCACCAATCAGTCTAGAAGTATTCATCTCTCGTGGTTATGATCGCCTGATTAAATTAATTGCGGTGATGTCTACTCAAGATATCAAGGTGTTATCTACCGAAGATCCAGAGGCAGAAGCCAAAAGAGTCTTGATTTTTGAAGAATACGCCAATGGTGGTTTAGAAAAACTGCGCCCCGAATTACGAGGTGCAGTGGATTATACCGAGCGATTAGTTTTAATTTTAAATACTGAGAGATTTTCCCCAGAAGTCAATAATGAAGAATTTGATCTCAGTAGATTTTTATAATGTGTCAAAAATTTAAAAATGGCACATTTTTTAGTAACATTTGATACTAAAATGACTGGAGAAGCCTTGCCAAAATAGCTAGATATTAGTCCCTGTTAATCAGGAAAGTTCAAGTTAAATCAAGCCTTGATAATTTAAGTCTGATGTATACCTGATAGGAATCATGCGCGATCGCCTTAGTCTAAATTCCCTATTGCTAAAACTAGATAATGCCAACTACAAAGCCTATAAAGATATTCGTGGTAGCTATCAGTTTGAAGACTTTACTTTAATAGTTGATTATGTACAGGGAGATCCATTTGCTGCACCCAGTCAACTGCGGATAATAATGCCTCAGACGGTTGCCGACTTTCCCGCACAACTATACGAATCAAAAAGTAGGGAAGTTGCCACAAGAGATTACCTTGCCAGACAATTTGCTCAAGTAGCAAAACAATTCAGTAGCCATCGAGGTACAGGGAAGAGTGGTTTAATGGCGATCGCTTCTTTGGGACAAGAGATTTTAGAGCGTACTGTGATATTTATTAATTCTGAGCAGCTAGAAGTGCGTTTTGTGGTAGGATTGCCAGCCAGAGGAAGAAGAATACTGGGACGACAAGCAGCAGAGATGCTGTGTGAGGATCTACCAAAGTTGGTTGCGGCTTCCCTGTTATATGAATCATCAGATACTGAAGATATTCAGCAGCATGTAGAAACCATTGAAGATGCCGACTGGTTGCGTCAACAATTATCACAGCAAAATTTAGTGGCGTTTGTAGCAAATGGAGCAATATTACCCCGTCGGAGTGGTATTGATTCTCGTCCCTTATTAGATGCTGTACCTTTTCAATCTCCGATCTCTTTAGAAGTAGAGTTCACCTGTCCCAATAGAGGAGCAATTAAGGGAATGGGTATCCCTAGGGGAGTTAGTTTAATCGTAGGTGGTGGCTATCATGGCAAATCCACTCTACTGAGGGCGATTGAATTAGGGATATACAATCATCTTCCTGGAGATGGGAGAGAATATGTAGTAGCAAATCCCTTGGGAATGAAAATTCGTGCCGAAGATGGACGCAGTATCACTAGAGTAGATATATCTCCTTTCATTAATCATTTACCCCAGAAACGCTCTACTACCAAATTTGACACCACTAACGCTAGTGGTAGTACTTCCCAAGCAGCAAATATCATTGAAGCCTTAGAAGCAGGAGCAAAATTACTGCTAATCGATGAAGACACCTCGGCGACTAACTTTACTATCCGCGATCGCCGTATGCAGATCTTAATTGCCAAAGAAAAAGAACCAATTACCCCATTTATCGATAAAGTACGTCAACTTTACGTTGATTACGGAGTATCGACGATCCTAGTAATGGGAGGTAGTGGCGATTATTTCGAGGTAGCAGATCACGTAATTGCCATGGAAGACTACTTAGCACGAGATGTCACCACCAAAGCAAAAGCGATCGCCTTACAATACGCTACAGAGAGAAATGCCGAAGGAGGAAGCAGTTTTGGTGCAGTTAGCAGTAGAATTCCTCTAGGAGAAAGTATCGATCCTAGTCGGGGGAAGAGGGAGAGTAAAATAACTACTAGAGGATTAGATACAATTATCTTTGGTACTGAAGAAATCGAGTTGTCAGCAGTAGAACAGCTAGTAGATTCAGGACAATTAAAAGCGATCGCCAATGCTTTAATTTATGCCAAAAAAACTTATATGAGTCAACATTTAACTGTCTCAGAAATCTTAATTAAAATCAATCAAGATATCGCTGCATCAGGATTAGATATCCTAACTGGCTTTCCCCAGGGAGATTTAACTTTGTTTCGCTCTTTAGAGTTAGCAGCAGCTTTAAATAGATTAAGAAGCTTACAAGTAAAATAATCAGCTTAAAACTCTCAACTCCAAACTCATCTTAACCAAGATGTATGCCACTAACGCGAGCAAGGTTATATCCGTTTTTTTTACTTAAATTTGCTAAAAATTCAGGTTGTGCTGCCTAATACAGTTATCAACTATTTAGTCCCAGTAAATTTTACAATACCAAACTAACTAATCTTAAATACGCTCTTAAAATAATCAATTGACTAGAGAGTGGCACATAAGCTATTACGGACAAACAAAGAACCCTTTGCCTGAAAGCAGCAAGCAACCATAATTGGAAAATCAATATGAGCAAACTTAGTCTCAAACCCAAAAAATCTCGTTCGGCACATTCCCAGCGTCAAGAATTAGAAGTTAACTTCATCTTACTATTACTAGTGGCAGCAGCGATCTTTGCCGTTACCTATATAGTAGTTGGGATAATACCACCTCTAAGAGAGTCTTATGTAGGAGTCTTGCTATTTGAGAGAGGTTTTGTTCAATTCTTAGTAATTGGACTAGCTGCAATCGTAATTGCCACTTCTGCACTCAAGTTTTGGCTGCTAAGAAAAGAACACCAAGCTTTAAGTAAAATTTGGATTGCCGATCACATTCCCTTAGATCAGCCTAATGCTCACGAAGTAGCATACTTTCAGCAGCGGTTAATCAAAGATAGTAATCTGATCGCCATTCGTTGTGGCAGAGTTATCAAAGCCTATATTAAAAGTGGCGATCGCACAGTTGCCAATGAGTTTGCGATCGATGACTCATCTTTCTACCTTAGCGCTTCAGAGTCTTCTTATTCTTTCCCGCGAATCTTAGTCTGGGCAATTCCTCTATTAGGGTTTATCGGTACAGTAATTGGGATTAGTGGCGCAGTCAGTGGCTTCTCAGGATTCTTAGAAAACTCAGGAGACGTAGAGCAAATTAAAGAAGGTATTGGTCAGGTTACCAGCAACTTGGGTTTAGCTTTTGATACCACTCTTCTGGCTCTCTTTCTCAGTGTGTTAGTGATGATTCCTTTAGTATTGGTGGAACGCTACGAATCTAGACTCCTTTTGGGTATTGATGTATTTATTAACGATAAACTATTACCTCGACTCAAAAAGAAAAACGAACAGTTAGATCCAGACACCATTAATCAAGCGATCTCAGGAGCAATCAAAGAACATTTTCCCAATCCTGAAGACTTAATTGAGCCAGCTCACAGCTATGCTAAACTAGCAGCCAATCAACTTTCTACAGGGTTTTTAGCCGAAGTAGGTAAAGTACAAGATGTTAATTCTAAGGTAATCAATCACTTAGGAGAAATTAGACAGCAGGCAAATAGCGATCGCACTGAATTCTTGAATTTCTTTGCGCAACAGCAGCAGACAAATCAAGAGCTTGTCCAACAAATTAGAGCGGTTGTTGAAGAGATTAGAAGCAAAAATATGGCAGCAGCCCAAGATCTCAATGCCCAAACCCAAGGAATTAGTGAACAGCTAGAAAAAGCAGCTCAGATTCTCGAAACTCGCGTTAGCTCTCTAGAGATGGCAACACAAAAAATGTCAGACTTTCAACAAATCCAGCAGGGTTTAGAACGGAGTTTTGCTTCTCTCGAAAAAACTGCTCAATTAGAAAATGTCTTGACAGGTGTCAAAGATAACCTGTCTCAACTTCAGCCCATTCTTAAACAGCTCAATAAACCCCGCCGTATTACTTTGGTAGAGCATGATAATGGCAAAAACTCAGAACAATAATAACCAATCTGGTTAGGGTTTATCCTGTTACCCAAACTAACCTGTGAATATTTTTATAAATTGATTATTTGAGCTTATAGGCTTTTTTCTATGCCAGACCCTATCATGTATCAAGAGGACGGCTATGTTGTTCTCGAATCAGATCAGCCTGAACAATTCATGAATTCAGCAGAATTGAAAGTAAAACTGGTTAATTTGTTGTTGTTAGAAGAAGTAATTATTCCCAGAGAACTAGAACAGTTTGACTCAATAGAATTGCAGGCACAGCACCTAATCGATAACTACTTTGAATTAGATATCGGTGCAGATAAATACCTGCAATGGTATGTTGTTCGCCTAGAGAAGTAATTCGAGCTAGTCGATTAAGCCACTCACAATAGAAGATGCAGAACTTTTTTGCCTGGGGATTGCGATCGCTTGACTGATTCAGCCCCATTTAAAGATAGCTGAACCCCAGGTTAAACCTGCACCAAAACCAGAGGCAGCAATGATATCACCTGGCTTAACTGTACCATCTCTTACCGCAGCATCAAGGGAGAGAGGAATAGAAGCAGCGGAAGTATTCCCATATTCAGCTATGTTGCTTAAAATTTTGGATTGGGGGATTTTAAGACGTTTAGCTACTGCATCCATGATGCGTTGATTTGCCTGGTGAAGTAATAACCAATCAATATTATCAGCGGTTAAGTTTGCCTGAAACATTGCCTTACTTATTGCTTCGGGAACTTTTGCTACAGCGAAACGATATACTTCTCTACCGTTCATGGAGATGGGGTTGTATGTACCTTGTTGCGCCGTAATGTTATCTGTTAGGGGTTTTTCATTACTGCGATAATTCAGGTTCAGAGAGTCATTTTGACTACCGTTGCTATACATGCCAAAACTTAGTAGACGGTTATCTGCAACTCCTTGGCATACTGCTGCACCAGCACCATCACCAAACAAAATACAGCTAGTGCGATCGCTCCAATCTACCCAACGAGAAAGCAGATCTGCTCCAATGATTAGGACATTTTTATAAACTCCAGTACTAATAAACTGGGAAGCTGTAATTAAGGCAAAGAGAAATCCTGAGCAAGCGGCAGTTAGATCGAAAGCGACAGCATTACTCGCCCCGATCAAACCCTGAATTTTACAAGCACTGCCAAACATATCATCGGGAGTAGAGGTAGCCAAGATAATTAAATCAATGTCGATGGGAGAAATTCCCGCCATGGCGATCGCTCTATTGGCAGCAATAGCTGATAGTTGACTTAAAGATTCGGTGGGTGAGGCGATATGGCGGTTTCTCATCCCTGTTCTGGTATTGATCCACTCGTCGGAGGTTTCTACCATCTGAGCTAGATGATCGTTAGTTAAAATAGATTCTGGCGCAGCCGATCCGCACCCAGTAATCGCCATACCCGCACCCATATTATTCAATGTCTCACTCCGTTACTTGTTTGGGCTATTTATTACTATCTTTAGTTGGCAGAAGTTGCTTCAGTATGTTTTTCTGCTTCTAGTCGCTGCTGATTATTAGCTTTGATTTTTTCTAACACCTCGTTATCGATCGCTTCTTTTGCCAGTCGAATCGCACTAAAAATTGATCCCCTACGAGAACTACCGTGGCTAATAATACAGATTCCTGCCACGCCAAACAACAGCGCACCACCATGTTCAGCGCGATCAATACGGCGTTTGATATTCATCAAGTTGGGTTTGAGTAAGGCAGTTCCTACCTTCCCAGGCAATCCTTGAGGTAATTCCTCTTTCATAATTTGCAGCATTACTTCCCCAATCGCTTCGGCAAACTTGAGGACAATATTACCAACAAAACCATCACAAACAATGATGTCAAATTCACCCGACAAGACATCTCTACCTTCGGCATTGCCTAAAAAAGGAATTTGTGGATTATCTGTCAGTAGTTTGTGGGTAGATAATGCTAGTTCATTACCTTTAGAGGATTCTTCTCCAATATTGAGTAGACCGACTTTTGGTTCTTCGCACCCCAAAACATATCTACTATAAATCGTACCCATTAGAGCAAACTGTTCTAGGTACTTGGCTTTGCTATCAACATTTGCTCCCACGTCTAAAACAATGACGGATTTATCAGGCACTATAGTCGGCAAAACTGCACCAATTGCAGGGCGCTCAATGCCTTTAATACGACCTAATCTTAATAGCGCAGCTGCCATCGCTGCTCCCGAATGCCCCGCAGAAACGACGGCATCAGCTTCTTTTTGCTTAACTAAGTTCATTGCCACGTTGATTGAAGCTTTAGGCTTACGACGAATAGCCACCAGGGGCTCTTCTTTCATGGTAATTACATCTTGAGCAGGAACCACCTTAATATGTTCCGAATCTTTCCCGCCGTACTTCTTAACTAGGGAGTCTATCTGTTGCTCGTCTCCCACCAGTAAAACATCTAGATCCAATTCCGCCGAAGCCTGGATTGCTCCTGCAACAATTTCTTCTGGGGCAAAGTCTCCCCCCATAGCGTCTACTGCAATTCTCGCGCGCGTTAATCCCATGTAGCAAATTTTATATAAGCCTTACAAATTTTAACAGTCCGAGGTCAAAGATTCCTAATATCTATTAGAAATAAGATTGGAGATTGGTCTACCGACCTATACTTAAAACAAAAAAGTTATAAATGATGTTGATATTAAATATTGTTATTCTAACTTCCAACTGTAAATAGTTCTGATTTTGATTGTTCTATGCTGGATTTTATTGCTTTGAGTACGATCGCTTGGTTGAATAGCTTTAAAAAAGTAGATCATAATTTACAGCCGTTGGAGTTATTTCCCTGGGAACAATCAGCGATCTTTAACCTTCCTCCTGGCAATCAGGATTTAGTTAGCGAAAAGATCGTTAAGGCTTATCTGCAAAATTTAGCCAACCAAGAATTTGAAATTGAACGTCAAGGCATATGGGTGCAATCAGGCTGGACAACGCTCGTAAGTAATCAGGGCAAAATACCCCTTCCTGCTGCTTCTCTAACCAAAATTGCCACTACCCTTGCTGCCTTGAGTAACTGGGGGGCAAAATATCAATTTCCCACTGATATCTATGTCACAGGAGAGATTGTCAATGGCATTGTTACTGGAGATCTAATTATTAAAGGTACTGGCGATCCTTTGTTTGTTTGGGAAGAAGCGATCGCTTTAGGAAATGCCATCAATCAATTAGGTATTCGTGAAATAAAGGGTAACTTGTTAGTTACAGACAAGTTCTACATGAACTATCAGGATCAGGCTTTAAAAGCAGGGCAACTATTAAAACAAGGATTAGATCTGAAGCTATGGCAATCAGAAATCACCCAGCAATATCTGCAAATGCCAGTAGGTACAAAGCAGCCAGAAATTGCGATCGCAGGACAAGTCCAACTAATTAACCAAGTACCTACTAATGCTCAACAATTAATGCGTCATCGTTCATTACCCTTGGCAGAAATTCTCAAACAGATGAATATCTATAGTAATAATCAGATGGCGCAGATGTTAGCTGATTTAGTGGGTGGTGCAGATCAAGTTGCTCAAGTTAGTGCCGAGATAGCAGGCTTTGCGATCACAGAAATTGAATTAGTCAATGGATCAGGATTAGGAGAAGAGAATCGCATTTCTCCCCGTGCTGTCTGTCAGATGTTAATGGCGATTGATCGCTTACTTAAATCACATTCATTTAGTACCGCAGACTTATTTCCCACGGCAGGTAGAGATATTGTCGGCACAGTGCAGGATCGGGGTTTGCCGAAGAGTACAACGATCAAAACAGGAACCCTAGATAATGTTAGTGCCTTAGCTGGCGTAATTCCCACAAGCGATCGCGGTAACGTCTACTTCAGCATCATCAATTATGGTTATCAGGTCAAGTATTTCCGCCAACGGCAGGATATATTATTAAATGAATTAGTCTTAACTTGGCAAATAATGCCGAATAACTTTAATTTAGCAGCAGAAAATAATTGGTATCTCGGCGATCCACAACGAAATAAGCTGAATACTATTAATTAAACTTGTTTAAAACTTATACAAGCGTCCCCTAGATAAATAAGAGACGCTAACTATTCGTTTATTCTATTTGAGATTGTTATGTAAACAATCAATACATCTTACAAAAATGAATCAGAAACTTCCTGCATGAAATCCTGTTTACACTCTGTCCAAATTGAATTTAAGTCAGATTCAGCAAGATCCATTGCATCATAATCACCATTTGCTTCTGCTGCCATTCCTAACCAGGATTCGATTTGCAGTTGGCAGTCATGAGACGAATTATGATTAGTATCTTGAAGGTCAAAATTCTGCTCTAGATATTCCATGAAATCTACTGCATCATTAGTACCTACTAGTACTGAGTTACTAGTCTTCCCATTGATGTCGCCAGTATGTTTCATCTCGAATGAAACTGATTTATTTAAGTCTAAACCATCATCATTTGTAGCTTCAACAGGACTAGACTGTTCACTGGTTTCCATTTCCTCTACAGGAGCAGGGTCGCTACTTTCTTCTACCGTATCCAAGTCAGATTCTTCTAATGGAGCTGATTCAGTTAAGTCTAAATTATCACTGGTTGTGTCTTCAACAGGACTAGACTGTTCACTGGTTTCCATTTCCTCTACAGGAGCAGGGTCGTTACTTTCTTCTACCGTATCCAAGTCAGATTCTTCTAATGGAGCTGATTCAGTTAAGTCTAAATTATCACTGGTTGTGTCTTTAGCAGGACTAGACTGTTCATTGGTTTCCATCTCCTCTACAGGAGCAGGGTCGTTACTTTCTGGTGCTGAGCTATCTGAGTTTGAACCTGCGCCATTGTTGTTTAGAGGTGTGCCAAAAACTTGTGTCCAATAATGATTGTAGTTAACTGAACCAGTGTCGTTTTCTAAATATTCGTAGCCTATCCCAATTTCTGTGAAATCTGGATTGAGGATATTTGCGCGATGACCAGGACTGTTCATCCAGCTTTCTACTACTCCTGCTGCGGTAGTTTGCCCAGCGGCGATATTTTCACCTGTAGTCGAATATTCGTAACCATTAGCTGTAACACGGCTGGCGGGAGTAGAACCGTCAACTCCTGTGTGGCTAAAAAAGTCATCTTGCGCCATATCGTTACTATGGTCTTGTGCAGCATCAACTAATTGTGAATCTAGTTTTAAAGGTTGTAATCCTGCATTTGTGCGTTCAACATTAGTAAGTTCAACAACTTGATTAATTAATTCAGTAGACATAAAAAATACTCACTTAATATATACACTTATTAGCCATGCTTGAAACTATTATTAGGTCATCATTTACCACTTATTGATATCTGATGTTCAATAGTTTAAAATTATGTTTAGGATAATTTCCAAGCTATTAATTAAATTTATAATCAATAATTATTCGGCTCATTTAGCAAAATAAAAATGACTAATAATGTATGTTTACAAAAGATTTAATTTTGCAACTTAGCAATTGCTGGTTGCTTTATTAATTCTTGATTTGTTTGACTCTTCCATTTATAAGGGCTTTACAAATCAATCTTTTGTGATCGCAATTACTCAAGTTATATGTTTTTCAATACAGTCAAATATAATTATATGTAGTATGCAGAAATATAATAACTATTGTTTACGTGTAAATAGGCAAAGTCTTGATCAAGCTAAAACGAATTCCCAACAACTTTTCGGTGTATTTAGCATACGTTAAGTAGGTAGGGGTCATTAAATATAAAACCAAAAACAAGTCGAATATGATGGCGATTATTTATCTCTCTATTCCCTACTTCCCTATTTCCCTAACAAGCCATCTTCTAATTAATTTTACCCACCTACTTACAGCTTATTGCTCCAAAAATATATTCAAATCTTCAATTAGCTGAGTAAGTTCAGCTTCGCTAGTAAAACGAATGCGATCATCGCGGAGGGTTATCAGGATCTTGGCAGCGAAAGGACTAGGATAAATATTGGGATTACAGAAAATCTCTAAAAATACATCACCTGTATAGCGATATTCCATTGATTCTTGTTTGGCAGGGCGATTACCAGTCCCAGGAGTAGCACTAGCGATCGCTTTGAGACTTTGCATTAATGCAGATATTTCTGCCTGTAGCTGTTTTGCCGCATCAGAAGAGAAGTTGAAGCTAACAGATCCTTGAACTAAATTAAGAGTGAACTGAGTCATATTAAAAATTTAATTTAATTTAATTTAATTTAACAATGGTGAATTAATGCAAACTTATATTGATAGTTAGCTAATTTGAATTTACTAGACAGACGAGACTACGGACTTCAGTTGTCAGAAAAGATCTCAATAAGTTACCTTTTTTCTAATAACTCAACAAAGCTATAAGCATTCGATCATAGAGACCATAGCTATTTTTAAGACTATGATTATATAAGCAAGCATCTAGAGGAGTTTCAGTTCTTGTATGGTGCAAGATAATCGATCGCAAGTTCGCCGAGTTCTTTGGCTAACTCTATTATTGAATTTGTTTGTTATGGCACTCAAGTTCACTTTGGGGATTGCCACTAGCTCTTTAAGCCTACAGGCAGATGCCTTACACAGCGTCACCGATAGCGTTAACAATATTTTAGGTCTAGTTACCAATCGTTTTTCTTCTCCTCAGCCAGATCGAGAACACCCCTATGGACACCAAAAATTTGAGGCAGTAGGAGCATTGGGAATTGCTGCATTCCTTGGTATTGCCTGTTTTGAAATTTTAAGAGGCGCAGTTGAAAAGATCTTCTTTACAACAGAAAGTTCTGCCATCAACGTATCTTCTGGCGAGTTGTGGTTGTTGCTGCTTGTCTTAGGAATTAATATTTTTGTGGCTTTTTATGAACGTAGGGTAGGCAGAAAAGTCAATAGCCCAATTCTAATTGCTGATGCCAAACATACTATGAGCGACATTTGGGTCACAATGATTGTGATCGCTGGTTTAGCTGGCGTATGGCAGTCGGAAAACCTTAATATTCCGCAACTGCAATGGTTAGATGTAATTCTGGCTTTTCCTGTGGCGTTACTCGTATTTCAGAGTGGTTGGGAAGTCATCAGTGAAAATCTGCCCTGGCTAGTTGATGAAATGGCGATCGCACCAGAAGCTATTTATGATGTTGTCACTAAAGTTCCTGGAGTAGTCAATTGTCATGATATTGCCTCGCGGGGCGTTTTAGGCAGACAGGTATTTATTGAGATGCATCTAATTGTCGATACCGATGATATGGTAGCAGCTCATCAAATTACCGAAATGATTGAAGATAGCTTGGAACAGCATTTTGGTACGGTGCGGGTATTGATTCACGTCGAACCGCCAGAATATGAGGAAGATCATATTAGTTTTGGCAGTAAACAGTCATCAGTAAACAGTCATCAGTGAACAGTCATCAGTAAACAGTCATCAGTAAACAGTCATCAGTAAACAGTCATCAGGGATTCAACTATAGTTAACTTCATTCAAGTTCATTTTTAGAATCAATTGATTACCTGCAAGATACTGAGAGTAAATAAAGTCCAGCCAGATAGTGAACCGATCGCAAACATCAGCGATCGCCATGTAGGAATATTTAAGATATAAAATACAGAATAAAGCAAGCGAGCTACGAGAAAAGCGATCGCCGCAATTTTCGCCCAATCTGATTCTACTCCCGTGTTGTAAGCCATTAGGGCAGCTAAACCATAAATAGTTAAAGCCTCAAAGCTGTTTTGATGTGCCCAGGTAGCTCTTTGAGCATAGGCAGGAAGCTTGTCAAACATCGCTCTGGGTGCTGATTGATCATAGCCAGACTGTAATCTTCCCCAAGCTACCACTAAAAAAGGAGCGTAAGTCAAAATAACTGCACCAACTATGGAACAAAGCAAAATTAAATTAACGGATAGATTCATGTATTTGATTCTGTACAGTCAAAAGTATTGATTGGTAAGGGTTTCATGATTTTTGGACTAGTCACTTATTTCCGCCTCCCTGCACTAGATACGTTATAATTCAATACTGTTTGCTAAAAGACAGTATTCTGATCGTATCAAGCATTGCGTGAAAGTTTAAGGAAGATTCCTACACTACACTATATGTAAGTGTAATGAAGTCTAGGTAAATAAGCTATCAATTTAATCCTGATTAATCCAAATTTTAGTAGTAATGGCAGCAGATAATTCCCACAATAAGCCCCAAGGCGGTTCTAACCTCGAAGAGATTCGCGCCACCAGAATTGAAAAGGTAGCTCAAATCAAGGAGTTGGGATTAAATCCCTACAGCTACAAGTGGGAATCGAGTCATCATGCTATTGAGTTACAAGAAAAATATGTCGATTTGATTGCTGGAGAAGAAGTAGAAGACCAAGTTGCGATCGCAGGTAGAATTGTTGCCCGTCGTGTCTTTGGTAAGCTGGCTTTTTTTGAACTACAGGATGAAACAGGTAAAATTCAGCTTTACCTAGAAAAGAAAAGAATTAATAACACCATGTCCGATAACTTGGTAGGGGCATTTAATCACCTGAAGAAGCTTTCGGACACAGGGGATATTTTAGGCGTAAAAGGCACGATCAAAAGAACTGAGAAAGGTGAGCTTTCAGTTTACGTCAGCGAGTTTGAAATCCTGACTAAATCTCTATTGCCTCTACCTGACAAGTGGCATGGTTTAACGGATACAGAAAAACGTTATCGTCAGCGTTATGTAGACTTGATTGTTAATCCTCAAGTCAGACAAACCTTTCGTATTCGAGCTAAAATCACCGCAGCAATCCGCCGTTATCTAGAAACCAGAGACTTTTTAGAAATTGAAACTCCAGTCTTACAGGGAGAAGCTGGTGGTGCCGAAGCACGTCCATTTATTACCTATCACAATACTCTGGAGATGGATTTATATCTCCGCATTGCTACGGAATTACACCTCAAAAGATTGATTGTGGGTGGATTCGAGCGGGTATTTGAACTGGGTAGAATCTTTCGTAACGAGGGGGTGTCTACACGGCATAATCCTGAATTTACTTCCATTGAGGTATATCAGGCGTATGCAGACTATCACGACATGATGGCGTTAACAGAAAACTTGATTAGGGATGTGGCACAGGAAGTTCTGGGTACAACTAAAGTTACCTATCAAGGAGAGGCGATCGATCTCACTCCTCCCTGGCGTAGAATAACGATGCACGAGATTGTGCAGGATGCTACGGGAGTAGATTTTGCTCAGTTTACAGATTTCGACTCAGCCAAAACCGCAGCTCAAGATGCAGGAATCGAAGTACCTGCAGACTGTCAAACTATTGGTAAGTTACTTAATCAGGCATTTGAGCAAAAAGTTGAAACAACTCTGATACAGCCTACTTTTATCACAGACTATCCCTTAGAAATATCGCCCCTCGCTAAACCCCATCGAGATAAACCAGGATTGGTAGAAAGATTTGAACTGTTTATGGTGGGAAGAGAAACCGCCAATAGCTTTTCGGAGTTAACCGATCCCTTAGATCAGAGAGCCAGATTGGAAGCTCAAGCAGCGAAGAAAGCAGCAGGAGATTTAGAAGCAAATGATATTGATGAAGACTTTTTAGCAGCCTTAGAATATGGCATGCCTCCTACTGGTGGTTTGGGTATTGGGATAGATCGTTTAGTCATGTTACTTACCGACTCTCCCAGCATTCGTGACGTGATTGCTTTTCCTCTACTTAAAAATCAAAGTACAGCGGTTAAAGAATTTGATTACGATGCCGACAAGCAAACTCTTCGAGTTATATTTGGAAACGGCAGCATTTATAAATACTCCGATGTACCTGAATCAATTTATAAAGAGTTAAAAGAAACTAGTTCGGTGGGGCAATATTTTAATGCTCAAATTAGAGATAAATTTGGCTTTGATCGTGAAGTTTAACTAATTGCTAAATACTTTTGAGCGATCGCTGTAATACTTTTCCTCGTCAATTTTGCAATTGTAATTGACAAGTTAAAATCTTCGTAGGGCGATCGCCAAACTGATTTAATATATAGAATGAGAGTATTCGCTATTAGTTTAGATCAACAACAGAGCTTTAAACTCATTGCTAGACGGTAGAATTGTTATAGCATTTACTATTAAACCTACAACATATTTTTATGACTGCTACTCCAATTAAACGTGGTAACACTTCTGCATCTGTACCCGACGAACTTGGCCGTTTTGGTCCATATGGAGGGAAGTATGTTCCCGAAACCTTGATGCCAGCTTTGGTTGAATTGGAAACTGCCTATAATAAATATAAAAACGACCCTGAATTTACTCAAGAATTACAGGGACTATTAAAAGATTATGTTGGTCGTGCCAATCCACTTTATTTTGCCGAACGTCTCAGTCAACACTATGCTCGTCCTGATTTTGAACCTGAAATTTATCTTAAGCGGGAAGATCTAAACCATACGGGAGCGCACAAAATTAACAATGCTTTAGCTCAGGCTCTGTTGGCAATTCGGATGGGCAAAAAGCGAATTATTGCTGAGACAGGTGCAGGACAACATGGAGTAGCCACTGCCACCGTCTGCGCCCGTTTTGGCTTGGAGTGTATCATCTACATGGGCGTAGAAGATATGGAAAGACAAAAGCTTAATGTCTTTCGGATGCGTCTGTTGGGGGCAAAGGTAGAACCCGTTTCTGCTGGGACTGGCACCCTCAAAGATGCTACTAGTCAAGCAATTCGTGACTGGGTAACTAATGTAGAAAGTACTCACTATATTTTAGGTTCGGTAGCTGGACCTCATCCTTATCCCATGATGGTCAGAGATTTCCATGCTGTAATTGGGAGAGAAACCCGCGAACAGTGTGCCGAAAAATGGGGTGGACTACCCGACATTATGATTGCCTGTGTGGGTGGTGGCTCCAATGCCATGGGCTTGTTTTATGAGTTTGTTCCTGAGTCTAGCGTCCGTTTAATCGGGGTGGAAGCTGCTGGAGAAAGCGTAGCTTCAGGAAAACACGCTGCCACCTTAACCGAAGGTCGCCCAGGAGTGCTGCATGGTGCCATGAGCTACCTGCTACAAGATACTCAGGGGCAAATTATCGAAGCTCATTCGATTAGCGCGGGTTTAGATTATCCTGGGGTGGGTCCAGAACATAGCTATCTTAAAGATACTCAACGAGCAGAATACTATGCCGTTACTGATACCGAAGCGATCGCAGCTTTTCGCCTCTTATCGGAATTGGAAGGTATTATTCCTGCCTTAGAAACGGCTCATGCTTTTGCTTATTTAGAGCAGCTTTGTCCTCAATTGACGGGGAGGCAAAGAATTGTTTTCAACTGTTCTGGAAGAGGAGACAAAGACGTGCAAACCGTGGCTAAGTATCTGGGAGACTTGCTTTAAGATCACTGGTAACTGCTAACTGGTAGAAAAATACTACTTCACGCAAATTTTCATCTTAAAAAATTAGATCAACAATATGGTTTTAGAAAACGTTCAGGTTTGTGAGGAAGACTTAGATCACGCTAGTCTAGCTCGTTATATGTCCGCGGAAGCGATCGCCATAGATACAGAAACTATGGGTTTGGTTTATGGACGCGATCGTCTGTGTTTAGTTCAGATCTGCGATTCTTTGGGGTATGTTACGGCAGTTCGCATTGCCAAAGGACAAACAACAGCACCGAATTTACAAAAGCTCCTAACTTCATGGGACATCGTGAAGGTTTTTCACTTCGCACGTTTTGACGTGGCACAGTTTAAGGTGACATTCGGCATTGAGACGGCACCACTTTTCTGCACTAAGATAGCCAGTAAACTAGCTCGTACCTACACCTCCAGCCACGGTTTGAAAAGCCTGGTGGGGGAACTTACAGGAGTAGAACTAGATAAGGGCGCCCAGAGTTCTGATTGGGGGGATGGAAAAAATCTTACCCAAGAGCAATATGATTATGCAGCTAATGATGTGCGTTATCTACTGGATGTCAAAGATAAGTTAACTATAATGCTGAAGCGAGAAGGACGTGAACAGTTAGCACAGCAATGTTTTCAAGCCATCCCTGTTTTTGTAGCTCTAGACATACTACAATATCAAAATATCTTTGAGCACCGCTGATCAAACCCGTCAAAATTCTGATAATGTTGGCAACTATCAGGAACCACAGCCTCCAGATTTAAGATGATTAGCCACTGCCTTAACATAATTGCGATCGCTCTTCACTTCTTCTGCTAGACGGTTATTGGCGATCGCAATTCCTACTAATTCTTCAGCAGTAATTTTGCCTGAGCGAACACCTTGACGGAAATTGTCGTGGCTGGGTATGCCTTGATCTTTAAATTTCCCATGACGAGCCAGAGAGATTAATTCTCTAGGAGAAACACTATAGGATTGATCAACTGACTGGTTGTTTTCTACTATTTCCTGAGCATGAACTGTTGCTGTTGCAGCTAAGGAGATAACTAATAAACTGCCAATAAAAGAGATTTTAGACATTGAGCATCTGTGTGGGTTGAAAGGATATTATTATCTTGACTAATTCTGCTGAGAATTTATTAATTTTCTTTCCGCACGTCAAAATGTAATATATTGAGATTATATTTTCTGCCTAGGTAAGCGATCGTGAGGAGTAAAATCTTTAAGTATAAATACTCAAGAAATAATTGGCGAAAATATCCCATAGGCTTTAGACCTCTTGCAAAAATAAAAGAAATCAAAAACTAACCTATACCTATAGCTATACCTATACCTCAAATAACCAAGGTTTATGAGACTTATGCAAAGGTCTATATTAAACAATGCTATTTACCTGATTGGACAAAAGACAGGGCAAACGCATCAAACTTAACCTTACGTAGAATTTTAAATTATAACAAAACTAAAAAACTAAAACCTTTAGGCGTAAGCATGTAAAAATAAGGTGCGTTTGCCCTGCTAAGCACTCTTCCCCTGTCTAAAGTCTGAGAGTAAATACTTTGATAAAACTACAAAATGAAGTGCGTAATGGGAATTTTACATCTGCTAGAAGCCTTACAGATTTTACAGGACAAGTACCAGGGGGAAAAAGCGAACCCCGTCGTCTCCTTTGGGTTGGATGTTGAACAAATCGGGAATTTACGAGGTTTGTTAGATAGCGGTAGGCAAAAGGCGGTGTTGGGAAGCGGGGACTAAAAATAAAGAGCAAAGGAACGGAATAGAAACTAAAAAAGGAGAAGAAGTAGTAAAACTCAAGAAAGAGATGGAGAGGGGTCTGCTTTAAAGAATGCACTAAACAAAGAGGAAAATAGACCCCCTCACGCGAAATAAGCTCTTAATTGCTTGCCAAAAAGGATTAAGAGTCTTGCCTTAATTTCTCGAGGAACTTTGGTATCCCTTGTAATCCTCAAGGAGTGTTTATGTTACCAAGGATCGGACCAGGAACGGGAACTCACTACACTATAAAAATGTCACAGAAGAAATCGTTCGCTATACCCTCGAACCGCTAGTTTAGAAGGAGTAGCAAGGGCAAACCAGCAGAAGAATGGCAGTTAAAACCAGAAAAATATGGAAACGATTTTGTATGTTCCCCTTCTTAGCTTGCGGATTGGAGAAAACTGGTCAAGCTTGGTAAGCCGAATCAAAAACCAGGGCAGGAAACCCCCAAGGTAAGCTACCCGTTCTCGTCCTAAAAATCCTTTAAAAGAAGAAAGATAACTAGCCAAACGCACCGAGCGGAAAGATGTGTATGGCGTGGAAAAAATCACCTGGCGGTAAGATGGCAAAGTTACCCTGTGGTTGGAACGATGCAAAAGGATAAACCTTTTACCTTTTAAATGTCTGACTGGTGATCTTAGTTGGGGTGAACCTAGAACAGTTAAAAAGCTGGAATTGAACTCCAAGGAACAAATCTCAAACGGGGTAACTCCTGTGGGATGAAGTGCAGTCTGCAATAGAAAAACGGCTACAAATTCAGTCTCGTCCCGTAAATTCTCCCCAAGACCAGCAGGAAAGACATTTCTGCTATTAGGCAATAAGCGAATAAGGATTGAAAGATCGGGAGATTATGATGGAAGTTATCATTCTGGGCTAAAGAAAACAGAACGGGAAGCCTTACGAGAAAGAATGTTAACCGTTGCCAATAATGGATGAGTATTCCCGAAGCGGATTTAAAGCAAACCGCAAAACTTGGCACTTCCACTGGGAATTAAATTTCCCGAAGTTTTCTTTTCCCCATATGCGAATCAGCCTTCTTATGTACAAGTCAACGGAAACGGCAATGGCAAGATTTCTACTAATGGTAAAGCGAGTAGTAACGGTAATGGATCTGCTAATGGCAACGGCAAAAGTAACGGAAAAGTCGATTTAAAATCCCTCCTGGCATCTCAAGCAGAAGAGTCAAAGGATTGATGCGATCGTTTCCAACCGCCGTTTGGGTGGTAAATTAGGGTGCTTGGGACTTCCACGGGAAATTAGTTGACTATCTGGCTAATGGAACAAAAGGAAGTGCTGACTTAGCTACCCTGAAAGCATCAACAACAACAAGATGGGTTTAGCACCAATACTATCCCAAAAACGAAATTGGTTTGAGATTGTTAAACCCCCGTCTTTGAAACCTCAGAATACTTAATCTTTAGTGCTGTTCCCAGTCGAGGAAGGTCGGCTAGTTAGAAGTTGCTTACGCTTGGCTGAAAAAGGAAATGGCGCAAAATTACTGGATTAAAACCGAACTGGAATACGCCTATTAACTACCTGAAAGCATTGGTAAGCCTAACAATTAAAGCTAATCAAATAAATCTTTATTGTTCTTAGCTCGGTATGGGTTTTGTGTTACTCCCGAAAAGCTCAACACTGATGAAAGACCCCGCAGATTGTTGTTTCCCTACTTAACGGGCAAGATAAACTAACCCATCCCTCCGTTGGGAAACCATATTGCTTTGGATGAAGAAAAAATCCGAAAAAACCTAAAGGCAACCTTAGCTGCTATTACCCTATTGTTTGAAAATTTTAAGGAGAAAGTAAAACCTGAAAGAACCAGACTAATAAAGGTGAGTTTGCACTTAGAAAACCCTTACCGCAAAAATGGTGGATTTATGCAGAAAAAAGACCAGCACTTATGAAGCGATCAGGGGTCGGGTTTTATAACTCTAAGTTAGCCCTACCACGTAAACTTGGTTTTCACGTATTTTTTTATGAAGATTGTTGTTTTTCTTAGACTAATTTTCATAAGCAAGCAGTTTTATGGGAATGGGCAAAAAAACCTCAACTCTTGGTATTACGCTTTCTCTCCTAAATTGCTTTGAAACTTTCCCCTTTCCCGAATCAACACTGACCTAGAAACCATTGGCGAAACCTACTATAATCACCGCCAAGCTATCATGCAAACTCGCCAAAGGACTACCAAAACCTAAACCGCTTCCACGACTCCGCAAAACCAGCGAAGACATAATCAAACTCCGTCAACTCCAGTCGAAGATTACGCTGTCGCACAAGCCACGGTTGGACGACTACTTGGGGGTGAGGGCTTAAACCACGACTTCCACGAAACTAAAAGGATTGCGTTACACCTCAGCGAACCCATCCGCAGAGAAATCTTAACCGTCTGCTGCAATTGAATTTCATCGCTATGCAAGGAAGTGGCACTAGGTTTACACGATAAGAAGAAAGGGAAATCTAAGAAGAAAAAAGCCAAAACTAAGAATACTCAGGGGCAATAAAAAATTTAATATTGATAACTTTGCTCTATAGACGCCCGACTATATGAAGTTAGAGATGTTGTCAGTCGAAGTTATCACCCTCGAAAGCTAACGGATATGCACTTAATCCAATAACCCCAGAGGAGCAAATAAAGCAGTAATGTTTGAACGTCACTTGGTTTACCAAGAAATTATAATTGCTGCTACAACAAATAGTCAAGTACTTAAGCTGAGGCGACTTTACAAACAACAGACAACACGGACAAATATCAGGTAGATTTAGAAAAGAAGGTGTTGAATCGGGACAAAAGAAACTGTGCGAACGGGATGGATAGTCGAGCCAAAAAACGACGCAGCAAGATTAGTTACTCTTTATGTGAGGAAAAGAAAATGACTCACAGAATTACGTTGTTGAGTTAAAGATTACCCGAACAAACTCGGAGAGTCAAGGGGCAATTTGAAGCTATAAAAAACTAAAGTAGAGTTTTCCAACTCTGACGGAGAAAATAGCTCTTTGTGCTTTGTCTGCTAAAAATTGTTGTTGTTTGGTCAGCTAAAACAAAAACTTGGCTACCTATTTCAGAACGAGTCGCCGCCATTCTCAGCAATTTAGATGATCGAAGACAAGAAGAAGTTTTAGATTTTGCTCGGTTTTTATATCATTAATAAGCTTGATGAATTTTAAAAATAATCAAATCGAGAGTCGCTTTTATTTTACTTTAAAATTAACAACCGAAGAATTTTACGGCGGTTTTACAGTTACCTTTCGTGACTTACCAGAAGCTATTACTCAAGGAGAAAATATAGAGGATGCCCTCAATGAAGCTGCTGATTGCCTAGAAGAAGCGATCGCCAATAGAGTT
This sequence comes from Cyanobacteriota bacterium, assembly GCA_942490675.1. Lineage (GTDB taxonomy): Bacteria > Cyanobacteriota > Cyanobacteriia > Cyanobacteriales > Xenococcaceae > Waterburya. The sequence continues at coordinate 321,394 of CALNYB010000045.1, read as the reverse complement.
ATCCGCCGTTTACCCATTCCCTCTCCTTCCGAACCAGATGAAGATGATTAAACTAGCCGTAGATATTGAGCAAGAAATTCTAGCAGGCGGTGGGGAACTTCACGCCGACTGCGAACAAGTTTTATTAGAAAATGGCAGTCTACAGGAAAATGTTTGGGGTGCTGATTGGTATCCTGAAGTTAGGCGAGTTGGATTTGAATCTCTAATCAATATCCGCCCGCGTCAACAAAATCGAAGCATGGAAATAAAAGACCCTGTTCTTAGAGAGAAAATTGAAATAATTGTCAAAATCTTTGGAGTTAAAGATGGAACGCGAGGCATTATACGAACGCATAAAAACACAAACATGGCAGCAACAATTAGGCAACTTAGCATCAACCTTGGCTACCATATCAACACAAGCAAGTATTCCTCAACAAATAAACTAACAACCTATTACTACGAGATGCTGCTCTTTTATGTGCGCTAAAAACGTTCCCAATCATTCCATCCAGAATTAGCAGCAATCCAAAAAGAATGTCTGGCTTGGAAGCAGGTTTTTCCTCTAGAGGCAACTAGAAACTACTATCAATTCATACTCGCCATCATCAGATAGAATATTGAAATGGCAGGATTAGCAAATGACGAAATGAGTTTGAAAGCTGTTAATTGCTAATTTGGGTTGAAGAAAATCTAATTAAAGAGCCAGTATCTTATTGAATTTAAGACTAATTATGCCAATTGCTAATGAAGCTGAATTACTAGCAATTCAAGAAAAAGCTGATGCGATTATAGACAAACAAAATATTACTCAAGACGATAAAGACTACCTTAAGGTACTAGGTACTCTAGTTTATGAATACGAGCAAAAATACGAACCAATGCCAGTTCCTAAAGGAATCGAACTTGTTAAAGCTTTAATGACTGAAGAAAATTTGCAACCCTGTGACCTTATTTCTGTTTTTGATGATGAATCTACAGTTACTAAAGTTTTAGAAAAAAAGCAGGAAATCAATGCCAAACAGATACAAAAACTTAGTGAGTTTTTTCATATTTCTTCAATCATGTTTTTGTCTTCAGAATAATTATGTCTATAACTAGAGATTTTAAAGAAACAATTAATGACAGAGTTCAAAAAGACCCTGAGTTTGCTAAAGCATTGCTAGATGAAGCTATTTCTCTTTTTCTAAACGGCGAACCAGAAACAGCCAGACTAATTTTGAAGTTGAGAGAGGCGGAGGTTGCCTCCGCATCTCTAATCGACTTGTTGAGAGACTTAATGAACATAACCACAGAGCTTAAAAAACTAGCTGATGAAACTGGAATAAAAGAAATAGGTTAGAAATAGTTTTTAGTTGGCAGAGGAAATAGCTAGTATTTATTGCTTGACCAGGGTAATCGCAGTTATTTTGTATCAAATGTACTTGACAGAACAGCTTCAATGAGGAGGAACATCTTGTAGACAATGTTCCCTCAATCAATGACACTATCAAATGTTGTGTCATTACCAATTTACTCTCATGATCAAGGGTTTCACTCCAGTTCCTCCACCGACTGTATCCGCCTCCGTCAAAAGGTTTAAGCGCACGATTCTGGATGAACTCAAGGGCTTAGATGACCCCAGAAACAAACGAGAACCAAACCATTTACTGAGCGATCTTGTCACCATTGCCATCCTGGCCACCCTTTGTGGAGCCGATAATATGGTTGCAGTGGAGACCTATGGTCGAGAAAAACAGGACTGGTTAGCCAGTTTTTTGGAGTTGCCCTACGGGATTCCCTCTCACGATACCTTTAGTAGGGTGTTTGCGACTATTGACCCAGAACAATTTCACGGCTTTTTCTTGCGCTGGGTTCAACAATTGACAGTCCAACTGGATATTAAAATTATCAATCTGGATGGAAAAACCGCTCGTGGTTCCTATGATCGTGAAGAGTCGCTCAAGGCACTCCATAGTGTGACGGCTTGGGCGGCAGAGCATCATTTGGTATTGGCACAACAGCGTGTGGATGAAAAATCCAATGAAATTACGGCAATTCCTGAGTTACTCGATCTATTGGATGTGGAAGGCACTATCATCACCATTGATGCCATGGGAACTCAAACCGAGATTGCCGCACAAATTATCCGCAATGGCGGAGAGTATATCCTGGTACTAAAAGGCAATCAAGGCAAGCTGCATAAAGGGGTCAAAACCTTCTTTGAGCAGGCGATTGCCCATGACTGGGATGGTATTGACTATAGCTACTGCGAAACAACCGAGGCCGGTCATCATCGGATTGAACATCGCTCCTGTTGGGTGGTTCCCATTAGCCTAATTCCGAATTTGCCCAATCACAAGAAGTGGAAAGGCTTAGCCAGCATTGTCAGGGTTCGTCGGCGACGCATTCTCTGGAATACAGAAACCGAACAGGTGTCCTACTATTCCCATTACGCACTTCATTTTGTAGTTTTATCAAAGTATTTACTCTCAGACTTTAGACAGGGGAAGAGTGCTTAGCACCGCGAAGGATAAAATCCTAAAATCTGATAAAAACAACAAACTGTTATCATTAAATATGGCTTATTGAGAATAACTTGACGCTAAAAAATAATAATATTTGAAAGCGCGTAAGTTTTTGATAGCAACAGGGATTAATTAACCAGACAAAATATAATATTTTTGGCAATTCTTTTAGATAACTGTTTTAAATCGGATTCTTTTCTGATTTCACTTTCTATTATTATCCATTTTTGTTTTATACCCCCATAATTACTTTCTGCTTGCTCCGTCCTTACGCCGAGGAAACCTCGGCGCGGGCGGTGCGCTTTTTCAACGGCTTTATAACCTTCTATATCTGTTTTAATAAATTCGGAATCAGGCGTTTCTCTTACATAGAATTGAGCAGCTTTAATTGATAATGGTACTCTAGTTATCCAGTTTAAATGCTTGATTAAAAGCAAGTTTGCTTCACTATAAAGCGCGCTATCCGCAACAAATATACTGTCGAAATTTACCTGTTTTTTAAAATTAGATAAAATTATCGCAAATTTAGCTTTATCATTATCATTACCATTTCCACATGACAAAAATAGCGGGACTCCTCCATCTCCACTTGCTATCAAATTAATTAAAAATTGCTTTAAATCTGGTCGTTTATCTTTTGAATACCCATGAACTATTTTAATAGGTACAGGCTCTAAATTTTCTGGCATTACAGTTTGACATCTAGCATAATCTCCTTGGAAAGAGATCGATGTCGAGTCTAAATGGGAATATTTATTATCAATTCCGTATTTCTTAAAGGCTACTAAAGCAATTGATAGAAAGATATTACTTAATCCTATTTTGTAGAGTTTATCCATAACTCTACCAATTTTATCGTCATTAAAATACTCTGGATAAATTCCCTCTCCGAAGAGATGTTCCGTCGCTTTATCGTTAAAAAATTGCGGAAATAAATATAAGGGTCTGGAAACAAAGCCCATGGCATTTAAAATTATACTTTTAACAATTAGTCCGCTATTTAACTTTTCTTGAGGTTTAATACCTAACTGTTCATTTATTATGTCTACTATGACTATTTCATCTATTATCCCTGCTATTATTCCTAAATGATTAAGATTTTGGACTTCAATATTAGCTAATTGACTCATTAAAATAAAGGTTTAACAATTATTTTTATTAAAATCATTTTCTCTTAGTTTTGTCTTTTGTCCCAGGGCAAACGCACCTTATTTTTACAATGCTTACGCCATAAAGGTTTTAGCTATTATTTAGTTTTGTTACTAAAATTTAAAACTCTTGCTACGTAAGGCTTACAGAATTTAGATGCGTTTGCCCTGTCTTTTGTCCAATCAGGTAAATAGCATTGTTTAATCAATAGACCTCTTGCATAAGTCTCATAAACCTTGGTTATGTTGAGGTAATAGGTAATAGCTAATAGGTAATAGGTATAGTTTTTGATTTCATATTTATTTTTGCAAGAGGTCTAAAGCCTATGGGATATTTTCGCCAATTATTTCTTGAGTATTTATACTTAAAGATTTTACTCCTCACGATCGCTTACCTAGGCAGAAAATATAATCTCAATATATTACATTTTGACGTGCGGAAAGAAAATATTAAGTCAAAGATGAGATATTGCTGAATCCCGCACAATACTGTTCGGTTAATGCTCAAGAAGCAGGAGAAGAAATAGAGAAAGTAAGTGGTTGAAGTTGAGTAAAACCAGTTCATCGAACTGGTTTTTTCCCATTGAATTTAGAAGGCAATAATTAGATGAGTCGGCAGCAGACGTTGACGCTTTTCTTGACTATTCGTTTCAGCGAGCGCTTCCGAGATTGCTTGATGAGACATGATTAATTCCAATGCAGGAAATATCTCACTTGCTTGGATTTTTGGAGAAATAAGAGTTAAAGGTGAGAGTTTAACTACTTTAGAAGATATTTAAACTAAAGCTTCGATATAGGTGGAAGTAGTTTTGGGCTCTGGAATTTCATATCCTTCTAATTTCAATCCTTCTAAATGAAACTGGATTGCTTGTTCCATATTGGCAGTAACTTCTTCTATCGTTAAACCAGTAGACACACATCCATCCAAATCTGGAGAATAGGCAGAATAACCAGTACTGGTTTTTTCAATAACAGTCAAATACTTCATTTTTTCAAACCTGCTTGCTTAAGAATACTGTTCAATGTTCCAGGGGCAAGTTCGTCACTTAATTTACCTGGGATAGTAACTAAACCTATTTTAATTTGATGTTTGTATTGGCGGTGACTACCTTTGGTTCGAGCTAAATACCAGCCATCTTTTTCCACTAGCTTAATTATCTCTTTTACTTTCATCAACTACAAATTAGAAATTGCACCTCTTGCCATATCGGCGATCGCCTGATCGTTAGCTTTGGGTAAGTGATAGTAAGTTCCTCCAGCTTGTTTAGCTAGTTCCTTAGCAAAGCCGGTGGAAACAAAACGGCTTTCGGTGTCAATTACTAGCAATTTCATGCCTGTAGCTCGCACTTTACCTGCAATATCCAGTAACTCCTCTTTAATGTTAGGTTTTTCTGCACCTTCTTCGGGAACTTCTCCTAAAGAACGAGATAAAGGAATGTTACCTCGACCATCAGTAATGGCGACAATTACTACCTGTCCGATATCTCCTGAAATTTGAGCATTAATGCCAACATTTACCGCTTGAGTTAAGCCGTGAGAGAGGGGAGAACCGCCACCACAGGGTAAGGTTTCTAATCTACCTTTGGCCATGGTGATCGAACGGGTAGGAGGTAATAAGACATCGGCACGTTCACCTCGGAAGGGAATCAGGGAGATCTGATCGCGGTTTTCATAGGCTTCGGTTAACAAGCGCATCACTGCACCTTTAGCCGACTGCATTCTGTTTAACGCCATCGAACCAGAAGCATCAACGACAAAGATGATTAACGAACCAGCTTTTCGCGCCATTCGTTTGGAACGCAAATCACTTTGTTCGATAATTACTTTGCGTCCAGGGTTACGTTGTCGCCTTGCTTTTTGATAGGGTGCAGCACTACGCAGGGTAGCATCCACCGCAATTCTTTTGACCTTCCCTTTAGGAATCATCGGTTTAATATAGCGTCCCCGATCATCAGAGAAAATTAGACTTCGCGCTCCCGATTTACCCTGACGCTGCATAGTTTGGGCAAAAGTCAGTACTTCAGGATCTAGTACTACCCCTTCGATATCAAAGATAAACTCATCGGGAATAGCAGGGGGTTCTTGCTCTTGCTCTTGCTCTTCGTCCTGTTCCTCTGACTCCGACTCATCTTCGTCCTGATCTTGATTTGGTTCATCCTCAAGCTGCTGTTGCGGAGGAGGAGGAGGAGGTTGGGGTGCATCGTCGGTCGGTGCTTCAATGGTAGTAGCACGAGGAATAATTACCAATTCCACTGCTTTACGTAAATCATCCGCGGTAACATTATCTCTGCCATCTAAAGCTGCACAGGCTTTTGCTACCCTCACCGCAAATAGCTCGGCTCGATGTCCTTCTACTGTTCCCCGAATGGCTTCTTGTACCAAATACGATATCTGATCGTGGGTTATTTTGACTTCTTTGAGCCATTCCCGCGCCAAGATAATATCAGTTCGGAGGCTGTCTATATCTCCTTCATAGGCATTGATAAAATCCTTGGGGGAGTTGCCAAAGTCAATTACCTGATTAACTGCTTCTACACGTTGCTCCAGAGACAATACACCGTCTGCGGAAAGAGCGATCGCAATACGATCTAACAGATGCTCTCGCAATACTCCCTCTTCGGGATTATAAGTTGCAATTAAAATCGGCTTACAAGGATGCTGGAAGCTAATGCCTTCTCGTTCAATTACGTTTCGTCCATCTGTTAACACTGTTAATAACTGATTGGCAATTTGGTCATCTAACAGGTTGATCTCATCGATATACAAAACTCCGCGATGTGCCTGAGCAAGTAATCCTGGCTGAAAGATTGGTTCACCTTGCTTAACGGACTCTTCCACGTCTACCGAACCTAGCAATCTATCCTCTGTCACCCCTATGGGTATCTGGACAAAAGGAGCAGGAATAATCTGTGTGGGAATGTCTTCTATCCCAGTCTCGCCATATTTCACAACAGTATCATCATCCCAATTTTGGGGCTTATTCGGGTCACAGTTGTAGAGAGAACCCTTAATAATTTCTATTGGCGGCAAAAGATTATAGATTGCCCGTGCCATTACTGATTTGGCCGTTCCTCGACGACCTGCGATCGCCACCCCGCCCAATTCTGGATCAATAGCAGACAGTAGTAAAGCTAACTTAATAGCTTCCTGTCCCACAACAGCGGTGAGAGGAAAGTTTAAATTCTTGGGAGCAGTAATTACAGCAGACATGGCGATCGCCTTTCAATTCCTTTTGGATAATAAGACCTGAAGTTTTAACTTTAATCTATTAAGGGGGAGTGGGGAAAGTAGAGGGGATGGGAAAGTAGATCAAGCTGATAAGAGTAAATTTATTATTCTAATCGGTCAGTTGATGATTCCAATACTCACTCTGATATAAAACTACTAAAAATAATTAAATTTTTGCTGTTTACGCAATAACACTCTTCAAGGGTAAAAGTCAAGATTTTTCCTAAGCTATTTTCATTTAATTGTTATTTTAAAGAACTCGTAACAGTAAATTTAAAGATGAGTGAAGTAATAAAATAATCTCAAATAAAAACAGCGATTTGTGACCTCAGACTAATATGATCTAAAATAAAACTGAGAATATTATTAAAAAAACCTAATTCTCCCAAAAAAACTGTGAAAATAATCTGAATAAACGTTATATTTCTTATAATGTCGATTAAGGTCAAATAATATTATATTTGATTAGGCATAAACAATTAGATACAAAATAAAGTTAGTTATGAATGAAACTGCTACAGCACCATTGACGGGAAAAGCATTACTACAAAAAGTCAAAGAGCTATCCCATTTGCCAAGGCGCGAAACCGCTAAGAGATGTGGATATTTTACGACTAATAAACTCGATCAAACTCGCGTAAACTTAACTGATTTTTACGATGCTGTACTTGCAGCAAAAGGAGTTCCTTTAGATCCAGAGGGAGCAAAAGATGGTCGTGGACGCGAACCTACTTATCGAGTAAGCGTGCATAAAAATGGACAAATTGTTATTGGTTCTACCTATACTCAAGCAATGGGTTTGAAAGAAGGTGACAAGTTTGAAATTAAGTTGGGTTACAAACATATTCATCTCAAACAGATTGACGGTGAAGAAAATGGTGCCTCAGACAACTAATTGTTTATAATCGATTTTTTTGGTTAAAACTCGACCTTTTAGATCAAGGTAATGCATTTTTACCTGAGTTAGTGAATATGTTGAGTGCATCGTGGTTCAAAGTACTTACTTTTTTTGGAGTATGGGCTGCTATCTGGTTGCCGATTGCCTTGCTGCTATTGCGATTTATCGACTGGCAACCAAGTGAACCTTTAATACCTAAACAAAAGTTGATTCTCCTGGCATCTCTCTACGTCATTGTTCCTGGGCTAGTTAGGTGGAAAATCAATTTGGAGTCGTTGTCTTTGGTGAATCTTGGCTTAAGCCCAATATCTCATATCTCATGGTATCTGCTACTAGGATTATTTCTTAGTCTTGGCAGTTTAATTATTGTTTTCAGCTTAGAATCTATTCTCAATTTAATAGATTGGCACTGGCAAAATCTGAAGGGAATACTGCCCCTGTTGTTACCAATATTCTGTTTAAGCTTATTAATTAGCCTCATTGAAGAATTAGTGTTTCGTGGCTATGTCTTTAGCACATTGCTAGTCGATAACTCACTATGGATAGCTGCCCTAGCATCTAGTTTGATTTTTGCTCTCTTGCATTTAATTTGGTCAAGAAATCAGACTATTCCCCAAATTCCAGGTTTATGGTTGATGGGGATGGTGCTAGTAGTAGCAAGATTTGTCGGAGATGGAAGCCTTTACCTTGCTGTCGGACTTCATACAGGATGGATTTGGGGTTTAACCTGTATCGACTCGGCAGAATTAGTAACTTACAAACATCAAAGTCATTGGATCACTGGAGTCAATCAACAACCCTTGGCTGGAGTTGCTGGCATACTCTGTTTAGCGATCGCCGGTTTAACTATGTTTGGTATGATGTTCAGCAATCTCCTTTAGAAGAAGGGGAATATCTCTTATCTATAAGCAAAGTAGTTATTGCTACAGTTTAAGTTTTTGTTACAAGTAGCCGTTGTTACAGTTTTTTCTGAAATAATAGTAATTAAGAGATTAGATGAACTATAGAGGTTGTAACAAATGCGGTTACGAACAGCAAACGAAAATATATTTAGCTCCTATGGACTGCTAGTAATTCCTATAATTGCTTTGACTACCTTCGTGGTGGGCTATACAGTTTCCCGCGCTCATCTTAGTCAAACTCAAAATCCAAACGTTGTTTCTGATGACTACAATTTGGTTGTACCTCACGAAGCTACATTGTGGAGTGATTTTGGTAGCTGATTGAATTTAGCTTGTCTGAGCAAGAAGCCCCACGCCTGTATTCCCTCGGCGCGTTTTTTGTATGAATATTCACACAAAAATTTTAGCACGAGCTGTAATCCGTGCTAAAATTATCTCATGTTAACCATGAATTACACCTACCGAATTAATCCAACACCAGAGCAGCAAGAGATTTTTCTTGGCTGGATGGAGACGTGTAGACGCTTGTATAATAGGTGTCTGGGCGATTTGAAGGATTGGCTTAATTCGAGAAAATGTAGTTTATATTCTTGCTCCTTGAATCGGGAATATATAATGTCGCCAGACATTCCCTTTCCTAGTTATATAGAGCAAAAAAAGCAACTTACTCAGTGGAAAAAAACCAATCCATACTATAAAGCTGTGCATTCCCAAGTAACTCAGGACTGTGTTAAGCGTCTTCATAACACTTGGGAAAGATTTAAGTCCAAAAAGTTTGGATTCCCTCGCTTTAAAAAGTTTGGTAGATATCAATCTTTCTTGTTTCCGCAGTTTAAAGATAATCCAATTAAAGATGGATTTATTAAACTGCCGATAGTCAAGAAAGTTGAGATTAACTTACACAGACCAATTCCAGATGGATTCAAGGTCAAAGGAGTAAGAATAGTATCTAGAGTAAGAGGAACTATATGGTATGCAGTAGTGACAATTCAGTGTGATATCAAAATACCCGATCCACTTCCTTTTGGTCGTGGAATCGGAGCAGATATTGGACTTGAATCTTACCTGGTTACGAGTGACAATCTCCGAGTAGAGCCAGCTAGGTTTTTCCGAGAAAGGACTTGTCCGCATCTGTTGCAAAGTAGGCTTAAAGTGCTGCAACGCAGGGTATCTCGCAAAGATAAGCGATCTAAAAACTGGGAGAAAGCACAGCTAAAGGTAGCAAAGTTACACCATCAAATAGGCAATACTCGCAAGAATTTTCATTTTCAAACGAGTCATGATCTATGCGATCAAGCAGATATGATATTTGTTGAAGATATCAATTTCAAAATGACTGCCAGAGGATTTCTCGGTAAGCATATGCTTGATGGCGGTTTTGGACAATTCAGAGATCTGCTTTCTTGGGTATGCTGGAAGCGAGGAAAATACTTCTCCCAGGTTGACCATAAGTATACGAGTCAGATTTGTCCAAAATGCGATACTCATACGGGCAAAAAAGAACTCAAAGAAAGGGTTCATTATTGTCCAGAGTGCAACTATAAAACCTCACGCGATCATGCGAGTGCTGAAGTTATACTTAACCGAGGATTGAATAATATAGTACCGACGGACTGTCGGGAAAGGAAACCGTCTGCTGAATGCGTACTGCCAGGGATAGCAATATCTAGGTAAGTGCAACGCAGAAATTTCAATCAGCGATGGTTGAAGCCCACACTGTACCGTCCAAACGGTCAGTGTTGGGAGAAGTCACAGTATTCTAATGTTCAGGTAGGGTAAAGAAAGATTCAGCTATTGAACAGGCAGGACAATTGCCTTTAACTTCAACATTCAAGATTTCACAATGTCCCCAACAATGACCTTCTAATTGAAAATAACGACAAAAACAACATTTATAGTCATGATGTCTCTCGGATTGCTTGTGTTGCACTTTATTTAATTAAAGATCTCGATGACAAATATAAATAAGATTCAAATTACAATCCTAGCTGAGATTTAAGATGAGGCTCGCTTAATTGTAACTAAATTGTAATAAAGTAATACAACTGAGAACCGCTATATATACAATTTCAGGGTATTTAAATATTCGATTAATGGTTCCAAACTGATGACAATAGAAAACCTCACATAAATTTCAATTATCTATTGGGGAACTATAAAAACATATTTATATCTATAATTGCATCTAAATTAAAAAATACAGGAGTTAATAATGGAACCGGTAGGATTTTGGGAATGGTTTGGGTTATTTTTGCTTTTCTTTATTCCTGTAGTCAATATAATTGTTGTGATTGTAGGTGCTTGCGGGGTAGGTAAGCGTGGTTTTGTAAATTACTGCCGTGCATTTTTACTATGGATGCTCGTAGGTGTTGTAATAGTTTTCATAATCGCATGGCTATCAGGTGGAGATTTTCCTGAGATACCCAATCAAAATAATAGTTATTAAAAAGATTTACGCGAACAGCTCGCTTGTTGGGACTATTGTGTCTTCTTTTGTAAAGCTTAGAAACTCGATATCAATAAGTGTATCCTCACCAATTCCCGTTCCTTGAACCGTGAAGTTATCTGCCACACCTAAAAGAGTGTAATCAGCCTGAGTTCCTTGGTACTGAGCCGTATCTTCACCGAGTCCGCCATTAAGAAGATCTTTATCTGGACCACCTATCAGCAAGTCGTTGTCGCTTTCCCCAAACAACCTATCCATACCCTTGCCACCTTCCAGTAGATCATCACCTTCGCCGTCCCTTAGGGTATCATCAACCCTGCTTCCTGTGAATTCATCTTTACCGTTGCCACCGTTAAAGCGCAAGTCTGGATCAACCTCAAACTGACTGACAATTGTCGGAGTGCGCTCAATGATACTTTGGGTATTGTCAAGTAAGTCCTCTTCGCTATAGGGTTCGATACCGTAAGTGGTTACCATTAGCTTCTGTGTTACCGGATTGATGTCAAACTCCGTCCACCCGAAGGTGTTAGTCGCTGTGTAACTGCCCTGTAGCAAAGTAGCATTGACGAGATTGTCAGCAATGTCAAGGTTATCATCAAGACCTACTGGGTCATAGCCTAGAGCTTCTAATTGTCCGTCGATCAGCTCTTTAATAATGGACTCTTGAACTGTTGATGGAAGAGCATTGTACTCTTCCAGTGTCGGGATACCAGGAATTCCCAATTCGCTTGCTGCCTCAATCACGGTTAGACCGAAAGGAGGATCGAAAGCTACCGAGCCAGTCGTAACTTCGAAAACGTCAGTAGCAATTTGCGGTTCCAGAGGAGATTTCTGATAGGTTAAGTTATTGACCACCGTAGCGTGAATATCAGCAGCAATAAAAACTACATTGTCGATTTCGTTTTCGTCGATGAACTGGAGAATTTCAGTACGTTCAGCAGCATAACCTTCAAAGCGATCGCTAGCACCAACAACACCTAAATTCTGAATTGGTTCTGGTACCATGATGAACTTCCAGGTGATGCCGTCTTGTTCTGCCTCCAACAAGTCCTGTTTCAGGTCTGACAATTGCTGTTGCCCTAACATCGTGCGACTAGGATCGAAAGAGGCTGCGAGGAAGGCACTAACTTGTTCGGGATCATTGGGGTCGCTGACTGCTGGCAATGCTTCATCTCGGAAAGAGCGAGAATCTAAGACCATAACGGCAGCATCACTGCCATAGGTGTTGAAACGGTAGAGCCGTCGCTCATCTTCAGTCCGTATCTCTCCTGTACTGCCATAAAATTCGTCGCGCAGGGGATTGTATTCCTGGAAAGCTTGCAAGCCATTCTCGTATAGCTGGCTATCGTTGATCAACGTTCCTGGTGGCTCGATAAAGCGAGGGTCACTGGAAACATCGGCACCACCAGCAAAGTCGTTGGTGACTTCGTGGTCGTCGATGGTGGCAAGGATGGAGGTTGAGGATCGCAAATCTGCCCAAACATTCAACCCGAAACTAGTACCGTACACCTCAGCCTGCTTGGCTCGATACTCTTCAAGAGTTTCGGCTTGTTCTTTAGGGACTGCTGGCGAGGGAAAATCAGCGTAGATAGTATCACCGTGTTCTAGGAAGAAACTGAGGTCTTTGTCCACAGCGTTGCTGATGGCTGGATAGGGAGCCAGTTCGCCGCGCCAGTCGCCAGATACGCCAAACCTCAATCCCTTTTGTTCTCCTAAAGGAGCAGGGGTGACAAATTGACCAACGGCTGTCGTGCCAGCCGCATCGGTAACGCGATAGTAATAGTTAGTTCCTGGTAGTAGACCTGTCACTTCCACCTTGACTGGTAGGTCAGTAGCGCTCACCGTGGCAGTCTTTGTTCCAGCAATCGTACTAAAGTCAGTCGCGGTGGAATATTCAAAAGTTACATCACCTAATTCAGTACTACGGGTCCATAAGATGGTGGAATCCGAGGTAGTATCTCCACTGGCAATGCCGTTGGGTATTGTGGTGGGAGTCTCTCCATTCCCGTCACCAATGGTGTAATTGAATCTAGACATTTCCTGACTTTCTACGGGAGTTTAGTTGATTGCGGTCTAACTATATCATGTTAGGACAGCGCAATCGCATAGGTTTCTGAACATTTAGGAAGTAGCAATGTGCTGCGTGGCGTACTGAAAGTCGAGGGGGACATTATCGTAGCGATTATCCGCAAACTAGCTCGGAGTGGCAAGTTCATACTTCAATGCAAAGCGATCGCATCTCTAGAAAGCTTGAACCCTCTATGGCAAGAAATTGATATTTACGAACCTCTACCAGGGTTTAGTCCTAAAGAATACTATACTAATTACTCACCGTTCGCTCAAATTTCTGAGTCATTCGGAATTATAATAGCGAAACAGCTTATAGCATAAGGGTTTAAGAAGATGTAGAGGAGGTAAGTTAGAGGAAATCGAGAAATGGCGATCGCACAATAAAATTCTTCAAACCCCGATCGCTTTGTTAACAAAGCGATCGCCTATAATTTTCCATTTATCTCCTCTCAAACGGCTGAAAGCCTTGTAAAGATTATTGTTTGCTTTGTTTATTAAGCAACTCAATTTTAAAATGAGCGAACGGTGAGTAATTACGAGGAAATTAAAAGTAAATGGCAAAGGCAAACAGGAATCCGTTAATTTTGCTAAGTATAGCGTTTCTCGTATCTATGAGGTACACCTCGGTTGTATTTGGGTAAAGGTTAAAGGGAAAAGGGGAAAAGATCCTACCTCACTCATTTGAGAAACGCTATATGTTCGATTAATCATTTAATCACCGCATGTTATGGAGAATGGCGCGAGAATAAATCAGAATCTGACACCCTATCTAGTGAAGCAACACTAGTTAATAACTACATGAATAGCTTTGACTTCTACAACCTCGTAAAAATTTTATGAGGAACTAGTTGCGGGTTTTGTGAAAAGTTGAAATGGAATATTGAGCGATAAAGTCAAATTGAGCTTTTAACGAGGTGAAAATAGCTTTTTGATGTTTTTCCTGGGTCTTTTGTTAATATTCTCGTTATACTTTGCACGATAAATCTAGATCTCGCTGCTAAAGACCTTATGGAGAATTGATTGAACCTGAAATTAACTTTGGCAGAAATGCCGAAGATTGATCATCGTATAAGCCAGACTTTTCAAAGCATAATGCAACTCACTAATTCGTTCAAAACGAAGCAGCAAACGCTTAAATTTATCCTCCCAAGCAAATACTCGTTCGATGGTAGAAAACCTTTCTTGAAATATAGCGGTGACGAAAAGTCTTTTGCGACCACGCTTGGGTGTGGTTCTTCCCCTCAGATTTTCATTGATATTGGGAATCATGCCTCGATTGAAAATGGCTTTTCGGTACCTTTCTTTGCTGCTGTTGTTGTTCCATCACCATGGATTATGCGGAGATCAAGAAGTTCTTCCTGATGAATTACAGACACAGAACCCACAAAAATATCCTCAAAGCACCCATGAATTTCAAAGCGTCGCCCCTGCTCGATAGATTCTTGTGTAGTGAATCTCTGGTTGTCCATTTTCATCAGTGGCAATGGGCAATTCCTTCCACTGACATCCAAGATACAAAAGCTTCAAAATGTAGTTAAAAATGACGTGTAAAGAAAGTTTTGGTTGAGGACCACGACTACCAAGATAGAGGTGTGGCAAGACAAATTCTTCGAACTGTTCCAAGGTCAAATGGGTTGGAATCCAATTCCAGGATTGGGATTGAGGCATTCAGGTTTCTATCGTTCCTGCAATTAAAATGGCTTGTGCCACTTTAACTTAGGATGCTGAGATTCCAGATAGATATAGGCTTTTAGACAAATTCATTCAAGGGATAAAACCCGCAATGAGTTGCCTATCTCTTGCTGTGAGTACTTCTTAGGTATCTTGTCACCCCTTGAGAAAAATCTCCCTAACTTGTTGCTCAGATTGACGAATCCACTCATAGATATCGGTTAGTGTGGTTTTAGCATCTCTTTGGGGTTGCCACCCAGTAGCCGCTATCACTTTACGGGAATCTGTAACAAAAAGAGGAACATCACCGATTCTAGTTTCTGGAATAGAGGCGATTTGAACCTTATGTCCAGTAATTACCTGGCAAAGCTGAGTTGTTTCGTAGAGAGAAAGCGTTTTGGCAGCACCGCCACCTACATTATAAGTTTGTCCTTTTAATTCCTCAAGACTGTGAATTTGTAAATCAATCAAATCTAGTAAATCTGCTACGTGCAAAAAGTCTCTGACTTGTTTGCCTGTACCGCCATAGCCGATATACTTTAAAGGTTTCTCAAAATAGTGATTTGCCATCCATAAAGCAAACACCCCTTGATCGACTTTTCCCATTTGCCACGGACCAGTCAGCACCCCACAGCGATTGATTAGGGTTCTCAGACCATACGCGTCAGCATATTCAGCTATTAGTAATTCTGAAGCGAGTTTAGTTGAGCCATAGAGAGAGCGCGCTTTATTTAAGGGAAATGTTTCTGAAATCCCATGACTCGATGCACCTGGTAGGGACTGTTGAGTTAGGAGTTCAAAGCGGGCTTCCTTTTCTGTGTATTGCAGAGCATTAAGGTAAGCAATGGGATAAACGCGACTAGTAGAAAGAAAAACGAAATCTGCCTGAGTTTGCCTAGCTAATTCCAAGCAATTAATTGTTCCTACTAGATTCGTTTGCAGCATATAGCCTGGAGAAGTATATCCTGCCAAAACCGAAGGCTCCGCCGAACACTCTACAATCAAATCGGGTTGTAGCACTACTGGATCTAAGTCTTCTCCATTTCTAATATCACCATGAACAAATTTAATTCCTGCTTGCTTGAGCCGAGGTAAATTTAACTCTGAACCTCGACGCTTCAAGTTATCTAAGGCGGTAATTTCCCATTCAGGATAGCGCTGAGCAAGCCCCAGACCAACTGAGCTGCCTACAAAACCCGCTCCTCCTGTAATTAAAACTTGTCTACTCATCGATTTTAGTCCTTAGTTTTTTAAATTAACAAAATATTAGACTGAGATCTTGCACCTAATATGTAATTTATCTGTGCCATGAGGGTAAAGGGGAAAGCTTAAGGGGAAAAGGGCATTAAATTGATTGCCAACTTCAAAATATTTAGTTTTTTTGTACTGCTGCAAGATCTGAGTTAGATCTGTTTTCCCTGAATTGAATAATCTAATAACTCAATGGGATGTAATAACTTAACTTCTGAACCTTTTAACTCTAAATGCTTTTGAATTTGCATCGAACAGCCAGGATTGGGCGAAGCAATTACACTTGCTCCTGTATTAATCAAATTATCCGCTTTCTGCCTGCCCAGTTCATCGGCGGTTTCTGGCTGCAACATATTATAAATACCTGCACTACCACAGCATAAGCTGGCATCAACTGGCTCTTGTAGTGTAACTCCAGGAATTTGCCTTAGTAATTCACGAGGTTGCAAACTAATCTTTTGTCCATGTAGTAAGTGACAGGCATCCTGATAAACCAGATTTAATTTTCCTGATCTCAAAGGGTGAAGTTCGGTGGTTAATTTAATTGCTGCTAAAAACTCTTGAACATCTTTAACTTTGCTGGAAAATTTTGCTGCTTTTTCTTTGTATTCAGGATCATCAGCCAAAATATGACCATATTCTTTGAGAGTATGTCCACAGCCCGCAGCGTTGATAATAATTGCGTCTAAATCTTCATTAACAAAACTGTCAATCATCTGTCTAGCTAAAGCCTGAGCTTGAGCTTCTTGTCCCTGGTGGGCAGGCAAAGCAGCACAACAGCCCTGACTAGCAGGAATTACTACCTCACAACCATTTGCAGTTAATACCCTAGCAGTAGCTTCATTAACAGGAGAAAAGAATAATCGCTGTACACAACCCAAAATCATGCCAACCCGATAGCGTTTTTCCCCTTGTGCAGGGATGATATCGGGCAAATCACTACGCCAAGCACTATCAGTTATTTTCGGTAAGATTGCCTCCATTGCTGCTAAACGAGGAGTCAGCTTTTTAAGTATTCCTGTATTTCTGATAAGTTTTTGCAAACCTAATTTTTGATATAGCCAAAGAGATGGAAGCAGATGACGCAAACGATTAGGATAAGGAAATAAATTAAAGATTAAGGCTCTAATCAATCTATCGGACAAGCCACGGGGTTGATTTCTCTCAATTTGTGGGCGAGTCGCTGCAATTAACTGATCGTATTGCACTCCCGAAGGACAGGTAGTTACACAAGCCAGACAACCAAGACAAGAATCAAAATGCTGCGAGGTTGCCGTATCAATTTTCGCTTCTCCTTCGTTGATCGCATCCATTAAGTAGATTCTGCCTCGGGGGGAATCCATTTCTTTGCCAATTACCCGATAGCTGGGGCAAGTAGCAAGACAAAAACCGCAATGTACACAGGAATCTATAAGCTCAGCTTGGGGGGGATTTTTAGCGTCAAAGTTAGTCATTAAGATCGCTGTTAATTGAAGATTTTAAATCGATAATTATAATTTTCGTAGTTCTAAGCTCTAAGCTTTTTGTAAGAGAAAGTTATACTATAAAGCGATCGCAATTAAGAATATTTTGTGGATCGAACTGGTTTTTGATAGCTTGCATGGTTTTAAGAGCATTACCTGAATATCCCCAGATATCTGTTTGTTGCTTAAATGCCTTTGGTGCATCGAGAATAGTTAAGAAGCCGTGATTTTGTTGGCAGTGCGCTCGCATTTGGTCAATAATTTGTTCATTGGCATTGTTTAAATGTAGTCGTCCGATACCACTACTAGCATGAACTCTAACAGCAACATTACAATCAACAACCTGTTTTAATTGTAGAAAATTTACGGCAGTCGTGGGTGCAATACCGATCTTACAGATAACGGATTCGTCTGAATCTGGAGTTCTGGTTAGGTTAGTGCAGTCTTGCCACAAATTTATTTCTGCTTGATCTTGATAAGTGCTGGTGGCTAAATTTAGCTTTTGAGAGATCCCCTGTACCTGTTCAATCTGTTGTTTAATGCTTTCGGGAATGGTTTGCCAACGTATGATCAAGCCCATATTAGTGCCTACATCTAGTCGATTTACTACCGCAGTGGATAATAAATCCATGGCTACAGGAGTTAAACCTGAATTGCGAATGGTTTGCGTAGCTTGAGCAATCTGTTCGGCTTTTCCCGTTAACAGTAGCGTCTGAGAAGTAGCAATTACAGGATAGGTACGAAAGGTAAGTTGAGTGATGATGCCGAGGGTACCATAAGCTCCTGTAAACAACTTCATTAAGTCGTAACCCGCCACATTTTTAACTACTCTGCCTCCTGCCTTGGCGATTTCTCCATCAGCGCGGACAAAAGATATTCCTAATAATAAATCTCTTACTCCTCCGTAACGCTGTCGCCAACTTCCTGTATCTGCTGTGGCAACAATCCCTCCAAGAGTAGCATCAGCATAACTCGAATCTAACGGCAAAAATTGATTGTGCGATCGCAATTTTGCTTGCAAATCTCTTAACTTCATTCCTGCTTCGACAGTTACCGTCAAGTCTCCTACCGCTTGTTCAATTAGGCGATCGCATTTTTGCAGGCTTATTACCAAGTGAATATCTTTGGTAATCTTGCCCCAGTTTAATTTACTACCATTACCGCAGATTAGCATCCGCCACTGCTGTTTAGCTGCTTGCTTAACTATCTCCGCGAGAGCATCTATCGTCTGGGGAAATAATAAATAAATGGGTGTGTTAGTTTCTACTGCCTGAGTGATCTTAGTTTGCCAATAGTCGTCAGCAGCACTCAGTTCGACTAATTTTGTGTTGGTATCGATAATCGATTTTAATTTATTGGCGATCGCAGTTGTCATATTTTAGCTTTTAGCTTCTGCCATAACTTTAGCAAAATGAGTTGACACTCCCAGGCATAAATGACGTGGGATTCTTGGCTCACAGAAAAAACTTACCCTGACAGGCTCTCACCAGCCAAAATAGAGGTTTCGTCTCCCCAAGCTTTAGATCCCGTATGCCCTACGGTACTTAATCCAATTGAGAGTATGTTGCGGGCTGCGTTCTCATCTCGGTCTAAGATACAGCCACATTTACACTTATGAGTCCTAGTGCTTAAAGTTTTAGTTACTTTAGCCCCACATTCAGAACAATTAACCGATGTATATTGTGGGGGTACAGCAATTGTTATTTTGCCAAACTTATAGCCAAAATATTCAAGCCACACTCTGAATTGATACCATCCCGCGTCAGTTATGGATTTAGCTAGATTATAATTTTTTACCATGTTGGCAATTCTTAAGTCTTCGTATGCCACTACATCGTTAGATGTGATTACGCACCGTGCTAACTTCACAGCATGGTCTTTACGTTGTCTACTTATCTTAAGGTGCTTGATGGCATATCTTTTTCTAGCTTTATGGTAGTTTTTGGACTGAGGTTTAGCACCTTTGGCATACTTTTTGGACTGACGACGATTACAACGATTAAGAGCTTTTTCCCCTTGGCGGTAGAAACGAGGCTTTTCAATCTGAGTACCTTTGTCGTCGGTATAAAAGTGATTCAGTCCAACATCTAATCCAGTCTCTGAATAGGATGGTTCTAGCTTTTGTCTCGTATCGACATCTACTAAAAACTGACAATAATAACCATCAGCACGTCTAACTATACGCACTCGTTTAAACTGCTTGTGATCATACCAGTGCAAATTACGAGTACCTTTTAGTTTGACTTTACCAATGTTTTTCTTGTCAGTGAAAGTTATATACTTCCTGTCTTCAGATAGCTTCCAGCCAGTAGTCTTGTATTCTACTGAACGAGAATGTTTCTTGAATTTAGGAAATCCTTTCTTACCAGCTACCTTCTTTTTACAGTTGCCATAGAAGCGAGATATTGCCGCCCAAGCACGATCCGCACTAGATTGTCTAGCCATTGAATTGAGTTCATTAGCAAAAGGAAATTCAGCAGCAAGCACCTTGCAATAAGAGCTTAGTTGATATTTTCCCACGCCTTGATTATCCATCCAATAACGTAGTGCTTTGTTGCGTATGAATTGTGCCGTTTGTATGGCTTGATCCATCGCATCATATTGAGCTTGTTTGCCGTATATCTTCATTTCTAAAACTAACATAATTTTATGCTACCACAAGAGCGTAGCTTTATTCTTGAACTTATGATAAATTCTTGACTGGGGCTGAAGCCCCCGTGTCGCGATTCATAAGGCGGAAACGGTCGGGTTTCCCGACCATGTTCCATATGCGGAGCGGCTTGCACCCATTCGGGCATAAACCCTCGAATGGGGGTATCCTTTAGGACGCCGTCCAACGCCTAAAAGGACGCTTCGCTCGTTGGCTTTCTCGCTCCCCCACTACCTGTAAGGATCAAGAGATAATCTGCTGTTGATCTACTTTCTAACTCCGATTCTTTGGTATATTCTTTATCTGTCTATGACTTTTTAACTTTTACAATACAATGTCATCAAGTAAAATCCCGAATCACAATCTTACTTTAGACAAAATTCACTACAACGAACAAGGATTAGTACCAGCGATCGCTCAAGATTATCTCGACGGTACCGTCTTAATGATGGCGTGGATGAACCAAGAATCATTGCAAAAAACCTTGGATACGGGTGAAACTTGGTACTGGAGTAGATCTCGTCAGGAACTATGGCATAAAGGGGCAACTTCTGGACACATTCAGAAAGTGCGATCGCTCCGTTACGATTGCGACAGCGATGCTCTGCTGATTACTATTGAACAGGTGGGCGACATTGCCTGTCATAAGGGAGAACGTAGCTGTTTCCATCAAATGAACGATGATACCAAATCTGCGCCCCCCGCCGACACCCTATCAGAAGTTTACCGAGTTATCTGCGATCGTTTAGCCAACCCGACGGATACTTCTTATACCTGCAAGTTGCTGGCAGGAGGCGATAATCAAATCCTCAAAAAAATTGGCGAAGAATCAGTGGAAGT
Organism: Cyanobacteriota bacterium; assembly: GCA_942490675.1. Taxonomy (GTDB): domain Bacteria; phylum Cyanobacteriota; class Cyanobacteriia; order Cyanobacteriales; family Xenococcaceae; genus Waterburya. The sequence goes on along the minus strand of CALNYB010000045.1, from coordinate 300,341 downwards.
GGTCATGGCTTGCAAAGATGATGACAGTAATGCGATCGCATCTGAAGTGGCAGATCTGCTTTATCATACTTTAGTAGCCCTTGCGTATCACAAGGTGGATATTCGAGATGTCTATCGGCAATTACAATCTAGAAGAGGCTGATTTTAAAGGGATGAAGTATCAATATCCCTCATCCTTTTTCGGTAATGCCTTGCGGATTTCTGAATAAAATGAGGTTTGTTTCTTGCCATTACTGTATTTGACTACTACGGTACGCATTTTAAAGTTGTCACTACCAAACCATTGACGTTCTTCGGCATATATTTCGTCTGTTTCAATAATTAGAGTGAGAGCTTCATCCTTGCCCAAAACATAATTTCCGTAGACTTCTGCATCTTCAGGACGAATTAGTTTTCCTGTATTGTCCCTCTCGTGATCTCCAACCAAAAGAATAGTTGCCGAACCCACTTGTTTAGTTTTGCCCCAGTCTACAGAGTTATCCCAGCTTTGGATAGTGCCGCCAACAATCAAGCTAGAGTCTAAATGATGTTTTTGACATAATTTCAATGCCCGCGAGTCATCGGACTGGAGTAACTCAATGGTAATGTCAGCTTTACTACTAACCGATTTATTCTGATCTATAAAATAGTTAGTACGCTGGCTAAACCATTTGCCTGCACTTAAATTTAGGAATTTTTGTAGATTCATGATTAGATGTTTTTGTTAATCAATAGAACTTTTTTTAATTACCGCCTTTAATTAATTGAACATATCTTGGTTTTCTTAGCAACATTGTCATGTTCTCTAAACCTATCTATAGCCAACAAATGTATAACCAACAAAATTATCCAACTTCCGTTGTCCATTTACCTTCTTTGGAACTGACTCTAGATATTTTGCTAAATCGCCAAGAGAAAGACTGGGGTTGTTTTCAAGTAGTCAAAGAAGGAGAATTTTATGCTTTATATATTCCCACCTTGGACAGCTTAAAACTGTATAAAAATCCCAAAAGCGAAAACTACAAAGGATATTGGCGCCATCCTCGATCGGAAATCTTACCCGACGTAAAAAACCGAGATGAAAAACCTGACATCTTTCTGCGTAACCGTAGCAAGCAGGTAGAAGAAAAGAAAAAAAACTCGCAGATCATTCGGAAAAAACAGCGCATTATCGACATCAAATATCGCTACAATCCATGTTCAGAGATGTATCGCCTCAATCAAATGATCGCTAAACTGATACGCGATCGCATTGCCAGCAGTGTTACTTTTGCTCCTGCTACCGAGATTTTGCCTCTAGTCTTGGCAACTGAAGTTGAAGATTAAGTATGTCTAAGTAAGTCATTAATCTTAAGTAATCTCTGATAGCAATATTCTGGTCAGGATCGTTAAAATAATCGAGCATAATTCAAGTTAATTTTGTGGGCTTATGGTAGAGGCAAAAATCGGTATTATCGGTGGCAGTGGTCTATATAAAATGGATGCCTTGAAAAATGTTCAGGAGGTAAAATTATCTACTCCTTTTGGGGAACCGTCTGATGCCCTGATTGTGGGACAATTAGAGGGAGCTACAGTAGCTTTTCTGGCTCGTCATGGACGCAATCATCATCTACTTCCCAGCGACTTGCCTTTTCGGGCTAATATTCATGCTCTGAAACAGTTAGGGGTAGAATATATTATTTCTGCTTCTGCCGTTGGCTCTTTAAAAGAAGCCGCCAAACCATTAGACATTGTAATTCCCGATCAGTTTATCGATCGCACTACCAACCGCAGATCTACTTTCTTCGATGAGGGTATAGTGGCTCATATTACTTTTGGCGATCCTGTCTGTCCCAATCTAGCTGACGTTTTAGCGGATGCAGTAGCATCATTGAATCTACCTGATATTGATTTGCATCGTGGTGGAACTTATATCTGTATGGAAGGTCCTGCATTTTCCACCAAAGCTGAATCCAATCTTTATCGTAGCTGGGGAGCATCAATTATTGGCATGACCAACTTGCCAGAAGCAAAGCTAGCTAGAGAAGCGGAAATTGCATATGCTACCCTGGCTTTAGTTACAGACTATGACTGCTGGCATGACGACCATGATAACGTCACTGTAGAAATGGTAATTGCTAACCTACAGCGCAACGCGATTAATGCTCAAAAAGTAATTAAAGCCACGGTCAAACAATTAAACGTCAATCCTCCCCAGTCAATAGCTCACTCAGCCCTAAAATTTGCTATTCTGACTCCTCCCGATCAGATTCCCGACGCAGCTAAGGACAAACTAGAGTTACTAATCAAGAAGTATCTGTGACCCAGGAATAGCAGAATAGCAATAAAAGGCGTTGTTGTTCTTTGCGGACGAGCAAGCAAAATAGTGCTTTATCATTACACATTCAGCAACGCCAAAAAATTGAACCTTAGACAAAAATATTCGGCGTTGGTGATTGAATGCACAAAACCCTTAATAATGCTGTTTGTAGCTTCAAACTCCAAGCTTTAAAAGCCCTAATTATTGGTGGGCTATCGATTGCCATTTTGCTCAATACTCTTTTTCTGCTGCCAACCGTAGCTCAATCTCTGCCAATGAAAGATCAAATTATCGAAATGGTGATGCGACAGGCGAAAGCTTGGTCAGAGCAAGATGCTCAGGCGATCGCCGATGACTTTGCTGAGGATGCGATCTTTATCGCTGCTGGGTCTAAATTTCAGGGCAAACCTCAAATTAAGCAAGCAGCAGAGGAATACTTTCAGCAATTTCATCACACATCTGTAGAAATCAAACGCATTGTTGTTGACGGTAGCCAAGTTGCTGTGGAGTGGAATTGGCGCGACCAAAATCGTCAGACGAGAAAAGAAGACCATGCCGAAGATGCCATTATCTTGGAATTAAAGAATAACAAAATAGTTTACTGGCGAGAATATATTGAAAAGAAAAAGCAAAGATAAGCTCTACTTATATTTTACATCACCAAAAACGATGTAATATATCTTTACAAAGCACTAATACTTAGCTATATTAATTACATAGACGCAAGAAATACATTATTTTTATCTCGTTTCCCGTCTTGTTCTTAACAGAACCTTGAAAATCAAATAACACGCAATCATATAAAACATGACAACTACTTTACAACAGCGCGAAACTCGCGGTGCTTGGGAAAACTTCTGTCAGTGGATTACTAGCACTAACAACCGCATCTATGTCGGTTGGTTCGGTGTCTTGATGATCCCTACACTCCTAGCAGCAACAACTTGTTTTCTAATCGCCTTTGTCGCAGCACCTCCTGTAGACATAGACGGTATCCGTGAGCCTGTAGCAGGTTCCTTGATTTACGGAAACAACATCATCTCTGGTGCAGTAGTACCTAGCTCCAACGCAATTGGTCTTCACTTTTATCCCATCTGGGAAGCAGCTTCTCTAGATGAGTGGTTGTACAACGGTGGTCCTTACCAATTGGTAATTTTCCACTTCTTGATCGGTGTATTTGCATACCTTGGTCGCCAGTGGGAACTATCATTCCGTCTTGGAATGCGCCCTTGGATCTGTGTAGCATACTCTGCTCCAGTATCCGCAGCAACTGCAGTATTCTTAATCTACCCTCTAGGACAAGGTTCCTTCTCCGATGGTATGCCTTTAGGAATCAGCGGAACATTCAACTTCATGTTGGTATTCCAAGCTGAGCACAACATCTTGATGCACCCCTTCCACATGTTGGGAGTAGCAGGTGTATTCGGTGGTTCATTGTTCTCTGCAATGCACGGTTCACTGGTAACATCTTCCTTAGTTCGTGAAACAACTGAAACTGAATCACAGAACTACGGTTACAAATTCGGACAAGAAGAAGAAACATACAACATTGTGGCAGCACACGGCTACTTCGGTCGTTTGATCTTCCAATACGCATCCTTCAACAACAGTCGTCAATTGCACTTCTTCTTAGGAGCATGGCCTGTAATTGGAATCTGGTTCACAGCAATGGGTATCTCCACGATGGCGTTCAACCTGAATGGATTTAACTTCAACCAGTCAGTAATGGATTCACAAGGAAGAGTAGTAAACACTTGGGCAGACATCTTAAACCGAGCCAACCTTGGTTTTGAAGTAATGCACGAGCGTAATGCACACAACTTCCCTCTTGACTTGGCAAGCGGCGAACAAGCTCCTGTAGCTTTGACTGCTCCTTCCATCAACGGTTAATTAGTTGTATGCTTACTACCTTGTAAGTAATGGATAAATAAAAAAAATGCTCTCCAGCCATGGGGGGCATTTTTTTTTTTGCTTTTTAACACGTTGACTCCACTTCGTTTGAATAAAGCAGAACTGGCTTTAGAAAAACTGGTTCAAAAACCACCTCAAGATGAGCTAATTCTACAAACTAAAGTAGAGAGTATTCTGAAACGTTATCGACTTAAGGAACAGATCATAACTTCGATAGAGAAAAAAATTAGCTATCAAAAGGTTTATCAAGGTGCTGGTCGAGGAGGGGAGAATCGTGAAAAGATCCCAAATGGGTTCTATAATCTCAAAGAATTGCGATCGCAAAACAAAGTCGCTTGAGATAGGGTACGTAAGATAGTTGCGGGGAAGTCTGGCGCGATCGCATTTTGCAATGTCTGTTTGACGACTTCTGCTTTATGATTTCCTCCCGCTAAACAAAAGATCTTTTTAGCAGCACAAATTGTGGGAATGGTTAAAGTATAGGCATAGCTAGGGACAGTTTTTAAGTTAGGGAAATACCCTCCGTTTACCTGTTGTTGACGGGTTTCGGTGTCCAACTTAACTAGCTTGACTAGTTGAGGATCATTGAAATCAGCAACGGTAGGTTCATTAAAGGCGATATGTCCATTATTGCCAATACCCAACATACAGAGATCAATTGACTGTTGTTGTAGCAAATTACTGTAGCGAGAACATTCCGATATGGGTTGTGGTGCATCTCCTTGGATGTAATTAAAAATACGTGGCTGAACTCGCTGTTCTAATTTGTGGCGTAAATAATAACGAAAGCTACCAGGATGATCTGCTGCAATGCCTAAGTACTCGTCTAAATGAAATAAAATAATCCTTGACCAATCAAGCTGATCAATAGAAGATATCGCATCTAAAAACTTGAGTTGTGAGTTACCTGTAGCTAGAATAATGCTGACGGTTTCCTGTTGCTCTAGTAATGATTGCAAATAATCTTGCACCAGGGTAGCTGCATCCTGAGTTAACTCGTTAGCAGAATCAGTAATTCTGACAGATAAATCCTCAACTTTAGTTATCTGAATATCTGGGAATGGTACAGTACGATCTAACATCTTTAATCAATCCAATTTTTAATATGTTAACCATCCGATATGTAGTCTAACTCAGGCTAGGCAGAGGTTTTGGATTCCCATTCTACGGAACCAGTCCCCATTGTTGTAAGAGGCTCAGTAACATGCATCTCTATTCGCTGTGGAATACCTATCTTAATGCCCTGCTCATCGAAGGCTTTCTTCAGTCGGCGGCGTAATTCTCGACCAACTGGCCATTGTTGTAACGGCTGAGTCTTGATGAGCAGTCGAATCAAAATTCCTGAATGGGAAATATTATCAATGCCCAGTATTTCTGGTGCTTCTAAGATTATCTCTTGCCATTGGGGATCGCGATAGAGTTGTTGCGAGATCGCTTCGATGACTTTCAACACATGATCTACATCCGCATCATAGCTGACTTCAATAGCATAATTCACTTGTGACCATTCACTCGACAAATTGCGCACTACCCCAATTGAACCATTAGGAATGGTGATTAACTCCCCATCAAGATTACGTATTTGGGTAACCCGCAAAGTTATTTTCTCGACTAGGCCAGCATTCTCACCAATAAAGATCACATCTCCTACGGCATACTGGTCTTCCCATAAAATGAGCACACCAGAAATTATATCTTTTAGCAAGTCCTGAGAAGCAAGAGAAAGAGCAAAAGAGATAAAACCGAATAATATTGTCACCACTTCGGTAATCTTGCCTAACTGATGTAAACGATGGACGATTAGCACTCCTAGTAACAGATAAATGATCGCTCTGAGCCAGCCTTTGGAGGCTCTAGACAAGGTGTGAGCCCTTAAGGCATGGCGTTGGATTGATTTTTGCTCACTCCACTCCTGAACAAGAAAGTCGCTCAGAACATCTCCCCCTTTGAGTACTAAACGAGTTATCAGTAAAACAAGTAACACTAATAGTGGAGTTCCCAGATTGGCCTCCTGTCCAAAACTCAAAAGCCAATCGGTTGGAGGAAAGCTCCAAACAACATCTGTTCCTCTAGAACCACGAACTGTTACGCCTATTATCCAGTTGCTCCAAGGACGAGTCCAGTAAAACAAACTAGTCAGGTAGCCAATTCCGAGCAGCCAAATTAGCCATTGAGCCCAAAATAATCCAGTTCTGTAGAAAGCATTGAGACTAGAGCGAGACCTCAGAGAAAATTTCTGAAGCTGTGGCGCAATTACTCTCGATCTTTTAGTAATTTTCGATAAACCAGAAATCCAATTATCTTGGAGTTGAAAGGTTTCTGCGTTGGATAACATCTCGTTGAGCTTGATGTTTTCAACTGCAAGTTTTTTCTGTATCCACAGTAAACTGAGGCTAGTAACAATCAGGGCAACCAGAATAAACAGCGCATGTTTACCTTGAGCTTGCAGATGAGGAGTCTGGCGTTCTTTCCAGGCCTGCATCAGAGAAGTTTTAGCAAGCTTGGCAGCATCTTCGGCGATTTTTAATGGTTGGGAACCGCCGAATCGGGGCCGAGAAATGTCTGCTTGAGTAACCGAGAAAATGATTTCTGGCACGTCATCTTGAGGGAATGTTATTGACATAGATACGTTCTCATTTTCTTCGGATACAGTGGTGACCAGCTGCTTTTTCAGTGCTTCTTCTTGCGCTGCTATTTGCGATATCCCTTGATTGAGAAGTACCTCCTGGGAGTATCTGACTTTTCACGGGATCTTTTTCGGTTCTCAGGCGATCGCCAAATTTCCATTCTCCAAGCCTAATTCTTTCGTCATTCATTATCATTAACTATAGATTATTGAGAATTAGGCTTGGAGAGAAACCCTTATTTGAAGGGGCTTTCAGAGATGCCGTGAAAAGTCAGCTGGGAGTATTGGTTCATGATTCCCAGGATTTTTTGTAGCTTGCTGTGAATCAAGTGAGAACGGGTTGCCGCGCCATAGGAACCAGATCCACTATCGTCCTTGTCTGACTCCAATTCAATGAATGAGGAGGCCGCTCCGATGATCTTGCCATCAAGAAATATCGGAGCAATATCGATATTTCCCCTAGTGAAGACTGGGACGTAAGAATCGGAGGTAATCTCATTCTCAGACATGCTAAGACCAGGAAGATTTTGCGCGATCGCAGGCGATACCCAAGCCATAGCTAGCGTCAAGATCAACAGGCAATTAAAGATTGTCAAGGTTAGAATCCGAGTATATCTGCGAACCATAGGAATTTTCCAATTTACCCAGATTGAGAGGGTGATAAATAGAGTAAAGTTGATCTGGTTTTACTTCATAATAATTTACATTAATTCATAATTGTAGTCAAAAATCAGCTTGAATTGAAGCAATGGATAGGTGTACATTAACTGATTATTTGTCGTCTTAACAAAATAATGAATGGAAATCGAAAGAATCGATTGGTCGTAGGCAAGAAATGGATGTCAAGCAGATTGTTAAGTGACAATAATCTTGTTAAAGCGACATCAATTTTTTACCGATGACAGATAATTAGCTGGCTGCCTGACACATCTATGTCAAACCCATATTTTTCGTGAAAATTTAATTTTGTTAATACAGTAAATCAATGCTTTCAAGCGATCGCTTTATTAGAAAATACCTTTTTAGCAGAAAAAACAAATTCTATACGGCGTAAGGTTTTGAGGCACTTGTGTCAGGCAGCCAGGATAATTAGTTAATGTACATTAATGTACAACTTGAAAGTCGATCTGACTTTTCCCGTTAAGTCTGAAACGGAGTCTAGAAAGGCATTATGGGTTTGAGGAAATTTTCAGGTATAGTAGAGAAAATTGAGAGAGTGCAGGTCAAAAAATGTTGGAATGGTGGGTCAAAAATTTTGCGAGTCCTAAAGGATACACCTTCGGATATTGCCAGTTGGGAGACGAGCGGTTGAACAATCGAGCCTTTTCCGTAGGCAAGGTTTTGAGTCAGGGCTTTGGAAAAGCCTTCTCAGAAATCTTTTCGGGAGCCAAGGAGTTGAAAAGGGCGTATGAATTTTTGCCAACCCGAAGACAGACTTTGGCAAGATAATCGAGCCGCACTGTCAGATGACAACCGCCGATGTTGAGGAATATAAAGTGGTCTTATCGGTAGGAGATACGACCTTTTTAGATTATCGCAGCATTAAGCTTAAAAGGGAAGGCTATGGTCCGACAGGGAATGGTGGGAATGGTTTAATTCTGCATAGTGCCTTGGCAATTGAACCAGAACAAGGGCAAACCTTGGGGTTACTGTGGCAAAAAGTTTGGAATCGGGAACACAAGCGATCGCCTCCTAAGAATGAAACTGCCAAGCAGAAAAAGCAACGACAGGCTCAGAACCGAAAAACGGCACGTCAAAGAACATTTGCCGAGAAAGAATCTTATAAGTGGGTAGAAGCTTTAATTGAAGTGGAGAAGCAAGTCGAAGTGAACACAAGAGTGATTCATATCTTTGACCGAGAAAGGGCTTGCCCGCATCTAGGGGATATTTCAGAAGTTTTTGACCAACTGCGTCAAATAAAGCACACAGGAGTCTTAGTGAGGGCTGCCCATAACCGCAGTTTAGACCAAAATAGCGAACGCCTCTGGGCTAAGATGGAATCGGAACCCATTCGTTTTGAACAAGAAATCGATGTACCTGCCACCGCTAATCATAAAGCGCGAAGAACCAAACTAGCAGTAAGATTTAGTGCGGTTAACCTGCGAACTCCTTATCGCTTCGAGGATCGTGACCCGTTAAAAGTCTATGCTGTTTATGCCACAGAGCTCGATTGTCCAGAAGGAGAAACCCCTCTATCTTGGATGCTTCTCACAACAGAAGTGGTTGAAGATGTTTTCATCGCAGCCACAATCTTGCGTTGGTACACTTACCGTTGGCGTGTTGAAGACTATCATAAAATTCTCAAGTCTGGTTGTCAAAGCGAACGCTATCGACTGGCTGCTGTGGGCATGAAGACCTTGTTGGGGTTTTTAAGTGTCATTGCCGTTGAACTGTTACAGGTCACTTATCTTCATCGAACCCAACCCGATGCAAGGAGCGATTGAAATTCTCAATCCTGTTCAGCTTGAAGTCTTAAAAGCTGGAGCCAGCCAAAAACTTCCCCTCATTTTAACAGTTGCTTGGGCAGTGGAGACTGTTGCTTATCTGGGGGGTTATCTCGAACATCGTCGTAAGACTCCTATTGGGATCCAAGTTCTGTGGCGTGGTTGGTTAAAATTACATGACCTCTGTGAAGGCTGGCAGCTTGCCAGAAATACTTAACGGGAAAAGTAAGATCAGCAGAGGTCTTATAGCGGTTTACCCAACGAGCGATTTGGTTAAGATTATTACCGATCTTGGCGATTTGACGAGTGCGTTCTATTTGGATAGAGCGATCGCCTACGTGATGAATTTTGACCCGTTCCATTGCCTGTCTTACTAACTCTGAAATGCTCAAACCAGCAGCATGAGCTTTTAAATCCCAGTCTAATTTTTCTTTGTCTGTTAGTCTGACTGCTACTGGTTTTGTACGCTGTACTTTTCTAGGCATGGCTTGCTTGGATTAAGTTCCATATCTGTTAGTTTGGTAGGTCTAACTTTTTTCTTTTTCCTACTGCCTGAAGGGGTCGAGGGGAAGGCTTTCCCCCGCTAGCCCCCCAAGTACTTTAATTATAGCGATAGTGGATTAATGTATTACTTGGGGTGGGCTAACTTACTATATTTTTTAGGGCTTTAGCTGCTCGCGAGGGTTTGATATCTTTGCTACCAATTATATAATAATTAAAGTACTTACTCAAATACTAATGCGAATTATTGCCCGCAGCACTTTACGCACTTTTTGGTCTAAACATCCTGATTCCGAGCAACCTTTAAAAGCGTGGTTTAGCGAAGCATCTCGCGCTTCGTGGCAAAGTCCGTCGGATATTAAAAGTCTTTACCGTAATGCTAGTATCGTGGCAAATAATCGTGTTGTTTTTAATATTAAAGGTAACGACTATCGATTAATTGTTCATGTTAGATATGACATAAGTATTATTTTTATTCGCTTTATTGGAACTCATAAAGAGTACGACAAGGTAGATGTAGCAACTATTTAGGAACTTATAGCTATGGAACTACGCCCCATTAAAACCGAATCTGACTATCAAAACGCACTCCAAGAAATTGAAAAGCTGTTTGATGCCAAACCTGATTCACCAGAACTAGATCGCCTAGATATTTTAACTACACTGGTAGAAGCCTACGAACAGCAGCATTATCCTGTTGATGCCCCAGATGCTATTTCGGCAATATTGTATTACTTGGAAGCACGTGGATTATCTCATCAAGATTTAGCAGCATCAATAGGCGATACGGAACAAGTAACGGCAATCTTAAACAGACAACAGCCATTAAATTTGGATGCGATCCGACGCTTGAATCAAGATTTTGGCATTCCCGCAGAAGTACTAATTAAACCCTATTCATTGGAAAAAGCTTCTGCTTAGTTAAATCCACCATTTCTATATTTATGTCTGCGTATGGTAAAACTTCAACTTCTGCCACTTTTCACAACTAATGGTGTAAAGCGGGTTCTGATGCTGCAAAACATAGTCACACAATGACCTTACTTTTGCCCTATATTTTGCAATAACCACAAAGGGGATTTAATTATTATAATTAAATTGAGATGGGTAATCTTTGATTGTATCATATCCTTGAACAAAATTGTCCAGGGTAGGAATGCAAAATAACCTATCTAGTTCAATTCAATGAGTTGGGCATCATGAAACTACAATCACTGACAAAGGTTCTGATTGCAGGAACACTAGCTCTTGGTTAGGTGAAACGCATCTTATCGCCGAAATTCTTGCCAGAAGTAGGTTTGAGCCAGACAAAAAAGTGTGATGTCACCTGTCATTGGCAAAAAGCGATCGCCAGCCCCATAAATCCCCTAAAATTAGCTCTTTTTTAACCGAAAGTAAGTAAAAATAAACAGGATAAACTACATCAGTTTTGAACTGACTAAATAGTGAGAAAGGAGAAATTCTCTCGAATTTCAATTCAATTTAACTAATTAAATTGTTAAAACTTTGAGTAAGTATTTCTCGTCCCATCCAGCATTTTTTCGTTTATTCTTTACTCCCACTTTGAGAGTTTTTTCCTGTTGCAAAAGATTTAAAGCTATGTGTCTGATAATAGCTAAATTTTCAGGAGCATTATCTTTTCTAATCCGAGAAGCATCTTCATTAAAGCTCACATCTAGAACCCAATGTAATTGGTTTTCTATACACCAATGTTTTCTAATAGCCTTAGCAATTAATTTATGATATTGAGCATTTAGACTACTAATAAAATACCTTCACGGATAGAGTAGTTTTTCCTTTTTCTGTTCGTAAATAATCGACATAAGCTATGGAATTTAAACCCTTCCATTCTCCCTTGGGGTCAATTTCTTGGTTAATATTAGTCAGAATTTGACAAGATCTGGTTTCTTCTCGTCCCCGCTCATCTTCAGACTGCCGATATTCACTTTTGATTAAGCCTTTAAAATTATTGAGTAGGGCTTGTTCAAATAGTTTTTCTACCCGCTCGTACAGACCCCCTTGGTTTTTCTTTAAGGCAATTACATAGTCTCCCTCCTGGGATGTAATTTGTTTGATTATCTTTTTTTGACAGCCGATTGCATCAATAGTAACAATACATCCTTTTAACGATAAAACTTTAAGCAGTTCGGGAATGGCAGTAATTTCATTGGATTTACTTCCGACTTTTTTTTGTCCTAAGACTAAGCCATTATTTGTGGCCCAAGCATATGCGGAGCGGTATCCTTTAGGACTAACCATATGAATAGCCGATTTATTTTTACTTTTATCGTAAGAATGTCGAAGAGTTTTTCCATCAATTGCTACTATTTCTCCAAAAGTAATCCGGCTAATTGCTTCTACCCATTGGCAAAAACATTGCTGTAATTGTTCTGGATCGAGCAGAGAAAAAACTCGCGCAAATGTATCATGAGAGGGAATTCCATTTGGCAGTTCTAGAAACTTTTTCAACCATTTATACTTACATTTTCCATATAATTCAATATCATTCCAACCATCTGCTCCACAAATTACTGCGCAAATAGTAATCGTAATAATGTCAATTAATTTATGACGTTTCGTTCTCTCTATTCTGGGATCTTCTAGTGCACTAAAATGGTCGGCGATCGTAATTTTTGGTCTGAGTTTCATTACCCTGGCAATTAATCTTTTTGAAGATTATAGCGGTGTCGAAAACTGGAGAACCAAGGTTTGGCGATCGCGCAGTGGTTAAATGCCGAGCGCTTAAACAAAATTCACATAACTAGTAATTTGTCAATACCCTTAAGATGCGTTTTCCCTGAATTCCAGCCCCATCTCGGACAAGCAACGTAGGAGTGGTAATTGTAATATCTCCCCCCTCTCCTGTTCCTTCAGTGATAGCAATCAAGAGACTGTTCTTCAAAGAGTTGGTAGGTGAGACGCCGATCGCTTCTACTGATTCTGAAGCATTGACTATTATATTCCCTGCATTTCCCTTGCCATACGTAGAAGTTGATACCCATGAGCCATCCTGAACAAGTAACTGTCCAGTGTCGATCTTAATGTCACCAGCTTGACCTGTTTCAGAAATTTCACTAAGAATATCGCTATTTTTCAGGGAAACTGTATCCTTAGCGAGCAGAGTTATATCCCCAGAATTACCAACGTCAGAAGAGGCAATAATTTGGCTATCAGTAAGCATAATGTCTGATTCTGAAGCATTTACCATCACATTCCCCGCGTCACCCTCGCCAATTGTTGAGGCTGATACCCGTGAGCCATTCTGAATAAGTAATTGCCCAGTGTCGATCGTAATGTCACCACCTTGACCTGTTTCAAAAGTTTGGCTAAAAATACCGCCATTTTTCAGAGAAACAGTATCCTTAGCGAGCAGAGTTGTATTACCAGCATTACCAACGTCAGAAGAAGAGACAATGAAGCTATCAGTGAGCGTAATGCCACTTCGAGAGTCGAGGATGACATTACCACCATCACCGCCAAAGCCATGGGCATCAATGCCATCACCAAAAAAACCAGCTCCAGTTACGGTAATATCTCCACCTGTCAATGATGTGTTGGGTTGGTACTGATTCGTTATAAAAACAAGACCATTAGGGGCATCAATAAACACATCACCGATGGTGATATCGGCACTGGTTGCCGAAGTTGTCACATCGGGTGGTGGTTCAAGGAAGCTGAAGGTAGAATCGGCGAAAAAGTCAATGGGGAAATCATCGAAACCTGTAATTTCGGGGAACCCGACTGCCTCTGCTGTGATTCCCGCTCGGATATCTAGAGTCGGTTGTACGCTGCCATTGATGGATATCTCCGTGCCATCAGATAACCGGACATTCTCCTCGATAAAATCAGACTCGACTGTACCTGTTTCTGGCTCTGTAATGATAGCAGTGCCAATATCCACCGAACCCCCAGCCAAGATATGCAGGGAAGTTCCTCGGTAGATGTTGAAACTGACATCTCCCTGTGACCGAATAATCGGGTCATTGGGACTAAACAAATTCCCCAAACTCCCATCCAACTGTTCAATGCGAAAATCGCCCCCACTCCAATAGTGGGCATCGCCTCCTACAGAGTTAGCACTCCGCAATACCAGAGCACCACCAGAAAACAACCCGCTTTCAGGATGATTCAAGGCAAAAATATCCACTTCCTGATTCCCCTGAACCAATAACTCTCCTTCCGCAGCAGCAATGAAAGGATTCTCTACACTATCCCTCACCCGTACCGTATCCTGCGCCAGCAGCGTCAAGTCCCCAACCGTCCCCAACTGGCTTTCTACCAGAGTTAAATTGTTAGTAGCTGACAGCTTTGCTCCTTGGGCAATCAACTGGTTTATCGTAATATCCCCTGCCGATACGGGTGTACCAGATTGGATGAGTTCTACTTTTCCCTCATCATTGATTGTCAACCCCGTTTCATCCCCACCATCAGCCACCAACCCCGACCAAGATAAAGTTGATTTTTCAGTTTGATTGCTGCCTCCTGTGAGAGGTTGCATCTCCTGCCCTGATATTTGTCCCGCCTCTCCCAACTGCACCGCAGCCAGATTGCCCTCTGCTTCTACTCCTGAAACTGTAGATACAGCCACCTCACCCTCTGGTGCCGATAGTTGACCCGTACTGGCAACTGTTCCTACTACCAAAGTTAAGTTGCCTCCAGCTTCTAACTCCCCAGCATTAATAATCGCTCCCACTTCATCCCCTTCAAACTGCAAGCCAATGGGGATGGGAGCATCAACTTCTAATAGAGGCGGTGCTTGGGGATTGGTGGCACTGAAGCGATCGCCATCGGGAAAGAGCAAACTATTAGCTGTACTAGTGACTAGCGAACCTCGGATATCCAAGCTGGCATTCTTGCCAAAGATAATCCCATTGGGATTGAGAAAAAACAGATTGGCATCCCCCAACACTCCCAACGTCCCCAACAAGCGAGATGAATTACTGCCCGTGACTCGACTGAAAATATTCTCAATGACCGCAGGATTGGCAAAATAGGCTCCTCTTCCTTCATTGATATTAAATTCTCGAAAACTGTGGAACAGGTTAGAACCGCGAGCCGCTCCCCCATCAATGCGATCGGCTTGCCCATTGAGAGGCGCGACCACAGAACTCTCAGTCCCCAGGGTCTCGTCGGGGATAATTTGAGCCTGGGCAATATCACCTAAGCTGGCAACCATCGCTACGCTGAGGGGAAACGAAACGACTCCCAGAAACTTACAATAGCTATAATGCTTGTTCATCTTCATGACAGCAGTTTTCTCTTGGAAAGTAGTGATTATTAGGTTAGCTAGTAGACAAGGGCGTAAATAAAGCCACCATTTCATTAACTTGAAACCCTGATGATATCTTAATTGCTATATGCTACTTGCTACTTGCTACTTAAGCGTAGCGGTACTAGTCAGGCTGAAGACGAGAATTTATGACTTTCAGCTTGATTTTAGAATGAGCCTCTACCACGAATTATGCTTTAACATGGTTATACTCTAGAAAATTTGGTGATGAATCGTAACATTTAGTACTGCTTATCAGGAGAAGTAATCCAGTTCTTTGCTATTTTCCAACTTGCTTCTATTCTCTTAAGAGTTTCTCGAATAGGCGTTACATAAATAGTTACATAAATAAAAGTAGCAATGCAATGTCCTAAGTGCAAGTCGGAACATGTTTATAATTTTTTCTTACATACATCCTAAAGAAAAAGGCATTTGTTCGGATTAATCTTAATAGGAGCGATCGTCATCAATCTAATACTTCCGATAAATTGTCGGTGGAATCCAATAGTAATTGCGATCGCTTATTCGCTCATCCCTCAAATCACATCGGCTAAAAATTGTAACTGGAATCGGGTAAAATTATTCTTCTCTTCCGAAAATACAATCAATAGATAATTTAAGCTCACAACTTTAGACGCTATTGATTTTAGCTTTTGCCATCAATGATATTTTATTTGATAAGGTTTAAACACTCATTCCAAATACCCATCTGCAAAGGTACGAGACTTTCTCTATTTGAAAATTTTGATTACAATAGTCTATGTTCTGAGTTTATTTTTAATTAAAAAGATCATCTCAAAAAACCTATAATATAAAGCTTTCGGAAAAGTTTCCAACTTTATTATTCTCAAATTAGTGCCTAATTAGGCTAGGCAGTTCTATAGTTTCCAACTTTATTTTTTCAAAATCAAATTTTGTTAACGATAGAATGAGCTTTTGGAGTATCCAAAGTTACCAACTTTATTGTTACTCCACATTTGGAACGCTCATCGATCTGATATTAATCGACTTAATTTTAATCCCGCTGGAAATATTATCGCTACCGCAGGAGAAGAAGGCACAATTAAACTCTGGAGTATTGAATCTTTCGATCGCTTGATGGTTCAAACTTGCTCTGTAATGCAAAATTATCTACAACATAATTCTAATATTACTCCAAGCGATCGCCTCCTCTGCAAATAAATTTCATCAATCACCCTATAGTGTTTTTTGCGATTATTGCGATCGCAACCACTGAATAAATGAATAGATTTGTTTAGACTAAGATGATGACTGAGAAATAAAGACAAAAAGTGAAAGATCAAGTGCATTTAAATTGCGATCGTAATTTTGACCATAATCAAGTAAATTGAGTGGGACTACTATATCTTTAAAAGCCTTATATACATGGCTTGCAGAAAAGTTTCTAACTTTATTGTTGCCACACTTGTATAAAAAAAGGTCGAATTACATTTTAGTTCCCAACTTTATTTTTTCAGATCTACTTTTTTGCAACGAATAAGTAAGCTTTTTAAGCGACACAAGTTACCAACTTTATTATTTGTTCACACTAGGTGCAGCACGTTCTAAACTTAGATAAACTTAGGCAATACTATTTATTTATTGATAATGCCTAAGTTAAATAGATCAGAAGCTGCTTATCTACAAGAAATAAATATCAATCAGCAATTCTAAATCATGCCTTCAACAACAGGATGAAAGAAAAAGGCGAGCGCCACTACCGCATAAGTCGCTAGTAGTAAACTTCCCTCCAACCAATTAGATTCTCCGTCAGAACTAATCGAGTTGGCAATCAGCACCGCCACGGTAACGGCAACTAATTCAAAGGGATTAAAGTTAAGATCCATTGGTTGCCCAATGATCCACCCAGCAATTACCAATACTGGGGCAACAAACAGGGCGATCTGCATACTCGAACCTACCGCTACAGAAACAGAAAGATCCATTTTGTCTTTCATCGCTACCGTGACTGCCGTTGCATGTTCTGCGGCATTACCAATAATTGGTAGTAAAATTACTCCCGTAAACAAGGCGCTTAAGCCTAAATCGGCCGTTGCCACTTCTAAAGAGTCTACGAGTAATTCTGATTCTACTGCCACTGCTAGAGTGACAGCTAAAAGAATAAAAATCCAGAAAGGTAAATTAACTTCATGTTCCTCTCCTTCTTCTTTCAAATCAGCTTCTCCCACATCACAAAGATAGGCATGAGTTTTCATCGAAAAGAGCAAAGTTAGCCCGTAGACTAAAATTAGAATCCCTGCCACAGCTACGGATAGATTTTGTAAGGTTTGTTCTTCAATACCTGTAGAGGTATACTGCACCGCCGTGGGTAACAGCAGCGCAATTACAGCTAAGTTCATCGAAGAAGCATTAAGACGAGCTACGGTAGGCTGAAATTTTTGCTCTTTAAATTTCAAACCACCCAGCAACATCGAGAATCCCATTACTAACAGTAAATTACTGACAATTGAACCTGTAATAGTCGCCTTAACCACACCCACCAAGCCAGCCTTAAGGGCAATAAAAGCTAAGATTAATTCTGTGGCATTACCAAAGGTTGCATTGAGCAAACCACCAATATTAGGACCTGTAACCACGGCGATTTCTTCGGTGGCAGTACCCATGTAGGAAGCCAATGGCACAATCCCTAAAGCTGCGGTGATGAATACAACAGTCTCGCCCCATTCCAGAAAATGTGCAGCAATGGAAACGGGAATGAACAGTAATAAAACTAAGAAAAATGTATCTTTATTGAACATATTAGCTTGTAATTCCTTAAACTAAGTCTCTCACTTTGATAGCACGTCTACTGAACATTAGTGGCTTTTCAGTTTGAATATCTATCTCTGGAATTAGGTATTTTGATAATAAATTCGTCATGGGTAATCACTATGTTGATAAAATTCAAATAAGACAAGCCTGAAGCGAGATTCATAAATAAATTTTTAGTCAGAACTTTTTTAATGCTGGAATTTTTTCAAACACAATTATACTTATTGGAGCGATTTGCTGATCGCATCGTCTCGACTCAATTAACCCACCTCAGCTTAATTAGTATCGCAGTCATATTTCTGGCAGGGCTTGTGACTAGCTTGACTCCCTGTATGTTATCCATGTTACCCATCACCGTGGGCTATATCGGCGGTTATCAATCTGAGGGCAGATTTCAGGCAGCAGCCCAATCTAGCTGGTTTGCCTTGGGTTTGGCGACGACTCTGGCAATATTAGGTATTGTTGCCACAACTATCGGTAAAGTATACGGACAGATTGGAGTCGGGTTACCAATTGTGGTCAGTTTTGTAGCGATCGCCATGGGTTTAAATCTACTAGAAATCCTGCCTCTACGTTTCCCTTCCCTGGGGGAAACCGATTGGATCGGTGAAGACTTACCCCGTGGCTTACGTTCTTATTTGATTGGTCTTACTTTTGGTTTAATCGCTTCTCCTTGCAGCACTCCTGTGTTAGCCACTCTGCTGACTTGGGTAGCAACAACCCAAGACTTAGTTGTCGGCGGGGGTTTATTAATTGCTTATGCGATCGGTTATGTTACGCCATTGGTGATTGCAGGAACATTTACCGCTTCCATTAAAAAGATTCTAGAATTACGTCGTTGGTCAAGTTGGATCAATCCCGTCAGTGGGGCTTTATTATTAGGCTTTGGTATTTTTTCCCTGCTGTCTCGTTTGCCTGGAATATATTAACCCTGTAGAGACTTAGGATGCTACGTCTCTAGGTATAAACATAAAAATAAATAATGAATCTTCTTTTAAAACCTCGTTCCATTTTCCGTCGTTTTGTCGGTATTATTGCCAACTTAAAATTGGCGATTATTTTGCTTTTGGCGATCGCTGTAGTAAGTATTTCAGGTACCGTAATTGAACAAGCGGAAACTCTTGCTTTTTATCAACAAAACTATCCAGAGTCCCCTGCTTTATATGGCTTTTTAACCTGGAAAATTATTTTAACCTGGGGTTTAAATCATGTTTACAGTACCTGGTGGTATCTTTCCTTACTAATTATCTTTGGTGCCAGCTTAACCGCCTGCACCTTTACCCGACAGTTACCCGCACTGAAGGCTGCCCGTAAATGGAAGTATTATCAACAGCCAAAGCAGTTTGAGAAATTAGCCCTGAGTGCAGATTTAGAACAGGGTTCAATTAAAGCTTTGATTCCTCTCTTGAAACAGCAAAACTATCAAATATGGCAACAGGATAATACTCTTTATGCCCGTAAAGGTATCATTGGGCGCATTGGTCCCATTATCGTCCATCTTGGGATGCTGATTGTCTTGGGGGGAGGAATGTGGGGGATTTTTACAGGCTTTTTTGCCCAGGAGATGGTTGCTAGTGGCAATACTTTTAAAATTCAAAACATTATCGAATTGGGTCCTTTTGGCATGAACCAGATTCCCGATGATTGGTCAGTTAAAGTTAATCGTTTCTGGATTGACTATACCGAAGCTGGCGATATCGATCAGTTCTATTCCGACCTTTCCGTAGTCGGTGATGATGGCGAAGAATTAACGCGAGAAACGATTCATGTCAATAAGCCCCTTAGATATGATGGTGTTACCTTATATCAAACTAACTGGGGTATTGCTGCTGCTCAAGTACAACTCAACAACAGCCCGATCTTTCAGCTTCCCGTGGCTAAGTTAGATACGATAGGAGCAGGAAACATTTGGGGAACTTGGATCCCCACCAAACCTGACATGAGTTCAGGAGTTTCCATGCTAATTAAAGACTTGCAAGGAACAGCCTTAATTTACAATCAACAGGGAGATTTAACTAGCGCCATCCGTATTGGTCAAAGTGTCGCAATTGACGGCATTAATGTCAAGCTGATTGATATCATCGGCAGCACAGGCTTACAAATCAAAGCCGATCCTGGTGTACCGATTGTCTATACAGGTTTTGCCCTCCTAATGATTGGCGTAGTCATGAGCTACTTTTCCCATTCCCAAGTTTGGGCATTAGAACAAGATAATAACTTCTATTTCGGTGCTAAAACCAATCGAGCGCAGGTAAGTTTTGAAAGAGAAGTATTAGGTTTAATTGATTTATTGAATGAAGAAGTTGAATCGGTTGATCTATCTGAATCTAGTAAAGCATTAGTTTAATTGATGCTTGTCCAAAGTCCAAGTAGTATAAAAATTACTTTTAACAAGTCCTTGCCAATTACTTGAGCATTCGCTATTATTATTAGGTCTGACAGGGCAATCCTCAGTAGCTCAGTGGCAGAGCGGTCGACTGTTAATCGATTGGTCGTAGGTTCAAATCCTACCTGGGGAGTTATCGACTTTCCTTACTTTTCCCGTTAAGTATTTCTGGCAAGCTGCCAGCCTTCACAGAGGTCATGTAATTTTAACCAACCACGCCACAGAACTTGGATCCCAATAGGAGTCTTACGACGATGTTCGAGATAACCCCCCAGATAAGCAACAGTCTCCACTGCCCAAGCAACTGTTAAAATGAGGGGAAGTTTTTGGCTGGCTCCAGCTTTTAAGACTTCAAGCTGAACAGGATTGAGAATTTCAATCGCTCCTTGCATCGGGTTGGGTTCGATGAAGATAAGTGACCTGTAACAGTTCAACGGCAATGACACTTAAAAACCCCAACAAGGTCTTCATGCCCACAGCAGCCAGTTGATAGCGTTCGCTTTGACAACCAGACTTGAGAATTTTATGATAGTCTTCAACACGCCAACGGTAAGTGTACCAACGCAAGATTGTGGCTGCGATGAAAACATCTTCAACCACTTCTGTTGTGAGAAGCATCCAAGATAGAGGGGTTTCTCCTTCTGGACAATCGAGCTCTGTGGCATAAACAGCATAGACTTTTAACGGGTCACGATCCTCGAAGCGATAAGGAGTTCGCAGGTTAACCGCACTAAATCTTACTGCTAGTTTGGTTCTTCGCGCTTTATGATTAGCGGTGGCAGGTACATCGATTTCTTGTTCAAAACGAATGGGTTCCGATTCCATCTTAGCCCAGAGGCGTTCGCTATTTTGGTCTAAACTGCGGTTATGGGCAGCCCTCACTAAGACTCCTGTGTGCTTTATTTGACGCAGTTGGTCAAAAACTTCTGAAATATCCCCTAGATGCGGGCAAGCCCTTTCTCGGTCAAAGATATGAATCACTCTTGTGTTCACTTCGACTTGCTTCTCCACTTCAATTAAAGCTTCTACCCACTTATAAGATTCTTTCTCGGCAAATGTTCTTTGACGTGCCGTTTTTCGGTTCTGAGCCTGTCGTTGCTTTTTCTGCTTGGCAGTTTCATTCTTAGGAGGCGATCGCTTGTGTTCCCGATTCCAAACTTTTTGCCACAGTAACCCCAAGGTTTGCCCTTGTTCTGGTTCAATTGCCAAGGCACTATGCAGAATTAAACCATTCCCACCATTCCCTGTCGGACCATAGCCTTCCCTTTTAAGCTTAATGCTGCGATAATCTAAAAAGGTCGTATCTCCTACCGATAAGACCACTTTATATTCCTCAACATCGGCGGTTGTCATCTGACAGTGCGGCTCGATTATCTTGCCAAAGTCTGTCTTCGGGTTGGCAAAAATTCATACGCCCTTTTCAACTCCTTGGCTCCCGAAAAGATTTCTGAGAAGGCTTTTCCAAAGCCCTGACTCAAAACCTTGCCTACGGAAAAGGCTCGATTGTTCAACCGCTCGTCTCCCAACTGGCAATATCCGAAGGTGTATCCTTTAGGACTCGCAAAATTTTTGACCCACCATTCCAACATTTTTTGACCTGCACTCTCTCAATTTTCTCTACTATACCTGAAAATTTCCTCAAACCCATAATGCCTTTCTAGACTCCGTTTCAGACTTAACGGGAAAAGTCAGGGGAGTTTCCAGGTCCTACTGAGAACTTGGGGTCTGCGGGAAATTTGATTGTGAATGCCTCCGAATCAGTGCGAGTGATTGGCACTTCCATCGATGGTAACGAAGTAAGCAACAGTAACTTGTCCGTTCAATCTAATAGTACCGCTACAGGTGATGCTGGAAAGTTAAGGATTAACACAAAGCAGTTGCTTGTCCAGGATGGAGCTGGAGTATCAGCTGCCACTACTGGTGAGGGAGACGGAGGGAGTTTGAGTATAAATGCCTCCGACTTTGTAGAATTAACTAAGTCTGGTTTTTTGGTGACTCAAACTGATGGAAGTGGGGATGCAGGCGAAATGACAATTACCACCGACAAGTTGCTTGTTTCCGATGGGGCAGAGGTTTCAGCTAGCACTTTGGGTGGCGAGAGCGGTAGCATTAAGGTAAATGCAAATACCTTAGAAATAACTAATGGCGGTGGAGTCTTTACCAGCACGGGAGCTGGTGAAAAGGCAGGTGATATCACCCTAAAGGTAGTTGACAATGTTATCCTAGCTGGGGAAAACAGCGGTCTGTTTGCCAACACATTCACAGGCTCTACTGGCGACGGTGGCAGCATTTTCATTGACCCCAGAACTGTAATCATTCGGGATGGTGCCAGGGTGGCTGTGAATAGCCAGGGACAGGGAAAAGGTGGTGATATCGACATTTTCTCAGAATCTCTGACACTTGATAGGGCAGAAATCTCGGCAGACACTGCCAGCACTGAAAAAACAGGCGGCGATATTAATATTTTCTCAGGCTCTCTAACCCTTGATAATAAGTCAACAATCTCCGCAATAACTGAAAGTACGGACGGGGGAAATATTACGCTCCAGATAGACGACGACCCTTTACTGTTACGCAGCAACAGCTTGATATCCGCTACCGCAGGAAATGCTCAGGCTGGAGGAGATGGGGGGAATATCACGATTAACGCCCCCTTCATCATCGCTTTCCCTAACGAAGATAGTGATATTACTGCCAATGCCTTTGAGGGAAATGGAGGTAATATCGACATCACTACTAACGCCATCTTTGGCATTGAATTTCGGGATGAACCTACCCTTCTAAGCGATTTTACCGTCAGTTCTGAGTTGGGAATAGATGGTAATTTTGCCCTAGATGACTCTGGTATTGACCCCACTCGCGGATTGATTATCTTACCAGAGGAGCCAGTTAACACTCAAATCAGTCCTGACTTTTCACGGCATCTCTGAAAGCCCCTTCAAATAAGGGTTTCTCTCCAAGCCTAATTCTCAATAATCTATAGTTAATGATAATGAATGACGAAAGAATTAGGCTTGGAGAATGGAAATTTGGCGATCGCCTGAGAACCGAAAAAGATCCCGTGAAAAGTCAGGAGACCTAAAGCAGCCCACTTGTCTCCCTTGGCTGTCTCACAGGCAACGAGAGCGAGTAGTTCGATAGGTTCTGGTCGGGTTTGTTCTCTACTTCTGAGCAAATCACTCCAACCGTTAGCATCGAATCGATCATTCCAGGCAAGAATAAATGTTTCCTGGGGTTGAGAACTAAACTGACCGTGAGATGCGATGTGCAATACGGGAAAATCGAGGGATTTTACTTTGTTTTGGAGAGAATTAACGGTAAAATCTTGATCGAGTAGCACCTCACTGTAAATTTCTGACTTGATCGTCGTAAACTGGGCTTTAACATTTTTGAGAGAGGGAAATCCTTGGCGAGCTTCAGTTAGACCAGCAAGTATAGCCTTCAAATTTCTTGGTTTAAGAGTTTGGGGAGTTTGAAGTTGTAAAGCATTTGTTACAGCTCATTGGTCACAAGTTAAGGCTGTAAGCTAGCTGTCAAATAGGGTTTGGGAGGAGATTGAAAGAAAAACTGCTCAGAACCTAGCTGTTTATCTGGAAAGGGAGCAATTATTAACTTCTGCTTCGGTTTTCGCTGTCTTTTAACAATACCCAAACATTTCTGAATATTAGGCTGGGCAAAATATTTAACTGGGTCAGAAGCCTCTCCTCTAGTTGAAGCACCATGAAAATAATAAAGACCGCATGGGAATCATTTCTAGGGAGATACGGTCGAAGGGAAGTGAAAGCTCATCGGCGACAGAATCTCCTAAATCCACCAAAACAGCGTAAAATAGCCATGTCGCCCAAATCTGTAGTTTGATGCCATTAATTGAACCAGTCCAAAGATAACTCAGCCCCAACAGTCGCTTAACTGTATTAAAAGCATCTTCAATGCGCCAGCGTTTTTGATATAAATCAATGACAACATAGGGAGGTAATATTTCTGGCTCAAGCACTGAAGTTAAGTAAGAATGCCAGACTTTCCCAACTCGGACTTCAATCAACCGCAGAGTAACAAATGGAGTTTTTTTTGTCCCGAGCCGATCTTGACCAAGCGATTACGCTCCGCGTCCCAAACTAAGCGGGATAAATAGCCTTCGGATCGCGTAAACTATAACTATCGGTAAAAACTTGTTGATATTTAATAGCAGCATTAATCTTCCTGCGGGTAATAAAGTCAACTCCTCGATCGATTAATCTTTGCCAAAACTGAAAATGATAAAATCCTCGATCTAGTAACAACAAGGTCTTGGCTGAAACTAACTCTAAGAGGTTTTCTTCAAAACGAGTGTCCGAAGCATTGGGATTTTCCTGGAACCAGATTTCTATGGGCAATCGTGTGACCAAATCAATGACCACACCCATCTTGCCAGCTAATTTTCCCGACTTTACCTCTGACAAACTCTTAAGCTTGCAAAATAATGCCTCTAATGTTGAACCGTCAGCTATCCAAATCTTGTCAAATTTAGACAAGGTAAATTGAACACTTTCGGGTAATGATCGATTGTGACGAGCCGACCATCTGGCTTTCAGGCTAGGCAAAAGTTCGGTGAAAATGTTCTCGAATAAAATAGCAGGAAAGGTTAAAAATCTTTGAGACAAGGCTTGTTGACTAACCTTTGTTTTCCCACACCATAAAAATCCTTCTGTCTCGAGTAACCGCGCTAATTCCGTTACTCCTGGAACGTCTCTCCACAACAAAGTTAACACCGCAGCTACCATTAAAGGCAGTGTCAAAATCCTATCTCTAAGTCCCAATTCTCGAAAAAACCGCGACTGAGATGTAATGATTGGAGTTAATAAAGCGGTTAAGTGTTCGGCAATGACTCGATCTTCCACCATTGGTCGTTGAATTCTTTTGGCGTGGTCTCGATTCAGTCTTTTACTCTTATCCATAAAGAAATAAAATCGCTCAATTGCTAATTCTCTATGAGTTTGACACGATTTAGCTTTTGGCTTGACTTTTTTCTGATTTCCTTAACTTGTTACGAATGATTTTCAAGAGAGCTTCGTGGCAAGCTTTGACAAATAGTTTCTGTGCTTGCTCGTCCCATTGAGCATTTTTAACCATCTGATTTAATCCTTTGTTCTCGTAACCTATAAACTTGAATAATTCTTTGCTTCTGACTGCATGAGTAAAGTTATGCCACCAAGGAAACCCTCTAACTAGATTTTCGGTTATTATTTCTCGGATAATACTTGAAGCGACGAATTTACCTTCTTCCCACTCCACAACTCGGTTCTTAAAATAGCGATCGCATAATCGATAATTATCAATTACTTTGTCTGTTATCTCGACAATTTCAATGTTTTTACGAATTTTCTGAAATCCCGTCCACTGAGTTTGACCGAAGGTAATAACCTGACAGCGTTTGAGATCGTTTAGTTTGATAGTACGTAATGCAGCTTGTTGAGTAAGTAAGCGAAAACCTGCATCACTGTCGCCAGAAGCTAAAAACTGCTGGTAATTCCAACTGCTTATGTTCTGTCTTTGCCGAGTATATAATTCTAAATCTCTTATTTCGGGAATGACCAAGCAATATTGGCTTTTGGTGTTGTAAAGATGAGATTTTGAGGAAATAAAATATAGGCAAGCAACAGGAGCGTATAGTAATGCGATCGCTCTTTCTATGGTTTCGGTAAATTGAGTTTCTTTCTTGTAAGCGTAATGTTTTATGGTGGCTCCAGGATACAGCCAGCCTGTTATTCCGATTGTATTTTGCTGTAAATTACCGCCTTGTCTAATATCAAATAGAAATAAAAATCCAATTAGAGTATGAAGTTCGAGAATAAAAAGTTTGAATTTAACAGAAGCTTTTTTCCAGTTAAGTTTTTCTATCGGACATAGTTGTTCGGCATAATTCTGATGAGCGTATGATTTAGCTTTTTTGTAATCAATAGGGACTTCTAAGCCTTCTATGACTATATTTTCTGTAGAGCTACCTGCAGATTTGAAGAATTGATTGTGTTGTAGAAAGGTATTTTTAATTCCGATATGAATAGCTAATTGGCTTTCTCTGCTGTGAGACTGTAAGCCAGTTAGAGAAATCAAGCCATCGATACTAATTTGAAATGATTCGGAGAATAGCCAGTCTAAGGCTTCATAGTCGTTTCCCTTCCAGCTAAGGCTAATCAGATCTTTAGATAGAGTCCATTTGAAACTACCTTGGCGAGATTTGAGAGTAGGATAACGTTTTGCTAGAGCTTTCAAAGTCATATACAAACCAGCAACTCCCGCACGATGTAGCATGGTCATAGCAGGATCGCTCAAACTTATTTCTATTTTTGGCTTAACTACTTTAGCAATCATGTCGAAATAACGAACTTAAATAAATACGCCACAACCCATTTTGTGCTTTCCCCCCAAACCTTTTTCCTGAAGGATAATTGAATCGGCTTCGCTTAAGTTGTTTGCTTCGATTCCGAAACCAACCAAGGTTTGCTTGACTCTTATGGTTTTGGGTTTAGGAGTACCGTCTTTTTTGCAGATTAGTTTTAAGTCAGTCTGGATATTTAATTTTTCTATTTGCCTTTTAGCAGCTTCGAGAAACCCATTTGGTTCTTCATATCCTCTAATTACTACGATATGCGATCGCAGTCTAGATTTTGGTTGCAGAAAATTCATCTCAGGAATTCCTAGCCTGATTTTGCGATCGCCGATAATTAAAGATTTACCACTAAGGGAACAAATAAAAGGAACAAATAAAACTTTTATGTGTTAAAAACTAATATCTATATCAGGATTTTCTTGAGATCCTTGTTTGATTGCCCAAATATAGTGCCATTTGTAAATTTCGCAATGCTTAATTACTGCAAAACCTAGTTGAGATAAACCATAAACAAATTTATCTCGATTATGCTGTTTAGCAGGATGATAAATTATCAATTGACCACCTGGCTTTAAAGTTCTATAAGCTTCGGTGATATAGTCTTTAATGTTTAAACCCATTAATGAAAGACTAAAAATTGCTGCATCCAACGTCGCATTGTCCAAGGGTGTATCAACCATATCGCAAGCAAATACATTTTGATTAACTGCTATATGATCGAAAGAATAGACCGTATGTATTTCCTGAAGAGCTTCTTCTAGTTTGGCTTGCCCACAACCAAAGTCACCTACCATAGAACCCAGTGGAAGATTTTCTTTTAAATGCTTAATACATTCATCCTGCGGTACAATTTCCCACTGCTTTTCAAATTCATCCATTCTTGTATGGTAATAACACCATTCTTCAGGATTTTGGCGCAAACGTTCATTAGTAGTGCGTGAGTAAGCTTTATTCCATCGCGCATTTAATGCAGCAAAATCACCATAAGCTGCTAAACGTCTTGAAACTTCAGACATATCTGATTCATCAAGCGGAACGCGAATTTGCTTTCTTTCGATTTCATATATTCCTTCTTCGCTCAATCTTTTCAGCCATCCCATCCAATACTGAGTAGCTTTAGCAGGACTTAATTGATCGTTATTATCAGGAATTTCGCCATCCACAGCAGCTTTGGCAATATCGCGTTTGTTTTCTATTCTTAAAAGCTTAGATTCACACCAACTCCATTCATTGCCATTATTAAGAAGAGCATAAGTTTTAGGAATATGAATATTAAGCTCATCAAAGATAAAACCTTCTCGATCAAATCGACCGATTGCTTGTTCGTAATCTGTACTCGTCCAAGGTAATGTAGCAAAAATTACATTGTTTGAAACAAATTGTAAACCGTCAACGCCAGTTCCTAAACAACGTATTGAAGCAACTAATATTTCTACTTTATCGTTGAGAAACTGATCGAGCATATCATCGTAACTGGCTTCAGTGGCATATTTATCATTACCTGTATAAACTCCTACAGTCATTCCTGTCTCTTTAATTCGTTCTACTAGATAAGGGACAATATCTTTAACATATTCAGTAAAGATAACTGTTTTAGGCTTCAGCTTTTGCTGGATAATTGACCATCTAGCTTTGACTAAAACTGTTTCTACATGCTGAGGATGAGGACGATGACCTAAAGCAAATAATTCTTCCAAATAGGGAGTGCAATTTACTGGATAAATATTTGGAGTCCTCGACTTTTTATTTTGAGGTATCATCCGAAAACCCATTGTGGTAAATTTCTGATAGATTTTCATGCAGTTAGGAACTGTCATATTTGTTCCAATATCATCGTGTTTTAAACTACTTACTAATTCAATTAAAGATTTGCCTTCCTGAAGATTATTAATAATAGGAGTAGCTGACATTCCCAATACCCTAGGGTTCGCTCTGTCGTCTGGAATATCAGTAATTAATCCATTTATTAAGCGTCGTCTTTGAGTTTCAGTATGTTCATCTCTTTGTTTAACTTGATGAAGCTCATCAAGTTAAACAAAATCTATAGGATTATTATTAATAAATCTTTTAATTGCTCCTTCATACATATTCTGAAACATCTGATGATTCGCCACTAGATATCGAGGTAAATTATTTTCTGGCCAAGCAACCATCCATCTTGTAGGTTTGGCAATTACTTCTGATTGGGGAAAAGCATTTTTAATAGTTTTCACCCAACCTTGAACAGTAGAATTAGGACAAGCAATAACAGTTAATTGTGCGCCAATAACTCGGCTAGCCAATACAGCAGATAAAGTTTTTCCAGTGCCAGTTCCACTCAAATTTAAAACTCGTTCATCTTTCAACACTCTATAGGCTATGAGTCTTTGCATTAGTTTAGGTTGCCGAAAAACTCCTTTATCATCTTTAAAAGAATATCCTGATGGTAAAGGTAATTGTTGACATCGGGTATATTCATCGATAAAAGAATCACGAACCTGTTCACTATAGATATTTCCTTGGTGCTGTTTGGCTTCAGCTAAAGCACTTTCTTGATCGACAAAACAACGTTTCCATAATTTGGCTTTGGCTTTGGCAATTAAAAAATCAATTGCTTCGGTATCACAAGAACTGCTAATAAGAATATTGGTTGTAGCCGATAGAGAATTTAAAGTATCAACAACTTTAGGGATAGGTAATTCTGCATCGACATCTTCTTGATATGATTTATCTTGAGAATTTTCAGCTTTACTTTTATGGCTAGTCTTTTTTAATGATTTATTTGCTTTTCTAAAAGCTTCTTCAACAGTTTGATTTTTAGGATTTAGTAATTCTTCTGTTAACTCGCTAGGTTGACCACTTGCCCAGTTATCAATCTCTTCTCGTGGTAAGTTACCTGATTGAATAGCTTGAACCAAATTATCAAATGTTCTATTGTTACGAGTCTTAGCTTTATTGATACCTTGTTGTTCAAATAAAACGTAGATTTCGGCAGGAGTAAGGTTATGTAAAGTATCTCCCAGAGATTTAACAAATGATCGAATATACGAAAGAGTAATTCTTTGATTGTCTGTGTCGTATTTAAGTCTATATTTATCAGCAACCTCCACCCAACTTAGTGTAGGCTCTTTAGATGTAAAAGCGCGAGTAAAAATTGTAATTATAGATGCATTTTTTCTAGGCGAATGTTTCATACAAGCAGCTTGTGTCGGCATCCATCCAGGATGACCTTCTTTTTCAGCTACATCATATAGAAAAGCTCTAATTCTTTCCTCTGTCCAATAGGTACGAGATCCATCTGGGGCAACTGTTTGGCCTTGATATTTTAGTCCAGTTAATTGAGCAACTTTTGATTGTCCACCAAATCTTTGAATTGCTCCTCTCAAATTACCGCGTCCATTTTCTCCTAATTCTAATTGCATTGGCATTAGGTCTGGCTTGCCTATTTTTTTGGCAAATTCCCTAACTTCATAAATCAGTCGCTCTTCAGACCATGTTTTATGATTCTTGATTTCGGCTTCAATATCTAAATTCAAAGCTTTAACAATTTCTAATCTTTCTGATTCTCTAAGTGTTGAACCCTTTTTTCCAATAAAGTGTTGTTTAATAGATGGCAAAAGCTTGGAATGAAAATTCTTAATCTCCTCATTTGAAGGTAACACTCCAGTTTCAGGATAAGAGTCAAGTAACTTTTTTAGTTGTACTTCGCACCAATCTTTTGATCCAATTTCATGTAAATATTTTTTATATGGGTGTATTATTTGGCGAATACGTTCTCTAGATAAATTAGCTTTTCTGCCAATCTCTGCGAGACTATATCCATGTAAGTGCATTTGTAAAGCTTCACCATGCCAGTTATCTACTGTCAATAAATTAGTGATTAATTTTTCAGTTCTTCTTCTGTTAACTAAAACTGAACAGTTTTCTTTATGAAGCAAGCTTTGATAATGATTGATAAGTTTTTGAAAACTACCTGGGTATTTAGCTTCTAGTTGTTGGCAAATGTCCACTTTTAAATTTTCTGATTACTAAAGTCACACATTTAGCTTTCCCAGAAAAACAAGAGAAATTTATCTTTACTAATATTTGAAAAAATGCGATCGCCAAATAATTCAGATTTAATCGAATACAAATAAAGCCATACTCGATCGCCTTGAAAAATAATTGAGTATGGCTTATTATATTTATATTATTTTGAGCGTAATGCTAAGATAAACAAAGTAAGAGCTAACAAACAGCAGTTATCCTACTCAACAGTCACGCTTTTCGCTAGATTTCTGGGCTGATCCACGTCTAACCCTTTAATTGCTGCAATATGATAAGACAACATCTGTAAAGGAATTACCGATAACACAGGAGAAATCAACTCGTCTACCTCTGGCACAGTTAACATATCATCGAAGGTGTGGGCTGCTTCAGTGGCATTCATGGCAGTAGTAACCCCAATTAAGCGAGCATCTCTGGCTTTGGCTTCCTGAGCGTTAGAAATCACTTTGTCATAGACGCTTCCAGGCATAGCGACGGCT
Organism: Cyanobacteriota bacterium; assembly: GCA_942490675.1. GTDB lineage: Bacteria > Cyanobacteriota > Cyanobacteriia > Cyanobacteriales > Xenococcaceae > Waterburya. Next base: position 269,282 of record CALNYB010000045.1, on the reverse strand, counting down.
ACTACTGGTACTCTATTATCCAATAAAGCGATCGGCCCGTGCTTCATTTCTCCTGCGGGATAGGCTTCTGCATGGATATAAGAAATTTCCTTAAGTTTCAATGCACCTTCCAGGGCGATGGGGAAGTTAATACCTCGTCCAATAAAGATAAAATCTTCGGTTTCCGCGGTAAAGTCGTGTGCTAATTCTTCGATCGCATCTGCTTGAGTCTCCAGGATAGTTTCTATTTGGCTAGGTAGATGACGTAAGCCTTCTAGGATCTCTTCTATTCTGCTGTGGGGTATAGTCTGACGACGATAGGCTAAATCTAAAGATAGGAAATAAAAGCACATTACCTGAGCAATAAAGGTTTTAGTCGCTGCAACACCTATTTCTATACCTGCGTGGGTGTCGATAATGCGATCGCATATTTGCGCAATACTACTTTCGGCACGATTGGTAATAGCTAGTAGTTTCGCCTGAAACTTTGGTTCTAAACTAGCTCGTCTGGCTCTTTCTGATTCTAAGGCAGCAATAGTATCTGCGGTTTCTCCAGACTGAGTTACGCCAATAGTTAGAGTATGAGGAATTATCGGTTTAGGGGAATAACGAAACTCGGAAGCATAGTCTACGGTAGTCGGAATACCCGCAACTTGTTCTAATAGATATTTGCCGATTAAAGCAGCATGCCAACTTGTACCGCAAGCAAGAATCTGAATATGTTCTAAATTATCAGTTAGGCTAGGAGATAAACCAAGGCTTACAGGACTATAATCAGGATCTTCATCAGCGTGCCAGTTGGGATTGATGTAGTTATTCAAGCTAGTTCTAACTACCGCAGGCTGCTCATAGATTTCCTTAAGCATATAGTGACGGAAACCCTGTTTTTCTACCTGTACAGGATTCCAATCAAGGGTACGAGGAAAGCGAGAAATACGATCGCCTTCAAAGCTATAAATCTCTACTCCCAAGGGAGTGAGTCTTGCTATTTCTCCATTTTCCAGATTAAGGATAGTGCGGGTATGGGGTAAAACAGCAGTGATATCTGAGGCACAGAAAAACTCCCCTTGCCCAAAACCTAAAACTAATGGTGCTTGTTGGCGGGCAACAATTAATTCATAGGGATTGTCGGCATTCACTACGGCCATCGCAAATGCTCCTTTTAGTCTAGCGATCGCTTTTTGTACCGCATCTATTAAAGAGTTATCAGGCAAAAACTGGGAAATTAGATGTGGAATTACCTCAGTGTCGGTTTCAGAGCAAAATTTAATCCCTTTACTGATCAACTCTTCTTTTAACTCTAAATAATTTTCAATGATGCCGTTTTGCACCACTGCTAGAGTTTGAGCAGAATTTAGATGGGGATGAGCATTGTGTTCTTCTGGCTTACCATGAGTTGCCCAGCGAGTGTGTCCAATACCGATTTGAGCGTTATTGATGGTATGTTCTAGCTTTTCTCTCAGGTTAAAAAGTTTACCCTTTGCCTTTACACAATGAACTTGACCTTCTTCGACAGTAGCTATTCCTGCCGAGTCATATCCTCGATATTCCAATCTCTCCAAGCCAGATATTAAAATGTCCGTGGCTGCTTGAGTACCGATATAACCAACAATTCCGCACATACTAGCTGCTTAGATAAGAAAATTTATTAATAGCCTTAAGTGTTGTATATCACATAATCAAAATAATGACTAGAAATTGTCAGATTCTGGCAGTGCGCCAGACTTACCATTTTGATTGAGAAATAAGTTGCCCGCAGCATCATTTTGATATACACAGTCAATTTTGGGTTTGCCCTCTAGTGGTCCAACAAAGCCAAAGGTATTCATGCGTCGTTTACAATCTCTTACCTGATCGGAACTTACAAGTTTTTGCTGTTCTATAACCGACCAATTGGTTCGGCGTAAGACGCATCCAGGCTGCATCTGAGGTTGGGTTAAATATACACTAAAGGGATTAAGGGTCAAAAACACTCGCATATCAGTCACGATCGCACTTGCGCCAAATTGCTGACAAATTTCGGGGCTTGGGGCTTTACGATCAATTTGTAGACTAGAATCAACGGTAGCCATATTACCCGTTCCACTAGAAAGATTTAACGATAGTCCAATAACGATACCCACGACAAAAACACTTCCTAAGATGGCAATTTTTGTCACATCCAAAGGACTTTTCTTTTCAGGAGGGTTGGGGTTAGACCGATAATTGTTGGGAGGATTATAACGATCTGCTCTGTCTCGATTGTTTCTATAGTTGCCGTTGCCATTTCTACGAGCCATATAAAGTTAGGAGTTAGGAGTTAGGAGTTAGGAGTTAGGAGTTAGGAGTTAGGAGTTAGGAGTTAGGAGTTGCTAATGACTGCCCATTGATCACTGATAATGTGTTTAGAGATATTAATTCTTTCTATATTTATATTTTAAGCGGCGTTGCTGAATTGAGGTATGATTCATCAAGAATGCGATGTAATCGTTCACTCCCCCCGAACAAGCGATCGCTAAAACTACTCACTCAAGAGAAAAAATGAGAGTGAATAAAACAAGTGTTTAATGACAATTGAGATTTAAGTTACCACTGGAAAGTAAAGGCGGCCTCAATCCTTTTCGAGCCAACTGAATCACAGAGCTAATATATTTGCCTGGATTAATTTGTCTCAAGCGACAGGTTTCAATCACACTCAGCAAACAACTATAGGCAATACTACCTTCATTAGTTCTAGTGCCATAACTAATGCGACGAGAAATTACGGCATGGCGTAAAGCTCTTTCAGCTTCATTATTGGTTAATGGTAAGTCAGGACTCACCGTTCGCTCATTTTAAAATTGAGTTGCTTAATAAACAAAGCAAACAATAATCTTTACAAGGCTTTCAGCCGTTTGAGAGGAGATAAATGGAAAATTATAGGCGATCGCTTTGTTAACAAAGCGATCGGGGTTTGAAGAATTTTATTGTGCGATCGCCATTTCTCGATTTCCTCTAACTTACCTCCTCTACATCTTCTTGAACCCTTATGATACAAGCTGTTTCGCTATTATAATTCCGAATGACTCAGAAATTTGAGCGAACGGTGAGTCAGGATTGTTGACCGCAGCTATTACGGCATCCCAATCATCTAAGATTTCCGAAGCCAGAGCTTTGAGTTTCTTGTGTTTTACTTTCTTGCCTAAATGCTGGAATTGTTCTTTGGTGCGAGGAGCAATCCGAAATACTGCGGTTTTACTCTCGATAGCGACCCACAACCAATATAGTTTTCCCTTTTGATACCAAGGTGTTTCATCTAGATGAAGTATGGATGCTTGTTGCAGTTGTGCTAACAATTCTTCGACTACTGGTTCACGGGCTGTTTGTACCTATTTTCAATGTTTTGTTGTAAATAGTATGGTTTGTTTGTTATACTAGCCGAGTGCCAAAATAAGAAAATTCGGGCGATTAGCTCAGCGGTAGAGCGCCTGCCTTACAAGCAGGACGTCACTGGTTCAAATCCAGTATCGCCCATTCTTTATTTCATCAGTGTTTGAAGCGATTGGTCTTATTCGGAATTTACAGTTGTTTCCTAGTATAGAACCAAATAAGAACCAAATTTTAAAATCTGGATTACTTAGTTAGTCATTACTAGGTAGAGATTACCTGGTTGATACAGTGAGAACTGCATTTAACCAGTATAAGCAGCGTTGTTTTTTTGGTTTTGATAGGCATTTATATGTCGCCATCTTCTACCTGATTTAATATCTTTGATAGTATGCTTGGAAACATTAAACTGAGAACCAATTGTCTTCTGAGTACATTTGCCGTCAGCCAACAAATGTTTAATCTGTATAACCTGAGATTCAGTTAACTTTGAGAACCCATTTTTTTCACCTTGGGTATTTATCTTAGGTCTTAGCCCATTCTGGTGAGCATGAGACATATTTTCTGAAGCTGTTACCCATTCTAAATTACAGACGTTAGCATCTGTCTTACAGCCGTTGATATGATTCACATCAAACTTATTATCAGGATTAGATAAAAACGCTTCTGCAACTAATCTATGGACTAACTTACATTTTCTACCAGAATCATTGTAGAGACTGACTCTTAGATAGCCACGAGTCTGATAGGGCTTTAGTATTTTGCCTGTCTTGTTATTCTTGACTCTTCCTAAATTACTAACTTGATATCCTTCATAACCTCGGATATCCACAAACACTTCGGGGGCGTATCTTAACGCCATTGATATTTCTTGCATTAATATTCATAAGCTTAAGTTTTAAAATCAATTTCATACTTCTATTATACTTCATGAAAACTCCTCTGATTGTAATCACACTACAAATATAAAGATAGGTTTATGTTGAGAGTGTAAATCTACTTATTTAAGAGTTTTAAATCTATGGAACTTATAAAATACCAGCATTCAAAATATACTTTTCATGTTCCTGAATCTATAAGTGATGTTGTATGGAAACAAGCATTTGAGGAAACTAAACAAACAATACCAACTCAAGATGACCTTTATGAATTAGAAGATAAAGTTTATAAAGAAAAGCTAAGAAAGCAACAGGATGAAAATCAGGTATATTTATCGACTAGCTGGACAACCGAACAAGTGTCGGAATTGATAACTGGTGATTCTCCTTTTTACATAGCTAGAAGATTCGCAGAAACAGATTTAGATAATTCTGGGCTAGGTGAATTGGGCAAATATGAAACCGAGATTTCACGCATAGAGGGTTTAATAAAAGAACAAGGCTATGAAGCTAAAGACTTTAAAAAGTGGCTGAAAAAAGGAACTAGAAAGTTTTTGGATAGTATTCTAATTTCTCTAGATGCCACTGATGAAACTATCAAGACTGCTTCTCTTGTGAAAAAAAGAAATGAAATTGCCAAATCAATTCTCAAAGAAGGAGAAGGCGATAACCGTATCATTGCTAAGATTAAACATTTTGCTCAGGAATCAGAGAAAAATAAGAAATTTATTAAGGATGCCAAAGATGCTTTAGAAGAAATTCAAGAGCAGTATGCAGATGCCAAAGAAGATGTCCAAGATGCAAGAGAAGAGTATAAGACAACCATAGAGGGACTTGAAAAATGTTCCACTTATGATTTAGATGAGCAACAGCTATCAAATTATGAGGGTAATATAAAACGCTCTGACAAAATCAAAGCCAAAAAGAGAAGGGAAAGAATTAGATATCAAGGTTTGTTGTCCTACGCCAAGGGTGTAGCAGCAGCAACTATTGATGGTATTGCGCCCCAATATATTAAAGCTGCCGAGTCAATAGGTAATGAAGTTATGAAGGCTTCACAGAACATAGTAGCCACTCATCCTTCCAAGGGAGTAGAAGCTGGTTCTAATGAACAAACTAAATTAGTTATTGAAGGTTTGCAAGAATCAACTAAGAGCCTTCTTAATGTATATGCTTCTGAAGATAGACTTAGAATAACTAAATCTTTTGAAGAATCACCTGGTTCTTCTCTTGACCTTGGGAATCACGAACAGACTGAACCTGAACAAGTTCAATAAACAAAAATAGATAACTTCGCGTAAAAGTCTATCAGGCATCTTAGGATTAGCTCTCACGCCACTGAATTATTAACTTTGATAGAGGGTCAGTGTCCTAAGTAATGCCTGATGACTTTCTCCCACAGATAGCTTGTATAGAGGATTATTTGTATTTAAGGTCATTATAGATTTCCTGAATAATCCAGTCGCACCAGATAGCCTGACCTGTCGTAGTGCGACCCCAGACATAATCAATACCTAAAACATCTTCTACTACAGTTTCACCATGCTTCTGTAGTTCCTTCCCAAGCCAAGAACTAACTATCCAATGCTCAAAGATTTCCTGGCGATAATTTCCCAAACTACCGCCTCTATAAATCTCGAACCATTCATAGATAGCAGTTTCTTCATCATTATGAATTGGGTCAATTTTCCATACTGCGTCCTTATTCCTTACTCCAAAGTAGTATCGATTATCTTCAGTGCAGTAGTGTTTAAAGACATAATCCTGTTCTAGTTCTAATTCATACTTTGCTACGCCGTAATCAATGGGAGCAGTCCATAACTCTAGAGCCTGTTCTTCATCTAGTTTATTTTCTTTGGTAAGTGTATGAACGAGAGAGGATACGCAATAAATTACTTCAGTCTCTACTAATTCTCTAATTGTTCTAGTCATAGTATTGATTTTTAAGTCAAATAAATAAGTAAAAAAATAGAGCCAGTTTTACGTCAATAGCTCAGGACAAGGTATTCAATTACGAAATATTTTTTGTTATCTATAAAGTTTGCATAACATTTAAACCGAGCAATATGTTTATTTACTTCTTATGGGAAAGTAAATAAGAAAAAATGAAATGATTCCTAACACTGCTGCAATGGTACTTATACTTTGTATAAAAACACTGCTAAAACCAAAGAAAAAAGTTGCAGTAATTGCAATACCAATAAACAAAAGTGTTCCTAATATTGAAATAAACAAGGGAGTTGTTCTTATTAAAATTGATTTTCTGCTATTTTTGAATATCGGAGTCTCAACTAAATTTATATATTTATATAATTTTTTGACTGCTAAGTCATGAATAAGAGTTTTCCAAGGTTCATCAAAGTTTGGTTTGACAAGAAGTTCAAAAGTACAAAGATTATTAATATCTTCAACTAAGGAACAGGCAAAAATATCACCGATATAAATTTTAGAAATTGCTGTTACATCAAAAAAAACATTTTTGTTCTTACTAAGAGTAGAGATATAGCTTCGTAAGTTAAGATATGAAACTCTGTCTTTTGTCCAATCAATGTCATCTTTTAAACAACGACTGTATTTTACCTTTAAATTTGTTAGCTCATCATTACTATACTTATCATTTAGTTTAACCAATAAGCCTTTATGTTTTCCTGTATAGTACTTATAGCAACCCTCTGAAAGATTATGAAGTAAATCGTATACATTATTTTTTAGAATGTTTAATTGAACTTGCTCTATTGAATTATTTTCAACTTGAACAAATACAATTTTTTTTGTGCCTTCTTCAATGCAATGAACTATTGAATTAAGATATTGGTCTGGTCTATCAGTAGTAACAAATATATATAATTCTCTCAATGTTCATTACCCCCAGAGGTAACTATCTTCCCTTTTCCTGAGACTTTTGCTTTTCTTAAACAGATTAGTGCTTCGACTGATGTTTTTCCAATGCCAAAAGACATTGTTTTTCCAGTCTGCTTTAAAAAATATTCAGAATAATAGGTCAAACTATCCATAATATCTAGATTACCTGGGACAACAAAACATATATCATCGCCAGCAACATAGATTAAAGAAGCCCTAATTTCATTTTTTGCCAGAGAAGCTATCTGCTCAAGTGAAGATTTAACCTGAAAAGAAAATTTACTTGCTTCTTCAAGATTTCCAGAGAGTAAATGAAAATCAATAACGTCACCTATGTTATCGCCATCGCCTATACATATTAATGATTTGTTAGACATACTGTTCAAAACTAAGGGCTACGCTCAGAAGAATAATTTAACTCATATTCAATTGATATTGTGGTGGTCAAGTTTTTATGTAATCTAAATTACATACTCTCAGGCTTCATTATTACTTCCGCTTGCCTTCTTGAAATATTTGGTATTCTAATATGTAATTACGTTGTCTCTGTGAAAGTTAAGAAAGGATGGCAGATGAAGAGCAGCTAAGAATACTCAAGCAAGGTGTTGAAGCTTGGAATAAGTGGAGGAAAGATAATCCTGATGTAAAAATTGACCTCAGAGGTGCTAACCTCAGAGGTTTCAAGCGCGGAAATGCTAAGTTCAGTGGTTTTAACCTTAGAGATGCTGACCTCAGAGATGCTGACCTCAGAAGTGCTAACCTCAGAGGTGCTAGGCTCGCAAATGCTGACCTTAGTGATGCTGACCTCAGAGGTGTTAACCTTAGTAGTGCTAGGCTCGCAAATGCTAACCTCAGTGGTTTTGACCTTAGTAGTGCTAGGCTCGCAAATGCTGACCTCAGAGGTGCTGACCTCAGAGATGCTAACCTCAGAAGTGCTAGGCTCGCAAATGCTAACCTCAGTGGTGCTAAACTCAGTGGTGCTAAACTCAGTGGTTTTGACCTCAGAGGTGTTAACCTTAGTGATGCTGACCTCAGAGGTGTTAACCTTAGTAGTGCTAACCTCAGAGGTGCTGAACTCAGGGGTGCTAACCTCAGTGATTTTGACTTCAGTGGTTTTAACCTCAGTGGTTTTGACTTCAGTAGAGTTAACCTCAGTAGTGCTAACCTCACAGCAATTCAAGCATTAAGTTCCAATTTTAACAGTGCTATTTTTACAGGAGCCTGTGTAGAAGACTGGCATATTAATAGTGAAACCAATTTAGAGAATGTAATTTGCGACTATATCTACTTAAAGGTACATAAACAGGAGCGTCGACCCTCTGACCCAAAGAGAAACTTTAAGCCTGGAGAGTTTGCCAAGCTGGTTCAAAAGTCTATAGAAACAGTAGATTTAATATTCTCAGATGGGATTGATTGGAAAGCATTATTAAGTTCAGTCCAGGACATACAAGTTGAGTATGGCGAGCAGAACGTCTCTATCCAAGCTATAGAACAGAAGAGTGATGGTGCATTTGTAATCCGCTTGAATGTGCCTCCTGAAGCAGATAAGGCAGGTGTAGAAGAATCCTTCTGGCAAATATACAATCCTATTTTACAAGCTAAAGATGAACAGTTAGCTTTATATGGTCAAGAACTAGAATATAAGCGTAAGGAAAATACTAGATTACTAGGCATTATAGAAACAATGGCAGCTAAGGAAGATGAATCACTCAAAGAAGTTCAAATAAAAATACTTCAAGCTATTAAGCAAGGAAATTGCCATGATTCAGAAATATCAGATAATCTTAGTTTAGAAATACATCTCGTTAAATATTATCTTCAAGACCTTAAAGATAAGGGGTTTATTCAAGCAACTATTCATGCTATGGGGTATGGAATACCAGGAGAAAAATATTACAGTAATTGTCAGCTTACTTATAAAGGGCAAGTCGCCGTTGATAATCCCAACAATTTAATTAAGGAACAAAACATGGCAAGTAATATTAATAACTTTAACGCTCCCGTAGGAAGTGTTAATAACCAAGGTGAACAAATTGGTGTTGCTGGAGTAGTTAAAGGCGACCAAATTGGAACTCAATATAATTCACCACAGGAAAAGAACTTAGCTGAAGCAGCAGATGAAATACAGAAGCTACTACAACAGCTAGAGCAAACTAATCCTTCTGCTACAGAAGAAGAAAAGATTATCTATGTTAATGATGAAACTAGCCCAGGTCTAAAGCGTAGAACAGTCAGTGCATTAAAAGCTGGTGGTGAAACTGCTATCGAAGAGTTCTTAGACAATTCTTATGTCAATGTTGCTAAGGCTGTGGTTCAAGGGTGGATGAAACCATAACTATGAATCGAAGCAAGTTTATAATTCTGGCTATTTCTACATCAGAAAGACTCGCTCATCTACCTTGGGAAGTGCTACATGATGGTGAGAGTTTTTTTGTGGAACGTAGACCTGCTCCTATTATTCCAATTAGGTGGGTTAAGGATAAAGATGAGGCACAACTGAGATTTGAAAATGAGCCTGCCAATCGAGCGTTGAATGTCTTATTCATGGCTACTTCTCCTCGTGGAATCACACCAGAACTAGATTTTGAAGCAGAGGAAGGATGTATTCTAGAAGCAACAAAGTGCACTCCTCTGTCCTTAACAGTAGAGGAGAGTGGATGCTTGAAAGAGTTGGTTTATTTGTTAGAGGATTATGAAGAAAATCACTTTGATGTTTTCCAGCTTACAGGTCACGCAACAGTCCATGATAAAACACCTTGCTTTATCACTGAGACGGAATCTGGAGAAGCGAGATACAGTAGCGCAGAAGATATTGTTGACGAACTTAAATACCAACTACCCAAGCTAATTTTTCTTTGTGGTTGTCGAACTGGAGAAACAATAGACCAAGGTACAATCCCATCAATGGCAGAAAACTTTTTGAGACAAGGTGCAACTGCTATTTTAGGCTGGGGTCAAAAGGTGTTGGATACAGATGCAACTAGAGCTTCTGCTATTTTGTACCAAGAGTTATCAGCGGGTAAAACTCTAGTAGAAGCAGTTTCTCTGACCTATAAAGCATTGTTGAAAAATAATGCGCGAGATTGGCATTTGTTGCGGTTATTCATATCAGAAACCGTTCCTGGTGCTTTGGTAAGGCGCGGATATAAACCCACACCACGTCCTGTTGTTGAAAAGTTTATAGACCAAAAGAATAAACTCAGAGTTGCTAATCGTGAGACTTTTGTTGGGCGTCGTCGTCATTTACAAAACTGTCTGCGGGCACTAAGGTTTCCTTCAGAAAAGATTGGAGTATTAATTTATGGTATGGGTGGATTAGGCAAAAGTACCATTGCCTCTAGAATTTGCGATAGATTATCCGAGCATAAAACACTGGTTTGGTGGAGGCAAATTGATGAGTCGAATTTTGTTGATAAGCTGGCTGATAAACTGACAAACTCACAACAAAGAACAGCTATCAAAGAAAGCAGAGAAGAACTCAAATATCGTTTGAAAGATACATTTGAAGCTTTAAACCAAACCAAAGAGAAACCTTTTTTACTGGTATTTGATGATTTTGAGTGGAATTTAGAACCTCGTCAAGGAAAGTATGTTCTCAAACCTAAAGTTGCCAAAGTATTGAGTGCTTTAATCTGGGCAACTCAAGAAATTTACACCAACCATCGCATAATACTTACTTGTCGTTATGATTTTGAATCCGATATATTGCAATCCTTCTACAAACAACCGTTAGAAGCTTTCCGAAAATCCCAGTTACAAAAATATTTAAGTCGCTTGAAGAATTTTGATGAGGCAAAAGCTGATGAGAATTTAATTAAAAGAGCCTTAAAACTAGCAAATGGAAATCCTCGCTTGTTGAAGTGGTTAAATGATGAGGTACTGCTAGCAGAAGATGTTGACTCAAAACTTAGTCAATATGAAGCCAACCCAGAGAAGTGGAAGGGTAAAATTATCTGGGAACGGGAAAACCAACCCAAATTACAGCTTGATGAAACCGTCGAGAAATTGCTTAGTTGGTGTTTGGTGTTTAAAATTCCTGTACCCAGAGAAGCAATGGAGGCAGTGTGTGAAAATATTTCTCAATACAAAGAACACTTAAGTAGAGCTATTGAGCTAGGACTGATAGAAGCCAGTTCCGAACCAGAAGAATCAAATAGAGTCTATCACGTCTCTAGAATTTTACCCCACATTATCTCTACAATTCGACTTCCTGAAGCACCAGTAGTCTATTCTTTATACCGAAAAGCTCATGAAAAACTATATGAGTTATGGGGTAGAAAGGAAAACGAAAGTGAGGAAAAGTGGCGAGAGATTTTTAGATTATTGTTTTCTGACCCAAGTAATCTTAAACGATTCAGACAGGGATTCTCACTGATGTTAGAGGTTCAATCTAATCGAGAAGCAGATAGAGCATTTGAATCTGAACTGAGACGATTGAAAGAAAATTTGTCTGAAGATAATTTATGTGTTCAACTAGAAAAATATCTTCAAGAGAAAGAATGGAGAAAAGCCGACGATGAAACGGCTTGGATTTTTTATTTAGTGATGGTGCTGCAAGGGTACAAAAATTGGAATGAGCTATGTGAAAAATTTCCTAGTGAAATTCTCAACGAGATTGACCTACTTTGGGTAAATCATAGCAGAGGTCAATTTGGATTCAGTATTCAAAAGCTTATTTTTGTTGATGATTGTAATTATCATTATGAGGGATTTGCAGGAAAAATCGGATGGAGAGACGCTAAAGATTGGATAGACATAGACTCTATGCTGTTCTCAACAACCGAGTCCCCGAAAGGACAAATGCCAGTCCGAACTTACACCCACTGGAATCATTGTGCGGGGGCAACTGGGTGGACAAGAAAGGTAGGAGATAGGTGGACTCAACAGCCTCATTCATATCCATTAGCACTTATGGTAACATCTATTCTTCGGCAGCAAGAGTTGACATATAAGGTATAGGCTTTTCTAGGATTTTAGCAAGCTTACTTTTGTTTTTTTTTGTAACATCATAGACTTTTTCTCTATTCAATAGCTGACACTATTTTTTAATTGTCAGTATTATGTACAATGCTCTTTGGTCTTTGTAAAATTGTACTAATATTAATGAATAAACTTACTGAGAGACTACGAATACTACCTTCATGAAACTCTAAACCCTTACTATTAAGTTCATCTCTCATTACTTCAATTGTATGAGTAAGTAGTTTAGCTCTTTCTCTTATTAATTTACTAAGCCTAACTTTCTCTGCATCAGACATTAGTTTAGGTAGTCCTAAGTCATCATCAATATAATTCTCTGGCACTTGAGAATCAGGCGTGACATTCTCTAACACTTCTTTAATGGGTTTTAATCCGTTCCCATTTACATTACGGGGTTGTTCCCTCTCAAGAATGGTTAAATTACCTTTAGCACCTCGAATTACTTCTACAGTTTGATTAGGCTTGATGTGAGTGAGGCTATCTAAATCTGTAGCCCATACTGCGCCCTCTCCACCATTATTGGCTACTAGGTTAATTACTCTTCGCTTTCCATATTTCGTATCGACTATGAGATTATTTTTAACCTTCATATATTCTGTGAATACCATTGTTTTGAATCTCCTGTAGTGAATTATGTTGTTGTTTTAGTCAAGTTTTTATGTAAATAAAAAGAGGGTAATTAAAACGGGTGCTGCCCTTCAGGTATACATTCCCAGCAGTGCATTATTTTCCACATTCGCCGAGGGTATCCATGTTCTTTCTCAAGTAGTTCTGCAATAACGTCATACTTGATAGAACTCTCATTCTTGACTTCTATTAGTTCCCTATCTACTGTTAAATAAACTATGTCATCGTCCACAGGTATTTCTACATGGCGGTCATCTTGGATGAAAGAGTCAGTCTCTACTGTGATTAGTGAGACACCTATAGATACTGTTGAAGGTCTGGGGTCGTAGTTAGGGTCATATTTTCCCTGTTTTGGTTTTGGTTGATAAGTTGTCATAGTATTTGAAGCGATAAATTGACAATAAAAAAGACTCCAAAGAAATTAATCTTTGAAGCCGTCTAAGCTTTTAACGCCACTCATGATATTAGGCGGCTTATTTGATTTTTAATCAAAGCATTATATAAGTTTGCTATTTGTTTTTAGCTGCTAATCTGCCTTCAGGAGTCATACTCATAACAAGAATACGTTCTGGATTTGAGTTAGAAGCTGCATTGCCTAATTTAATATATCCTTCTTGTTTTAGGTTTTTAAGGCAAACTCTAGCTTCATCTATATCAATACTTAAGGCATTGGCAATTTCTTTATCACCAGTGCCTTGTTGATTTTTCTCAAAAAGATTAGCAAGTGCTATTAGAATATTTTGTTGAGTTTCTTCCATACTGTATAACCTATGTAGTGTTATTTATATAATTCCCATTACAATCAACAAAATAACTGCCACCTAAATTAATAGATGACAGTTTTATTTCTTTATACCTAGTTTTACTTATTTTGGTAAGAAGATTAGAAAGAGCTAGGTTGTCATCGACAAACTACAATGACATCTATAATTATTCGACACAATCTTGAAATATGCCTGAGATATTGCAAGCATTATTGACTGGAGAAACACTGCGAACATTATTTATGGGAGTAGCTACTTTAGTAGCAGTTTTTTCTTTCTTTAACACCATAAGATTATGGCAACAAACAAATCGACCGATTGTATCAGCATTTGTAGAAACTCACTCTGCTGGCAATGTTGCAACTATGTATAAATTATTAGTTATTAATAGTGGTAATCGTCCAGCAGTTAATATCCGCTTGGAGTTAAAGTTGAACACTGAAGATTTTAAGCAATGTATTGCTCAAGAAATTAATGATTCAAGAGTTGAAGCAATTCTTAGATGCTTTAGTAGCGAAGGAGTTATACCATTACTAATCAGTGGTGATAATATAACTAATTACTTTGGTTTAACATCAAGATTGTCAGAAGAAGATATATGGAAATATGGAAGTTTATTGCCTATTGAAATACATTACAAAGATTTAGAAGGAAAAAAGTATATCTCTAAATTGACTTTAGTAATAAAATACTCAAAAGCAATTGCAGGGATGAGATGGGCGGATAAATCTTATAAAAGAGAGGATATAGTTAACTTACTCAAGCAAATATTAGATTCTATACAGAATGAAGATTGATAATTAATTAATTTTAAATTGTAAAACAAAGTTTATACTCTATACTTCAAATATTCCTTAATAGCTAACCTTACTAATTCACCAACTCGCATATTATATTTATCTGCCAGGTTACTTAATCTGTCCCAATCATTAGGTACTAATCTTATGTTTCTTGATATTAATATTTGCTTCATCGATAAAAAGTAATCACTTTGGCTACTTCTTTATTATCAGATATTAATAGTAGTAAATAACGTGCAAAGTATTTAGAATGTACCCAAGTTTTGCTTTTTATAGAGAAGGAAATAGTAAAGAAGATAGAGTAAGAAAATGGAAAGTGGAGGAAGGAAGAGTAGAGATATAGGGGTATGAAATGAGAGTAAGGATACTAGGTATAGGAATAGGTATCTTATAACTAACATAAGAATCAGCATTACAGCGTTTTGCATGACGACTAGAACGTATACCCAGTCAATATTTGCCCGAAATCAAGGCTTAAAGTTCCACCCTAACTAAAATCCAATTACTTGTATGATTTCTCTACCAAATAAGCATATTCAAATCCAGTATCCCGACGTGCTTTTTCAACATATTTATCTGGAATAAAACCATGAACAATCAATCCGTCGTGCTGGTCAGAAATCACTCTATAAGGACACTCAGGTTCACTTTTGGAATACCAAGTAAGCCGACTAATAAAACAGGCTTCTTGCCCCTGTAAAAGATCTGACTTTTCACGGGATCTTTTTCGGTTCTCAGGCGATCGCCAAATTTCCATTCTCCAAGCCTAATTCTTTCGTCATTCATTATCATTAACTATAGATTATTGAGAATTAGGCTTGGAGAGAAACCCTTATTTGAAGGGGCTTTCAGAGATGCCGTGAAAAGTCAGGTAAAAGATGGCTAGCTAAATCTCTTTTACCTTGGCTGCTAATAACACCTTTATCATTCATATATTGAGTCATTTCCAAAGGCATATTAGACCTATTCCAGATGTACTTCTCATTACCAACAGCATTGAAATTAGATTGGAAAAAATTAGTAACAAGATACTCACGCCAATCTTGAAGTAATTTGATTAGTTCCTTATTTTGGTCGTAGAACTTTTGCAGAATATTTCTAATATCTGATTCAACTTTGATACTACTCTCACATTCTCGTCTTTTCTTGTCATAGTTATACCAAGTCTCAACATTTAAGAACTTACAGATATGGTTTTTAACTATGTCGTATCTCAATAGAGTAAACAATTTAGATTTACCTAACTTGCCTTGTTTATTAAACTTGCTAACTGGAAAGCCACCAAAATACGTGCCATACATAATTCCTTTCCAGCAATCAACATCAACACCTACTGCTTTTGCCAGTGTTGCTTTATCAACCCCGATATACTTATCTACAATACTGGTGTCCATACGAGCAGACATTAGTTGAAACTTCAGCCCATACATTTGAGAACTTTTCAAGTCATAATTCCGTATGCGAGGCATATAAAAGAATGCTTCGTGTTTCTGTTCTCTACTACAAGATTGAAAGCCACCACCTATCTCGCTTTTTCTACCAGTCTTTTGACCTCTGTATCTAGGTTTGTAAGCTAGTAAATTACGTCTTTCTTCATCAATCGTAAATCCATTCATTAATATATTTCTGTAACACCGTTCGTCATTTAAGTAAGATAACTTTTCACTTTGGTTGAGTTTGCCTAACTGCAATAAATCTCGCTTCCAATTCAATCTATCTTCAACATTCTGATAATCAAAAAAGCAATATCCTATCGGAACAATTCCCTCTTCTACTATTTGACTGACAATAAGTTCATTTTTCTTCTTATGCTTGTTATATTGATAAATATCATGTTGAATCTGCCTTTTAGTTCTTCTGATAGCTGTATTAGTTATACCGTTGTAAAACTGCCAGTTATTCTCAGTAAAATTAGTAACTCTTCCTGGTATTAAGTCATCTATATGGTTATATAAATCCCAGGGCAACCTATACTCTCTGCATTTACCAGAACTATATCGGTTATAACTATAATCTGTATATTCTACGTATCCCAGGTCTTTTAATCTTTCAATCTCTTGATTGTATTTGTACTTTTTGAAAGTTTCATAGGGTATGGGAGCGTAACCATCATTCTTAATATTTAACTCGTGTTCTTTTCTTAAAATACTAAATAAAGATTTAACTTTATCCTCTTCATCTTTTAATAAATTATCCCAGATAAAATCTACAGCTACTTTAGGCAACTTATCAGTATGAGGTAGATAAGATTTACTATTATTTTGGTAATAAGTTATAATATTATTATGTTTCATTTATTTTGTCTCTATAATATTTGAAATTAATTCAATAGTTTCTCTCTATTGTTTTTGTAATACTTTTTTGTATTTGTATTTTCCATAAATATCTTCTAAAACTTTCTAGATAAAGCAAACCCTAGAAAGTTTTTTAATATCTATATTTCCTATATCTATTTTAACTTATAAATATTTGCACCTATTTTATGCGCCTATTATTTAATATCATCAAAGAAGATGATGAATTAGCATGAGGTTTACACAGACATAGTTTTAATTTGTTATCAATCAACCATAAATGCTTTCCAAAGTATTTAGACCTGCTAACTATTAGTAGGTCATTTTTTATCTATATTTATGCCATATAAAGACACTCTTTACCTGACTAAATACTAAGACTAAATCAATCTGTAATACTTGTTATATATAGATATTACTAATATTCTGTGCCTACATTTTTTTTGTGTTTTGTTTTATATCCTGATTAATTAATATATATTCTCCAGATATATTCATACTCTAAAACGAATGATACAGGGGCATATATAGCCTCAGAAATGCTTTTGGGTGTGATGGGTTGTTCTTTACTTATCAAGTCATATAGCCCCATATAATTCAGCCCAGCACCCCTAATATTTTTTCTAAACTTACTTTGTATTTCTGTTAACACTTGTTCTTGATTACTCATAGGCTCTCATCAGGTTTCTAACTATATTATTTAGCTGGCGAGAGAATGACCTATTATGTTTTTTAGCTTCTTTTTCTATGAACTCTATTACATAGTTCTGTAATGTAACGTGCTTAGGGCTAGTTTGAACTCTATCTTTAACTTTCATATTGTTGCATTGCCTACTCGCAGAGTAGCTCTTATTAAGTATTCATCTACTATTTTATCTAGAACAATAGTATTTATGATATTCAATAATTACTGATGTTAATGAATTAATCATTTACTATTAATTATTTCTACTAATTGCTTTACTTGGGAACTGTTAACAATTTCAAAATAGTTATTCAAGAAATTATTAATAACCTCCGTGGGATTTAAACTGTTTTCTATCTCAGCAACTAATCTATTTTTAACTAACTTAAAATCTTTCGTATTCAAACACTGCCCCCTAATAGTAGGAAAGACAATATTAAACTTCTCGCTAAACTCAGATTCTTTATCTTTTGATATTTCTACTGTTACCTGTGTAGACACATTAATTGGTTGGGCTGTATCCTCTTCTTCAATATGACAATTAATATCTCCTTCCATTACTAAAACAGAAGGAGGAAGATTATCTACTAATTGCCACAACCCTTTACCAAGAAATCTTTGACACTCTCAGGCACTTCAAAGTTATAAACCTGCCAATACACCTTAATGTCTGGTAAGGCTTGCTGTGGGTCAATTTCATTCCATACATCCTTAATATGCTCTATCTTGCTATCAACCCAGTCATAATATTTGTGGTCAATATTGCAGTTACCTAATATCTTCTCCGTGTTTTTTGTCCACCATTGGAGGCTAACAGGAGAATTAAACATAGAGAACCAGGGACAATTTTCTATCCCATTGGTAATTCTTTTAGTTCTGATACCCAACTCTTTTAACTCAGCATCGTATCTACCTTTCTCAGTTAACAGAGTTTTAATTTCAATCTCAATTAGATTTAGAGCTATAGACTGTTTGGTAGCTTCATCTATATCTAGTAAATCAATCTCGTTGTTATTGCAATACCTTTTGATATCAGCCTTTCTATCAGATAGTAAAGCCTCATATAGCTCTAGCATATCCGTATTAAGCCTAGTTTCAATTAGCCTTTCTATCTCGTTACAGTGGGCATCGTAGCCCCTAATAATTAACTCTCTCTGAACTTGATTCAGTTCCATAATAATATTCACCATATTGATTAAATAGTCTCGAAGTTTTATAGATAAACAAATAGAGGCTGGTAACTTCATACCAACCCCTATCAAATAAATTTCATCTTGTGTTTATTCTGGTAAATCGTCTGAGTTGAAAGGATTATCATCAGTAGAGGGTAATGATTTAACTTCACTCGTACCTTCTAGAGACAGCCACTCTTCAGGCTCAAAGGACATATCAAAATCTGTGTCAATACTTTCCCAGTCGGCATCAATGACACTGGATTCTAATAACTTAGATGCATTACTAGCTAAAATTTCCTGATGCTTAGTTTTAAGTTCGCCTTGAAGTGCCTTAACTACAGCAGGAATATCTTCAGTTAAGAATTGCTTGATACCCTCCTCTTCACCTTGAGCCTGAGCTAGTTCGGTACTCTTAACTAAATCATTCTGTAGCTCGGCTCTAGTCGCTTTCCCAGTGTTAGTCCGAACCACACTAGATGCTCTCTCAATAGTCTCAGTTGCTTTATTGCGTCCAAGTTGATTGTTTGCTCTTTTAGCAGCAAGTAATTCGTCGATATTATGTTTAGTCTTTGTGCCAGACTGATTATGATTACTAGATTGCTGATTAATATTAGCTTTAGCCATATCAATTGATTACTCCTAATTTGATTGATTTGAAATAAATGACAAAAAATAGGGTGCATCTCTGTAGACACACCCTTTATGAAATATAGATTATAGTTAGTTACCTACCAGTGCTACTCACTTCGCTTGTAGAAGTGCTTTAACATCCCGAACTACTGGTGCTTTACTTCCCCCATTACTACTAGAAGATTTAGCAGCTAACTTAGATTGCATTTGAGCCATCTGTTGCTGCATGACCATCATTTGCTTAAACATCTCCTCTCTACTAGGAAGTTCTGGAGGAGCATTATTAGGATTAACTGGTTCTACCTTTTGTGTGGTCGTTTTGGTTACTTCTTGTTGGGGGCGAAATAATCCGTTACTACGAGCTTTAACCTTGCGGGTATAACTTCTAGACTTAAGAGCATTTAAACGACTCTTAAAAGCATCAATGCTCAAGCCACCAGTGATATCTACACTAACGATGTTGGTTATCCATAATTTGCTACGGTTGTCTTCTGCCTCCTCAGCTTCATCTTTTATATCAAGACGGAAGCCCGACGCTACTATATTTAGATACACGCGGTTGTTTAAATCATTACGCTCTGCTCGTTTGGCAAAGATAGCCTCAGCTTCATTGATAATCTTTTCAGCTAGAGTTAGTTTATCTACTAGGATTAATGCTTCTAGCCCTTTAATATCTTTACTATAGTCATAGTCAGCACCACTATCTTCAGTGTGAACTAACCCATTTGCTTCTACTACCGAGCCTGTCATGTTGGCATGGAGAAAACCACCGTTGTTACCTTCAGTGATGCTAAAAGTTATATTGTCATTGTCTTTAGCTTTGTTGATTAGAACTATGATATTGAATTGACGAGTTTGATTAGACATAATTTGAACTCCTTGATTTGATTTAATTGATTTATTTATGTACCTTGAGAAAATATTTAATGACCATTAGGTTCTGGTCGTGAAATGAGGTCAGGCAGAAAGAAACCGCCCAACTGCATTGAGTTAAACGGTTTATTTACTACTTAATTCTTGTGTTATTGCTGATTATTCAATTGTCATAAATATCTGAAACAGACGAGCCAGGTTTTGCTTTCCTCCTACGGTATGAGATAAGCTTGCCAAAAACCTTATTGCTGACTTCTCACTAGGACTAAGGTTATTCAACCCCAGTAGAAATTTATCTTTCTTGGCTTGCTGTACCTTATCGCTATATTCTTGACGAACTTCTTTAAGAGTTTTCATAATTGGTATCTTAGTATTTGTATACTACTAAGTTAATCAATACCAATGGCATAAAAATAATCAATATTTTCCGTATTCCTAATGAAAAGACATACTGTTCCCACTGCTCACCACGAGCGTAGTGAGTGGCGACGTAGGAAGTGCTGATTGATTAATTTGACTGACTATTCGTTAAAGAAATTATCAGGATAGATAGAAGGGTCAAAGCTGTAACTAGCTATTTCAGTCCTGAGTATTTCATCCCAGTTTGTATCATCATTCAGATACCATTTATGTTTGATATCCTGACGTACTCTATCATCAGATATTACTTGACGTAGAATATCATCGGTATACCTGATTAAGTCTTGAATTAACTGACTGTATTGTTCGATTAATAAAATATTCATAGGGTATTATTTCAGAGGTATAAATATCTCAAACACCCAAAGGGTATAGATTGCAATATTTCTAGGGATTCATCCTTTCTGCTATCACGTCTTAAATTCAAGTTCTATTACTAGCACTACTAACAACTAACAAAGCATTGAAGCTTCTATTAGCTAGAGTCCTAATAACTTCTGATACTGTTAACTCCCTTAGAAGTGAATCTACAAGGAAGTATCACTTGAATCTATTAGTGATAAAAAGGATTAATATAATTAAGTCTGAGATTTGGTTAAAGGTTAGAGATAAGAGCTACACAACGACAAATCTACTAGGCGACAAGACCACCATTAACAAACTCTTGCCATGCCATCATCGCCTCAGCAAAAGGATGGGCAGCATCAATCATATCTACAGATAGGCTAGAGAAGATGCCATTGATACAGCCTTCTTGGTTTAAATGACCCTTGGTTAGAGTTCTAAATAAACCATTATTTAAAGCTGACACTTTGATTTGTTGGCTCTCGGATGTGCCAAACTTGAGTTCAACGTCACCGAAATACTTACATAGCTCAGTTTGAGACTGGATGATACTCTGCGCTCTAAACTTGGAAGCATAGAACCAAGGATTTTTATTACCGCCTTTATTTCTACGAGTTAACAAACCACTAGAGCTAACTTTGTTTTTACCTAGCCTCTCCAATGCTGAATTAGTTAATTTGGCAAACTGGGACTCATTACCAGCAGAGAAGCCAGCCAAACCAAAATCTTCATAGAAGACAAAGGAACTAGCCTTAATAGCAACAATTTCCTCATGAGAGAAAGCACTATAACCACTTTGATGAAACTTAGTGGTGAAGCTATTAAAGGCATTAAACATCAGGCTATAACCTTGTCCCACCCTTACGGTGTAATGGTTAGCTACAGCTTCAGCAAGTTTAATAATGTTGGGATTAGAACTACCCACAACGGCTTGTACTCCATCACCGAAGTTCTCGCGGGGTTTGATAATACCAGCGAACAAATCACCAGCACCAAAGGTTTTCATTGCTTCTACAGCAATTTCTTTACCAACTAGAGGATGATTTATCATTGAGGCAATAGATTCTCTGACTTCATCACCACGTTTCCCTTCTGTGTCTACACTACTAATACGTACTTGCTTTAAAGGCACTATCCATAGGGTGTCACCATCATTATCAGTCTGGCTACTCCAAGCCAATACAGAGGGAGATACAGCACAGGTGAAGTTACCACAGGCTTTATCGTTAAAGCGGATGATTCCAGGGGTTAAATCTACTACAGGATTGCGATAGAACAGAACTACGTCACCATCTTTAATTTGTTTAACCTTCTTGCCGTTCTTATCTACAGTTCCAGTTACAAGGGGATTATTGCTGTTAATCCAGATAACAGGAACTTCCACACCATCGACTGATTCATAACCAGCTTGGGAGTTAGCTAATACTTTCATCCCGTGTGTCGTGAAGAGGGGAGAACCTTTAACAAAGGCTTTCTCACGACTGTTTACATCGTCTTTCCAGTTTTCTAGGCTACTACCTAGTCTGAACCCATATTCAGCTAGAAGATGTGGACAGGAAGATTTATCTGCTACTAGAGATAAGAAAGCATGGACTTCTACTACTTTGTTATCGGTGGAGAATCCATTTTTATTAAAGTGAGATAACACAGTTAATAGACGTGCAGGGATTGTTACCTTCCATTTACGAGAACCATTAACCGAACCCTCTATCTTAAAGCCATGAGGATACTTATCTCCTAGCTGCTTTAATAAATCACGACTGGAGGATTTTACTAGATTACCTAGAACATCACGCAATGCTTCAGCCTGACATTCTCTGTCTAGATTGAAATGGGCATCAACATGGTTTTTACCCGCCAGTTTGAGGGATTTAACTAGCTTGCTATTATGTTCAGTCACCTTATTAAGACCATCACAAGGGAAGGTGGTTAGATAGGATGTGGCATTAGAAGCTAGACGGCGATTGACGCTTAGGTTCTCAGGAACAGAACTTAATTCAATAGCGAATACCAAAGGAGCAACAAAGCCTTTAGCTTTATAGTTCAATCGAACTAGACTATTGCCTATTTCAGTTTCCTCAACACCATCAAAAGCTTCGGGATTAGAAGTTTTGAATGCTTCTAAGTCTTGGATAGATACAATCTGTTCTACGTCATACTCTTCAGTCAGGTTAGCAATATCAGCTTCAATGGCTGCTAAGTCAACAAGTCCTCCTAGAACCCATTTACCTGCTTCAGTTTCTTCTACATAGCGAAGTTCGCCATTCTGACAGAAAGCAATTCTCTGTCCTTCGTTGTTTGCCCAACCTCTAAGACTTACAGCTTTCTCATTCTTGACTGAATTATGGTTAAGGATAAACCGAGCATCTACAGGTTCACCACTACTATCAAGAACGATATAATCATCATTACGGGTGGTCATGCCTTTAATCCACTGTCCTCTAAGCTTGGCGTTATAGTCTTCAAACTCAGCTTTAGTGTGGACTTCTACCACGAGAGAACGGCATTCAGTGTTAATGAAAGCACCTCTACGAATACTTTTAACCTTATGAACTCTAACAGGGAAGGTGTTGAAGTTAGCGATTACAGCTTGCCCTTTAAACTCTATTACTTCTCCAGGTTGCAGCACAGTTTCATTTAGTTCGTGTGCTTTCATGGACGCTTTAACATCTTCCATTACAGCCTGAACTTCTAAAGTGCGATTATCAGACAGAGATAGAGATTTAACTCTCTTACAAAGTTCAGCTTGATATTCAGGATTGCTAGCGAACAATAGTTCTAGGTTGATTCCACCACGAAGCAGTTTGTTAGCTACATAGTTAATGGGTTCTCTGTTTACTATGCCAGCATCACCTACTGCTAAGGATAATAGGGGGTCATTTAGCAGCAGACTATAATCAGCTAGCCCATAGGATACGGCAAACTTACCATCATGAAGTTCTGCCACTAAAGCATCTTCATGGACTACGGGGAGTTCCGCAGCAATATGTTTGAGCATAGTCTCTCTATTAAGCTGCTTCTCTGGTTTATCAGCATGGACAATAGACTTAGTTCCGTCTACCGAACGTCCAGATACCACTACAGCATCAGCTACCTTGGCTCTTTTCTTGTTGGTTTTATCTGGCAGTGCAAAACCCCACTGTTTTGTTGCTGTTTCTAAGCAACCTTCTACCCATAAGCCTTTGCCCATGAGTCCACTAGGCTTAACCTCGAAGCCCACTACATCATAGTCTCTAAGGACTTGTTGAGCATCACGGGTGTTATCTGTTTCAGGTTGGATAGCACTAAGGTTATAGCTAGTGGTGTCCCGTTCGTCTATTTCCCAGTTACTTACAAGGACAGTTCCTACAAGTTCATTGAGGAAGTTGATAGCTGTGTTGGCTTGCTTGAAGCTGTTAACAGTCTTCATCATTAGCTTTATTGTCTCTGCTACAGAAACAACCTGAGTTTGATACTCATAGTCATTAGACTTAAAGCCTTTGTCTGAATAGACTTTACGGACAGAAATTAGTCTTTGGTTTACTTTGAATACACGATTGCGCCAAGCTACAGTGCCAGCGTCAAAGTCAAACGTGATTACTATTTCCCTCTCTGCATTGGGATTACCAAAGCTAGGAAATTGAAGTTGAATTGTCGATACGGATGATGCGGATGTTAAAGTCTGAGTTTTCATGTTAGGTTTTCTCCCTTGATTTAATTGAATAAACTCAAAAAAAGGGTCAGTCTCTTGACTAACCCTTGTGAAAAATAAATATTTAGTTGTAAAAATCTGCACCCCATAGGGGGGCTATAGCTTGTTACTCACAAGACCAAGTTTTCTCCGTCTCATGTTTTGACTCCTATTGGCTTTTTAAGCGGTTAATATAAATTGCTTTTCTCGACCCATATATAAGAAGGGGTGGGGGTGGGTCTTCTTATTTACGAAGCTGAAAATATACAGAAAATATTTCTAGTGTTCTATTGGCGATTTTTGAACACTAAATGGCATTGCTTTTACTGTTTTATGGAAATAGATATTTATGGCATAAAACAATGAAAGATACACAAAATTCTCTAGAACGGAATCTATTGAAGATAAGGAATAACAACATTCTCAGTCCAGAAACAAAACAGGAACTTGCTAGGGTTCTGGAACTGCACTATCAGAACAAAAATACTATTAATTAATATTTAATCAATTATGAATAATAACTATCCACATCCCGCAATGGAAAATGAAGGGCTTCAACCATACGTGGGTACTTTAGAAGCCGAACAAGAGTTAAACGCTTATGAGTTAGAAAATTCAAGACCTGCTGTAGAAAGTCTACCCGCTATTCCCAATCACAATCTCAATCATTTGTCTCCTGATTTTGTAGAGTTTTCTTACAATCAAGAAACACAGATACAACGCGAACTATATAGCAGGCAAGAACGCTCTGTTTCGTCTATTCGTACTAGGCTATGTGATTTAAGAGATAAGCTTAATTCCAGACAAACTGCTTTAAAGTCTCAACTCAGACAAGTTGAGGAGCAATTACAAGAGGTTCATAAACAGTTAGGTAAGTTGTCATAAGCTTCCACGAAACTGTAGAGGGGTAAAAATCCCCTCTGTTTGTTAATTAGAGTTCTGGTAGATTAAAGTCTTGCTTAGATGCTAAATAATGCTTGATGATAGTAGCTACTGAGTTACCCGATAGTGTAGCCACAGTTTTAATATCTACTCCTTCTCTGACTAACCTAGTAATGAAAGAATGCCTTAGAGCATAAGGCTTTAGATACTTTTCTACTTTCTTATCCTCAACCAAACCCTTCAATACAACACGCCAGTTATCATCCCTGAAGTTGTTATGGTTCAAATAGCCTCCTTCATTACTAGAAAGTAATAGGTTATTCGAGTTTTTCCTTCGAGGAATAGACTTGAGTACATCTTTAAGCTGTTTGTTGCATGGGAAAAGACGAATCTCTTTTGTCTTGGTATGAGGCAATAGTATTCCTTTGCTATAAGCCTTGGAAAACTTGATGTAAGTTTTCCCTCCTTTGCGCTTAATGTCTTCGTAGGTTAAAGCTACAATCTCTTCAGGTCTTGCACCAGTCAAAGCCAATAGCTCTACATAATGAACATAAAAGGAATGCTGATAGTGCGATGATTTAGGATTATATTCATCTGAGTAGAAAGCAGCAATAATTACTTTGACTTCATGTGGCTCAAAGCATTCTATCGGCTTTTTCTGTGGCTTAGGAATGTTAATGCTTTTGAAAGGATTAGCAGTAATAAGACCAGCACTAACAGCAGCATTGACCGCAGGATTGATGCAAGAGCGAAAAAGAGTAGCAATGGTTGAGACAGCATACTTACTCTGTAAGTAAGAAACAAACTCCTGAGCTTTGGTTAACTCTAATAGCTGTTTGTCAGTCCGAGATAAATATCTGTCGCAGTCTTTCCAGAGATAACTTTGGGTAGTCTGAGCAATTCTATCTTTGTTCAAGTCTTTGTATCGCTCCCAAACTTCTACAAGAGTATAAGTTTTGATTTTCTTCTCCTGGGCTAATTCTAGAGCTTTGGCATGAGTAGGAGAGTACCTTGCATAACTCTCATCAAAGTCCCCTAAGTCAATATCCCTATTTACTAGTTGTGCTGCTTTTAAAGCCAATGCCCAACCTTCATCTGACACCTGAGATATTTTTAATTGATGTCTTTTGCCTTTAGGATAGGTGAATCTGAGACGGTATCTATCACCATTAATATCTAAGGTTACTTTGCCTATTTTGGCTCTTTCTTTACCTTCTAAGTACATTAGTCCTATTTTTATAGAACCAAATAAGAACCAATTTTGGGTCAAATACTAGAAATATTGGGCTAAATACAACGAAATAATAGGCTTTTTAGCCTCTTACGCTGCCTTACAAGCAGGACGTCACTGGTTCAAATCCAGTATCGCCCATACCCTTTTAAATACTACGTTTCAAGCTCTTGAAGCGATTTGGGAATAAAGTGTTCCTCACTATGTTACCCCAAAAATGCCCCAATCTCTTTCACTGTCGAGAGTAGCTAAGGGTCTAACTTCGGGGCATATCTGTCATAAACGTAAACTATGCTGCATATCTATCTACGGCATCGTCGGTAGCATCTCTACTCAATAAGCGACCCCACCTTTTTCCAGATTTGATATCCTTGACCGTACTTCGAGAAACATCAAACTGAGATCCAATTGTTTTTTGAGTCAGGTTACTATCAGTTAGTAATACTCTTATTTGTCTAACCTGAGTCTCTGTTAACTTTGAGAACCCATTCTTTTCACCTTGGGTATTTACTTCGGGTCTAAGTCCATTGCTATGTGCATGGGACATATTCTCTGAAGATGTGACCCATTCCAGGTTGCATACATTGCTATCAGTCTTGCAGCCGTTGATATGATTAACTGCTGGTTTATCGTGAGGATTGGATAGAAAAGCCTCTGCAACTAACCTGTGGATCAACTTGCACTTTCTACCTGAATCATTGTAAAGACTGACTCTCAGGTAGCCACGGGTCAAGTATGGCTTTAGTATTTTGCTTGTTTTCTTGTTCCTGACTTTTCCATAATTGCTGACTTGATATCTTTCATAACCTTGGATATCTAAATAGACTTCGGGGGCGTATCTCAACGCCATTGATAATTCGTACATTAATATTATTCATAATTCTAAAAGTTTCAAATCAATTACATATACTACTATTGTACTCTTGATTTCCTATGAATAGTTCTTTAGGAGACAAGACTCAAAAACAAAACAATCGACCTGCTGATCTGGCATTAGGAATTTCAAAAGTTAACTTCAGGCAATAGGCAATCAGTCATGGGCGATGTTTTGTTACCCCACAGATTAATCATGTAGAGGAATTAAACTATACTGTTGCTGACTTTTCACGGCATCTCTGAAACCCCGTCCAGAACTGGATTTCTTCCCAAGGCTTATTTTCAATAATCTTGGCTTAATGACAATCGATAACGGAAAAATAAGCCTTGGGGAATCGGTGGTTTAGCGATCGCTTTATTGAAAAAAAGATACCGTGAAAAGTCAGGGTGCCAAGTAGCTCCTGGGATTTTTAACCTTTTTTGTGGGATATATCGGTGGGCACTTTCAATTTCACCCCTTGCCAATAGGTAATCCTAAACTCTGAAACTAGATGCGGCGAACTATGCGCCTTTCTGATAATGGACACAGGGAGCGAAACCGAATTAAATAGTTAGCTAGAGTTTCAATCTCCTTGGCTCCTGTTCCTTGATAATTTTGGAATTTTTTGATGATTTTCTGAACCTTGCCCCGATTAATTAAACTGACAATAGCATCGACAATAGGATGTTTAAGCTTTTCAGAGAGTTCCATTGCTTCGACCCCTTCATAAAGATGTTGTTTGAGATGAGGGCGATCTAAGATAAACTGAAGCCCTCGAAAACCAACTTCCGCGAGCCTCTTTAAGACCCTTAGCTCCACGACTCTAGGGCGAAAATTTGTGACTGGGGTGCTAGACCACGGATGTAAGCAGCTCCGACAAGTTGTTGAACAAGTTTTGGATACTTGTCCATCCTAGCGACAAATGTTCGCTGCTTTTTCTGCTCAACTGGACGAGCAAAAGCCACCCTGATTTCTCGCCAATCAATTTTTCGAGAAGATTGGGGAATTTTCCGAATCTTGGTTAATCCAACTTTCTCCTCTGGCACTTTTACTCCTGTTCTTAAAAGACAACCATCTAATTCTAATAAAAGTCTTTCGGTCTTTGTTTTGGGGTTAATAGTTGCTTGTGCTTGAGATTTGGCTAGTCTTTGCTCCACAAATTGTTCCGATAATCGAGCGATTTGAAGCACTTCTCTTCTGACTTTACTCGACTCAATCTTAAAACCATAATGTTCTTGAAAGCGTTTACTTGCCTGATTGAATGATTCTTCCGCACCAAAATCTACCAAAGCTCTTGTTAAGCCTGGGGAATGCTTTCCATGAGTTATTCCTAGTTTTTCGGCTACGGGACGAATCCCCATTTTCAGTTTCTTATTCCAAAGATAGGGCGATTCTATCTTTAGTTGACCAAAAATCACTGTATATTTAATTAAGGGTCGTCGATGAATTACCCAACCAATAGTTTGAGTTTGACTTGTCACCTGATTAACTAACCAGGTCATCAACATTGACATCACTCGAGCGCCGATAGTACGTAACAGTGATAATAGGTCAGAGTCAAGTTCCTCAACTGTTTCCACCAGATTTTCTTCTCTCTCTGTAATTGCTTGAAACAGAATTTGACTTATTTGCTCTA
Source organism: Cyanobacteriota bacterium (assembly GCA_942490675.1). Taxonomy (GTDB): domain Bacteria; phylum Cyanobacteriota; class Cyanobacteriia; order Cyanobacteriales; family Xenococcaceae; genus Waterburya. The sequence continues at coordinate 240,350 of CALNYB010000045.1, read as the reverse complement.
TACAATCATTATATTTTTGGTTCATAGCAATGTAATTTATTGATTCATCTCTTTAACTACACTGCCTTTTTTTGTTTAGATCAATCCCACTTGGCGTCGAGTTTTTTAGCGATCGCCTGGAGCCTCACCAACTACTTTTGACCACACCCTATGAAGACTTGCTCAACGCTGAAGTGCACAGGGGTTCCTGGCCGCGGTTCATCCCTGAGAATTTTCTTAATGATCTCAAGACGTGCTCGTTTACTCTCAACGCCAGCTAATCTGTCACTCGACTCAAGCCAACGTTGACGCCAACGTTGCACTGTAGAGCGGTCGATATTCAGTTGGCGAGCAATTTCACTGTTGGAGAGCCCCTCCTCTGCGAGCAGGATGATTTGGGAGCGTTCAACAAGAGCGTGCGGCGTTTGGCGACGACGCGACAGTTTCTTGAGGATGGCCCGTTGATTACGTTTGAGGTTAATGGGTTGGGGACGGGGTCCAGACATGATTGTTTTCCCCTCATCTAGTCACCTACAATTGCAGGTGTTTATACTCCCTTTATAACTGCTGTGTTATTTCTGCGATCCCTGCACTAGTCATAATCAACAGTAGATTTATCTTAGCTTCAAATAAAAGTACTGACTCTTGATATTCTGTTTACCCAATCGATGAAAAACTAGGTAAATATAGTAGTAATCAATTAAATACAACTGCGAAACAAACAGTGATTATCGAAGTAAGTTTACTAGTTGTAATTAGCTAACTTTGTTTTTTAATCAAAAATTTTCTTACCATGATTGAACTTTTATACTTTGCATCTCAAATTCAGTGTGGCGCTGGTGGAGATTTTTTAAACGTTAAAATTGATGTTTATCAAAACCAAGAACTGGTCGAAACTATGATGGTAGATGATCGTGTGTTATTACCTGTCGATTCTGTTAACAACCTCAGTTTTGAATACAGCATTATCAATAACACTACTGAATGCACTAATCTAGCTACCCCTACAGAATTAATCTTAGCCCCTGGTGACGAGCTGCCTAACCTTGACGGGTTTGACCAACAAAGTCCTGTTGCCAGCATTCTCAGTGGTTTAGATCAATATCAAGAGTTGTTTTTAGTAGAGCTAGGCACAACTGACACAGCGAATGCTGCCTTTGATATGCAGGATGGAATTTTAATCATAGACAATAATCCAGACAACGATCCTAACCCTTATATCAGTACCTTTTTTGCAGACTAGTATCTAGATTTTACATATTCTTCAGCACTTTGGCGATCGCATATTACACCATCAAGACTAGCTGTTAAGATATCTGATAAAATTTCTTTGTATAAGGGTCCTGGTTTAAAACCTAGGGTTTTTAAGTCATTACCGTTGAGTAAGGGTTTGACTTGAGATAGTTGGGTAATATATCGCCAAATTAAACGGCGAATTGTTTTGTTACTTCTAGCTGCAAAGAGAATTAGTTGCAGAGATTTATAAGGATGTAATAATTGATAGATTTGGCTCGGAAGATTACACTGAACCAGTTGACTAGTTATTTTAGTCTCTAATTTCTCTAGCCGTTGGAGTCGTTGTAAACTGTCTTTAGATAGTTGCAGCTTATCAGCAACCATCGTCCTGTCAACAGGGGCTAAATGAGCAATTAAGGTTTCGAGTCTAATTAGCCAATGTTCTGTAGTTTTTGGTTCAAAATAACCTAACCATTTAGAAACACAATGTATTTGCCATTCTAGGGCAGGAGTTAGGGTTAAATCTGGATGTAAACAACTTAAAGCATTTAAGTGAGACAGTAATCTTAATGCTGGTTTCCAATAATGCGCCTGAAGAATATATTTCAATTCAGCCCTTAATCTGGTGGTTAAAGCAGGAGTTTGGCGATCGCTGATTCTTAGCTGTTCATACAGACCACTCTTGATGGCATAGTGGATATATTCTAATGTCTGAGGTTCGATCGTAAAACCCAACCGCACCGCAAATCTAACTGCTCGATAAATCCGCGTGGGATCTTCAATAAAGCTATTGGCATGAAGCACACGGATCTGACGCGATCGCAAATCTAATAAACCGCCAAAAAAGTCTAACAAGTCGCCTTTACGAGAAGATTCTCCTTTTTTGGGAGGTGTAAGACGTACTGCTAAAGCATTAATCGTAAAATCTCGTCGATACAAATCCTGGCGAATTGAACTAGCCTCTACTTGAGGATTAGCTGCGGGATAAGGATAAAATTCAGTGCGGGCAGTGGCAATATCCATCAATAGATTGCCAAAAACTGGATCTCGGTGCCAAGCTAAGGCTGCGGTTTGGAATTCCCCATGAATGGAAAGGCTCACGTTGGGGTGCATCTGCTGAATTACCTCTGCTAATTCCACCCCAGCCCGCTCATCATTAGAACGATGGTAGCCATCAACTACCAAATCTATATCCTGTAACAATAAAGGTTCATGATCACTGGTAAGTAGAACATCTCTAACTCCTCCTCCCACCAAATAGAGATTCCAACCACGTTGCTGTGAGGCTTGAGTTACCGACTGAAGCAGTTGCCAAATTACAGGCTCTAAGCGACTTTGTAAAGTAGGTAATAGATGAGAAGTCAGGCTCTTATTGCTAGCCGTATCCAGCTCAACCTCATGACGCTGATCGTGAAGTTGGCGTAAAACATCGGTGCGAGTCACAATACCAATTAATTCTCCTGCCTCAATTACGGGTAATCTGCCAACGTCATAAGTGACCATTAAAGATTCTATTTCGGACAAGGATGTATCAGGAGTAATTGTTTTCAGATTACGGCTCATATAACCCTTAACAGGAGCATGATCGAACCCATGATGAAGCGCCAAATCCAAATCACGACGGGAGATAATTCCCACCAAGCGATCGCTTTCGTTCACTACCGATAGCCCAGAATGACCATAGCGAAACAAAATTCTTTGTGCCTGTTCGATCGCAATATCAGGGCGAATAGTCCTCACAGGAGAAGACATTAAGTCCTTAGCTGTTGGAGATTGGGGAATTTGCGACTGTAATTCAATTAACAACTCCTGGAATAATTGTGCTGGATCATCGGTGGAGATTGACATGGAAGCTGCTTGGGCATGACCTCCTCCCCCAAAAGGCTGGAAAAGCAGATTGAGATTAGTTTCCGCCAAACGCGATCGCCCAATTACCACTAGCTTATATTTATCGTTTTTTTGATACTGATGACCCAACAGCATCACATCACTTTCTGTTAGGTCAATTAATCTCGCCGTTAGACTCGATAAACCTCTGACAAACTTATCTGTCTGCAATAACACAGAAGCTACTGTATATCCTTCAATAGTCGTGCGCTGTAAATTATTCAAAGCATCTTTAAACAAATCCTGTAAGTGATTTGATAAGCCTGGGTCATTATAGTCAGCCACGATGGAAACATTTGCTGACTGTTCCATCAACCAAGCGATCGCCCTCGCATCACGGGGAGTAGTCTGATCGAAGGTTAACGAGCCAGTATCCACATGGATTCCTAAAGCCATTGCCGTAGCTTCAAAAGGCGTGAGGGTAATCTTCTGCTGCTGTAACAGTTCGGTGATGTAGGTCGTAATTGCCCCAACTGCTTCGGTATGAATCTCCGTGACAGGAATATCCGACTCCAGATCGACATGATGATCGAACACCTCAATCCGTTTGACATTGGGCAAAGTAAACCATTTGGCTGCTGCTCCCAGGCGATCGCTCTTTTGCGTATCTACAACGTAGATTGTGGCGATCGCTTCAGGATTAATACTACGCATCTCAACAAAGTCAAACTCATCTCGATAAAGCGCTATAAAATTCTTGACTGTAGGGTGAGCGCCACCTGTCAAAACAATCTTTGCTCCCGTTTTCAGGCGCGATAAACCAATTGCCGAACCCAAAGCGTCAAAGTCTACCGTCTGATGGCAAAGAATTATGTCCATTGTTGGTGTTGTGATGGATAGTTTTTAGTTCTTATTGTTTGATTGAAAGAATTTATCATTCTGGAGACTTCATTTATTTTATCGGTTAAGAACTATCCATCTACCACCCTGAAGATTTCACTTAATTACAACCAGGAGTAGGCAATCTTTATTCAAAATCAAACTGATACTGCACCAGTCCTAGTTCATTCCGCATGGCAATGATATCTTGTTGCAATGCTTCGTTTATCGGAATACCCGTATCTTTTCGCTTTAACCACGCCAAATGTTCCTTTTGACCGCAAGTGTAGATGCGTTCTGCACCAGGAACTTTTTGAGAGTTACGAAGAGCACGTAGGATATCCCCCGTAATTTTTTTGAAGGTTTCAACTTCGGTAAATGCCGCGATATCAATAGCCATAAAGAAATGACCCAGCTTATATGGGATGCGATCGCCTTCACTATCAAATCCGCTCAATTGTTTGAGAAAAGCTCCTTGCTGTAGTGCGGCCGAGAGAATTTCCACAACTGTGGCATAACCGTAGCCTTTATGTCCACCTGTTGATTCCTCAATACCACCGATCGGAACCAAGGCAGCCTCTCCTTGTACTAAAGCTTGGAGGATCTTTTGCGGATCTGTCATGGTATCACCTTGACGATCGATGATTAGTCCTGGGGGACAGTCTTTACCTTCTCGGGCATATTGTTCAATTTTGCCGCGCTGCATAATTGAGGTAGCGTAGTCATTAGTGAAAGGAAACTCTTCATCGGTGGGCATCCCGAAAACCAAAGGGTTCGTACCTAGCATATTTTCTACCCCAAAAGTCGGTGCGGTAGATGGACGAGCATTGGTTCCAGTAAGCCCAATCATGTTTTGTTGGCAGGCCATCAAAGTGTAATAGCCTGCGATTCCGTAATGGGTCGAGTTCCGAGCAACTACCATGCCTAAACCGTATTTTTTGGCCTTCTCGATTGCCAAGTTCATACAGTAGGTGGAAATTACCATTCCCATACCATGATGACCATCGATTACCCCCGTTGCCAGGCGATCGCGGACAACTTCAATTTCTGTAACTGGCTGTTGAATTTTCTGTTTGACAATACGGTCATAATAAATTGGCTTCAAGCGTCCAATCCCATGAGAATCAATACCTCGTTTGTCTGCCGTTATCAGAACATCAGCGCAGATTTTAGCGTCTTTTTCTGGGACACCGATACCCTGAAAAACTTCTATCATAAATTGTTCCAGGTAATCGCAACTTAGGAAATAGATCATCTTCTTTTCTTGCATCCATTAATAAACCACAATAGTTTCAAGCCTGCTCACTCATTAATATGACTCAACCTCGATCAATTTTTTTGGACTCAATTTTCTAAATCAACATCATAAATCTGGTAGAGGTTTTGAAGAGTTCTTCTCAGTTGTTGCAGTTTCTGCTCATCTTTTCGAGTAAGCACAGCATTTTGGTGTTCTAGCTTAATAATCTGCTGTTGAACTCCAGCAATCTTGAACCCTACTGTTGCTGATTTGGTCATCTTATTCTCTCATCACCTGAATTTTTCCTGACAAGACAGTTGTATGCCGATACTATGAGAATCTTGTGAGGGTAAAATCAAATGAGAACGGGTTAGCTGTCTAAACAAGAAGCCCCGCGCTGTATCTCTGGCAAAAACAAATACATATATACTTATGAAGATCGCAACTTCAAATCACAACAATCGAGTTAATTGGTAGAACTTATGTCGAAAGAAACACCTCCTTTGTTTGGTAAAACAAAATTATTGGAAGGACAAATTGATGAATTTCTCGACAAAGTTGCCGAAGGGGCAATTTATTTTGAACGAGGAATTACAGCCTATCTTGCAGAAGGAGCAATCTCTGAAACTTGCGAGGACAAATTATCACAAATTCTTGCTCTCAAAGAAAGATGTAAAGACTTACGCCGTTCTATTGTTAATGTTCTTTATAGTGAAATGTTAATTCCTGATTTTCGAGCAGATATTCTGCGCTTACTGACGGATTTATTTTCTCTTCTTGATGCAATGGGTAATAACTTTCAAGGATTAATGATTGAATATACAGAAGTACCAGAAACAGAACAACCAGTCGATGAAAAAAGATTTTTAGAATTGGTACAAGTCGTAGTTAAAAGCGTAGAAGCAGTCATCGTTGCGGCTCGTACTTTTTTCCGCGATCCTAAATCAGTAAGAGATCATATCTATCAAGTCAGAGTCTATGAATCTGAAGCTGATAAAATTACCCTTAGTTTGAAAAAGAAAATTTTTAGTACCAATTTAAAATTCTCGGAAAAAATTAATTTACGAGATACCGTTGATGCTATTGATGCGATCGCCGATCAAGCAGAAGATGTAGCAGATGAATTGAATATCTATGCGATTCAACGCACATTATAAGTAACTAGATTTCTAGTTTTCAATTTCCTAAATTATGGAATTAATCGCTACGTTAATATTTCTCTCCAGTGGACTATTCTTAGGATGGTCACTAGGAGCTAATGATGCTTCCAATGTATTTGGTACGGCAGTCGGCAGTCGTATGCTTCGTTTTTCTACCGCAGCCTTTATTTGTAGTGTTTTTATCATTATTGGTTCGGTAACAGCTGGTGCTGGGGCAGCAGGTGGCTTAGGAAAATTAGGTGCAGTTAATGCCTTAGCCGGTTCTTTCACAGTTGCTTTAGCCGCTGCGATCACAGTACTGTTAATGACTCAGTTAGGGCTTCCCGTTTCTACTTCTCAAGCAGTAGTCGGGGCTATTGTGGGCTGGAATTGGTTTAGTGGTTCGGCTACAGACATTAATGAGTTAGCCAAAATTGTTAGCACCTGGGTTGCCTGCCCTATTTTGGCAGCAATTTTCTCAGCTTTTATCTATAAATTTATCGTTCTAGCCATTGAAAAAACTAAACCTCATCTTCTAAGTTTAGACAGGAATATCCGTTTGGGTTTAATCATTGTCGGCGCATTTGGGTCATATACTTTGGGCGCGAATAATATTGGTAATGTGATGGGGGTTTTTGTCCCTTCTTCCCCTTTTGAGAATCTTAAAATTGCGGGAATTTTTGATATTTCTGCGGTCGAACAATTATTTTTATTAGGAGCGATCGCGATTGCTGTGGGAGTTTTTACCTATTCTAAGCGAGTAATGATGACCGTTGGAGGTAGTCTCATGACATTATCGCCTACGGGGGCATTGGTAGTTGTAATGTCAAGTTCTTTGGTATTATTCGTTTTTTCTTCGACAGCATTATCTAATTTTGTCGCTAGTTTAGGTTTACCGCCAATTCCTCTAATTCCCGTATCGAGTTCTCAAGCAGTCGTCGGAGCCGTAATCGGGATTGCGATGTTGCAAGGAATCAAAGGAGTTAGACAAGTCAAATGGGGCGTTCTAGGGGGCATCGCTTCTGGATGGATAACAACACCTATCATTGCTGCTCTGATTTCATTTGTTTCCTTGTTTATTGTGCAAAATGTTTTCGATCAGCAAGTTTATCAAACCGTTTCCGAGCAAGTTTCTCCTCCCGCTATCGAAAAATTAGCCGAGACGGCAGAGTTCAGAGACAATACTGTTCATTATCTCAAAAGCTTAGAGCTTAGAGTTAAAAACTGATTGACAAATAGCATAGTGTCTTAACTTGTCACGAATTATGACAACCCAATATCCAACCAAAATCTGCAAGATGATGTAGCATTACTGGTGAGATTTTGGGGATATGACATGGCAAAACAAAAAGTTGGCTTACTATTTGGTGGTTGCTCAGGAGAGCATGAGGTTTCAATCAGTTCTGCTAAAGCGATCGCATCTGCACTAGAACATGGGGATAATAAAACTAAGTACGATATCCTGCCCATATATATAGATAAAAGTGGGACATGGCAATCTAGTAATCTTGCACAACAGGTACTGACTTCTGGAGAACCTTTGTTATTAAAGAGCGAAGAGACTAATGCATCCAATGAAAATGCCAGTAAGCTAGCAACTACTGGTTTTTCTTCTCTCTCTTCTGCAGGACAAAACAGTTATGGTGAGATTGATGTTTGGTTTCCCATACTTCATGGTCCCAATGGCGAGGATGGTACTGTACAGGGTTTACTGAGCTTAATGAACGTTCCCTTTGTTGGTTCTGGGGTACTAGGTTCCGCTTTAGGCATGGACAAAATTGCGATGAAAATGGCGTTTACTCAAGCAGGATTACCCCAGGTAGATTATGTAGCTGTAAATCGCTCCCAAGTATACTCAAGCCCCTGTATCTTCCCCAAACTATGTGATGATATCGAGGGCAAGTTAGATTATCCCTGTTTCGTTAAACCTGCCAACCTGGGTTCATCGGTAGGTATTGCCAAAGTGCGATCGCGTGCAGAATTAGAAGCGGCTTTGGATAACGCTGCTAGTTATGATCGTCGAATTGTCGTCGAAGCAGGAGTCAACGCCAGAGAAGTTGAATGCGCCGTATTGGGTAACGACAATCCCAAGGCTTCAGTGGTGGGAGAAATCACCTTTGATAGTGACTTCTATGATTATGAAACCAAGTATACCGAAGGTGCAGCCCAACTACATATCCCTGCTAATCTTCCCCAGAGAATCAGCGATCGCATTAAATCAATGGCAATTGAAGCTTTTATAGCGGTAGATGCAGCAGGGTTAGCCAGAGTTGATTTTTTTTATATCGAAGATACCGACGAAATCTTTATCAATGAAATTAATACTCTTCCTGGTTTCACTGCTACTAGTATGTATCCCCAACTTTGGGCTCACAGTGGAGTTCATTTTCCCACACTAGTTGATCGCCTAATCAACTTAGCTCTCGAACGTTACCGCGAATCAAACGCTAATTGATTACTAATTAGTGATTACTAATTACTGATTACTAATCACTAACCAAATCAAAAGTTGAAATAGCAGCAATCTGAGTTACTCTAAATCTTGTGACATTTTGTAACTAATTATTGAGGAGATTATGGAACGCACTTTTATTATGATCAAACCCGATGGCGTACAACGTCATCTAACAGGAGAAATCATTCATCGCTTTGAATCCAAAGGCTTTACTCTCGTAGGATTAAAAATGATGCAGGTTTCCCAAGAATTAGCCGAAAAACACTACGAAGTTCATAAAGAAAGACCCTTTTTCAAAGGCTTAGTTGAATTCATCACCTCTGCTCCTGTACTTGCCATGGTTTGGGAAGGTGAAGACGTAATTGCTGCTGCCAGAAACATTATTGGCGCGACAAATCCTGTTTCTGCTGCTCCAGGTTCGATTCGTGGCGATTTAGGAGTTAGTATCGGGCGGAATCTAATTCACGGCTCCGATGCTCCTGAAACAGCTCAGACAGAAGTTGCTCTTTGGTTCAATGAATCAGAATTAGTAGACTGGGAACCCGTCAGAAAATCTTGGCTTTACGAATAAATTAAATATGGAGGATTGAGCAAATTATCAATTAAAATCTCAGTCCTCGTCTTCAGAATCGTCATAATCTTGATTAGCCAAGGCAAATAGACCACAGATAGCACAGGTCATCAATCCGAGGGCGATCGCCCAACTACTCCCCCCAAAGCTAAGATCAGTTACCCAATTGGTTATTGTTCCCGCAACCAAAAAAGGAACAATCCCTAATACTGAGGCATAAAAGGCATTTTGCGCTTCCCTTGCAGGACGAGTCTCCTCAAATTCCTCAGTAGAAGTATATAAACATCCCTCGGCGAAATTGAACCATCGCTCTAGTTGGGAACTAATCCAGGTTCTAGATGAGTCCAGACCAATGTAAAGAGCAAGTGACCAGATACAGCTACCAGCTAGACTTACCGAGTCAATTTCAAAAGCAAAAGGGATGATATTTATTTGCATAATATTTTTAGCTTAACGGCGGGAAGCCCCGCGCTGTAATTATTTTTGCAGTGGGAACGGAAAAAGATAGTATTGTCCATCTTAGATTTCATCCCAACCGCCAACTCCAGAGGACATGACATAACTAGTTACACCAGCTTCAAAGAAATTAGCTTTAGTATGACCTTCTTTTTTAGTATCCGAGAATCTTTCTAAATGTCTATAGGGGCTTTTTTTGTATTGCTCATCGGTATATAGAGGATCTAGACCGATAGAGCGCAGGCGCATATTAGCCATGTACTTAGTATAGTGTTCCGTGCTGGCTTCAGTTATGCCTAAAACGCTGTCTCCAACAATATGGTTTGTCCAACGACATTCATGCTGTACAGCGGTATCGAACATTTCATAAATTTGCTCTATAGAATGGGGAAATAGCTGCATTGCTTCTGGTAGAAGCTTTTGATAAAGTCTAACATGACTCAATTCATCGCGGTTAATCATCTTGAAGATATCAGCGCTACCAGGCATTAGCATCCGTGAAGCCAAGTTATAGAAATAAATAAAGCCGTTATAGAAATAAATGCCTTCCAATAAATAGTCTGCTAGCAGGGAAACAAAATAATTTTCTGAGGTAGGATCGTCGACATATTTTTGATAGATTGAAGCGATAAATTCGCAACGATCTGCCAACACTTTATCGGTGCGCCAAAATTCGTAAACACTCCCACGGCGATCGCCTGGTATGACAGTTTCAATAATATACTGGTAGCTCTGGTTATGCATTCCCTCCTGGGAAATTTGTTCTGCCATGCAAACACTTACTTCAGGTGCAGTAACACAGCTTTTGATGTGGGGAATATTGCAAGTTTGAACCGAATCTAAAAAAGTTAAATAGCTAAGAATACCATTGTAGGCACGACGCTCTTCGGCGGTCAAATTCCAGTAATCGGTGACATCTTGAGTTAGATCGAGCTTTTGCGGAATCCAGAAGTTTTCTCGCATCTGTTGATACAAACCAATTGCCCAAGAGTAACGCACATCGTTTAACTGCATTAAGTTAGTGGTATTACCAAACCAGATAGAGCGATTTTCTACCTTGTCATCTCCCCCAGGATTAAAAATCGGGTTAGCTGACATGTTGCTTTGAGACTGGGATAAAAATGAAGTCATAAAATTTTTTCTAGTTAAGCACTATATACGGTGCTATAGCATAACAAATATCACAAAAGAACACTAGTATTGGTCAGTAATAAATTTTACTTAACCTGAATTCGATGATTACAACTGTTCTGATTTCACTAGTTAAGTAGTAATAAATCTTTAATAATGACGCAATTATCCCAGGGTTAATTGTTGTAAAAACCATCATTAGTATCAGCATATAATTAAATTTAGTTCCCTTAGTAGTTAAGTGATTTTATGAGCAAAATAATATATGAATACATCTAAAACCCCCATTACGTTTTGTCAAAAACTTTTACTCTGGAGTTTTTGTAGCGTTAATTTAGTTATTTTACTGGTTATTCTGGGTCTTTGGCGTACAGGCGATCGCACTTTAAATTTGATCGGCAATTTATTTAAACTACCGCCAGTTGAACCTCAAGTCGAAACGATTACCCCGATTATCCAGCGCCTTAAAAATATTCAAGAATTGGCTACTACCATACAGACAATGGAAACAATTGTCCCCACTTCAGCAGATCGCAAGTTAGGTGATATATCCTTAGCCACTACGCGACTACTCTATATCGCTAGGGGGGAAATTAGAGCAGGAGTTGATTTAAGCGAGTTAACGGAAGCAGATATTAAAATTAATAATAATAAAATTGAGATTGATTTACCCCCAGCCAAAATATTAGACAGTAAAATCGATGTTAATCATTCCTGGGTTTATGATTATGACCGTGGATTCCTCAATTTAGGTCCAGATGTTGCCCCTCAACTACAAACTTTAGCCCAGAGAAAAACTTTAATTAAAATTGTCAATACTGCCTGTAATGAGGGTATCTTAAAAAACGCTAATATCAAAGCTAAAGAAACTATTTCTCAGCTTTTAACAATCAATGGTTACGAGCAGGTAAGAATAAAAACTTCTCTATCTAAATCATGCGGGGTCATGGGTCACAAGTTAAGGAAATCAGAAACAAGTCAAGAGAACTCAAGAATCGTGTGAAACTGAGATCAAGTAGGATCTTGAAGGGTTTTATTTCTCTATTTTAATGGCTATGAGTCACTAGGCAGGATAACTTGAGCTTTACCCAGCCTTAATCTGAGTGTTGTAAATAAATATTAGTAAAACGAAATATTGCTTGGAGCTTATTTCAAATCAGTATTGTTTAAGGCGATATAAAACCAGTTAAATTTTATGAGTAACAATTACACATCAAAACTAGAAGCTCGTTCGGGGATCGAAAGAACCTTAGACAATACCTTTTATTGGTCAGCAAAAATCTTGGCTTTTGCGATCGCGGGTGTTTTAGTTTGGATTATGATTCAAGTAGGACTTAAGGCGATGCCAGCCATTCAAGAATTTGGCTGGGGATTTTTAGCTAGCAGTAGCTGGAATCCCGTCAACAACCAATATGGCGTTTGGCCCGCAATTTACGGTACTATAGTTAGTTCTTTTATTGCTTTAGCTATCTCGGTGCCAATTGGTATCGGAGTAGCTATTTTTCTCAGCGAAGATTATTTTCCCCCTGCTGTTCAGAGAGTTATCGTATTTTTAGTGGAGTTGCTGGCAGCCGTGCCTAGTGTAGTCTATGGCTTGTGGGGAATTTTTGTGTTAATTCCCTTTCTTAAAGGCTTCACTCCTTTAAAAGGACCAGGGATGTTACCTGCGGCTCTAATTTTATCAGTGATGATTCTGCCAACAATTGCGGCTATTGGTCGTGATGCTATTATCAACGTAGATCAGGGTATGCGGCAAGCTGCGGTAGGGTTAGGAGCGACTCGCTGGGAAGCCATTCTACAAATAATTTTACCTGCTGCATCTTCAGGTATCATTGGCGGAATTATGTTGGCGTTAGGTCGTGCTTTAGGTGAAACCATGGCGGTAACCATGTTGATTGGCAACGCAAATAAAGTTAATCCTTCAGTGTTTGCTCCTTCTAATACAGTTTCTTCCTTGCTAGCAAACCAGTTTGCTGAAGCTAGTGGCTTACAGGTAGCAGCATTGATGTATGCAGCCTTAATTTTATTTTTTATTACTTTGGTGGTAAATATTCTGGCTCAGTTACTCGTAACCAGACTGCAAAAAATTTAGACCAGTAACCAGAATAAATCATCTTTAAACCAATAACATAATGACAACACCTAACCTCCAGAAATCCAATTTTGAAGCCTTCAGCCTCAAGCGTAATCCAACTTCTCCCCGTACTCTGTTTGGATTGATCATGAGTGGTATTGCTGGCTTTTTTAGCTTACTCGCTATTATCCCGCTATTTATTATCCTGACTTACTTGATAACTAAAGGAATTAGCTCCCTTTCTGTCTCAGTTTTCACCGAATTACCACCTCCACCTCTAGTAGAGGGTGGTGGCTTTGGTAACGCCATTATGGGAACCATGATCATGGTGGGAATTGGCGCATTAATTAGTGTGCCGTTAGGTATTATGGCAGCAATTTATCTCTCAGAATTCAATGAGGGCAAAGCTGGAGAATGGATTCGTTTCGCTACTAATGTTTTGAGTGGAGTACCTTCAATCATCATTGGCGTATTTGCTTACAGTGCCGTTGTATTAACGACTAAAAGCTATTCTGCTTGGGCGGGAGGTTTTGCTCTGGCAATATTAATGTTGCCGATTATTGTCCGTACCACCGATGAATCCTTAAAACTAGTCCCCCAAGATGTTCGCCAAGCGTCAGTAGGGATTGGGGCAAATCAATATCAGACAGTTTTACAAGTCGTGTTGCCCGCTGCCTTACCCGCAATTATTACAGGTATTACCTTAGCGATCGCTCGTGCTGCGGGGGAAACTGCGCCACTGTTATTTACCGCCTTATTTACGCAGTTTTGGCCCAATTGGGATAACCTTCTCGTTGAACCAACTGCTTCTTTAGCTGTGTTGGTTTACAATTTTGCGATCGTGCCTTTTAAAAATCAGCAAGAATTAGCCTGGGGCGCAGCGTTTATCTTAGTGTTATTGGTATTAGCCACCAGCATTATTTCTCGTTTGGCAACAGCCAAGCGGACATACTAGTTGGACAACTTTGAATTGATGGATAGAGGCAAGGAGGGGAAGCGGGGGCAGGGCTGTTTCAAACTACTATAAGTTAAAGATTTTGGATGATAGGGAGATAGGGAAGTGGGGAAATCGGGAAATACAACACAAGAAAACTGAAAAATCAGCCCATTGAGTTGTGAAAACTTACTCATTTTTCTGGTTAGCTTAACTGAAATGACTAACAATTCGTTGACTGACATCATTGAGCAATTAATAAATAATGTCAAAATCCCAAGTATTTGTCTAAAAATACCCCCATATCCCTAATTGCCTAGCTCCCCATCTGCTTTAACAGAGAATGAAACAGCCCTAGGGGAAGCGGGGGGAGTTGTTTACTTGCTACTAATTGATTCAGGAGAATTCTCCCGCCAGAAGACGATAGTGTCATTGAGGGGTTGAAGTTTGGTTTGAGGATAATAGAAAGCTAAGATTTGTTTGGCTGACCAACCTAGTTTTGCTAGGTTATTTGTTATTAACGAACTCCAGCAGTAGTTTCATGAGATCTAAAAGTTTCATCCGTAATACTATATACAGTACCAGTGATTTTAGTAGTAATATCTTCGACAAAAGTTCCCGTTAGCGAAGAACCAGATCTGTGTATAGTCAATCCATGAGGACTATTGATGTTATATACTTGTGCATAATCATCATCTTTTAAAGAAACATTGGATAATCTCAACCTAGAATTGCCATTAACAAATTGCTGCTGAAAATTAGTTTGTGTCCCCGGAGATTGAGCTTGATTAGTTTGTCGCAATACATCACCTTCAAAGACAATCTTTTCAGAGTAAGAGTCATAATGCTCAGTTCTGTTGGATTTGGTCAAAGTATCAATTTCTAATGAAGTTTCAGTACGGTTACTTCTATGAACTGTTTGATTGCGAACAAAGGTATCCCCAGCCCAAGCTGGAGATGTGATCAAAAAAGCAATAATAGTTAAACCAAAAACTTTTTTCATAGATTAATTCTCCCGATATTGTGATTTTTATTACGGTTGGAACGATATTTTGATTGCTTATAGTGATTAGGGTTTTAGATCAGAGAAAGTTTTATCAACCAGAAGATCATTTTGGAATTCTAGAGTAAGATTCGAATAGGGGTTCACAACTCCTACTCTTTCAGAACTACCAGAAGTACTATTAGTTGAATAGATATCCTCATAATTCCACTGATAAACTTTTGTCTGAATTGTTTCCCCTCCATCGTTAACTTCATAGTCATAAATCAGAACCCCTTCCCAACCGATAATAGAAGTAACTTCTTCGTAAGACATACCTGAGGAAATAGATTTATAAAGCTCAGATCGAGTTTGTCTTGGAATGTTGTCTAGCTCAATTCTTAAGTCTTCCCGAATTGAAGAACCCGGAGAATTACCGAATTGAATCGAGTGATTAATAGGTTGAGCAAAAATCTTGGTGATAAAAAAATTTCGATTGGAAATAATCCAAAAGAGAATCCATCCCAATAGTAAGATTGCTGAAATAGCTAAATGTTTCATGGAAAATGTATATTTACAAGGGCAGAAAATTCTGCCCTTTGATGTTTAAATCAATTCAAGAAAAAGCGTTTCTATCTAACTCCAGCAGAAGTTTCGTGAGCTTTGCTGTTTTCTGTTGATTTGCTGATGATATCGCCGACAATTGAAGTATTGACTTTTTCCGCAAAGAAACCTTCAAGGTTAGACCCTGCTACGTGGACGCTATAACCATCCCCATAACTAGTGGTGTCACTATAACCATAGTCGTCGTAATTATGGGAAACCTCTTTGGAACCTTCGTAATACACTTTATCAGCGAAGGAATCATATTTTTCTAGTCTAATCGAATCAGTAGTAGACTTAAGGTCAAGGTCAGTCTTAGTAATAGTTTCTGTATCAGTCCACTCGTTACGGACGTAAGTTTCACCAGCGAAAACGGGAGCAGCAACTAAAGAAGCAATGATTGCTAGACCTAAAACTTTGATGTTTTTCATGATTTAAATTATCCTGGTAGTAAGTATTTGTTTGTTTCAGCTTCAAAGTTCAAGTGACAATGAAGCTGATTTAGTTTGGAGAGAAATGTTGAGTTAAGAAAAAGCGTTTCTATCTAACTCCAGCAGAAGTTTCGTGAGCTTTGCTGTTTTCTGTTGATTTGCTGATGATATCGCCGACAATTGAAGTATTGACTTTTTCCGCAAAGGAACCCCAGAGGTTAGACCCTGCTACGTGGACGCTATAACCATCGCCATAACTAGTGGTTTCACTATAACTACCATAGTCGTCGTAATTATGGGAAACTTCTTTGGAACCTTCGTAGTAAACTTTATTAGCGAAGGAATCATATTTTTCTAGTCTAATCGAATCAGTAGTAGACTTAAGGTCAAGGTCAGTCTTAGTAATAGTTTCTGTATCAGTCCACTCATTACGAACGTAAGTTTCACCAGCAAAAACGGGCGCAGCAACTAAAGAAGCAATGATCGCTAGACCTAAAACTTTGATGTTTTTCATGATTTAAATTATCCTGGTAGTAAGTATTTGTTTGTTTCAGCTTCAAAGTTTAAGTGACAATGAAGCTGATTTAGTTTTGAGAGAAATGTTGAGTTAAGAAAAAGTGTTTCTATCTAACTCCAGCAGAAGTTTCGTGAGCTTTGCTGGTTTCTGTTGAGATGCTCAAGATATCGCCTTTAATTACAGTATTAACTTTTTCAGCAAAGGTACCCCAGAGGTTAGACCCTGCTACGTGGACGCTATAACCATCGCCATAACTAGTGGTTTCACTAGAACCATAGTCGTCGTAATTATGGGAAACTTCTTTGGAACCTTCGTAGTACACTTTATTAGCGAAGGAATCATATTTTTCTAGTCTAATCGAATCAGTAGTAGACTTAAGGTCAAGGTCAGTCTTAGTAATAGTTTCTGTATCAGTCCACTCATTACGAACGTAAGTTTCACCAGCAAAAACGGGCGCAGCAACTAAAGAAGCAATGATCGCTAGACCTAAAACTTTGATATTTTTCATGATTTAAATTATCCTGGTAGTAAGTATTTGTTTGTTTCAGCTTCAAAGTTTAAGTGACAATGAAGCTGATTTTTTTTGAGAAATATATAAAGTTAAGAAAACTACCCTCTATATATATTCATTGTTTTCTTCAGACTTCTCATTTCGTAAATCTTTAGTTTTTATCTCATTAGGTTTATTCAATTCATCATCAATATCATCAATTTTGTATTGAGGTAAATCTTTAGTTTTAAAACTAAAAGGTTTTTCGTTTTGATTAGTCTTATTTCTAGGTTGATTAGTCTGATTTTTGACTAGAGATACTCCATCACAAACCGCAAATAAAGTGGGGAATTTTTCAGGATTTAAGCTTATCCCGGCACCTAAAAGTTCAGCACAAGAACGAGCATTAATAATCTCTAAATCATATTGAGTTTTGCGAGCAATAGTATTAGCCATTCCCTCACAAGTTTTTCCTAACTTACCCCCTAGAGGCACAATAAAGGAAGCATTTACGCCATAAGAAGAATTTTCACTGAAATTAATTCCGTCATTCGAGTTATAACCAGTTCCTACGATAAAAGAAGGTCGGGGACAGACTACTTGTCTTCCACCTAATCCTTGAATTTTGTAAGTGGCAGAATCACCAATGTTATAAATACCAGTTTGATTAATAGCGGCAGCATTATTTTGATCGTTATCTAGAGTTTGTTCCTGATTAGGTTGAGACTCTGAACTAACGGTGTTTTCGATAGTTTGTCCTTGAGCTTTACTTCCGACGCTTATTAATATTAAAAGACATAAAAGTCCTGATGTATTTTTTAACATTGTTCTCGTTTTCTAAGGAAAATTAGTTTCTGGAAAATTTCTTATTGACCATGAAATCAATATATCGGTTTTTTCTTAGTTACACAATGGTTTTTTGTAATATTTATGATTATTTCATGATTACTAGTGATATTTATTGAATAGATGTTGTTGAGATATTTTCTTTAATAAAAAACACGATTTTTTCATGAAATATTAATAAAGTAGAGATAGATTTCACTTATTAAGCTAAAAAAACTATTTATATTTAGCTGAAATTAAAATATTTTGGCAATTAAATAATTAAAATACTATCGATAAAATTCTATAAAATTAAGTGTTTGAGCCCTTGTTGTCGCCTGAAATACAACTTTATATAGTCTTTACAATAGTCTATTTATAGCAAGTTTTAGATTTCTAATTAGATTTATATAGTAAAGAGGTGAGTATTTGTTAGGGCATATTCAGCAAGTAGTTCAGCGATCTATATATTATAGCGATCGCTTTACAACAGAAGGGCGATCGCTATTTAACTTCTAAGAAGCACATTCTAGAATCCTGATCAGAAGAATTGATTAAGGTGAAAGAATTGGCGATTCAGCCTGAGACGTTGTTGCAGCCACTCACTCGAAGTACAGCAAGTGATCACTAAACTCTATGTACAACGAGGTTATTTTACTTCTTGCTAATTGATTCAGGAGAATTCTCGCGCCAGAAGACGATCGCGTCATTGAGGGGTTGAAGTTTGGTTTGGGGATAATAAAAAGCTAAAATTTCTTTGGCTGACCAACCCAATTTTGCTAGGTTATAGGAACCATATTGACTCATCCCGACACCGTGACCAAAGCCACCACCAATAAAGCTGTACCCCTTGAGCTGCTTGGCATCGTTATATGTCGGTTCCAAATAGAAAAAGGTGCTGAGGGGTGGTTCTAAGGCACTACGAATTTCGTTTTTGTATAGCTGTATTTTTCCTTTATCAGTTTCAATATTGAGAGTCAAGATTCTGCCCGATCGCGATCGCCTGTGAACCTGCATCGACTTAATGGTATTAAAATCAGCTAGGGGATGGCGAGTTTTTTGGAGATATTTGCGTAAATCTTGATTTAAGTCAGCAATACTCCGAGTTTTGTCCCAGCGAAACAGGCTTGATATCCCAGTTTCATTAAATCCCTTGGTCAGACTGATAAAGTGACGAAAGACTTGCTCATTATTAAGGGGATATTTAACCAGATCCCAAAAAGGACGAGGCGCATCAATTACGGGCTGGAGGTAGGGGCGTCGTTCACCGTTCCAGGTGTCCTCAAAACTTGCGGTAATGCCGCCAGTAGTCGAAGAATAAAGGGCATCAATTAGTTCATTTTCATAGGTAAGAACCATGCCTGAAGTTTTAGCGATCGCGAGATCGGTATTGGCATTGGCATCATTCAAACCTTTATATACCTGACAATGAACAGTAGCGCAGAGTTGGTAGTCGTCTACAGCAAATCGTCTGAGATTACGCAGGGCGTAGGTACGGGCAATAATCGTTTGAGCAGCAACAGCTTGAAAAGGTGCATTAGCACCAATTTCATAAGGAACAACTCCTCGCAGGTAAGTTTCCAAAGGAACCTGGTTAACTAAGGTAAATTCCCCATGAGCATTAGGCTGTAACCTTAAACTGCCTCCATAGAGACGAGCAGCCTGGGGTTGATTGGTAGTATTCACCCGAACTAAATTTTGGCTGCTAGTAATTTCAACTCGATCATAGTCATATTCTTGCCCAGCAATTTCCAGAGTAATATCTGGTTCTTGATAGAGGACTTCGGTATCTAAATAAGGACTATCGTAGCCATTAGCTTCCAGGCTATGTAGTAGCCACCGACGAACCAAAGGTGTGTGATAGATATCTCTTTTAGCCCAAACTTGCCATCGTCCAGGTTGTGCTACTTCAACTTCTATACCCAGCTTTTTCCAAGAGTTAGCACTATCTTCCGCCGTTTCAAAAGTAGCGCGATCGCTTAAAATCAACTTTTCTGATAGCTTGGGCTCAGATAAGCTCGCTGGGTCTACCTTTAACACCACCTCTTTAGTTTCAATGGCAGTTAATTCAGATTCGCCAGGAAAATTAACTTGTAGAGAGTCTCCAGAAATGCTACTAATCCTAACCTCTTTGATGTTGGCAGCCCGATCATCTAACGGTGCAGCACCTAACCTTTGAATAATACCAATCTTTAACTCAATATCTTGAGCTTTAGCATCCGCAGCAACAACCGACTGCCAGCCAGATAAGCTACTTAATAAAAAAAAACTAAAATAAATTGTTATTTTAAACATTCTTGGTCTTCCTAAAAATTCAACCTTGCTTTCATAATGCGAGTTGCGAGTACTCGCTATTTCCTACGGAAACGCTACGGGAACGCGAGAAGCTACGCAACGGAGTTATAATTTTCTCAACGAAATAATAGGGAATTCAAACACCTAAAAAGTTATGAATTAAAGAGTTTGTAGTTTTGTTGAACTGACGTTTTTATAGCCAAAAATCTGATGAAAAAAAGAAAGGTAAGAAGTTGAACTATTAACCTCCTACCTACTAACTAACTTTCTCCCTCAGAGTCTTCGATTAACATTTCGCCATTGATCATTCTTTTGGCTGCTTTCAATAAATCTTCTTCGACGTAAGGTTTAACAAAATAGGCATTAGCACCACGAGAACCAGCTATATTACGCATTTTCTGCGCTCCCCGAGAGGTTAACATGGCGATCGGTAATGAGGCCAATTTCTCATCTTTTTGTAGTTGAGACAACAATTCTAAGCCGTTCATGCGGGGCATTTCTATATCGCAGAAAGCAAGATCGCAGTCCAAACCATCCCTTAGTTTTTCCCAGGCTTCTTGACCATCTCTGGCTTGTTCTACTCGATAGCCAGCTTTCTTAAAGCTCATAGATAATAATTCTCTCACCGTTACCGAGTCATCAATAATTAGCACTAGGGGCGCATTCTTGAAGTCTGTTTCCGACTTGACTCGATTGAGATTCATGGTGGCAGATTCAGCTTCTTTATTCGCCCGATTGATTTCAATTAGATGTTGTGCTACATCCATGAGATCTTTCTCTGTATAAGGTTTAGTTAAGTAAGCTTTGGCTCCCAAATCATTAGCAATTTGTCGGTGTTTATCGGCACCACGAGAAGTCAACATAGCTACAGGAATCGATTTAAGTGCACTATCTTGATGCAAATTAGACAGTAACTCTAAGCCATTCATGCGAGGCATTTCAATATCACTAAAGATCATGTCGCAGACCAAACCACCACGGAGTTTATCCCAAGCTTCTTGACCATCTCTTGCTTGCTCCACCCGATAACCCAGTTTATTGAAACTCATAGACAGCAGCTCTCGAACGGTAATGGAGTCATCAACCACCAGTACCAAAGGTTCTTGCTGAACACTCTCAATCTGAGCCTGTTTAATATCTCCTTCACCAGCCAGAATATCAAAGCCAATTTCGATAGTTCTCTTGCCTTGAGCAATTTCGATTAACTCTAGGACATCACCAATCGGCATAATCGTACCATCCCCCAAAACTGTCGCTCCCGCAATACCTGGTGGCTTGGCAATTGGACCATCAATTTGTTTGATTACAATCTCTTGTTCAGTCTTGATCTCATCCACCTCGATCGCTAGTAGATTATCTAAACTGCGGAGAATAACAACAGAGACAGTATCGTCGTTATTTTGATTGGCGTTATAAATTCCTGTGCGGCGAATCTGACGATTGTAGTTAAGCAGACCACTCAGGGGTCTTAAAGGCAATAGAGTATTTTTCCAAGAAATACAACGCACACCATTAATGTTGGTTTGAATATCGCCAGGTAAATATTCCTTAGTATCTTCGACCCCATCGATAGGGAAGGAGATCTTGCTATTGTTATCCACACAGGTCAGAGCCTTACAAATACTTAGAACAAGAGGGAGACGAACTGTAAAGGTAGTACCTTTACCAAGCTCTGATTCCGTACTAACGGAACCACGAATTTTTTTGAGGTCAGTATTGACCACATCCATACCTACCCCTCGACCAGCGAAATCGTCAGCCTGATCTTTGGTGCTAAACCCTGGATGGAAAAGCAGTTCATATACCTGCTGGTTAGATAAATTTTGTGCTATTGCCCAGGTAATTAAGTTTTTCTCGATCGCCTTTGCTTTTACTTTTTCAGGATCGATTCCCGCCCCATCATCTCTAACGGTGATTACGGTTTGGTTACCTTGGATGAAGGCTTGAATATAGATATTACCGACTTCGGGCTTACCTTTTTTGAGCCTTTCTTCTGGTTTTTCGATCCCATGAGAAATAGCATTATTAACGAGGTGGGTCATCGGATTGTAAAGATGCTCGACAATCATTTTGTCAATTAGGACATCTTCTCCCTCGACGTGGAGCTTGGTTTGTTTTTTCTGCTTGCGCGAAATATCTCGAATCGCTCTGGGCAGACGATCTGCTGCTTGCCCAAATGCCACCATCCGTGATGAGTTCATCCCATCCTGTAGCTGGCTAGTTACCTGGCGGAAGGTTTGAGCCACTTTATCGGTTTCATCAACTACGAACTGTATGTCAGATGCGGCTTCTCTAACTCGAACAATCAGTTCAATAATATCTTGGGATAGCAAATGAAAACCATTAAAGCGATCCATTTCCAAGGCATCCAGCCCTTGTTCTTGGGGTTCTTCCTCGATCAAACCCGAAGCCCCCACAGCAACCGCAACATTAGCGCGAGATTGACGGCTAGCCATCAAAGCACCTTCTAAAAGCGATCGCTCATACAGATCATGCATCTTAGCGCCCGCTTCCCCTAAAGACTGAACATGACCTAATAGGTTATCAAGGAAGCGACGTAATCTTTCTTGATCGTCTTCTAATCGATTCCTTTTGACTACTAGCTCTCCAATCAGGTTATTCAAGTTATCTAGTTTGCGAACTGAAACCCTCATGGTTTGGTCAAAGGCTTGAGCTTTCACTGGTGAGGGGGCAGGAGGTGCTGCTAGGCTTTTTGCTCTTGCTGGTTCAGAAATACTTGGCTTAATAACTGGTGCTGGAGCACTTTGTAATTGATCATCTAGCAATAAATCCAGATCTAAATCTGACGAATTAAGTTTAGAGTCCAGTGAGCCAAATGATTCGTCTAGGCTAGCTGTTGGCTCCATAATCAAGGAGTCTAAGGAATCGGCTGAGTCTAAGTCCAATAAGTTATCAAGCTCATTATCCCCCAGTTCATCAAACGCCTCTACTGTCCCAAAATCATCTAGTTGATCAAGCCCTAGGCTATCGAGTTCTAAATCTGCTGAGTTATCAACAGGTTCATCTAAACCATCTAAACCATCTAAACCATCTAGGCTAATTTCTGCCATGGGCTCGCCTGAGAGTGATTCAACTGCCCGAAAATCATCCAGTTCATCCAGCCCTAGGCTATCGAGTTCTAAATCTGCTAAGTTATCAACAGGTTCATCTAAACCATCTAGACCATCTAGACCATCTAGGCTAATTTCTGCCATGGGCTCGCCTGAGAGTGATTCAACTGCCCGAAAATCATCCAGTTCATCCAACCCTAAACTATCCATTTCCGAGTCTGAGGAATCATTCAGATTTATTTCAGTTAATGGTTCCTCTGCTGCCCATTCTGACCCCTGAGACTGCTCTGAAACTAAATCATCTATTTCCTGGGCGGAGGCAATCGATTCGCGATCAACATCCAATTCCATATCTGGCTCTGATTCAGTCGGGATTTGCTCTGGTAGATTACGAAAATCCCAATCGTCTAAATCTAAGCTAATGTCTTTCTTGGGCTTTGTTTGAGCTTTATTATCAAAAGATGCAATTTCCTCTAAAGCTTCAGCTTCGTTTTTAGCTGCGGTTTCAACAGAAATAAATTCTGTTACGATTTCCTCATCTTCATTTTCTTCAGACCATAAATCCACTGATTGTTCGTCTTCCTGCTGTATTGCATCAGAAGTTTCTAATGATTGATCTAAATTATCATTTGCTGCGATGGGCTTATCTTGACTGTTCATAGTAATTGGTAATTTTGACCGAATATTGCTTTAATTGCTCAACCGTAAGTAAATAAGGACAAAGTGGATTTTATGCTGCTTAATGAGCTAACAAGCATTTAAATTGGAATTTTTGAAGCCCAGACCTCTTGCAGCCAGGCTGGTGAGTGATCAAAATAAATGCATAACAGCTTATTAAAGATGGACGAGAAAGATTAACTAGGATTAACTAGACATTTCGCTGTTCTGACGTCCGATTTAAAAATATTGATTAGAACTTAACTACTGAAAAATAAGACATATTGAATAAAATATATTTAACTGAATTATATAGTTGACCATACCTTTTTAGTTTGCCCAAAATTTGGGTATCAAATTCAGTTTGGCGATAAAAAATACAGTTTCCTCAAATAATCTGTTATGCTTTTTTCTCTACGCTTGGATCAGCATCATTTTAATAGCCATTATAAAACGTTACTTATTTAGCCTGTATGAATGAGCCTACTGCAACCTTGCTGATTTCTTGTCCTGACAGCCCTGGATTAGTTGCTAAAATTGCCAACTTTATTTACTCTAATGGGGGCAATATTATTCATGCTGATCAACACACCGATTTTACTACAAGCTTGTTTTTGATTCGCATTGAATGGCAACTCGAAGGCTTTAATTTACCCCGCGAAGCGATTGCAACGGCTTTTGCGGCGATCGCTAAACCTCTCCAAGCTACCTGGCAACTACACTTTTCTGACACTCTAGCTAAAATTGCGATCTGGGTAACCAAGCAAGATCATTGTCTCTGGGACTTACTATGGCGACATCAAGCTCAAGAGTTACCTGGTAAGATTGCTCTGATTATGAGTAACCATCCTCATTTAGAAGCGATCGCTAAACAGTTTAACCTCGATTTTTATCATCTACCCATCACCAAAGAAACTAAGGGGTCGCAAGAAGCAAAACAGCTTGAGCTTTTACAGCAATACCAGATAGATTTAGTAGTTTTGGCTAAATATATGCAGATTCTGGGTCCTGACTTGATTAATCAATTTCCTAATATTATCAACATCCATCATTCATTTTTGCCTGCTTTTCCTGGTGCTAAACCTTATCATCGCGCCCATGCTAGAGGGGTTAAAATTATTGGAGCGACAGCCCACTATGTCACCAAAGATCTGGATGAAGGTCCAATTATTGAACAGGAAGTGGTGCGAGTCAATCATCAAGATACTGTTAAGGATCTAATCCGTAAGGGCAAAGACTTGGAACGATTAGTATTATCTCGCGCAGTCAGGCTACATTTGCAAAATCGTGTTTTAGTCTATGACAATAAAACTGTAGTTTTTAGTTGATCGTTCCTTTTATTTAATTGATGACATCTAGTAAAAAAACCAAAACCCGTTCCAATTTTCGACCTCGGAAACAGTTTGGACAACATTGGTTGCGGGATGAAGATATTTTAGACCAAATTATAATCGCGGCGAAATTAGACAATAGCGATCGCGTCCTGGAAATTGGACCAGGCACAGGAAATCTAACTACTCGCTTACTATCACAAATATCTGCCTTAGTATCAGTAGAAATCGACCGCGATTTATGTAAAAAACTTGTTCATAAATATGGCGATCGTGATAATTTTCTGGTGATTCAAGATGATTTTTTAAAGTTGGATTTATCATCTTTACTGCAAAATTTTTACAAGTTTCAAAACCCTAATAAAGTAGTTGCTAATATCCCCTACAATATCACAGGACCAATTATTGAAAAGCTACTTGGTAAAATTGCCACTCCTGCACCACAACAGTATGAATCAATCGTATTGCTGGTACAAAAAGAAGTGGGAGAACGTTTAGTAGCGGTACCTGGTAGTAAAGCTTATGGCGCGTTATCAATTCGGGTTCAATATTTAGCTAGTTGCGAATTAGTTTGTGATGTCCCAGCTAGATCATTTTATCCACCTCCAAAAGTAGACTCGGTAGTTATTAAGTTGCATCCCAGATCAGTTGAACATCCAGCTGATAATCCTCGTCAATTAGAATTATTAATTAAACTGGGTTTTGCCAGTCGTCGTAAGATGTTGCGGAATAATTTAAAAAGTTTGATTAATATAGATGACTTGAATAATTTGCTCGAAAAACTAAATTTTAATCCTCAATGTCGCGCCGAAGATCTCAGTTTAGAAAACTGGATTTTATTAAGTAACAACATCAATCTTGCAAAGCAACCAACAACTAATAACTAACATACGTTTTTATCGAACTCCTAAGGAACAAATTGTTTCTTGCTGACATTACGAATCCTATTCGTTGGATGCTCACGTTAAATAAATATCGTTGGCAACCGACAAAACTTAGCTACACTTTTTAGGGAACATCCCGAATATGCAACTAAGTAAGTATACTCATTGCTGAAAACTGATTGCCGAAAAGGCGTTTCTTCGCAAGTTTTTACACACTGGTCAAAATACAAAAATAATTCTCATGTATTTATGCCTGAAAAGTGATTGTGCTAATGCATAGCCGACCAATCGCCAGTCAGTAAGTCATTAATTTGTTAATTTTTTTAAAGCGATTAGGCAAAGAAATATAAAATTGTTTTAGTCCCATCTCACTAAAAAGTGTTAATATTCAAACGGAGAATCAACAGATTAACGATTAAGTTTTTACCCAGTATTAAGGTTTTTTCCATAAAGTATTGAGCTATTTCTTTCCCAATAATTCTGTCTCTCTAAACACAACACTCATTGAGAAGACAATCAAAATATGTCAATTTATGTAGGCAACTTATCTTACGAAGTCAAGCAAGAAGACTTAAATGAAGTTTTTAACGAGTATGGAACTGTTAAACGAGTTCATATTCCCAGTGATCGTGAAACAGGACGTCCAAGAGGATTTGCTTTTGTCGAAATGGAATCCGAAGCCAATGAAGATAAAGCGATTGAGGCTTTAGACGGAGCAGAATGGATGGATCGTCAACTAAAAGTTAATAAAGCTAAACCTCGTGAAGATAGAAGCGGTGGTAGAAACAGACGCTTTTAAGTTTTTCAATTAAATCAAAAAATCAACGCTTCTAGAAGTTGAATTAGGACTAACCTTTTATGACTAATCTAGAGGTTTTTTTTTGGAGATGTAGAGAAGGTACAAAGTACACTTTAGCTGCCAACACCTCGATTAGAGATGGTGAGGGAACCTCTCCCTCTCTCTCGATCAATAGTAAAGTCAGCTCTAAAAAGCCTGAAGGAGCTTTGAGTGAAATCTATATAGAGCTGACCTTATTAACAATATAGATACGCTGTGGCTTTCTTGTGACGAATCAATGAATTTTTGATGACAGTTTTTTAACAGATTCTATCCGTGCGGAGTGTCAACAGTAATAATGATATGGATAGAGAAGTTTGCGGGAAGTATAAGAATAGAGCTAGATCAAGCCCTGCTGCATTTTATCTCACATTACTCACTCACCTGAATCAGCACAATGCGTCAATTTTTAAAACAGACTTTTGCTAGCACTATTGGTAGCATGGTTGGCTTATTTCTTTTTCTTAGTCTTGGTGTCGGCGGGCTATTCTTCATCTTGGTAACGGCAGTTTCTGATGATGAAGACGTCCAAGGAATAAAAGATAAATCGGTATTGGTTTTTGATTTATCAACCCAGGTTAGAGATTCTAAACCCCCAGCCAACTTAGCTCAGGCATTTTCAGGTCAAAAGCAAGAAATTATTACCCTGCGTCGAGTGTTGCAATCCATCGACAAAGCAACTAAGGACGATCGCATTGTGGCACTATTCTTAGATGGTAGAAGAGGTGGTGGCTCCAATGGTTATGCAACTATGGAGGAAGTTAGATTCGCCTTAGAGAAGTTTCAAGCTGCGGGGAAAAAAATTATTGCCTATGACGTAACTCTAAGTGAACGAGAATATTACCTATCTTCTTTAGCCGATGAGGTGATTGTTAATCCCATGGGAATGATGGAACTTAATGGTTTGAGTTCCAAGCAAATGTTTTTAAAAGGCGCGTTAGAAAAATATGGGATAGGAGTGCAGGTAATTCGAGTGGGGGACTATAAATCTGCCGTAGAACCCTATATTCGTTCAGATCTTAGTCCTGCAAATCGAGAACAAACCAAAGCCTTGATTGCAGATCTTTGGGCTAAGTTTCTCGACACCATAGCCGACAGTAGAGAGTTAGATACTGATAAGCTACAAAATCTGGTTGATGCCAACGGATATTTGGAATCACAAGAGGCAAAGCAAGCAGGTTTAATCGATCAGGTTGGTTATTACGATAATGTAGCTACTAAATTACGAGAATTGACAGGAGAAAGCGAAGCCGCCGAAAGTTTCAGACAGGTTGACTTAGGAACCTATGCCGAGCGCATGATCCCTCCCGCAGAAGTTGCTTCCAGTGCAGCCGAAAAAATTGCCGTGATCTATGCCGAAGGGGCAATTGTAGGGGGCAGAGGTAGTATTGAAACCATAGGAAGCGATCGCTTTGCTGAAGAATTTCGAGAACTTAGAGAAGATGAGAATATCAAGGCAATTGTATTGCGTGTGAATAGTCCTGGCGGTAGCGCAACGGCTTCGGAGGTTATTCTCAGAGAAATCCTGCTCACTACAAAAGAAAAACCTGTGATTGTCTCCATGGGTAATGTGGCAGCCTCTGGAGGTTATTGGATTGCTGCTGGTGCCGATCATATATTTGCCGAAGAAAACACTGTTACGGGTTCAATCGGTGTTTTTGGGTTGCTGTCTAATATCCAAGACATTGCTAACCAAAATGGCGTTACCTGGGATGTAGTTAAAACAGGAGAGTTTGCCGATATTGATTCTAATGTACGTCCCAAAACTGAAGCCGAATTAGCGATCTATCAAAAATCCGTCGATAAAACCTATCAGCTATTTCTCAATAAAGTAGCTCGCTATCGTGATCTTCCCATAGACAAAGTAAAAGAAATTGCCCGAGGCAGAGTTTGGTCAGGTAAAGAAGCGATTAAAATTGGCTTAGTCGATCGCATTGGCGGTTTGGAAAGTGCGATCGCTTATGCAGCCGAAAAAGCGGAACTAGGTAACAGTTGGCAATTAGAAGAATATCCCCAGCAAAATCGTTTTGAAACTCAACTAATTCAACATTTGTTTGATATTGAAACTTTAGAATCTCAAGGAGCGATCGACCCTGTTACTGCCGAATTTTTAAAGATTAAGCAAGAATTATCGATGTTGAGCGCATTTAATGATCCCAGTGGTGTTTATGCCCGCTTACCGTTCAATTTCGAGATTGATTGACAACCTCTAGTAGTTTAGATCAAATTGATAATTTCTCACTTTGTTGCCCGTAACTTAGTTTATTTGGTATTAGAATACTCTTATCTTCAATAATGGTTAGGAAATCCGAATCAATACTCCGCTGTGAAGGGAAAAATCATCGGCTCGCGTTATAAAGTTCTGGAATACATTGCCAAAGGCGGATTTGGCAAAACTTATCTGGCGGAAGATACTCAGCTTCCAGGCAAAGATCTGTGTGTAGTTAAGCAACTATCTCTTAGCGCTGAAGCACCTAAGTTTCTGACAGTAGCTCGACGCTTGTTTAAGGCAGAGGCAGAGGCACTATATAGCTTAGGTCATCATGAGCAAATACCAGAACTTTTGGCTTACTTTGAGGAGTCAGAAAAATTTTATCTAGTACAGCAATACATTGAAGGTCAAACTATCGAACAAGAGCTGAATTCAGCAGCTATTTGGTCAGAAGCTAACGTTGTGGAACTATTACAAGATTGCTTAAAAATCTTAGAATTTATTCACGAAAAGGGAGTAATTCATCGTGATATCAAACCTGCTAATCTGATTCGTCGTCATGGTGATCACAAGATAGTCTTAGTAGATTTTGGTACGGTAAAAAACATCCTTCAGGAGCATCCTAATGTTTCTCAACTGACTGTTGCAGTAGGAACGAAAGGCTATATGCCTGCCGAACAGGCTAGAGGTATACCCCGCCCTACAAGCGATTTATATGCTTTAGGTATGATTGGCATCCAGGCTCTAACTAGAGTTGAACCTTTGGAACTAGAAGAAGATGATCATGGAGAGCTTATTTGGACACATCTGGCTGAAGTTAATCCTGGGCTAGCTAAAATTTTGACTGAAATGACACGATATCATTTCGAGGATCGTTATCAATCCGCCCAAGAAGCTTTGCAGGCTTTAAATGCCTTCTCTGATGTTGGTGTAACTAAGCCCCAATCCTATACGACTATCAATCAATCTTTGTCTGATGATTTGAACACAAATTATGTAACAACTGTAGCTGTTTCTAACATATCAGCAAATGAATCAGCTGCCCCAGCTTTATCTGCTAATACTAATTTACCAAGCCAGCACTATGATATTTCGTTGCCTATTCCTTCCCTAGATGTCCAGACAAAACCGATTTCTGAATTAGCTCAACCGATATTGGGGAAAAAAGAAGTTTCCAAGACTATAAAGCCTTTCGTCAGTTTGGCGATCGCTCTAGGATCAATTATTATCGGCGGTATATATTTATTTATGCAGCAACCTGCACCCGAATCTCCCCAGATACCAGATTCATCCACTCCGAGGATGGATCAAGGAGACGGCTTCAGAGACAATCTTTAACTTGTGTATTATAGTTGTATTTTTATTGCTTTTTATTACTTTTTATTAATATTAGGCATAAAAAAGAGCACCAGATTGAAGAACCTGATGCCAAATCAAATCACTTATTAATTTTTAATTTTATTAATTGCTTAAGGTGCTAAAGCATTACCTCTAAGCAAACTACCCAAAGTTTTAGCTGTTACCTTCATTTGAGTTAAAGGATTAGCAGGAACTACAGTTTTGTAGAGATAACTATCAAAAGTCATTTTCTGTACGTCGATATCGTCGCACATTTCGACAAATGCTTCACGAGTAGCATCGCTGCGGTAGAAGACTCGTTGCAGAATATCTAAAACAAGATAAGTGGCACCGTATTCTTTGTTCCAACGCTTCATAAAGTCTTTGAGATCTTTTTCTGTAGGAACTTGTTGTCCATTTTGCGATCGCTCAACGATCATTTCAGCGCACATGCGACCAGATTTTGCCGCAAAGTAGATACCTTCTCCCGAAGACTTAGTGACAGTACCCAGAGCATCACCAACTAGAGCAACTCTGCCACGGATAGGACGAGGACGAGGATGTTCAGGAATAGGGTGAGCCTCGACTTTGATAATTTTGCCACCTTCTAGCCTTCTAGCAGCACGCTTACGGATGCCTGCCTGAAGCTTTTTGATGTCAGCTTGGTTCACCTTCATCGTTCCCGTTCCAACCGCTACGTGGTCGAATTTAGGGAACACCCAAGCATAGAAATCTGTGGAAACGTCATTACCGACATACATTTCTGCCAGATCTTCGTAATATGCCATCTTGTCTTCAGGTAGACGAATTCTTTCCTGGAAAGCGATCGCATAATTGTAATCACCCGCATCTATAGCTTTGGCAATTCTGGAATTAGCACCATCAGCACCAATTACAAGATCGACCTTCAGGGTTTTCATTTCCCCTTTGATAGTACCCTGAGAATGGTCGGCATAGTGGAGAGTATAGGGTTCTTGATCACTATCGGGGATGTCTAACTGATACACAGTACCATTGATTAAGTTTGCGCCCAATTCAGCAGCGCGATTACGCAAGAAACTATCAAGGACTTCTCGTCGGCACATTCCGATGTACTCACCATTTTTAAGAGTTGAGCCAATATTGACTTCTCTGTTAGATGGGGAAATCATTTTCATCTTTTTGACTTGCCGATCAATTATCTTTAGCGGCAAATCAAACTCATCCACCATACAGAGAGGAATCGCTCCACCACATGGCTTGGCGTTATCTAACTTGCGCTCAAATAAATAAGTTTCAATACCTGCTTTGGCTAAAACTTCTGCGGCTGATGAACCTGCTGGTCCTGAACCGACAACAGCTACCCTTAATCCCAAAGTTTTTCTCCTATATATCTATAAAACTTTCTTGTTGAAGCTGAGGACAAAAGTGACGCTTCACTCTGTGGCTACGTCTAACTGCTATCCTGTACTGCAATAATTTATGACCTCAACGATCCTGGAAAGGATACTATCATGTTGCCCTGGCTATTTTTAAAGCGATCGCTCTATTCGCCCAAAGTTGAAATACTGCTTAACAAGTTTGTTTACAAAAGTTAAGTTATGGATGAGCGATCGCATTTATTTAATCGGATGCAGGTTCCGAGTGCTGCGAAGACTTCGTCTTGTTGGTTTCTTACAAAGAGCAATTGTCGCAAGAAGAGCTAAAAGCTCAAAGCTAACTAATGATGGTGATGAGAATGAGCAGCAGCTTGCACTTTAGCCAGTTGAGGATTTACTGTATTACCAGATTCTTCTAACAAAGCTTCAATTTGAGGATGTGCCCACTCTGCTGCCATGTGCATAAACTCTGGACGACTATTGACACAAGGCATCCGAATAAAGGTAACGTCGGAATGTTTGTGCTGTAGATTGTGAATAATATGATCTACATCCAGTAAGGTTTCATGATTCTCAGTAGCAAAGCCAATAGGCATCATGATGATCGAAGTTGCACCCAACTCCATCAAGTTTTGAGCAGCTAGTTTGACGTTAGGTTGCGTCCATTCAATGAGAGGAGTGTCGTGATTGAGCCAACCCACAGAGATCAGAGGATACTTGTCGATTAATTCTTCTCTCACTAGCTCGTATAAAGCTTGGCTTTCATCAATACCTGAAGTGAATCCCTTTGCTTTGTGGGGACAACCATGGTTCATCAAAATGATCCCAATCTGAGATGCCAGATGTCCCTGGGCTAATTCTGCCTCAATCTTCTCTTCAACCATGTGCGCCAATAGTTTGATGTAGTCTGGCTTATTGAAGAAAGAGGGAATATAGCGAGAACTCTTTAACCAGTGAGATTCGCCACCAGCTTGGGTTGCCAAAGCTTTGTTAACTTGCTCGACTGCTATACCGCTAGTAAAAATAGAATCAACTACTAGCAAGGGATAAATTAGTATTTTTTCAAAGCCTTGCTCTTTGATTTCTGCTAATACCTGTTCAGGTAAATAAGGAGCGCAGAAGTTAAAGGCTTTAAATACTTGTACCTTCTCACCCCAGGTTTCTTGAAGTTCTTTTTCAATTCCTGCTCTTTGTTCTTCAAAGATGGCGTTGTGGGGTGAGATAAAATTATTATGTTGGTGACTCCATTCGTGGAGATCAAAAATTGCTAGTAATTTTGCGATCGCAGGATAAATCCAGGTGGGAACAGGGGCAAACTTCGCTGTCAAAAGATTTAGAGCCTGTTCGTTATAGTTGGCAAAGTCTTCATAACTTTCTACTTCGCCGTAGCCCATTAACAACACGGCAACCCGATTACTTTTGTTAGATTCGGATTCATGATGATGGTTATGTTCATGAACTGTAGAGGTCGATTGATCAGAGATTGTAACCACTTGTTACTTCCTTTATTAAGTTGAATTAAGTTATAAGTCGGATTTAGAAGAGATTTTTGCCGTATTTTCCAATGATAAACTAAAATCCAAGTCCTATTAACGATTAAGCTAGCACTCAATTTTTAGGAGGTATCAGAGGAATTGTCAAAAGTTAATATTTAGCAGTATAAATTAAACTTGAATGGGGTGCTGGGGACTGGAAATTAGGAATTGGGAACAGCTTGATTCTTACTGAATAATCCCTGAGTAATGGCTTGTGGCAATTGGTGTTTAAAATTCGACACAATGTAACTAAAAGCAAAATGTAACTAAAAGCAAAATTATATTTACTTTGATTATGTAGTTATGTCATCAGAAATACAGTTGCCGTTAGTAAATAAAGTTGATTTATCTCAGCAGAATCTATCAAAGGAAAAAGTTGTAGTTTGCCGAGGACGAAGCTGTCGAAAATATAATGCAGAACAGGTATTTAGCAACTTTCAGCAAAACTTACCCCCAGATGTAGAGTTAATGTCTGTACCATGCTTAGGACAATGCGGTAATGGAACAATGGTTGTAGTTGAATTTGTTGACCAAACTTGGTATTCAGAAGTTCACCCAGACGAAGTTGAAACGATTATAAAGCAGCACATCATCGGAAAATCCCCTGTCAAGGCAATGCTATATCGCAAGTTTCATAAAAATAAATAATTTAATTTTTATTTTGAACCGATTAAGGCAGATTCTAACTGCGATCGCCAAAATAGAGGATATAAATAAACTAAATAGTTTTTTTTCTCTCCGCTCGTTTTTCCATAATGGTTACGGTAACTAAGGCAATAATAGTTAGGGGGATCGCAACAAAGAGCATAATATTGACGTACAAAGGCAGAATCTTGTGGTTGAGAGCATCTAAGATTAAATAGCCGTTGTATGCCAAATAATAAAATAAAAATAGTAAGCCTTCCCAGCGATCGATTCGTTTCCCTGAGTAGAAAATGGGTAAACAGGCAAAGGCTACCGCGATCGCCACTGGCGCACTAAAATTAATCACAGCAGGGCTAACCTCAATGCCGTTAGGTGCAACTGTCCCTGCAATACCCAAAACTGCCAAAATATTAAAAATATTACTACCTAAAACATTTCCCACCGCAATATCTCGTTCTCCGCGAAAACTAGCGACAACAGAAGTGGCTAGTTCAGGTAACGATGTCCCCAAAGCAATAATGGTAAGACCAATTAATAGCTTACTAACCTGAAAATACTCCGCAATAGTAACCGCCGAATTTACTAGCCAGCTAGAACCCACGATGAGCAAAATCGAACCACCGATAATAAAGGCGATATTTTTTAACCATAAAGTAGGGGTGACTTCACCAGAGAAACCATATTCTTCGGTAAACTCGTCTTGTGCTGTACTTTGTTTACTGCTTTGGTAGATCAACGAGAGAGTGTACAGTATTCCACCAATAAATAAAATTACACTGTCTACTTTGCTGAGTTGACCATCTAGAGCAAATACAAACAATAACAGCGAAACCCCAATCATAATTGGCACATCAGAGCGAATTACTTGCTTAGTAACAACCAAAGGAGCAACCACAGAAGATAAGCCCAATACTAATAAAATATTGCAAATATTACTGCCGACTACGTTGCCGATGGCAATATCGGCGCTCTGTTCCGAAAAACTCGACATAATGCTGACGGACATCTCTGGTGCGCTGGTACCATAAGCCACTATAGTTAATCCAATAATTAAAGGAGGTATCTGTAAAATTGCAGCTACTTTAGACGCGCCCTTAACCAGAAACTCTGCCCCGATTACTAGCAACACTAATCCTACTATCAGGGTTAAAAACGTTATCGGACTCATGAAAATTTATAAATAAAGAGTTTATTCAATTATTGATAAGGTTAATTTAATTCCGATCACAGATAACAATTAGCTCACAACTTTTAACGATTGAGGGAGAGAATTGAATGCTCAGGACTATTGGTAGGGAATTAATCAATAAAATACTTAGATTTCAATTCAAGTTCCTATAGTAGTCTCCAAATACAAAACAGTAACTAGGGAATTTTCCTTTATACAGTAGAAAAAGAGAGTAAAAACTAGCAAAAGGTTACAGTAAATAGGTTTGAGAAAAGTAACTATATTTAACGGAAATTTTGTCTTGTATGTGAATTAGAATACCCTATCACACTTATCTAATTGTATTACGTTACCAGCAGCAATGATCGCCACAGAGCTCTAGATATTTCTTGGAATCAAACTGAAACTTGCATGAGAAGCTTAAATGATTAATATCGAGCATTTCCCTTTAACTAGAGAGAATAAGTCCATAAAACAGTCGTCGAAATTATTAGTATAAAAGTTAGTATAAAAGCAGAAGAAATACTCACGTAAGCTAACCGAATGTTAATTTAAGCAATACAATGATAACTGCTTTCAGCCAGAGAATATACCTGCGATCGCGAAGTGTACCCTCTGGGTAATCCCATTCTCGATGAGAGTAATGACAGTAGATATTTGATTCGGTTATGTAATATATAAATATGAATTAATTTTATGAATTACTTTGATCATTTTTTTCAATCAAATCAAAGATTAGTTGACCGTTTTACCATGAAGGCTACTCTGAATATTGGTAAGAAAGCCACCAGTTTTGTCTGTTTATTAACACTATTGCTCTCTTCTTGCAATAATCAATCAAATCAGAATAGCTCGAATTTAAAAGGATTTGAAGTCAAGTTTTTAGTTGGTAGCGACTTGGCACAGTTTTGTCAGCAAGCAGCATCAAGGCTAAATCAAACTAAGCCTAAAACCAATAGTGGACAGAACTTTTATCTTACCTGTGAAGCCAAAGGAAGCGGTGATGTTGTTCAGGATGTCCTAAAATTAGCTCAACAATTACAGACAGGTAATATTCAAGCAAATGCGCCAGATTTTCCGACATTAGTAGCGGTAGACGGTGAAATTTATCAAAGTCAGCTTGTTTACCAGATGGATAAGCTGTTTCCTGGACAAGGTTATATTCCGAATATTACGGACTCTCCTTTGATAGCTTATAGTCCCATGGTGTTTATGACCACAGAGGAACTAGCAACAGGATTAGAGCAAAGCAGTAATTTATACACCAGTTTAGCCAAAACCAAAAATCATCAACAGTTAGATCCCAACGCTCCCGCAATACCGATTACCTATGTTCATACTGCTCCGACTCGTTCTAATTCGGGTTTACAAACTCTCGTTGCTCAATTTGCTGCGGTGGCAAATAAGCAGCCAGAGGACTTGACTCTAGCAGATGTGAAACAATACCAAGAACAAGTTAAACAGATTCAAAATAAGATTACGCGCTACGGTAAATCTACAGGTAATTTAGCCCGCTCCATGACCGAGAATGGCGTTTTCTGGGCTTCTGTTGGTTCAGTATATGAATCTCTGGTGATCTCCGCTAATAGTCAGCCAGGCAATAATCAGACAAAATACCAGGCGGTGTATCCTCAAGCTACTTTTGGTTCCAATATGCGAGCAATTTTACCGACTGCTCCTTGGGTTAGTAGCACTGAAAAAGAGGCAGCAACTCAGATAATTGAATATATGCGGCAGCCAGACATTCAAAAGATTGCGACTGATTTAGGCTTGCGTCCAGGTGTTCCAGGTGTTCCTTTAGGGAGTAAATTTTCTCCTTTGTTTGGCGTGAATCCTAAACCTAAATATGATTCTTATCGTCCACCACAGCCACAAGTAGTTGAGGCGATGCTCAATAGTTGGCAGACTTATGCCAAAAAACCTTCTCAGGTGGCAGTGGTAATTGATACTTCAGGTTCAATGAAAGGAAACAAACTAGCGGCGATCAAAAACACTTTACTTAACTATGTGCAGAACTTAGGAGAGCGGGAAAAAATTGCCCTGATCAGCTTTAATTCTAAAATTAATCCACCAGTAATAGTTGAAGGTAATCCAGCAGGAAAAAACCAAGGCATCCAATTTATTAGCCAGTTGCAAGCTAATGGAGGAACTAGACTGTATGACAGTAGCCTCTATGCTCGTGATTGGCTAATGAAAAATCCTCGTCCCGATGCGATCAATGCGGTGCTAATTTTGACAGATGGAGAAGATTCTGGCTCTAAGATCAATATCGATCAGCTTTCCCAAAAGTTAAAAGAGAGCAATTTTGAATCAGGTACCAATATTGCCTTTTTTACTATTGGTTATGGGAAAGAAGGTCAATTCAATCCCCAGGCTTTACAAAAGATTGCTGAATTAAATGGCGGTTATTATCGCAAAGGCGATCCTCAAACTATCTCTAATTTGATGGCAGATCTACAGGTTGAATTTTAATTTAATAATTTAGAACTAATAACTTGAAACTAATAATTATGAAATTAGTTAATCCTTTACACTATCCCTTAGCTATCCTGGCAGGAGGAATTACTTTAATCGTTGGAGTACGCCTGATGCAACTACCTAGCTATGTTACATTACCATCCGCAGCAGCGATCGCTACAGGACTGGCTATTCCTCTAAATCAGAAAGAAACTCAAAGAATTAAGCTTGATAACCCCGCATTAGCTAGAGAGATCAAGTCAGTAAAACAGCAGTCTAAATTACTAACTAAAAAAGCCCAAGAGTTACGTCATGAAGCTAAACAAATGTTAACCTCGGCAACACAATTAGAACTACTTACAACCGTAGAATATGCT
Source organism: Cyanobacteriota bacterium (assembly GCA_942490675.1). Taxonomy (GTDB): domain Bacteria; phylum Cyanobacteriota; class Cyanobacteriia; order Cyanobacteriales; family Xenococcaceae; genus Waterburya. The sequence goes on along the minus strand of CALNYB010000045.1, from coordinate 202,418 downwards.
TGCGATCGCGTTTTAGAATTACCGAATAAAATAGACAGATTGGCACAAAAACTACAGGGTTCAGATTCGCTGTTGTCTCCCGAAAAATTAGGCGAACAACTGACAGAAGTTAAAGCAAAAGCTAGACAAAGTTCAGGGATAGCTCGACAACAGTTAAACGAACTTACCAATAGCTTAGAAAATAATCTTAAACTAGCCCGACAGGGACAAGATGCTCGCCAAGCACAGGTAGTCTCCTTAACCACATTAGTTACGGAATCAGCAGGAGTTTTACAGCAGTTTCAAAATCGCTTACGCACTTCTAATTTAGACAACTCAGCCGAGATTGATGAGCTAAAAGCCTTGAGTGAAGAGTTAAGAACTATGCAGGATAATGTTGATTTATTAATTACTTAATATCATTTCAGTTTTTAACTAAGACACATAATGATTGGTTTTAGCTCTTAGCTCTTAGCTGTTAGCTCTTAGCTATCTGTCTTAACTAAAAAGTAAAACGATATAAACTCCATTTGCTCAAAATTGATTAGTGCGTAACATCAGTTACTAAAAAATGAATATTAAATCAAATACCAATAAAACTATTGCTTCCTTGGGAATTATAGCAGCATCTTTAATTCTCGCTTTTGCACCCATACCAGGAGTTAAACAAACTGTGGTAGTTGTTAGTGGAACAGAACTAAAAGAACCCCTAGAAGAAATAGAATCTAGATTTGAACGAGAAAATAGTTCTCTAGATATAGAATTAAAATTTCAAGGTTCTCAAGATATAGTTAATAATTTTATTGATCAAAAAAATGACTTTCAGCCTAATATTTTAATCCCAGCTAACGGAGAAATTTTACAAGAATTAAATAGTCGTTATACAGCCCAAAATAATAGTGCAGCTTTTTACAATACGCCCAAAGCGATCGCTAAAACTATTTTAGTTGGCATTGCTTGGCAAGAAAGGGGCAAAACTCTGTTTCCTGATAATAAATTTTCCTGGTCACAAATTGAACAAGCAATGCAACAAAGAAACTGGTCAAAAATCGGTGGCAAAGCCGATTGGGGTAGCTTCGATTTTGTAACTACTAATCCCACCCGTTCTAATAGCGCTCAATTGACCTTAAACTTATGGCTAGAGTCAAAAAATAATAGCTTAAATAGTCCTGAAGCTGCATCTTTAGTTGCTTTAATCAAACAGTCAGTTTATCAACCACCTCGTTCTACGGATATTTTACTACAGGAGTTTATTACCCGTGGTGCTAACGACGGCGACGTGGCGGTAGTCTACGAAAGTATCGCTTTACATCGTTGGTCACAGGCAAAAACAACTCAGGGTGAACCCTATCGGATCTACTATCCAGAGACTACAGTTGAGACTGTAGCTACTGCTGCGGTTGTGCAACAAAATACGTCTAAAAGTGTCGCTAAAGCAGCGGACAAATTTATTGAATATCTGACCCAGCCAGAGCAACAAGCAATATTTGTGAGCTATGGATTTCGTCCAGTATTTTCTGGACTCGATCTATCAGCAGTACCGAATAGCCCTTGGGCACAAAATATTCCTGGGTCAATGTCTAAGCTTACGATAACTACGAAACAGCCTCCCAGTTCTCAGGAAATTGCCGAAATACAGCGTCTATGGAGTCGTGCGCGCTAATGAAAAATCTTGGTTGACTCCCCCCCTAATCCTCAAGGATAAATTAGGACTCACTGTTCGCTTAAATAAAATGTATTGAATCAAATAAGACATCTCAAGTGTGTGCTGGAAATGAAGTTGAGAGAATAGAGAGAGCTAGATTTTTGACAGGAACGATCTCAGAACGAGCAGATGATCTACCTCTAATTATCCATTGGTTAAAACAAATGGACATAGCCTCAATCATTGATCGAGAGCTAGCTCCGCCTCATGGAAATCGAAAAGGGTTGAGTTATGGTCAATTATCGGTTTTATTTTTAAGTTATGTGGTGAGCCAGTCAGACCATCGGTTGTGTGCAGTAGAGGCTTGGGTAGAAAAACATCGTCAAACTTTGGAAATGGCAACAGGATGGACTATTGGCGAAAAAGACGCCACAGATGATCGACTAGCAGACTTGTTAAGTATCATTGGTTCATCACAAAGTCAGAGTCACGAGACAACATCGCACTCAGATTAGGACAAAAAACCATCCGAGCTTATGAGTTACCAACGGACAAAGCGAGGAGCGATACCACTAGCTTTAGCGTCTATCATCAACCAGGAACAGAGTCGTCAAACCTACTGAATTTTGGTTACAGTAAAGACCATCGCCCCGACTTGGTTCAATACCGCCAAATGCTGGCAACATGTTTACCCGATGGGATTGCCCTTATTGGGAGCGACTCTCCCAGGAAATAAAACTGATGAATCTGATTATCTACCGACATGGCGACAACTGGCAAAGATAATTGGTCACCTCGACTTTCTCTTACATGCGGGCATAGCCCTTTGTCGCGGATTCTAAAGCCTCAACCTGGAAGAATCGAGCTTTAATTAATCAAGAAGGAGGAATTTATTGTTTTCCCCTAGCGATGTCTCAGCCTCGTCCAAAACTATGATTGAAATGGGTCACTGACCCACCTACAGCAGTCGAAGACATTTATCTCAATGGTTCAGACGAGTCAGAATCTCCTATTGGTCAAGGTTTTGAAGTTTCTTTAGGGAGCCTCTGGTTAGAAAAAGAAAATCAGCAGTGGCATCGTTGGTCAGAAAGATGGTTAGTAGTTTGTTCCTACGCTTTACAACAGCGACAACTCAAGAGCTTGTCGGCTCGTTTGAGTAAAGCAGAGCTGGCTCTAGAAAAACTAGCTCAAAAGCCATCCCAAGAGGAAGTGATTCTACAAACCAAAGTGGAGAGTATTCTGAAACGTTATCGAGTTTCCGAGCAGATCGTAACTTCGATTGAGAAGAAGATCAGCTATCAAAAAGTCTATCAAGGTGCTGGTCGCGGAGGAGATAATCGTGCTTCTCGTCGTGTTCGTCAGACTACTTTTTCTCTGAATTATCAACGTTGTCAGGCAAAGATATCGGAACAACAATCCATTGCTGGTTGGAGATTATATGTTACCAATGCAGAGCAATCCCGTCTTTCTTTAGAAGAAGCTGTTAATTCTTATAGAGGGCAATGGCAGCCTGAGAGGGGTTTTCATCGTTTTAAACGAGGTCATCTTCCTGCTTTACCCATCTATTTCCAAGATGAAGAACGGATTCGAGGGTTAATGTTTTTGCTGACGATCGCTCTAACTTTGTTTACCTTGATGGAATTTGTGGTGCGTCGCCAATTAAATCAATCTCAGCACTCCCTCTCTGGAATTTATTCAGGGAATCCCAAACGTAAGACGAATCGTCCCACCGCCGAACAGTTGTTAACTGCTTTTGGCGATTTAACTTTGTACCTTCATCCTGATGGCTCTACTGAAATTAGCTCTCTTAATTCTCTTCAAAGACAGATTTTACACTTGATGAAAATCCCTGAATCGATTTACATGGTTCCTCAGTTAGTTCCTAATTGACTTTAATCTCTCAAACAACTGCTGTTACTTGATTCTATCTTCTTTATTTCCTTCATTGTTTCTCAAATAAGCGAACCGTGAGTTAAGAATTGTCTTTGTTGTTCAGTGAGATTATATTTAGACATTTTTTATCTCTCTTCCGTGAGAAGACCCACAGCTATGCTGTCGGTCTGAATCACGGGCAGGGTTTGGCGATACATAGTTTTTCAACATAATCTTCACAGAGTAAGGGTTTTAGTTGTTGTATAATTTCCCTAGAGGAAAAGGTATTTAACCTCTCTAAAAACCTAGTAACCTAACGGTTAACGCACCTTGAAAACTCGGCTATAGGGTTCTGTTCAGGAAAGCTTGAACAGGTAAAAGACCGAAGCAACACGCCAGTTCCTTCAACGCGGGGAACCCGCGCAACGGACTGGCTCAAGTACAGAGAAGCACAATTTTTCGTATTCTCAGGTAAGGGAGGGCATCCCTGAACCTGCTCATGCTTTGGGCTAAACGCTTGGGGAGAGAACCATCTCTGGACTAGTAACCGCAAGGTAGTTAGTGTAAGTGGACTCGCTGAACCAAGAACCTCGGCTACATCAAGGATTTGGGAATCCCCCACGTCCCGTGGCGGGAGGATGTCAATGATGGAAGAAATTGTACAGGGCAAAAATAACTGTTCATTATAGTTCCCTAAAAAAGCTGTAAACTAAACAGTAACCCCTTCCAATTCATCCTCTGTAGACTCGTATAATTCCCGCAACTTCTCTAAATTCTCCTCATCGGCATTCCATAAACCTCGTCCATGAGCTTCGATCGCTCGTGAGACAATATTACGAAAGGCTTCAGGATTGGCATCCCGTAACTTTTTCGCCATCTCTGCATCTAAAGCATAGGTATCAACTGCTTGGTCGTATACCCAATCGTCTTTAAAATTAGCTGTACCACCCCAACCGATTAAAGCCGTCATCCGTTGGGAGATTTCGTATGCGCCACCGCTTCCTTGATCTGCCATTGCTTTTGCCCATTTTGGGTTAAGTAACTTAGTACGGTATTCCATGCGCAGTAAATCTTTTAACTTACGGGGGTTCGTATCTTTGGAAAAACTTTCCACAAAGGAGGCTTCTACTTGTTGACCGCTATGCTTTTCCGCAGCCAGTTTCAAACCACCAGTGTTGCCATAATATTCTTGGATATCGGTTAAGCCATATTCCACCGAGTCAATTTCTTGAATAATTTGACTACTTGTTTCTAATAACTTAGATAATACTTCTGGTCTAGCCTGTCCTTTATCTTTGCGTCCATAACTGAAGACGTTGCGGTTTTTCCAAGTGTCCGCAAGTTCATCACCAGATTCCCAGTTGCTATCCACAACTTGGTCGTTAACTAAAGATCCAAAATCCCCAGCAGGATTAGAAAACATTCTAGCACTAGCATTGGCTACACCTTGAGCTTTTAATGCTAAACAATGCTTCTTAATATAGTTATTATCTTCTGATTCCTCGGCTTCTGCTGCTCGTCGGAATAAATCGTCTAACAACTCAATAATATTCACAAAGGTATCGCGGAAAATACCAGACAAATTAGCTAAAATATCGATGCGAGGATGTCCTAACTCTTCGATGGGTATTAATTCATAACGGACAATTCTCCCTGTGCCTTCTTTCACAGGTTCAGCACCCACTAGTTCTAGTAAAATACCTAAAGATTCTCCCTTCGTTTTAATCGAATCTAATCCCCACAACATTACTGCTACAGTTTCGGGATAAGTACCTTTTTCCGCTAAACTCTGCTTGATAATCTTCTTCGCAATTTCTTTTCCTCTCTCAAAAGCAGCAGGAGAAGGCATCCGATAAGGATCTAAAGCATGGATATTTCTGCCTGTAGGTAATACACCACTACCATCCCTGAGTAAATCACCACCAGGCGCAGGGGGTATATATTCCCCATTCAAACCCCGCAACAGGTTAGTCATCTCATCCGTATTCTGCGCCAATAAATCCCTTATCCTCTCTCCTTCTTGGAACTTATCGGACAAAACCAAATCATTCTCTACATCTCTCTGCGTCTTTGCGCCTTGACGCGAGATAATCCCATCAATCTCAACCTCCGATAACTCCTCGTCAAAATACGCCTCAAGATAAGACTTCAACTGTTCTGAATTCGGCGCATCCCCTAAAACGTGCAAACCAGAAGAGAATAAACGCTGTTCTAATACCTGCAAGTATTCATATATCTGGACAAAATATTGATTTATTATATTCTTGCTAAATAACTTGGAAGTTTCGACAGTAAAAGCAATACCCTGTTTTAATCCCTCATCAAATTTACAGTCTTTTTCTAAGCCTGCATCAACAATCTTCTGACAGATAATATCCCTGAGTGCATAATTCTTTTCTGTATCTTCTCGATACTCCCCGATCAATTCCCGCAGTGCAATTAATTCCTTATACAAACCTGCTCGTCCATAGGGAGGAACATTGTGGGAAACTAAAACACCATAACCCCGACGTTTTGCCAGAATCGATTCTGAAGGATTATTCGCCGCATAGATATACAGGTTAGGAATATCCCCTAATAAAATATCCGACCAAGAATAGCCTGTATTACCCAAAGGGGATCCTGGTAGCCATTCTACAGTGCCATGCATACCAAAGTGGACCACTGCATCAGCCTGATATTCGTTTTGTAACCATTTATAAAAAGCGGTGTACTGGGGATGGGGAGTTAAATCTTTTTCAAACATTAATCGCATCGGATCTCCCGCAATTCCTAATGGGGGTTGTACTCCTATCCAAACGTTACCTAATTGGATACCCCCAAGCTGAAACTCCTCGCCATAGGTTTTGATTCCTGTACCTGTTAAAGATTTCCATTGTTTTTCGACTCTGGTAGTTTGTAAATATCCCAACCATTTTTCAAGAGTTCTTACATTAACTTGACTTCCACCGTTAGATTCTACCTGGGTTAATCCCTGTTTATCTGCTGACTCATCGGCTTCTTTAACCTGCTTAATTATTTCCTCGCCATCTGCTGGCAATTCTCCTACGTCATAACCTTGTGCTTTTAAAGCATTAAGAAAGTTCAATAAACTCTTGGGGACATTTAATAATGCTGCTGTCCCTGTTGCACCGTAACCAGGAGGAAAGTCATATAAAATGATCGCTATTTTCCTTGCAGGGGTGGGTGTGTGTCGTAAACCAATCCATTTTTTTACTCTACCAGTAAGACGACGCAGCCTTTCTGGTACAAGATAAATATCTTCTCCTACTAAACCACCTAATGGGACAGTATCGATCGCACCATCTAATTCGGGAAGGGAATATAACACCACACTTTGTAAACCACCAATACCCTGACGAGTCCAAGAATGGATATCCTGAATTAACAAAGGTGCAGCAACTATATAAGGTACGTTTTTGGCACTAAGGATTCTTTTGGCTACCTCTACCTGTCTTCCCGCCTCCATTGAACCTGCGGGACCTCCGACTAGGGGAAATCCAATAGTAGAAACAACTGCATCTACTGTTACAGCATCTTTTTTGAGAGAGAGTATTTCTTTATTACCCTGTTGTCGTTGTTCTTGTTCGTAGGTAGTCGTCAACCAGTCTCTTACCGCCACATGACCTTCTACACCATTGATAAATATGGGGAGAGGGATTAGTCCTTGGGATTCAAAATGCTTGATTAACTGGTGAATGTATGGCTGTTTGGTAATTACGTGCTTGCGATATAAAAGAATACCAATGATTGGCAATGAAAATCCTTGTGACTTTTCTTGATACCATTGCAGATAATCTTGTGGCGAGGTGAAATAACCTTGATATTCGGGATGCAGTAAACCCATATTGGGAGTTTCAATTGGTTGAGGAATTTCACCAACAATTAAACCAAGATATTTCTCGGCTAATGTCCAACACATCGAAGCAACATTTTCTGTTCCTCCTGCATTCCAATAACCATAAATAATTAACCAGTTGCGTAAATCCTGTACTTTTGTTCCAGGAATATATTTAAGTAGTTTAGGTCCCGTTTTCAAAAAGCTAATATAGCCAGCTAACTTATCTTCTTCTCTGCTGTTACCAAACTTACTCAGGATAAATTTAACAGGCTTAGGCATTCCCTTGGGTTTATCGCCAATGGCAAACTTACCCAACTGCGTTAAACTCATTAATTCTAAAGCCGACTCAAATACCAGCCTGATGAGGATATCTTTGACTCTTTCCCTCAGCCACATTACTTGATCGTAATCAAATATCAAACTACCAAAAAAGACATCAGCAGACTGTAGGGCAGTTTCTACTTTATCAGGAGAAGTGGTAATGTCGCGATCGCTAAAGACAATAATTTCTAACTCTCTACATCGCCCTGTCGCCATCTCAGCCGCCTGACGATATAGATTAGCGTTAAAGGATTCAAATCCCGCAATCAAGACAATCCGTTTCATATACCTTAGTTCTTAAAATTTCTTTATATATGCTTATCTACGATTGTAAAGAAATTCTCAGATAAAGGCGATTATTATAATGTGGAATGGGATTAGGGACATGCGATCGCTTTTATAATGGAGGAAGAACGAGTTTCATAATTACACCAGCTAAATCTAATTCAGATAGTTCAGTTGCGATCTTCGATTGGGTTTTGACAGTCATCAGAATTACGAGAATATTCCCAGCAAGTAAAAGTCGTCAAACTGGAGGGCATCTGCTAGCTGTTCCCAAAATTCTGCGTAGGAACACCTTGGGTGATCGATCGCAACATCAACCAATTCAACTGCTGCTGGGGCATTCCGATACGGTTTGGCCTTTGGGTACTCTGGAAACAATGCCTCTATCCCTACGACAGGGAAAAATGTACGGACCAGGAGTCTACGATATGAAAGCTGGACTCGTGCAGATCGTCTTTGCCCTAGAGGCGATCGCTTCCTTAACCCGCATATCTGACCCGCCACAATGCCTCTTCAAGGTATGAAAGACTTTGTAATTTTATTATATTTAACGAGATCGCGTAATCCGCCAGCTCAGAAAAATTACAGGAAGCAAACCCACTGCTACAATCGCCAAAGCAGGTGCAGCAGCTTCAGCGAGCCTTTCATCGGAAGCGTATTGATAAACCCTAATTCCCAAAGTATCAAAGTTAAAGGGACGAATCACTAAAGTAGCTGGAAGCTCTTTCATTACATCGACAAAGACCAACATCGCCGAGGTTAATAATCCTCCTGACATCAGAGGAGTATGAACTTTCCACAGAGTACTGGTTGAGCCGTATCCCAGACTGCGGGAAGCATCGTCTAAACTGGGAGCAATTTTATTCAAACTAGATTCTATCGAACCGAAGGCTACTGCCAAGAAACGTACTAAGTAAGCAAAGATTAGGGAGGCGATTGTTCCTGAAAGTAATAACCCCGTGGAAATATTAAAGGTGGCGCGCATCCAGCTATCGATAATGTTGTCTAACCCTGCTACAGGAATTAAGACCCCTACCGCAATTACTGAGCCTGGGATCGCATAACCCATGGCAGCAATCCTGATGGCAGTTTTCATCAGCCAGTTTGGTTCTAACCTTTGTCCATAAGCCATAAATAAAGAGATGCTCATGGCAGCGATCGCAGTTATACTGGCTAAAATAAAGCTGTGGCTTGCCAAGCCCCAAAAATCCCTGTCGAAAGCAGAATCTAGGTTATCTAAAGTTAACTGTAATAAATAAATCCCAGGAATAATAAACCCCAGGATAACGGGCAACATACAGGCGACAAATGCCACAAAGCTGCGCCAGGGATTTAGTTGAAAGGGGGAAAGTCTTTTAATGGAGCTAGAACTATCGTAGTATTGCGCTGCGCTACGCGATCGCCTCTCCAACACGATTAGGATTAAAATAAATACCATCAACAAGGCGGCTAGCTGTGCTGCTGCTGCTCTTTCTCCAAACCCCAGCCAGGTACGATAAATTCCTGTGGTAAAGGTATTGACCCCAAAATATTCTACTGTCCCTAAATCGTTGAGGGTTTCCATCAATACTAATGCTAATCCTGCCATAATTGCTGGTCTTGCTAAGGGTAAAGCGACGGTAAAAAAACTCCGCCAGGGATTACACCCCAAGGAGCGACTAGCTTCAATAGTGCATACCGACTGTTCGAGGAATGCGACCCGTGCTAACAAATAAACGTAAGGATATAGCACCAGCAGTAACATGACTGCTGCTCCCCAAAGAGAACGAATTTCAGGAAACCAATAGTCTTGAACGCTTGTCCAGCCAAATAAGTTGCGTAATCCAGTCTGCACTGGACCAAAATAATTCAGCATTTCGGTGTAGCTGTAAGCTAGTAAATAAGCAGGAGCAGCCAGAGGCAACAGCAATCCCCACTCTAACCATCTACTTCCCCAGAAACGGCACATCGTTACCAACCAAGCCGTGCCAACACCAATTAGGCAAACTCCGATACCCACCAAAAGCATCAGCCAGCAAGAGTTAATTATATAGTCCTGTAAAACTGTCCCAGCTAGGTGCGACCAAATAGCACCAGATTTAGTAAAAATACTGCTAAAAACAAATAATATCGGCGTAGCAATCACCAAAGCGATCGCTAGTACCAGAAAGGTCCAACTATGGAGAGCAAAACGCTGAATTATTTTACTTACGGTCGAGGGAATCAAATCAGATTTACCGTTGATTACTGAATTGTCAATAGCTCTAAGCTCTAGGCTATACTAAATCCTGTTCCTATAGGTTACTTAAATAAACGAAGTAATGAGTACCTAGGGCTGTTTCATTCTAGAGAGAAATCAGGTTTCTAGTCTATTTTTTTACGTCGAACTCAGGTTCTTGGGGCAGTCAAATAAAGAAAACATTGAGCGATCGCCATTAACCTTCGTCAGTGCTAATAATTTTGGGTACACGAAAAAACTCACCCTGTTGTTCAGGAGCAGCTTTCAACAATTCTTCCTTGTGAGGAAAAGGAGTTAACTTATCCGCACGGGTAATATTACTAGTTTCGATCGCCCTGGTAGTTGGAGGAACATCAGTTGTATCTAACTCACTCAACTGATCGAAATACTCGAGAATACTATTTAGTTGAGTAGTAAATTCCACTTCTTCTGCTTCGGTAATATTAAGCCTTGCTAGATTGGCAACTTTTCTTACTTCTTCGCGATCAATCATATTTTGATTACTGTTAACTGATTACTGTTAAAAGAATACATCCATTTCAGAACGCCCTGTAATCTTCAACCAGTTTTGAGCTTCCATGTAGTTATTAGGGGCAATGCGAATTGCTTGCTTCCAGTATTCCGCAGCCTTATCATAATAAGACTCTGCTTTCTCTACATTTCCCGCCTCTTTAGCTTTTTCTCCTTCATAATGATAAATAACCGCAATGTTATTTAATGCCTGGGGCATTCTCGGATTTAAATCGATCGACTCTGTATATAGCTCAATTGCCTTATCAATATCTCCGTTGCTGGCATAGATCAAGCCCATATTGTAGAGAATATAACTGCGATCATTAGGATCTTCTTCGAGAGTTAACGCCTCTTCATAGTTTTCTAAGGCTTCTGCATACTCGCCGTCTCCTTGAGCCGACATTCCATCACGGTAATAGGCAAAAGCTTCCTTAGCTTTTTTATTAGTGGGCAGAACTTTAAGGATTATATCTGCCATAACGGTAAAAGTTTTATCGACAAAATTATCGTTTCTTTGGGTGCGGGGCATAAAAAGTTCTTAAATCAGTTCAATATAGCTAAGTAGATATTAACGCCAAATGCCAATCAATAACTTTAAGTTACGTTTAGTTTTTAGCTGTGATTGAGATGTAATTGAGCTAATCGATTTATAAGTTAGGCAACTAGCTCTATGAACTACCACGACCTCCTATGGCAAGGTCGTAGCTAAGTTTGATTCACCCACCACCTGCTAACGCAAGGAAGAGGAGTTCTCTCATGCACTTGGTGACATCCTCCCGACGCTCATCGCAAAGCGATAGAGCGCGGGCTTCCATCGTCGCCAATGGATCTTGCTCCCCTGACACCTAACGGTGAGTTGCGCCACTTATCTAGAACCAAGTTCCCCGACAGTACGACTTGAGAGCCAATTTCTTGCTTTTCGGGAGTCCCCCGATACGTTTCTATTCCTCGGTTACAGATTTCCTGTGCCGAGGCAATATCTCTATCTACCACATAACCACATTCTCCACATTCATGCCGCCGAACACTGAGATCCTTTCTCACTGTGGTTCTACAGTTAGGACAAGTCTGAGATGTGCCACGATGATCTACTCGTCCCACAAATACATCTCTCTTTCTAGCTACATATTCTAAAATGGTTCTTTGCTGTCCAAAAGAAGCATCAACTGTATGCTTGCCTAACATTCCTTTTGCCATGATGCGGAAGTCACAATCTTCAATGTAGATTGTCTCTGCCATATCCCATAGCTTATGAGCTAATTTGAACTGATAATCTGTGCGCTGGAACCCGATGTGGTTATGTTGTTTTGCTACTTTGACCCGAGCTTTCTCGTAGTTGTTCCCTCGCTTCATCTTTCTCGACAGACGCTTTTGTAGCACTTTCAGCCGACGATGGGCTGTCTGGAAAAATTTAGGTCTTGCTTCGGTATATCCATCGCTGGTTGCCACATAAGACAACAAACCGACATCGACACCTATTGCATGACCATGAGGTACGGGACGAGGAAGTTCCATATCCGATTGTATGGCTAACACCGCAAACCAACCTACTGCTTTTTTCACCACTCGAACTTGTTTGACCACAAACCCCTCTGGTATCGGTCGGTGCAGATTGATTGGCACGAACCCTAACTTGGGTATCCCAATAGTCCAATCCGTTAGAGGATTAGTCTTGAACTGAGGGAACAGCAAAGATTTCATCTGTCCATATTTTTTGAACCGAGGGAAGCCATATCCTCTGCCTTGAAAGAAGTCCCAGGCATCGTGCAATCGCCTAACATTGGTCTGAAGCACTTGGGATGGGGCAGCTTTGAGCCGAGGGAACTTTTTCTTGGCTGGAGGCAGGTTATTTTGCTGTTGGTGGTAGCTAGGAAAGGGATAGTCCGCAGCCATAATGTATTCTGATTCCAAACTGCATCTGGAGATCGGACATTTGCGAGATGCAATCCAATCTTTTAGCTCCCTCAGGGCATAGTTATAAGATAGGCGACAAGTTTCTAACCACTCCGACAGTAGTTCGATTTGCTGCTTATCTGGGTATATCCTGTAGGCGTAATTTAGAATCATCTGCCTATTCTACCATACTAAAGTGCTAATGGTAAAAATTCAGATTGATTCGTCTGCCCTATCGCTTCGACTCACAGGCTTTTCATCCCGACGCTGAATTAGTTTTTCCGCTTTCGCTACAAAATAACTACGGCGCGGGACTTCCCAGCCTAAAGGTTAAATAGCATCCAAATTCTTTTCTCCAGTACGAATACGAATAACCTCTTCCACAGGATAGACAAAAATCTTACCGTCACCAATTTCCCCTGTACGAGCAGCATTGATAATTTTATCTACTACCATGTCTACCTGTTCGTCTGCGATCACGATGCCAATTTTGACTTTTTGCAGAAACTCCACAGTATATTCTGAGCCTCGATAACGCTCTGTCTGACCTTTCTGGCGACCAAAACCTCGTACCTCAGAAATAGTCACCCCTACTACTCCAGCATTTACTAGAGCAATCTTAACTTCTTCTAATTTAAAAGGTCTGATAATAGCTTGTACTTTTTTCAATTTGCAATCTCCTCATCTTTCTCACCAAAGTTTAAGTTAATTAATAATATGGGAAAGTTACAGAAATAACAGAATAATCTCTGCCAAGCTGTAATTTGCTTGAACTCAACTTCTAATCACATTATGTAAGTTCAGTTTGAGCTTTTGCTGTCCAATAGTTAGCGATCGCTCATTATCTACCAAGACTTCCTTAATATATAGAATAAATGAAGTTACTATCTATTGATTGGGTAGATGAAATATTGAGCCTGATGGTTTTAAATAGGCTCAAATTTGATTTAATAGCCGATCAATTTGCTGTTCTATAGTTGATAAATTAAAGTGTTGTTTAGCCGAAACTTCCCCTGCTTGAGCGATCGCTATTGCTGTTTCTGGCTCTTTTTGGCATTGGGTAATAATTTCTGCTAGTTTTAATGGGTCTCTTGACGGAGTCAACCAACCCGTTACCCCATTCTCGATTAACTCTACAGCCCCTCCTGCTGCCGTCGCTATTATAGGCTTGCGGCAAAGCATCGCTTCGACAATTACTCGTCCAAAAGGTTCGGGCGCAATGGAAGTATGGACTACTAAATCGCACATAGACATTAATTGTGGGATATCGGAGCGAAACCCCAAAAAAATAACTCGCTCATCTAACCCTAGTCGCTTCACCTGCTGATGTAACTCCTCGACATATTCGTCTTCACCAAATAAGGCATCTCCGACAAGCAGTACGATCGCATTTGGACAGTAGGTTAAGGCTTCGAGCAAAATATGTTGTCCTTTCCAGGGAGACAGGCGACTAAAATTACCCACAAGATAATGCCCTTCTAGGTTAAGTTCTTGTCTCAGTTCCCTAGCCTGATGTTCCAGATTCTGATATTGTTCTAAGTCAAAACCGTTATAAACTACTTTCACTAGATTTTTTCTCCCTCCCGCCTCCATAAAAGCTTCTTTTGTCGCCTGGGAGTTAGCGATAATTAGTGAGGCAAAACTGTTTGCTAAAGAAACAGCTAGTTGACGATTAACTTGACTAAAATGTTCTGGAGAGAGAATGTCGTGCAGGTGAAAAATTAAAGGCTTTCTAGTCAGAAAACTAACTATGGCACCTACAATCATTGCCTTTTGAGTATTAGCGTAGATTAAGTCATAATCATGACTAAGTTGAAGCACTTCTTTAATTAAAGGAATTAATTGCCCGACTTTGGTGATACTTTGCCAAAAATTACTGTTTTTGTTAACTTTTAGCTGTCGAGTAGCTAGAATACGCACGGGAATTTGATTTTCTTCGAGAGCTTCTCTAAATGATCCATCGGCGAATAAACTAACTAAACAGGAATCTCGGTAAAATTTTCCTAGATCCAGAAGGTTTAACTCTGCTCCACCCAAATTACCACTTTGATCCAAAAACAAAATTTTCATACTTCATCCAGATCAGAAATTTCATCTTATCGTATCGGGCGATCGTGGCAGAGTTGACAAACATTAAAAGGGCAAAGCCCTTAGCTATAAGCTGTAAGCTCAATCAAAAGTAGATTTGGACTACTACATGCGGCGAACTACACGCCTTTGTGATTGAACGTGGGGGACGCTGGGGAAACCCCAGCATGTCCAACCACGTTGTTGAAGACTCTTCATCTATACCTACACTATCTTGATGCTGTTCCAGGTGATCTATTATCAATGGTAGTAGGATGCCTACCTAACATTGCTGCTAGATGTCCTACACTTTTTGCTTGGTTTGTTTTGAGCCAGTAGAGAACTTGAACTCTTTCTACCGTTTTGGCACTTTTCTTTTGGCTCAATAACTTTTTCAGTGTTGCTTCTGATTCAACAATTTCAATTTTGAGGACTTCAGACATTCAGAGATTTTAGAATAGCTACTTTTTAAGTATTTATAGCATTGTTTAAGTGAATTGGTATTATCTTCCTATCACTCAAAAATGGATATTTCAGTTGATTCTGGCGTTGATTCTTATTTGTCTCTGTTCCTATCGAGGTGTAGTCGAGTTATTAAGAGATAGCCTTCACTTAATCCTGTTTATCTCCATAATATACAGCCACAAACCAAGCGAGTTTCCGTAGAAACGGAATTGAAGTAAGCAGTGAGGTGTCTATTTTGAAGAGAAAATTATCTAATCGTTGTGCAAAGGCGCTAGGGGATTGCTTCTTAATATACATAGAAGCCATACGAAGCAAGTGATATTGTCGTTGTTCTACAAAGCGAAACCTGGTTCTTATCTCTCATTGCACTGACTGGTTGTGATTATCTCAGTCAGTATACGACATTTCGTACTCCTTGAGTATCGGGATGTCTTTTTTCTCGATATTTCTTTACCGAACAAGAACTTCGCACTGTCCAGTTGTTTAGCTTATAGCTTAAGGCTATTGGCTTATAGCTGTTAAACCTGTAAATACAAAAAAGTTGCATCACCGTTTTTTGTCTAAGTCCCGTTAATAACCATCCCTACGACATTCTGATCAAATTGCACTAGCATCTCTTTAACAAAACTAGCACCATTAGGCTCGAATCTTCTAGCTTCAGCTACTAACACAATTCCATCAGACATTTTACCAGGGACAGAAAAAACTACACACTGTTGAAACCCTTATCCTGCTTGGATTTGACTAGACAAGGGTTATAGCCTCTCAAAATATCTTTGTGAGAAATGCGGGTTCAGTAGATTCAACTAAAGATTTCAGTAGATTCAACTAAAGATTTCAGTATATTCAACTAAAGATTTCAGTATATTCAACTAAAGATTTCAGTATATTCAACTAAAGATTTCAGTATATTCAACTAAAGATTTCAGTATATTCAACTAAAGATTTCAGTATATTCATTAGTTACACAAATTCCTTTTCTCTCGCTAGCTTGCCAATTTAAGGAAAATTAACAAAAGATTTCAGTAGATTCAACTACATTAATGTAATGTAATTTAAGGGTAAAGGAAAGGTAGAGCGTAAAGCTCTTTAAGTTTTGCTAAAACCAAAATTAACAAACATGAAAAATCGCTATTTTTTGATTATCGATACAGTTTTGTGTTTAATTACACCTATATTGGCACTAGTGATCCGCCTGGATGGTGAGGTTAAGTTTGAATTATTTGGATTGGCTTTGATTCAAGCAACGATAATATTTTTGTTGGTTAAGCTGACTATCCTTTATAGTTCAGGTTTTTATCGTCATTATTGGCGCTATGCAAGTATTGATGAACTGACTGAGATTGTAACGCTGGGAGCTGCGATCACAGTAGTGCAAACTCTCTTGTTCCATCTTCTTAGTTACACAACTTATTTTTCCCTCGCTAGTTTGCCGCGATCAATACCATTACTTGATGGTATTCTAAGCATCATTTTAATTGGTGGTCTTCGTTTTAGTTTTCGGGCGATCGAACAAAGAAGTCACAAAAGGAGTCACAAACAGAATCAAAAAAGTCAGCTTCAAAAAGGAGATCGCGTGTTGATAGTTGGTGCTGGTGATGCAGGTGTTATCCTAGTTAAGCGAATGCAAAATAGCCCTCACTTGGGTATGCAACCTGTTGGTTTTATTGATGACGATCCTGTCAAATACAATCATCGCATTTTAGGGTTAACCGTACTTGGAAACCGTTACCATATACCTGAGTTAATTGATTCTCTCCATATTTCCAGGGTAATTATTGCCATGCCTTCTGCTGCTGGCGAAGTAATGAGAGAAATCGTAGATATTTGCCTAGCTATGGGTGTTAGGACTAGCACTTTGCCAGGAGTCCAAGAGTTAATTAATGGTCGGGTTCGTCTAGGAAGTCTTCGAGAGATCAAGATTGAAGACTTGCTCCGACGGGAGCCGATCAAAACCGATATTCAGGCTGTTTTACAATTGTTACAAGGGAAAAAAGTACTCATCACTGGAGCAGGAGGTTCGATTGGGAGCGAACTTTGTCGTCAAGTTGTCAAATGCTGCCCTCAAGAAATTATCCTGGTAGGACATGGAGAAAATTCCTTATTTAATATCCAACAAGAACTACAAGGATTGTTAGATCAAAATCAAGAGGGTACTCCAGAGAATCTAACCCGTTTGAACGTATTTGTTGCCGATTTACGATTTCATGACCGCTTAGAATCCGCTTTCTCTAAATATAGACCAGATATTATTTTCCACGCTGCGGCTCACAAGCATGTCCCGCTCATGGAATACAACCCGACTGAAGCAATTACCAATAATGTTATTGGAACTAAAAATTTGCTGAAGTTAGCTTCACGCTACAGAGTCAGCAAGTTTGTCATGATTTCTACAGACAAGGCAATTAATCCTACTAACGTGATGGGAGCAAGTAAGAGAGTTGCTGAAATGCTAACGCTACATATAGCCAAACAGAGTGATCTTCCTTTTGCTATAGTTCGTTTTGGCAATGTACTGGGAAGTCGTGGCAGTGTTATTCCCACCTTCCAGAAACAAATTGCTGCTGGTGGTCCAGTAACCGTTACCCATCCAGATATCTGTCGCTATTTTATGACTATTCCTGAGGCTGTTCAACTAGTTTTACAAGCTTCCGTCCTCACTAAAGGTGGTGAAGTATTCATGCTCAATATGGGGAAATCTGTCAAAATCGTTGATTTAGCCAAGGATTTAATTAGTTTGTCGGGATACAAGGTAGGAAAAGATATAGCTATTAAATTTACTGGGTTGAGACCGGGAGAAAAATTATTCGAGGAACTACTAATTCCAGGGGAAAAATACAAACCAACTCCGCATGATAAATTGCTGGTGATTGAAAATACTAATGATAGGCTCCCTGCCAATTTAATTGCTACAGTCAAAGCTCTTGAAAAAGCAGCATTGAAAAACGATCCCAATTTAGTCCGTTTTTTACTTGAACAATTAGTGGTAGGATACAGTCCCAATTATTCGTCTACTGTCTCAACAATGACCCAGCAAAAACGAAGTAATGCCATACCGACAGCAACGAAGTAATGCCATACCAACAGAAACTCTGGCGCGTAGAGGAGAGATTCGTCAGAAATTCAACTAAGTCTAAATCAATTAACTAAAAATGAGGAAATACTAATGAACGAAGAATTTGTTACTGAACAATCACTGGCCACAGATGAAGAACCAATAGAGGCAGAGGCAGTCGATGAGATAGACCCAGTCGACATCGAGGCAGAGGCAGACGACGAATTAGACCCAGTCGACGTAGATGCAGAGGCAGACGAGATAGACGCAGTAGACATCGAGGCAGAGGCAGACGACGAATTAGACCCAGTCGACGTAGATGCAGACCCAGTCGACGACATAGACCCAGTCGACGTAGATGCAGAGGCAGACGAGATAGACCCAGTCGACGTAGATGCAGACCCAGTCGACGACATAGACCCAGTCGACGTAGATGCAGAGGCAGACGAGATAGACCCAGTCGACGAGATAGACCCAGTCGACGAGATAGACCCAGTCGACGTAGATGCAGAGGCAGACGACGAGATAGACGCAGTAGACATCGAGGCAGAGGCAGACGACATAGACGACGGCATAGACCCAGAGCCAGACGCAATAGGCGCAGGCGAAAGTCTAGAAGGTGGTATTGTAGAGCAGCAGGACGGCGATTCTATATTAATTCGTGTTTTCGACGATATTTTAGAAGAGGCGGATTCTGTCAAGAACCCCGAGGGGTTGATAGTAGTATTTAAATGAAAAGCAATTCCATAACCAGCAAATGGCGAACATGGTGGAAAAAAATATCTAGCGGCTCAGTTAATCGCCAAATTTTTGGAGCGGCAGTTACTGTCGGCTTATTAACTGGGTTAGTCAAATTTGGTTCTGTAGGCAAAGAACTAGTAGTGGCTTGGCGATTTGGTACAGGGGATGAACTGGATGCTTTTTTAATTGCTATGATTGTTCCTAGCTTTATTATTAATGTAGTTGTGGGAGCGTTAAAGGCAGCTTTGATTCCCGTATACATCAAAGTAAGAGAACAGCAAGGTCAAAAAGCTGTTCAACAGCTATTTTCTGGAGTAATAGTCTGGGCTTTGGGACTTTTAACTGTAATAGCTGTGATTATGGCATTTACCGCTCCTGGATATTTACCTCTGTTAGCGTCGGGATTTAATCCTGAAAAATTACAGTTAACTACCCGCTTATTATGGGCAATCTCCCCAGCGATCGTTTTGGCGGGATTAATAAATATCTGGGGAGGGGTACTTAATGCAGGAGAAAGCTTTGCTTTGGTGGCTATATCTCCAGCAATCATTCCCCTGGTCACAGTAATTCTACTATTTGCATTTTCCAATTGGGGAATTTTTGCTTTGGCAGTAGGTTTAATCTGTGGCTATCTCATAGAGATAATTATTTTAAGTATTAGCCTACGCAAACAAAACATGAGTTTGTTGCCTAAATGGTCGGGCTTTGATGATAATTTACGTCAAGTTACCAGTCAATACGTACCAGCCATTATTGGTGCGTTTTTAATGTGTTGCACCACCTTGGTGGATCAATCCATGGCAGCCATGTTGCCTGCTGGCAGTGTGGCTGCTTTGGGCTATGCCAATCGGGTTATTGCTTTACCCCTGACTTTGTTAACTTTAGCTTTAGGAACAGCGGTGATCCCCTATTTTTCCCAAACTATTGCTCAGAAAAATTGGAGCAAGATCGAACACACTTTAAAATACTATTTGAGGCTAATTTTTATCACGACAATTCCTTTAACAATTATTTTCATTTTAGCTTCTAAGTTAATGGTGCAACTTTTGTTTGAAAGAGGGTCTTTTACTGCTGAAGACACTCAGCTAGTATCGCAAATTCAAATCTGCTATGCTCTGCAAATTCCTTTTTATATCTCAGCTATTTTTGTCGTTAGATTAATCAATTCCTTAAGAGTAAATCATTTTTTAGCTTGGGGTTCGAGCATTAATTTATTTGTAAATGTTGTTTGTAATTACATTTTTATACATTGGATTGGTGTGAAAGGTATAGCACTTTCTACTAGCTGTGTATACTTAATTGCTTTTATTTTCTTGTATACGCTAACCAACAAACATTTACAAAAAATTTCATTAGAAAACACGAAATTATTAAGATGAAAATAACTTTAGTCATCTCAACCCTTGGTTGTGGAGGAGCAGAGCGAGTTTTAGTATTGCTTGCCCAAGGATTTGTTGATAGAGGACATGATGTTTCCGTAGTTACTCTGTCAGATAAAACTACAGATTTTTATCAATTACCATCAGGATGTTCTCGTCTGGCTCTAGATATTATGAGTGTTTCTTCTGGGTTAATTGAGGCTGTCAGAAGCAACATTAAGCGGATTGCAATTCTTAGAAAAGCTATTCAATCTACTACCCCTGATGTAGTAATTTCTTTTCTCAGAAAAACCAATATCACTACCATACTTGCCCTTAGAGGCACCAAATATCCTCTTATTGTTACCGAACATAACGATACCAAAGTTTTTTCCTATGGATTAGTTTGGGAAACTTTACGGCGTTTGACTTATCCTCTTTGTTCTAAGGTTGTTAGCGTAAGTAAAGGAGTAGATGAGAGTTTTGACTCACTGCCAGAGAGCAAAAGAGCAGTAATTTATAATCCCATAGTTATTAAAGATGATGGTCGTATCGACAAACTTCCTACTGAGGTCGATCCAGATAAAAATTGGCTTGTCAGTATGGGTAGATTAACAAGCCAGAAAGGATTCGATCTATTATTACAAGCTTTTCATAAAATTGCCTCCAAATACCCTGACTGGCAATTACTGATCTTAGGGAGAGGAGAGTTACGGGAACAACTTGAAAAGATGAGAGATGATTTAGGCTTATCAAGTCGAGTTGTTTTCACTGGGGCGCTGAGTAATCCTTTTGCCGTTTTAAAAAAAGCCCAACTATTTGTGATGGCTTCTCGTAACGAAGGTTTTCCCATGTCTCATGGAGAAGCCCTAGCTTGTGGGTTACCCGTAATTGCCACTGATTGCCCTAGTGGACCGAGTGAGATGATTCGCCATGATGTAGATGGTCTCTTGGTTGATAACTATGACATAGAGGGATTAGCTACTGCAATGGATAATTTAATGTCTGATGAGCAGAAGCGGCAACAGCTTGCTGCCAAAGCTCCAGAGGTAATTGAAAGATTTGGTCAAGACAAAATAGTAGCCGAATGGGAAACTCTGATGCACAAGTTAGTGGAGGAAAAAACTAAATGAACGACAAAAAAAGTATCAACTTATTCCCTCGATACTCTGCATGATGATGATACCGAAAAAGCAGTGGTTAATCTACTCAAAGGTTTAGCCAAACGAGATGAGGTTATCTAAAATCAGAATCACAAATGTAACAATTAAAATAAAATTAAAAAGAATAACAAATGATAATATCAAAGGACATTAGGCAGAAAATATCTATAGACATACAGAAAAAGTTGCTTTGCCCTTCTACGAAAGGACAACTTAAACAAAATGGAGAATATTTAGAAAGCGTCATAGACTCAAGTATTCGCTATCCTATTATTGATGGCACTCCTGTTTTGATTAACAATGATCATAGTCTTTTTTCAATCGATGACTTTGTACATAAAAAAAACACAACATTTAATCTCAATTCAGAAAAGGAAAATATAATTAAAAAAATAATAAGAGAATTGATTCCAAAAACCGATGCAAACATAAAATCTAAAGGCAATTACGATAAGATTGCATCTCTGTTGCCGAAAAACTCAAAAATATTGGTTGTTGGTGGTAGCATTAAAGGACAAGGGATGGACTCAATATACGATAACGAGTCATTTGAGATAGTTAGTTCTGATGTTACATTTGGAGAATACACGGACATAATTTGTGATGCTCATGATCTACCGTTTCAAGACAACACATTTGATTGTGTAATTGTTCAGGCAGTTCTCGAACATGTTTTAGAACCTCGACGATGTGTCAGTGAAATACACAGAGTATTAAAGTCCGATGGAATAGTGTATGCAGAGACTCCGTTCATGCAGCAGGTTCACATGAAACAATATGATTTTACTCGGTTTACTCACTTGGGGCATCGTTGGCTCTTTAAGAATTTTGAGGAAATAGATAGTGGTCCTTGTTGTGGGTCAGGCATGGCTTTAGCATGGTCATATACTTCTTTTCTTAGAAGCTTTACATCATCACGAGTAATAGATCGCTTATTGATTTATTTTGCTCGAATAACTTCTTTCTTTCTAAAGTATTTTGATTATTTCCTCATTGATAAACCAGGTGCATATGATGCTGCATCAGGATATTTTTTTTTAGGCAGAAAAAGTCAGAACTGCCTTCAATGCGAAGAATTACTCCAGCAGTTTAAAGGTATTCAATAAAAATTTTCTCAACAACGAATATTTAAACTCTACAGACATTTAGTGGAGGAAAATAACATGACAACTAAAAAACGTATCACTTTTTTTATGGACGCACTACACGGAGGTGGTGCTGAAAAAGCTGTGGTTAATTTACTCAAAGGTTTAGCAGAAAGAGATGAATTCGATCTGGATTTAGTCTTATCTGCACGAGAAGGACCCTATTTAGACCAAGTACCCAAGCAAGTGCGGATTATCGATTTAAATAAGGGCAGAGTCATCACTTCCATTCTGCCACTAGCTAATTATCTTAAGCAAAATCGTCCTTGGGCTTTAATTGGCAATATGGGTCACGTTAATGTAGTGGCGTCAATGGCTAGAGAATTAGCTCGAATCCAAACTAGGTTGGTTTTGGTTGAGCAAAATACCCTATCAGCTAGCAAAAGCCATTTGCAACGTGCCAAATTAGTACCATATTTTATGAAATTGCTCTATCCCCGTGCTAATGCAGTTGCGGGAGTTTCCGCTGGTGTTGCCCGAGATTTAGAGCAACAATTAGGATTGGAAAAAGAAACAGTTGAAGTTCTCAATAATCCGATAGTCAATAAAGATTTAATTGCTCAAAGCCAAGCTATTTTAGATCACCCTTGGTTTGCAGAAAATTCACCACCTGTATTTTTAGCAGTGGGTAGATTGAACCCACAAAAAGATTTTCCCAATTTATTACATGCTTTTGCCCTAGTGAGAAAACAAAAGACTGCTCGTCTAATCATTTTGGGAGAAGGTCAAGAACGCCAAAACCTAGAGGCAATCATCGATAGCTTAGGCATTAGTGAGGATGTCTTGATGCCTGGTTTTGTGAAAAATCCTTATGCCTACATGAAACGAGCTAGTTGCTTTGTTTTATCTTCCAGGCATGAAGGATTGCCCACCGTATTAATTGAAGCAATAGCTTGTGGCTGTCCTGTTGTTGCTACCAATTGTCCCAGTGGACCTGATGAAATTCTCGATCATGGAGCTTATGGCTCTTTAGTTCCTATTGAAAATTCTCAGGCTTTAGCTGAAGCTATGCTAAAAACTCTGGAAAATCCTCCCAGAAAAGAGATTTTAATACAACGAGCCAATGAATATTCCACTGAAAAAGTAGTAGCTACCTATCTGTCTTTACTTCATTCTCTTTAAATTAAAAATTTCAATCGCAATAAGAAAAAATAATCCCATGAAATTACCAAACTTTTGAAAATTATGATTAAACCTAATTTTTTTATTATCGGTACTCCCAAATGTGGCACAACTGCATATTAAAAAACTCTCCCAACTATTAAATAAGGATTTAAGTCACTGGCTATTTACCAAAAACTTTGAATGATTATATCCCAATTATAGTATGAAAATTCTTACACAAACCTTTAGCTATTTCGTCAAGATGTAGAAAGAAATGACTAGTTTAACTCAGCAGAAAATTCAGCCAAAGATTACTTTTATCGTAGCCTATCAAGGGGTTTTGGCAGTGGCAGCTATATTGATTTTTTTTACTAGACTAGATATCTATCTGGGGGACCGTGGGATTGGCATGCCCCTATTATGGATGATAGCTTTTATTGTTGTGTCATTTCCTCTATTTTTATCTTTGCTTAAGAAGCATAAGCCCATATCTATACCAATTGTGTTTTGGTGTGGGGTGTATTTAGCTTTTCCATCAATTTCAATTTTAATTTTACCTAAAATTCCCAATCTTCAATATCTGGAGAATCAAATTAGGACAGTCATTTTTCTCCTCTTAATGTTAGTTATTTTTTCTTACCATCCTCTAGTTTCAAAGTGGGTAAAACTAACAATTTCTTTAGTAACATTCATTAATATTGGTATGTTTATTTATGAATTTTTTCATCCTTTTGCTTTTTATTTGGAACCGGTTGCCCCAGGTAGATCTTCAGGATTTTATGAAGATGCCAATACAGCCGCTATTACAGTTATTTTGAGCATGATTTTTACTATTGATTGGTTTAAACCAAAATACCGTATATTCTATGTTTTATTTATTTTACTAGGAATTGCTCCAACTTTTTCTCGTGGCGGTATTGTTGGTTGGTTTTTAGTTGTCCTAGTGTTTATGGTTACCAAAGTCATTCCTCGGCATCAAATATCTTTTTTGTTTCTATCAATTTTCATTTTAATATCTATTTTGTCAACTCAAATAAACAATTTAAAATATATTAAAACTGCTGATGGTACAAAATTATTTACCGAAAATACTATTACCAGGGTAGAGTTTTTAATCGATCCTTTTGGTCAAAAAGATAAATCAAGTGATACTCGTTTAGACATTTTAGATGAATCTTGGCAAAGATTTACTAGACAACCGTTTATCGGGCAGGGTTTAGGTTCAGGAGAAAGCGATTCGATGGCTGCCGTTCAAATGGAAGGAGTTGGAGAAAGAAGCCATAATATGTATTTAGATAAGATGTTGGAATATGGCTTTTTAGGAGCTTTACTTTATCCATGGTTAATTTTTGCTTCTGTATGGAAAGTAGAGGGAGAATTTAAAAAGCAGGCTATAGCTTTTGTAATTTTTTTGCTAAGTCAAGGAATTTTCACCCATACACTCCTTAGTGAATTCTGTTCGCTATCAGTCTACGCCATAATGGCAAATTTTACTCAACATAGCTATACCAATCACCAATCAAAACTGAGAAATGTTTAGCACTGATATCAAATTTTTTAAAATTATTATTTTGGCATTAATAACTTCGATCGCCATTTTATTCGCATCTAGAATCAGTAACAGTCAGTCTAGCGATCAACCTTTAGTTTGGACAACCTCAGCAATGGAAGCAATTGAACGCAATAGGTCAGCCCCATTATGGCTAGGCAATCGTTCTAGTGAGATGAAAACTATTCAACTGATGGCAGCCAAGGGAGAATACGAACCCTTTCAGATTGTCATCAAAGCCCCACAAGACAATCTCAGTAATGTGAATGTTACCGTATCCGAGCTGACAAATTCAGAGGGGGCAGTAATAGATAGCCAAAATATTACTTTATATCGCGAACACTATATTTATGTGGATCGCCCCAGTCCTCAAGGATTGTCTGCTAATCCGACACTAGGTAAAGGATGGTATGCCGATGGACTGATTCCCTTTGTTAATCCTGAAACCCAAGCAAATCTTACAGGTGCTGAGTTAGAAGCAGTTCCGTTCAACCTCAAAGCTGGCAATAACCAACCTATTTGGGTAGACGTGTTTGTACCCCGCGATGCTCGAGCTGGTCAATACCAGGGAATTTTCACAGTTACCAGTGACCAAGGAGTCACCACAGGCAAAATCCTCTTAAAGGTTTGGGACTTCGAGTTCCCTCTAAAACCATCACTCAATTCAGAGTTCCAGTTCTATGAACATGAAGATAAAAACGACATGGTAGAACTTCTCAAACATAAGATAATACCTCAGGCGAATTACAATCCAGTAGATGAACGCGAACTGATTGAACAGTGGGGGCTCACCTCCTATCGTCTTAACTTTTGGAGTGGAGCTAATTTCCGAACATGCTCAATGGAGCCACCTCCTTCTGTAGATGAGATCCGCAAAGCTGCTGCCAAGCATCAATCCGATCTCTTTTTGTACGCTAGGTATGCCGATGAGATTGATAAATGCCCAAATCTGATTGAACCAATGAAGCACTGGGCACGAAATTTTCACAAAGCAGGCATCTCAACTGCTATAGCAATGACCCCAACACCAGCTCTTTACGATGATGGTTCTGGAACTGGACGTTCAGCTGTAGACATCTGGATAGTATTGCCAAAAATGTACGATGCTGCTCCTCAGCGAATATCTGAGGTTCTGCAAAAAGGAGACAAAGTTTGGTTTTACAATGCTCTGGTACAAGATGGGTACTCTCCTAAATGGCTAATAGGCTTTAAACCAATAAATTACAGAATTCCGCATGGCTTTATCAATCAAAGTCTTGGATTGACAGGAGTTCTTTATTGGCGAGTCGATTGGTGGATGGACAATCCTTGGCATAATGTACAAACTTATTCCTTCGAGGATAAATATTATCCAGGGGAAGGGATGTTGGTTTATCCCGGCAAACAGGTAGGTATTAAAGGAGTTGTGCCTTCTATGAGACTCAAGTGGGTGAGGGAAGGGGTAGAAGATTATGAATACATCGAGATTTTAAAACAGTTTGGTCTAGAAGATTGGGCATTAAAAGTTAGCCGTACTGTTGGTGCCGACTGGAAACATTGGACGAAAAATCCCCAAAAATTGTCAGATGCAAGAATAAAACTAGGCAACAAAATTGAACAACTATCTCGCCAAAGAAAAGATGGCGTTGCTGATTAAGTAATGATATGGAGCAGTCATGAAATCTGTAATTATTATTTTTCCGTAAACGGTTAGGAGAAAATCATTACACCTTCAGCAACGCCCAGGGCAAACGCATCTAAATTCTGTAAGCCTTACGTAGCAAGAGTTTTAAATTTTAGTAACAAAACTAAATAATAGCTAAAACCTTTATGGCGTAAGCATTGTAAAAATAAGGTGCGTTTGCCCTGCAGCAACGCCAATAATTTTAATCACTACTTTTTGTAACTTTGTTCCTATTTGTAAATTGGTAATAAATACACCTATGAATAACAAAACTGACAAAATTTTGGTCTGTTACTTGATTACAGGGCTTAATACTGGTGGCGCTGAAAGGATGCTCTATAACCTTCTATCCAGGAGTAATCGAGAGCTTTTTAGTCCGATTGTCATTTCTCTAACGGATCGTGGCACATTTGGCGATCGCATTGAAAGTTTGGGTATTCCCGTACATTCAATCGGCATGAAGCAAGGAGTACCAACACTTGCTGCATTTCAGCGATTAGTTCAGACTATACGTTGCTTAGAACCGGATTTAATTCAAGGGTGGATGTATCATGGTAACCTCGCAGCTTTCGTTGCAGGTTTATTTTTATCGCGAAAAGTTCCTATTTTTTGGTGTATCCACTTTTCTATTAGTT
The DNA here is from genome assembly GCA_942490675.1 of Cyanobacteriota bacterium. Taxonomy (GTDB): domain Bacteria; phylum Cyanobacteriota; class Cyanobacteriia; order Cyanobacteriales; family Xenococcaceae; genus Waterburya. The sequence goes on along the minus strand of CALNYB010000045.1, from coordinate 174,906 downwards.
CATTAAAATCCGAAAAATTGTTGACACGGGCAGTCGTTAGGGTCGGTGCAACTATTTCTAATTTTGTATCTCAAAATATATTTGTCTCAAAAAACAGCAAAACCCAACACGAAGAAATTGGATATTCATCTACAAATAGTTGTGTGATTCCTAATGCAACTGATACTTCAGTTTTTAAACCATCTCAGTCAGCAAGATTAAAATTCAGAACAGAATTAGGATTACCACAAGAAACAATTTTAATTGGGGTATTTGCACGTTATAATCCCATGAAAGACCATGCTAATTTTCTCAAAGCTGGGAAGTTGCTACATCAGGAATTTTCCCAAGTTCATTTTGTACTTGCGGGCAGCAACGTAGATGAAAAAAATGAAAATTTGCAAAACTTAATTCAGGATTTAGAAATTGCTTCGCAAGTTCATTTACTGGGAGAACGGCAAGATATTCCCTACATTGCATCTGCATTAGATATTTTTTCTCTTTCCTCCGCATATGGCGAAGCATTCCCTTTAGCCATAGGAGAAGCAATGGCTTGTGGTGTTCCCTGTGCAGTTACAGATGTTGGTGATTCCGCTTGGATTGTTGGTGAGACGGGAAAAGTTGTACCCCCGAAAAATCCGCAGTTACTAGCAAATGCTTTCAAGGAGTTAATAGATTTAGGAGATCGCGATCGAGAAATATTAGGAAAAGCAGCAAGAGAAAGAGTTATCAATTTATTTTCCCTGGATTCAGTTGTACGTCAATATGAAAATTTGTATGAGAACGTGTTGGAGTTTAAAAAATAAAACTAGAGGTGAATAATAATGTGTGGTATTACTGGTTTTTGGGACATATCTAGACAAATTAGCGCGGACGAGCTGCCGATAATTGTGCAGCAAATGTCAAAGTCATTAATTCATCGCGGTCCCGATGATGGTGGAAGTTGGGTTGATGGAGAGGTCGGAATTGCTCTAGGACACCGACGATTATCTATCGTAGACCTTTCACCAGAAGGACATCAACCGATGATATCTGTTGATGGTCGGTATGTAATTGTTTTCAATGGTGAAGTTTATAATTTCCCAGAATTAAGAAAGCAGTTACAAAGCTTTGGATATAGCTTTCGCGGTCATTCCGACACGGAGGTAATGTTATCTAGCTTCTGCGAATGGGGAGTTTTAGAAGCAACCAAGCGATTTAACGGGATGTTTGCTTTTGCTTTATGGGATCGTCAAGAACGGGTTTTACATTTGGGGCGCGATCGCATCGGCGAAAAGCCACTATATTATGGTTGGTGCGGTAATACTTTTATATTTGCCTCAGAATTAAAAGCTTTCAAAGTCCATCCCGATTTTCAGCCAGAAATCAACCGCGATGCTTTGGCTTCATTCCTACGTTTTTCCTATATTCCTGCACCTTATTCCATCTATAAAGGTATTTACAAATTACCACCAGCAACACTTTTGAGTTACAATGGCACAAGAAATGTATCTCCAGAAGTCATCTCTTATTGGTCAGTTCGACAAGTAGCTGAATCTGGTGTTTCCCATCCTTTTACTGGTTCAGAAACTCAAGCTATCGAAGAACTCGATACACTACTCAAGGATGCGATTGCCATGCGAATGGTGGCTGACGTTCCTTTGGGTGCTTTTCTCTCGGGAGGGATAGACTCTTCTGCGGTTGTGGCTTTGATGCAGGCTCAAAGTAAGCAACCTGTGAAAACTTTCAGCATCGGTTCTCACGAACAAGATTACAATGAAGCTGAATATGCTAAAACTGTGGCACAGCATCTGGGTACAGACCATACAGAACTTTATGTAACCTCAAATGAAGCACTAGCAGTTATACCCAAACTACCGAGTTTATATGACGAGCCGTTTTCCGATTCTTCCCAAGTTCCAACATTTTTAGTATCTCAACTTGCCAGAAAGCATGTCACCGTCAGTCTTTCTGGTGATGCAGGTGATGAGTTATTTGCTGGATATAATCGCTATTTTTGGGCAAATAGGATTTGGCAAAAAATAGGCTGGATACCGAAAGCAGTTCGTCATTCCACAGCAAAAGCTTTAACAAGTGTTTCCCCCCAGACTTGGAATCGAGGTTTTGCGGCTGTAGATACCATGTTGCCAGCAAAACGCCAATTCGGACCTTCCGGCATTCTATTACATAAGTTAGCAAGTATCTTAGCAGTTCCCAACCCCGATACTATGTATGCGGGTTTGGTATCCCATTGGAAAAAACCAGAGGAAGTTGTCATTGGTAGTTCCGAACTCAGCACAGTTTTGAGCGATCGCAATTTGTGGGCAAGCTTACCAGATTTCACAGAACGCATGATGTACTTGGATTTAATCAGCTACTTACCAGGTGACATCTTGGTAAAATTAGATCGTGCCAGTATGGGTGTAAGTCTTGAAAGTCGCATACCTTTTCTAGACCATCGTGTTGTGGAATTTGCCTGGCAAATCCCCTTATCAATGAAAATACGTGGTAATCAAGGCAAGTGGTTGTTACGACAAGTTTTGTATAAGTACGTACCCAAAGAATTAATCGAGCGTCCAAAAATGGGCTTCGGTATTCCGATTGGTAGTTGGTTGCGTGGGTCTTTACGAGAGTGGGCAGAAGATTTGCTTGATGAGTCTCGATTGCGACGAGAAGGGTATTTTAATCCTCGACCAATTCGACAAAAATGGGACGAATACCAACGTGGCGATGGCAATTGGCAATATTATCTCTGGGATGTACTGATGTTCCAGGCATGGTTAGAGGTAAACCATTAAGTTGTTGTGATAACTTTTTATGGATATATTTGGCATTTTTTATTGTGACTACGAACAAAGATATTTGAATCAGGAGAACCTGAAATGTCTTTAATTTCTAAGAAGAAGAGAAGATTTATTTACGACTTCAAGATTATCATATGGATGCTGGGGACGGTATTGACTTTATTTGCTTGTTCAAGTGTAGGGAGATTAGCGAATAATTCCTCCTCAAAAGTTCCCATTGTATGGGTGAATTCAGCTCTAGAAAGAATAGGGAAAACAGATCAACCAAGAAGCACAACTGAAATTCAGCTTTATGCAGCTCGTGGGGAATACGAACCCTTTCAGATTGGCATTCGCGCACCAAATAGTGGTCTGACAAATGTGAATATTTCTCTCTCGGACTTGTCTAATCAAAACAATCAAGTAATTCCAAAGACAAATTTTACACTCTACCGAGAACATTACGTTTACGTTAGCCATTCCAGTCCTAACCGGAGAGGTAGTATCAACCCACCCCTGGGTCCGGGATGGTATGCCGATGGGCTAATTCCGTTAAAGGTATGGGACTTCGAGTTGCCTCTAAAACCATCGCTCAATTCTTCCTTCGCATTCTGGGAAAAAAAAAGTAAGAGTGCTATGGTGGAACTGCTAAAACACAAACTGATTCCTTCAAGGGTGAATCCAGAACAGCAACGCGAGCTGATTGATAAATGGGGATTGCGCTCATTGCGTCTTCCTTTTTGGAGTGGAGCTGATGTCGATAATTGCTCAATGAAGCCACCTCCTTCTGTAGATGATATCCGCAAAGCTGCTGCCAAGCATCAATCCGATCTCTTTTTGTACGCTAGGTATGCCGATGAGATTGATAAATGCTCCAATCTGATTGAACCAGTGAAGCAGTGGGCACGAAATTTTCACAAAGCAGGTATCTCAACTGCTATAGCAATGATGCCAACACCAGCTCTTTACGATGATGGTTCTGGAACTGGACGTTCAGCTGTAGACATCTGGATAGTATTGCCAGAAATGTACGATGCTGCTCCTCAGCGAATATCTGAGGTTCTGCAAAAAGGAAACAAAGTTTGGTTTTACAATGCTTTGGTACAAGATGGTTACTCTCCTAAATGGCAGATAGACTTTAACCCAATAAATTACAGAATTCCCCATGGTTTTATTAACCAAAGTCTTGGGTTAACAGGAGTTTTATACTGGCGAGTTGATTTATGGACAAAAGACCCATGGAATAACGTACAAACTTATTCCATCAAGGATAAATATTATCCAGGGGAAGGGATGTTGGTTTATCCCGGCAAACAGGTAGGTATTAAAGGAGTTGTTCCTTCTATGAGACTCAAGTGGATAAGAGAAGGGGTAGAAGATTACGAATATATCGAGATCCTTAAACGCCTCGGTCGCAAGAGCTGGGCACTGGAAGTAAGTCGAAGTGTTGGTCGTGACTGGAAAAACTGGACACGCAATCCAAATGCTCTTGAATCAGTCCGACGGCGCTTGGGTGAGGAGATAGCAAGACTTTCTTCAAAATAAGCATGTTTATAGAGATTTTTAAAATACCAAAGACCACAGGAAAAAATATGAAAATATTACATATTTGTGCAATTGGAGCTAGTGTTCAGACACTTCTCCTGCCTCAAATAAATTACTTATTGTCCCGAAATTTATCAGTTGAAATCGCTTGTTCCCCAAGTGCGGAAGTAGAAGAATTACAAAAACAGGGATATATAGTTCATCCAATTCAGATTGACCGTCGCATCGATCCAATTGCCAACTTAAAAAGTATCTATCAACTGACGCAGTTAATGCGACAAAATCATTATGACCTGGTTCATGTACATACTCCAATTGCTGCTGCTTTAGGGCGTATTGCGGCTAAAATTGCTGGGGTTGAACGTATTATTTACACTTCTCATGGGCTTCCCTTTCATGATTTATCAACTCCTACACAGTATCGCTTCTACTTTATAGTTGAGAAGCTTGCTGCTTTAATTACCGATTTAATTCTTAGCCAAAATTATGAAGATATCGCTACCGCCAAAAAACTCGGTCTTTGCACACCTGAGAAATTGCGTTATTTAGGTAACGGTATAGATATCGATCACTTGGGGCGGAATCGCCTCAATCCCATTCATCAGAGTGAATTACGTCAATCTTTAGGTATTCCAGAAACTGCTAATTTAATGATTGGCACAATTGGGCGTTTAACTAGAAAAAAAGGTAGTGCAATCTTAATAGAAGCTACTGCTAAATTACTAGATCGGTTTCCTAATTTACATGTTATAATTATTGGCGGTGAAATCAACAAATATACCGAACCTTTCCAAAAAGAACTGATAGAAAAAATTCACGATTTGGGAATAAAACAACATGTTACATTTACTGGTATTCGCTTCGATATACCAGAAATTTTAGGTCTTTTAGATGTCTTTACTTTGCCCACTTTTGCTCATGAAGGATTACCCCGATCTATTTTGGAAGCTATGGCAATGGAATTACCTGTTGTTACTACGGATATTAGGGGTTGTCGAGAAGCAGTATTACAGGAAAAAACAGGCTTAATTGTGCCACCTCAAGATAGTGATAAGTTGGCTGAGGCGTTGGCAATTATGCTGTCTAATTCTGAATTGCGTCAAGACTATGGTAAAGCAGGCCGTTACCGAGTGACAACCAAATATAATGAGGAATTAGTCTTTGAAAGACTGACAAAATACTATCAGGGGTTGGGCATTCAATGAACATTGAATGCTAAGTAATATTTAGAGAAATTATTAATTTTTATACCAAATTCTTGTTGACTTAGCTTTTAAATTATTAGTCCAGTGTATTATCTACTTAGGAACTATAATTATCCATAGAAAAAAATTTTCCACAGTTTTTTTTGATTCAAACTAGCAGATAGATCGAGTTTTTACTAGATAGAATTGTAGCAGCGATCGCCTTAATTATTCTTTCACCAGTGATGCTATTTGTAGCGATCGCCATCTACAATTACCAATTACCAGTCAAATATCGTTTTTTTGATGAATATTCGATTTTCCTCTGACAATCTGATTAGCAGCTTGAGTAAATTACTCAAGTCTATCTTGGACAGATTAGTGGCAGCGATCGCCCTAATTGTTCTTTCTCCCCTACTGTTAATTGTGGCGATCGCTATCTATATTCGCATGGGTTATCCAACTGTCTTTATCCAGCCTCGTCCAGGTAAAGATGGTCGTATCTTCAACTTCTATAAGTTCCGCACCATGACAGAAGAGCGTGATTCTTTTGGTAATCTTTTACCTGATGAGCAACGTCTGACGAGTCTCGGACAATTCCTGCGTCAAACCAGCCTAGATGAATTTCCTCAACTGTGGAATGTTCTCAAAGGTGACATGAGTCTGGTTGGTCCGCGCCCGTTATTAGTACGATACCTAGACCGTTATACTCCAGAACAAGCACGTCGCCACGAAGTTAAACCTGGCATCACGGGGTGGGCACAAGTTAACGGTCGCAATGGGATTAGTTGGGAAGAAAAATTTAACTATGATGTCTGGTATGTCGATAACTGGAGCTTATGGCTTGACCTAAAAATACTTTTCCTGACAGTATTGAAAGTATTACAAAGACAAGGAATTAGCCAACCTGGTCGTGCGACGATGGAAGAGTTTCAGGGTAAATGTAGCGAAGAAACACCTAACTCTTAAATCAAGGTAGTGTAAAGTAATAAAATGACAGAAAAAGAAAAGATGAAACCAGCAATTGTGCTTGGTGGTCATACGATGGCTTTGGGTGTAGTGCGGGCCTTGGGATCTATGGGCGTTCCTGTTATTATCTTGCATTACGATCGGCGGGATATGGCACATGTATCGAAATACATCACAAGTAGTATTTTAACGCCAGACCCAGAAAAATCAGAAGAGCAGTTTATCCAGGTGTTGATCGAGCAGGGAGAACGCATCGGCAGTGGTGTATTATTTCCTGTATCGGATGAAACAGTGGTAGCTGTTGCGCGCAACAAAGATAAACTCGAACAATATTTCAGTGTTGCCTGTCCGCCATGGGATATAGTGCGGCAATTTATCGAGAAAAAATATACCTATGCGCTGGCTGAAGCAAACGGTATTCCCGCGCCAAAAACCCTTATTCCAAGTTCCGTGAGCGACGTAGAAAAGTACGCCAATAATATTGATTTTCCTTGTCTCGTCAAGCCCAGTCAAAGCCATCTTTTTTATAATTACTTTAAAAAAAAGATGTTTCCCGTTACTGATACCAAAGAGTTGATTTCGGTTTACCAAAAGGCGGCTGAGGCTGGACTGGAGGTAATGTTACAAGAGATTATCCCAGGCGGTGATGCTAACGTTGTCAATTACAATGCTTATTTTTGGGAAGGTAAACCTTTAGTTGAGTTTACCGCTCAACATATTCGTAATGCACCTCCCTGTTGGGGGTCACCTCGTGTCGTATTGAGTAAGAAAATTCCCGAGGTCACCGCTCCAGGACGAAGCCTTCTTCAGGCGATGGGATATGAGGGTTATGCTTGCACCGAGTTCAAAAAAGACGACCGCGACGGAGTCTATAAACTGATGGAAGTTAATGGTAGACACAATCTTTCTACACTTCTAGCGATTCGTTCTGGGATTAATTTTCCGTGGCTGCAATACAAGCATTTGGCCTTGAATGTCAAACCATCTAAATGTGATTTTGAAACTGGAATCTACTGGGTTGATATTCCAAGAGATGTAGGATATAGTACAAAGTTTATAAAAACTGAGCGGTATGAACTAATGCAATATCTTAAGCCATATTTAGAGCCACATATATTCGCTATATTTGATTTGAATGACATAAAACCATTTATCAAACGTTGCGCTTATTTTGTCGGTATTATTTAACTTCGCCTTAAATATAGCCAAATAGCAACATATATCAGCAATTCTCATTTTGAAACCAGTTTACGCCATTTCAGCGATCCCCATAATCTTTAAGAATTGTTAAACCCTTGTCGTGCAAGGGTTTAAATGTCATGAAATCTTAAAATGAGAATTGCTGAACATATATACACAAATATATGGTCTGATCTCTGAGATAATAAGATTAGGAACTCAAGGCAAAATGAACTTAGTAGAGAGACATAAAATTAAACCAAGCTAAGAATTAGTCAGTGTCATATCTGTCTACATTTTTAGTAACTATGAATTGACCAGCGCCATCGAGTAGCAAAAAGTTGGTCAAAAATTTAAAAAACTTAAAAAATCTAGTAGTCATGGGCGTAAATATCGATACCATTAGCAAAGTTGATTCATAAATAAATTGAACCCATTTTAATGGTGACCTTATTTAAGCCTCGCTCCACTAGTCTGTGTATTAGATGCAAAGTAGTAATAATAATGAAAACTAAAACCAGTTGGATATCTTGTAATGTTTGTGGTGCCGATGCTTTTAAGAAGTTATCGACTGTTGAAGGTTGGAATATCGGCAAGTGTACCAAATGTTCGCAGGTTTATCTTAATCCCATGCCGTTTTTTGAACCATCGGCAGAGTTTTCCGATATGTCGATGGATTTTCAGTACACCCGTTTTCAACATAGTATCACCGAGGAAACCGAGCGGATACTACAGCACGATAAGCAACAGTTTTCCCTCCAGATTGAGGAAATGAGCAAATTCTCGGGTCGCACTGTAAAACCAGGGAATTTCCTCGATATTGGATGTGGTTCAGGTGGAACGGTACGTGTTGCTCAGGATCTAGGCTGGAATGCAGTAGGAATAGATATCGATCCCCAGTTAGTCGCCCTTGGCAAAGAGCAACTCAATGTGGATCTTCGCGCCAGTTCCTTGTTGGACAGTGGTTTTGAAGCAAACCAGTTTCACTTTATACGTCTCAGAGATGTGATTGAACATCTACCCAATCCCTATGAAGTCTTGATAGAGATAAAACGCTTGCTTGTTCCAGGCGGATTCGCTTTGATTGCAACACCCAATGAAGCTGCACTTACTACTGAAATTCGCTTAGCTGCAGGCTTTAAGCGCGATAAAATCGCAACAGTTAAGCCGCCCCATCACGTACATGGTTTTAGTCCCAAAACCCTGAAGCAAATTTTGGAGCGTGCTGGACTGCAAATATATTGCATAGAGACTACAACCCCCGTGGATTCAGAATATGTAACAGCGAGAAATATGGAAATGGCTAATAGTCAATTGCACGTGTTTGTATGGCGCACTGCGAATCTATTAGGTAAGGGAAGCATGTTAATCGGGTGGGTTGGAAAAGAAGCTTAGAAACCCAAGGGACTCGCATTGTAATAACTTACTGAACTCTGGCAAAAATTAAACAATAATACTCGATGTGCAACTTTCTACGAAAAATATCGTAGGTTTGACAAAAGTTGCACGCGGAGTTCACATATATTAGAGGCTGAGCGTCAATACCATAACTTACTTAAATTATCTTAATTATGTGTGGATTAGCAGGAATTATCTTCAAAGACGGCAGTCCAGTTGCTGAACGAACCTTACGGTGCATGGCAGAACAATTATCTCACCGAGGCCCTGACAACTTATCATTTGTTGTACGTTACAATACAGGATTTGCCCATACGCGACTGAGCATCCTCGACGTTTCATCTGCTGGTCACCAACCGATGTACAATGAACGATATATTTTATGCTACAACGGTGAAATATACAACTATCTGGAATTGAAAAAGGAGCTACTTAAGAGTGGTGTGGATTTTCAGTCTAGCTCTGATACCGAAGTCCTGTTTCACTATCTCATTCAAAGAGGCATTTCGCAGACACTTCGAGCAATTCGAGGGATGTTTGCTTTCAGCTTTTACGACTATGAGACAAAAAAGTTGTACCTATGCCGAGACCGATTGGGGATCAAACCACTAAACTGGATATTGACTAGTAAGGGGTTATTCTGGGCATCGGAAGTCAAGTCGCTGCAGGAAGTCTTGCCCATCGAGCCTGACCCAATTAGAACCTTGACCAGTATTGCTAGTACGGGGGAAATGTCCGCTGAAAATACGGTTTTCAAGGATGTTCGTCAAGTCAGACCGGGAACGTACTTGCAGTATGAAGTTGGCAAGACACCAGAGATTCATCAATACTTCGATCTGATCGAGCTAATTGACCAAGACTACTATCATGAATTGAACAAATGTGATGAAGAGACTGTCTTAAAGACGTTAAACGATCTGCTCGATGGCAGCATCGAAAGCATGTTAATGAGCGATGTTCCTATTGGGGCATTCGCGAGTGGAGGCATTGACTCAAGCTTAATTTCAGTGTTCGCCAAGAAACACCGTGAAGACTTCAACCTCTTTACCGCAAATGTCTTAGGTCCGTTCTCAGAATACTCGGCAGTCCAGTGCTTGAGCGCATTAACTGGAGCAAGCTTACACGCTTACGACTTCGCTTCGGAGATGTTTATCCGTGATTGGACCGAAACCACATACTACTATGAATGCCCAATTATTACGTTTGGTAATGCTATTCCTTATTCGCAAACTAGCAAAGGACTTGATGCCTAAAGAGCTTGCTGAGAAACGCAAATGGTACTTCAAGATTCATCAGCATCAAAACGTGGTTGTGAAACATGGCTACTTTAGAGGTGGCTACTTACAGGATGTGCTGAGTCTGAGCCAAGAAGATGAGGAGAACCTCCTTCGGTCTGACTCAACCTTCATTGCGAAGCTAGTAGCGGTAGACATCTTCGGTCGGCTCTACGGATTGAAGCAGCCACTCGAGGAGGTTAAAAACCATGTTCAAGAAAAAATAGCAATGGTGGTTAAATAATAACTTTTAATTCTTATTATGGAAATAAAAATAATTGGTTGCTCGGATCATTTATGGTCACAAACACTGCAACAATTGCCACATGATATTTACCATTTACCCGAGTATGTTTATTTAGAATCACAACAAAATCAATCGACACCAGAAGCTATTTTAATTGTTGATAATGATAAGATATTCTTTCTGCCTTATTTATTGCGTCGCTGCGATGATTTATTTGACGAAGATTGGTTAGTACCTGAAACTTTCGATGTCGTATCTCCCTATGGATATCCTGGATTTTTGCTTAACGAAGCAGCAGCTAATACCCCAGAATTTTTGAGCTTAGCTATAGATGAACTCGTACAAGCGTGGAGAGAGAGACAGATATGTTCGGCTTTTTTGCGACTTCATCCTCTGCTTAATCAAAATATCCCTCAAAATACAAATCATGATTTTCAAATCACTGGCGAAACAATTTCTGTGAATTTAAAACTAGATGTTGAAGCAATTTGGCATCAGACAAGATCGTCACATCGTACTAAAATTAATCGTTGCAAGCGAGCTGGATTTACAGCAGAAATTGTTCCTTTTCGACAATATCTTGATGAATTTAATGACATTTATGAAGAAACAATGAATAGAGTAAATGCAGCAAAGTCATATTATTTTGGCGAAACATACTTGACCAAGTTGGCTGATTTATTAGAGAATAAGATTCATTTATGCGTGGTTAAATTGAATGATGAAATTGCTTGTGCAGGTCTTTTTACTGAATGTTGTGGCATCGTCCAATATCACCTCGGAGGAACGAAAACTAGGTTCTTAAAACAAGCTCCTAGCAAGTTAATGTTCGACTATGTTCGATTCTGGGCAAAAGAATGCGGCAATGACTTTTTTCATCTCGGAGGTGGTGTTGGAGGTGGTAAAGATAGTCTTTATCATTTTAAAGCGGGTTTTTCTAAGCAAAGAAATGGCTTTTTGACACTGCGCCTGATTACTGACGAAGAAAAATATAGCGATCTAGTTGAATTACGAGCAAAATCTTTAAAGATTAAACCAGAAGTTTTACTGGGGTCGAATTATTTTCCTGCTTATCGTTCTGTGACTTCAAGTTGATATAGCAATCCTAAATCATTGGTGAAATCAATTGATGGAAACCTTATTCCGTTTTCTTCTCTTGCTAAAAAAAGTGACAGTTCGATATTCTCCTGCAATAGTAACTTGCAGTCTTCTGCTGATACTATTCTTGACACTCAAACCATTTAACTTTTCTTTCCAAGATGGTTCCTTTGTCAGTGCCAATTGTTCAAGTTTTTTCCAGTCAACCCCTGCAAGAGATAGACTCAGAAATATCCTGTTGTTTCTCCCTTTTGGAGTTGGACTCACTGGTTTTGGTCACAGAATAAGGTTGAGGAGGATGGCAATCCTCTTAATAGTTCTAATTGCTAGTTTTGGATTATCATTCATGGTAGAGATATTTCAGATGTTTCTACCTCGAAGGTGTCCGAATTTTTCCGATCTTGTAACAAACACCATAGGAGGATTGCTAGGTTTTGCCTGCTTTAGTTATGTCTTAACCTTTATATCAAACCTTAAAAAAACAATTGTAAAATGCCTATCCCTAAAAAAATTGACTCTAGGCTTCATTGGGTATGCGCTCTTGAGTCTTATCATTGTGAAAGCCTTGCTTAATGCTACAAATCTTAGTAATTGGAACCCGACTTTTCCGCTACAATTTGGTAACGAGCAAGCAGGACACCGACCCTGGCAAGGAATTGTGTCTGAAGTCTCTATCAGTAGTAGAGCAATCTCAGAAACAGAAGTAGCAGATGTCTTTTCTAATGAAGGTTTATTGCCTTCAATGAATTCCTCTCTAGTAGCTTTGTATAAGTTACAAGGGAGAAAAGACCACTATCGCGATATGGCAGGACATCTTCCAGATCTATCTTGGCAGGGAAACTTTTCAGACACTCAAGAAGGAATGGGAATATTGTTGACTTCCAGTCACTGGCTAGAAACCAAAGGACCTGCTACCTTGTTAACGCAAAAGCTGCGCGAAACATCCCAATTTACTCTGAATGCTATTGTCGCTACTGCTGAGCCAGCACAGACTGAACTTGCTTCAATTATTTCACTTTCGGGTAGCAAGTTTCATCGTAACTTTACTCTTGGGCAGCAGGGAAATGCTCTGATATTTGGACTCAGAACGCCCATAACTGGAATATATGGTAAAGACCCAATATTATTTATACCTAATATTTTTGTCAATACCAACCCCCATCATATAATCATTACCTATGATGGCTTAGAGATTCGTTTCTACATAGATCGATTACAGAATTTATATTCTCTCAAGCTAAATCCGGAGATCGCGATCTTCCGATATTTATCATTACCGTTGAACGTCTGGTGGATTAATCTTAAGGCTCCTAATACAGCTTTTTATAAAATTTTGTTCTATGGACTGATTTTTGTGCCTCTAGGCTCTTTAATCGCATTTATAGTTGCAATTTCGACCAAAAAATATTTTATCTTTCTTCCAAAAGAAGACCCTCACTTTTAGTGATGGGATGAATTTTGGCCAGGGTCTAGGGGTGGAGAATTTTGTTCTTGAACATATTTTTTCAAGACATCTATAGTAACCCCTCCGCAACTGGCAACGAAATATGCGCCTGTCCAAAACACTCGCTTGCGCCAATAAATCTCTTTCAGTTTCGGCTCGAACTTACGCCACATTGTCTTAGATGATGTGGCTTTTAAATTAGCTATTAAACTACTCAATAACTTGTGGGGTGGGTATGAAACGAGCAAATGGGCATGGTCTGCTTCGCAATTAAATTCAATCAATTGGCTGTCCCAAGAAGCAAGTACAGATTGAAAGACGCTAGCTAGTTCTTCGATCATTTCGCCATCAATCACTTTTCGTCTATATTTAGTTACCAGCACAATATGTACGGTTAGATTAAATACTGCTCTACGGGTACTACGATAATTGTTTTTCAAGATACTGAATATGTGTACAGCTAATGGTAAAATCCTCTCATGAGGAAAACCTATCAGTATAAATTGATGCCAACAGCAGCACAGCGACAAGAAATTGAACGCTGGTTGTCTATGCTCAGGTATCAGTACAACTATTTGTTGGCGGATAGATTTCGCTGGTGGCAAATGAATCGCTGTAACCTAATTATTCCTCAAGGGGAATATTGTTTGCGTTGGTGCGAGCTAGGGAGTGGTCAACTTCGGAACAATCCAGATTGGCATTCTCAGTCAGCTAGCCTACCTCTACTTAAAAAAGAACGTCCCTGGTACAAAGACATCTACTCACAGGTGCTTCAGGATTGTGTCAAAAGAGTAAAGCTGGCATTTGAGCGATTTGTAAAAGGAGATTCCAAAGGCAACAGAAGTGGTCGCCCTCGCTTTAAAAATAAAGCGAGGTATCGCACCCTTGCATGGACTACTATCCCCGATAAAAATCTGGTCGGTAGCACTATTAAACTACCCAAACTGGGTTGGTTTAAGTTTCGTAAGTCGAGAAACATTGAACCTGGCTTCAAACTGAAAACTGTCTCTATTACTAGAAAGATTGATGGTTACTACATTAATCTTTCTGTTGAGGACAAATCTATTCCTGATATTGAGATTAATACTGTACCGACTGAATCAAATACTGTTGGAATAGACGTTGGACTTGAAAAACTATATGTAGACTCAAATAATAACCAAACTTTACCTCAAAAACATCTGAGAAAATCTGAATCAAAACTGGCACTTCTGCAAAGAAAACTAGACGACAACACTCGAAGCAAGAAGGCGAAAAGACTCGTGCGACGAGCAATATCTAGACTTCACCAAAAGATAGCAAGACAGAGAAAACATTGGCATTATAGCGAAGCACACAAATTAGCTAAAAACTCGGAAGTTTTAGCTATTGAAGACTTGAAAATTCGCAATATGAAACGAAGGAATAAACCCAAGAAAATCGAAGGGGTATTTGTTCCTAATGGTCAAGCATCATCTTCTGGGATGAACAAATCTTGGAGCGACAATGGTGTAGCCAACTTTCTGGAAATACTATCTCAGGTGGCTCAAAAATACGGTACTAAAATAGTTAAGGTCAATCCAAAAGGGACATCACAGCATTGTAGCCGATGCCTAAATCGAGTTAGTAAAACTCTATCAGACCGTTGGCACTCATGCGATGTATGTAATTTAAGTTGCGACAGAGATTACAACTCTGCATTGCTAATTAAAAAGCTGGCTGTGGGCAGCAGTCAGGATAAAAAGCTCCCAAACTTAGCAGATCTGTTAAGTTGAGGAGAATCCCTCGCGTCCCGCGACGGGAGTATGTCAAATGAATTGTTCTTAGGGTTATTTTATGCAATTATCGATCTTGTTCAGCTTATCTTTCTTCCAAAAGAAGACCTTCACAAAAGCGTGAGGGATGAATTTTGGGCAGGGTATTGGGCTTTAACTTTTTGACACAAATCTTTACAGAGCAAAGAGTTCTCTCATTGTATGATGCTTGTATCTACTAAATAAGCGAAAAACTGTTGGCGATCGCAAGCAACAACCGATTTAGCTAATCCATATATAGTGTTTATGAAACTAAACTACGCTATATGCAGCGTAAACCAATTTTAGAAACCGCTAAAAAAATTAGTGAACTGTGAGTCTATAAGTGCCTAAACCAATTCTACTTTCAACTCCTCACATGGGAGAGCGCGAACTAGATTTTGTCAAAGAAGCTTTTGATACTAATTGGATCGCTCCCATTGGTCCTAATGTAGATGCTTTTGAACGAGAATTTTGCCAAGTAGTCAACTCGCCTCATGCAGCGGCGCTAGCTTCTGGCACTGCTGCTATACATTTAGCCTTAAGATTGATGGGGGTAGAAGCAGGGGACGAGGTATTCTGTTCTACTTTTACTTTTATTGCTAGTGCCAGTCCTATTACTTATTTGGGAGCAAAGCCAGTCTTTATTGATAGCGATCGCACTTCTTGGAATATGAATCCAGAACTGCTAGCAACAGCACTGAAGCAAAGAGCTAAAGTTGGTAAACTACCCAAAGCCGTGCTGGTCGTTCATCTTTATGGTCAGAGTGCCGATCTCGAACCGATTATGGCAATCTGCGATCGCTATGAGATTCCTGTGATTGAAGACGCAGCCGAAGCCCTGGGTGCAACCTATAAAAATACTTCCCCTGGTACTTGGGGACGCTTTGGTATTTTTTCCTTTAACGGCAATAAAATTATTACTACTTCTGGTGGAGGGATGTTAGTGTCTGAGGATAGAGAAGCGATCGCTCAAGCTCGCTTTTTAGCCACTCAAGCCAGAGATTCCCAGCCCCATTATCAACATTGCCAAATCGGTTACAATTACCGCCTCAGCAACGTTTTAGCGGGGATCGGTCGCGGTCAATTACTGGTATTGCGCGATCGAGTAGCCGCTCGCCGACGCAACTTTGAAATTTATCAAAAAGCTTTAGGAGATTTACCAGGTATCAACTTTATGCCAGAAGCTGCCTATGGTACTAGCACCCGTTGGTTGAGTTGTATGACTATCGATCCAGAATTATTTGGCGCAGATCGAGAACAGATTCGCCTACGATTAAAGGAAGAAGAGATTGAAACTCGTCCTGTCTGGAAACCTTTACATTTACAGCCAGTGTTTTCCCATTGCGAATCTATTGGGGGGAAAGTGGCAGAAGAGTTATTTCGTCATGGATTATGTCTACCTTCTGGTTCTAATTTAAGTGAAGCAGATTTGCAAAGAGTGATTACCAAAATTAAAAAACTGTGAAAAAAATGTAACCAATGTGTAACTTTTTTGATTATTTTACCAAATTAAGATACTATTTTGTTTGATTAATAAAATTAAATTTTAAACATGATTTATATTATAAATTCTTTTGATGTAAGCACCCCAAGGTTCATCTGCTGGAATTGAGTGACTTGAGTATCTGTCCCAAGATAATCACATACAATCCAATATTGGCGGAAATAACCGACTATAATCATTTCCTCGAATCAAATATGTAGTAATTGCCGTGCTGAAGTCAGAAAAGAATTATCCGATAGATATCATGTTTGTCATGAATGTGGTTATGGCGTTGATGTACCAATAGACCGCGATATAGTCTCTGCACAAGAGATTTGTAATCGCGGAATAGAAACGTATCGGGGGACTCCCGAAAAGCAAGAAATTGCCTCTCAAGTCGTACTGTCGGGGAACTTTGTTCTAGATAAGTGGCGTTTTACTGAGATCTTGCACCTAATATATAATTTATCTGTGCCATGAGGGTAAAGGGGAAAGGTTAAGGGGAAAAGGGCATTAAATTGATTGTCAACTTCAAAATATTTAGTTTTTTTGTACTGCTGCAAGTTAAGAGTTTTAGGGGAGGAATGCCCAATAGTGATATTGGGAAGCCCACGCTATATTATGATAGCAATTAGCGTTGGGAGGATGTCACTCTGTACAATTTAGATAAAATCTAATGAAAAAACGATTTTTTTTGTACAATTTTTTTAAAATAACCTCAGGTAATCATGATTTTTTATGGAATCTTCTCAAACTTCTAGCATGGATGAATATTGGCAGATTATAAAAAGGCGTTGGGTTCCAGGTACAGTCGTATTTTTAACAGTTTTTGTCCTGGGAGTTGTCGCCACTCTAACCAAAAAACCAATATATGAAGCCCAAACCCAATTGAGATTAAAAACTGATATCATTTCCAACTTAACTGAATTAAGCAAAGAGATTGGGACTCTTTCACCCCTAGTAGAAAAAGGTAATCCGCTCAAGACTGAAGCGGAAATTATTAGCTCTATTCCCCTGGTTAAAAAAACTATTGCCGATTTAAACCTTAAAAATGAAGAAGGTCAGACTATAAGCACCGACAGTTTTCGTGATAAACTTCAAGTTTCAGAAATAATAGAAACCGATCTGATTACAGTTGCTTATCAAGACCATAATCCAAAGCTAGCGGCTAAAGTAGTGAACACCTTAGTTGCTAATTACTTAGATAGGAACATTATGGGCAACCGAGAGGAAGCGGTTGCTGTCCGTAAATTTTTGCAAGAGCAAATACCAAAAACAGAGCAAAGTTTACTTAAAATAGAAGCATCAATTCGTAAAATCAAAGAAGATAATCAAATTATCTCGGCTGAAGGAGAAGCCAATGCCATAATCGAGAATTTAAAAGATATACGGCAAGAAATTGCCAAAGCTCAAGGCTCGATCACCAGTTCAACTTCTCGGGCTGAGTATATTAAGGATAAACTGGGTTTTTCTACCGAACAAGCTTTGTTGCTTACTGCCATCAGTCAATCACCAAAAGTCCAAGGGACGATTGAACAGCTTCAGGCAATGGAATCACAGCTAACACAAGAACTAACTCGTTTTACCAAAGATAATCCTCAAATAATTTCTCTTCAAGCAAAAATAGATTCTCAGCAAAAATTACTGCTTCAGCAAGCTGAGTCTTTAGGTGACAGTCAAATCCAAGAATTTTATCAAAACCCCAAATTTGGCGAAATACAACAAGAATTGGCTTCTGAGTTAATTCGACTAGAAGCTACTAATAATGGTTTAGCCAAACAAGTTGATTATTTGATTCAATCAGAAAAAACTCAACAGGAAAGAGCGAGACAATTACCTCAATTAGAACAAAAGTTAAGGCAGCTAGAACGGGAGTTAAATGCCTCTCAATCTACCTATGAGTTGTTATTACAACAACGGCAAACAATTGAAATAACAGAAAATCAAAATATTGGTAATGTGCGGGTTGTTTCCTCTGCGGAAGTCCCCCAATCTCCCGTATCTTCTCGCTCTGTTTCCTATTTAGCCTCTGGCTCTCTGGCACTGTTGGCAGCGGGGGGAATCATTTATCTCTTAGAAATTACCGATAAATCGATTAAAACCACTGAAGAAGCCAAGCACATATTGGGCTACACTTGGCTGGGAGCAATCCCCGATACGGAGCGGCTTAAACTTATGAGCTTTCTAGAAGTCAATGGTGACTCAACTGTGCCTAAATTAGTAGTTAAGAATCATCCTCTCCTGCCCGTCAGTGAATCCTATCGGATGCTGCAATCAAATTTAAAATTCCTTAGTTCCGACAAACAGGTCAAGAGTATTGTCGTCACTAGTTCGGTTGCTGGAGAAGGAAAATCTGCTATGGTAGCTAACTTAGCAACAGCCATGGCTCAAGTAGGTCATAAAGTCTTGTTAGTTGATGCTAATTTACATAGCCCCATGCAACATCGTATTTGGAATATCTATAATGGTGCGGGTTTGAGTAATATCATTGCCGAACAACTTGACCCGGAAATGGCAGTTGAAGAAGTAATGCCCAATCTCAATCTGCTTCCTGCTGGTGTGCTGCCTCCTTCTCCTGCTACTTTGCTTGACTCTCAACGCATGAGAATGCTAATTAGCTATTGGTCGGAACGTTACGATTTCGTAATTATTGATACACCAGCCATTGATTTTGCTCCCGATGCGCCCATTATAGGTAGGATGGTTGATGGCGTTTTGTTAGCAGTAAAACTAGGAAAAGTAGAACGAGTTAAGGCTCACTTTACTAAACAAATTTTAGAGCAATCGGGGCAAAATGTTTTGGGCATGGTTTTGAATGGCATTAATCTCCAAACTGAATCTCGTAGTTACTATTATTATCACTCCCTTGAAAATAATAATAAGCAACAATCATCACAGTCTCCGCCTATGAAACTGCTTGATTCTAGCAAACAAGATACCAAACCTTAGTGCAGCCTAGCGGAAATAGCCCAGCAGTTTAAGCGGTTCTGGGTGTTCTGGGTTGGTCATTAGACATCTTGGTAGTCCTAAACAAGTAAGGATGAATTGTAGTGGTGTATGAAATACCAGATAGCTCCGATGTGATTTTCTACTTTTTTAGAAAAGGACAAAGTTTCTCGTTTAGTTCGAGAAACTCTTTGACGTAGGGTATTATTAAATCTCTCAATATAGCTGGTTAAACCCGTTTCTTTGACCACAGCTTTGTGCCTTGAAGTTGGGAAAACTTTACCAGAGGCTTCACTTTTAGTCCTAAATCTTGATAAATAGTTTGCAGACGCTGAAAAACCAATTGCTCGTCATATTCACTTTCAACTCGTTGTCGGCCTGCTTGACCCAACCTTTGACCTAAAGTAGCATCTGCCATAATTTTTTCTAGAGCTTCTGATAGTTTTGTAACATTTTGAGGTGGAACAATGAAGCCTGTTTGACCATCAATCACTGTTTCTCGACAGCCCCGAATATCAGTAGTGACTACAGGTAATCCCATAGCCATTGCTTCTAAAATAGAACGGGGAAGTCCTTCATGGTTAAAAGTGGGTAAGGTAAAAACATCTAACAAACCAAGTAGTTCTGGTATATCACTGCGATAGCCGGTTAAAGTCACATGATTTTCTAGATCCAGTGTCTTGATTTGCTCAACTATTTGAGTTTGAAAGGGATCGGGGTCACTGCTGAGTTGACCACCTATAATCAGAATGTGAAGATTGGGAAATTTAGAGAGTAATTGAGCAGCCGCTTCGATGATATACCCGCTTCCTTTTCTGCGATTTAGACGACCTACCATACCAATAATCGGATTAGCACTATTTGGAATTCCCAGAGATTGACGTAGTTCTGTTTGGTGGCTCGGATTGAGATGACGAGAATCAAAATGGTCAATATCAACGCCGTTGCCAAGGTAACGTACTTTTTCTGGGGAACAAAGACCTGATTGTTTGGCAGTTATGAAGTCTTCGTAACTTTGAGTCAGAATCAAATCGGTTAATCTGGCGCTGAGTTTTTCGATAGTGAAGTAAAAGCGGTATTGTTTGGGGGAAGATTGGTCGTGGAAAGGAAAACCATGAGCTGTATAAATGACTCGTTTAACTCCTGCTAGTTTAGCAGTATTCGACCCGTTTTAATCTACCTTTTATCCGTTCCACCTCTACGGCCAACTTCACTTTTAAACAGAAGAATCTAAAAAGTAATCGATTTGAGGTTTTAAGAGATTTTCCACTGTAAATCCCACCGCACAGATGTGCAATATCTTCATATCAAATATTTAGCTAGTTTTACTGAAATTTAACCTATAATATTAAGTCTAGTTTAATATTTGCTAGTTCTAAGTTCTAGTTTAATATTTGGTTGATTTTTTAGTCATGTTGGTTTTCATTCTGCTATTTTCAAGCTGTTTGCTTGCCTGGGTTTGTACTGGCTGTTTAGTCAATTATCTTAGCCCAGAACTACTATTAGATATACCCAATCAAAGAAGTTCTCATAAAAAACCCGTGCTGCGTGCTGGAGGACTGGGATTTATTGTTGCCTTTGCTATCACTGGAACAATTTTTACTGTTTTTAACCATTATGATAGTGATGTCGTCTTAAACAATCTATTTCCCCACTTATCTACATCAGCTAAATTTGGACAAATTTGTCTGATCTTACTACCTTTGACAATTACTGGTTTTATTGATGATTTACAAGATGTTGCAGCCTCAATTCGTTATTTAGTTCAACTGTTAGCTGCGGGTTTGGCAGTTATTTTTTGGGGTCCAATTCCCTTGTCTAGTCTTACCGATTGGGGCATTGGTGGCTCGATCATTGCCATAGTTATTTCTTTAATTGCGATCACAGCCAACATCAACTTTTATAATTTCATGGATGGTTTAGATGGGTTAATAGCTAGCGTAACTGCGTTTCAGTTAACCTTTATTGCTCTTTATCTACAGCAACCAATTTTTCTCTTGTTAGCGGCGGCATTGGCTGGCTTTGTTTATTGGAATTGGTCGCCAGCGAAAATTTTCATGGGTGATGTGGGTAGTACAGTATTGGGCGCAACCATAGCGATCGCTTTACTTTCTAGCGCTCAATCGCCACTTCTAGCTTGGTCAGCATTTACAGTTATCCTGCCCCTGTTGGGAGATGTAATTTATACTCTTATTCGTCGTCTATTGAAGCAAGAGAATATTTTTCAAGCCCATCGTACTCATATATATCAACGTCTACACCAATCAGGTTGGTCTCATGCTCAAGTTACCACTGTCTACGTCATATTAACAGCAATTGCAGGTATGATCATTGAGGTTTCGGGAATTTGGAGTATTATTTTCAATTTGTTGCTCACAATTAGTGCCATTGCCATAGCAGAAACCTATATTTTTTCTAAAACAAACAGCAAAACTACTCCCATCCCGCCATAAGACTACCGAACCTGACGGGGAGACAACCAGGCTAAACTATACTCTGTATGCATTTCATAGCTTTGAGACCTTGGAGATAAAATGGTAGTTTATTGATAGCTATTTTTATTAACGTTTCCACCCACTCCCAGCATATATCCATAGATAATATCCATATCGTACCGTATAATCCTGTCCAAAAATAACTGTGTCTTGGTTGGTTTTTTCGTATCAGCTCAATATTTCGGAGTTGCTGTTGGTGTTAGAGCATCCTGAATTACCGTTACACAATAATCCGGCGGAGTTAGGGGCTAGAACAATGGTGCAGCGACGCCGTATTAGTTATGGCACTCAGACAACCCAAGGTACTGAGGCGTTCGACACTTTTATGTCTCTGGTGGCGACTACTCGTAAGTTGGGCATCAGCTAAAAATATGACTTATGTGTACACCGTAGAACCCGATGGGGGGAACTCCAGGGAAATCTTACCCATATTTCCTGTACGAAAATCATATAGTACTTGGCGGGCAACTCTTTCTTTATCTCCTTGACAAGAGCGATCGCTAACTTCCTGAATAAAAGCTTCTCCCGTTGTTTGAGAGGGATCGAAATCGAAATTAAAGCGAGATTTTAAAACTTTATCGTAGTCTAGCTTTATCAGTAAATCTATTGCTGCTGCTGCTACAACTTGATTATCATAGGAAGCCTGTCCAATATCTTCGCAAATAGCTAATTTTATGGCATCCTGCTGATTTTCTAATCGCCAGGGAATAATTCCAGGGGCATCTAACAATTCAATTTCTGGAGAAATTTTTACCCAACGTAGCTGGCGAGTAACTCCTGCCCGACGTTCACTCACGACAATTTTTTTACCTACCAAACGATTAATCAAGGCAGATTTACCTACATTGGGAAAGCCAATTACTACCGCCCGCACTGGACGAGGACGCATTCCGCGATCGCGCCGACGTTGATTCATGGCTACTCCTGTTTTCTGGGCAGCACTTTTAATAGCTTTGATTCCTTTGCCCTGTTTGGCGTTGGTGAAATATGGTGTTTTTTTCTCTGCCTGAAACCACCTGATCCAAGCTTGTTTTGCTGACTCAGGAATCATGTCCTCGCGGTTTAAAATTGTAATTCTTGGTTTAGTGCCAATCCAGCTATCAATCTGAGGATGGTGAGAAGCAAGAGGAATTCTGGCGTCCAGTATTTCTAATACCACATCTACTTTTTTGAGCTGTTCTTTTAGTTGCCTTTCGGCTTTGGCAATGTGTCCTGGATACCATTGAATGGGGGGGGCAGACATAAATTAATCTTTCTCGGTTAAAAGTCTTGCCTCAAGAGCAACCTTCTTAGTGCTATGTTTCTCGCTCCCACTAAATCTGAGTGCAAAGCATGGGTACAAGCAGTACAGCTAAATATTAATATATTAATCCTTTGTATTGAAAAAACTCTATATGATGGAAAAATTAATGCTAACTGCTATTAATAGGCTACCATTTTATCAGAAAGTTTGAGGGTTGATTAACAGTTGTTTAAACACTAACAAATTCTAACTATTGATTACTTTTAGCGGAGGGGCAAACACAGTATGATAGTATTATGCTATTAGGATTTAAAACTAAACTCAAACTCAATAATAGCCAACTCACACAGATGGCTAAACATGCTGGAATAGCTCGTCATGCGTGGAATTGGGGATTGGGTTTGACCAAACTTATCCTAGATCACAATCAAGATCATCCAGAAGATAAAATCAAGTTTCCTTCTGCTATTGACTTGCACAAATGGTTAGTAACAATGGTCAAGCCTCAATATCCTTGGTACTATGAGTCCAGTAAATGTGCGCCACAATTTGCACTCAGGCAACTAAGGGAGGCATGGGCTAGAGCATTTAAGAAAGTATCCAAACCACCAAAGTTTAAAAAGAAAGGGCGTGGCAGTGATAGCTTTACTCTAGATGGCACCATCAAAGTAGTTGACCATCACAAAATTCAGCTACCTAAAATTGGAGTGGTGAAAACCTATGAACGTTTACCATTTGGCTATCAACCAAAATCAGTAACCATCTCTCGTCAGGCGGATAGCTGGTATATCAGTTTTAAGCTGGAAGTTGAACCAGAGTCTACAGTTAAAACAGTAGATGTAGTGGGAGTAGATTTAGGAATTAAAACTTTAGCTTATCTAAGTACAGGAATTATATTTGAGGGTTCAAAAGCCTACAAACGTTATCAAAAAAGACTTTCTCGACTTCAATGGTTGAACCGAAATAAACAAATCGGCTCAAAAAACTGGAAAAGAATCCAACTAAAAATAGCTAGGTTACATGCCAGAATAGCGAATATCCGTAAAGACACAATACACAAACTCACCACCTATTTAGCTAAAAACCACAGCCAGATAGTAATCGAAGATTTGAATGTGTCAGGCATGTTAAAGAATGGCAAGCTGGCAAAAGCTATTGCCGATATGGGCTTTTACGAGTTCAGGAGACAGTTAGAGTATAAATGCTTGCTATATGGTAGTGAGTTAATCATTGCCGATAGATGGTTTCCATCAAGTAAAACTTGTTCTAACTGTGGTTGGCATAACCAAAAACTTACTCTGAGTCAGAGGACTTTTGAGTGTCAAAAATGTTTAATTTCAATCGATAGAGATTGGAACGCCAGTCTAAATCTGGCAAATACCGTGAGTCACACGGAAGTTTAAGCTTGTGGATAAGTAGTCGCCGACGACCTTAGTTGAAGCAAGAATTTTTCTTTTTAGTTAGTAAATGTTAGTAAAAAATGAACGGCAATGAAACATATATAAGGCTGGCTTTAGCACGGTTGTCTCCCCGTCAGGGGAAAAGGTTAAAGGTAAAAGGTTATGAAAACTCGATATAAATGGACAGTAGAAGATTATCATCAGTTAATTGACACGGGTTTATTGGAAGGCAAACCTGTGGAACTGTTAGAAGGAGAACTGATTGAAATGAGTCCAGAGGGTATTCCTCACAGCTATACAAATAGTACTGTTGCTGATTACTTGAGAAGTCTTTTAAATGGTTTAGCAGCTATTAGCGAAGCTCATCCGATCACTCTGGATAACTCTGAACCTGAACCAGATATTGCGATCGTTCGTTTGCCGAAGAGTATCTATGCTCAACATCATCCCTATCCCGAAGATATTTACTGGTTGATAGAGATATCTAATAATACTTTGGAGAAGGATCTAAACGAAAAAACCATTATCTATGCTCGTAATGGTATTGCTGAATATTGGGTGATCGATTTACCCCACAAAAAACTGTGGGTATTTACCAAGCCAGGTAAAAAAGGCTACAGCCAGACTCAAGAATTTACTACAGGTATTATTTCGCCTCAGTCTCTGCCGAATATTTCTATTGAAACTAAAGAGTTATTGTTGTTCTAAGAAAATAATCACAATCAGCCAAAAAATCTATATCCTTCTCGTAAAAGATAGATGGGGGATTAGGGAATTGGGGAATTGGGGATATTTTGAGACAAATATTCCGATTTTTCACAAGATTAATGGAACCATAGTTGTTGTTAATCAACGAATTTTTGCTCATTTAAGTCGAGCTACCAGAATAATTATCCAAAAAATCAAGACTAAATTAAGGCAAAAATCAGCTAATTTAAGTTTATTTCCCCATTTCCCTAAGTCCCTACCTCCCTAACATTTAAAATCGTTAACTTATTTGACTTTGAAACAGCCCTACGTAATTTATTCGGGGGAGCATCAATAAGATAGGATCTTAAGTAATGTTTGATTTAATCAAGAGTTGAAAAATGAATTATCTAATTGCTGTATTACCCGATCGCTTCCAGGCGGAAGAAGCCTACACAGCGTTAGAAAAAGCGGGAATCCCCTTAAGTAAAATTGCGATCGCAGGAAGAGGTTATAAAACAGCTGACGAACTGGGATTATTCGATCCCAAGGAGCAAGCGCAGAAAAAGGCGAAGTTTATGGCCTATTGGCTCGTCCCTTTCGGCTTTGTGGGGGGGTATATTTTTAATCTGATTACAGGGTTAGATAACCTAGATTGGGCTGGAGATCCTGGAAATCATATAGTTGGTGGTATCTTAGGAGCCATTGGTGGCGCTATGGGTAGCATCTTTATTGGCGGTGGAGCAGACTGGGCTACAAGCACTGCGGGGGATACTGTTCCCTATCGAGAATATCTACAAGCAAACAAGTATCTATTATTAGTAGATAATATTGGCGGATTTGGCGATCGCGCTATTCCGATTTTACGCCAGCTAGCTCCTGAGACTATTCAAAGCTATGAGGCTTGATGTCCTATGTCCTAAAAACCTAATAGTGAAACTGCCGAACCCGAAGGGCGAATAGCTACTCTAACTAGTTAATTGTCTTCAGCAGAACTGAGATAAGTTAAAGAATATTCACTAACTTCGCAAATATTAAAGTTACTCTGGCAAAATCGAAGTTACAAGTAACTTTATAACAGCCGTATTGCCAAAAGTAACTATGTCAGAAGCAAATATAGAATCGATTCTACAAGAAAAAAGAGTATTTAATCCCCCGGCGGAATTCTCTCAAAAAGCGGCAATCAAAAACATGACAGAGTATCAAAAGCTCTATGACTTAGCCGCCCAAGACCCCTCTGGATTTTGGGCAAAACTAGCCGAGAAAGAACTGCACTGGTTTGAAAGATGGGGAAAAACCCTTGATTGGCAACCACCCTTTGCCAAATGGTTTGTCAACGGCAAAATAAATATTTCCTACAACTGTTTAGACCGACACCTGACTACTCATCGCCAGGATAAACCAGCCTTGATTTGGGAAGGGGAGCCAGGGGATTCTAGAACTCTGACCTATGCTGAGTTGCATCAAGAAGTTTGTCAGATGGCAAATGTCATCAAGCAGTTAGGAGTCAAAAAAGGCGATCGCGTGGGTATTTACATGCCCATGATTCCCGAAGCAGCGATCGCTATGTTAGCCTGTGCCAGAATTGGTGCTGCCCATAGTGTAGTTTTTGGTGGCTTTAGTGCCGAAGCTTTAAAAGCCCGTCTTCAGGATGCAGAGGCAAAATTAGTCATTACTGCTGATGGTGGTTGGCGTAAAGATAAAATTGTGCCCCTGAAAGCTGCGGTAGATCAGGCGATCGCGGAAGATGTACCCAGTGTCAAAAATGTTTTAGTGGTACAGCGCACGAGACAAGAGATTGCCATGCAGTCAGAGCGCGATCATTGGTGGCATGAACTCCAAGCCAATGTCTCGAATCATTGCCCTGCCGAACATATGGATAGTGAAGACTTACTATTTATTCTTTATACCAGTGGCACTACTGGTCAACCCAAAGGAGTAGTTCACACTACAGGAGGCTATAACCTTTATACTCATATGACCTTTAAATGGACATTTGATATCAAAGATAATGATGTCTATTGGTGTACTGCTGATGTAGGTTGGATTACGGGACATAGTTATATTGTTTATGGACCCTTATCTAACGGTGCGACTACGGTAATGTACGAGGGCGCACCCCGCCCTTCAAATCCTGGCTGTTTTTGGGATGTGGTGGAAAAATATGGTGTAACTATCTTTTATACTGCCCCTACTGCCATCCGAGCATTTATCAAAATGGGTGATGAACACCCCAACCGTCGCGATCTTTCTTCCCTACGCCTCCTGGGTACAGTAGGAGAACCAATTAACCCCGAAGCCTGGATGTGGTATCACACAGTAATTGGCGGTGAACGCTGCCCCATTGTTGATACTTGGTGGCAAACGGAAACTGGCGGTTTTATGCTGACTCCTCTTCCTGGAGCGACTCCAACTAAACCAGGCTCGGCAACCTTCCCTTTTCCTGGCATTGTGGCAGATGTGGTAGACCTTGAAGGTAATCCTGTGGGTACAAATGAAGGGGGGTATCTGGTAATCAAACATCCTTGGCCGAGCATGATGCGTACTGTATATAAAAATGACGATCGCTTTCGACGCACCTATTGGGAGTATATTGAACCAAAAGACGGCAAGTATCTCTATTTCGCTGGAGATGGCGCACGCAAAGACGAAGATGGATATTTCTGGGTGATGGGTCGGGTTGACGACGTGATGAATATCGCAGGACACCGTTTAGGCACCATGGAAGTAGAATCAGCTTTAGTATCCCATCCTGCTGTTGCTGAAGCTGCGGTAGTATCCCGTCCCGATGAGGTTAAGGGAGAGGATATCTACGCTTTTGTGATCCTCAATAGCACTCATGATCCCAATGATGAACTCAAACAAGAACTCAAACAACATGTAGTCAATGAGATAGGTGCGATCGCACGTCCAGGAGACATCCGTTTTACTGATGCCTTACCCAAAACTCGCTCAGGTAAAATCATCCGCCGTTTCTTACGCAATTTTGCAGCAGGGGAAGAATTAGTCGGCGATATTTCCACCATGGAAGATCTTAGCGTTCTAGACAAGCTAAGACAAGGCTAATATTTCAATGATCAGCGATCGGTAAACAGTTATCAGACGTTCCAGTGCCAGAGCTAAACTCTGGTAACTGGTAACTGGTAACTGGTAACTGGTAACTGGTAACTGAAAGAAAGCAGGCCATTCAGGACTCGAACCTGAAACCTACGCCTTAGAAGGGCGTTGCTCTATCCAGTTGAGCTAATGACCCAGATTTGCCAAACAATACTAACACATTATGATCGGCGATTGTCAAACAACCTGATTATTGAAAGTAACAATTTGTGCCTTGCTCATTTTAAGCCATCAAACCTTAAGTATATTAATCCCAAACCAAAAAAGTAATCAGGAGTTTAATTGATTACAGCAAAGCAAGCGATAAAAGCAGCTATCCTTTGTCAATATTTAACTGAGGCAAAATTGCCAATAACAACATTCCGTTATTATCCAAGTAAGGAAATTATCTTTATCGAAGTTGGATACAACGGAGAAATAGGGGTGGAGATCGACAAAATTGGAGAATTTAAGTATGTCTAACCAATATATTCAAATGAACACAGAAAAGTTACATCAATATGTATTAGAGCATCCAGAAGACGAAGAGGCTTTTGCCGAATATCACTCAAGACTTAACTGGAAGACACCGCCTAAGTTTAATTCTTCCCAGGAGGAAGAACAATTTATCAAGGATTTAGTAGCTAAAAAAACTGGTAATTGAAAAGATGACTTGATCGAAAAAGCGATCGCTCTTGAAAGTTGCATTAAAATGATTACCACCAGTCTAGAATCCCGAATGATCAAATCGATCAAAACCTTGGTATTGATAGTGTTTCAGCTTCAGTTTAGTTTGAGCAAAATAAAAATGCCAAATTGGCAACATCAAAAATTTTCCTCGGGTTAAATTAGAAATATGGAAACGAAAGAAAGAACTTTTGTTCCCAACGAAAAATTACTTAAATACTTAAAACAGAAAAAAGTAAACTATCATGATTATTTCTGATCTAGAATTCATTGAATCCGCTGACAATTCCGAAGTACAAGGTGGCGGTGGCTACAAAGGCTACAAAAAACCCTACTATCCTAAGTATAAAAAAACTAGTGCAAATGCCTTCGCTGATGCAGGAGCTGCCGCCTTTGGTGACAAAACAAACGCTTTTGCTTTTACATCCGTTGTCGCTGATGCTGATGCTGGTGTAGCCATCGCTGATTCTGTCTCTAGTGCTTCTGCTAAATCTTACAAGCCTTACTACAAGAAGTATTAATCGGAAAAAGTGGATTATCCTAGATAATTCACTTTAACAGAAAATTAGCACTAAATTGGACTTTTAACTAGTACCTTTTAGTGCTAATACCTTACCTCCAGCCACAATGCACCTTGATTAGACAAATTAGTCAAGTCCTTTGTGGCTTTTGACAAATAAAATATTTTCCATGAGGTTATTAAACTATGCTAATTCAAGACCTCGAATTTGTTTATCGAGTTAATGATGCCCATGATATTGCTGGTGCAGTTGGCGTTTCTGCCAAAGCAGGGGTGAAAACTTCTGCTGGTAAAGGTACAGCTGGCGCTTCTGCATATGTAAGGGCAACAGGTGATATAAGTGCTGCTGTCGGCAACACTAAAGTAAAAGTTTTCGCCAAGCCATATTATGATGTCTCTTACGCAGTTGGACATGGTGCTGGATATGGCGTAAATAGAAATGGTAGTTACAAAATTGCTACAGATGTAGGTTCTTCTTTCTACTCATAGCAAGATTATTGCTAGATGATTATTTGCGTGAAAAAGAGAGAGCTGGCAAAACCAATTAAGGAGGCTTCGATGAAAAGGTATTTCAGGTAATCCTTCGTTTTCATTGATTAAATTGGTTCAGATGATCATTGGTTTTGCCTTTAAGCAGCCTTGTCCAGACTAAGGTGGTTTCCGAAAAAGAGTTTACCCTTTTCGGCAATCGGCTGGACTGAGGACTACCGCAAAATCAAGGGAACAGGACGAAAATAGTTAGCAGATATTGTCCGCTAACTATTCCCCAGATATTGCCCCAAATTGATGGAATAATCGAGAGCTAAAGTCCCAATTGTAGAGGTGATGGCATATAGTGCATATAGTTCTCTTTTGCAGCAAGAGAACTATAATTGTAACCAGTTCTTAAATCATTGGCTATATGCAAACGGAGAAAGATAACATGGTAAGCGTTCGCATCCCCCTTTCAAAAGAGCGATCGCCCTTGGGAGCAGGCATAATTAACTTCAGCAGCATTCTCAGAACCTGAAAAGCTTACACAGAGCTACCGTGTAAAATTAGTTATGATTGTATTACTTGGTTTAATTTCCCACTACGATAACCTTCTAAATCCAGGGTTACATAGAGGAATCCTAAATCTTGAAATGTCTTGACTAATTCAGGCAAATCTACTTGCTGCACAAATTGAGAGATTTTTTCGGCGGGCAATTCGATTTTGGCGGTATCTTCTAGGGAGCGTACTCTGAGGTTGTCATAACCAAGCTGGCGCAAATATACTTCGGCTCTACCGACTCGCTGTAACTTAATAACGGTAATCGCTTCGCCGTAGGGAAAACGAGAGCTAAGACAAGGTTGTGCTGGCTTATCCCACCAGGCTAATCCTAAGCTACGAGAAATCTCTCTGACTTCTGCTTTGCTTACGCCTATTTCCGCTAAAGGCGATCGCGCTCCTCTTTCTTTGGCTGCTTGAATCCCTGGACGATAATCTTGGAGATCGTCGGCGTTTATTCCATCTACCACGTAGGGATAGCCACGTTCTAAAGCCAATGGTTTCAAGGTGTCGTGTAGTTCACTTTTACAAAAATAACAACGATTAACGGGGTTAGAAGTGTAATCAGAATTATCCATTTCATGAGTTTCTACTAACTCATGGTAAATTCCAATTTGTGCAGCTTGGGTTCGAGCGTCAATCAGTTCTTCAGGAAGCAGAGAAGGGGATACGGCAGTTATTGCTAAAGCGCGATCGCCTAAAACATCATAGGCAATTTTGGCAACTAAAGTACTATCAACTCCTCCAGAATAGGCAATCAAAGCCTGTTCCATATTTTGAAATAAACTTTTTAATTGTTCTAATTTCTGGTGGCTCATCGCTCAATTATCAACCAACTGTTAACTACTTTTATAGTATCTAAATTCTGATCGGTAATTAGTAATTAGTAATTAGTAATTAGTAATTACTAAACTAAGTTGTGTTAACGAAGAATGACCTAAAGCAAATCCTAGCATTAACTTACATATCCCTTGTCTGGAATTAAGTTGCCTTGATGTGCTGCCGCAACTGCAAGCTGATCGCATCTTTCATTTTCGGGTATGCCTGCATGAGCTTTTACCCAAACAAACTCTACATCATGTATTTTGCAAAGATCAAGTAATTCTTGCCAAAGATCTGGGTTTTTAGCCATTTCCTTTTTGTTTCTACGCCAGCCATTAGCCTGCCATTTTTTGGCCCAACCTTTAATCACTGCATCAACTATATATTTAGAGTCACTGTGTAGCTTGACTTTAGAATTAGATTTGAGAGATTCTAAAGCGGCGATCGCTGCCATCATTTCCATTCGGTTATTAGTCGTAAGTTTGTAACCCCCAGAAAGTTCTTCACGACGATCACCATCAATAATTACTGCACCATATCCTCCTGCACCAGGATTACCAGTACAAGCACCATCGGTATAGATAATAATGGTGTCTCCAGAAACAGATGATTTTGGTTTGATTGTTAACTTTGGTTTAGAAGATGCTGCATTAGGTTTGAGAGTTTGCACATAGCTTAATACTTGAGGCAACAAGGATTCTGGTAAAGACTCAACCTCAGTCATAATTTTATATTTATAATCCATTGCTCACCCCAACCTGGTAATTTACGCTTTTTATGATAATTCATCTTCAATAGTTCCTTGCGAAGACAACCTTAGATCTTCAAGGGGTAGGGAAATTTGCGGTGGCAAAAATTAATTTTCGCATTTTAAAGTAATGAGTAATAAGTAATGAGTAATAAGTATTTACTCGTTACTCGTTACTCTTTACTCGTTACTCTTTACTCAAAGCTTCTCTATTGTTTAACTGCCACACCTTTTTTCGTTCACCCGAGTGCGATCGCATTTGTTGATGTGTCAATTAACTTCAATAACTTCTACATCTTCAATTAATTTTCCTTGATACATTAAAGATTCGTGACCGTTAGTATTTAAAGCCACCTTGATTTCGTTTTTTCCCAAAGGTAAAGTTGACAAATAATACCAATTACCATAGATGCGAGTAATCTTTTCTCCGTTTACATACAAATGAGCGTGTCCTTTATTTGGCTCATTGTCTCTGTTGACCATTTCAGGTGTCAACTCAAAATTATCCAACTTAATTTCCAGATTCCAACCGTTGAGACTATCTTCATGAACAACTAAGTCTATACCTGGAACAGGTTGATCTTCGGAAATCATGATTGTTTCGTGATGATGATGAGAGTCGGAATGGTTTCCTTCTACTTGTTCATTAGCATTTACTGAAGTGACAGCAAGACCAAGAATTAAGGGAACTAGAAACTGTTTTTTCATCATTAATTGAGACAAATACTACATCAAGAATAGACATTCTCGCAGCAATCAGCTCAATAATGCAAAAGACAGCCTGTCATATTAAGGAAAAAACCAGCTCGAACTGCCGATAATCTCACGAACAGTCGGACATTTCGCAGTTTTTCCAATTCAACATAATAATAGCGATCGCAAGCCATATATTCGAGCCATATATAGCGTTTCTCGTATCTATGAGGTACACCTCGGTTGTGTTTGGGTAAAGGTTAAAGGGAAAAGGGGAAAGATCGTACTCACTCATCTGAGAAACGCTATATTATTTTAAATATCTACTGCTTCAGCTCATTCTACGAAATCGGTATTAGTCATACTCTGCTTAGTTGACACCGCGCTCTAATAAACTTGTTGAATTAGCAAAATTAATCGCATTGGATTTGGTGTTCATAATCCCTATCATTCTCTAGATATAACCGCTTTTTTTTGAAGTAATGTTAAGGGTAAAACTATCCTCACAATGTTTTCACAGCATATATTTAGCATATATTTAGACTAAAGAGTGTAAGTAGGCATCCGAGTAGCAACCGTGGCGGTCATAAAGCAGTTACATTATCTGTACAATTGCTGCTCAAATGCCAGGTTAGCAGAATAATTTGAACCTCCAGTTGCCAATCAATTTTTGGGACTTTCAAGTCGCAGGAGAACAATCATGACAACAATATTGACAGAAATAGGCTGGGAAGATGCAAACGGAAATCAACTCGGTACCTGGACTAATCAAGCCGATTTAGTTGATGAAGGTGATGAAATTACACTAGCTGAAGGCGTTACGGCGTTGAGCCGAGCAGGAGACGATATAATCACCTACATCGATGAAACTGCTGGGGGGGGGGACGTAGAGTCCGCCGGCATATCTATTAACGGTACCATCAAGACTGGTGCTGGCAAGGACACAATTAATACGCTGGTCGAGTTCTTTTCTGGGATCAACAACACTGGCACAATTGATACCGGCGTTGGAAGAGACACAATCCGTGGCGACGGTGATGTCACTGGAATCACCAACTCTGGCACTATCAAAACAGGCTTAGGTGGAGACACAATCAGTGGTTCAGGTGATGTGGGCTTGGGAATCAACAATGAGTCCAACGGCATCATCAATACAGGCGTTGGTAGAGACACAATCGGTGCCTTTAGTAAAGGCGGTGGCATTTTAAACGATGGCATTATTAATACCGGTGCTGGTGCAGACGAAATAAGTGCCGCAGCCTTACTCGGCATAGCCATCGTCAACAGTGGCACCATTAAGACTGGCGCTGGTAAAGACATGATCGATGCTACTTTTGGCGCGGTCGCTGGCATCGAAAACACTGGCATTATTAAAACTGGCACTGGTGAAGATATAATCAATGCCGGCAGTGGTGGTCTTGCTGGCGACCTTGATATCAACAACAGTGGCACAATTGATACCGGCGCAGGTAAAGACACCGTCGATGCTTTAAATGGCGGTTTTGACGGTTTAACTGGCGGTTTTGGCGGTGGCGGCACGATCGATTTGGGTAGAGGTGATGATCTGATTCGGGGTTTTGGTCAACAAATTGTGGATGGTGACAGAGGCTTCGATACCGCCGAGTTAAGGATAGACTTTGACGAAAACCTAATCACCTTCGGCAGTACAGGAGCAACTTTTATCGACATTACATTCGATTCTGTAACCATGTCCTTCACTGATGTAGAGCTGTTTGATTTTAATGGTCAAGAGTTCGCTCTTGAACAACTACAAGACATGGCGTGATGATTTAATAGTTCACTCAACCATTTTGCGATCGCTTGACTCACCATACCTAAATTCTCCCTAAGCCCACAAGTGTTTTACACTTAGGAGGAAATCAATAAAACCGCGTAGCGACAATTAGGGGGAGTGCGATCGCATTCAAGGAAATTGGAATTATTCAATTATGTCGAAAATGAGATTTTTCTCAAATACAAAAATGCTTTAGTGGCAATCGGTGTAGATTTAACTAACGATCAGGTAGTTGATTGTATATCAAGTTGTAATTACGACCTAGAGGCGAGATTTCAGGCAATTATTTCCTATTGGTATTGGCTGGGGACTCAAGAACGGGAAGTTATTGAGCCAGATCAATTGTTAATCAAGGCTTTTTATCAACAGTGGAAACCTATTGGCTGGAAGGATGAATATCTCAACAACGATCAGTTTAAAAGTCCCGCTGAAAAATGGTGGGTTCAAGCTCGTCAGGTAGATATTCTCAAAAACTTAATCATCGATGTGAAGGATAATTTTTGGTCTGGGGGCAGGATTATTTTTAACCATCCCTATGACGAGTTTTGGACTATGGATTTAGATAGAGCAATGGATATGACTTGGGAGCAAATTATAGCCCACTATCAG
Source organism: Cyanobacteriota bacterium (assembly GCA_942490675.1). Lineage (GTDB taxonomy): Bacteria > Cyanobacteriota > Cyanobacteriia > Cyanobacteriales > Xenococcaceae > Waterburya. The sequence goes on along the minus strand of CALNYB010000045.1, from coordinate 139,798 downwards.
AGAGTTACCAAGACAGTTATTGAATCTCATTCAGGGCGTTTAGTATTTCGCAAACAAGAGTAGCTTTGGAAGACTGAGGTTAATAGCGATCGCCAGAGATTCCAGCCATATCCCACAAGAAAAGGTAGCCATAGTAGCCAGGTTTCAGTATCGGTGAGATTCCAATTGCGATCGCCTAAAGCCTGTCGATAAGGTAAGAGAAAATAAATAAAAGCCGAGATACTGACCAAACGAATGCCCCAATTTTTTGTACCTACAGCAAAGGGGATTAGCCAAGTAAAATACCAGGCATGAATTATGGGGGAAATAATTAACAGTGAGGCAAAAAAGCCTAAGGCAAACTGTTGTAAATTACGTGCCTGACAAAGCAGCATCAGGGTAACAAGTCCTAACGGTAGTGCAAAAATACTATTCGTTTGAGTTGAGGGATGCCAAACCTTAGCTAGTAAATGAGGGAAAAATTCCGCACTACGTCCATGACTGACAAAAGTAGAGCTAGTAGGAATTAAAGAACAAGCATCTGCGCTACAAAAAGACAGTGCAGTCAAGCTTATGGGTATAAAACCGCAGATCGTAATGATAATTGCTGTTTTAAACTTAATCTTACGCCACGTTGTCCAACTCAAAAATCCCAGAATAGGTAAAGAAACCCATTTCACGGCAATACTCATTCCAATCAGTAGGGCACTGAGCAATATTTGTCCCCTAGTATTTTTAGCAACATCCAATCTTTGATTATCCCTTTCCTTAACTTCAATTATCTGACGAGATTGTAATACCCTAGCTCTATCCCACCATAACCAAGCTGCAACTAAAGGCAGAATAAACCAACTGTCATAATGTCCTCCTCCAGCAAAGCAATAAATCACCAGCGGATTCCAGGCGTAAAGAGTGGCTTGCCAATAACTAAATTTCTTGGTTAGAAGCCAGCAGGTTAACAAGTCGGCGATCGCAAAACTGCTTTTAAATAAAATAAAATTAGGAGATATTCCAGCCAATCCCCGAAAACCCAACTGAGTAATAGGGGGATAAATCGCTGATACTGCAGGATGGACAATCTGTGACCACCATTCGGTACGATAGGGAATTAATTCCGTGGCATTTGGAGGGAAATCATAGGGACTAAAACCCTGAGTTTGGATGTAGCCTTCCCAGATATAACGCCAAATATCATCCCCTGGATACATTGGTAAGATGATTAACCTAGTGGCGATCGCTACAAGCCAAAACCACCATATCGAGAGGGATTTAAGTCCCCAGGAAAATATAAATCCCAACCCCATTACGCCAATACCATAGCCAAAGCGGATAACATTTTCTGGCTGCCGAAAATCTCCGTGGGGTGCAATCATCACCGCACCGATAAGCAGACACAGTACGCTTAACCATAAAAATGCTATGTTGCCTGCTATGTTTCCTTGGTCTTCCTTTTTCCCTTTTCCCTTTAACCTTTTGCCTCTACTGGGGAATAAATACAGTTTCCCCAGAGTAGTTAATATAATTGTCCCTGCTTGAATACTGCCTAAGATTGTGCCAGAAATCTTGGATTTTCCCCCCTGTCGTGGACGATAGTCAACAGGAATCTCAGAGATTTTCAAACCTTCTTCAATTGCCCTCACCTGCATTTCTACTGTCCAACCGAAACCCCGATCTTGCATGGCAATTTGTAACAATGAGGATTTACGAATCAATCGTAATGGTCCTAAATCATGATATTTGTATCCCCAACCCAGATCAATTAACCAAGTAGCCAAACCATTCCCAAAATGCTGCGCAGGAGTCATTACAGCTTTACCTTGAGGTGTGGCACAGCGATCGCCTAAAATCAGGTCATATTGATCGCCTAAGTTGAAAAAATTTGGTAAACAGCTAAGATCATCACTACCATCCCCATCGCAAAATAAAATCCACTCAATTTCTCGAGGAATATTTTGCAAGCCACGCCAGCATGCCTGTCCATAGCCTAGTTTGGATTCAAATAACACCTCTGCGCCAGCTTCTTCGGCGATTTGGGCACTGCGATCGCTACTTCCATTGTCCACCACGCGAATTTTAGTTAAACCAAAACCTCGTAAATCTTTGAGTACAGCACCAATTGTCATCTCTTCGTTGCGGACAGGAATAATTACCAATAGATTGTTTAAATCGAAAGAAGTGTCAAAGATTTGGTGGTGAGGCTGGTGGGACATTTTAAAATCAGAGGAAATTCAGTTTGTTCTAATAATTGTGTTTTAACTTGCTGAAAAGAAATTGAAAATCTTTAAACTAATCAAAAAATTATTTTCTAAATACCATGAATATATATACATGGACTTTAATTGAACATCAGAAGCATTTGGTTTTTACCTATCTGGGCAGTGAAGATTTAGTTGCTCTAATTCATCCTGCATTGGTAGTGGTATTTGTCTTTCCGATGGTGGGCATAGTAACTAATTTTGCTTGGCAAACCCGTCAACGCCGTTTACAAAGCAAGCAGGGCAAAAGCAAAATTCCCGCGGTGGTGGGGAGAGAACATGTCAAGGTTGGTCGTTGGTTAGCGACTAGTGTTGTTGTCGTATCTTTAATTGCTTTAGCCTACTCTATTGTCTATAAAAGTTTTATTAAAAAGAATCTTTGGGTGAAAAATAATCCCCGAGCAATTTTAATTATTTTATTATTTGTGGCTACTATTGCCTCCCTAATTTTATTGCTACAGGCGAGACCAAAACTATGGCGCGGTATTTTTGCCACCATGACGGGGATGGGTTTAATTATTCTTGGGGAACAAGACGGTGTGTGGCGATTGGCTAAAGAATGGTATTGGTCACATCACTATTATGGAATGGCAGTATCTTTACTGATGATTTTTTCCATTGCCATCTTGGATGATATCTATCGCAGTCTTACTATGCGTAACATCCATATAATTCTTAATTGCTTGGCATTACTGTTATTTATTGGTCAAGGCATTACAGGTACGCGGGATCTTTTGGAAATTCCCCCTGTGGGCAAAAAGAAACCTAAAAAAGCTGCCGTAGAAATAATAACTCCGATTAGAACAGCTCAGTTCATTGATTCAGAAGCTATTCAAGCTCCTCAAATTAATCCCAATTAGGGATAGTTAAGAATTATCTTTTCCTTTTATGCTTCTTGGTTGGTTTAACTTTCTTGATCTTTTTCAGATCTTTTCGGTTCTTCAGAATTTCTGGTTGTCTTTTTGTGGCAGGAACTGAAGCAGAATTAGAAAAAATTTGCGGTTTAAGTTTAGATCGATCTTTTGCTGGAATCGAAGGTTTAGTCTTTCCCGAACTAAAAATAGCTGGCTTAGATTTAATTGGTGTCTTGGTGGTTATAAAAAGCTGGGGAGTAGTAGAAGCAGAAATGGGCGATCGTGTCCTAGTTGTTTGTTTTAAGGAAACACTTGCTGCTTGGCGTTGAACATCGAGCTTTTGATCTGTCTTAGGTTCTGAGTCCAGCAAATCGAAATTGGTTTGAGGTTCACTTCGAACACTCGATTCCTCAGAAGAAGAAACTGGGTTAACAGGCAATTTCTGGTTAGAAACTGACTCTTTGCCCAGAATTGCTGGCGACTGGGATGGCTCTGCTGATACTTGAGGAGATTCACGTATGTTCGAGCTATTGTTATCTATGGTTCGTCCAGTTTGGAATCTCCCATTAGACAAAGCAACTGTCAATAAAGTTACTAATCCGAAGGCTGCCACTCCAGTAAACAAGGGTATTTTTCGCGGAGAAGTTACCAATTTACCCCACATTTTAGCTCCTAGAATCGGATTTACGAATTTAATCGAAGCTGATTTTACACAAGTGATCGTTTTGTTTGAATCAGTAGTTAACCTAGCTAACCACTCAGATACACAACTAGGACGACGGTCTGATTCCAACTCCATCCCCCACATTACCGTCTCACTAAGAGTTTTGCTCAACTCAGGTCGAATTTGGCGAGGGGATTCTAGAATACAACCATGAGCCCTTGATATTGCTGAAGTTGGAATCTTACCCGTCAAGAGAGTATAGAGAGTAGCAGCCAAGCCATAAATATCAGTTGCCATCGTTCTTGGCGAGTCAACCAGATACTGTTCAATTGGTGCATAGCCTTCAGAAAGCAGATTTTGAGGATTCTGTAACTGTTCGCCAGAAAACTTTCGTGCAATGCCAAAGTCAATCAATATTACTTGCTGGTTATCTTGACATAGAATCAAATTTTTCGGCTTGACATCTTGGTGTAGTAGCAAAGCTTTTTCGTGAACCACCCTCAAGGCTTCTCCAGTCTGTTTGATATACTCAAGTGCCGTAATTTCGGATAATGGATTGCCTTCGCTAACAATTTGATCGAGAGTTAGACCCCGAATATAGTCCATAACAATGTAGGGATAGCCATTTTCACAAAAGAAATCAAGGACTCGAACTATATTGGGGTGAGAACACTTAGCTAATTTTTTCGCTTCATTTTGAAATCGCTCAACCCAATCAGTCAAATTAGAGTCTTGTCCCCAAAAAGGAGCGAGCATTTTGATTGCTACCTCTCGCTCTAGAGCAAGATTGGTAGCTTGATAAGTAATACCAAAGCTCCCTCTCCCTAATTCTCCTTCGAGGTGATATTTGCCATTTTGTAAGTTTTGACCAACAAGATTAATCATTATTAACTATGCCCGTAACCAACTAAAGCTAAGTGTTTGATAAAAATAATTACGTGCTATTAGTTAAACAGTATTTATTGACATACTCCCTTCGCGGGACGCGAGGGATTCTCCTCAACCTAACAGATCTGCTAAGTTCGGGAGCTTTTTATCCTGACTGCTGCCCACAGCCAGCTTTTTAATTAGCAATGCAGAGTTGTAATCTCTGTCGCAACTTAAATTACATATATCGCATGAGTGCCAACGGTCTGATAGAGTTTTACTGACTCGATTCAAACACTGGCTACAATGCTGTGATGTACCTCGGGGATTGATCTTAACTATCCGAGTGCCGTATTTTTGAGCTACTTGGGACAATATCTCTAAAAAGTTACCTACAGCATTGTCACTCCAAGATTTGTTCATACCCGAAGATGATGCTTGACCATTAGGTACAAAGACCCCATCTACTTTCTTCGGTTTATTTCTTCGCTTCATGTTGCGAATTTTTAAGTCTTCAATAACTAAAACATCACAGTTTTGAACCAACCGATGAGCTTCGCTATAATGCCAATGCTTACGTTGTCTAGCTATTTTTTGATGAAGTCTAGAGATAGCTTTTCGTACGAGTCTTTTCGTCTTCTGATTACGATTGTTATCTTCTAGTTTTCTTTGTAATTTAGCTAGCTTGGATTCAGATTTTCTTAGGTGTTTTTGGGGTAAGGCTTGACTGTTGTTTGAATCTACATATAGTTTTTCTAGTCCAACGTCTATTCCAACAGTATTTAATTCAGTCGGTACAGTATTAATCTCAATATCAGGAACAGATTTGTCCTCAACAGAAAGATTAATGTAGTACCCATCAATTTTTCTGGTAATAGAGACAGTTTTCAGTTTGAAGCCAGATTCAATATTTCTAGATTTACGAAACTTAAACCAACCCAGTTTGGGTAACTTAATAGTACTGCCGACAAGATTTTCATCGGGGATAGTAGGAAATGTAAAGGTGCGATATCTCACTTTATTTTTAAAGCGAGGGCGACCACTTCTGTTACCTTTTGAGTCTCCCTTGACAAATCGCTCAAATGCCAGCTTTACTCTTTTGACACAATCCTGAAGCACCTGTGAATAGATGTCTTTGTACCAAGGACGCTCTTTTTTTAACTGAGGTAAACTAGCTGATTGTGAGTGCCAATCAGGATGGTTTTTGAGTTCTCCACTGCCTATCTCGCACCATCTTAGGCAAAACTCTCCTTGAGGAAAAACCGCATCAGAACGATTGTATTTCCACCAGTTAAAACGTTCTGCTAATAAATAGTTATACTGCGAGCGTAACATATCAAGCCATCGGTCAATTTCTTGCCGTTGGCTTGCTGTCACGAGAAGTTTGTACTGGTAGGTTTTTCGCATATGGGTCGCGGTATCCTTTAGGATGACAGGATTATAGCATTAACCGTGCAAATATTTTATCATTGAAAACTAATTATCGTAGCAGTCGCAGGGCAGTATACAATTTAACCGTACATCTTGTTTTCGTAACTAAATATAGGCGTAAAGTTATCAATGCTGAAATGAAACAAGAACTAAAACAGGTATTCCAATCGGTACTATCTTCTTGGGACAGCGAACTAATTGAGTTTAATTGCGAAACAGACCACGCCCATTTACTCGTGTCATACCCGCCACACAAGCTTTTAAGCAGTTTAATTGCCAACTTAAAAGCCACATCATCAAAGACAATGTGGCGTAAGTTTGAGCCAAAATTAAAGGAAGTTTACTGGCGTAAACGAGTATTCTGGACGGGTGCATATTTTGTCGCAAGCTGCGGAGGGGTTACGATAGATGTACTCAAGAAGTATGTTCAAGACCAAGATTCTCCACCTCTAGACCTTGGCTAGCATTCATCCCATCGCGGGACGCGAGGGTCTTCTGCTAGGGAGAGATAAAATTCATTGCGTTGTAAGCTCAGACTCTAAATCAGTTGCATTCGATTTGGGGTCAGAGTCGCCATTAATCCACGCCTTAATTAGCTCGTAGCCGACGCTCAGGATAACAGGTCCCACAAATAGGCCAACAATGCCATGGGCAAGTGTACCTCCGAGTACACCTATAAAGATGAGCAGCATCGGCACGGGCAAGCCCGATGCCATTAAGGCAGGTTTGAGCACGTTATCAACCAGGGTAGCTGGTATCATCCACAATGTGAACAGTAAAGCACCAAGAGTATTCATAGTTGACCAAGCAAAGATCAGCGTTCCGATCACGATCAAACCAGGACCGATCTGGATAATCGTTAAAAACAAGCACAGAATAGTCAATAAACCAGCCCCAGGAATGCCTGCAACAACGAATCCAATCCCGACTAGTAGAGTCTGTACTAGGGAAATACCAATGATGCCACGGGAGACATTGCGAATGGTGGAAGTTGCTAGTGTTAAAAAAGCCTGACCTTGGGTTGGTGTAATCCTGAGCAAAAACTTGGTTAGCCCCTGTTTAATACCTTCGGCGTTGAGCATCAGCCCTGCTGCAATAATTAGGGAAAAGAGGAACTTGAGAATAGTCAGACCCGTGTTGGCACTCAGTAAGAGTAAGCTTTTAGTTAGATCACGAAGCTGCGATTGAAACCTATCCATAACAGCCCCTAAGTTAACTGCTGCTTCCTGCCAAATTTTGTTCAAAGATTCCCCTATTATGGGTAATGTAGAGATGTTATTGGGAGGTTGGGGCACTACCAACGTACCAGTCTCTACACTATGGGCCAAGCTTTGAACATTTTCTACCAAGACGGTTGCCATCAGGCTCACTGGACCAATAATAATGGCTATACCAAGTAGCGTAATGATTGTCGCTGCCAATTTAGCCCGTCCACCTAAGCGTGCCTTGAGCCACAAGAAAATTGGAAACAAACCAATTGCTAAGATTGCTGCCCAGAGAACGACTGCTAAGAACGGACGAATAATGACGAAACACCAAGCAGCTATTAGGCCTAAGATGAAGATTCGGACAACTAGATCAATCACCTTAAAATTATTTCTCATCAAATAATTAATTTCCCCTAATTCTGATTAATTATGAATCTTATAAAAGTTTTATAATGCCAGGTCAGCTAAAATTATTGTACAGCAAGGGTTCCTCTGGGAAAGTTATTTTTCCTCTTCCTGTAGCTCTTCTGGCTTATAATAACTCTCATCGTATGAGCGATCATAAATATAGCCGAGCTCATCCTCCGTACCAAGAGTTTGGCGCACTATATTCATGGTTCTGGCTAGAAGATAATTAGACTGTCCGGTAATTGCCACAGGTGAATAATTGAATCCCAGATTGATAACATCGTCAATGGCACCGATGATAGTTCCCAGAAGTTTTTTATTTTCTCCAAAGAAACGTACTGACCAATCAACAAATATGGGCTGCCAACTGACTTCATGGTTAACATGAAACTCCCGATAACGATCCATCAAAACAGGTAAATGATCTCTATGAGCTTCAATTTTTTCAATTGCTTGCTCAGAATTTTTCGGGGCAAAATATTTTGTCACCACACTACGGGCAAATTTACTCATACCATCCCGACTAGAAAAGGTCGAATAATACAACTTAGAGCTAGATTTTTCATCGACGTAGCTAGAGCCCAAATAAAGAGTGGCTTGCCCACCAACGTAGCTGTCTATCCATCCCCCAGCAACACCCATACGAGCATTCAGTAACTCATCATCTCTAAACAAACGGCGAGTACTGGGAATAAGTTTAAATCTGGGTTCAGCTTGCCGTTTTTCTTCTTGCCATTTTTTTTCTGCTAAGGGTTGATAAAACTGACTCACCCCTGCTGCCAAATCTGAATTGGCACCTTCTACAATAGGAGCAAAGCGATGGATTCCCACAGGAAGCAACTCTGGCTCTCTAACTCCATGCTGGATCATTGTGAAATAATCAGGCACAACACAGATTACATATTGCCCCACATAGGGGTCTTGTTCTTTTACTTGTGCTCGATAAAAGGGCGAACGAATAATTTTCTCGGCTGTTGCTTCATTGGTAAAGACAAAAGGAACTAAAACATCCACTGGCGGAGGGCTAGATCTCATCCTTGCATAATCCACTGTGGACTTAGTAAATGCTAATTCGGCATAAGTCAAAGTCAAGAGACCATCAGGGGGTTGTTGAGCTAGAGCCTGTCGCACAGGATGGTTGGGATTATCACGAAAATCATCCCGATCTTTTTGTCTTTCTGCTCTAGGATAATTAGCATTTTGGTAAAGTTTATTAATAATAGCCTGGGATTGATTCCAAATATCCAAGGTGACTTGACGATATTCGTCGCGAATTTCTTTGTTTTTGGCTACGGTTTCTAATTCAGCCAAGGTATGATATTTAACAAACTGCTCTAGTTGCTCAACTTGATTAATGTCGGCGAGAGAAATATGCTGTGCCAGCATTACTCTGGTGCCAAAATCTAGCATCACTCTTTCCAGACTAAATTGCGATTTCCACCAAGGCGGAACAGGCTGAGAATCACCATCTAGAGTTGTATAAAACTTGGCAACATCAGAAGGAAAATCGGCAGCAAGTGCCATATATAGTAAAGACTTAGATAGAATTTCGGCTTCTTCTTTGGTAATATTTTGGGGATTAAAATCTGGTCGACTAAACAATTGTTTATTTTTTAAAAGCGAACCATAGGAAGCAACAAAAGCACTTCCAGAACTTGCTCCTGAAATGCAAGCTACATTAAAGCTAGCATCTGGGGGAGCTTGAGCTACAGCATCCCTAATCATCTCTGCAGCCCAAGTAAAAGTAGCAGCCCAATTGTAACCATTCCCTGAAGTAGAAAGACAGACAATACGCTCTAGAGGATCAACATCATTGATATTATCGACTTTAGTGGTATTGGCCTCTAGGGGTTGTCCAGAAATGTTGATCGCGAGAAAACTCATAACCCAAAAGAGTTTAACTGATGCTTTCTGTAGCGTATTAATGGTTTTTACTTTGGTCGCTGGTAGTAGTGACGAGGATTTACTACTGTCCTTTGTAGAGATAGAAGACAAACCAAAATCTTTAACCATGGGAAATCTCTGTGATGAAATGAACTTCTTAAGTATTATATTACGGCTTCATCATTTTTCCTGCTGGATTCCCCAGGTAAATAGGTCGGCGTAATTAAATATAAAACCTACATCAAAGCAATTGATTAGTCTGATTGTCTGAAACTGTATTTCTTTGTGCAATACTCGTTAGCTATTTTATAAATAAATCTGCCCACCTACTTATATGCGGCAATTGCACTTTGAACACGGCTGTTCCGTCGCGCATTCTCGTTCCAAGTCCAAGGGACGTGGGACTTGGTGCGGGTTAGCGACGGACGAGGTTTAAGTAGGTGCATCCTGAGACTCAATATAATTCTTGATTATTTCTAAGGGTGCGCCACCAGTAGAGATAATGCAGTATGCCCCAGTCCAAAAAACTGGCTTATGATAAAAGCTTTTTAAGTGTGCCTTATAATCTCTGCGTATCAGCCGACTAGAAACAGTTTTAAGAGTATTAACTAGTTTCGATGGTGCAACATCTGGATACAACTCAACTAATAAGTGGCAATGGTCTTCTTCCCCATTGAAACTAATTAGCTGGCATTTTTTCCCTTCACACAACCTAGCAAATATCTTTTGTAGGTCATCAAGTATTTCTTTAGTTATAACTTTGCGTCGGTATTTAGTTACAAAAACAATATGTACGCTAAGTCGATAAACACATCCTCTAGCCTTATTTAAGGTGTTGTTTTTCATGACACACTAAAGTACAATACTCCCATGAGTATAACCCGTCGAGTAACTTTTAGGCTTTATCCCAGTGCGGTGCAGAACAATAAACTGCACTACTGGAGGAAGCTGCATAAATTACTCTACAACGCTTGTGTAAGTCATAGAAGCACCCAGTACAAGCAGTTTGGCAAATCGATAGATTACTTTGACCAACAGAACTGTTTGCCAGCGTTTAAAGAATGTTGGTCTGAGTACAAGGAGCTTGGCTCTCATGCACTACAAGCGACGGTAAAACGGGTTGATTTTGCGTTTCTACGATTCTTTAGAATTAAGTCAGGATATCCCAAATATAAATCGTCCCGAAGATATAAAGGCTGGACGTACCCCTGCAAAGCTGGTTGGAAAGCTTGCACTTCAGGCAAGAATGGTTATCTCAAATTAACCAATTTGGGAAACATTAAGATGCGCGGTCAGGCTCGCGATTGGGGGACTGCAAAAACCTGTACTATCCTGTTTAAACAAGGTAAATGGTACGCCTCAATAACTGTTGATTGTGTACCAAGCAGAGTTCAAACAGACAATGGCGCAGTAGGTTTGGACTTCGGCACTCACCATGCAGTTGCATATAGCGATGGCACGATTGTCGATAATCCTCGGTTCATTAAGCAGTCTCAAGAAAAAGTTAACCGACTGGCTAAAAAGAGCAGGAGAAAACGCGCACCAAATTACAAAAAACGCATAGGTCCTTCTCGTCGTTGGAAGAAAGCTAATAAGGCTGTATCGAAGATACAGTCAAAAGTAGCTAGACAAAGACAAGATTGGCAACATAAGTTGGCTTCAGACATAGTAAGCTGTAATAGCTTCGTAGCCACAGAAAAACTAAACTTAAAAAACCTAACCCGTAAGGCGAAGAAAGGTAGTAAGAGGAAGAAACAGAAAACTGGTCTTAACCGCAACCTTTTAGACGTTGGGATAGGTAATCTAAAGAGTTTAATTAAGTACAAAGTAACCGAAGCTGGAGGCATTTATATCGAAGTGCCTACCCGCAAGCTTGCTCCATCCCAGACCTGTCCTGGCTGCGGTATTAAACGCAAAAAGGATTTGAGTGAGAGATTCCACGTCTGCGATTGTGGTGTTTCACAGCCATTAGATAGGGATGTAGCAGCAGCAATGGTTATGATTAATTATGCTAGGGGTAAGGAACTTGCCTCTTCAGTCGTCGAGTCACCAAGCTCTACTCCGTGCGGTAGCATGAAGCAACTTGGGGCGTTGAAACGACAGAAACTTATTCTGAGTCCCAAGACTCAGGATGAGTAGTTCATATTTCAGATGGTTTTAGCGATCTGTTTTTAGTTAAAAATTATCCTTCAGAGTCATGGACAAATGAACTTAAAACTCAACAGAACCAAGAGGTAATACTTTTGTAAGAAGAAGGTTTACTTTGACTCTGGAGGCGAGAAAAAATAGCTAAAGCACTTTGATTTTCTGGGCATCACTTTACGGAGTAGCTTCCAAGAGAAATTGTGTTTTTGGAGCATGAGAGCTTAAGCTTGCAGGGCTATCGTGTACCAGATATTTGCCTAGGGAGGTAAGACTATCAAATCTCCCGTTGTCGCTGACTACATCACCATATCCAGCATTCGACCATACCCAATAAAAGCTGCTGAGTTCTCTTGTATAAGTTCCTTCCCATACCTGTTTGTAAGTATTGGAATTATTACCGTAGCCGTTCTCCAACCCTAACCCGAAGTTAGATGCTCCTACGAAAATCGGTATGGGAAAGTTCTTAAGCTTATCAAGATTAGTGGGCACTCCTCCCCTATTCTCGATCTCTGAATAGGCTTGTGTTACGAAAACCACGTTCTTCAAAGGGTCAGAATCAAAAATCGCCTGACCCTGATTAAGAATCATTTCAAAGCGCTGTCCATAAAAACCAGCAGTGATTTCAATTGGGGCTTTATATCCAAGTTCTCTAATTTCCTGAATTGCTCTAATAGAGTCTTCTCTCCACCTGTTCTCATCTTCATGAACTACTTCACCCTGAGCATGAAGTGTGACGTAACACTCGTACTCCTTAATTGTATCTATGACCCGTGGGTTTCTGAAATCAACGTGTCCTATTGAGACCCAAAGGTTATTTTCTATTGCCTTTTCAAGAGCACGCTCGAACTCTTCAGGGCGTCCACCTATCAAGCGAGTGGCATTAGCTCCAGTCTTAGCGAGCTCCGCAACATTATCGCCAGTTCCATCGATTAGCGAACCATTTTCATAAGGGTCATTCCATTCACCTGACCCTTGATACTGACCATATCGAACAACATTTTCAATTGCTCTCATTACCACCTTTTCTCCATTTGCATCATAGAGAAATCTTCCATTTACTTGGAGCTGGCATCCATCTTTTGGAGTAAACTTCCCCGAGATATCTTGTGCAGATATAATCCAGGGAATAAATAGACAAAATAGACAGAAAAAAACACATTCTCGACAAAATAGACGATTGAATGGCTTCATATCCACCTCCTAAATTATATTTGTCTCTATAAATAGACTTCCCCAAATTGGACTTTCAATCAAAGTAAAGACACAAAACCTCTGATGTAAGCTATTCCAACCGAGCAAAGATGCTGTGCGATCGCAATTTATTAAAATTCCGAAATTCCCAATTAGCTCAAAATGAATCCAAGAATGAGGGTTTTCCGTTGCTTTTTCTGACCTTGAAAGGATCTGAACCCCTGATTCTGTCCTTGCGAAGCAATGAGGAACAAGTTTATTGAGCACAAAAGCTTCAAAAGTTACCCCATCGCTAGACCCATAAATGTTAACTGAAGCAACAATTCCTTTGAGGGCAACAGCTTTTTGGCTGGCTGCCTGACACATCTATGTCAAACCCATATTTTTCGTGAAAATTTAATTTTGTTAATACAGTAAATCAATGCTTTCAAGCGATCGCTTTATTAGAAAATACCTTTTTAGCAGAAAAAACAAATTCTATACGGCGTAAGGTTTTGAGGCACTTGTGTCAGGCAGCCAGCATGCCACCTTGACTGGGCTGTTCCTAATACTCTGGTTAAGAACATTAGAAAAGAACATTAGATTAGTAATATCTAAACCTTAGCCATATCCTTAAAGCTAATTTTCAAGTAATCATCTTCCATTTTTGCTCCTGATGGTTGTAGTGCTGCCAAAGCTTGGGGTAGGACTAAGTTACGTCGATGGTTACCGATTCTAACGTTTAGTTCATCGCCAGTTTTATTGAGCTGAACTTTTTCTTTAGGAATCCCTGGTAGGTATAAATGCAGACTATAATTTCCTTGCTCTTGAATTATCTTGATGGTGCTTTCTTGGTAGTAAACCTGAGTTGGATCTTCCTCCTGATATAAGATTTCTTTGAGCTTTTCTAAGGCTTCCATGCCACACATTTCTGTGGGAAATAAGGGAGCTTCTTTTACTGGTAAAGGATGGAAATTATCATATATTTGCTGTTTATAGATGTCTTGATTTGCTTTCCAGCGTTCAAAGAAAGGATCGTTAACCTCATCAGGAATTACTCGGTTAGCAATTACTAAATCTGTTGCCACGTTATATAAACTAAGATAAGCATGGGCGCGGAGGGATTCTTTAATCACCATTTTCTCTGGATTCATTACCAAACGTACCGAAGTTTTAGTATTATCAGTCAAAACTTTTTCTAAGGCTTCAATCTGCTCATAAAACTCATAGGGTGCATCCATTACTTCGTTATCAGGCAAAGAAAAACCAGCAATAGGCTTAAAAAATGGTTCAACCAAAGGGCGTAATGCTGCCGACATTCCTTGAAGTGGCTTATAAAAGCGTCTCATGTACCAGCCACCAACTTCTGGTAGACTTAATAGTCTTAAAGCTGTCCCAGTGGGTGCTGAGTCGATAATCAAAATATCAAACTCTCCTTCGTCATAGTGGCGCTTCATTCTAACTAAGCCAAAAATTTCGTCCATGCCTGGAAGGATCGCTAACTCTTCTGCCTGAATTCCATCTAATCCTCTAGCTTGTAAAACCTGGGTAATATAACGCTTTACTGCCCCCCAGTTGGTCTCCAACTCGCGCAAGGCATCAAGTTCTGCTCCCCAAAGATTAGGACACACTAGTTGAGGATCATGTCCTAGTTCAAGATCAAAACTATCTGCCAGAGAGTGTGCGGGGTCAGTACTAAGTACCAGAGTTCTATAACCCAACTCGGCACATCTGAGACCTGTGGCAGCAGCCACGGAAGTTTTTCCTACTCCGCCTTTGCCCGTCATTAAAATTACACGCATAAAAAATAAGATCCTAAATTAAATATAAATACATTACTTAATGTATTTATTATTGTGACGCTTTTTTGTGCCAAAAGAAATTTTGACTTAAAACTTGCCAAGGAGAGATCCGCCAATAATCGATGTGAGAGGCAATCAAATTCTGCTCATTGACGGTGAGTTCACTCCAGCCAGGAATTGACAAGGGCGGTTTCCAAGGCAGAGGACTCGTCATATTCAGTGTCCACTCAGTCTTAATTATTGCTCCTTCCTGGACTAAGTTATGGACTTCCATCTCAATGTTACTGAAAAAGCTGGCTAAAAAGCCAATCATTGATTGATAACGTTTAACCCCACGAAATTCATTCAACGGATCTTTAAAATAGACCTCCTCGGCGTAAATATCGTAATTCTGGTCTTGAGGAAATCTGGCATAATCTTCTCTAAGAATTTCTAGTAAATCCTCTTGCTGTTGATTGTTACTGGTTGATGCTTGCTGTTCCATAGTTTCATAGTGTCGTATTGTGTTTTCTGGAGACTAGATATTTCATGATTTTTGGTTTTTCCACCACTGACTAATTCCCAGGTAAACCCAACCATAGCACTGACTTTTCCCGTTATTTTTCTTATTATTTGAGCGATCGCTAGTATTGCTGTGAAATGTGGAATTTGGTTAAGTATTCTCTTCTTTATCTTTCTTCCAAAAGAAGACCCTCACTTTTAGTGATGGGATGAATTTTGGCCAGGGTCTAGGGGTGGAGAATTTTGTTCTTGAACATATTTTTTCAAGACATCTATAGTAACCCCTCCGCAACTGGCAACGAAATATGCGCCTGTCCAAAACACTCGCTTGCGCCAATAAATCTCTTTCAGTTTCGGCTCGAACTTACGCCACATTGTCTTAGATGATGTGGCTTTTAAATTAGCTATTAAACTACTCAATAACTTGTGGGGTGGGTATGAAACGAGCAAATGGGCATGGTCTGCTTCGCAATTAAATTCAATCAATTGGCTGTCCCAAGAAGCAAGTACAGATTGAAAGACGCTAGCTAGTTCTTCGATCATTTCGCCATCAATCACTTTTCGTCTATATTTAGTTACCAGCACAATATGTACGGTTAGATTAAATACTGCTCTACGGGTACTACGATAATTGTTTTTCAAGATACTGAATATGTGTACAGCTAATGGTAAAATCCTCTCATGAGGAAAACCTATCAGTATAAATTGATGCCAACAGCAGCACAGCGACAAGAAATTGAACGCTGGTTGTCTATGCTCAGGTATCAGTACAACTATTTGTTGGCGGATAGATTTCGCTGGTGGCAAATGAATCGCTGTAACCTAATTATTCCTCAAGGGGAATATTGTTTGCGTTGGTGCGAGCTAGGGAGTGGTCAACTTCGGAACAATCCAGATTGGCATTCTCAGTCAGCTAGCCTACCTCTACTTAAAAAAGAACGTCCCTGGTACAAAGACATCTACTCACAGGTGCTTCAGGATTGTGTCAAAAGAGTAAAGCTGGCATTTGAGCGATTTGTCAAGGGAGACTCAAAAGGTAACAGAAGTGGTCGCCCTCGCTTTAAAAATAAAGTGAGATATCGCACCTTTACATTTCCTACTATCCCCGATGAAAATCTTGTCGGCAGTACTATTAAGTTACCCAAACTGGGTTGGTTTAAGTTTCGTAAATCTAGAAATATTGAATCTGGCTTCAAACTGAAAACTGTCTCTATTACCAGAAAAATTGATGGGTACTACATTAATCTTTCTGTTGAGGACAAATCTGTTCCTGATATTGAGATTAATACTGTACCGACTGAATTAAATACTGTTGGAATAGACGTTGGACTAGAAAAACTATATGTAGACTCAAATAATAACCAAACTTTACCTCAAAAACATCTGAGAAAATCTGAATCAAAACTGGCACTTCTGCAAAGAAAACTAGACGACAACACTCGAAGCAAGAAGGCGAAAAGACTCGTGCGACGAGCAATATCTAGACTTCACCAAAAGATAGCAAGACAGAGAAAACATTGGCATTATAGCGAAGCACACAAATTAGCTAAAAACTCGGAAGTTTTAGCTATTGAAGACTTGAAAATTCGCAATATGAAACGAAGGAATAAACCCAAGAAAATCGAAGGGGTATTTGTTCCTAATGGTCAAGCATCATCTTCTGGGATGAACAAATCTTGGAGCGACAATGGTGTAGCCAACTTTCTGGAAATACTATCTCAGGTGGCTCAAAAATACGGTACTAAAATAGTTAAGGTCAATCCAAAAGGGACATCACAGCATTGTAGCCGATGCCTAAATCGAGTTAGTAAAACTCTATCAGACCGTTGGCACTCATGCGATGTATGTAATTTAAGTTGCGACAGAGATTACAACTCTGCATTGCTAATTAAAAAGCTGGCTGTGGGCAGCAGTCAGGATAAAAAGCTCCCAAACTTAGCAGATCTGTTAAGTTGAGGAGAATCCCTCGCGTCCCGCGACGGGAGTATGTCAAGTGTTTTAGGTTCAGGCGTTGCTATATCATTGTTAACAATTAATTCAACAATAGACAGTCATAGACAGTTAATGAGCGAGGCTTCTCCCACTGCACCAGAAATTAAAACTATTTTCGATCGCATTGCTCCAATGTACGATCTCCTTAATGATCGCCTAAGCTTTGGGCAGCATCGAATTTGGAAGCTAATGGCAGTTAAATGGAGTGAGGTAAAGTCAGGAGATTACGCTCTAGATGTTTGCTGTGGTAGTGGTGATCTAGCTTTATTATTAGCTAAACAGGTAGGAGATAAAGGGAAAGTTACGGGACTGGATTTTTCTGGTGAGCAACTGGCGATCGCCAAAAAACGGCAGATGATAAAATGTTCTACCGCAACGATTAATTGGCTTGAAGGGGATGCTTTAGCTTTGCCATTTACTGATAATCAGTTCGATTGCGCCACCATGGGTTATGGATTACGTAATGTAACTAATATTTCCCTGAGTTTACAAGAACTATTTCGGGTATTAAAACCAGGGGCGAAGGCAGCAATTTTAGATTTTCATCGTCCGAACCCTGGCTTAATGTCGAACTTTCAACAGTGGTATTTAGCTAATATTGTGGTGCCAACTGCGTCAGAGATGGGTATGAAAGAAGAGTATGCCTACATCAACTCCAGCATTGATCGATTTCCCACGGGTGCAGAACAAATAAAAATGTCTTATGCAGCAGGTTTTAGTCAGGCTGTTCATTATCCACTGATGGGAGGCATGATGGGTATATTGGTCTTAACCAAATAGAATAGTAAATAGAATTAACTTTCTGCTTGTCTAATCTTTATCATCTTGCTTTGGCACTAGCGAATCTCTGGATATTTTTTGTTCCCCCCATAGCGGGAAGCATCATTGGCTATTTCACCAACGACATAGCGATCAAAATGCTGTTTCGTCCCTATAAAGCTATCTATATTGGCAAGGGCAAGCTTCCCTTCACTCCAGGCTTAATTCCCAGCAATCAAGAGCGTTTAGCTCAGAAAGTCTCCGATACAATCATGGGTTCATTGCTTACCCCAGGAGAATTACAAAAGTTAGCTCAAAGGTTATTAGCAACAGAGCGGATCGAGGGGGCAATCCTGTGGCTCTTAAAATTAGCTCTAGATCAGGTTAAATCGGATCAAGAGCAAAAAACAGCCAAGATTTTGGGCAACATTCTTCACGATCTGTTCAGTCAATCTTTACCTCGATTGTTAAAAGTCTTAGCCAGAAAAGAAGACTTTTTAGAAGCCCAAATCAATCAAATTTTCGATCAGATCCTGTTGAATTTTCAACTTAAAGATGACCAAGCTAAGAAATTTTCTGACTGGCTATTAGGTTCAGTAGTACCCCCTGATACAATCCGCCGTGCCATGATTGATTTCTTGAGCGATCGCAATATTCAAATCATCGATGAGGGTTTTCGGGAAAAAACCAGTGGTACTTACTGGGTGGTGGCAAACTTATTTGGTTTACGCAACAGCTTACTCAGACTTCGCTCTTTTTGTATTGATGAACCAGATATTACTAACGCGAGACTAAAAGAGTTAACTTTCTCGCTGCAAATTCGCGATCGCATCAAAAAGTGGCTCACTAATCTTTCTCTGCAAAATCTACCCGTCTCTACTGTCAGACAACTCCGCAAAACTGTCCGAGAAGCAGTACGCAACTATGTCAGAGAAGAAGGAGGCAATTTAATTACAGGGTTGGGAGACTCCGTAGAATGGGAAAACTTAGCAGTATTGATTCTCAAGCGCCTCCAATCCTCCCCGACAGTTAACGATTCACTAGAAATAATTAGCCAAGAGTTAGCCTTGGTTTTAGAGCGCTACCTAGAACAAGACTTAGAAAAGCTAGTGGCTCAAGCCATACCGATTCTGTCCATCGATCAAGTAATTATTGATCGAGTTTCCTCGACTTCTCCCGAAGACTTAGAAAAATCAGTACAGGGAATTGTCAAGAATGAACTTCAGGCGATCGTCAATCTGGGGGGAATATTAGGTTTCGTTGTCGGATTACTGCAAACAGTTTTGTTGTTCTTTAACTAATAGAGCATCAACTTTGTTTTGAGGAATAAATCCTGGTAAACAACTCCCCCTGCTCCCGAAGCTTGCCTCTATCCATCAATTCCAAGTTGTCCGACTACTAGTTGGCATTGTGCCGTTGAGTTATTAATCTATTATTAATCTCTTTAATCAATTGACTAACCTGCTGAACTTCATCTTGCTTGCCATTACTTTGGTATAGTTTTAGAGCCTGATTTAAAGTGGCGATCGCTTCTTCATTTTTGTTTCTTGCCTTGAGGGCAATACCTAAATTGTGATATCCCATGGGGTTTTCTGGAGCAATTTCGGTTAACCGACGAAATTCGATAATAGCTCTAAAATAATTTTGTTGAGCTAGATAAACTTTGCCTACAGCTTCAATAGCTGGTATAAAATCTGGCTTAAGTCTTGCTGCCCATTGATATTCTGCCAAAGCGAGATCATACTTTTCTGCTTGATACAAAATATTACCAGCTTGAAAATAGATATTGTGGTTTTGAGCAGCAGTTCTTTTGACTAATTCCAATGCTTCTAGCCCTGCTAACTCTTCTCCCTGATTTAGCAAGGCGACAGCTAACTTTAACCTTAGAGCCGAATCATATGGCTGCTGTTTTACTGCCTGTTGTAATAAAGCGATCGCTTCTGGATAGCGTTGTTGTTCAATTAAAATGCGGGAGGCAGTTTTGTGTGCTTCTTCGTTATCTGGAGCCAAAGTTAAAATATGCTTGTAGACTGCGATCGCGCGATCGTATTCCTCTGCTCTTGCCAGCACTACTGCCAAACCCAAGTGATTTTGTAAATTATCTGGTTCCAACTCGATTGCTTGTTCGTAAGCTGCTGCTGCTGCTAAGTTTTCTCCCGCACTGCCCAAGGAAAAACCCAGAGCATAGTGTAATTTGGGGTTGTTTGGCGATAAATTAATTGCTTGCTGATAAGCCTCTGTAGCACCAGCATAATCTTTTCTCAAAGTTTGCACATAGCCAATACCTGAAAAAATCTCTGGATTGTTTTGATCCAGAGCGGCAGCTTTTTTGTAGGTTAACAGTGCTTTATCGTAATTTTGCTTTTCTACGTATTGCTTCCCTGCCAAAAGCAAATCGTTGAGTTCGACCTTATTCGTTTGAGCTAACGAAAAAACTGGTTGAGGCTGGGCTGAGACATAAACTGAAGATATAACTAGAGTAATCAGAGATAAAGAGGCGCTGCTTAAAAGTTTCAACAACATGGATTTTGTAACAACTAGCTACTTAGGCGTTAGAAATCAATGAATAGCATTCACTGAAATTAAGTAGACAGAATTCTAACCCTTAATTGAAAAATTGCACTCTAGTTTGGCATAAATTCAATCTAAACTAATACGAGAAACGCTAACGGGACTTAAGTTTTTTAAGCCCAAACAAACCCAAAGCTTACTTTATAAACTACAAATACGTCAATATTTTACTCAAGCCATTTTACAAACCGATAAGACATAAACCTCGCCCTGTTGAAACCTGGAAGTTTTTGAGTTATCTTTTTCGAGTAATGAGTAATGAGTAATGAGTAATGAGTAATGAGTAATGAGTAATGAGTAATGAGTAATGAGTAGCAAACATTTAGATATTTAGATATTTAGATATTTAGATATTTAAAATATTTCTCAAAACCAAACTACTGTTTTCAATCTGGATGGGGTTCAGCTGTACGAAATACCTCTAAAGCGTGACTAAAAAATATTTAAAGGTTTATTAGCCCATCTAAACTTTTGGGTATTTATTTATTTATTTATTTTTATTTGTTTCCAATTCACATAAGTAAAAAGATGTGTTGTTCCCATATGCCGAATCAATTAAGACTATTCCTGGTCTATATCCTTTTTTCAGTTCTTAACCCAGAAATATTACCTTTCGATCCATGAATAATTGTAAATAAAGCAGGGAAAATGCCACCAAAATGAATAGATTTGAAGAATAGGAAAGAATTCATCTATATAAAATAAAGCACAAATTCTGAGTAGAGAATAAACTAGTCCAGCATAAAATTCTCCCCCTAGAGCTTTAATCAACCTTCGGCGATCGCATTTCCCTTAAACAATTAACAGTTCAGGGTATGATCGAGTTCCCAGTTAGTAATATAGTTGCTATATTCATCCCACTGTTGATATTTCAATTTTAAATAGGAAGCAACAAAAGGTTCTCCAAAAGCAGTTTTAAAGACTTGATTTTTTTCTAGGCTTCGTAAGGCATCTAAGAGATTAGCAGGAAGTCGTTTAATTTGTTCTGGTGGTAGAGGATCGGTGTAGCTATTATTATTAGAGCGATCGCCTGGATCGATTTTTGACTCAATGCCGTTTAATCCTGCTGCTATAATCGCTGCGGGAAGCAGATAAGGATTGGCTGCGCCATCGGCTAATCGTAGTTCAAAGCGATCAAAGTCGGGAATCCGAATCATGTGGGTGCGATTATTGCCACTATAGCTGATAGTATTGGGCGCCCAAGTTGCCCCAGAAAGAGTAATAGGAGAATTCATCCGCTTATAGGAGTTAACTGTCGGATTGCTAAAAGCGCATAAGGCAGAAGCTGATTGGAGAATTCCCCCTATGAATTGATAGGCTAAGGGAGAAAGTTCTAAATCTTCGTCTGTTTCTGTGAATAAGTTCGTTTTATTCGCACTATCCCAAAGAGAAACATGAGTATTACATCCGTTTCCTGTTAAATTACCAAAAGGCTTGGGCATAAAGGTAGCTCGAAATCCATGACATTCAGCAATACTTTTCACTATGTATTTAAAGAAAGCATGACGATCTGCGGTAACTAGGGCATCGCTATAAGACCAGTTGATCTCAAACTGTCCGTTAGCATGCTCATGATCATTTTGATAAGGTTTCCAGCCTAAATCAAGCATCCCATCGCAAATTTCACTCACCACATCGTAACGACGCATCAAAGCCTGTTGATTGTAGCAAGGTTTAGCAGCGCGATCGCGATTATCGGAAATTTCGTGATTATCAGCAGATAACAGAAAGTATTCGCATTCTACCCCAGTCTTAATTAAATATCCTTTTGCTTCAGCCTGTTTGAGCATCCGCTTTAAAACTAGCCGGGGAGTTTGCAATAAAGGCTCACCATTTGCTTGATATAGATCCGCTGGCATCCAGGCGACATCTTTCTGCCAAGGTAGCTGAAACAAACTATGAGGATCTGGTATCGCCAAGATATCAGGATCGGCAGGAGTCATATCTAACCAAGCAGCATATCCCGCAAACCCCGCACCATTTTCCGCCATCATATCAATACTTTGGGTAGGAACAAGTTTAGCCCTTTGTACCCCAAATAAATCGGTAAAAGAAATCAGAAAATAGCGAATTTCGCGATCGCGAGCTAGTTCAGACAGTAGCATATTAATTGACAATATCTCACACAACTAACTCATACTATGGGGTGATCCCTTGTAGATATTTGTAACTATTAATACAGGGTTTATGGTAGAAGAGGAGTAATGCACCTGCTATTAGATACCCATATCTCGATTTGGTAGTTAGTTAAAATAAAATATGGGTCTGAATCATTGGTGACAAGTTAAGCAAAAGAGAAAAAAGTCAAGCACTATAGATAGTGTTTTATCAACTAAGCCACACTATATGTAGATTGAGGTTGATTTGACAGCGTAGCGAAGCCATGCCGAAGGCTTATCGCTTTATTTCTAAGTTTTTCCTCTAGAAATTCTTCATTCATCTTAAAGCTTAAAGCTTAGAGCTAAAGACCGATTGACAAACAACGTAGTCTCTTAACTTGTCACGAATGGGTCTGAATGCACTTTTTTCCCTCGCTCGGCAACCAGGAAAAAGTGCTTGAAGTGCAACAAAATACTTTGATTCCAAGCTATTCTCATTAATTAAAACTTATTGATAATAAGCGAACGAGAGAATATTTTATTTCTATTTTTTCTAGTTTAAAATATCAAATAAAGCTCCAAGTGATTAGCCAGATAAAAAATAATATTTTTGACAATGTTTGGAAAAATAATTAAGAGTTTTAACCCGAGATTCAGTTAGATTTACAATTTGTTTTATCCCATTTAAAACAACTACATAAATGCCCTGAAAACATTGAAATATCCAACGAAGAGTGGGGTTATCTGTTACTTTTCCTATCTTGAGTCAATCAGACCGAGAACAATGGTGGAACTGGGGGATTTGGATGGTCAGTAAATTTCAGCGTTCTTCGTCTGCTGTAGAAGGACGGAATGGATATTTGTCTCAAATTCATCATAATCGACGAGGATTATCCTCTCAGCGATTAAAAGTTGCCACTGTCATCCACAATTTTTCTCTTCAGCGAAGTGATGGTACTACTGCTGCCGAGAGACTCTTTGGTCATCAGTTTCCTGACTTGTTTGAATATCTTCTTGAAAATCTTGGTGAATTACCTCAACCCAGAAAGTCGAGAAAATTATCCAAGTCTCAAACTTTTCCCCTGCCTACTGTCCCGTCTTAAGTTGGTTGTCGTATTGCAAATCTACCCAATCAACTTCAGCAAAATCTCCCCCATTTCCTTACAACCCACTGCCTTCATTCCAGGGGACATGATATCTCCTGTGCGATAACCCTGATCTAAGACTTGGTTAACAGCAGTTTCAATTTCAGTGGCAGCATGAGGCTCATTTAAACCGTAGCGCAACATCATCGCTGCACTAAGCACCTGTGCCAAAGGATTGGCTTTATCTTGCCCTGCAATATCGGGGGCTGAACCGTGAACAGGTTCATATACGCCAGGGGTGCCAGCTTTGCCCAAACTAGCAGAGGGTAACATGCCAATACTACCTGTGAGCATTGCAGCAGTATCGGATAAAATATCGCCGAATAAGTTCCCTGTAACGATAGTATCAAACTGTTTAGGTGCGCGGACTAGCTGCATCCCTGCATTATCCACATATAGATGGCTCAACTCGACATCACTATAATCCTTTGCCATTGCTGTAACGCGATCGCGCCATAGTTGCGATACATCCAACACATTAGCCTTATCTACTGAACATAATTTACCCCTGCGCTTTTGAGCAATTTCAAAACCAACTTTAGCAATGCGATCTATCTCGCCGACGCTATAGGCCATCGTATTAACGCCCCGTTTTTCTCCCGTTTCCGTTTCGAAAATACCTTTGGGCTGACCAAAGTAGATGCCACCAGTTAACTCCCGCACCACCATAATATCCACCCCTTGTACTATTTCTCGTTTGAGAGAAGAAGCATCAATCAACTGAGGTAGAATAGTTGCTGGTCGAAGATTAGCGAATAGTCCTAAACCTGCGCGCATTCCTAACAACCCTGTTTCGGGACGTTGCTGACGAGGCAAAGTATCCCATTTATAGCCGCCGATCGCTGCTAACAACACTGCATCACTATTCTGACAGGTGGCTAAAGTTGCCTCGGGCAAAGGCTCTCCTGTCTCATCTATTGCTGCACCACCAATTAAAGCTTCTGTGAAGGTAAACTCTAGATCCTGTTTAGACGCGATCGCTCTCAATACTTCTACCGCTACTGAAATAATTTCGGGACCAATACCATCCCCAGGAAGTAAAGTAATACAGTACTGTTTGGTCATGATGACTATTCTTGATATCCTTTGATATGGCGTGGGCAACAGCTACTAATCTACCATTTGCCAGTCACTCCAAATCCAATAAATCTGTAAAGAAAAGTTTCTTGAGCTTCTTAGTTTTATCAAAGGTAGTACATCAGAGAAGTGTGGGATAGGTAATCATGTCATGCCAACTCCAAGAGGCGATCTCCAAATTAGCTCTCATGATTGTATTTTTTAACTTTTATCTGTAACTAATTCCCTAGATTCTTTTTGTTCCAACTCTTTCTCCCTCATACTTCTTTTAGGCTGAAAATCCTGTAATAATCCCATTAAAGCGGGAATTACGGTGGGAGTTAAAAAAGTAGAGAGAGCTAAACCGCCTGTCAAAGCAATACCCAAACCCTGATAGAGTTCTGCACCTTTACCTGGGAGAACAGCTAGGGGTAACATACCCAAAACGCTAGTTCCTGCGGACATGAAAATTGGTCGTAAGCGATCGCCTACGGCATAATAAAGTGAAGCATCGTATTCCATCCCTTCTGCTTGGAGTTGTAGGGCGCGATCTACTAACAGAATGGCGTTGTTAACTACTACCCCTGTGAGGATCACAAAACCCAAGCCTGTAATAATATCGAGGGGAACGACTACACCAGGAATAGCATTGGCAATGACTAAAGATAATAATGCCCCAGTCATACCCATTGGTACTGTTGCCATAATTAACAACGGGTAGATAAATGAGCGATATAAGGCGACTAACAATAGATAGGTAATTACCAGAGATAGAAGGAAAGTTGAGCCTAATTGAAGTAGAGTTTCAGCCAATACATCAGCCGATCCTGCTAGTTCAACTCGCATCCCGGCTGGTAATTCTGAGCGTAAAGGTGCAAGAATTTCTTGTTCGGCACGATCAATTAATGCCCCTAAAGGAACATCGCTGGCTACGCTAGCGGTTAAAGTAATAGATCGCTCTAAATCGACGTGATTAATCGTATCTGCCCCTGTGGTTTCCACAACTTCTGCTACATCTCCTAGCTGCAATCTTTGACCGTTACCGTTATAAATAGCCAGTTGACGCAGTTGTTCTGGGGTTTCTACATAGGTATTTCGTAATTCGACAGTAACGTCTATTTCTCGCTTACCATCGACAAATTGTGAGGCTCTCAAGCCACCCAAAGCAGCCTGTACCATTTCCCCGATTTCCCTTTCTGATAAGCCTGCTTCCGCTAGACGTTCACGGTTGGGAATTACCTGCAATTCTGGCGCCCCCGTAATGAAATCGGCACGAACATTTTTAATTCCTGGTAGTTCGCTTATCCGTTGATTAAGTTGTTTTTGGAGTCCATTTAATTCCTCTAAGTTTTCGCCAATAATTTGTACCTCAAATTCTTTACCAGGGTCTTGGAAAATAGATCTTCGTCTTGGTATGAGAAAACGATAACCAGGGAAATTTGCACTGGCTTGTCGCAAACGATCAACCAAGGCATCTAGATTTTTACCTGTTGAGAGTTCTGGTTTAACAAATCCTGCAACGACTCGAAAACCTGGACGATGGACGTAAAGAGTACGCATTATTTCTGGTTGTTGGCTAATAAAATCTCTTGGTGCTTGGGAAAGTTCCACTGCTTCGGGAATACTTGTACCTGGAAAGGGTTCAGCTAGCCACAAAATTAGATTGCGATTTCCTTCTGGGAGATAGTCGGCGGGGGGTAGTAGCTGGAAACTTGTTACTAGTAAAACTATGGGCAGTGCGAGAACTAATAAACGACGTTTTAATCTGCCTCTTCCTAAAGACCAGCCCACAGTTTTCAAGATAAATTGCTCTAATTTACCTTGTCCTAAACGGAAAATTGCTGAAGTTTGGAAAACAGTACGCTCTAACCAATTACCACCTCTGTACTCTCCTCCTGCTAACATCTGTTCTGCTTCTGTCCGTTTGAGAAACAATCCCGCTAACATGGGAATTAAAGTCAGTGCAGCAAATAGGGAAAAAAGTACCGAAGCGGATAGTGCTACCCCAATATCAAAGAATAATTGTCCTGCTTCTCCTGTAACTAAGACGATAGGTGCAAACACCGCCACAGTAGTTAAGGTGGAAGCCAGCATTGCGCCACTTACTTCTTGTGTACCATCGATCGTAGCTTTCATGGGAGTTTTCCCCTGCTGCATATGGGTAAAGATGTTTTCTAAGACCACGATCGCATTATCGACCACCATCCCCACCGCAAAAGCTAAACCCGCTAAACTAATCACGTTGAGGGTACGACCTAATAAATAGAAAACAATAAAGACAGTAATCAAAGTCGTAGGAATGGCGATCGCAATTACCCCAACTGTCCTTAATGAACCCAGGAATAATAGTAATACTAAAGCTGCTAAAACCGCCCCGATAATTAGATTGCCTTGGACAAAAGCAATCGATTCATTAATATAGTCATTTTCATCATAGGAAATATCAAACGCAATACCTTCTCCTTCACGGTCAAATCTGGCTTCTAACTCGACAAGGGCTTCTCTGATTCCTGCCGATATTGCGGGTACATTGCCCCCTATCTGGCGAATAACTCCGACAGCTACCGCAGGTTCGTTATCATTGATTAAGGCTCGATCTTGGATAGCACGACCCCTGCGGGCTTCTGCTACATCTCCCAGATAAACGGTTCCCGATTCATCTCGACGCAGGACAAATTCTTCTAACTGGCGAACATCTTGAATACGGCTAATAGTTCTTACACGATACTCTCGTCTGCCTAATACTAAAGGGCCACCGCGAATATCCTGGTTATTGTTACGAAGACTATTAGCTACATCCCCGATGGTCAGATTGCGATCGGCTAAAGCTTTGGGATCGACAATTACTTCAACTTCTCTTTCCCTACCTCCAGAAACCGAAAACTGTCCTACTCCTTGTACCTGGCGGAAGCGAGGCACAACCACATCATCTACTAAATCTCGGTAATGATAGTCATCAGCCGTAAAACCTTCCTTGGGAGTCAAAATCACCCACATCATGGGACTGCTGCTACCACTTACCACTTCTACATCCGACTCATTGGCTTCTGCGGGTAGTGCTTCTACCTGCTGTAATTTATTCAGGACATTGACTAAAGAGCGATCAATGTCACTATCCCAGTCAAACTCAACACTGATGCTGCTTTGACCCGCACTACTGCTGCTGGTAATTTCTTGTACTCCCTGTACTTCTTCCAGTCTTTCTTCAATGGGACGAGTGACTAAATCTTCTACCTCAGCAGGTGAAGCACCGAGATAGGAAGTAGTAATAGTTATTTCAGGGCGATCTCCTCCTGGCTGTAGTTCTAGGGGTAATTGAAACAAAGCCAAAATACCGAATAGTGCTAGAAGGCAAAATAATACCCCTGTACCGTGTTGCCAACGAACGGCGGTTCTGATTAAACTCATTGTTATTAGTTATTAGTTATTAGTTATTAGTTATTAGTTATTAGTTATTAGTTATTAGTTATTAGTTATTAGTTACTGGTGCTTATTTCTTGTGGGCGTTGCGATCTATCTGTAGAGTTGTCGATACTTAATGCGCCAGCACCTGCATATATAACCATTAATAATCCACCAATTAAGCCAATATTTTTGAGAAAAGAATTTATTTCATCAGGATTGGCAATCGGATTATGAAATACTAGGGTTGCAGGAATTAAAAATAAGATTAGTAGTATCGATCCCAGCTGAACTCTATAACCCAATAACAACGAAAAACCGCCAAGTAATTGAAAAGCGATCGTAAAGATTAATAAAACATTGGCAATGGGCAAGCCTTGATTTGCCATCATTTCGGCAGTGCTACCAAAGCCGAAAATCTTACCAATTCCTGAGTTAATAAAGATGATGCAAAGACAAATACGTGCAGCTAAAGGAATATATTTCATTTTTCGATTAACTCCTATTTATAAAATGATTTTTGAGGTTTTTTATTATCTGAGGAAAGCTGATTATTAGTAGAAGGCAAAGATATAATGTGGCGAATATTTCGTTCTCCTGCGAAATAATCTCTCATCCAACTTTTGAAAACTATTAAACGATTGTTCAAGCCAGGAAGATAGTATAAATGAATTCCTAACCATAAAAGCCATGCAAACCATCCTTTTAAGGGAATTTTGCCAAACAAATAAGCAACCCCTGTATTACGGGCAATAATCGCTGCTGTCCCTTTATTGAAATAATTGAAAGGTTTTGGGAATAATCCTCGAAGTTGTCGTTTGAGATTATTAGCAACTGCTGTTCCCTGTTGCAAGGCTTCAGGTGCAATTCCTAGCAGTGGTTCTCCGTCTTGTTGGACATAGGCCACATCTCCCACTGCATAGACTTCGGGATAATCTAATATTTGTAAAGTCGATCGCACACAAACGCGATCGCTTTTAGTTGTAGATAATTTCTCAGAATCGGCAGGAAGATTAGCTTCTACCCCTGCTGTCCAGATAATAGCTGCCGTTTTAATTATCGTACCGTCGTCTAATTCCACCCCATCAGGCATTACCGAACGAACACGAGTAGAAAAATAAATTTTTACTCCCCGACGGCGCAATTGTTTGGCAGTATAGTCTCCTAAATGGGCAGGAAAATCTGTCAATAATCTAGTTTTCGAATGAATTAAAATTATCTTGACTTGTCTAGGATTTAGTTCAGGATAGTCTTTAGAACAAATAGCTTCAATGAATTCCCCTAACGCTCCTGCCAATTCTACTCCCGTCGCTCCACCACCAACGATCGCCAAAGTAAGTAGTTGCTGTTGTATTTGGCAGTCAGTGCAGCTAGCAGCAGCTTGAAGATTATTAAGAATGCGATCGCGTATATCTATGGCATCAGAAAGGGTTCTTAGGGGATAGGTGTAGTTGGGTGCGCCATCCACACCCAGAAACTTGGTTTGACTCCCCGTAGCTATTACCAAATAATCATAGTTAACATTTTCGCGATCGGTTAAGATAATTTTGCGCTCAAAATCTATAGCTAAAACTTCGGCTTGCAAAAAACGAGCGTTAACAGCAGAACGCAAGTATTTATTTAACGGATATGCTACAGTTTTCGGCGGAATAAAACCAGTAGCTACCTGATAAAGTAAAGGCACAAACGTATGATAGCTATTGCGATCGATCAATAAGATGTCTGCGTCAACTTTAGCTAAATTATTGACTGCTCTCAATCCTGCAAAACCAGCACCGATGATTACTATCTTGGTTTTTTTATATGACATGATTATTGGTTGTTAGTCATTAGTCATTTAAAGAATTAATTACTTTCACCGCAGCACTATCGGTTAAACCATCCCCACCTGTGGTAACGATTGCTTCTCCTGCCTTTAGTTCGGGATTAGCAACAATTACTTCTTGTCCTAAATCGGCAACCATCTCTACTTCTTTCTGCTGTGCCTGATTATTGTTGACCGTAAATAGCAGCCAATTATCTCCCCGTCTGGTTAAAGCATCACGAGGCACGATAAAAGTATTAGCATCTGTGACTGGCATGGCTAAACTTGCTTGAACCGCCATGCCTGGTAACAATCCTGGGGGTGGATTATCTAAACTCACCCTGACTAACTGACGGCGAGAGGCAGTATTAGCCGTCGGAACTACTGCGGTTATTTCTACCTCTTGTTGCCAATTCGGTAATGCTCTGGCATTTATCTTGGCTATCATTCCTGGGGTGACTTGACCGCTTAAGTTCTCTGGGACTTCAAGAAAAATATCCAAAGAGCGATCGCCCACCAACGTTAAGATAGGATCGCTAACTTCCACATAATCACCAGGATCGACATCCCGCGACTGGACGATGCCCGAAAATGCGGCTTTAATTTCTGTGCGCTGCATTCCTAATTCTGCCTGTGCTACAGCAGCTTGAGCAGCAGCAACTAAACCTAGTTGAGCGTCGATTTCTTCTTGAGTTGCCCCTGCTTGTGCTTCAGATAATAAAGCTTGTACTCGAAATTTTTCGCTAGTTGCTGCGCTGGCTTCCGCTCTAGCTTCTACCAAGGCTCTTTGGGATAATGCTCCTTCTTCTATTAAACTTGTTACCCTTTCTAAATTATCCTGTGCTTCCAATTCCCTAACTCTAGCTGAGTCTAATTCTGCCTGTCTTTGAGCCAAAATTTCGGGACGAGTACCTACCTGTAACCGCGCCAAATTACCTCTTTCCTGTGCTAACCTTGCCTGAGCTTCAGCTAAAGCTAATCTAGGATCGGCATCATCAAGAATCGCCACCGTCATGCCTGAGCTGACACGATCTCCTTCTCTGACTAAAACTCTCTGCACTGAGCCATCAATTTGAGGACTCAACGTTGCCCTTTCTCCTGCTTCTACCTGTCCTAATAATTGAACTTTCCTATTGCCTGTTCCAGCGGTCAAAGTAATGGTTTCTACTGGTTTAGGGGGTAATACTTCGCTACTGCTATTTGTTGTGGGTGTTGTCGAAGGAGTTAATAATTGCCATAAAGTGATACTTCCACCTAGAAGCAGGATTATTAGTAACCAGGTAGGTAAGTTAGATTTATTTTTGTCTGTTACCTTTATTTCTTCAAGACTATGGTCTGATTCTGGCAATTGCCTAGGCGGAATGTCAGTAGATTTCATGGCTTAATATTTGCTAATTATTGCGATCGGGATTTCTCCTTTTGAGCAGATGGCGTAGGACAATTGTTTAAAACTCAATTCTGATAAATACGAGTCTTATAATTAATGGCTTTAGAGATTAAGTTAACTTATTTAAAGTTTAATTGCCAAATGTGACAGAGAAATGTCAAAGTCAAAAGATAAAATCTCTATGTCTGAATTACCTTATAATCCTTTGCCATTGCCGCAACGCGATCGCGCCATAGTTGCGATACATCCAACACATTTTAGATTTTGCCAATTTGGCATTTTATATTTTGCTCAAAACAATAAAATAATTATATTTATATAGAACATTAATTGAAAGTGGTAGATATGCTTCAAACGGTCACAATCCAAGCTTGTTTTTACACTGGTATATAAATATATAAAGTATACAAAAACGCAAATTATGACCGTGCATAGATAGGATATATGAGCAATATGATTAGATACAGTGATAATCTATTGAATATATGCTCATGACCAATTTCTCAATTAAGCAGTTCTACCATGAAGAGCAACTCAAATATTTTAGATGAATATCTTGGCGGTAGTACAATGGTCAAATTCAAGAGTGTAGAAATTGAAGCGGCTGAAATTGAAGAGTATCTCAGGCAAGAGCTTCAGCTGAAGCAAATTTGTTGTAATATCCTGCATCAAAAGATTGTTGCAGAAGCTGTCTCCTCAAGAAACATTACCGTTACCGATGAAGAAATTGAGGCTGAAGCCAATCAAATTCGCTGTTCATTGCGTTTAGAAAAAGCAGCCGATACTTTAGCTTGGTTGGAAGATAATATGCTTGACTCTGAACAATGGGAAATAGCTATTAACAGACATCTTCTTGTGGATAAACTAGCTAAACAGTTGTTTGATTCCAAAGTAGAATCGTATTTTGCGCAAAATCGCCTAAATTTTGACCGATTTGTGCTTTATCAGCTTGTTGTTCCTTATCAAAAACTAGCTCAAGAACTTTTCTACCAAATTGAGGAAGAAGAAATAAGCTTTTATCAAGCAGCTCACCTTTACGACATTGATGAGCAACGTCGATATGTCTGTGGCTATGAGGGAAAAGTAGATCGCTGGAAGTATCCGCCAGAGATAGCTGCTGCCATATTTAAAACCCCAGTTACCATCGGTGAGATAATTGGACCCATCCGCTCGGAGCGTGGGTATCATTTGTTTAAGATTGAGAACTATATTCCCGCTCAACTAACTCCCAAAATACGTCAAGAGATTATTGATCGAATATTCCAAGAGTGGATCAATAGTGAATTGAACTACATGATTCATAGCGATAGATCTTTGGCTTAAACTGCGCTAGTTTGAAAACCATTACCCAAACCGCTGTAATTAAGAAACGAACTTTAATTTTCGGTTCAAACGTCTTGTTTGCTAAAGTCAAGTTAACGCCAGTTAGTGACTGGCAAAACATTGTTTAAATTTTCGAGAAGTATTTATATTTAATTATCATTAAAAATATTTGGTTTGCTTAAATTGATTCGTATATTCTGCCAAAATGGCAACATAATCTAGTATTTTGGCATCTAGAATAGAATTTAAGCGCCTGAAATAGTAGAAAAGTAAATCGAAGCAATAATAATAGGTTATAGCCAAATTTAAACATTAATTTAAACATAACTGTTTTATTTGGTCTTAATGTACTACGTACATTCGTTTTTTTTGCTGACCCAGATGTGATCTCGGTCTTTGACAGTCAAGAAAATTAATCACATTTAGCAAGATGAATATAGAGATAATTGATAAAATTGAAATTTTTGAAGCTCTAAGAGGAAATTGGGAGGATGTTTACCATAGAGACCCTCAGGCTCAGTTTTTTATCTCTTGGATTTGGATATCTGCAACCATCAAAGACTTTAACCAATATAAAATCCCCTGGTTGATACTGGCTGCCAAATCGAGCAGTAATACCGCAGATTATGTGGGATTTTTTCCCCTAACAATTGAAACAAATGACAACGAATCAGGTGGTTTTTATCACAACCAGCTTTCTCTAATGGGAGTAACAGATGCAGAACATCCAGGATGTTTATGTTTGCCCGAGTACGAAGCAGAAGCAGTTTCATCTTTTGCTCAATATCTTCAGCAGCAAGATTCTTGGTCTGTTTTGGAAATGCTTAACATTCCCCAAGCAAACAAACGGCTAAGTCTCTTGTTCAGTAATTTTGATTCAGAAAGTTTCAATACCAAAGAACAGTCTCCAGATAACTATAAAAATCCTTTAGATAGTATTAACAATCAAATTGTTCCCTACCTTACTTTGCCCGAGAGTTGGGAACTATATCTTCAAGATACTTTAAGTTCAAATACCAGACAGAAAATTAGGCGTTTTCTCAGAAAGATTGAAAATTCAGCAGAATTTCGGATTACCAAGGTTAATGGGGAAAATCTCGAACGTCACATCGAAATAATTACCGGATTTTGGCGAGCAAGCTGGGAAAGCAGAAAAGGAGTAAAAGAGTGCAATTGGCTCTTGCGCCGCATGACTTTTGAGTTGCGTCACTGTTTTGAACATGATTGTTTGCATTTACCTGTTCTCTGGCAGCAAGATAAGCCGTTGGCGACAATAGCTAACTTGATCGATTTTAATAAAAAAACAATTCTCTTTATGGTTGGAGGTCGTGACGAAACATTTAAAAAATTCCCCTCTGGCTTTGTACTTCATGCTCATGCTATTCGAGATGCCATTCAAAATGGATTTAAAACATATGATTTTTTGATGGGCAATGAGGCTTATAAGTATTCTTTTGGAGCTAAAGAACGCTACATCCAAACTATTACCGTCGAGCGCCATAACTGGAAAGAGCAAAAAAGAAAATTAGACGTTAAAACTTTGCCAGCATTACTTGAGATGTCGCAAAAGTGTCATCGAGGCAATGACCTAGCTAAAGCCGAAACAGGATATCGTCAGATCTTGGAGGTGCAGCCCGAACATCCCTTAGCTCTTTATGGACTATCTGCGATCGCCCAACGTCAGGGAAAAGAGCAAGATGCTGAAGATTTGTTAAATCATCTACTGCAAATTCAACCTAGTAATATCAAAGCCTGGTTTGGGTTAGGAACTTTACATCAAAGTCATAATCGACTGTCTCAAGCAGAGGAGGCTTATCAGCAAGCTCTAAGCTATCAACCTGCCCCAGCTATTGCTGTGGCTATCTATCATAATTTGGGCTATGCTCTACAGCAGCAGGGTAGATTGGACGAAGCGATCGCCTGCTATCAAAAAGCTCGGGAACTTCAACCCGACTCCATCGAAGCAGAAGTTATGTGGGCAAATGCACTTCATGTCCAGGGTCAACTATCCCCCGAACAACAAATTCGTTATGCAGCAGTCAACAATGATTTAGGTAATAAACGCCGACAAGCCAATGATTTTCAAGTGGCGATTGAATACTATCAACAGGCAATCGCCCTAAATCCTAATTTAGTAGAAGCTCATTATCATCTGGGGAGGTTGCTCCAAAAAAAAGCCAACAATTGGAAGCAAGCGCTCGCCTGTTATCAAACCGTTTTAAAACTCCAACCCGATTTTATACTTGCCGATATTGCTATAGCCAATTTACTGTATGCCCAAGGCAAACTATCTCCTGAACAACAGTTAAAGTATGCCGTACTCAATAACAATGTCGGTAGTCAATATTTTCAGGCAGGTGATTCCCCAACCGCGATCGAATTCCATCGTCAAGCGATCTTGCTAAATTCCAAATTGCCAGAAGCTTACTATGGTCTAGGTTTATCATTACATGGGCAGAGCGAAAATAATCTAGAAGAGTCGATTTCGTGTTACCAAAAAGCTTTGGTTCTTAAACCTGATTTTGAGCTAGCTCATGTTGCTTTAGCTGGTGCGTTTCATACTCAAGGTAGACTGAGTCCAGAACAACGGGTCGAGTATGCCACAGTAAGCTATGAGTTGGGTAGTAAATATATGCAAACAGGTAATTTTAAGGTTGCCATTCAATACTATGAGCTAGCAGTTAGTCTCAATCCAGAGTTAACCGAAGCTCGTCATAATTTAAGACTAGCCATTGAACAAGAGGAAGAGCGAACTATTAAGGTTAGCTGTGCTAAACCAGATCTTGTTTGATAATTTAAAGACTTAGCTGCTGTTTGGCTAACTGATAGTAAAGTCCCTGTTCTGAGATTAGTTCTTCGTGAGTACCCTGCTCAACGATAAAACCGCGATCTAGGACGACAATAGAATCTGCATTACGCACCGTTGAGAGGCGATGAGCAATGATCAAGGTAGTACGCTGACGAGAAAGACGACTTAGATTTTCCTGGAAACGTCTTTCCAACTCCGTATCGAGAGAACTAGTTGCTTCGTCTAAAATCAAAATCGGCGGATCTCCTAAAAAGGCACGAGCGATCGCAATACGCTGTCGCTGTCCACCAGAAAGACTATCACCCCGTTCACCAACTTTAGTGTTATATCCCACCTTCTGCACGTCATTTTGTAATATGCGAAGTAATATGTTTTTCTGGTTTATAAGCGATCCCAGATTAGCAATTTGGCGATCGCTTTAGAAGTTAAATTGAGAAAAGCGCGATCGCTGACAACCACAATAGTTACTGGTTAATCTTAAGAAATATGAATATTACGCTGCAAATACATCTCAATAATCTGGATCTGATAATCTGAAAGAAAGGGCTCATTTTGCGTGACTTACCAGACACCTATCCTAACGGATAAGGTGCTGGCTTCTGCAAACCCTGTAGGACAGGCAGAACTAGCTTTAAGGTACTATTGGTAGTGGAAGCAACCACAACCCGATTCCCTTTACACCGTTTTATAGTGGGGAACAAGTCCAGCCCCACTCTCTTGACATTAATTCCTGCCGAGATATCTCGGTCAATCAAGAGGTTTAATTCTTCATCCCAATATTCTCGAATGCTGCAATCAGTAAAGACAAATTCATCTTTATACGGCAGTAATTGAGAGGTATATTGTGGATTAACAGGTATTACCAATGCTCCAGCTTTTTCAGCTTTGAACTTCAGTATATTGAAAAAATTGCCAAACGCAGCGTCAGCCCAAGACTTATTGAGTCCTGATTTACGGCTATTTCCATTAGGCAGGTATTTTCCATCTTCATCCTGTTTTGCTTTATTCCTTCGGCTCAAACCAGCTAGGTTAAGCTTTTCATGAAAGAAAACTTTTTTGCCCGTATTCAGTAGCGCATGGGCAGTATTATAGGCATGGTCTTTCCTAGCACGAGCTATCTGTTGATGTAGCTTTGCTTCTCTTTTGGCTAGCTTGCGTCTTGATTTGCTACCTTTCTTTTTACTTGATTTGCCATTTGATATCTTAGCTAGCTTGCCTTGAGATTTCCGAAACGACTTTAGACTAGGGAGCTTGATACCTTCACTAGTAGCCAGATAATCATCTTCATGGAGAACTGCATCCATACCCAATGAATTATCCCAAGTAGGAGTAATATCTGAAGCAAAATCAGGTATCGAGTTATCTTCGAGTCTTAAATTGATATACCAGCCATCACTTTTCTTGATTATTTGAACCTGCTTTAATATTGCCCCATCAGGTAACGGTCTATGGTGACGCACA
Organism: Cyanobacteriota bacterium; assembly: GCA_942490675.1. Classification (GTDB taxonomy): domain Bacteria; phylum Cyanobacteriota; class Cyanobacteriia; order Cyanobacteriales; family Xenococcaceae; genus Waterburya. Next base: position 102,822 of record CALNYB010000045.1, on the reverse strand, counting down.
TTAACTATGCCAATTTTTGGCAAATTAACATATAGCCATTTTCCACCAACAGAGCAAGAGTGAAGTTTTGCACCCTCAAACACCATTGACCTGAAACGCGCAGTATTTTTAAATCTTGGCTTACCCGAACGCTTGCCGTTTCTATCGCCAGCAATAAATCTTGAAAATGCTAGCTTGACTCGTTTGCACACCTCCTGAAGAGTTTGAGATGGCACAGAATTAAAGTCTATTAATTCACCACTCCAGCTTACAGAAACCAAATCTTTTTTGATTATTGGTAGCTGTTTTTTCTGCCCGTAAAACTCAGGCTTTTCTGTTAATTCTGGCAAATGACAAACTAGTGGACATCGGTCAGTGTAGCTACGATTCTTCTCCCACCAATCAAATCTTTCGCCTAATTGACGATTGTACCAATAACGACAAATACGAAGCCAGCCATTAAGAATTAGCTTTTGCTCCGTAGTTGGTTTTAGTCGATACTGATAGTTGTATAGCACAATCAATGTCTTTAAAATAGAATACAGTGATTGTATCGTAAAAATAATGAAAAATGATTTTGTTTCTAGTGCTAGGTCTGTGTCTGATTTAAAAGCTCACTTGGTATTGACAACCAAATATAGAAAAAAAGTCTTAACTGGTGACATGATTAGTAGGTTAAGAGATGTGATAACTGATTTGTGTGAAAAATGGGACTGTAAAGTGATTGAGTTTAATGGAGAAGACAATCATATACATTTGTTATTTCAATACTACCCACAAATGGAACTGCCGAAATTCATAGGCAATATTAAGTCAGTTACCAGTAGGCGATTGAGACAAGAATTTTCTGAAGAGATAAACAAGGTCTATTGGAAGAAAGTACTCTCGAATGAGTCTTACTTTATTGCATCCTGTGGTGGAGTTACAATATCTGTATTAAAGAATTACATCGAGAATCAGCAAGTACCTCAATGATATTTTATTAACGCCTATCGGCGGAAAAATTCATCCAGACGTTCGCCTGTCGGCAGAACGCTGGGCTTCTTTTTCTTTAAGCTAAAAAAGATTCGCTATATTGGCAATCTGAACAATGAAAACCAAAATTCTCATCTTAGCTTCCAATCCTAGATCAACTCCATCTCTAGAGTTCGATACAGAAATTAGAGATTTGAGAATAGCCATTGCCAGATCGCCAGATCGCGATCGCTTTCTGATTGAAATGAGATTAGCTGTTCGTCCCCAAGATTTACAAGCTGCATTATTGGAGGTTAAACCGAGGATCGTTCACTTTTGCGGACATGGTGAAGGAGAACGGGGTTTAGTTCTACAAAATGATTCGGGACAGCCTCATTTGGTTAGTACAGAAGCTTTAGCAGATCTGTTTCGTCATTTTAGTCACCAGATCGAATGCGTGTTACTCAATGCTTGTTATACCCAAGTTCAAGCAGAGGAAATCGGTAAACATATAAACTTTGTTATCGGGATGCGTCAGCCGATCTTGGATCGAAGCGCGATCGTTTTTAGTGAAGGATTTTATGGTGCTTTGGGTGCTGGGGAATCGATTACTAAAGCCTATGATTTTGGTCGTAATCGCATTCATTTAGAGTTGGGCGAGGGTTCATCTCCACAACGCAAGTTAGTACCTGTGTTGACGGAACAAGAAAGTAGCGAGGGACAAGTAGCCGAACATTTAATCCCTAGACTTTTTACTAAGAAAAATCTGACCACAATTGAACAAGCAGAGGAATTATCAGCTATGGAAACAGAATCAGAATCGAAAGGTAACACTATTTCTTTTGGTAACAATGCGGCTGTTGGCGGAGACGTAGTTGGAGGAGATCAAACTAAAACAACTATCTACAAATCCGATGAATCTGACCCTAAATTTTCTCAGTCAGAATTATTAAAACTTTTAAAAGAATTAAAATCTTGTATTAAACAAGCAGCCATAGATGAAGATGAAAAGGATATGGCTACGGGACAAATTGCGGGGGCTATTCGTGAAGCCAAGCAAACAACTCCAGAGAATCTTGTAGCTAACAAAGATAAAATCGGTGAATATTTGCAAGAGACAAAAACTATTTTAGATCGAGTTAAAGATGTGGGAGAAATAGGAGCTAAAGCTTTGCCTATTCTTCAGAAAATTACTGCTGTTATTGGCATTTCTTTTTTATAAGTTACCAATTAATTTATTTTAACTATCTTTTGGTAATCAGAGAGAAGAAAAATGTCGGAAAATAATGCAGAAAATAATAATCAAAATAAGCTTGATTTTGGTGATGATGCCACTATTGGCAGAGACGTAATCGGAGGTGATAGTAATGTAATTACTTATAGCTACACAGAGATTTTGCAAGTTTCTGAAAAGGAGATAATTAGCCGTGAATTAATTACAATTTCTCCCTATAAAGGTTTAAAACGATTTGAGTCAAGAGACAAAGAATTGTTTTTCGGACGCGATAATTTTATTTCAACTTTAGTCGATGAATTAGAACAAACCAATTTAATTTTACTTTTGGGTGCAAGCGGTAGCGGGAAATCTTCGGTGGTGCGGGCGGGTTTGATTCCCTGGTTAGCCAAAAAATACGGGACGGGATTTACTAATTTGATGTTTACCCCAGATGCCGATCCGTTTGACAGTTTTTATGCTAGTTTACTCGGTAATTATTCCCAAGCTGAAGCGAAGATTGCCCGCGAGGTGAAGGCGGAAACCTTAACTCAGGTGGCGAAGAATCTCAAGCAAGCTGATGATGTTTTGGTTTATTTTTATCGACCAGTTTGAGGAATTATTTACTACCAGCGATGAAAATAAGCGTCATCAATTTATCAATGGTTTGATGAAGTTGAGTCAAGCTAAATTGCCTAATGTCAAAATTATGGCAACGATGCGGGCTGATTTTCTGGAAAGATTAAGCGATTATCCTCAACTGGTAGAAGCGACACAAAAGCATCGCCCGATGATTATAGAAATGCAGCCTTCGGAATTACGGGTAGCTATTGAACAACCTGCGGCACATCAAGGGATCGTTTTTGAAGCTGGATTGGTCGATACAATTATTGCTGAGATTCAGGGACAAGCAGGCTGTTTACCTCTGTTGCAGTACACTTTAAACCTAGTCTGGGAGGATGAAGTAAAAACTGGCAGTATTAATGACCGCACTTTGAATATTAGTACCTATCAAAAGTTAGGTGGTGTGCGGGGTGCGCTGCAACAACACGTAAATTCTATTTATCAAAAGTTGTCACTATCCGAACAGCAGGCTACACAGAGAATTTTTCTCAAGTTGGTTGGTATTGGTGAAAATGCCGAATCTGGTATTGAGTGGAAACCTGTTCGCAGAAGGGCGCAGCTAGCTGAGTTTGGGGATGATGAGCGGGATGTGTTGTTAAAGTTGGTAAATAAGAATTTGCTGGTGAGTAATGCTGATTTATCGGAGATAACATTGAAAAAGGGTTTATTTCCCTCCTCTTTGCCAGGAAAGTCGGGGAAATCTCACCCTACAATCGAAATTACCCACGAAATTCTGCTGACTTCTTGGAAAGAGCTAAATCACTGGATTCGGGCAAATCGTCAAGGTATTGCTCTGCGTAACCGCCTCTACGAAGATGTTAAACGCTGGCAAACCAAGAAAAGAGAAGATGAACTGTGGACTGGCTCGAAGTTAGAGCAGATTTTGGAACTGAGAAAAAGCGAGAATTTTAACCAAGTTTTAGGTGGGTTTAATGCTGAGGCAAATCAGTTTATTGATGCTAGTAAGGGATTGCGAAATCGGCAATTAAGAAGAGCTAGATTGTGGGCTGTTATTGGTTTTACCCTAGCGGGGTTGGCGAGTGTAGCCAGTATATTTGCCTTTGTTCAACAGCAATCAGCCCAAAAGCAAAGCATTATCAGCATAACTCAAACCGCTAAAGATCATCTTTTTACCAACAATCAATTGGATGCAATGGTGGAAGCGATCAAAGCTAAGAAAAAATTAGATAATGTTTGGCTGGGAAAAGATAATGTTTCTCAAGGAGTTCATGATAGTTTGAGAGAAGCATTTCACCACCATCAAAAAACAGTTTACCATCATCAAAAAGATCAAAAAGAATGGAGGGAGCGTCTGCGGTTACAGGGGACAGATGTAATAACAGATGTAATATTTAGTCCTGATGGTAAACAGCTAGCTACTGTAGATGACAAGATCGTGCGGCTGTGGTCGGTGGCTACGGGAGAAGAGTTGCAGACACTCCAGGGACATGAAGATACGGTGTCGAGCGTGTCATTTAGCCCCGATGGTCAGCAAGTAGCGACGGCATCAGACGACAAGACGGCGCGGCTGTGGTCGGTGGCTACGGGAGAAGAGTTGCAGACACTCCAGGGACATGAAGATAGGGTGTGGAGCGTGTCATTTAGCCCCGATGGTCAGCAAGTAGCGACGGCATCAGGCGACGATACGGCGCGGCTGTGGTCGGTGGCTACGGGAGAAGAGTTGCAGACCCTCCAGGGACATGAAGATAATAGGGTGTCAAGCGTGTCATTTAGCCCCGATGGTCAGCAAGTAGCGACGGCATCATCAGACGATACGGCGCGGCTGTGGTCGGTGGCTACGGGAGAAGAGTTGCACACACTCCAGGGACATGAAAGTTGGGTGTCAAGCGTGTCATTTAGCCCCGATGGTCAGCAAGTAGCGACGGCATCATACGACGAGACGGCGCGGCTGTGGTCGGTGGCTACGGGAGAAGAGTTGCAGACACTCCAGGGACATGAAGATTCGGTGTATAGCGTGTCATTTAGCCCCGATGGTCAGCAAGTAGCGACGGCATCATCAGACAAGACGGCGCGGCTGTGGTCGGTGGCTACGGGAGAAGAGTTGCACACACTCCAGGGACATGAAGATACGGTGAGGAGCGTGTCATTTAGCCCCGATGGTCAGCAAGTAGCGACGGCATCAGACGACGAGACGGCGCGGCTGTGGTCGGTGGCTACGGGAGAAGAGTTGCAGACCCTCAAGGGACATGAAGATACGGTGAGGAGCGTGTCATTTAGCCCCGATGGTCAGCAAGTAGCGACGGCATCAGATGACAAGACGGCGCGGCTGTGGTCGGTGGCTACGGGAGAAGAGTTGCAGACACTCCAGGGACATGAAGATACGGTGAGGAGCGTGTCATTTAGTCCCGATGGTAAACAGCTAGCTACTGTAGATGACAAGATCGTGCGGCTGTGGTCGGTGGCTACGGGAGAAGAGTTGCACACACTCCAGGGACATGAAGATACGGTGTTGAGCGTGTCATTTAGCCCCGATGGTCAGCAAGTAGCGACGGCATCATTAGACGATACGGCGCGGCTGTGGTCGGTGGCTACGGGTAAAGAGTTGCAGGCACTCCAGGGACATGAAAGTTGGGTGTCAAGCGTGTCATTTAGCCCCGATGGTCAGCAAGTAGCGACGGCATCAGGAGACAGAACGGCGCGGCTGTGGTCGGTGGCTACTGGTAAGCAGTTGCACACACTCCAGGGACATGAAAGTTTGGTGTATAGCGTGTCATTTAGCCCCGATGGTCAGCAAGTAGCGACGGCATCAGGAGACAGAACGGCGCGGCTGTGGTCGGTGGCTACTGGTAAGCAGTTGCACACACTCCAGGGACATGAAGATAATAGGGTGTATAGCGTGTCATTTAGCCCCGATGGTCAGCAAGTAGCGACGGCATCAGCAGACTCGACGGCGCGGCTGTGGTCGGTGGCTACGGGAGAAGAGTTGCAGACACTCCAGGGACATGAAGATTGGGTGTCGAGCGTGTCATTTAGCCCCGATGGTCAGCAAGTAGCGACGGCATCAGACGACGATACGGCGCGGCTGTGGTCGGTGGCTACGGGAGAAGAGTTGCAGACACTCCAGGGACATGAAAGAGGGGTGAATAGCGTGTCATTTAGCCCCGATGGTCAGCAAGTAGCGACGGCATCAGGCGACGATACGGCGCGGCTGTGGCGAGTGGGAGATATTGAAGATATGCTGGCGATTAACTGCGACTGGGTGCGCCACTATTTGGCAAGTAATCCCAATGTTGAGGAGAGCGATAGGCGGCTATGTGAGTAGGTAGTAGGTAGGAGGTATTAGGTAGGAGGTAGTAGGTAGTGGGTAGTAGGTAGTAGGTTTTGAGTAATGAGTACCACAAGGGCATAACATAATAAGTAATAAGTAATAAGTAATGAGTAATAAGTAATGAGTAATAAGTAATGAGTACCACAAGGGCACTTGTCCCCGTCCCATATTGGGATAACATAATAAGTAATGAGTATGGGAAAGATTTAATCAGGAAGATTGGATTTAATTAAATGTTTAACAGTTAGCTTGTGAAGTCCCGCGCTGTATTCTTTGAATCAGGGTCACAAAGGCGATTCGGTTCGCCGCATGTATGAGAAAGCTGCGAGACGGAGCGTAGCGTAGTCAAGCAATCTCTACCTTGATTTTCCACATACTTTTTCAGTATGTCTAATGGAGCAAAGCCAACCGAATCAAGAGAATATGATTCGCTCCAAAATCCTTTGTCCCAGTTCCAGTAAAATTGACGCAAATAGTCGTTGTATTCGCTTCTAATTTTGCGACTAGTTACAGCTTTGAAGTTATTAACAAACTTACTTAACTGCATCTGTGGGGCGTATCGAAATATGACATGCAAATGGTCTTCCTCTCCGTTCACCTCAATACAATCACATTGCCACTTATGACACAGCTCTACTGATAGCTGCTGTAACCTAAGCAAAACATCAGAACTGATAACCTCGTTGCGATACTTAGTCACTAATACAAGGTGTGCGTACAAGCGAGATACGCCTCTGGAGCGACCAATGTAACTAGTTTTAGACATATCTTGTTTGGTTAAGCGTGTTGATGGTAGAATCCTACCATGAAACTGAACTATCGATACCGACTGAAACCAACAGCAGAGCAAAACGCCACCATAATCGAGTGGCTAAACTGCTGTCGCAATCAGTACAACTATCGATTGTCCGAGCGATACAGGTGGTGGGAATCGACTCGAACTCCCGTTAATGCTTGTCCTTTGACTGCTTCAATCGTACCGATAGAGTCTATTTACCAAAACATTCCCGAACATAGAGTTCAGGTAAGGGATGGTAGAAAAAAGGGTGATGATGGATTACCTATTACTAGAAAGGGTGATAAACATCCAAACATCGTCAACGGTTACGTCCAATGGCAAGCCGTTCAGTTAGTCGACCTAAAAAATACTAAAAAGCTGTTTCCCCGCTATAAGAAATTACACTCGCAAGTTTTGCAAGACGTAATTAATCGAGTAGAAACAGCTTTTTCTAATTTTATTAAACCCAATAAAAATGGTGAAAGGTCTGGTAAACCGAGGTTCAAGGGGTTGCATTACTACAAGTCCTTTTCATATTCCCAGCTTAAGAACAAGCACATCGATGAAGAGAATGGCTGTATAAACCTGCCAGGAATTGGTGAGGTAGAGACGGTTTTTCATCGCTCAATCCCAGATGGATTTGTCGTTAAGATGGGAACGGTTAAACTCGAAGCTGACGGATGGTACATCTCGTTAGTTTTAGAGGATAGCAGCGTTCGTGTAAAAGAGGAGGAAGCAATTTCTCCCACGAGCAAAAACAGTATCGGGATTGACTTGGGACTGGAGAGATTTCTAACTACCGACGAGGGTAGCCATGTAGAAATTCCTCGATTCCTTCGCAAGGCTTCGGCTAGATTAACTCGCTTACAGCATCGCAAAGACAAACTACCTGGCGGGCATAAAGATCAACAAAAACCTGCCCCCAGAGGGAAAGAGGCTCGCTCTCTATGCGATAGCATGAGAGTCGAGTAGTTCACCCAAAATTCTACATTAGGCGCTTGATGATTTACGTTTACAGTGAGCTACAGTCAGGATTTCGGTGGTTAAGGCAGTATAGCGGAGCAAATCCTAGTTTTGCCTGTATTCTCGGTTTTACTGCTACAGGCTTAATTCCAGGTATTTCCGCAGCAGGAGCAACGCCAGAAGATCGGAAATATACGGCGATCGCTGATGCTGAGTTTTTGGCTAAAGGGGTACAGAAAAAATATGATCATCCCTTACCAATCCTTGAAGCGGGAGTCTCTCCTACATTTATTTCTCGTGCTGTAGTCGAAGCTTTAAGTATTCCCACGTATATATTTAATGCTGGTTTACCCCACAAGCCGACAGTAGACAATATAGATCTGGGAGGGGTAGCTGCTCAATGTCTCTCGACCGGAAAAGCAATGCCTCTAGAAAAGGTACAACATCTATTTAATCAAGGCTTGTCATGGGGTAAAAAATTAGCTGATACGGCTGATTATTTAATTATTGGTGAATGTGTCGTTGGTGGAACAACTACGGCGCTAGCTCTTTTAACAGCCTTGGGAATTGAAGCCAAAGGAATGGTAAACAGTAGTCATCCCCGTTGCAATCACCCTCAAAAATGGTCTGTGGTTCAGACTGGCTTGTTGAATGGAAATATCTCAAACCAGTCTAGTGATCCGTTTAGGTTATTAGCAGCAATTGGCGATCCGATGCAAATTGTTAGTGCGGGGATGGCGATCGCCGCTAGTCGCCGTGGGGGCGTGATGTTAGCTGGAGGAACACAAATGTTGGCAGTATACGCCTTGGTTAAAGCGATCGCTAATTACCATAACATCTCGCCTCAATTATCTCAAATCGTAGTGGGAACAACTCGGTGGGTAGCAGAAGATCCCACAGGCAACACAACTGGTCTAGCAAACATTATTGGTGGAGTCCCTTTGTTAGCTACTGGTTTAAGTTTTGCTACTTCCAGATATCCTAGCTTTCGTGCCTACTCACGAGGATATGTCAAAGAAGGTGTTGGTGCTGGAGGCTGCGCGATCGCAGCTCACCTTAAACAAAATTGGACTGACACTCAATTGCTAAAACTCATTGAAACTTTGTTTACTCGTTATCGTAGTTTAAGAATGGATTCTATAGCTCAATAATTGCTCTTCCAAAGCTGCAATACGGTTATATGCTGCGGTAAGCTGGGCTGTTAAACGTCGGATTTGGGTATCAGGAGCAAGGTTGTCGCTATTAGAACTAGCACTGCTGCTACTACTGTTATCATCTACCAAAATATCTTTATGAGTTAATTGAGATTGATATTCAGATTCAGATTCACCATCTCTACCAATCAGGTGCGCTGAGGAAGCAAAATGGGGCAAGGAATAAGACTCATGCTCGACACGCTTTGCTTGCTTATGGCTTAATCCTTTAACCTGATTGCCAATTTCTTCAATAAGCTGGTGAAGCTTATCTATTTTTTCTCGTAATTCGCTAATTTGTATTTGTAATGTATCCATACTAATTTATGAAAATTTTAGTTAATTTTTACTCATGTTTTAATGCTAGAAGCAATGTTCTCAATAATTGCCATTTTTCCTGATTCATTTAACAATTGCTCAACTTATTTTTATGAAGATTCTAATCTGACTCAAAGTCTTTAATCTCAAGGCATAATTGCCTGAAATTAACTAGTAAAATACTATCCATGGGATGTACTTAGTTATCGATTGTGCCTAAGTAAATATATTTCAACCTTTTTGTTTTGAATAGTAATGAACTACCAGTTGTCGCGCCGTTCTTTTCTTCAAGTCAGTACTGCTATAGCTTTGAATCAAATGCTAATGGGGTGTAATAATGCCGAAACAAGATTACAGGTATTGTTTTTGGAAAACTCCATTCCTCCACAGTTAATTCGAGATTTTCGGCAAGGTATTAATAAAACCAGAAAAGTTGATTTTAAACCTCAAACCCAGATTCTACAAATTTTTGATTCACTTTTTAATTTACAGCAAAGTAAAAAGTCAGATCAAAAGACAAAAAATGTAATTAGCAAAATCTTTAGTAAATCTGTAGTTCATCCAAATTTGACTACTTTAGGAGATGTCTGGTTAGGGACCGCAATTCAACAGAATCTAATTAAACCTTTATCCGTCAAAAATTTAAATAACTGGCAAGAATTGCCCGCATCTTGGCAAAAATTGGTACAACGCGATCGCCAAGGAAATTTAACTCCTGATGGTGAAATTTATGCTGCGCCTTATCGTTGGGGAAGCACAGTAATTGCTTATAGAAGTGATAAGTTAGAAAAATTAGATTTAATTCCGACAGATTGGCAAGATCTTTGGCAGCCAGAATTACGCGATCGCATTTCTTTACTGAACTCTCCCAGAGAAGTTATCGGCTTAACTTTAAAAAAATTGGGAAAATCCTACAATACTAATAATTTAGATTCTGTAACCGATTTGGAGTCAGAGTTGTTAGCTCTCCATAAACAAGCTAAGTTATATAGCTCAGATCGCTATCTTGAACCGCTAATTTTGGGAGATACATGGGCTGCTGTAGCTTGGTCAACAGATATCTTGCCAGTACTTAAACGCTATCCAGAGATTAAATTTATCATTCCTCAGTCAGGAACATCTTTGTGGGCAGATCTTTGGGTTAAACCTCAGTCATCTAGGGAAGATAAGCAGACGTTAATTGAAGAATGGATTGACTATTGCTGGCAACCTCAAGCAGCTAAACAGATATCTCTATTTACTGACGGAATTTCACCAATTTTGTCTGCTATAGAATCAGCAGAAATACCACCAGATCTGAAACAGAATGTTTTCCTAAATTCAGCAATTCTTAATTCTGACAAGAGTGAATTTCTGTTACCTCTTACAGCAGAAACAGAGCAACAGTATCGAGATTTATGGCTGAAGATTCGCTCTTAGTAATCAGTCCCGTACCACAAGGGCACTTGTCCCATCTTCGTGGGGCTTGTCCTCGAATGGGGATAACATCCTCGAATGGGGATAACATCAAGCGGGATAATATAATCAGTAATTACTAAAATGAATATTGCTTGGCAGGAAGTTAAAGATCGGTTTCAACAGATCTGGGGATATGAAGATTTTAGATCGCCTCAAGGAGAGATAATCCAAGCGCTTCTAGCAGGAAAAGATACTTTAATAATTTTGCCCACAGGAGGAGGCAAATCAATTTGCTTTCAGCTGCCTGCACTTTTGCAAACAGGATTAACCCTCGTAGTTTCTCCTTTAGTAGCTTTAATGGAAAATCAGGTTAATCAATTAAAGCATTTGGAATTATCTGGGGCATTATTGCACAGTGAATTACCAAGAAACGAAAGAAAACAGACTTTAAATGCGATCGCGCGTCAACAATTAAGCCTACTATATTTATCACCCGAGACTTTATTAAGCCTACCAGTATGGAAGATTATCTCTCAACCAGAAATTCAAATTACAGGCATTATTATCGATGAAGTTCACTGTTTAACCCAGTGGGGAACTACTTTTCGCCCCGCCTATCGTCGCTTAGGTGCGGTGCGTCGGAGTTTATTAAAGCATAAACCTACTGGAACCAAAATTGCGATCGCCGCTTTTACCGCTACTGCCGCTCCTCAAGCCCAGCAAGAAATAGCTAAAGCTCTAGAATTAAAACAACCCGAAACCTTCTTAATTAGTCCCTATCGTGCCAATCTAACTCTGAATGTTAAGACTATTTGGACACCCAGAGCCAGAAAGCAACAGATGTTGCGGTTTATTCAAGCCCATAACCATCAGTCAGGTTTAGTCTATGTTCGTTCTCGTAAAGATAGCCAAACCTTAGCCACCTGGTTCAAATCTTTAGGTTATGCTGCTGCTGCTTATCATGCAGGATTAATCACAACAGCAAGAAGAAAAATTGAACAAGACTGGATTACAGGCAAAACCCAATTCGTCATCTGTACTTCCGCTTTTGGCATGGGGATCGACAAACCCGATGTCCGCTGGGTAGTTCACTATCACTTCCCAGAATTACTTGCTGAATATATTCAAGAAGTCGGTAGAGGTGGGAGGGATGGCATGCCCGCAACAGCTTTAACTCTAATTAGTGAACCAACTGGACTGCTAGATCCTGAAGACAAGCGCCGTAGTCAGTTTTTCTACCGCCAGCTCGAACAACAATATCGCGCCTCACAACATCTAGTTAAACAGTTACCAAATAAAGGAGAAATTACAACTATCAAAGAACAGTTTCCTCAAGGAGAAATAACTTTAGGTATTTTACACAGCTTGGGTTTAGTCTTTTGGCAAGATCCTTTTAATTACCGTAAAACAACCTCTAAAATAGCTTTAAATCAATTAGCTACCAGTCAAAAACGTGAGCAAAAACAGATGCAGCAATATCTTAAAACCAAGCGATGTCGTTGGCAATATTTGTTACAGGCTTTTGGCTTCAGACAAGAAGCACAAGAGTTTAAATGTGGATCTTGCGATAATTGCCGTAGATTGAAACGTAGATTGAAAAATGATTAGATGCATTGAAATTGCTAAACTCGTTTCCAAACTGAAGCCAGCTTGGCTTAAGCATTAATCTTCGGCAAAGATATACCGATGCAAATCGCTGGGATTAGGCTCAGGGCTAGTTTCAGCAAATTTTACTGCTTCATCTACCGTAGCTGCGATTTTGCCATCAATTTCTTTGAGTTCTTCTGCTGTGGCTAACTTTTGCTCAATTAGGTAACTAGCAAACTTTTTAATGGGATCTCGTTTGCCCCAAAATTCCTTTTCCCCTGGATCTCTAAGTTCGTCTGGATCAGCCAAAGAATGCCCTCGGAAACGATAGGTCAATGCCTCAATCAGGGTTGGACCTTCTCCTGAACGAGCGCGCGACACAGCTTCTTTAGCTAAAGTGTTAACCGCCAAGACATCCATCCCATCAACTTCATACCCTGCCATGTTAAATACACTGGCTTTTTTGTAGATTTCGGGCTGAGAAGTTGCGCGATTGTGAGCCATGCCGATCGCCCATTTATTATTTTCTACTACATAAATAATCGGTAATTTCCAGAGAGCAGCCATATTCAAGCACTCAAAAAACTGACCATTGTTGCTGGCTCCATCACCAAAAAAGCAAACTGCAACACTATCAGAACTGTTATCACCCATTGCTTCACGACGATACTTACTTTGAAAAGCTGCACCGGTAGCGACAGGAATTCCTTCTGCGACAAAAGCATAACCGCCTAAAAGTCCATGCTCGGCAGAAAACATATGCATTGAACCGCCACGACCTTTGCTACAGCCAGTCTCTTTGCCAAATAATTCTGCCATAACCTGATTGGCAGGGACACCCGCACTTAGAGCATGAACATGATCGCGATAGGTGCTACAAACATAGTCACCTTTTGTCCGTAAAGCCTTGACTATGCCAGAAGAAACTGCTTCTTGACCATTGTAAAGGTGAACAAAGCCGAACATCTTGCCTCGATAATACATTTCAGCACACTTATCCTCAAACAAGCGTCCCAAAACCATATCTTCATACAAAATGAAGCCCTCATCTTTGCTGATCTTAACAGAGCTAGAATCGAATTTAGGCAAGGTTCTTTCGGCAGACATAGAGCAGTTTTCAAATTAAGGGCGCAAATCCTATTGAATCATAAAATTCCTGCAGAGGAAAGAGGGAGCTTTATTACTTGGTTTATTACTTAGTTTATTACTTAGTTTATTAAATATCGTAAGCTCGCAGTTCCAGAGCAACTCTATTCTTCACCTTTATCAATACGGAATCTTTCTACTGAAGAAAGTAAGCCACGAGCAATACCTACGAGACTTTGCAGCGCGCCACCAACTCTTTGTGATTCTTGAGATGTGGCTTGGGCAGTTAATTCTACCGATTGCATTACCTGAGTTACTGCACGAGAATTCTCTCTTTGCTCAACGGTATCAGCAGTAATAGAACGTACCAGAGTATCAATCCGATTAGATACTTGAATAATATCCTCCAGGGCGGTTTTCGCCTGTTCTGCTCTTTCCGTTACGTCAATTACCTCCTGAATACCTTCTTCCATCGCGGTCATTACTGACCCAGTTTCACTTTGAATTTGAAGTACGATCTGCTCGATTTCTTTAAGGGACTTACCAGATCTATCTGCTAGCTGTCTAACCTCATCCGCAACCACCGCAAAACCACGACCAGCTTCCCCAGCTTTAGCTGCTTGAATGGAGGCGTTAAGCGCTAGTTGATTGGTTCTTTCAGCAATTTGTGAGATTAAAAGCACAATCTTGGAGATTTCTTGAGATGCTTCTGCTAACCTTTTTACCTTACGGGCAGTCTCTGATACCGTTTCCCTAATCTGGAAAATTCCTGATACAGTACGTTCTACCGCCTTACCCCCTTTAAGAGCAGTTACGGAAGATGAACGGGCAACTTCCTCAGCTTCACGGGCATTGTCGGCTACCCTTTCAATGGATTCGGTCATCATCTGTACCGAATTTAAGGTTACAGCGAGTTCTTCTGCCATCCGCAATGCTTCGCTAGATTGATTGCGGGCAAAAAGTTCACTATCAGTAGATCCTTTATTTACCTGTTCTGCCGCTTCTTTTACCTGACGAACAATCTCCCGCAGACTTTGAATAGTTAAATTAAACGCATCGGCAACAGCACCCAGTACGTCGGCAGTTACAGTAGCCTGGACAGTCAAATCTCCTCTAGCTGCACCTTCTACATCGTCCAGTAAGCGAATTACCTGGCGTTGGAGATCTTCTTTTGCCTGTTCGGTTTCTTCTGCTCTTCTCTGAGCTTCTTGAGTAGTGGTCAAGATAACTCTGGTCATACGGTTAAAATCAGAAGCTAGTTGTCCAAATTCATCTTGAGAATACACAGTAGCTTTAGCATTGAGATTGCCTTGATAAACATCATCAAACTGATTTTGCAAATCTTGACTAGCTTTCTTTACATGTTTGGCAGTAACATTACCTAATGCTGCTGCTGTTCCCGCACTGGATAATCCAGCAACTAGAGCCAATAAAAGACTATTTTGGACTCCCTCTTTAATACTTCTCTCAGGATTTTGGCGAGCAGCCATGTTAGAGTCAATTAAACCAATAATTAATACAGCGATCGCTGATATTATTCCCGTTGCGCCAGCGGTAATAAATTGTTTCTTCTTAATTGGAGCATTAATAAAGTTAGCCCAGGTTCCTTGCTTAACTTCGATCTGCGGTTCTTCCTTGGTTGCGGTGAAAGATTTGGTTACGGTGAAAGAAGTTGTGGTGCTTGAGCTAGTATTACTAATTTCTTCTGGCTCAATCGGACTAAATTCGTCAACTAGATCAGGGGAAACGTTTAAACTAGCAGGACTAGGTTCTTCTGCCGCGTTGAACAAACCTGTATCTGGAAGTCCTTGCTCAAGCTCTTCGAGATCAAAGAAACTGCTATCGATCTCATCAAATTCCAGTTCGTCTTGAAAATCTAAACCTTCTTGTTCGGGAATATCCTCCAAATTGTAGTCTTGATCATTGACCATCGAGAATGCTTCAGTTAAAACAGTATCGATTTCCGAACTGTCGTCATAATCATTTTTTAAATCGTCTTGGTCTACTGTAAAGTCTTCTTCTGTGTATTCAGGTAAAACATCATCATCATCATCATCATCCATAAACTTAGAGCTGGTATGAGCATTTTGTACTTCTTCTAGGTCTAGTTCTGGGTTAGATACGAGAGTTTGTTCAGATTCAAATTCTGCAAAGGGATCTTCAAACTCCCCGTCTTCATCTATCGATACTAAATCTTCAGAACTTATTTCTCCTTCAGCGAAAGGATTCCCAGAAGAATCTTCCACGGGAGGAATAAAGCTGTGATTAATATCCGAATCAACGGCTGCATCGTCTAGATCCACCTCATAGTTTTGACTAGAATTAAAATCATCGCTCTCAAAAGCTTCTTCAAATGCGATTTCGTCAGGGAAGTCAATACCAATAGAGTCCTCCGTCTCATCAATATCTCCACCATCGCGCACGACTGTCAGTTCAAGCTCCTGATCGTCTAATTCTGGTCTTTCTGACTGTTGTTGAAGCTGCTCTAGCTGTTCAATACCACTCCGAGCAAAGTCTAGTAAGTCTTTTTCTTCACTAATATCTAAGACGCTTTCGTACTGATGTTTTGCCAGATCATAGTTTTGAAATCCATAACAATAAATATGACCCCGCAGCAACAAGACATTTGGATCATTGGGAAATTCGTCGGCTAAATGATCGATTATTTCTGCTGCTTGAGCAAAATTACTTTCCAAATAGGCTTTTTCTGCTTGTCCGTATTCCTGTGAATAATTAGTTCCTGATGCCATTGTGCTTATTGCCAAATTAATCTAAATTTTTTTGTTACTTGCGCTGACGAGGGATAGTTACTCTAAGCTTTGACTAGTCGATGACCATAAGTTGGTATATGAAATATAAGAAAACTTGTCTGAATTATGATGTTTTCTCAAATTATTGCTCAATAAGTATAGGATTTAACTTAGGCGTTGATTAATGTTGATTAATAATGTTGAACTTTAATGATTCTTATGTTGCCCATCGTGCAGACCGTAAAATTTTTGCTGGATCTAACAAGTTAACAACCAGATTACTTTCATCTTCTGGCTGCCATTGAGCCTGGACAAAAGGAGCCATGCTGTCTACTGGAGGTTGGTAGATTTCTAATTGTTCGACATCTAACCAGTCCATATCACCAATACTGCTAATTGCCAAACCTATTATTTGCTCTTGATCTTCAATGGCAATCACTGGAATTGTAGGGCGATCTGTTTTTAAGGCCACGCTGTCTCCTAGAAACTGACCTAGATCGGCAACCCAAATTACTCTACCCCTTAAATTAATTGTTCCCAGTAATAAGGGTGAAGCATTAGGAATAGGAGCAATTTGATCGGGGGTTTGTTGCATAACCTCTGCTATACCTGTGGCGGGAAAAGCGCAAGCTGCTCCTGATGCCAAATAAAAGCGAAGATGCAGTTCCCCATCAGGATTTTCTAGTGGCTTAATATCTAGAGATAAATCTAGACCACTCTCGGTGTATAGTTCTGGATTAGTAATCATAAGACTTTGTTTGTAAATACTGTTTGTAAATACTATTTACAGACTGCTAACTATATCATCAAAAACGATGCTGATTTAGGCTCGGAGCAGTTGTTTAACAGTGCCAATTAACTCCACTGGTTGGAAAGGCTTGGCAATATAGGCATCCGCACCTTGCTTCATCCCCCAGTAACGATCGAATTCTTCTCCCTTGGAAGAACACATTACCACTGGAACATTTTGAGTTTTAGGGTCTGATTTCAGACGACGACACAATTCATAGCCATTCATTCTGGGCATAACGATGTCCATTACTACTATGTCAGGATTTAATGTTTCTAAATGCTCTAAAGCTTCGACTCCATCACAAGCAACAGTTACTTTAAGACCACTACCTTTAAGGAGATCAGAAATCATTTGTCTTTGCGCCAGACTATCTTCTACAATTAGAACTTTGCTCATAACACGCTATCTACGAAAAGTCACACTTAACTTAAGTTTACTTGGCAAACCATTAAATTCATGCAAGTTTAACCTCTACTTTAATTCACTTATTTATTGATAAATTAACTTGGTTATTCCCCTCTCCGCTTCAGAATATACTCTACTTTTCAGTCAATCGCCAGGTCATGATCAACATAAATTGAGTCAAATTTCTGTTTTAGTTAAATTGTTCCAGGTTTAATTTAATTTAATAATGAATGTTTGATAACCCAATAAACCTGTAGATGTGTTATTTATAGAGAAATTTAGCTTTTTTAGAAATTGTGATTATAATAATTGATCATCAACATAAATTGCTTTTTTTCTTGAGTTGAAACAGTTAAATTTAAATTATGTTTCTAGTTTGAACAAATATGCAGAAGCATGATATTAATCTTATGGCTCAAAATTAATTATTGCTAATTGCTTTTGATTCCACTGACAATTATGACAATTAGTTGGCGAGATGATTCTAATACCGAAAAACAAATGTTGGTTAGGCTAAAAAACTAAATCCACCTAATTTGTAAGATAGGAGGAGATTTTGAAATTCAATTTAATCTGGTTATTTTCATAAATCAGCAGTAAACTGGAAAAGCTTAATTTTTCTGAGTTCCTGCACAGAAGAAATCAAGAGGAAGGCGCATAGTGCTATATCTGGCAGAAATACAAAAACAAAGTAAAGGATTTATGGGTGGTGTTGAGACCAAGCTGAAACTCATCGCCTGTCAGCGCAACGACCAAAGTTGGAATTTGCTTGGCAATGAATCAATTACTGTTAATGAGGCTAGTGATTTTGGTGACGGAGCCTTAATTATCGTTAATTTAGGCGTTAATCGTCAGTTACAAGGAAAAATAGAATTAGCCTCCCAAAAAATTATTGGCGTTCTTAAAAATTTCACCCGATTGCTCGAAAAAAATCAAGAACAAGAACAAGAAATCAATCAGTGGAAAGAGTCCCTCTCGATTCAGAGTGAAGAATTAAGCCGGCGGCAAATAGAGATGGAAACCCGTCTGGAACAAGTTGAGCAGATGGAAGAGGAGTTCAAACAGTTCGAACAACAACGCTCAGAAATTGCGATCGCTCAGGCAGAAGCGGAAAAAATCAGAGTTGAATTTGAGGCTAAAAGTGCCGAATTAGAGAGTGCTTGGTCACAGCTACGGGGGCAGCAACAAAACATAGATGAGCAGTTAAAAGAAGCTAAAGTTTTAGATGAGGCTCAAGCTACCCTAATCAAACAACAGTTAGCAGCTATCTCCAATGCCAATGATGCTGTCAATGCTCTTAAAGATAAGCTGAACTTAACAGAGTCGTCAGCGAAAGAGCAACAACAAACTTTACAATCTCATTGGCAAAATTTGGCTCAAAATTCTCAGGATATCCTGACTAAGCGACAAGAGCTTGAAAGTATGGCTGGGGAACTATCAGAGAAAAAAGAGCAGGTTAAGTCTCTACAAGATGCCATTGCGCAAGCAGAACAGCAGTTAGGCATTGAACAAAAGTCTCTGGAAGTTAAACAAGAATTGACGCAGTTTCTTAATCTGCAATCAGAAGCTCAGAACACTATGATTCAAATGCTGACGGATTCTGAATTGGACGGTGATAGTACGATCAAAGCAAATCTCGACAAATTAGAAAATATGCCTTTACCTAGTTTAGAAGAGACTGTTGAGGCGCTGAAAAAAGATTTAGAAAAGGTCGCTCGATTTGTTAACGATCAAGAGGAAGAATTGGGTTGGCAATGCAAAGCCGTCGAAGAACTAGAAACTAAGATTGCTAATGTAAGCGATTTTGAGCGTTTAACTTTAGAGCAAGAGTTAGCCGACGAAAGAGAAGCTAAAAAAATGTTAGATCAAACCTTGGTTGGTCAACGTCGGTCCCTTAAAGAAAGACATCAAGTGTTACTGCAACATTCTAGAGTTTTAAAACGTCGTCAGGGAATTATTGACTTTGATTTTGATTCTGAGATTCAAAGTATTGATCTAACTCCGATCAAACAAGGTTTAGCAGAACAGCAGCAAAAGCTCCAAAGTCAACAAAAAGAGTTGGCAGAGGAAGTAGGTCAAATAGAGGAAAGCATTCAAAGTTTAAAAGCTAAGTTAGAACAGCAAAAAACGCAAAAAAGTCAGCTAGAGTGGGAGATAGGTCAACAGCAAGATAACTGGCACGAATTGAATCTCCAGATTGTTCAGATGCAGTCCCAGATTGATTTGTCTGAACAGCAGTTACAGCCAATACAGAATAATTTAGATACTATTAATCATCAAATTGCCGAAATAGAGCAGTTGATGGTAACTCATGCAGAAAACAATCCCAGCGATGCTTTAGCCAAAGTTGAGCAGATTATTAACGAATTGACGGTTGGTTGACGTAGCACATTTATCAGCTTCAATATTAATATTCAATATTTGTTGACATAAGGTTGTTGGATCAGATAATTTATCTTATTTTCTCCATGAAAAACCGTTTTTATCGGGACTAGATCTATCACGCAATTGCTATAGGATAAAGCTTCTAAGGTTTGGACAAATTCGGATGTCCAAATATTTTCTCTAACCTGAAGATTGTGGTTTTGAAAGAAATTGAGCCAGCGCGATCGCGCAATACCTGGTAATATTCCTGAATCTAAGCTAGGAGTATACCAACAGCCATGTTTCCAGCCCCAAAGATTACCAGTACTAGTTTCTAGCCAGTTATCCTGAGCATCAATGAGAATCGCTTCCTCGGCGTTTAAGTTTAATGCTTGATTGCGCGCTAGGTAAGCAGACAAATAGTTACCAGTTTTGTATTGGGCCAATTCTCTTATATATAAAGAGTCTTGCGCCACCCAGGCTGTAATGCCATTAGTCTGACGTTCTTGCAGATCTAAAGGTAGGCTACGTCCTGTAATCCATTCTTTCCCATCGGGAAATACCATCATGCGGAGAACGGGAAAATACTGGGACAGTAATCTCGCTCCCTTTTCTAGTGACTGCCAATTTAGTTGGTGCCAATTGAAGGCTTCAATAGTTGTTTTAAGGCGATCGCAATGGGCTTGCCAAGAAGTTTGGGGATGATTCAAGGATTGCTCATAAACTCGCATTGTCGTGAAGATCGTAGCTCCATAACACAATCCTGCGTTGTTGATCTCTAGTTTTAGGTGCTCTGAATTAACCAGTAGGCCATCATACCAAAACATAACATCTGTTTATTATCAGTTCATTATCCATAGCAAAATGCTATTTAAAACCATCAACTATTGACTATTAACCTCAAAAGTTACTCCTGGGTTTCCACGCCATTATTGTAAGGTGAATTATCATCATTTGGGGCCTTAAGTGCGAAAATCCAAACCATTGCACCAACCATAGTTGAAGCAATCAGGAAAAAAATGATTATTTTTAACCATTTAGATTGACTTTTGGCTGGTAGAGCCTCTCCTATCTGCTGTTCTGGAATTTTAGTTTTGACTAAGGTCGTATTAGTTGGATGAGGATCTGACCGGATAGAGTCAGTCAAATTAGCATCAGACCACAACGTTGATTCTTCAAGGGCGCATTCAACTTCAGACCAAGAGACTTCCACTTCAGAGACATCAGCAATGGGTTTTACTTGACAGTGAACCAAAGCTACCGTGACGTTATCATGACCGTTTTTTTCGTTAGCAAGAGCGATCAAATCTTTAACGGCACTAGCAAGATCTTGTTTGCCTTCTAGTACTGGCAAAATATTTTGTCGCCACTGTTGTTCTACGCGGTCAAAATCACTCAAACCATCTGTACAGAGCAAGAAAATACAATCATCATCGATGATATAACGTTGCAGATTAGGATGAAGCGCCGCAGAATCGCGCATTCCGATCGCTTGGATCAAAGCGCCAGCAGAGGGATATTGCAAGGAATCTCGGTACAAAGCATAGCCCAAGCGAACCTCTCTTGAGGCAAGATCGTCGTCAACAGTCATTTGATGGCAGCTATTGGGGGTAATCCAATAAATTCGAGAATCACCAACGTGACCAAGGTACATCTCCTGAGCAGAAGAAAGAGCCATCACTAGTGTAGTACCCATGCGCTGTCTTTCCTGACGCTGCTCGCTATCATTACGCTCGTTGATGATGTCATTTGCCCTATTGATATATCTGGCTAATTTTTCTAATATCTTTCGTGAACTATCTTGCTCTTCTAGAGTTAGTTGGGAAATCTTACTGCGGAGATATTTGATTGTTTCACCAGAAGCAATTTCTCCGCTATCATGACCCCCAACACCATCGCAAACAATAGCCAAAGCATTTTCTGAGCCTGAAGCATCGTCAAGCTCAGACTGAGTTGGATAAGCAGCATCTTCATTGTTGGTTCGACTAGGACCCGAATCGCTCAGAGCATAAATTTGGTAAGAATATTGATTGGCTTTTCGACAATGATTAATCCCATGATCTAATATGGCAATTACCTGGCTTACTCGATCTACTATACCTATCTCCAAGTGTCCTGCGAGCTGTTCTACTAGATTTTTGATATTGGGTTTAGCATGTTCCGCCCACTGTGACCACAAATTTCCCAAATCTCTGAGACTAGGTTGGTATTCTTCGTCTGACTGCAACTGCAATAGCTGTACTAGTTGCCCATTAATTCTAATTAAATCTGACTCCAGTAGAGTGGATGCCACATTTTTAGCAGACAAAGGTTTCCATAATTTAGCGAGCTGCCACAGCCAGTTTAATTGCTGCAAAGCTGTTGCGCCCGCCCATAAATCTTCAATCCGAGGAATAAGCTGATCAGGATTAGCCAAGAATTCCTCTGAGCCAACTGTTGGGACAGTGCCATAGTCGAATAGCCAAGCGTCTGTCCCGTCTAATAAACCGTAGGCTTGAGGAATATGAGGATAACAAGGAAAAAGCTGTAGGTATACGGCAATTTCTTGAGGAACCTCTTCTGTTGTCACTGGAGGTTTACTCGGTTGGGTATCTAGAAATATTTGCTCGCTTAATGCTAAGTACCTGTCATTAATTAAGATCTGCTTTTGTTCTAGGGTGATTGCCTTTTTATTGCTCCACAAATAGCGTCTAAGTATTGGGGTATTACATTGATCGCACAAACTAGCTTCTAATTTGTTAGAAGCTGCGCAACGAGGATTCGAGCAATGAATTCTAGGCTCAGAATGTGACATGGATGTTTTAAACTATTGAGCAGACTCCGAGACAGTGGGAGTTGGGATTACCTCTAGCTGTAGAAAGTCGCTAAAATCTTGAATAAATCAGCGACCCCATAGGTTTGACCTTAGATTAACCAGTGGTCAGAGAAAGACACAAAATGTCAATCTTATTCAGAAGAGTAGAGAATCGTCAGTGAATGACATCGGATTCTCTAGTATCATCATGCAACTCGTTTGTTCGCCTCTGCCAGAAAACAAATGTAGCATTGACTATCAAGCTGATATTATAAACTTACCAATCGATTTTTTTTGTCAAATCTCATCGCATTTAAGATTTCTCCATAGTAAATTAGAAATTTAATTTAGGTTAGTTTTTGTACAAACTATGTTTAGTATTTGTCTAATTTAATTTTTATAGAGTTGCTGTAAACTCTCTTGTAAAGCAGCGGTGAGCTTTTGAGAGCTTTGGCGTAATGATTTGTCAAGATACTCGCTCACAGTTAAAGGAGAGCCAATGTCCACTTTAACGTCAGTTCCCCAGCTAGGATAAGGCTGGCTGTAGCGAATTCCTACAGGTAATATCTTAACTCCTCTCTTCGATTTGTCTGTTTTTGCCTGTAAAGCGATCATGGCTACTCCTCTTTTGAGGGGATGAATTTGGTAATCATTAAAAATACCCCCTTCAGGGAAAATTACTAACATTTCCTGATTTAGTTTTAATAGCTCAATACTATGACGCACGCTAGTGAGTTGAGGACGGTCAGTATTGACGGGAAATCCACCCATACGACGGATGATCCAGCCTTGAATTCCTTTTACTTCGTTGGCAGAGACCATAAAGCGCAAATCTCTACCGCTCACGAGTCTTCCTAGAGCATAAGGAATAATGAAAGCATCCCAGCGAGAGCGATGAGTTGGCGCAATAATTACAGGATCTTGTAGCGGGATATTTTCTTGTCCCTCAATTTGTATGTTGCCAAAGAACAAAGGTAAGACTAAATAACATCCAACAGGATATATTATCCTAGCTAGCCAAGGAGACACACGGGAATTTAATTCATCAGATTTTTCTGACTTTAAACTAGTTGAATTTTGCTGGGGTTTTAACTGAGTCATTAATGAACTAAAATTTGCTCCATTCTATTTACTACCTTAATTTTTCTTTAATCAGATGTGTTTTAAATACGGGACACTTAATAAGTTGTCATTCCCTCTAGACATTTTTTCAGAGCGTGATAACTTACCGTAGTAACGGGACTTTAGGAAAAAATCGAAATTAAAGCTTAAATTTGATTAGCAAGAAAAAAGGCAGAGATTTCTACATCTCTACCTCAATTGATTATTCAGTTGTTATTTATTGATTAAGAAGAGGGCAGTAATTCTACTTTCTCTTTCTGAGGTATGATTGCTACCTTGTTTTCTTCGTCGATATCTACCGTTGCCGTGTCTCCTTCACCTAGACGACCAGACAGAATTTCTTCAGCTAGGACATCTTCGAGAAGACGCATAATTGCTCGACGTAAAGGGCGCGCACCGTAGGCGGGGTTGAATCCTTCGTCTACCAAACGATCTTTAAACTTATCAGTAACTTCTAGCGTGATCTCTTTTTCGGTTAAGCGTTGGAACACTTCTTTGAGTAGGAGTTCGCTGATTTGTTTTACTTCGTCTTTGTTTAGCTGACGGAAGACAATGATTTCATCAAGACGGTTAAGGAACTCTGGGCGGAAGTAGCTTTTTAGCTCTTCGTTAACCAAAGAACGGATACGGTTGTATTTCGCTTCTGCTTGGTCATCAGCAAACTCGAAACCAAGTCCTCCACCACCTTTTTCGATCACTTTAGAACCAATGTTAGAAGTCAGAATTAGCAGAGTGTTTTTGAAGTCAACCGTTCTGCCTTTAGCGTCAGTTAAGCGACCATCTTCCAAAATCTGCAACAGCATGTTGAAGATATCGGGATGTGCTTTTTCAATCTCATCAAACAAAACTACGGTGTAAGGACGACGACGTACTGCTTCAGTTAGCTGTCCACCTTCGTTATAGCCAACATATCCTGGAGGAGAACCAATCAGTTTAGATACTGTATGGCGTTCCATGTATTCGGACATGTCAAGGCGAATCATCGCGTCTTCGGAACCAAAAAAGTAGGTTGCTAAAGCCTTGGTAAGCTCTGTTTTACCCACACCAGTGGGTCCAGAGAAGACAAAACTGGCAATAGGACGATTGGGATTCTTCAGACCAACTCTAGCCCTTCTGATAGCACGAGAGGTTGCTTTAACCGCATCTTCTTGTCCGATAATACGCTGATGCAGGGTATCCTCCATGTGCATTAATTTCTCAGACTCAGATTCGGTGATTTTATTAACTGGTACTCCAGTCCAAGAAGCAACAATATGCGCAATTTCCTCGGAATCCACATGAGGAGAGTCTTCTCCATCATCTGCTTCGTTTTTCTTGTTGGAAGCAATAGTGCGGATTTGCTCTTTGATTTCCATTTCGCGATCGCGTAATTCTCCAGCTTGATCAAAATCTTGAGATCTGACCGCATCATCTTTTTGTTTAAGAATTTCACGCAGTTCTTTATCCAACTCTTTAGCTGCTGGAGGAAGCTGAGAATTGATTAAGCGGACACGAGAACCAGCTTCATCGATTAAGTCGATCGCTTTGTCTGGTAAATAGCGATCGCTAATATAACGATCCGACAGCTTGGCTGCTGCTTCTAAAGCTTCATCTAATATTTTTAATTTATGGTGCTGTTCGTAACGCTCTCGTAAGCCATAAAGGATTTCGATGGTTTCTTCTACCGATGGTTCACCAACCTTTACCGGTTGGAAACGACGTTCTAAAGCTGCATCGCGTTCGATATGCTTACGATACTCATCGAGAGTAGTCGCACCAATACACTGTAGCTCTCCTCTGGCTAAAGCTGGTTTTAGGATGTTAGCAGCATCGATCGCACCTTCTGCTGCACCTGCACCGATTAAGGTGTGTACCTCATCAATTACCAGAATTACATTCCCAGCCTGGCGGATTTCGTCCATGATTTTTTTGAGTCGTTCCTCAAATTCACCACGGTACTTGGTACCAGCTACCAATAAACCAATATCTAGGGTAACAACTCTTTTTTCTTCGAGAATATCGGGAATATCTTTGTTAGCAATGCGCTGGGCTAAACCTTCGGCGATCGCAGTTTTACCTACTCCTGGTTCCCCAATCAACACGGGGTTGTTTTTGGTACGACGACCAAGAATCTGAATTACACGCTCGATTTCTTTCTGCCTGCCAACTACAGGGTCAAGCTTTCCTTCCCCTGCCATCTGAGTCAGGTTTGAACCAAATTCATCAAGCGTAGGAGTTTTATTTCTGCCTTGAGTACCGCCAGAACCAGCAGCCACTTCAGCAGTTTCTCCTAGCATTCTAATTACTTGAGTGCGTACTTTCGACAAGTCTACCCCCAGGTTTTCGAGGACTCTAGCCGCCACTCCCTCTCCTTCTCTAATTAACCCGAGAAGCAAATGTTCAGTGCCAATATAGTTGTGACCTAACTGACGTGCTTCTTCGAGAGATAATTCCAGAACTCGTTTAGCTCTCGGAGTAAAGGGAATTTCTACTGCTACAAAACCAGAACCGCGCCCGATAATTTTCTCAACTTCGATGCGAGCATCTTTTAGATTGACACCCATTGATTTGAGAACCTTGGCGGCGACTCCAGTACCCTCTCCGATTAAACCCAAGAGAATTTGTTCAGTACCTACAAAGTTATGACCCAGACGGCGTGCTTCCTCCTGGGCTAACATAATCACTTTTATTGCCTTTTCTGTGAAGCGTTCAAACATGACTTATTCCATCCACCTGCTTTGCCCTTGATATGGTGATTTTAACACAGCCTTTTAGTTTCCTGACTGTACCTATCTGGACGGCAAATACTGTATTAAATTTAACAGATTTTGAGCTCAATACAAACAGTAAGCATTGTTACTTAGGAGATCCCGTTGCTGCTGCTGCCATTGAGTTAAGTTTGATTTGAACTCTCGCTGCTGCATTTCTTTGAGCCACAGAACCAGAGCATCATCTCCCTCTGGTTGATAATATCCTTTTCTTTTGCCTGCAATTTGAAAACCAAGTTTTTGATACAGTTTAATCGCGGCAACATTATTGACATTTACCTCTAAGGTTGCCCATTCTAGTTGACGAGCGATCGCATCTTCTAACAAAGTAAGTAATAATAGTTGTCCTAATCCTTGTCGGCGATAGTCCGGATGAATTCCTAAAAGGGTAATGTGAGCTTCTTCTACAATTGACCATAAACAAGCCATGCCCACTATATGATCTGAGTGATCTGGGTGCTGCTCAAACTTACTGCTCAACAGCCGTAATATTACCAAGCTACTATTGGGACTGTCAATTTCTCTCAGGTATGCTTCTGCTGTCCATAAACTTCCTAAGCAAATTTGATCTAAAGCTACTATTTCAGGTACTTCTGATGGAGTTAAAAATTTAATCTTGAGAATTTTCACAGATGATAATTTTATCTTGACCTAAAGTTGCCATTATGAATCTATTGATTATGGTTATCCGAACTCGCATTATGATTTTAGTTAGGTGATTAAAGATGATTCATTTAGTTGGTCATACCCTCGCTGATAAACTAAAACTTCTAAACTAAATTTGGTTCACGAGTATTGCTTTCTTGCTAATCTAAATAAATGTAACTAAGTAAAAGCTAAAAGCTAAAAGCTAAAAGCTAAAAACTGATTAACTTGAACGAAGCTAACTCATCCTGAACGTATTATATGGACTGGCAAGAGATCTCTGGTAACTGGGTTTACCTTCCGCAACAAGAAGTCAAAGGAATTATTCATTTTCTGGGTGGGGCATTTGTAGCTACTGCACCTCAAGTATCCTATCGCTCTATCTTGGAACAACTGAGCCAAGCAGGTTACGGAATTATTGCCACGCCTTTTATCAATACCTTTGATCACTTTGCGATCGCCCGTGAAGTTTTAAACCGTTTTGAAACTGTAATCGAAAGACTGCAAAAAACCAACAAGTTAAGCAGTGGCTATTTACCTATATATGGCGTAGGACACAGTATGGGTTGTAAATTACATTTGCTAATTGGTAGCTTATATGACGTAGAAAGAGCAGGCAATATTCTGATTTCTTTTAATAATTATCCTGCAAGTAAAGCAGTTCCTTTTATGGAACAGTTTAATGTTACTCCTGTTTTAAATATAGAGTTTGATCCTTCTCCTGCGGAAACAGAAATGCTAATTGTCGAACACTATAACGTCCGTCGTAATCTGTTGCTTAAATTTACCCAGGATGATTTAGATCAGTCAACTAATTTAAACAGCGTCTTACAGAATCGGTTTCCCAGTATGGTAACGCTACGAACTATAACAGGAAATCACCTAACCCCTTTGAGCCAAAAAGTTCAGTGGCAAATGGGAGAGTTTTTTACACCCATTGACGCGATCGGTCAATGGTTTAATCAAGGAATGTCTCGCAATTTGCAAAATCTCCAACGGGAGCTAATTACTTGGCTCAACCCCATGTCAGCTTTTTAAAGTTTTTAATTTTTAAGTTTTTATAGACAAAGATTCATTTAGGGCAGCTATTCTGCGTTAAATTTTATCCTAATTTTGAATTGAACTTAGACACTTTACATTTTTCCACTTTAACTTTATCAAAACTTCAAATCAAAACAATCTCAGTATATTTACAATAAAGTCTAAAGCTAAATTAAAACTAATCTATATTTATTATTTATTAGTGAAATTACATAGCTTACTAACAAATTACCTAACGCAATCTAAGCCTAATACGCTTAAAAAATAGGGAGAAATTATGAAAGTAGCCTTTCTTGCAGGTGGTTTAGGAACCCGAATCTCTGAGGAAACAGAAAACAAACCCAAGCCGATGGTAGAAATTGGTGGACAACCGATTCTATGGCACATAATGATGCACTACTATCAGTATGGCTTCAAAGACTTCACGGTGGCCTTGGGTTACAAAGGTGGAGTAATCAAAAAATACATGGTTGATTATTGTGCTCTTAATAGTAATCTAACCGTAGATTTACGTAGTGGAAATGTGGAAACTCATGGTGGTTATCAGCTAGATTGGAATGTGGATCTAATCGATACTGGATTGATGACTAACACTGGCGGCAGAATTAAGCGTCTTGCACCCTATCTTGGTCGAGATACATTTATGCTGACTTGGGGTGACGGAGTTTCTAACGTCAATTTACGTGATTTATTAGCTTTCCATCGTTCTCATGGTAAGCTCGCCACCATGACTGCTGTTCGCCCTCCTGCGCGTTTTGGTCATTTAGATTTAGATGGCAACAAAATATCTGAGTTTTCCGAAAAGCCTCAGACTAAAGAAGGTTGGATCAATGGTGCCTTCTTTGTTTTAGAACCAGAGATTTTTGATTACATAGACGGCGACGATATTCAATGGGAGAAAGCGCCATTAGAAAAACTAGCTAAAGATGGACAGCTAATGGCTTATAAACACGATGGTTTTTGGCAATGTATGGATACGTTGCGAGATAAACGTCTTTTAGAAGCGTTATGGGCTAGCGGTAATGCACCTTGGAAAACTTGGGAGAATAAAAATGAAAATACTAGTGACTGGTCACAAAGGGTACATCGGAACAATAATGGTTCCCATGCTGATCGACAAAGGGTATGATGTTGTCGGTTTAGACACAGATCTATATGCCCGAAGCACTTTCGGCAGCGGCATTGTGGAAATTCCTCAGCTAAAGAAAGATATTAGGGATGTTGAACTTAAGGATGTAGAAGGATTTGAAGCTGTTTTACACTTAGCTGGTCTTTCTAATGATCCTTTAGGCAATCTCAACCCTCAATTGACGGAAGAGATTAACTATCAAGCTTCGGTTAAACTAGCTAAACTGGCAAAACAAGCGGGGGTTAGCCGTTTTATTTTCTCCTCTTCCTGTAGTAACTATGGTGCAGGTGGTGAGGATTGGCTGGACGAACAGTCTGACTTTAATCCAGTTACTCCCTATGGGGTTTCTAAGGTAAAAGTAGAGCAGGATGTTAGTCAGCTAGCTGATGATAACTTTAGTCCCACCTTTTTACGGAATGCTACTGCCTACGGCGTGTCACCC
This sequence comes from Cyanobacteriota bacterium, assembly GCA_942490675.1. Classification (GTDB taxonomy): domain Bacteria; phylum Cyanobacteriota; class Cyanobacteriia; order Cyanobacteriales; family Xenococcaceae; genus Waterburya. The sequence goes on along the minus strand of CALNYB010000045.1, from coordinate 73,208 downwards.
AGATTGCGCTTCGATTTAGTATTAAATAATTTGGTTGCTTGGGCATTTACCAAAGGATTAGTATATATCAAAAGCGACGGTACTCCTTGGCGACCCATTGTTCATATTGAAGACATTTCTAGAGCCTTTATTGCTGTTTTAGAAGCACCAAAAGAACTGATTCACAATGAAGCTTTTAACGTTGGTCGCAACGAGGATAATTATCAAATTAGGGACTTAGCGGATATTGTTAAAGAGACGGTGCCAAACTGTCGCATCGAATATGCTCCCAATGCTGGTCCTGATAAACGCTGCTATCGCGTTGACTGTAGCAAAATTACGAGGATTCTCCCTGATTTTAAACCCCAATGGAATGCTCGCAAAGCTGCGGCAGATCTATACGAAGTTTATCAGAAGGTGGGTTTGACCTTAGATGAATTTGAAGGTGATAAATATCAAAGAATTGCTCATATTAAGTACCTAATTGGTAATCAGCTACTTGATGGTGAACTGCGTTGGCAAAAAGAGAAGTTAGCGACCGTTTCATAGCTTCTATTTGCTTAAACAAACAAACCCCAGGGCAATCATAATAGGTTGTCCTAATCATCAAGAATAATCATTAAGCTTAATAATATAAGTCCTAATTATGAATGATCATAAGTCAAGTTGTCTCTCTTGCGGAAACTCAGACCTAAATCAAATTATATCTTTCGGCTATACTCCTCTTGCTGATAATCTTTTGACTCAAGAGCAGTTAGACTTGCCTGAATATACTGCTCCTCTAGACTTGGTTTTTTGTCCTGAGTGTAGTTTAGTCCAAATTACGGAAATAGTTCCCCCCGAGATTTTATTTTGCCAAGACTATCCTTATTTTTCATCTGTATCAGCATCTTTGTTAAAACACTTTGGGGATAGTGGGAAAAATCTGATTAAGACCAGAAATCTAGACAGTAACAGTTTGGTGATTGAAGCTGCTAGTAATGATGGCTACATGCTCAAAAACTTTGTCGAACAAGATATTCCTGTGCTGGGGATAGATCCAGCTTCGGGTCCAGTGGATGCGGCAATTAAGCAAGGGGTTAATTCTATCTGTACTTTCTTTGGCAAAGATTTAGCGCAAAAGCTGCGGAATGAGGGTCAGCAAGCTGATGTCTTTTTGGCAAACAATGTTCTAGCTCACGTACCAGATTTGAATGGTTTTGTGGCAGGAATTTCTATCTTGTTGAAAGAAACGGGAGTAGCAGTAATTGAAGCTCCTTACCTAGTAGATTTAGTCGAACATTGCGAATTCGACACTATTTATCATCAACATCTTTGCTATTACTCGGTGACAGCATTAGATCAGCTTTTCCGAAGACACTCTTTATATCTAAATAATATTGAGCGCACTAAAATACACGGTGGTTCATTACGCTTATATGTCGAGCCAATTGAGGCAGTTCAAGAGTCGGTCGAATCTTTGCTCAAGGCAGAGAAAGAGGCGCAGATAGATAAAATTGCCTATTATCGTGATTTTGCCCACAAGGTAACAACCTTCAAGCATTCCCTGATGGATATTTTGTGGGACTTAAAGCAACAAGGTAAAACAGTCGTTGGTTATGGTGCTGCGGCGAAAGCTACAACTATGTTGAGCTATTTGGGGATCGACAAGACTTTGCTCAACTATATTGTGGACTTAAATCCATTTAAACATGGTCGCTATATGGGAGTAAATCATTTACCGATATTTCCCCCCAGCAAGTTGTTAGAAGATCAGCCTGATTATGTATTGATTCTGGCATGGAACTTTGCTGAAGAAATCATGCAGCAACAGCAGGAATATCAAGCATCTGGCGGTAAATTCATCGTTCCAATACCTGAGCCAAGAATTGTCTAGCTTGGTAGCTAATTAGACTAACAATTAAGTAAAATTTGTCCATAAGTGACAGAGTCTGAACCTTAGTCAGAATAAAATAAACCCTTTTAGTACAAATTTGATTGAGAGTGATCCACCATGGTACGAAATTTAATTCCTACTAGTAGTAAGTTAGAAGCAGATAGTCAGAAGATTAAGCATTCATGTCCCAATTGTGGTCATGATGAGCTGTCTGTTTTTTATGAAGTGCGCGATGTTCCTGTTCATAGTTGTCTAATGATGTCGAGTAAAGACGAGGCGATTGACTTTCCTTGTGGGGACGTAGTTTTAGGATTTTGCGATCGCTGCGGCTTTATCACCAACACTGAATTTGATGCCAAGTGGTCTGCCTATGCACCCAACTATGAAGACCAACAAAGCTATTCTCCTACTTTTAATAAGTTCTCTCTTAAGCTAGCTAATCACCTAATCGATAAATACGATCTCCACAACAAAGATATTATTGAAATTGGCTGTAGTAAGGGAGATTTTTTACTCTTACTGTGTGAGTTGGGCAATAATCGTGGTGTTGGCATTGACCCTAGCGTAGTTCCTGGTCGAGTGGAAAGCGAAGCAGCCGACCGTGTTACCTTTATTCAAGATTACTACTCCGAAAAACACGCCGAATATGTCGGGGATTTTATTTGCTGTCGTCATACCCTAGAACATATCCAGCCTACCTCTGAGTTTATCAAAACAGTGCGTAAGTCTATCGGCGATCGCCATACAGTAGTGGTATTTGAAATTCCTGATAATACTAGAGTTTTGCAAGAGCAAGCTTTTGAAGACATTTATTATGAACACTGTTCCTACTTTAGTCCTGGTACATTAGCTCGTTTATTCCGCGATAGTGGTTTTGAAGTAACGGATCTTTATTGTGAATATGGCGATCAATATCTATTGATTGAAGCAAAACCTATAGCTATGCCTTCGGACGAGATTCATCCTTTTGAAGAAACTGTAGAGGACGTAGCCGCAGATGTACAATTATTCACCGAGAAAATAACAGGTAAACTGGAATACTGGAAAAAGTATTTAGAGGATGCCCAAGCTAAACAAGAAAAAGTGGTAGTTTGGGGTTCAGGCTCTAAGTGTGTGGCGTTTTTAACCACCCTCAAAACCATAGACAAGATAGAGTATGCCGTAGATATTAACCCTCATCGTCACGGTAAATTTATTCCTGGTGTTGGTAAAGAAATCATGGCTCCCGAATTTCTCAAAACTTATCAGCCAGACAAGGTAATTGTGATGAATGCAATTTATAAGCAAGAAATCAGCGAGATGCTAGATAATATGGGTGTCTCGACTGAAGTAGTAGCGCTTTGACAGTCAACGGTCAACGGTCAACGGTCAACGGTCAACGGTCAAATATTAATGTCTCCTGGCTTGATTAGAGATGGAGCTAAAAGCTAAAAGCTACTCAACCAAATAATTATGCATAAACACAAATTCACTATCATCGGCGGTGGGATTGTTGGCTTGTCTACGGCGATGGCTCTTAGTCAGCGATTTCCCTCGGCTAAAATTGCGCTGCTGGAAAAAGAGGCATCTTGGGCGGTTCACCAGACGGGACATAATAGCGGGGTGATCCATTCTGGTATTTACTATAAACCAGGAAGCTATAAAGCCAAGCTGTGTCATCAGGGCAATCTTTCGATGGTGGCTTTTTGTGAACAGCATAATATTAACTATCGGCTCTGTGGCAAGGTAATTGTGGCAACTGAAACTCATGAGTTGCCTTTGCTAGATAATCTTTATGAACGAGGTTTGGCTAATCAAATCGAAATCAGTAAGCTTACTCCAGAGCAGGTGAAGGAAATTGAACCTCACGTTAGCTGTATAGGGGCAATTTGGGTCAAATCCACAGGAATTGTCGATTATAAGCAAGTTTGTCAAAAATATGTAGAAATAGTGCAGTCAAAGGGTGTGGAGTTACACAACAATACCTGCGTTGTGGGAATTGAATCTAGCACCAACGGTTATGTGATTCAGACTAATCAAGAAGAGTATCAAACGGAGTTTCTGATTAATTGTGGAGGACTCTATAGCGATCGCCTGACCCAACTAGCTAATGCTAAACCCCCAGCCAAAATAATTCCCTTTCGGGGAGAATATTATGAATTAACGGCTGAAAAACGGCATTTAGTCAACGGAGCGATCTATCCTGTACCTAATCCTCATTTTCCCTTCTTAGGGGTGCATTTTACCCCAGGAATTGACGGTAGCGTCCATGCAGGACCGAATGCGGTATTGGGTTTTAAACGGGAAAGCTATAATAAGTGGGATTTCGATCTAAGAGACTTTATGGAAACCATGACTTATCCTGGGTTTTGGAAACTGGCAGCGAAATACTCCAACGAAGGTATACAAGAGATGATTCGCTCTTATAGTAAGACGATTTTTGTCCGTAGTTTGCAAAGACTGATTCCTGAAATTGAAGCTGAAGACGTAGTATCAACTCCTGCGGGAGTAAGAGCGCAAGCTTTAAAAAGTGATGGCAAATTAGTTGATGACTTTTTGATTATTAATTGCGATCGCGCCCTTCATGTTTGTAATGCCCCTTCCCCTGCTGCTACAGCTTCGATCGAAATTGGGAAACAAATTGTGGCTCAAATTCCTGATGAGATCTGAATACTCCAGGAAGAGGTAAACTTCATATTTCTGACTTCGTGAAAGTTATTGACAATTGGGCTACAGTGGTTAAGTGATTCGGTACAATGATATATCTAACTCGGCGAAATAACCGCAATAATTAGCCAAATAAATAAATAACTATTTAGAGTTTATGTTTGATTTTGAGCCTCTTTTTCAATTCTCTCGTCATAATTGTGTCGCAATTTGCTCTTTTATGGTACCAGCTAACTTGATTGCCACTATTTCTACTTTAGTTATGGTGATTGGGAGTCAATCATTGTCTAAAATGCTTTGGTCGCCAGGAATCGCTTCGGTTCTGGCTGTCACCTTATTTCTTCACGTTTCGACCTGGTTTATGATTGGTGTTGTCACTCCCGTAACCTTTATTTTGTTGGGGCTAGGAACAACCTGCTTGATGATAAACATCTTGGCTGTTACTTATCGGCGAGAAATTGCTCAATTACTGGCTATCAAAGTTATCACCCGCTAACCTGATAAATTAAATATGGGATGTTTTTAGTAGCAAAAAATTGTGAGCGATCGCCTGAATGGATTTTTAACGAAATTCTCAATTAGTTTGTTTCTTATTTGTACTCTGTTGTATCTTACAGCCTGTAGTCCACCCCAGAGGGTGAGTGCTGAAGAGAGGATGTTTCGTGAGTTTAACTTAGAATTTGTCGATCAGTACGAAATACCTAAGACAACTTATAAAGATACAGTGGTTGGCGGATTATCGGCGATCGCCTACAATCGAGAGCAAGATCTTTTTTATGTCTTGTCTGATGATCGCGGAAAGCTTTCTGCTGCTCGCTTTTACACTTTTAAACTGGGAATTAAACAAACCCCTGATGCTCAAATCAAAATCGCTACTTTTGAGCCTGAAGAGGTAACCTTGCTGTTAGATGAAGAGGGGCAAGAATATCGTAAGGAGAACATTGATCCTGAAGGGTTAGCTATTTCTCCCAGAAACACAATTTTCATCTCTAGCGAAGGTAATCCCAGCAAAGATATAGAACCTTTTATTGGGGAATTTGCCTTAGAAACGGGTAAAAAGCTGTCTGACCTTCCTTTACCTCAACGTTACCTGGCGGTCGATAAATCTCAACCCCAGGGAATACAGGAAAATCTGGCGTTTGAATCCTTAACCATCAATCGTGCTGGTTTACCAGAAGACCCTTTTCGTCTCTTTACCGCTACTGAATCGGCATTACTGCAAGACGAGTCCTTGGAAGGAGAAGAACAAGCAAGAGTTCGCTTTCTCCACTATATAATCAATCCCGTAGGCAACCCAGTTTTACTCGCCGAACATTTATATCTGCTGGAACCTGCACCAGTCGAGGTTATTTCCAACGGATTAACCGAATTGCTGGCACTAAAAACAGAGGGCTATTTTCTGAGCTTAGAAAGGACATATGGCTTTACTGGCGCAGGGGCAAAAATCTTCCAGGTAATTATTGGTAACGCTACCGACACTACTAATATTGCTAGCCTCAAAGGAAATATAGCTCAGGTGCAGCCACTAAAGAAACAACTTTTGTTTGATTTACAAGACTTAGATATTTACCTTGATAACTTTGAAGGAATGACCATAGGACCTCGTTTACCAGATGGTAGCTGTAGTTTGCTGCTGATTAGTGATGATAACTTTAACGATGAACAAGTTAGTCAGTTGTTGTTGTTTCGATTAGTGGGACTTAAATATTGAAACAGTCTTAAAAGCGATCGCAGAAAAAATAGAAGATATTAAAATATAATTGTGATCGCCTTAACGAATTAAGTATAAAAATACTAAACAAATAAATTTGCCTACCTACTTAAAAACCCAACAAATCTGAAGCGAGCCAATTCACTCAAAACAGACAACGTTAAGATTAAGAGGTGTAATGTTAGCTGTAATGTTAGCAATTATTAGCACTTGATGCTAAATTCACGATGTCGGCATTAATTGAACTATAGGAATGATTATGGTTAGCCAAATTTCTAATTTAGAAGAAGATACTGCACAGGCTGGTAAAGAGTTGATTGAGGATAATTCTAGCCATCAAGAAGTTATCGAAACCGTAATTTCTAGTCTCGATCAGGATAATACCGCAATGGTGAATCACACCGATGAGAGCAGCTTATGGAAGTTTCAGTATGGCAGTGTGGAAGTTTTTGTTCAGCTTACAGGAGAAAGTGATGACGATCTTTTAACTGTATGGTCAAGCGTATTGCAATTGCCCGCTAGTGATGAACCTGGGTTGATGCGCCGTTTACTGGAAATGAATTGGACGGGTACTTTTGAAACTTGCTTTAGTATCCACGATGGCAAAGTGATGGTTTCTTCTCAGCGCGCCGTTGCGGATATGTATCCTGGTGAAATTTCTCGGTTAATTACTCTAGTTGCCAATATTGCCGATGATAATGACGAGGCTTTGAAAGAGGAATTTGGCGGCTCGTAGTTTTGGTAGTAAGTATAAGTAGCTCTGAGCTTGGAGCTTAGAGCTTTTTCAGTAAGGCCTAAATAGACTGGGTGATACTTTTTACACTAAACTTTTACAATGAATGCTATCTGGCGTTACATACCTCCCATTGAAGCCTCAGGAGAAATGCAGATGGCGATCGATCGCTATTTGTTAGAGCAGCATCGTCAAGGCAAACATCCTTCGACACTGCGTTTTTATACTTGGAAATCCGCTGCGATATCTTTGGGCTATCATCAACAGGAATATCCTGAGTCTTGGAAAGATTTGACTTGGGAAGGGCAACCTATGGATATTGTACGTCGTCCCACAGGCGGGAGCGCAGTATTACATCAGGGAGATTTAACTTACGCCGTAGTGACTTCTATTCCTCCGGGGAAACGCTTGGAAGTATATAAACAAATATGTCAGTTTTTAATTACGGGATGGCGATCGCTCGGTGTAAACTTGGATTATGGTACAGCTACTAAGGAATATATTCAGCATCAAAATTGCTTTGCTACCGCCACAGGTTCAGATTTGATTACAGCAGCAGGTAATAAGGTTATTGGTAGCGCACAATTGCGTCGGGGGAAGACAGTATTGCAGCACGGATCGATGGTTTTGCATACAGACCAGAAGCTCTACCAGCAAGTATTTGAAACTGACCTACAGCAAAATCTATTAGAAAATATTACTTTAGAAAAAGATCTCTTAAACAGACAGTCCAATAGCATTCCCACTGGTAAAATAGTTGAAAGCTTAACTCAAGCTGCGATCGCAGTTTTTAAGATTGATTTAGTAGAACAACCTTTGTCTACCAAGGAATGGCAATATGTTGCCAACACGGGAGTGAAATAAACTGGGGAGACCCCAACATTTTCTCCCGTCAATGGTTTCTCTTTCTTGAGATACTAAGATTATTAAAGTTAATTAAACCGATTCAGATATTATGAGCATAGTTAGTCAAGTCATTCTTAAAGCAGATGACGAACTGCGCTACCCTAGTAGCGGTGAACTAGAAGGTATTAAAAACTTTTTGACCACTGGCGAGAGAAGAGTGCGTATTGCCGAAACTCTAGCTAGCAACGAAAAGAAAATCGTCGATCAGGCTGGTAAGGAATTGTTTAGAATGCATCCTGAGTATCGTTCTTCTGGTGGTAATGCTTCAGGACAAAAACAATACAATCAATGTTTGAGGGATTTTGGCTGGTATTTACGTCTTGTTACTTATGGTGTCATGGCGGGAGACAAAGGTCCCATCGAAAAATCGGGTTTGATTGGCGTGAGAGAAATGTACAATTCTCTGGAAGTACCTGTCCCAGGAATGATTGATGCCATTCGCTGTTTGAAAAATGCGGCAGTAGATCTTCTGGGGAAAGAAGATGCTAAAGAAGCTAGCCTTTACTTTGACTACATTATTCAAAGTATGTCTTAGTTGAAGCTAGTAGTCTGTCACGACTCGCGGGTACATGCGGGTCTATGCCTCAGTCGCTCCATGCAGCTTAAAGCCTTTGTCGCTGAAGCAACGGCTGTCTTGGGGGACTCGCAATTTATGAATTCCATTTGTCTTGCCCTTGATAAGCTTTATGTTATTTTAATATTACCTATTTTAATGCCACTTGTGGCTTGCCCTTTAAAAGCCTTTGTGACTTTTGACTTCTACCATGGTAAAGCTTAAAAAAAACTCTCGGCTTTCCCTGATATTTTCTTTGCTATTACTGCTCTTAACCTACGGAGCAGAAGGATGGATGTATGGCTCTTGGATCAATCGTTTTTTAGAGCAAAAAAGTTTACTGAATTCTTTTAGCGAACTAACTCGCTTTGGTCTATTTTATGGTGCTGCGGTTGCTGGAATCGTCTTCCTAGTATTTGTTTTTACTTCCCCCGTATCTCTAATGACATTTGGTCTAAACAACTGGCTGAAATCTGATAGCAGAGCCGTTATGTCCATTTTTATTGGAGCTTTTGCCTTTGCAATTCTGGTGCAGCGGGTACATTATTTTGCCCGACTTTTGGTATTAGTTTCGGCGGTTTTTTTGCTTAAGTTAGACTTACAGTTATCAGGATGTAGTCGCTGGCTCTGTTCCCTAATTTTAACAATTCTCTGTTGGTTAGGATTTTCAGGGGGTATACTAGCTTTCTATGGATGGAACTTTTAAGGAATGGAGGATTTAAATTATTTAAATTAAATTTAAATTTATGAGTAAGAAGAAAAAGAAGAAAGAAAAGAAAAGCAAAACTTTGTCTCGTGCTGTCACCTTAGTTTTAGGTTTAGGATTTGCTGGTTCAACAGTGGTGATCGCACTGAGCAGCGTTTTTAGTCAAGATAATTCTACTACCGCCGATTCTGGCAATTCAGATGATGATCCTTCAGTAGAGGATCAAATCCAGCTACAGGCTAATGGTTATGAGAAGGTATTAGCAAGAGAACCCAAAAATATTACGGCTCTTGAGGGATTAGCTCAAATTTATTTACAAACAGGTCAACCTCAAAAAGCCATTCCTACTCTAGAAAAACTAGTTGAATATTACCCAGATCAACAACAGTATGCAGGAATTTTACAAATAATTAAACAGCAAGAAGCTAATCAGCCAGCTAAACCAGAGCAACCAGAAGCAACCCAAAAATAATGGCTCATAACCATAATCACTCTCATGATCATCAAGTCACTAAGGATATAAAACTGGCTTTTTTCCTTAATTTAGGATTTGCTATTTTAGAAATATTCGGTGGATTATGGACGAATAGTTTAGCCATAGTTTCCGATGCGGTTCATGATTTAGGAGATAGTGTTTCACTGGGGTTAGCCTGGTATCTGGAAAAATACTCAAATAAAAAAAGCGATCGCGCTTTCTCTTATGGCTATCGTCGTCTATCGTCCCTAGCAGCCTTAATTAATACCTTAATTTTATTTATTGGTTCACTGTATGTTATTTCTCAGGCAATCCCGAGATTACTTAATCCTGAACCGACTGATGCCAAAGGAATGATTTTATTTGCCTTCTTAGGGATAGCAGTCAATGGATTAGCTATGCTGCGTCTCACCAAAACAAATTCCTTGAATGCTCGGGTTGTGGCTTGGCATTTACTAGAAGATGCTTTGGGTTGGGTAGCTGTATTAATAGTTAGTATTGCTCTTTTATTCACCGATTTTTACGTTCTCGATCCAATTCTATCAATTTTGATTGCAGTCTATATTTTATATAATGCGATCGGCAATTTACGTCAAACTCTGTTGCTGTTTCTCCAAGCTGTACCACAAAGTATTGATATTAATCAGCTAGAAAAAAGCATTATTGTCTTAGATAAAGTAGATTCTTTACACCATACTCATGTTTGGTCTTTGGATGGCGAACATCACGTACTAACCACTCACATTGTCATTGAGAACGAAACTACCAGATCAGAAATACAAGGAATTAAAGGAGCAATTCAACGTCTGGGTGAAAAACTAAATCTAGAACATATTACGGTAGAAATTGAATATCTCAATGAACATTGTAATATGCGTCAGCATAACCACAGCAAGAGTTCCCCAAAGTAAAAATTTGGGATTAGGTAGGCAAAAGATAGATTTGAGCCTAAGCTTAAATTTTGCCTGATCAGCTTTCCCAGAAACGATACATTGAAATAATAGTTAAAAATAATTTTTGCGCTACTAAAAATTATTTCTCGATTACGATCAATATCACAGCAGATAGAGGGCAAGCAAAGTTTAGATAAACAAAGTAACATCTAGATATTTTTTAGCCATGTCTCTCATCACCACTTGCAAAGCTCAAGTCACCTCGCCATTTCAATTTGATACTAATACTTTTAGTGTTTCTTTAAGCGATGCTGAAGCTCAGGTAATTAAAAACAAAGCGAGAAAAGCCGGTATTAAAGTAAACGAATATATACGAAATGCAGCACTTGGGTTTCCGATGGCCTAGTAGTTGGCGTTGTAGGCGTTAGTTATGGCGATTAGCTCAATCAGGCTATGCTTAATGGCTACTATAATCCCAAATATATTAATCCCAAATATATTAATCCCAAATATATTTTCAGATTGAATCGTAGCTCAAGTCGATATACTAACCATTCAACCTCGTAAATAAGCCACAACCATTACTAAAAGCAAGCATCCTGCAAAAGTCAGTCCTAATAAGACTAAAACAAAGACTTCTCCCGAAGAAAGAGGGCGGTCTGTAGGGTCTAAATAAGCCGTCCTTGAATGTTGATTTGAATTAGGTTCAGACCAGTTGGGTGCTTGAATTACATGGAGACGAGAATAACCAATCTTGAGGTCGTAAAGCGATCTCTGTTCAGGACTACTCAACATTGCATAAGCTTCGTTAAGTCTTTGAAATTTGGCCGTAGCTATATGAGGAGGTAGTTCGGTAGTATCAGGATGGTATTTCTTACTCAGTTGACGGTAGGCGCGACGGATGGCAATATTAGATGCAGACGGATGTAGCCCCATCAAACCATAGTAACTATTGATCAACTTGACTTGAGAGGGTAAGGTTGTTGTTTTTTGTCGATTAGAATTAGAATTGACCATGCTTTGTTATTTATCCTCGAATGAGGACAACGGAGGCTTTTTTAATTATTTAGCGAATTTTGACTCTTAGATCAAGCCAACAAAGATAAGTAGCTTAAGAAATATTAAACTTAATCAACAAATTAGTATCTAACCCGTACTGCTTGTAACAGAATTTAAAGTTATCTCGTCTTTCACCGATTCGGAAGAGGTGCATGAGGTAAACTAAGCCTTGATTCTATTTAGAATACAATCAAAAACATTCGCAGTTGGAGCTATATAAAAATGTCCCATAGCGTCAAAATTTATGATACTTGCATTGGGTGTACCCAGTGTGTAAGAGCGTGTCCTACTGACGTTTTGGAGATGGTACCTTGGGATGGCTGTAAAGCTGGTCAAATTGCCGCATCTCCCCGTACTCAAGACTGTGTAGGTTGCAAACGTTGTGAAACGGCTTGTCCTACCGATTTCTTAAGTATCCGCGTCTATTTAGGTGCAGAAACTACTCGCAGTATGGGTCTTGCTTATTAAGACAAAATCTAATAGTAAATTGCGGTAGTAACCAAAATTTATTTAATAGACTAAATATTATGTCGTCTTTTTTCTATGATTGCACTGTTTTTCAGTGTAATTTTAGACATTGGACGGCATTATTTTTTGGACGTTATTGTCATAGTTAGTCTAGAAGCTGACTGCCTGACACATCTATGTCAATCCCATGTTTTCCCTGGATATTGGATTTTACTAGTACAGTACATCAATGCATTCAAGCGATCGCATTACTCTAAAACAGCCTTTGATGAATAAAATACAAAACCCATATGGAATAATAGTTTGGGGGACTTATGTCAGGCAGTAAATTGATTTATCGCACATTTCGCAGGTTAAGGAATAAATGTAGGGTATTAATATGAAGAGTTTAAATGACCTATATTGGATATCCAAGTTAAAAACCTAGACCACTTAGTGTAACTTGAAGAATAAAATGGCACTAATGGAATCATAAAATGGCACCTCATTAGAGTATAAAAGCTAGTAAACTCGTTGATTAATTTTTGTAAATATCGAAAGCTTTGAACCATAAAATGGCACTCTTACTAAAAAAGAATCATAAAGTGGCACAAAATAAGCTAAAATTTGCTTGAAGAAAAGCAGTTCATCCAGAGAAGTGCAATGCTAACCAGCGAACAGTTTTGTGACTGGTGTATCAAACTCGATTTGAATGAGCAGGCAATACAAGAAATTTCACAAATTCGGTCTTCACCGCCATCGCGGAGGGTAAGCAGGTGGACAATATTATTTTTAATCTACATCACGGCAGAATAACGCATTTAGTGATTTTTATGTCTAATTAATTGTGTCCACCTGCTTACAAAGTCGCAGAGGAAATGTCAGTGGTCGCTATCCCAGTCAAAAAATGGGGGTGACCATTCAGTTTGAAAGCCACCACCACGAACTCGCAGGAATCTATTCCATGGAATACGATAGGGAGGTACTCGAATATTACGACCAACCACCAACGATTAAGCTGAATTATGAGAGTGCATCGGGTCGTCAAGTTGGAGTAAAGCACACTCCCGATTTTTTCGAGATCGGTCAAAGGTCAGCTGCTTGGTCAGAATGGAAAACAACACAAGAATTAGAACAACTGGCAATAAAAAATGCCCAACCGTTACCAGAAAACAGAAACTGGTCAATGGCGATGTCCTCCTGGGGAATCTTATGCAAATGACAGGGGACTTAAATATCTAGTACGTACCGAAAAAGAAATAGATTGGAATCTTCAACGTAATCTTTACTTTTTAGAAGATTACTTCAGAGAGAAAACAAAACAACCTTCACCCAGGCAGTCAAATAATTTGGGATAGAATAAATTGGCGAGTTCTCAACTTAGGCGAGACAGAAATAACCTTATTAAACGTAAGCGTTCAGGGGGTGTAAAGAAGACGAAAAACAAGCCCCAAAATCAAGCAATAAAATTAAGCAGCTTTCAAAAAATCAGAATCATCAGAACAAGTAGTATTTTCTGGAAGCTTTGAAGGCGCAGTTTGATCACCACCAGCAGCAACAACAGCTATCGTCAAAAACTCCAAAACATTACGCTTTTGGGACTTGAGGGTTGTAACTACAGTTAACATCCGAGCCACAAAATTACTACCAGCTTGAGTTTGAGAGCCAAAGCTAGTACGTCTCCAAATTACAGCCGGACGAATAGCTCTTTCGGCTGCATTATTGGTGGGTTCGACACCAACAGTTGTCACAAACAACCACATCGCCAGGGCAAACGCACCTTATTTTTACAATGCTTACGGGACAAAGGTTTTAGCTATTATTTAGTTTTGTAACTAAAATTTGAAACTCTTGCTATGTAAGGCTTGCAGAATTTAGATGCGTTTGCCCCGGTTGTCCCCCTCTTTTTTCCCGCTTTTCTTTATGGGACGCTTTTTTTCAACTCCTGGTGGGTCACTAGATGGTGGTAATGATGAGTTTTTTGATGTTTGATTGATTTTTTCTAATAACTGTTCTTGAACTGTCAAGACTTCTGTGAGCTTCTTTTCTTGTTCTTCTATTTGCTGCGCCATCTCCTCCACCAGTTTCTTGACACTGATGGGAGTTTTTCCCCAATCTTCTGGAGGGATCTGCTCTACATAATTGACGAGCCTTTCTTCCATGTCACTTAGTTTATCAGATTTTGATGGCCTTTTTTGGCGGACTCGGCTCTGCCGAGGCACTGCGCGGACAGCGTTAGCTGGTGCTTCGCGATCGCTCTTCTACCCCCCTGAACGCTTACAATACAGCAAAGACAATTTAGGACTACTAAGAGAAATCAAATGGTTAACCAGAGTTCCTCTATCAATAAAAGAGGCGAAAAATTTGGTTCATGAGGTATCATCATCAGAATTTAGTAAAAGTGAACTCCCTGGTTATTCCTTTGTTGAAAAAACCAGTAATTATGGAGGAATTCCCCAAAGATGGTTGGTCCTAAAGGATACCGCTTCGCATAAGTGAAGCGAGAGCCGAATCTGATCGGAAGTCTCTGGAGAAGAAAATTACCAAAGAAAAAGAAATAGTTGAAAAGAAAGTAGCTAAATTATTTAAGAAAACATTCGATAATGCAACCGAAGCAGAGTTGAGCTTAAAGCAGATACAATCGAAACTAACAGGCGTGGTAATTATTTTTCTCTTGATAACAAGAGCCCTTATTGGTTTGATTCGGGGAGAAATTCTCATCAAGTAAAAGTTAATGAGAATTCCATCTGTGGGGCTGCTGAATGTGGGTTATATCTTAGTGCTTTTGGTCCCGCCCTTAATGTCTTTTCTCGTTCCTATCCTATCTTAGACAGCAGCGGTGAAGAAGTGCGCCCCGAAGTTGCTTTTGCTGAAGCCAGAAAAGCCATAGCCAACTATCGTTTCCGCAAGCTGGTACAAACCGACACCGCAGGTTTCGATCCTCTAACTCAATGGTATCTATTAGCCTGGGATGCTTTCAAAGCTCGTGAATTCCCTTTCGATGAAGCTAGACAGCTAGGAGTCTGTCGGGCTTATGGAAAGCTGATGTAAACTATGCTAAATGTAAATTAGGCAGAAGTGACTGGGAGAAGGCTCATCAGCAACAAATTTATCGAAATTGATAGGACTGTAGCGGATCGAGGTCGTCCAGTAATATGGAAGGGTGGCTGGATACAAAAGCCTGGCTCGCTTTGTGGAGAAATTGTCGATCAGTTGGATACCAGTGAAATAGAAGGGGCTTATAAAGGTGGTGGCAGTGCCCCTTATCCCCCCAAGATGATGTTGGTCTTGTTGTTTTACTGCTATGCCAAAGGGATATTTGCCAGTCGCCAGATAGAGAAAGCAACCTATGAGCTAATCCCAGTGCTCTATATTACTGGTGGCACTCACACTGACCATGACAGCATCAATAAATTCCGCAAGCGTTTCTTAGCACAATACAACCCTTGTTTGTACAGATATTGGAATATGCCTGCAGTCTGGGGATATTTAAGCTGGGGGACATCAGCATCGATGGCACCAAAATCCAGGCCAATGCCAGTAAACAAAGCAATGAGTTGGGAATATGCCAACAAACTCGAAGTTCAGTTACTTGCAGAAGTGTCAGCGTTGTTGCACAAGTCCCAAACAGAAGCAGGAGGAGAGGGTGGGACATAGACATATCCCCAAGAACTCCAAAGGCGGAAGAACGCCTGGAAGATCGCTCAGGTCAAGAGAGAGATTGAAGCACGGGCACAGAGCCAGAGCTGACCAGGAAAAAGCTGAATACGAGGCCAAATTAAGAGAGCGGAGGCTAAAGAAAAGGTCCGAGGTCGCAAATTGGGAGGCAAGCAACCCTTAGCTCCTGAGGCAGGTCCAAAAGCTAAAGACCAGGTGAATTTCACGGACGGCGAGTCGCGGATTATGCAGTTTCAGGAGGCGGGTTGAGCAAGCTTACAATGCCCACGCTTCTGTGGATATGGACACGATGCTGATTGTAGGAAACCATATCAGTCAAAACCCCAACGATAAGCAGGAAGTAGACCCAGCGCTGGAGCAACTTAATCAACTACCTGAAAATCTGGGCCAAGTTAAGATAGCGGCTCTGGATTCGGGGTTTATCAGTGAACACAATGCCAAGCGACTGTCAGAAAACGAGATTGACCCCTACATCGCCTGCGGTAGGGCTTGCCATAACTTAACCCTTGAAGAACGCTTGGCTGTAGCACCAGCCCCACCAGAGAACCCTGATACGATAACGGCGATGAAGCATCGCCTGAAAACCGAAGTCGGTAAACAATTCTATGCTAAGCGCAAATCGACAGTGGAGCCTGTATTCGGCATTATTAAGGAGGTGATGGGTTTCCGCCGTTTCCTACTGCGGGGGATTAATGCCGTGACAGGAGAGTGTACTCTTGTCTGTATTGCCTTCAATTTGAAGCGTCTTTGCACCATCAGTGTGTAAATAACCAGAAATTGGCCCTAAATCCGAACTGAGCGATCGCGAATGGCACTTGATCGCCCCAAAACAGTACTATTGTATTGATCCAGGTGACTTCCAGTGCTTTTTAATGTCAAAGAATTCCTAAGTCCGACAGACTCCTAGCTTTAGCTATTGGTGGTTTTAACGTTAACGATTTAGCTAAAGTCTATAAACTAATCGATTCTGCTAGCGGTACTTGTAAACTCTTAACCCCCAAACAAAGACATAAGAAACGAGCTTTTTATACCTGTGCAGATAACTTTTCTAACCTTTATTTAGTCGATGCCCTTCACGCCATTATCGCCATTTACTCAGAAGAACAAAACCCTCAGCTAGTGAGAAAGTTTATGCAAAATACGGGGTTGAACAACAACGATATGTTGATGAAGACTTTGGAAATTGCCTTTAAAGTAATGCCTACAAAAACCGAAGAACACAAAACTCTAACTTCACTCTGGTTATCAATGGATGAGATTAAAGCAAAAGTAGTTTATGAACAGACAAAATTATCTTTATAAAGATAAAGAATACAAGAATACAAGAAGTTGCAGAAGGAGAGATATATTCTGTAACTTCTGAACTCCTAAACTTCTTAGCTTCTTACGAAACACTGCATAATAGATAATATGAGTTAAAAGAGCGATCTCACAAAAATAACTATGACAAAATGGCGTGTTGTTTTAGAACAAGATACAGAAACAGGTGATTGGGCTGCTTGGTGTCCAGAATTACCTGGATGTACTTCAGCAGGAGAAACAAAAGAAGAAGCGATAGAAAATATAGAAGAAGCTATAGAACTCTATTTACAGCCTGACACCATAGAACTTGAACCAGGAGCGATTCTTCAAGAGATTACGGTGTCATGAAATCCCGCGAGGTTGAAATTATTTTAAAGCGTTATGGATTTGCACTTATTTCCCAAAAAGGTAGTCACCGCAAATGGAGAAACGCTGAACTTGGGTTACAAGTAATTGTTCCCGAACATAAAGGCAAAGATTTACCTATCGGAACTTTAAGAAATATTCTGAAAGGGGCGCAAATACCAAAATCAGAATGGAGGAAATAAACCAAGGATACAAAGAAAAACTCTGTTGCGTTTATTTCACATAGAATATAGACTAAGGGAACAAGCATAGATTTAAGCGTTATGGCAATACTAGATAGACAAAGAAAAGTACCTCTACCAACTGAGGCAGATATAGAGCTATCTACAGAGAGTAGTCGTATCTTAGCTTCACTAACTAATTCTCATAGCCATACTCAGAAAATCACGGTTGAATCAGAAAACGGTAAAGAAGAATCTCTCTTAATTCCTTCTGTAGCCTATGAGCTTTTGATTGATATATTGTCACAGATATCCCAAGGTAATGCAGTTACTTTAGTTCCAGTCCGAGCTGAATTAACCACCCAGCAAGCAGCAAATCTTCTCAATGTTTCCAGACCTTATTTGATCAAGTTACTAGAATCTAGCGAGATCCCCCATCACAAAGTAGGCAAGCATAGACGCATCTTTCGCTCAAGATTTGTATGAATACAAAGCCAAGATTGATGCAAAAAGAAGTCAGTCATTAGACGAACTTACAGCTTTGAGTGAGGAACTAGACTTATATGAAGATGATTAGTGAAGAATGATCTCCAACTTTACGGTGGTCTATGATGCTTGTGTACTCTATCCCAACACTCTTAGAGACTTATTAATGGAACTAGCGGTTAGGGATCTTTATCGAGCAAAATGGACAGAAGAGATACATGATGAATGGATTAGAAACCTCAATAAAAATAAACCGCAGTTGACTCTTGAAAAGCTTTATCGCGTCAGAAATTTGATGAATGAGAATGTTCGTGATTGTTTAGTTACTGATTATCAGTGGTTGATAGATAGTTTAGAATTGCCAGATCCCGAAGATCGCCATGTTTTGGCAGCAGCAATCAAAGCTAAAGCAGGGGTTATAGTTACTGCTAACGGGACTTTGACAATTTTTACCTATCAAAAAGGGGTGAAAGCCTTGCCAGACACCGAATTTACCTCGAAGAGGTAAATTCGCCTGAAACCCAGATATATTAAGGATTTAGCTGTTTTGAGGTTAAACCATTGATATATGAGGCTTTCACTCCTTTTTGAACCTAGTTTTTTGTCAAAGTCCCGCTAACTTGAAAGACTTTCCCAAATCAGAACTGGATAAATATGATATTGAAGCGCAACACCAAGATACCTTTATTACCAATCTAATCGATCTCTATCCCGTACAGGTAATTGAGGCAGTCGAGAAGTGTCATCAAAGGCGAAAAAAACCACCTTGTTCCTTTGAAGAATATTTGATGAGACTTCAAAAGCAAGAGCTTCCCAACACCGTGTCTATGATTAAAGACTTGATTTAATAACTACGATAAATTTGAATTCAAGTTTATATGTTTGTCAATGGATCGAATCAATACACAAATAGTTTTGAAACAAACCAAAATGCTCAAATAACCGCCAATAATAGAAGCTAAGTTTTATTCACTTCGGTTAGCTTTGATGGTTAGTTTTATAGTTTTTGTTATTGACATTTTTACAGTAGTTTTGGGTGTGTTTTTAAGCCTAATAGTCTCCCTGATTCAGTTTTTATTCAATCTTATAATTGCTAATATTTTGCCAATCGGACTCATATTATTTGGTTTGTCCGTGCTTTTTGTAGGTTTAGCTATATTTCTGCCAGAACCGAAACAACAAGAAAGTGAAACAGAGAAAAAAGAAGATAATTATCAACATTCAACTGCACAAGCTTATACAAGAGAGAATACTGTATCCGATAATGAGAAGAGTAATAAAACTACAATTGATGTTAAATCTACTGTAGTTAAAGAGCAAGCAAAATCATATAAGAATCATCAAAACAAAGAAACTTGTAGAGCATCAACCAAGCATCGTACAAAAGAAAAACCATCTTACAATAAATATTCTCATAATACGAAAGAGCAGGGTAATCGCAGCTATTTTGTATAAATTGTACTTGACAAAATAGACGTTTAACTACTTACTAATCGGACTAGACAGCCCTCCTTGAATCAAGGACACTGAATAGAGATTATTAAATCAGTTCCTTTCGCATTCTCTCAATCCTCATGTCACTCATGCTTCACTGCTCCTACCTCATCTCCCCCTTCCGCCACGATTAAAAAGCTTAAACGTAGTGTGATGAAGCAATTTGAGGCCTTGGATGACCCGAGAGTGAAACGAGAGCCAAAGCATTTACTGGTCGATATCTTGACCATCGCCATCTTGGCAGTTCTCTCTGGGGCGGATAATATGGTGGGGGTTGAAACCTATGGCAAAGCGAAACAGCAATGGTTAGAGACGTTTTTGAAGTTGCCTCATGGTATTCCTTCTCACGATACCTTTTCCAGGGTCTTTGCCTTGATTGACCCCCAGCAGTTCCATGAGTGCTTCTTGAGTTGGATGGAACATATTATCGAGCAGCTAGAGATTAAGCTCATCAATATAGATGGTAAAACAGCCCGTGGCTCCTATGACCGAGAGAAGCAACTCAAAGCCTTACATACGGTTAGTGCCTGGGCATCAGACCATCATCTGGTGTTGGCTCAACAGCGTGTAGAGAGCAAGTCGAATGAGATTATGGCCATTCCCGAGCTTCTGAACCTACTGGATATTCAGGGTGCGATTATCACCCTAGATGCGATGGGAACCCAGCGCGATATCGCTGCCCAAATCATCGACCAAGACGGAGACTATATCCTAGCCCTCAAAGGGAATCAAGGCAAACTCCACAAGGGGGTGGAGGCATTCTTTAAGGCGGCATGGAGAAAACGCAGTGGAAGGGGATTGAGTTCAGCTATAGCGAGTGTACAGAAGCAGGTCATCATCGGATTGAACATCGGCAAGTGTGGGCGGTTCCCATTAGCCAATTACCTGATTTACCCAATCGAACCAAATGGAGGGGTTTAACCAGTGTGGTGATGGTCAAACGCCAACGGCATCTTTGGAATCAAACGACCACGGAGGTGTGTTTCTACATTACCAGCTTAGCCGATGCCACTGTTTTGGCGAGGGCGATCCGCTCCCATTGGGGGATTGAAAATAGTCTCCATTGGGTGTTAGATGTCACCTTTGGGGAAGACCACAACCGCCTTCGCACTTAGGTCATGCACCAGAAAATGTGGGGCTTCTGCGGCGCTTGTCGCAATGCTTTACTCAAACGAGAGCCGTCCAAGCAAAGCATTGCGATGAAACGCTACCGTACGTACCATGGACAATGACTTTCTACTCAAGGTATTGGTCTCACCATTCGCGTCATCATGAGTAAATATGGGCAAGTTCGCGTAAATGACTCCGCGAACATAACTCCATTTTAAATCCCTGATTTCACCTTATTTATTTCCTAATGAGAATTACTGCAATTTTAGGGGTCATTTCCGTACCATGAAAATCCTTGATGACGCTTTAAGGAACCAAAAATAAGAGGTATTGTAGAAAATTTGTCCTAAGTTTTGTTTACTAGGTCAATCTAATTTAGATGCGATTACCCTGGCCTTAATCCAAGGAGTAAATAAAGCATCTTCGCAGACAATATTTTTATCTAAAGTATCAAGAGGTAATTCTCTTTCAGTTAGCTGTAACCTATCAATTGCAATTTTCTTAGCAATAGTTAAAGTCACTTTAGCAAGCTCAACGGCGAAAGGATTATTATCAATACCATAAAATTGTAAGGGTGTTACTAAACCCATTTGTATCTGATTTTTACCAGCTTCTGATCTGCGACGCGAGGATATTTTATCTATTAAAGATTTTTCAATTTCTTTTAATTCTTGATATGCCAAATATAGGAAATTTCCAGAGCCACAAGCAGGATCTAAAACACGATATTTTTGTAATTCTACTTGTAAAGAATTTAGTTCAGCGATGGTATTCGCAGCATCTATTTTTGCATCCCAATGATTACTTATAGTTGGTTTAACAATTTTCATGATGTCTGCTTCAGAGGTGAAGTGCATACCATAGGCATGACCCGCTATTTCTCACAAATCGAGTTGAAGCCAATTTTAAAGCTTAAAAATTGAGGATTTTTTCTAACAACAGAAATTTGAGATACTGACGATAAAAAAATTAGGCTAAATTGTGAGAAAATTTGACAAAAGAACCTAAAAATTCAGTCATCAAGAAAAATTTTACATGACAAGATAAATGGCAATGTATTAACAGCCATTTAAGAAACTATTTTAGTAGCAAGCAAGATAATTAAAATCATCCAGAATCAGGAATAGCTTGAATTCTTGAGTAAGCAATACCTAAGATATCTTGGTAGGGATAAGCAGTGGCAATAGCGATTAAAATTCTTCTACAACTAATGATTATTCTCGCTCCCAATTTAAGGAAAAAAAGACGAATTGTTCCTACAGTAGCTTTAGCAAAAGAAGTTTTAGATAAACAGTTTTGACGGAAAGCTTGCATCAAAATATAAGCCATTGAAGAAAGCCACAATCTTAGTTGATTACTATCAAATGTCTGAGTTGAAGTACGGTCAGCAAATAAATCAAGTTGTTGCTCTTTTATCCGATTTTCCATTTCCCCTCTGGGGCAATATTTCTTAGTATAAAGTAAAGATGGTGGTATTTTTGAAGCAGGTAAAGAGGTAACAACATGACGCATTTGAGAGCCTTTATCACCATAACAAACTTTGGTAACAACTCTTCTACTTCGACTCCATGATGTTTGAGTTTTATAGCAAAGGGAACGATACCAAATTGCTTCTGGCACTAATTTATTTGCTTCTGATAATTCTTCATCGGGCGAAAAGAATGTCTCCATCAGTTTAGTAACAGGTTCAACTCTTGTTTCATAATCAGCTTTGGCTTTCTCAAGAATATCTGAAGCTCTTAACTTTAATTGATTATTAGTTCCCATAGCCAAAACATAATCAACTCTTGGCTGTTGTTCACACCAATTCATAATATCTTCGCGAGAATAAGCACTATCTCCTCTGATGATGATGTGAGTATCCTGCCATTTTTCTCTAATCAATCCAATTATTCTTTGTAATTCTGGTAAGGCTTCTGCTGCTGGATCGACATTAGAAGAGCGAAGTTTTGCCACTAATAAATGATGACTGCAAAAAATGTATAAAGGCGCATAACATACTCCTTTATAATAAGGATTGAAAAATGCTCCTTCTTGATTGCCATGAACTTGATCATCTGTTACATCCATGTCTAAAACAATTTCTCTTGGTGGCTTTTTATAGGATGCGAGAAATATTTCCACAAACGCTTTTTCAATTTCTTTTGGGTCATGTTCTATTCTATGGTAACGGCTTGATTTCTGATTTATAATTGTTTCTGGACAATATTCTAGTCGATTAATTGTACTTTTCCCAGCTAAAATACTTGGAGTTGATTCAATAAAGTTTAGTTTAGCTAGAGCAATTGCCAAGGCTGGGTCGTAGCGCAATTTGTCATGATCATTGACATCTTCATAGCCTAAACTAATGCCATAAACTCTTTGTGCTAGTAATTTATGAACTGAATAATTTGTATAGGATGAATCTCGGTAATCTTGAAAACATTCCGCAAATCGAGAGGTAATTTTTAACTTTCTGTCTAACTCTGCTAGCAAGATAATTCCTGCATCTGAGGTAATTCTTCCTCCAGTAAAATCAGCTATTACTTTTCTTCCTTTTATATTTCCAAAGTTAAATTTACTGGGGCTATGATGGGTCGAGCTAGGAGTCATTAAATAGATAAATTAACATTAGTTTTATTCTTAAATTATACTTTATTTGTGCCTATTATTTTAGAGATATTTATCGACATAATGAATATATTTGGTCTTATTTTATGCCAAGTAAATTGCTTTTTTTCCAAACTTTAATTGATTTTGATGCTGACTGGAACTCAAATAACAGACTGTTGTTTGACGCTTAGAAGCAAACATTAGGGTCAAAACTAGACTTGGTAAGGCTTCTGTTTATAGCGATCGCCCTATTTGTGAGAAATGCGGGTAGAGCGATCATATTATGAAACATTAATTTTAATCCCGATACTTATCACAGGAGAGTTGATTAATGAGCAATTTATTACCGAATTACCTGCACATTAAGAGAAAATTTAAGGGTAGCCCAAGCGCGATCTTTATCTTTTTTCGAGAAAGTGCGATCGCCTCTAGAAAAGCATTCCGCGATCGCAATAATAAGCAAAAATGCGATCGCCAAAAATCTATTAATCTTAGTAAAAATTAGAAAAAGAACCCTAGAAAAAAGATAAATTCATGAATATTCAGCTTGTTGAATCTTTAGCTAATGTCATCCAAGCTCTTTCTCCTAAAGAACGAGAGTTATTAAACGAAAAATTAGCAGAAAAATCCAGTTGGCAAAGCTTGCGAGCCAAAATTCTGGCTAATGCTCAAGCGATTCAGCAACGGCGTGGAGGTCAACCCTTGGAAACAGATATTGACGAAATCATCTATCAAATGCGAGAAGAACGGGATGAGCAATTAATGGCGGGTTTGTTTCCCAGTGAGGAAAAACCATGACTGAAAAAATAAGCTGTATTGATGCGAATTTCGTAGTTAAATTAGTTAACAATCCTTCAGAAACATCCTCCTATCTCACCTTATGGGATCGATGGGAACAAAGCCAAACCCAGATTATTGCTCCTACCCTGTTGTGTTACGAAGTAACCAATGTATTTCATCGAATGAGACGGGCAGGACAACTACTAGATACAGAAGCCCAACAATCTCTCAATAACGCCTTAAATTTACCTATTCGCTTTTACGGCGATCTCCAAATTCATCAACAAGCCTTGGAAATCGCGCAACAATTTAACCTTCCTGCTGCCTATGATGCTCATTACTTGGCATTAGCCCAAAGATTTCAAGCAGTTCTTTATACAGGGGATAAACGCCTATTTAACAAGGTTCATCCTACTTTTACTTGGATTCATTTAGTTCAATAGTTTAACTTAATGTGCGATCGCCTTAGAAAAGCATTCCGCGATCGCAAAAACCTCATAAATCTTTGTAAAAGTAAAGCTAAATATTTGATGACTTAAAAACTTTTATTTAACTCGCATTAATTTTTAAACAGGTAACGATCATGACTTCACAACCTTTTGACCTCGAAACCAGAATTAATATTCTTAATACAGTTCTTTCTAGTGAGGATCAGCCATTAGTTGACACAGCATTGCGAGACGCTGACGGTGACTTGCCAACTACCTTGTCAAATATAGAAAAACAATTATCGGAATCTGAAGAACAAAAACAAAAAGCATCAGAACTTCTACCAAAAGTAAACTTGGCATATTCCGTAGCAGATTTATCAGAAGATAATGAACCCCTAGTTAGAGCGATCGCCGAAGATTCAGCAGTAAATAATCTCAGGGATATGGCTCTCAATTTTAATGTTGCCAGGTTAGCTGCGATCGTCGAGCCTCAATCTGTACCAGAGAGAATAATCGAAGACACTGATGATGATGAGAAGAAGAAACAAAAATTCGCTGTAGCTTTGCAACACAAGCTGTTTACAGTCGAACCTACTGCCGTTCTGCAAAGAATGGTGCAGGAAGAAGAAGTTCCCATTGCCGATACAAATGTTCGTGCTGGGGTAGTAAATTTTCTGGAAAACCAACCCGATTTTAATATTCGCACCACTTCTGTTTATACTGCGCTACGAAACGAATCAGCCTTCACAAATATTGCTGAAGAACAACGGGAAGAAGTTGTCAACCAGCTAAAAACCCTCCAGCGGTTACAGGCAATTAGTCCTATTCCTGAAGCTGTATCTGCGTTGATGGATGCCAACCTGATTTCAGCATTTACCGTTACCGAAATGCCAGAATCAAATTTCTTAAAGGGTTACAGTAACACTTTAGGAGAGGAAACAGCCCGACAAGTTTATACCAATGCCCTGAATAATCGCATTCGTAACGAACAAGCCTTGATCTCAATGCGAGAAACAGTACGGGGAACAGGAATAGCTATTCTGGATGGTTCGGAGTCTCTTGCAACCCGAATGGATAGGTTGCAGAAAGATACAGATAAACAGGGAGTTCCTCTCAACCTAGAAGAACTTTTCGGTGATATGGACTTCTGCGAGTGTGAAGAATGTGCTTCCGTGTATAGTCCTGCCTCTTATTTTGTCGAACTATTACAATTTCTAAGAAATAATAATCTTGAACCAGGAAAACCCAATACAGGTAAAGAAGGTATTGCTAATACCCCTTTAGAAAAACTTTTCCGTCGCCGACCAGATTTGGGTTGCTTAGAACTCACCTGCGAAAACACTTTCACCGTTCTACCCTATGTAGATTTGGTCAACGAAGTGATGGAAAGCTTTGTTGTCCATTTGGATGAGTACGAAGCTGATAAGAACGATCCTAAACAATCAACCCTGGAAACTTTCAATGTTGATGACGAAACTACTAGCGAACTGCTCGCTCAACCGCAACACACCAATTACCAAGCATACTGCATACTGAAAAGTGCTGTTTATCCCTTTACTCTGCCCTATCATCAGCCTATTGATGCTATCAGAATCTTTTTGAATTATCTGGAAACTAGCCGTTATGAACTACAAGATAAATATCGAACTGCAAAAATCAGTTGTGAGAATGTAAGCCTTAAGCCAGAGGATGAGAAAGAACTACAAAAGCTACATGAACAAGCTTTAGATCGGGCAGTGGATGCCGAGTTTCTGGGGTTAACTCAAGAAGAATACATCATCTTAACCAAAGAAGCTTTTTGGTCAAAACGGTATTTTGATATTACCCTCAACACAAATCATACAGAAAAAGGATATCGTGACAACATCGGAGTCAAACCAGTTCATAAATACTATGGTCATGACACTAAAGCTGAGATGCTCGATACAGATGAAGCCGAGGATAAACAAAAAGGTTTAACCTTTGTGAAAAAGCAGTTTTTGCCTCGCACGGGTATTCAATATGTCGATCTGGTAGAGTTACTAAAAACTCAGTTTATTAATCCCAACTTTCCCCAAGGTAGAGCTTTAACTATCTTAGAAAGCATTCGCTTTAGCTATCGCTTTTTGCAAACTTTAGTAGATTACAACAGCAGCAATCCTAAAGTTAAATTCGCCAAACTGATTGCCTTTTTAGAAACAGCCCAACCGTTAGTCCCACTAATAAATGCCTTTCTGCATCCAGATCCTTGCCAGCAGCAAAAACCGAATTGGTGTATGGATTACAGTAATTTGCGGAATTGGGTTTACTGTTATTTTGAAAGAATCGGGAGATTAATAGTACTAGACTCTGGAGAAGGACCAAAACTCCCAATTGAAGGAGAATTGTATGGATATTTTAATTCAGAATCAATCCAGGAAGAAGAAATATATATTGGCAGATTACACAATGACGGAATCATCAGAAATACTGAAGACAACATTATTGGTAAGGTGACAATTTTCGGACAAGTTGTCGATTCTAATGGTCAACCATTTATCGATCAATTCAAGCAACTATACCCATCTAAGGAGCTATACTCTCTTAAAATTAAAGATAAGAACGGTGAGGATATTGGCTTCCTGCAAAGGGGAAAAATCTTTAGAAATGAACACTCCGAAAAACCATTAACATGGCTTCCTGCTCAAGATACCTGCAACCTTGATAAAGTAAGATTAATCCACCTAGATGGATCGCAATTAGAGATCGATGAGTACGATCGCATTCACCGTTTTATTCGACTTTGGCACAAAATGGGCTGGACGATTGATGAAACAGATAAAGCCCTAATTGGACTCGATCGCCTTACAGCAGATGATGGGATCTTACCTAAATCTGACGAAGAATGTGATTATGTTGGGTTTGAGGTGTTTGAAGATGATTGTAGTAAGATTAGCAGCGAGAAAGATGAGGATTGTAACAAACCGACGGATGATTTTGACTGTCCCGATTTGGTAGAGATTACTACTGATATTACACCCCATTTTTTACATCAATTAGTAGCAGTCAAAAAACTACTGGACAAAACAGGATTAGAACTAGCAAAATTACTAACTTTTTGGGCTAATATCAGCACCAATGGCGAAAAATCACTCTATAAAAGATTATTTTTAACTCATAATCTGCTAGGTATCGACGAAGTATTTAAGCCAGATAGAAATGGTAATTACTTAACCGAATCAGCCAAAATTTCTGAACATTTGCCCGTACTAATGGCTGCTTTGAGATTAAAAGCCGATGATATTATGGCGATCTCGAAGAGATCCGCTTCGCGGCGCGCAGAATTTCGTAAGCTGAAAGATGACTTGACCTTAGCTAATGTCTCGGTATTATATCGGCATAGTCTGCTAGCAAAGGTTTTAGGTATTAAAGTAACAGACTTATTTGAAGCAATTGAGCTATTCGACGACCCCTTTAAAAACGCCCACGAAACTCTGAAAATGCTGAAGACTTGGGGCAAAATGGAAGATGCAGGGTTCACCTTCCGTCAACTTAATTACATTATCCGCAACCATGATGATGCCCTACGCCCAGTTGCTCCATCCCAAAGAACTATTTTACAAATTACGAAAACTCTCTACGATGGTTTAAACAAAATTGAAGAGGAGCATAGGCTAATTAAAGAAGAAAACCAGGAAGAAGCGACTGCCGATCTCATCCGTGCTAAAGCTGGTTTGTTGTTTGAGCAATCAGTTGTGGAACAGATTCTTGGTTTGCTAGAAGGAACGACAGTTTACACCACCAATGCGCCAGCAAATCAAACCATTACAGTTCCAGATAATTTGGCAGCTAAAATTCGATATATAAATCAAAAAGATGCTAATCCTCCTCAAGCAACGATTCAAATAACTGGCATCTTAACCGATGCCGAACAAGAGCAAGCCAAAACCTTGTCCAATCATCCAGAATGGACAAAAGCTTTTGATCGCGTAGCTAAACAAGCAGAGAATTTCTTCAATGATGTACTTTTTGGTATTTTTCCTGACGCAAAATTAGCCAAAGAAGCCAAAGATGAGTTACTGGCAGGAGATGTTAATCTCCCTCCAGAGGGACAAGATTCCAGCACGCCCGTTTCCAATACTGCTGTTCAAAAGCGTTTCTTTTTTCTCCAGCACTTTATCTTGTTTTTGCGGAAACAACTCTCCCATCGATTGATTGTAGAGACTTTATCGGGAGTAGCTAGTTTGCCAACTGATGAAACAGACCTATTACTCACAGAAGTATTAACAATTGGCGAATCCAAGCAACCTGCTATCAGTGCTTTGCAGAAAATCAAAGAAGTACCCGCAGATAGCCCCAGTGGTTGGCAAGGTTATCTCATTCCAACAGTAGATGACTCCTATACCTTTATCGCCAAGAGCGTTAATGAACCCGCTTTCCTGATGCTTGATGAGCAGTCGGTTTCCTTCCCCCATCAACAGGAAGATCTATCTGACGTTTTGGACTTTTGGTTGAGCGATCCTGTCAAACTCAAAGCAGGTAAATTGTATTATTTGGTAGTGAGCGATCGCACTGGGTCGCAATTACAGTGGAAAACAGCTACTTCTCCCAAAGCTCAAATTCCCGCTTCTGCTCTCTTACCTGACTATTCAAACAAGGAACAAAAAGATATTTACCAACTATAGAAACAGCTTTGCTCGTCAATGGTTTTAACTTGAGTACCGATGAAATAAGTTACTGGCAAAATGATCCTACTGACTTCGATAAATTCGATAAATTTGATTTCAATCAGATCACCCTGCAACACTGGAAGCGTTTGCACGCCTATACTACTCTTCGTAATTCCTTACCGAGAACTGAAACAAATTTACTCGATTTATTTAACTGGGCTAAGACTGCGGGCAACTCCACTGAGTTATCTGCCAAGATAGCTGCTGCCACTGTTTGGAAACAGGAAAACATTGACAAACTAATCCAGGAAGAGCATTTTGATCTGAACCGTTTAGATGCTTTCCATAACGAAGTCAACTTAGTTAAGTTACAAAAAGCGTTGGCAATAGCTGACAAAATTGGTGTTGATATTGACAGGCTGTTTGAGTGGGCAAAACCCACATCTAAATTCTGGGTTTGTCACCAAATCGCTGAAGACATCCGTAAGGCAATTCGAGCCAGATTTGACCAAGAGGATTGGGAACAAGTAGTTAAACCATTAAACGATGAGTTACGCAATCATCAAAAACAAGCGTTAATTGATTATTTGCTGGTGCAACCAGTTCTGCGTGAATGGGGAGTAGTTGATGCTGATAGTCTATTTGAATTTTTCCTGATTGATGTACAGATGGATACTTGCATGGAAACATCCCGCATTAAACAGGGAATTTCCTCAATCCAATTATTCATTCAGCGTTGTTTATTGGGATTAGAAGAGCAATATGGAGTTGACAATCAAATTCTAGATCGCGATCGCTGGGAATGGATGCAACGGTATCGGGTTTGGGAAGCAAATCGTAAAGTATTTCTCTATCCTGAAAACTGGATCGAACCCGAACTTCGGGATGATAAAAGTCCATTTTATCTGGAACTAGAGTCAGAACTACTGCAAAAAGACATAAATCAGCAAACCGTCCAAGATGCCATCAAGAGTTATCTGTTTAAAGTAGACGAGGTAGCTAATCTTAAAGTAGTCGGGCTATTCCAAGAGGAGGAAACTGCTCAAGATGGAACTTCAGAGCCTCTCAAACTTCACATTTTTGCTCGTACTCGTAATGCTCCCTACTTTTTCTATTATCGATATTTCCATATAGAAGAAGGAAACTGGTATCCTTGGGAAAAAATACAGGTAGATATTCCTAGTTACGATCTAGAAGATGCTAACGGACAGATTGAGAAGAATGGAACGTATTTGATTCCAGTTGTGTGGAATAAGCGTTTATTAGTTTTCTTTCCGCAATTTATCAAGAAGACTGCAACAGCTAAGGATGCCTCATTGCCTATAAAGACAGAGACAAAAAGAGATCCAGACGGTGTAGAAACTTCAACTACAACAGTACCAGATAAACCCCAAGAGTATTGGGAAATCAAGATGGGCTGGAGTGAATACCGAAATGGGAAATGGACACAAAAGCAAGTTTCGATAGAAGCTATTTACGATAGTCTTACCAATTCTTCTAATGCTCCAAATATTAATGAGTATGAATTTATTCCCGCAATCGAAACAGCAAATTCCAAGGTTTATATCGATGTTTATCGGAATTCTTACGATTCCTGTTTAGGAGCATTTCACTTTGAAGGTAGTCACACTCAATTAGAGTCATGGATTGGTTTTCTGCCTTCCATTGAGTGCGACTTTCATTACACTTCTGGTAAAACGGAGATTCACTCCTTGCAAGCGACAGATACTCACCTTCCTAATTTATTTACAGTTAAGCCATATTTTGATGTTTCCAAAACAACTGTAAAGGTTAATCTTGAAACTGGCACAGAGCGAGATTTTTACCATCCTTTTGCCCATGAACTTTTGGGCAAACTGATGACTGGCAACCTTGATGCCTTATTTAACTATTACCTCGAAAAGATGGTTGATCTATCTGATTCGACGAGGTTAAAGCAGGATGCTGACGAAGCTTACGGAGATAATGGAACACTTAATGAAAAGCCACTTTATGATGAATTGAAGCGGGCTTACTCAATCTACAACTGGGAAGCTACTTTCCATGCGCCGATGTTACTTGTAGACCGTTTACTCAAGTCACAGCAATTTGAACAGGCGTTGAAGATGTGCCACTATGTCTTCAATCCATTAGCAAAAGGCATTGGCAAAGAGCGTTTTTGGCAATTTCCGCCGTTTAAGGTAATTAATGCCGAAAATGTATTAGAAAAATTGTTCATCGGTTTACAACCCAACACTTCTGACAATACACCAGGCGAACAAATTAACGAATGGCGCGACAAGCCTTTCCAACCCCATGTAATTGCTAGGTCGCGCCCATCAGCCTATATGAAATGGGTAGTGATGAAATACATTGAAATCTTGATTGCCTGGGGTGATTATCTATTTCGGCAGGATACCATCGAAACTCTAAATCAAGCTACCCAACTATATATATTAGCTGCCCACATTTACGGACCACGAGGACAAAAAATTCCCAAACGGGGGAAAATTCAACCCCAAACTTACAAATCTTTGTTAGATAAATGGGATGCATTTGGTAATGCAATGGTTGAGCTAGAATTGGCGTTTCCCTTTAGTAACCAGACTCCTTTTCCTATTGGCGTGAGTAATGGTGTAGTCGGATTAGCCAATGTTTTTGGCTTTGCTACTTCGTTATACTTCTGTATCCCTGACAATCCCAAACTCAGAGGTCTACGAAAAACTATTGACGAACGCTTATTAAAGATCCGTAGCTGTCAGAACATCGAAGGAGTGTTCCGCAAACTACCTTTATTTGAACCTCCCATCGATCCAGCATTGCTAGTACAAGCTGCTGCCAAAGGTCTTAGCTTATCAAGCGTACTGAATGATTTGAATACCCCCGCACCGAATTACCGTTTCTATTATCTACTGCAAAAAGCTTTAGAACTTTGCACCGAATTAAAATCTCTCGGTAACGCCTTCCTCTCAGCCAAAGAGAAAAAAGATGCCGAGGCACTGTCTCAACTACGAGCCAGTCATGAAAGCAGCATTCATAATCTGTTAATGGAAATAAGAAAACAGCAGTTAGAGGAAGCTAATAAATCATTATCAGCTCTCAAACAAAACCGACTATCTCCTGTATATCGCTTACAGCATTATCTCCAACTCATTGGAGAAGATTTAGCTGCTGTGCCAGATAATAATACTGATTTTAGTGAGTTTCCCAACCAGATAGAAAAACCGATTGATGAAAGTGGGTTGAAACTAATCCAGTATGAGAAGGAGGAAATGGATAAGGCGGGTGAGGCAAAAGATCAACAAAAGACCATAGGAATAATAAAAACGTTGGCGAGCATACTTCACCTACTACCCCAGTTTGCTGCTGATGTCAAACCAATAGGCATTGGTGCGGGTATCACTCTAGGAGGAACGAATTTGGGTAATGCCACTCAAGCAATTGCTGGATATATGCAAATTGAAGCAAGTGATCTGAGCTACCAATCCTCCAATGCTTCCCGTAAAGGTGGTTTCCTGCGACAACTACAGGATCGGGTTCAACAAGCTAACATCGCTGGCTACGAAATCAAGAATATTGATAAGCAGATTCTCACCCAAGAGATTCGGATTAACATTGCCCAGCAGGAGATTACCAATCAGCAAAAACAAATTGATAATGCCCAAGAAGTAGAAGAATTTCTCCGCAATAAATACACCAATCAAGAGCTATACACTTGGATGGAAGGTGAAATCAAAACCCTCTACTACCAAGCCTATACCTTGGCATACGATATAGCTAAAAAGGCAGAAAAGGTTTTCCGTTTCGAGCGAGGATTAACAACTTCCAACTTCATCCAGTTTGGCTACTGGGATGCAGCTCGCGATGGACTCTTAGCAGGAGAAAGACTGTATCTGGGATTGAAACAACTGGAATCTGCTTACCAAGAAAAACGCGGTTACGATTACGAAGTTTCCAAATCAATTTCCCTACGACAAATAAATCCCCTAGCCTTACTTCAACTAAGAGAAACTGGAACTTGTGAATTTGCTCTTCCCGAAGTGTTGTTCGATATGGATTTTCCTGGTCACTATATGCGGCGCATTAAATCCGTAGCTCTTACTGTACCTTGTGTCGTAGGTCCCTATACCAGCCTCAATTGTACTCTGCGTTTACTAGAACATAAATTCCGCACCAGTGCGATCGCCAAAGACAAAAATGACTATGCTGAAAAAATAGAGGAAACCGACGATCGCTTCAGCACAGTTAATGTCCCCACTAAGGCGATCGCTGTTAGTAAGGGTCAAAATGACAGTGGTGTATTTGAACTTAACTTCCAAGGCGATCGTTACTTACCTTTTGAGGGGGCTGGTGTTATTAGCAAATGGAAAATTGAACTACCCAGTGAGTTCCGACAGTTCGACTATGACACCATTACAGATGTGGTTTTACAAATGCGCTATACAGCGGTTGAAGGAGGAGATAAGCTGAAAAAACCTGCATCGGATTCTGTACTGGAATATATTAAGAGCGTAGAAGAACTAAGCCGTGAAGAAGGATTGTTTGCTGCATTTGACTTAAAAAATGAATTTGCTAGCGAATGGTATAAAGCGATGAATCCTCCAAAAGATGCTACCGAAAGAGTATTAACACTTAATAATTTACGCGATCGGTTGCCCATTTTCACCAAAGGACACGATAAAAAAATTCAAGCTACTGATATTTATTTGTTGGTAACACCTTCGGCATTAACGGCTTCTAAATTAACAGCTTCTAAATTGCGTTTAAAATCCAATTCAGAGGAAAAATCTTTCACGGATACAGATATAGTTTCTAGCAAATCTATGAAATCTTTTGTTATCAAAGAGTTTAACTCCCCTATTAATGACTGGGAAATAAGCATTCAAGATATAGAAACCGAGCTTGATAAACTTTGGCTACTTGTAAGGTATGTATTGAAGTAATCAATATGATTATCTTCTTCTAACTCATATTTAGAGAAGTACAGTAGATCACAAACGTTTTTAGAAGGTTTATGGAATGCGGTTTTCAGCTGATATCCCCTAAGGCTAAAAACTAGGTGGATCAGTGAATGGGCGCGATCACTTTGACAATTGGCGATCGCTAATTGTTAGTCAACAACTCGATCGCGGAAGCACGAAAACCGCATTATTTCGTGACTTTGTGATCTACTGAAGTAGTTTAAATGATTCTACTTCATGAATTCCCATCTATCATAAAGGTTGGTTTGGAGAGAAATTTCCCCTGTTTTGAGATTTTGGTTTAGATAGATGCGCGCTTATTCTCTCGAAAAAGGCTTAAACTCTTTGTCTGGTAACCTTCTAGCTTTATTCAGTAAGCCGAACTTAAACAAGTAGAGATTGCAGTAGAAGCCTAATGTCTTAGTTCACTTCAAAGCCTCGGAGAAAGCTACTGCTACTGAAGCTGGAGTATATGACCCATCTGCGGTAATGCTCATCATTAAGAAGCAAATTATGAAAGCAGAGCGTGCCCATGTAGTTGATGATATCATTGCTAGGCTACAAGGCAGTCTGATTATTGCAGAAAATGATTACGCTGTAGGCGGCATTCAGAAGAGTAATGGGAAATATCATGACCGTATCCGTGTAATGCTCGATAACAAAGTAGTTGCTATCGGCATTGCCATTGATACTATGAATGTAAAACGCCAATAGAGCTTATAAAATTATTTTCTACTAATTTTGACTTTCACTTTTCAGAAAAACAAAAGTCAAAACCCAATATTTCATTTTCTAAATATTAATTATATTTATTTATTTATTTGTTTGTTTATTTGACATTGTAATACGGCCTATAAGGACTTCAAATTTTGTGCTGCGATAAAAAAGGAGTTTATAGGGGAGGTAAAGACATAGCCCCCTACCCCCTATGGAATAAATAGGACTAAAAACTTTCTTCATTAACTACAACTAAATATTTATTTTTTGCAGGGTTAGTCATTAGACTGGCCCTTTTTTTGTCATTTCATTTAACAAATAAGGAGACAAACAAATGACTAATGTTAATAACATCCAAGTAACTGAATCAACTTTAGAAGTATTGCGTTCTAAATATATTAGAAACAGTAATGAAGTTGACGTAGAATTCATTAACAACCTTGAGGTAACTAACTTCATTGAAGAAGCTGTCAGTCAAGATAGAGCCATCGCTGAACTGATGAAAGTACGCTTCGATGTTAGTTATGCCAAAGCAAACAAAGCTAACAAACTAACTGGTGAAGTAGTTAAAGTTCATCAGACCAGAAATGGTTTCCAAACCAAAGTAACTATTAACTATAGTCAAGACACTGTAGCTGTATTAAGAGAAGGTAGCAAAATCCCTAATGTCTATTACACTCGCGAGTATGTAATCCTAACCTTCAAAGCAAATGAAGATGTTAATGATAGCGAAGTAGTATCTGGTATTTATCCCGTTGCTGCTGGTTTATATCTACTACAGAACACAGTTAATAATTGTGTTGCTGCTGGAGATATAGAGGATTTAATTCAATCCTTAATCGGTAAAGTATTAGTTGACCGTCCTATTCAGGCTAAAGAATATTATGGTCGTCGTAATAGTGAGATTGAAGGACAAGAGTTAGACCAACAGCGCATTGTGGAGACTCATAAAGTCAGTGCTATTGGTGTATGTCCTAAGTTCCTTGGTAGCAAGCAAACCCTTGAATTCTGCAAAGCTGACTTCAACGGTGAAGAAATCGCTGTAGCTGCTGCTTTCTTTGTAGCTTTAGGCGAACCAGTATTCTCTGATAAGAACAATAAGAAATATCTTGTTTATGGTGATGGCTGTCGTGCTGCTGGTGTTGACCTTGTTAATGGTAAATTAGTAACTCTCAATCCCGTCCCTTCCGATAACGGTGCTAAAATCCTTAACCGATTTGCCAGTCATGGCTTCCTTAAAGCTGACAATGCCTCTATCATCATTGCTGGTGAAGAATCCGCAACTTATTTAAGTAACCTTCAGTTTGCTCTTAGTGGTGATAAGACAGTTAGAGGTGCTGGCGTTCAAGTTCCCGTGTTCGTGAGCTTTGGTGCTTTTGGTTTAAATAACGGCATCATGGAAACTAACGCTGCTAAGGATGTTGTCTTTAAATTCGAGCAGGTTAAGAATCTCAACCCCATCAGAATTGACTTGTATTCTTTTAAAGAAGAGTATATTGCTTCCCTTGGTAACACTCCTGAAGAACAGCTTGTTAGCCTAAAGCAAGAAATCGAGCAGTTTATTGTTGACTGGTGTAAAGCCAATCAAGAACTTAAAGAGTATCAAGTTGTTAAGTTCAATAGTATTCCCGTATTAGCTAATCATTATCATTTCCCTGTAGCCATTAACAACCACAACTATATTGAGGTTCGCTTTGGTGGTGCTGACTTTAACAATCAAATTCGCTCTTTAATAGTGAAAACTAAAGCAGAAGTTGTTTCTATCAAGAAATCCCCCAAAGTAAGAGGGTTAACTAAGAAAGCCACTGCTTATCAAACTAACACTCTTGTTGTTAAAGATGGTGTAGCTCAAGATTGGGTAGCAATCTTAAATCGTGAAACTATCAAAGGTAGTTCTGCTATCGTTGACATCTTTGCTAATGATGATGAGTTCATCGATAGTGATGTTATTTGGCATAAAGGAGTT
The DNA here is from genome assembly GCA_942490675.1 of Cyanobacteriota bacterium. Lineage (GTDB taxonomy): Bacteria > Cyanobacteriota > Cyanobacteriia > Cyanobacteriales > Xenococcaceae > Waterburya. Next base: position 36,573 of record CALNYB010000045.1, on the reverse strand, counting down.
CTAACTGTAGACGGTAAAGTCTGGACTCAAGAAGACTTAATCGCTTGGTTAGATGCTAAGGCTCAAACTTATGTAATCAAACGTGAAGTTGCTGGCATTGTCAGAGATGAACTAAATCATTTAAAAGGTTTAGAGTTTATCGAAGAAGAAGACAAACTCTATGCTGTAGAAACAGTCAAAGGCTTCTTTGGTTATTCCATGATGGAAGTAGAAGTTAGCACTGCTGACGAGAATCACGGTGTTAGCTATCTCGGTCTTAACGAGCAACAAATTCTATCCTTTGCTGGTGAGAAAGTAGGTGTAGCTTTAGCTTCACTTGCTGGCAAGCAACTAGATAATGCTGACTTGTTAATTGGGAATATTAGCGACAAAGATATTCCTGTGTTTAGACTTCCTATGGACTCTGAAGCTCTCAAAGCATTTGTTAATGTCAATGTTCCTTTCCGCACTAAACAATGGATGGGGGCAATGGCTAAGAAGTCTTTGCATGGTATCCGCATTGAATGGGATTATGCTAAACGAGATGGCAGCATTCACACCTGGACTGCTAACCTTCCCTTTGGTGTATTCTTGCGCTATGGTAGTTGGGATGTAGCGGGTAATCCTGCTGCTGATATTGCCCCTGTTGTTTCCTATGTGGAAGATGAAGATGCTGATTTTGTCTCTTCTAACATTCTAGAAGATGTCTTTAACTTCATTAACATCATCACTAGCGATAACCTTTCTGACTTAGAAAGAAAATCTCTCTTTCTCAGAAGCAATGTATTCTCAACTTGGGTCAACAATCTCAAGACTGCGAAGAAAGCTAATAGCTTCACCAAAGCTGGTGTAGCATTCCATCAGAAAGTAGTTGGGGATTTAACTATTGGAATCGATGAGAAAACCAATCTCCCCATTGTTAAGGTTAGCTCTAATAATCCCATGCTCAAAGATAAAGAGCTAAACAAACTCGTAAAGCAAGGTAATGCTGTTGTCAGAGCTAATGGTAGCTTGGCTGCCAATAGAATAGCGTTCCTATCTCGCTGTCCTCTTCCTATGTTCACTGCTGTTGTGGTCAAAATAGATGACAGTTTGGATAGCAGCGTCATTGCCATTAATCCTGTAGTTTGGATTAAATCTAATCTTGGTGACTTTGATGGTGACTTGGGGTATCTAACTGATGCGTCTCAATTTGGCTTTAACAGTCCTAAAGATGCTGTGGCATTCAACAACAAGTTTAGTGCTATGTCTCATCACTGGAATCTATTTAACAGAGGTGAAGGTGTCTCTCCTGTAGAAGATGCCTTGGCTGTAGATGCTGGTGTAGTTGGTGCAGCTAAAACTGTCAAACAGTTAAGGTCGAGTTGGACTGAGCTTGGTAATGAAATCTCTGTAGATGAATTTATTGCTTTAGCTGGCAACGTTCACAATCACTATAAATATGCTGTGGGCAAACTGTATAACAATGCTTCGGCTCTCACTCAAGAGGTAGGTAATAAAGCCTATAACAATGGCATTGAATCGGTAACAACTGCTGAATTCAAAGCCTTGCTAGAGAGTTGGTTTATCTATGAAGAAACTGGCTTGGGAGGCTGGAGTGTTAAGAATGAAGCTAAGATTGAACGACTCGATGAAGAAGTCAAAGCTCTATTGGAAAACAAAGTCATGAGCGAAATCCGCTCCAAAACTGAAAGAGATGAAACTGCTGACTTAATTGATTTAGCTATTGGTGCTATATTCTTCCCTGGACTAGCTTTGCCACACATATTCATAGCCATGACTAATGGTGTTTTCCCTGTTAGAAGTGGTAATCCCCGTCGTAAGAAAGCCTTAACAACTCAAGTCAAATCTGAGTTTAATCCTTTAGTGGTCAAAGGTGCTGCTAATGCTGTAATAGGACGGGAAATTCAAAATGGTAAACGTGATAGTGAAGGTAATAGTGGTGCGGTAATCGCTCAAGCCACACGCCTGATTGCTCGTAAAGAGATAACTGATAATGAAGATAATATCTTCAGTGCTGTAGATGGCATTCAAAGCCGTTTCGGTAAGCAGATTTCTGTTATCAGTGCTTTGCGCTCCCAATGTCAACGCTAATAACGTGACTCTGTACCTAAGAGTATAAACAAGGTAACTAGAGAAATCTTTTGATATACAAAGTTTTACACATAAATATAAGGCTTATTGAACAATCTAATCTAGGTTAGGGATAACTTACGCTCTCTACCATTTTCGTAATGGTACAGGTGAGTATACATATTTCAAGTTGGATAAGGATGACGACACTGGTTTTCGTAACTAAGAAGTATCCAAATAACTAACTCAACCTAATTGAGATTTAGTAGAAGAAAAGCCCGAATCCCTATGATTAATTTTAAATTCCCTGTGTGGGGAGGAGTATATAAAGTATATATATACTGCTTTTCTGTGTGAGAAACATCGAGAGATTTGTCTACCTATTATTGTCCATTGTATGTAGAGGAAATTTAGATGAGTATCTTTAGACCAGGTGTAGGTCAGCTATTGTTGAATATGATTAACAGCAATGTATCTAGAGATGAGTTTGTCAGCTTTGTTCAACAGGCTGGTTTAGTACCAGAAGAAAAAGCTGATGAGTTTATTAGTGCAATGCTAATCAAATACCCCATAGCTGAATCAGACTTGGCAGGAGAACGAATTGACCCAGTAGCAGAAGGCATTGTGCCTGCTGAGTGGGATTGTGAATAACCAAAATAGCAGGAATAAAATTAATGACTGTATCGTACAAAAATAGAGAAGAGTTATTGAAGAGCAACCTAGATAAATTGATTGCTCGTGTTGGTCTAGAGAATGTTGGTGACTATATTGTTAAAGATCAAACTATTAGCAATCTAGAAAAGACTAGCCTATTATTTTTAGTAGAAAATAAGATGGCTTCTAAATAGTAGCCCTTAAAAATTAATGGATAGTAAAGAGAATGAGGGTTGTAGAAATACGACCCTTATTTTTGTCTTTTATCTATGAGCTTTGATACAAGCGTACCCTGACACATAGAGAGAACATGATATATAATTGAAGTCGATTATAAATAAAAAATAAGGTTAGGCTAAATAGTCGCACTCTAATCTTGTGCAGAGAAAGGGAGCTACACCGAATAACGGCCTCTAACAATGGGAGGTGCAGAGAAAAGGTAGCTTACTGAATAACGGCAGGTAAAGAGCGAAACCTTCATATTTCCTAAAAAGCTTTTTTAGGTGCTTTAGTACCCCAGGTGTTCCTGGATGGTATACAGCTTGCAGTACCCCAAGTCTTCCTGGATGGTACAGATGTCGCTCGTGTACCAAAGCTACACCATAGTAGCTTTTTTTAAGTAGCTTTTAGTACTCCGGTTTTTATTGGTTTTTTTTTATAATTCACTTTAAAGTATTCCCGTTTTTTTGGGTTTTTTTCTTTAAATACACCAAGTCTTCTTGGAAAGAAGCCAAACAAATTATCTGAATTATTTAAGGTTTACTTAGCTACAAGATATCTAGAAAATTAGGCTAATAGGAAATATCCCAAAGTAGTTAAAAGTTTTACTAACAATTAAATAATTAAAAGTAGAGAGGTTGTTCTTTAAATAGAGCAGCCTTTCTTTTTTATATGTCCAGAATCACATGGACATAAAATATTTGCTCATGGTAATTCAATAATTCCAATTTATTAATTCAATAATCCCAACAAATTCTATTAAATAAGAGAATCAAATTATGTCTAATATAAACTTAACAACAACTATAGTTCGTTTATCCTTTGCTAAAGGTAGTAATGAAATCTATGTAGGTAAAACTAAAAACAATAACTTCACTTTTGTAGGTGAGATTGTCTATAGTGAAGACTTAACAGTTAGTCACTATAACAAATTATTCGATGTTGATGGCAGCACTTGTGTAGGTAGTGTAGGGACTATCTGTATAGCTGATAATGAAAAGACAAATGCTCTCATTCAAGTTATTGAAAGTATTCAGGCTGCCCGTCCTGTTAATGCTAGAGGGAATAAATATCCATTTGTATTTCTGCGTGTGGTAACTAATGGAACAATAATCTTCAACAAAGGAGTGAATGGTGAAAAGCACCGTCTGACATTCCTTGATGTTGAACTAATTGAAGTAGAAGCTGATGCACCTGATGAAGTAGTTGAACTAAAAAGTCCACAATTAACTCGTAACCTCTCTAACTATGGCACAGTAAGATATCGTCGTAAAACTAACGAGAATATCCCTAACACTGCCATCGCTTCTCCTTCCAGTCGAAGATTGGAAGCTCAAACTAAGGTAGCGGTCGATAGTGCTAATATCGCTAACGAAGTTCCTTCTTTTAACACCAAAACTATAGAAACAGAACCTCATATAGAGGAAATCACGCCACAGGTAGAACGCCCTTCACCGCATTCTTCAGGAAGAATGACTGAAGCGTTAGGTGAACAATCTCAGAATTCCTCTAATTCCCTAAATTCCCAACAAGATAAATTGAATGCGATCGCAGTAGCTATGAAAGCTGCGGGTATGAGTGGTATTGAGATTGCACAGGCTCTTAAGGAGGAAATGTCCTTAGTGTAATTTAACCATAGACTGGAGACTATGTTGATGGTATTTTTAATAACTTAGTCTCTATGTAGCTTTATTGATTTAAACAATTTGTAGAAAGAAGATATATGGAGAATGAGCAAATGCCAAACCCCAACAAACATAATAATAAAAATGCTAGTCGTGCAAATAATGCTAGCAAGTCTAATGGAGAGGCTGACTCTATTAGAAAACTTATCAATGCCCAAGAAGCTAGTCTGGAACATGGTCTTAATAAGGCAGATGCACATATTAAAGACACAGCTTCTCAAGTGGGAGCAGCAGATGGTAAAGCATTCAGGGCAGGGCTACAGCAGAGACTCATTGATGAAGTTAAGCTAGCTTCTGCCCAAAGTAAAACATTGGAGTTAAAAGCTTTCCTTAAAGATGATATTGGTAAAGTAGCACAGGCTTTAAATGCTAATAGTAATGAAGCAGATAAATTGCGATTGGAGCAAGCAGAGCAAGATGTAATTGATGCTGTTGTAATTGATGATGACTGGGGTGAATTTGATGCTCCAGTAACACTAAGTCTTGGGAGTAATGGCAGAAATGGCAATAGTAACAATCCTGTAGCAGGATTATTAGATAGTGAAACTAAATCACTTCCTTCATTCCCAAGTAGGGAATATCCCAATACATTTACAGGTAATAAACCCAAAACTCCCAATAAATATCAGGTTGACTTGCCTGAGTAATTTATCAATAAAATAACCTGAAAGGTAGATGGTATCTGCTTTTCAGGTTAAAATATAGTTATATATATTTCAATAATAATATTATAACTTATGTCTAAAAGATTAAATCTAGTTGGTAAACAAATAGGTGAATTAACTGTTATGGAAGCAGGTAATGGAGGTGAAACTTCTGGTGGTAATAAATACACAACATGGCTTTGTAAATGTAGTTGCGGAAAGACAAAAGAAATTAGAACAAATTGTCTAACTAGAAAAGATGGCAAACAGCAAAAAAGTTGTGGTTGTAAAAAGACTGAGGGATTGATTAAAAGAAGTACCGTCCACAATAACGCCAGAGTGGGAAATCATACTAAGGAATATCGTACTTGGCAGCACATTAAACAACGGTGTCTTAATCCTAATAATGCTCATTATGCCGAGTATGGAGGTAGAGGTATATCAGTATGTGCAGAGTGGATTGATTCTTTTGAACAGTTCTATTCTGATATAGGTAAAGCTCCAAGTACCAAACATACTATAGATAGAATAGACGTAAATGGAGATTACTGTCCTGCTAACTGTAGATGGGCTACTAATCGAGAGCAAAGTCAAAATAAGAGATGTAACAAGCTTAATCCTACTAAAGTAAGAGAAATAAGATTTCTAAGAAATCTAGGTATTTCATTTACTGAAATAGCGCGTCAATACAATGTGAGTGCGGTAACTGTAAGAGAAACTTGTATTGGTGATTATTGGAAAAATGTAGCTTAGTCTTCGACATAAGAAGAAGCGTAATTTATTTAATAAAGATTGATTATATAAACCTCAGTTGTCAACTTACTGAGGTTTATTTTTGTTTTATATAAGTTGTAAATAATAAATCATGTGGAGAAAACTAAATGCAAATATCATCTAATTTAAAAACATTAATAGAAGCTGGATATACCCAGTATTGTAGAAAAATAAAATATCTTGTAGGCAAGCGCATTAATACTAATAGTGTAGAAATTTTAGAAGATTATATTAAAGAACAAAGAAGTTATGTAGAAAGTTATTGTGCCAAACACAATATTGATTTAGTAAATATCATAACTAGTAATGCAGATGATAAAGCCACGTTAGGTCTTAGTCTAATTGAAAATGAGATTATGACTATGATAGGGACTAAGAGTAAATATGATAGTGAATTAAAGCCATTAAATATAAAGACAGAGCGTATTCTTAATGGGGTTCAAAATGCTGGTTGGCTAGCTCTTTTTAATAGTCCCAATAACCTAGCTTGGTTTGTAAAACGTACTGATAAGATTATAGAGTGTTTAGATTCCAATAATAAGTGGTATGACTTTATAATACAAACTGTTGAGACAATAAAGGGTAATTGGATTGACCCTCAAAGTGTGAAGCCTAACCTAGATGATTATTGGCAACTAATGGATTTAGAAGTTCCAGATGAAGTTAAAGATTTAGTGCTTTTTCACTCTGGCAATTAATAGATAGTCCTGCCCCTATTACTCAAGAAGAAGATGTAGTAGGGGTTATTAGTTGTCAAGAAGAAGAGGATATAGAAGTTGTATTTGATAAACAAGTAAATGAAAAGTTGAAGGGTAAAACATTAACTCAATTAAAGAAAGCAAAAGATAGAGCCGACCTTATTAGTAATAATATTGAAGAATGTATTAGAGAATTAGATAAACCTAACTTTGAAGAGCCTTTAGACCAGCAATTCAAACGTATATTTGGAGTAGAAATGCCAAGTAAGCCTCTTAGTGTAGAAGAGTTCTATAAGTTCATTGCTCCAGTTTTGAAATTAATGAAACAGGATGATGTTACTTTCTTTTATAAATATTATGGTGGAGTGGTACCACAGGGATATAGGTATAAGTATTATTTTTAATTAAATAGTTAGATTAATCCATTAACCTCTGTAATTAAATGTTTAACTCCCTAATTCCCCTTGAGGAATTTGAGGACTGCGCCACTAGCGAGACTTATGTTGCACGTTTAGTGCGACATTATGTCGAGCTTGTATACCTCATTGTTTAAACACAATGTTTAAGTATGGGGCGTGCGGGCACCTACACGAGTGGTAACGAGTGAGGTGAAGCTTAGATGCGTTAGCATCAGGCGGCCGCCCTTATGATGTTGTTTAAACATTATATATTATATACCGAAAAGCTTTCTTGATATATGGTCGTTTCAGCCATTTTTGGGGTAATTAATTTCCCCCTTGGCGTTCCTTTAGGGGAATATATCTACCCTTTTGTATTATAAATAAAGTATAATAAAAATATATTAAAAAAATAACTAGACGCTTTGACCTTTCTAGTTATTTTTAAATTTTATTATTCATAATAGTATTATAGCAGATGTATAAAATTCAATTAGTGAATAGACTAGTAAAATTTGAACAATTAAAAAATCAAGTAAGAATAAAAATATCAGTAGGTGCAACACGATTAATAAAATTAATAATGATGTATGCAGCAGAGCAAGCACATTTTAAAAATACATATAAGCATACTAATTATTACAATGCTGATATCCTAAATCTAAATATGATAGAGATTTCAAGAGAGTGGAAATATTATGAGGAAGCAGCCAATGCTAAAGATAAACATGCAGAGGCTAAGGCAATTAGATTAGCAATCAAAGAATTAGAAAATGAAGAGATTATTGCTCTCGTGCCTGGTAATAAGCGTAAATTCATTATTAATCCCCTTTATTATTATGATGGATTGAAGTTTTTAAATACCTATTTGTGTTGGTGTAGATATACATGTGCTCGTATAAAAGCTTCTTATCTCAAAGAATGTGTAAAAGAGGGAGACTCAAAAGAGTTTGAAGAGCAAGATATAGAATGTCTTCGCCATATTGTTGCACTTAATGATGAAACTGATTTCTATCAACATTTGGCTGCTCTCTAAGGCATAAAACATTAAATCTATATATAGAAATAAAAATAAATAACATGGCAATTAAATCAAAAGAACGTTCGATATGTATAAGGTTAAGTGAAGCCGCCTATGAGGCTTTACAAGAGTTATTGACTGAAAATGAAGAGGAGACTATTTCTACTGTGGTAAGAAAAGCTCTTCGGTACTATAGAGCACGTAAAATATATGAAAAACTTAAGTAAGGAAGAGATTAAGGAAATATGTTGGCTCTACTTTTATGGGTATAGAGGCCCCAGAGCAATCTGTAATCTATATGGAATAACTAAGTCTGAATTATACTATATTGTTGCCTATTGTTGCACAGTATAATTAACAGTAATATAACGGTTTTCTAGGGGTTTAATATTACAAGATATAGAATTACGGTAACGTAATTACATAAGCTAAAAATGGCATTCTCGTTAAGGTGAGAGTATAAATACACCTATATATAAATTTAACTACAAATATTCAATCAGAACAGTAAAATAGTAGTTCTATATATGCACTATATAGTATAAGTTAAACACTAGCTATTTCTAGTATTACAAATGGTGCACTTGTCGTAAATGTAACAGATTTAATACTGTTAAAATTGTGTATGTAGGTATAACACTCGCTATACAAATAAATACAAAAAAGTACATTAAATAAGTATTATGATTATGAAAAAAAGAAGAAAAAAATAACTGCTTACAACTAACTAAAACGTAAGATGAAAAAAGGTAAATCAGCTTTTTAAAATCTCATAGCGATTAATTATAAAATTTCTTCTATAGAGTGAATTCACATCGTAGTTAATAACTAAAGGTGGAGTTAAAAACTAATGTATATATTACAGCAAACAAACAGAAGTATAATAGCAATCTAAATGTTAGAATATTAGGTATTAATATTAACAAGATATACAGTTGTTTCAGAGCCTAAAGTGTTAGAAATTATTTAGTAAAATATAAATAGCAATCCCGTCACTATGCTTTTTATTATTGTTTATATTAGTAACACAAGAAATGAGGCAGGGCAAGAGATACAGCCCCTAAAAGTGTCATTAATTAAAATATAATTGACCATTAATCAGTATCTATACCCTCTTATTTACTTAAGAGGTAATAGTAGTCATTTATTAATTAAACCCCGTTAGATCTCAATCTAATGTGGGTGTTTTTATATCAGAACATCGCGGGCTTCCACGCGATTAATAAATTTGCTCAGAAGGAAAACAAATTAAAAGAGAAAAATTAAAATGTCAAACTTATTTAGAGTTAATGTACAAACACCACAGTTTCTATTAAAAGATAGAGACTTATTTAATCCTGTAATATTAGAAACCAATAATATAAAAGGATTAATCGATTTAAAAACTGGCAAGGCTCCTGATGTAGCCGACGCTTTAGTATCTAATAGTTGTAATAGTTATGAAATGTATAGCATCATTAAACCATCAGTAGAAGGAACTCCCTCTGCAACCATCATTGATAATTATCTTTCAAGAGGGGTGCATCTTTATAGAATAAGTGGCTTGCTTATTGAGATTGGTTCTAACCACCAATATAAACTAAATGGAGTAAAAGGATTTTTCCAATTTAGTAACTCTACTAATGAAGAAATAGAGTTTATTTAGTAGTAAATTGTTAAAAATAAACATCCTCATAGCCCCATAATATTAGCCCATACAACCCCCTTAAACTCCTGACTGCCTGACACATTTCACTAAAACCTAATCAAGCACGACATTTCAATTCGAGAATTCTACTGAACCAGATGGCATCATAGTATTGTTTTTTAGCTTTCTTGGAAGCAAAACAAGGTTGAGGGTCTCTAGAGAGCAAAGGAACAGGAGGGAACAAAGCACGACCTTTATGGAGAACTCCTTTGAGCCATCGTAAGCCGATTTTAAGATAGCTCAGACCACGTTTCCAATGTGGATCTACTTGAGTTCTGAGTCCTTGAATTTGCACAGCCATGCCTTGAGTAGTAGCAAACAGAAGAGCTAATGCGACGACTAAATATAAGCGTTCTAAGGATTTGGGGTCACGAATTCGGGATTCTTCTAGTTCAAAAGCCCCAGACTTGGAGTCTAAAAATAACTCCTCAACACGAAACCGCAAACCATATTGCCAAAGGGTTTGTAAGGAAGGTTCTTCATCGGTAATCACCGCCCAAGGTTCTTTGACCCCTTTGACATTGGCTAACACGATATTACAATGGCATTCTCCATCCAACCACAAACCGACATTGTGATAAAAAACTGCTTCTCCTTTTGGAGGCCAGAGATACATTAGCTCAATGGGATGCCGTCGTGGTCCATGAAGTGTCACATCACAGGGTAAGCGTAAACAATAATGCCAATTAATCTCTTGTAACCAATTCATCAGATCGTGGTTAGCAAATCCTCGATCTGCCAAGAGCATGATATCAGGATAATTAGATAATAGTCGATGTGCCAGCCTCAAAATTAATTTGTATTCTCTAAATGCCACTGTAGAACTCTTGTGTTCTTTTACCTTCCAGAGAAAAGGTACGGCTCGACCACAACAGACAACCGATAGATGAATGATGCAAAAGCGATTCCACAGCACCGTTGTATCTAATGCTAAATAAAGACGTTGTCCTTGCCAATTGCTAATGGCTGCCATTACCAGAGGCAGATATAAAGATCTGACTCGAATTCGATGATTCCGAATGAATCTTTGCCATCTTCTCTCCGTACTCTGAGCTTGTTCAGCACGACTAGGTACATAAGATTCCCATTCGCTGAGGTTAATTGTGCCACTACAAATGAGTGCATTGATCATCCAGGCTAATGCCTTCAAGTGACGTAAATCTCGATATTGACTGTGTTGACTTAGCAAACTTAACAGTTGATTATAAATAGGGGTAGAGATTGACATGGACTAGAAGCTCAAAAATATGCCTTTTCAGCTTCCCATAAATCCTCTCCCCTTTTCCTATTAATCTGGCTATATCTAGTTTTCAACTACTTCTGTCAGGCAGTCAGCTTAAACTCTCTTTCCATAACAACTCATTTATTAATTAAACCCACGTCTATGGCCATTTAAACGTCAAACATGGGCATTTTATTTGTTGTCAATTACTAATAACAAATAACTCATATTTTATTATAAATTATTGTCGATATTTATAGAATACAAATGGCATAGTTAGATATACAAAGGAATACAAGTATAGATAATAATAGCAGATAAACGATTAAAAACTCACATTACCACTATAAGATTTGATGAGAGCCTGTGGAATAAATTAGAAAATTATGCAGCACAAAATGATATATCAATATCAGCAGTGATAAGAAGAGAGATACGTAATTTATTAAATAGTAGTAACTAGAAATATATTTATTACACCCAGTATTAAATGTTCAAGGGTACTAAGAAAGTATACAGAGTATTTATTTTAAAAAAGTAATTGATTTGTTCATATTGTAAACATTTGAAATTTTATATATTTAAATAATGAACATCAATAGAATGAAAAAAGCCCAATTGATTGAGTACATTCAAGAGTTAGAAGCTCGCCATAACCATACTGAACGTAAACTAGCAGAAGCAAATTATATTATCGAGAATAGTGAAACTCTTGATAAAGATGTTGTTAGGTTAGCCCAAACAGCTTTTGATGAAAAAAGACAAACTCAAGAAAGACACGATGAAGTTAACGCTATTATTGCTGAAGCTAGAGCTAAATTAGTTGAAGTTGAAGCTAAAGAAGCTAAAAATGAAGCTCTTAAAGCTGAAATTAAAGCTCTTAATGCTGAACTTCAAGCTTTTTATAGTAGCGTAGTTAATTGGTATCTAAGAGCTAAACCAGAAGAGGCAGTGCATTATTTAGAAAAGGCTTTTAATCTTTCATCTATAGACCACCCTTCAAATGACCACGATTCAAGCAACCCTAATACCATTTAGGGTACAAAGTATACCTTAATCCCTTAAACCACTACGCCCTTTTTACATTACATAGAAAGGGCGTTATTTATTATGCTTCTACTCATTCTTCGTAGAAGAAAAAGCCTACTTTATACAACTATTACTATTTGATAATACTAATATCAATACTACTATTAATACTAATGCTAATAGATGAAAAGTAAGAACACAGCGGTACTAACCGCATATTCAACTCCTACATTTAAAAATGAAGTCATTAATTTAGCTAAAGAGAGAGAGGTATCTATCTCAGAATTAATAACATCAACAATAAAAGATGTTATAGAAGCCAAGAAAGCGCATGAGCTAAGAAAAGTCAGAGGATACTAATATTCAAATAAATATGAAAAAACAATCAATAACCAGACCACTCTTGTATTCAACTAAAGAGTGCCGAGAATTAGGAATACCTCAATATAAATTACAAAGATTAGTCAGGGCAAACGCATCTTATTTTTATCATGCTTACTGGAACAAGGTTTCAGCTATTATTAAGTTTTGTTGCTAAAAATCGAAACCTTGGTCGGGCAAGGGTTACAGGATTTAGATGCGTTTGCCCTGAAAGATTAGTAGACCAAGGTTTACTTCAGCGTATTAAAAGCCAACTCAATAAAAACTATAACTACTATCTTAAGGAAGAGATTAATAATATCCTCAATGAATTTTATGTAGAGAGTAAGTAATGACAAATACTGAAAATGAGTTTGTGATGGGAATATCCCGTTCCAGCCGAAACCATGTGAGGATGCCACCATTGTTGTATCTTTATGACTACGAGAAACGTAGTGTCCCTATTAATAAAAGACCTAGATTAAGAGTACCGCGTAAAAGCATGACTCACACTTCTCTCTGCTGCTGCCCTACTTGTCAACATAACAAATAGATGTAAATACAAATTTAATATAATACTGTTCTGATATCCGTTCCCAATGACGTAGGAAGTGCTGCTCACTTCATGAGAGGAAGTGCGTTCCATTCATAATAAGGTGATGTTCCAGATAAAACATATGCTGCATAAGTCTTTTAGATTAATCGGAACAACGGAACAATTATTACTCTTACTAAAATATTTTATGGGTTATTGAACATCATTTACTTATCCATATAAAAAAAATTAATCTTATAAATTTTTTATGTTCCAATTGTTCCAAAATTGCTACATTAACTATCTGATAAGGATTTAAGGCAAGAACAACATCGGAACAGATAGAAGTAAAAGTTGTGCCATTGTTCCACAATTTCTACTATTGTTTATTTTTCTGTGATTTTATTAAGTCCAATAATTCATCTGATATAAATTCTATTTCAGTGAATGAATCCTGGGCTTCTAGGTAATCTTGTTCTTCTTCCTCTGTCATAAAGCGTTCGTATTCCCCAGAAGAGGCTAATTCATGTTCGGCATAAGCTTCAGCATAAGCTTCTTGGTATTCTAGTTCAGCTTCTAAAATTGCTTGCGCTTGCTTTTCCTGTTCCGCTTCAATTGCTTGTTTCTGGTTTTCCGACTCTGACAGAGGGATATCTTGTCTATATTCTTCTGAGGGGAATAATACTTCGGAATTAGGCGAATACCACCAGCGTTTCTTATACTTTTTGCCTTTATACTCGCGGGTTACTGGATTCTTGTATTGTTCATGACCCAATCTTCTCAAAGCATCTTTAATCTTTAATTGAGGATTACTACCAGCAGGGAAAATGTTTTTCTCTTTGGCATACTCTTCTATTTCAGTGTGCCAATAATAACCTCTAGAATTTTCTTTAATAAACTCTTCAACAACATCATCCCAACCAGTAGTCATAGCAAAGCGTTTACTACGATTTTTCAACTGTTGTTTCTCTGCCTCGGATAATTCACACAGTCTTCTTAGTGCATCTTCTGGTTCTAATTCTCTATTCTGTTTCAGGTACTCGCTAATATGATTTACGCAAGCAGACCACATAGCGTCTATTTCTGGAATAAATACATCAAAGCGTATTTTCTTATCTATTTCGATAATCCAAAATCTTCTATTGTCTTCTGCTTCAACCAGAAAATCATCGTCATTACAAGTACCAGCGATAGTAAACATTCTGGGAAAACTCTGAGGGGTTCTATCATAGGGGACTCTAAAATCATCTCTGGTTTTAGTTACCCAGCTTTTAATGTCTTGGCGACTAGCTTTCCTAATTATCTTTTCTATCTCATCAAGAACGACAATCCATTTACTAGATGCCAGCAGGTTGGCATCTTTATCTCCTGAAATGCTGGTAACATCAGCCGTGTACCAACTCTTACTAATTTGTTGAAAGAAAGAGGTTTTACCTGCATCTTTGATCCCCGTAAGGATTAATACGCCGTCAAACTTAGTCCCAGGAAACAAGCCTCTAGCAGCAGTAGCTAATAACCATTTCATCAGCAGAGCATTATCTAATGGATCGTCATTATCAAAATATCTAGTAGCCAGATTAGATATGTCATGAAGAGGAACTACTTTTTCTGAATTCTGTAATAAGTATTCTCTGATGGGATTAAACTTATTTCTCAGACACCATTTGGTAATGACATCGGTAAGTCGATTTTTAGAGCAGTCTACATTGTAATGTTCGTATATTTCTGACTGACAGAGTTTGATATTAAAAACATTACCTTTTAGCTCAAAGTCATTAGTCAGTATGTTGTACCTTAAGTGGTTTTTGAGTTCTTCTTCTACAAATACTTCGATCGCAGTCCCTTCTAGTTTAGTAGTATTTCTACTACGGTCTGTCAATTCCCACTTAGATAATACACGCTCTCGCTTTTTCCTGGTTTTAGTTGTGGTTTGAGCCTGATTATCTACAGTCATTAGTCTTATGAGATGTAATGTACAAAAGTAGTATGTTGTACAAGTTTATAAGTAACTCTTTATTAAGACTGTGATTTGGCAACAGTAACTGCTGTATATTTTACGTAAATAAGTCACAAGATTACTTACAAGAAATTAATCAATACATGGACGCATCTACAGGTGGTCTATAAACTCCTCTTATAAAACGACCACCATATGATCCATGAAATCTTCTCAATGAATCAGCAGGGGTTTCTTCAGATGTAATATTATTCCAAACTTCTATAAAGCAACTATCTCCATCCTCAGAATGTTGAACAAATATCCTGAAAAAAAGTTCTTCTGCAATTTCAATTTTATCTTCTTTACTAAAACATCGATAATCTTGTAAACTGCACTCTATTGATTCGCTTATAATTACCTCTATATAAGCAGGTGGATATTTAATCCTTCTATATCCATAGATTTTACCATCACAATATTCAACAATTACATCAGTTCCTCCTGGTTCAAGAGAAAGAGGATTTCTTCTATATGGATCGGTAACCCATAATACTTTATCAAGTAAATCTTCTGGAAAAATATTATAAATATTCTCTTTAAACTGTATAACATTTGTTTCTATTTCTGTTTCTATTTCTGTTTCTATTTCTGTTTCTGCTTGTCTTAATTCATCAGCTTCTCTCCGTTTACACATATGAATTATGTGGAGTTCGTCTTTACGAGTCTCTCCAAGTAAATCAATGGTGATTTGTTCTAACCAAGAAGGTAATTCTTCATCACTAATCCATATTTTTTCAATATAAGAGATTAGATCTTGTCGATAGGGAGCAGGAATATTAATTGCATCTAACCAAATTTCAGTAGCTAGCTCACCACGATTATTGGTACCAATTAAATACCAAAAATAAATATTTGTACCTAATCCTTTGTTGAGTTGGTTTGTTAGATCTGGAAACTTATCTTTAATTGTCGAGATGTGAAACCAGACATCTTTTTTGATGTGAAACAAGACATCTTTATTTTCATTATATCGTCGAAAACTATTGCTAAATGTTCGAGTAATATAACCAAAGCCTCTCTTAGAATTATATTTTCGCACATGACCGTATTCGACTTTCATAACTTAAGGCTCCTATGGCTTTTACCTAGAAAACATCATCGTTGTACGAACCTAATAGAAATTATTGAAAGAGTCTGTGATTTGGCGACAAAGCTATAGCAGATTTTCTTTGTGACCTGAGTAAGTCGTAAAAATGCGGAGAGCAAAATATCATAGACCATCTAGATGCATTTTAAGACACTTCTCAGGCATCCTCTTAGAAAGGAATTTATTAAAAGAGTGATTGATTAATTTTCAAAGTAATTTATTTGTAAATTTAGTTTAGATAAAGCAAAATAATGGTAAAATCACCAATTATATATAATGGAAAAAAAGAAAGACTACTTCCTAAAATTAATCCACTATATCCAAACATAATTAATAATTACTATGAACCTTTTTGTGGAGGGGCAAGTGTATTTTTCGACTTATATAGTCAAAATATAATTAATGGTAATTATTATCTCTCTGACCTTAATTGGCGAATACTTAGATTATATGAAGTTATCAGAGATGATTTATCAGGATTAGATAGTACCCTTCAATGCTTTTTAAGCATTCTTAATAAGGAAGGGTTATTCTACTATTTAAGAAGTATTGAGGATATAGGTAGTTCTAAAGCACTATCCTCTACCTACATTAGTTTGGGTAATAGTAAAACAAAACTAGCTGCCAAAGATTTGTTTTTGAATAGAATGACCAAAAATGGCTGGCGTGAAAACAAAGCTGGTCAATTCAATTTACCTTACTATTTAGATAGAAAACCTAATTACTTCTATCAACCAACTAACTTAGCTCTTGTATCCAAAGTATTCCAAGACTCTAATGTATATATAAAAGTAGAAGACTATTTAAATATAGAGCCTAGATTAGTTGCAGGGGATTTCGTATATTTAGACCCCCCTTATGAACCAGCTAGTTCTACAGCTAATTTTACTTCTTATACTTGTAATAGCTTTGGTCAAAAGGAACAAAAGGATTTAGCCCAATTTATTAACCGCATTGATAGTAAAGGAGTAAAGTTCGTTCTTTCTAATTCTCTAGCAGCTATTAACTTGTACAGTAATCCTAAGTTTAATATCTCAAAAATACAAACAAAAGGATATAAAGCTAATCCTAGATACGAAATACTAGTATCTAATTAAATTACAACTCTCTGCATAGCGAATAGACAATTAAATAATGTGTCATGCCGTATGACCTAAAACTAGGCAGCCCCTTGAGTTTCTCACTCTTGGGGTTTTTTATTTGTCCATTTATTATCAATAAGGAGGCAGTATTGACAATATACAAACCAATTTACAACCCTGACAAAAATGATAGACCTCCTATAGTATCTATTGGTGTTTCACTAATAACGCATGAAGTAGAGCATTTAGAGCAAGATGGTCGGCATATAGAAATACCTGTAGATGATGAAGTAATTTACTTAACTGCTGATTACAACATTGTCTATACAGCAAATGGTGGAGCAGATTACAACAAAATAGCTCTACTAGCAGAAGAGGTTGGCTACCACAGAAGACATTGGAAAGTTATGTCTGTATGGACTGTAGTACCACCAGATCAAGAGCCATTTTAGAAGAGGAAGAATAATGTTACAAAGATATGAAGCTAAGGTAATACAAAAACCCAGTCAAATCACTGCTAAATACGGAAGATGTAGCGTTATTAAACTACAGTTACTTTCTACTAATGAAGAGATTGTAATCTTTAGTAAAGAGAATGATGCTAATGTACTCAAAAGATATAAAGGTGAGGTAGTAGAGTGTTATCAAGATGATAAACAGAAGTGGAAGTTATTAACTACTATAGTTACTAGAAATAACGGAGGTAATGGGTTAAAGCCTTTATCTGATACTTTAAGTTTTTCTACTTTTAGAGAAGAAAGTAATATTTCTAATGGAGATGATATAGAAAATATCATACAAGATGTACCTATGCTTTCTAATATAGATAAGAAGAAAATAGCTAGGTTTATAGATCAGCAAGCAGCACTATACAAATACACTGTGAATGCTGTAAATAAGGAGTTTCCCGAACTTGAAGGTATAGATGACAGGGGTATTAGGTCTATTGCTTTATCGCTGTTGATTAATACCAATATGGTTATTAATAGGAATTTTAATTAGTTGTAGTATTTTATCTATTGAGATTTCCTAATTAGAAAGCAGTTAGTTTTAAATTCCAATTGTATTTTTGTACAATTTTTAGCTGCCTATATAGACAATTACCCATTTAATCCACTTACCCCCAATTCCACTGCTGCTGCTGAACTTGTTCTTGTCCTATCTCATCTGCTTCTGGTGTCATCTCCCGCGCTGAAATTTGATTACCCAAAACCGCTTCTAAGTCTTTAGTCAAATCGAGACAGGACATTCCTTTAACCCCCCTTACCTCTATTTTCACTTGTCCGTCTTTTTCAATAAAGACATCAATTTCTTGTAGTTCCATTGTGTTTAATAGCTCCTATACTGTACGTCGTAACACTAAATGAATACGTTCTCCTTCCTGGGTTTCTTCACTGACTAGAGAAAATCCTTGTTCTTCTAACTTGGCTTTGGCTGCATGGTAGGCATAGCGTTGAGAAACCTGTTGTAAAAAATGGTCTTGTTTAATATCTCGAATTCCCCACCAGTCGGCAACAATTTCATAGGCATTATCTGTTTTACGAAAGCCAATATCGTAGCCTGTATTCTTGGTAGGAATTTTGATAGCTACAGGGGTTTGAATACCTTGATAACCGCGAATCTGGACATTGCCTTCTTGGTAGTTATGACCGAGTTCGGATAAAGCTTGTTTGAGGTATTCTTTCTCGACAATTTTGGTTTTAATAGTAGTAAAGTGAGACATGGGGAAAAAGTATAAGTAATAGGGCAAAATGAATTGAATTCTAGGTTAATTTGACGACTGGGTAATCGCGATGGGTATATTTTTGGGTTTTTAAATCGCGGGAAGTCATGAGTAATCGTTTGTTGCCGTCAATGGAGAATTCCACCTGAAATCTGGATTCTCCTTGAGAGGCTGGAGGTTCGGCATTGAGGAACGTCGGACTGCTTTCATTCATCCAGAAGCGATCGCGATTATCTTCATCTTCCGCATTTACTTCTGATAAACGGGCTGCACCAGAAGGGTCGAAAACTAATTCCATTGCTGCGCCACTGTTACTGCGCTGTCTGCTTTCTCCCATTTCAAACAGTGCCAAACCCAATTGGGTTTGACCGTCGTAGGAAGCTTTGACTGTTAATCTGGCTAGGGTTTCTGCTGTAGGATAGGGCGTACCTCGTTTGACTAAAACTCGGTAGTCGTAATCTCCTTTTTGGCGGTTGAGGAAGCGAATCGCGTAATCATGTTGGATATGGTCGTAGAAATCTACTCCCGCTACAAATGCTGCTGCACCTCTAGCTACTGCATCGAGGGGACGGTTGAGCATTACTCTTTCTTTGCCAAAGATACGTCTTATAGTGCGCTGAATGGAAGGAATCTTACTGCTACCACCTACCAGCAATACTGCTTTAATATCATCTTCTTGGTAGCCTCGTTCGCGGGCAGAATTGAGGGCGCGACGGATAGTTGTATCTATTTGGTTAAAGGCTTCATTATCGTCGAGTAAATCTTCAAACTTGCTACGGGTAAACTCTGCCGATAAAACCGCACCCTTATTGGGATTCATTACGGTAACATCAGCGCGATCGTGGGTAGATAATCTGACCTTAGCTCGTTCGCATTCTACTAGTAAAGCTCGACTGAGTTGACGTACCTCTTCATCATAATCATCCCGCCCGATTTGCTTGAGTACATCTTGAAATAGCCACTGGTCGATAGTCGAACCACCAATTTCTAAACCTGCTTTACCCAATACTCGACAGCGACGACCACCTTGAGATTGATCTGATTCTTCAATCAGGACTACCGCGACATCTAATGTCCCACCGCCAAAATCGAAGATCAGATAAACATCCCCTGGTTGAATATGCGCCCCATAACCCAAAGCAGCAGCCGAGGGTTCGTCAATTAAACGGAAGCGTCTGATACCCGCAGCTTCAGCGACATCTGTTAGCCAGTTTTCGTAATGTTCAAAGGATTCAACGGGAACGGTAAAGGCTACTTCTTCATCGCCGATATTTAATTCGGTGGCAGCAAACAGCAAGACAGTAGAGAGAAAATCTTGACCCGCATCAAAGTGAGAAATTTGTTTACCATCGATCTTTCTTTTAACAGGACTGCGGTTAGAGATGTAGCGTTTCATCCAGCGAAAAGTCCGTTCGCTTTTGCTGAGATTTTGTTGTTCTACTTGATGACCCAGCCATCTTCTTTTATCGTTAGCGTAGTGAATTTGAGAAGGAATGACCGAGATTTTTTCGTGGTCGTGTTGGTAGAAAGAACCATAATCGGGGATATGAAAAGGAATCCCCGTCTGTTGGGCTTCATCCCACAGGGCAACTACTGTATTGGACGTACCGAAATCAATGGCTAATCTTCCTGGCATATTCTTCTGAATTCACAAGCATCCAGTTTTAGAATTCCCAGGAATTGAGTCAAACTAACTTTTCTACCTAGAATTTGTCACATATAAGCGACAAAATAACAGTAAGATCGTTATATGGAAAGCCGACAATGGGAAATTAAAAAGTACGTTACGGCAGACGGAGACTGTCCCTTCGATGAATGGTTCAATAAGCTCGATTCAAACTTACAAGCCAGAATTGATGTTCGACTCGACCGAGTACGTCTGGGCAATTTTGGAGACAGAAAAAGTCTGGAAGGAGGAATTTTCGAGCTTCGGTTTCAGTTTGGGGCAGGTTATCGCGTCTATTTTGGACTTTCTGGAAATCGAATAGTGCTTTTGCTTGTCGGTGGTTCTAAAAAAACTCAGAAGAAAGATATTAAAACAGCCCGTCGTCTCTGGAAAGCATATCAACAAGAACAAGGAGAAACTTAATCATGCCAACTAAAGATTATCAAATCGATTTACTCAAACGACTAACTAATCGTGAATACGCAGCACAATATTTAAAAGCAGCATTTGATGAAACTCTCGCTGATGGGAACAGGGCAGCTTTTTTATTGGCTTTGAAAAATGTAGTTGATGCGACTGGAGCGATGCAAACAGTGGCAAACGAAGCAAACATTTCCCGTCAGCATTTATATCGGATGCTGAGTGAAGAAGGGAATCCGACTTTAGAAACCTTAACCTCTGTACTTCAGGCAGTGGGGATGACAATTGATTTTAAACCTGTGGTTAGGTAGATAATTCCACCCCCGCTTTACGAATCACCTTACCCTGATAAGAACACCCGCAAATCTCACCACTACCTCTGCGCCTGGACTAATCTCAGTTCTGGCACTTAAAGGTTCGTGGAGATTGGAGTCAAAAGAGACTGTTTCCCCAACCTGACTAACTATAGTTAAACCGTTGTCTTCCAAGGTGCGGATAAAGCGTTTAGCTACCAACAACACATCTTTAGCTGGTACTGGTTTACCTTGTTCTAAAAGATGTGCCTGGGTGAGTAATTGGGTGACGGGGGCAGCAGTATCGGTTAGTAGTTGTTCGATTTGGTTTTGAACGGCAGAGTCAATATTGTTGTTTTCGCTAGTGCGTTGTTGTTCTAGCTGTTGTTTGAGTTTATCTATTAATTGGTTGCGTTCTGTTAGTTCTAATCGTAGGTTTTGTATTTCTCTTTCTAGAGTTAGTAATTTCTTTCATCTGATTGAGGTTGAGGTTTGGGGATAGCCTAACAATTTGATTAGTGTGACTGGCATTAATAATGC
This sequence comes from Cyanobacteriota bacterium, assembly GCA_942490675.1. Lineage (GTDB taxonomy): Bacteria > Cyanobacteriota > Cyanobacteriia > Cyanobacteriales > Xenococcaceae > Waterburya. The sequence goes on along the minus strand of CALNYB010000045.1, from coordinate 14,785 downwards.
TCGATCGTGACTTTATTTATGCTTACTGTTTGTTATTGATGATATTGGCATTGCTCTCGTAGATAACAAGGTCATTCATATGTATCGACCATAGTCATAGATAAAGCCATATGGGCTGACCCTGAAAAAATGTGTTTTGCTGATATGACTCCATAATTCTCCCCAACAGCAAATAATTAAGTCAGCATCATTTACCCATTGATTTATGTTAAAAGTTAAGTTATTATTAAACGCTGCATTTCTTGCTGAAAAGTTCTTATGTATTGTTGGCAATGCAGAGGTAAACCATTGTGCTGTTGTAGTAAATGTTTGAGCTTTTGTTTAGATGGTAAATTTTGTTCAATTATCTTCAGTGGCTTGTAATGTATAAGTAAAATCGTAAGTATTTGATTATGCTTTGCTCCCAACCAATTGATTGGAAAACCTAGCACTGTTGTTGCTTGAAACATGACCACATGATTTTCAGAATCCCAGTAAATTCTGAAGTATCTACACTAGCATCTTTGTCCATTCAACTTTATAAATGATGGATTCCATTTTCTTACTTTCTCTAAAATGTAGCAGAGTATGGCAACGTAGTTTAATAACCATTATATAATTTATGGGATAATATTAGTTAGTATTTGTTTGATTTGGTTTAGAACGGCAGAATAATGCTATTTTTACTCTTATAAATGGCAGACAAAACTAAAGGTAAAGAGTCTAGCCACTCTAATGCTTTTTGTGGAGACATCTCATCTTGCCCCTCTTTAATCCAATCTTCTACCAAACCAGATTTTCCGTGTCGTTTACCATATTGTCGAGCAGCAGCTTCACATTGTCCCATTTCAGAAGCTGGCATTCTTCTTTATTGCCTGCTTTGTTAAGATCTATTACTGTTTGACGATCCATGATTTTTTCTCCTATATTAAAAATTCTGAAATTAAATTAGAAAATATGATTATTTATCCCTCAATTTCAATATCAAATTCACCAGTACTAACCAATTGAGGTGCATCTTCTACCTCCACATCAAATCTTCGATGCCAATCCATCAATGCTTGCATGAATTCAAGCCAATGTCTCTCTTCTTCAGTAATTTTGTTATCTAGCAATGTTGTTTGTACCCATTCTCTATGTTGCTGACATACCTGTTTAATGGGTAAACGACTTGGTTAACCAAGTGTGATGACCACAACCTGATTGTTTCGTCATAGCTAAAGCTAGCAAGTATTTTGCCATCAGGGCTGAAGCTTATGCCCTTGACATAACTATTATGACCAGTAAGAGTAGCCAAGGGTTGACCATCAGGCATACATACAACCTGATTGTTTCGTCAAACATAAAGCTAAAGCTAGCAAGTATTTTGCCATCTGAGGCCCAGGCTGCCATGTCGTCCTTAACCCCCATTAGTATGACCAGTAAGAGTAGCCAAGGGTTAGACCATCAGGCATACGCACAACCTGATTGTTTTATCCCTGCTACAGCTAGCAAGTATTTTGCCATCAGGGCTGAACCTTATCTCATAGACCCAATCAGTATGACAGTGAGTAGCCAAGGGTTGACCATCAGGCATTTGCCACAACCTGATTGTTCGATCATGGCTACAGCTAGCAAGTATTTTGCCATCAGGACTGAACCTTATGTCCCTGACTTGATCAGTATGACCAGTGAGAGTAGCTAGGGTTGGAAATCAGGCATTTGCCACAACCTGATTGTTTTGTCATCGCTACGGCTAGCAAGTATTTTGCCATCAGGACTGGCTTATGTCCGTGACCCAATTAGTATGATCAGTGAGGGTAGCTAGGGGTTGACAATCAGGCATTTGCCACAACCTGATTGTTTTGTCTATGCTATGGCTAGCAAGTATTTTGCCATCAGGGCTGAACCTTATGTCCCTGACTTGATCAGTATGACCAGTGAGAGTAGCTAGGGGTTGACAATCAGGCATTTGCCACAACCTGATTGTTTTGTCACTGCTACAGCTAGCAAGTATTTTGCCATCAGGACTGAAGCTTATGTCCGTGACCCAATTAGTATGATCAGTGAGAGTAGCTAGGGGGTTGGTAATCAGGCATTTGCCACAACCTGATTGTTTTCTTATCATCACCATAACTAGCAAGTATTTGTCCATCAGGACTGAAGCTTATGCCGCGGAGCAAAATACATTGTGTAAGAGTAACCCAGCAATCTGTTAAGTCCCGCCATCGGCGGTATCTCATTCAAACATTTATCCGATGGGTGTTTTAACTTTAAAACCGACCTGTTCTTGCTCTGCTCGGCAGCCATGCTACCTGGTTCAACTTATTTAATAATTTCCTACTCCAAATAGCAGGAGCTTTATGAGCCAATCGCCGCACATTTCTTCCCATTGCTTACCGCTATTGAGAACTGCAAGTGTTGTTTCCCATTCGGTATCGGTCATTTCTTCCAATCTTTGACCTTTACTTTAAGCAACTATTTTTATCCATTCAACACGCCTCTTGTCTAAGCTTTCTCAGCTATTTGCTTACGCAGCTTTTCATCTCCAAGCTCATAAACCTTTTGTAATAAACTGTGTTCGTAGTCTAAACTTTCATACTTATCCCACTGCTCGGTTAGAAAATAAAATAATGCTCTTTAGCTAGGTTCGCGAGGCGCATATTGAGCTTTAATCGCAACTTGCCGAGCAATTAGATGATCTTGTTCTATGATTAAACTAAAAGATACTCTTGATATTCAGGCTGGTCAAAAATTATCGCATATTTATTAGCCCGATTAGCGATCTCAAGAATCCTATCATTAAGTGCTTTCAGTAAAGGCTCGACAATTTCTTTGCCACCATCTTGGATAACTTCGAGCTTGGCGACTTTCAGTGCGGTCAATACTCTCAACTCAATTGGTTTTTGTGCAATATACTTTTCTTGACATATTAACTGCTCAAGAGCCTTATCTCTCGTTTTTGACCACTTTTGACAGATATAATCTACAGAATCATAATTACTAAAAAAAGGCAAACATTCATTAGCTCGACTAGCAATTTCAGCGTCTTTATCTTGTAATTCATTTAGTAGAGGATCAACTATTTCTTTGCCACAATCTTTAGTGATTTCGAGTTCAATGATTTCAAATTCAATAATTTCAAGCTTGGCGATCTCTTAAGGGCTGTCAATACTCTTAACTCAACTGGTTGTCGTGCAATATATTTGCCTTTGTACACCAAATCTTCAAGAGTATTATCTCTAGTTTTTGCCCATTTCTGACAAACATAATCTATGGCATCAGGATTGGTAAAAGAAATAGCACATTTATTAGCCCGATTAGCGATCTCAGAATCTTTATCTTTAACGCTTTTAGTAGAGTCTCGACAATTTCTTTGCTACCGTCTCTTACAACTTCGAGCCTGGCTACTTTCAAAGCAGTTAAAACTCTCAACGCAATTGGTTTTCGTGCTACATATTTTTTTTGACACAATAATTGTTCTAAAAACTTATCTCTATCTTTCGACCATTGCTCACAAATAGGATCTAAAACGTCAGGATTAGTTAGTGAAAGCATTCACTAAGCCCAATTGCTTAATCTCAGAATCTTTATCCTTTAACGCTTTTAGTAGAGGGTCGACAATTTCTTTGCTATAGTCTCTTATAACTTCCAGGCTTCCCTATTTTCAGTGCGGTCAATACTCTCAACTCAATTGGTTTGTGCAATATTTGCCTTTGTACACCAAATCTTCAAGAGTCTTATCTCTAGTTTCTGCCCATTTCTGACAAATATAATCTATAGCACCAGAGTTACTCAGAGAAAGCAAACATTCATTAGCTTTATTAGCAATCTCAAGATCTTTATCCTTTAACGCTTTCAGTAAAGGCTCGACAATTTCTTTGCCACCATCTTGGATAACTTCGAACTGGCTACTTTCAAAGCGTCAATACTCTCAACTCGATAGGTTGTTGTGCAACATACTTTCCTTTGCATACTAGCTGTTCAAGAGTCTTATCTCTGGTTTTTGCCCATTTCTGACAAACATAATCTATAGCATCAGGATTGGTTAGAGAAATCATACATTCACTAGCCCGATTGGCAATTTCAGAATCCCTATCCTGAAACGCACCTAACAAAGGCTCGACAATTTCCTGACCGCCACTAGTAACAACTTCTAACTGCTTTGCTTTTAAAGCACTAAGTACCCTAATATCTATCACTGGCGCAGAAGCCACCAAACCTTTTTAACCAACAAATTAGTTAAATCCCGATGGCGTGTATTAGCCCGAACTTCACAAAAGCATCAATACATTGCTGGTTTCTAAGCTTGCTCAGAGCATCTAAAACAATTTCTTTTATTTCCTCATCTTTAAGACGAGTTATCGCTTTAGCCAATACTTTCACTGCATTAGGGGAATTATCTTCCGCTAAAGCTGTTACTGCTTTTTTCTGTAAGCAGCGACCAATGACTGGTATGGAGACAGGTTCAAGTAACCTTGTTTCCAATTTTTTCAACTCAAATAAGAACATTTACCTTATCTCCTAATTTCCAACTGCAACGGAACAAACTGCTGTTCAGCGTCCCTTATCTCCTCAAAAGAAGCTGACTGCGCTCTCCCTTCTTTCAACCACCTGCGTAACCCTGCAATAGTTTCCTGCTGAGAAACCGATAAAGGTACTTGACGCTTGAGAGCATGAGCTAGATCGCTAGTGCTAAACTCGCGCCCTTGATTAAAGCCGACATACATTCCATCGATAATTGCCTGTTCGATTTCTGCCCCCACATATCCCTCTGACTGTCTGGCTAACTGTGCAGTATCAAAATCCTGGGGTAATCTGTTTCGTTTTTTGAGGTGAACGGCAAATATTTCCTGTCGCTCGGCTACAGTAGGTAAATCGAGGAAGAAAATTTCATCAAAGCGTCCTTTACGCAGTAACTCTGGAGGCAAACTAGAAATATCGTTAGCGGTAGCAACTACAAAACAGGGTGCTGTCTTCTCCTGCATCCAGGTCAGAATCGTCCCAAATACTCGCTTGCTCACCCCACCATCACTACCACCAAAAGCAAAAGCTTTTTCTATCTCATCGATCCAGAGGATACAGGGAGCGACGGTTTCAGCCAACTGTAATGCCTTTTGGGTTCTTTCTTCCGATTCCCCCACCAAAGAGCCAAACAACGAACCCACATCCAACCGCAATAAAGGTAACTGCCACAAACCCCCAATCATCTTAGCAGTGAGACTTTTACCCGTACCAGGAATACCAATTAGGGCAATACCTTTAGGGGCTGGTAAACCATAGTTACGAGCTTCCTGGGAAAAAGCACGCTCCCGCAACCGCAACCATTCTTTTAATACTCCCAAACCGCCCACATCTCCTGGTGTTTCGTGGACGGCATAAAACTCTAACGCCTGACTTTCGCGAATAATTTGTTTTTTCTCTTCGGTAACTAAATTAATATCGCGGTCATCTAATACCCCATTACTGACAATCGCCTTAGCAAATACCCGTTGTGCCTGAGATGCAGTTAAACCTAAAGCTGCCTGAATTAGTTTTTCTCTACCTAACTTGGTTAAATTAACCTTGACCCCTGGAGTTTGAGTCAATCTTCCCAGTACGGTTTCTAGTTCCTCATTTTGGGGTAAGGGATATTCTAAAATAACCGCTTCATCCTTTAACTCTACGGGAATTTTTCCTGAAGGGGCAGTAATCAGAATCGACTTCTTACTAAACTTGAGCTGTTGTGCCAGACTGCGGAGTTTACGCTTAAGGTGATTTCTGAAAAAAAAGATACCGATTAGGCAGGTCGAATAAGGATGTCCCATTTCGGTAAAAGAGGATTTCGTTCCAGTCGCTTCTCGATAGCCTTCATCGCTTTCTTGGAGAGAGAGATGCCTTTTTGGTAACTTTTGTTGCTCAAATTAATAATCGGTTTGAGCCCCTTCCAGGTCATACTCTCGGCCCAGGCCAACATGGTTGACACATCGATGAGTTTGGCTCCATTCCAATGCTGCTCTAGAACTCCCCAACAGCGCTCGATGGGATTGTACTTGCTATGATAAGGGGGATAGTACAGTAATTGAATTGGTTTACTCAGACTGTCAGCCAACTCCACCATACGCTTGAGGAACTGAGTCCGCAGTCCACTACTTTCAGGGCCATTGTCAACTTTAAGTTGAATTAGCTCACAAGTTTCTTGCTCCTGGGGTTTTAGAAGCTGCCACCACTGCTCCAGGGTATCGACGATGAAGTCACTAGTTTTAAAGGAGCTCCCAAAGCTAATGTAGAATTGCCCGCTATCTTCATCGACCACACCACAAGGAATATACTTTTCTGTACATCCCATATCATGGTCCTCAGCCTGATTATCTCCTCTTGTCTTGCCGCCACGGGAATAATTGCCAATCTTAACAGTCGCCTTCGAGTCGAGGCTCAAGCGCTTGACTCGACCTGAGTCAGAGGGACTGTCTTTCCCTTTGATATTGTCAAAGATGGCGTTGGTTTCTGGCAGTTTTTTTTTGGGCTTGGCTTTGACTATTTTGCGGAGGCGATAGCCCATACGGTTTAAAATCTCGGCCATGGTGCTGGGGGCCGCAGTAATTGGTCTGACCTAAAGCCCTGGACCCTCAGTTGAATAATTGCTTCGGTAGCAGTGAGTCGAGTATAAGCAATTGTGCTCTCAAAAAGTTGGATCTTGTTGGGCATGAGCTTCAGCTAACTGGCGCAGGGTTTCTGCTGCTGAGGGCTGTTCTTCTTCCCAGCGCTTGCTACCACTCAAGAATGATTGCGCTCCTACACAAGTAAGGCCACTCCGTTTTTCTGCCAAACCCAGTGCTACAGTTTGCCGCTTCCAGCCAAACACTGTTTCACTCAGACGAGCACTCCCTTTACAGTATTTCAGGGCCATCTCCGCCTGAAAAGCTCTCCGCTTTGCTCCCGTCATCAAAGATGAGGCCAGACGAATATCTGCAATTTGGTCAGAGTTTAATCGTTGATGGGGTGCAAGGTCTTGACTCAATGGTTGACTCCTAACTCACCGTTCGCTCATTTTAAAATTGAGTTGCTTAATAAACAAAGCAAATAATAATCTTTACAAGGCTTTCAGCCGTTTGAGAGGAGATAAATGGAAAATTATGGCCGATCGCAACTTTAACAAAGATCGGGGTTTGAAGAATTTTATTGTGCGATCGCCATTTCTCGATTTCCTCTAACTTACCTCCTCTACATCTTCTTGAACCCTTATGATACAAGCTGTTTCGCTATTATAATTCCGAATGACTCAGAAATTTGAGCGAACGGTAAGTCCTAATTTTTCCTTTGAGCAAAGTAACATTTTTTAGAGTGCTAGTGGTACCTTCTTACTCAGAAATCACCTAACCTTTTCATTACCCTTACTCCAACAGTCATGAAAATCTTTGAGGACAAATAAACCATCTCCATCCGCTTTATCCACCTGTTCCAATGCCGAAAGCGGATCGCGGGCAGTCGGTATCGTCCCCCGCCAATTAGTTACTGCACCAAAGCCATCGGCGACATCCCAACTCAAACAGGGACGTTGAGCTTTATCGCAAACTTGTTTGACACTCTGTAAAGCCCGTTCTTCCTCTGGCGTTACCAGTACCATCAAGGTAAAACGCGACCTCAAGTAAATGTCCAATTCCTGCTCAAACGCCATGCTTTACTCCCAATGTGATGCGCCATATCGGTATTTACCCGAATATAACTACTCACTCCCAAGAACGTAAATTCGGGAAATTGCGGAAATGTAAAGGAAATTTTAATAAGCATTCCTCATTCCTCGAAATTCATATCTTGTTCAATAAATGAAGACATGAAAAGCTTTTAAATCTCTAAGAGAATTATCTAAAGGAGTATTTGGACAATTGAATAAATCTTTAGCTTCTTTCCAAGCATGATTGACAGGTATTATTTCTGTGACTAGCTGTTAGATAGATAGATTTAACAATTCTATTATTGAAGATTTCTCTTGATGGTTATTTATATTATGAAATTAACAATTTGGCGGATTACCACGACAGAGATGGCAATAGCTTATGACTATGTTATTCAAGACACATCAAGAATTAATTTCCCGAAATCTTTATGACAAAAAGAAATTCTACTCTCAAATGGTTAGTCAAAGGTAAACATTGGTCTAGAAGATTGATAGTAGTTCTCTTATCGTGGTTTATCATTGTATTCTTTTGGCAAGCTCCCGTCATTAAACATAGTGGAACTGAACACCAACAATTGCGAGGAGTTTGGATGACCAATTATGGCGCATCACTTTCTTACCATACAACGAGATTAGATGAAGTTGTGTCCAACATAGCCAAACATCACTTAAATACTATTTACCCTGCTGTTTGGAATAGAGGCTATACTCTTTATCCTTCTTCCATAGCTATAAAGGTAGGAGGACTGAAACAAGACCCTCTAACAACGCTACCTAATGAAGATATTCTCTCAAGTTTAATTTATCAAGCTCATCGTCAAAATCTCAAACTAATACCTTGGTTTGAATATGGCTTGATGATTCCCACCACATCAAAGATTGCTCAAGAACATCCAGATTGGCTGACTACAACTAGAAATGAGGAAACTGTAATTAATTACGAGCCAACTAAACCAAAGTGGATATTAAACTCGCTATTCAATTTTACTCAAGAGATAACTGGGGCTAATCAAGGATGGCTAAATCCATTTCATCCTGAAGTGCAAGAGTTCGTTATAGATTTAATCGTTGAAGTAGCAAAAAGATACTCTATAGATGGTATTCAGTTGGATGACCACTTTGGGTTGCCTATTGAGTTTGGATATGACCCTTTCACAGTAAAACTATACAGGGAACAACATAATGGTAATAGTCCGCCCAATGACCCATCAGATACAGAATGGGTTGCTTGGAGAGCAGAAAAAATTACACAGTTTATGACTCAACTTGTCAAAGAAGTTAAAGCCACCAATAATAATTTAGTTGTGTCTCTATCTCCAAACTTACCTAACTATTCGTATTACAAATACTTACAAGATTGGACTAGGTGGATTGAACTTGGGTTACTAGATGAAGTAGTAGTTCAGGTTTATCGTCCAACTGACAAGTTAGCTAATGAATTATCTAATACAAAGTTAGTTAATCTAATTCACAGTATGCCAATTAATATTGGTCTTTATACTGGAACATTTTCTTCACCAAAAACCATAGAGCAGATACAACGTGAGGTAGAAATGGTCAAAGACAAAGAATACCAAGGCGTTGCTTTTTTTTGTTGGGAGACAACACTCTGGTTTTTCAAGGGCAGCACTGCTTCTCAAGTCAAACAAGCTTTTCAGCAATTGTTTTATTGATACTGGGATTTTTCTTAACTACTAACAATCAAATAATTCTGTCCCGAGCCATGACATTAAACTAGCTCTATTTTTTTGTCTTATTATGCTACACAAGAAAAACAAAATGACTACTGACACTATTACAATTCAGGAATTTGTATCAAGAGAAATAATTTATTGCCTATCAAATCTAATCTACACTCTCAATCAAGAAGGAAAGCTAGATGAAGAATATTGGAATCTAATCGAATCTATTGATTGGGATGAAGCTCAATCAGCAATAGAACAAAACAACTGTATCGTTCAGGAAGAAGCAGATCTTTGGGGCGTATACGATTCAGATACAGACTATTACGTAGTAGACCCCAACCACGATTCTAAGCATCAAGCAATTGAAGAATATTTTAATGACCAAAACTGGGACTTACACGAATACAATCGAGAAGTTTACGAGCATTGGCTTGTAAGCTCCTACTTGGGAGAAAAGTTAAAAGAGAAAGGCGAAACTGTAGAAGATTTTTACGGACTCACTGTTTGGGGACGCACAACTACAGGTATGAGAATAGCATACGACTCCGTTATCAAAGAAATCCATGAAGAGTTAATTTCAAAGTGACCCCTCTAACTAATTTATCTGTATATAGCTCTGTCTTATTTTGAGAATGATTATTATTCTATGTTATAATGGAACTAATCAGCAATGCCTTTAACAGTTTAGGCAACTGGCTACTTGAAGAACGGATTCCCAGAAACCCAACCCAAGCTGATAGACGCTTCACTATTTGCAAATTATCAAAGGAAGCTGACCCATCGATTCAGGGGCGCAATAAATAATCGAATAGTTGAGAGCTATTCACTTCTCCAACTCTGAATAGTTGTAAAAAATTGACAAGGCACTTGGAATGATGAGAAAGCATCTACTTGGACAAAGAGCCTGAATGAAAAGGCGCAATACGACTTCTTACCCTTTGAAGTAAAGCAAGTACTGGACAAGATAACATCAAAGCATCGTACCGATTCCACGAAAGGCATTTAGCTGACGAATAGATAAGTCTATCGATGACTCTAAACTCTAGTTAGAAAATATATAAAGCTAAAGGGAGAGAACGTTTTATACAGTTTATTACTACTTAAGCCGTGTTCCCGAAACCCCCAAGTTCCACCTCATTTTTTAGAATACATACAGTATAAGCAGAACTTATGTTTTGCTGGAAAACAATAAATGGATTATTACAGAATAAACCCAACACCAGAGCAGAGAAAAAGAAACTTATCGGGCTAACTATCGCAACAAGTTAGTCAAAGAGAAGAATAAGTTTAACCAGCAGACTTTTTGGAAATACATAGAGAAGTACAGTGGTTATTTAGATTATCAAGAGAGGCTGGCGATCGCTCTACAAGTAATCAACTCTTAAATATCTCAATCCCTTCACACAAACACACAAATGAATATACCAATCACCGCCATTATGTCTCTCAAAGATTAGGGCGCACCGTTACTCCGAACCTGTGAGGAGCGGTTTTTTGCTGCGTAGTTTCTTATCTCACTTCATCAACTAACTACACAAAGGTAATAAATATGTTTCACGCTTCAATATTACAAATCCAAGAAGAATTACACTATCATCAACAGCAACAGGAAAAACTTGAGCAGCAATTATACACGCTCAAGTCTTACGAAGAATTTGCAGGGGAAGCATTTGATAATGTCAGGGATACTATTGAACAAATAGAAGATCCTAAATGCCTTGAACTATTCAAAGAAAGTCTTTTAAGTCTCTTTCCAGAACAACCAATCTATTTAGAAAAAGAGCCAGATTTAGATGATATTGAATATATGGATGATTCCCATCCTGACTATAAATCTATTGAGCAGTTGCAGGAGGAAGAACTTGATACAGTAGTAGCAGTCTTTCATAGTGAGCAACACCTCAAGGAACAAAATATAAAGCATTCCTCTCCGAAGAATGAGGAGCCTGAGAAAACATATTACGAATTAACAGGTAGACCTGATTTAGGCCCTACTGCATACGACGACATAGCACCCAACATTACTTATTCTTCTGATGGTAGAGCCTATATAGGATTTAATGACAAGCAAGAAGCAGAGAAGTTTAGAGAAAGTATAGAGATTCCTTCTTTACTTGATGAAGCCCAGATTATGATCAATCATAAGTGGGAACTCAAGTTCTACTGCGATCGTGAATATCTAGAGGAACTTCAACAAGAACTAGAAGATGATTGGGATGAGTGGACACCAGAGCAAAAAGAACAACTAGAGTTTCAAGAGAGTCTAATACGTATAGCTCCAGATATCTTTTACCAGCCAAAGAATAACGTCTGTTATGTAGGATTTAGTAATAAGAATAGAGCTAATACCTACGGTGCTTTATTAAAGGAAGTACATGAGGTTACTACAGATTATTGTGTGGCTTCTCCATATGTCGTCACCAATTGTAAATATGAATTACGGTTCATGTGTTCTTTAGAGAATGCTAAGAGATTAGCACCGCTTAATCTGAAGAAAGAAATAGACCATCGTGTCAACAAAGCTGTAACTGATACTTGGGTTTTACCTTTAGAGAAAGAGGACACTAAAGAAGATGTATTAGTTCTCGCTTCGCAAGAAGGAGCAGACTGCCCTGCACCTCTAGTGGGTGACGCTCCGCTAGCAAGTTCTGACAAACTTGATTTTCCTGCACCTCCATATAAATCAATTCCTCTATCTGAAGTAGAGTTAGCTGATATTGTCACTACAAGTCCTAATGCTCAATCTGCTTACGAGGTAACTGCTAACTTGGGGGATCATTTATTGGCTACCTGTTTGTATAACCATTCCCTTAAACATAGAGAAGGTCAAAAGGACTTTTGGATCAAAGAGGCGTACTTAGTACAGAAAGGTAATGAAGTACCTATAGCTGCATCGCCTACTCGCAGAGTAGCTGCTCACTCTGTTCACAGAAGTGCTTCCTAATATTCTCTACACAAGTTATCTGTGGGGCAGTCATCAGCCATTACCTATGACACCTCTAACCAGATTTAACTGTAGGCTTTCTAGTTCTAGTCATAGGATGTCTGATGACTTTTACAGAGCGTTATCTGTTTGGAATTAGCAATTCTTGTTTCAAATAATTTATCTAAATTCATTTGTGCTTTAACGTCAATTAAGCTCGACTTAATAGCCTGAAATCCCAGTACAGCTTGGCTTTTATCTAGTTGACGTTAGAAAAATCCTGAAACTATAAGGTCGGTAACTCTATCGAAAATAAAAAATTCTTGATTTTAGATTCACTCTAACGTCAATTTCCTTTGCCTTACCGAACCAAAACCTCTGCCCTGACTTAATTTCATCCAGTTGACGATAAAGAAATCCTTAAACTGAAAAATCAGGAACTCTAGCAAAATAGAAAATTCCTGATTAATTGTTGAGCTTAACGTCGATTAGCTAGAGCTTAGTGTCATCAAGCTTTTAGGCAGCAATGCTTTCGTCTAGTTGACGTTGACTAGCAGAATTATCTCCAAAATAGTCATCAGCTTTAACCCAAATCGCGTGAGGAATTTCACTAATGTCTGACACTTGAGGTTGACATCTTGGGTCATTCTTCAACTTGTCAAACAGCTTTTGTCTTTGCTGTTGACTAATCTTCTTACGACAATAACCGAAGTTTTGCTGCAATAAATTTCTAATGTCCTTAAGGGCTTTGCTATTAGGCTTGTTTATTTCTCGTTTTGAGATGTCGAGTGCTGGAATTGCTGCAATATTTTCTGGAAGAATATACTCGTCAATCTTATGACAATCAAGATAACGCTTAATTGCAGGATGCCAGAGATGCTCATAAGTGAATGAAGCATTGGATTGCTTGAGCATTTCCGCTTCTTCGTCATTCAAGTGCCATTGTTCGCCATTGTTATAGGCTTGAACGGCAGCAGCCCAGATTCCGTCAACTTCCTTTTCCAAACGAGGAATATCAATCTTACCGTTGACAGGCACAATCCAATATCGGCGTGAACCTGTTTGGTCGGTGAGAAAATTTCCATTGTTAGCAGTGCCAGTCAGAACAAATCGTCTTGAGCATTTCAACATTGTGGCTGAATATGCTGGACGGAAGGCATCAGTGGAAGAGGTGATAAAGTCTTTTATCTCTTCTTGTTTAATACGACGAAACTTAGTGTCAATTTCCCCTATCTCTGTGAACCAATACTGGTGCAGTTTTGAATAGAAGTCCTTGTTCAGCCTAATTTCTGGAACAGTGTCATTAAACCACGCAGGGTTTTTGGCTAAAGTCCTTAAAAAACTAGATTTTCCAATTCCCTGTTGAGGAGAATAAAGAATCAATATGGCATGAACGGGACATCCAGGTTCGAGAACCCTTGCCACAGAAGCTATCAATGTTTTTTTGATTAACAAGTTAGCTAAAGGATTTTTATTCCCTAGATATCGTTCGGCTAAATTATCAATATTAGCTGGACTAACTGAATCTAAACTTCTAAGATATTTTTCCACTGGATGATAGCAATTCCGACTAAGAGCGTCCATCAAATGATTTCTATACGTTTTCTCTTTTTGGAATTTAACTTGATATTCCTTTTCACAGACAACCGAAATACGATTCTCTACATTAAGAGTTTCATTTTGGTGTCGGCGCAAACTCACTCCGTCTAATTCGACATCTTGAGTTAGGAGATTATACTGCAATCTGGGTTCAAGAATTTGTTCGACAAATCCCTGAGTTTGTTCCAGTGATATTTCTTTTAATTTAGGAGCTTTATGCTGACTGAAGAAATCTGCAACTTGCTCTAGTTTGATTTTTTTCTGACTAGAATCATCACTTTGTTTTTCGCTTATATTGGCTGAGAAACTATTCTCATCTAAAGCGTCCAACTCATGAGAAGGATTAGATTTGTTTTCAGTCTGCTCAGTTAAACCATTAATCCTGGATTTTTCAGTCCAATTGTCTTTCTTTTCACTATTAATAGCAGAACTATCTATGTTGGCATTGTCCAATACTAAATCAGATATTTTAGCACCAGATTGATTGATTACAGGGGCTTGGAAACTTGCTTTTCTGAATGACATATTCTTTACCTTTATTGGAATTATTTCTAAATTCCAGGATTGAATAACTTATTGAATTAGCAATAGAAGTTGACAATCCTAGTAAATTTGTTGAAAAATCCAACCTGGGCTTGATATGTATTTTAGTCATTAAAGTTCTAAGCTTTTGTGTTTGTTTGGTTTTAGCAGGTTAAATGTTTTAACTTGCATATTCATAAGATATATTCTTGTAGTTTTACAGAATGTGATTTAAAGCAGATGATGAATTGATTTGCATCATTTTCTTTGAATTTGGAATATGATAGAGGTCTGTGTAATTGATTTGAAACTTTTGAAATTATGAAAAATATTCATGTACGAAATATCAATAGCGTTAAGACACGCTCCCGAATACTGGAAAGATATCGAAGGTTTTCCTAATTATCAAGTCAGCAATCACGGAAGAGTCAAGAATAGTAA